>NSIQ01000007.1 GCA_002737415.1 Alcaligenaceae bacterium | reverse complement strand
CCTGAGGCGTTTGCATCTAACGCTGCGCCTCGATCAACGCATCAAGCTTGCGTGCATCGGCGACAAACGCGCGGATCCCTTCAGATAATTTCTCGCTTGCCATCGCGTCTTCGTTTAGCAAAAAGCGAAATGCTTGCTCGCCCGAAGGTAAGCGTTCGGGTACGTTAGCTTTCGCATAGGTGGCGTTTAGACAAGGGGTGACTTCACCCTGTGCGTCACTGAGGTTAGCCAACAAGTCGGGACTGATTGTTAATAAATCGCAGCCGGCAAGCGCCAAAATCTGCCCAGTGTTTCTAAAGCTCGCGCCCATGATTTCAGTCGCGATTCCAAAATTTTTGTAGTAGCTGTAGATTGTTGATACCGACAGTACACCCGGGTCGTTCACGCCGCTGCTGGCGGTTTCGTCCCATTTGCTAGCTTGTTGTTTTTTGTGCCAGTCATAGATGCGACCTACAAAGGGTGAAATTAACTGTACGCGCGCATCGGCGCACTCAACCGCTTGCACCAGCGAGAACAACAGCGTCAGGTTGCAATGAATACCTTCAGCCTCTAACACGCGGGCTGCCTGTATGCCTTCGTAGGTGGCGGCAATTTTGATCAGGATGCGGTCGCGACCAAAGCCAGCCGTTTGATACAGAGAAATCAGCTGCCGAGCACGCTCGATGGTGGCAACCGCGTCAAAAGACAGGCGCGCATCCACCTCTGTTGATACTCGACCAGGAACAATATTAAGGATTTCTTTTCCAAAGGAGACGAGCAACTGGTCAACGAGGTCACTCGTTGAAGCCTTGGGGTTGGCTTTTACACAGCGTTCAAGCATCGGGCGATAGGCGTCTTGCTGCACCGCTTTGAGGATTAAAGAGGGGTTTGTGGTGGCGTCGGTCGGTAAATAGCGCCGCATGCTCTCGAAGTCGCCAGTATCGGCCACAACGGTGGTTTGGGTGCGCAGAGAGTCGAGAAGGCTAGCCATAAGTTATACTTCCAAGGTTTGCTTACTAATTTTTAACGCTGGGGTTGATTGTGCTGCCGAATATATTTGAAGAACTACGCGCCAAGCAAAATGCCCCCCAGTCAAAGCGTGCTGTTGCAATTCTAGCGCTCGCCGATGGAACCGTCTTTCAGGGCGTCTCGATCGGGGCTCAGGGCCACACGGTCGCCGAGGTTGTATTCAATACGGCCATGACAGGTTACCAAGAAATCCTGACTGATCCCAGCTACAGCGGGCAAATAGTCACGCTAACGTATCCGCATATTGGTAACACTGGCATCAACGTAGAAGACGTCGAATCCGGCAAAATTCACGCTGCCGGCTTGATTGTGCGCAATTGCCCCGAGCAATTGTCTAACTTTCGGTCAACACAGTCTTTGCCCGACTATCTCAAGTCGCAAGGTATTGTTGCGATCGCCGAGATCGACACCCGTAAGCTGACTCGCATCTTGCGAGAAGGTGGCGCGCAAGGGGGTTGTATTTTGGTAGCTGACGACGCCGAACAAGCCTTAAAGCTGGCGGCAAAGTTTCCTGGGATGTCGGGCCAAGATTTGGCAAAAGTCGTGTCCGCCACTAAGCAGACTAGCTGGACAGAAACCACTTGGCAGCTCGAGCAAGGTTTTGGCCAAAGCAACAGCCAATTACCCCACGTGGTGGCCTACGATTTTGGAGTCAAATCCAATATTTTGCGTCTAATGGCAGAGCGCGGTTGTCGCATCACCGTCGTACCGGCACAAACTACCGCCGCTGAAGTCTTTGCACTCAAGCCCGACGGCGTCTTCTTATCCAACGGGCCCGGTGACCCCGATCCTTGTGATTACGCGATTGCGGCTACAAAAGTGTTTCTTGAGCGCAAACTGCCAACCTTCGGCATCTGCCTGGGTCATCAGATTATGGGCTTGGCCCTGGGCGCCAAGACACTCAAAATGAAAACCGGCCATCACGGCTCAAACCATCCCGTACAGCATCTGGCCTCTGGCCGCGTGTTCATCACCGCACAAAACCATGGCTTTGCTGTTGACGCAAAAACGCTGCCAGCCAACGCGCGAGCCACGCACGTTTCGCTGTTTGATGGGACCTTGCAGGGGTTCGAGTTAACCGACCGCCCTGGGTTTAGTTTTCAGGGGCACCCCGAAGCGAGTCCTGGGCCACATGACATCGTTGTCTTGTTCGATCAATTCATGAGCCTGATGGCCAGCAACAAATAAAGAGTCACCATGCCCAAGCGTACCGACCTAAAAACTATCCTGATTATTGGCGCTGGCCCTATTGTGATTGGGCAAGCGTGCGAATTTGATTACTCAGGCGCGCAGGCCTGCAAAGCGCTCAAAGCAGAGGGCTATCGTGTGGTGCTGGTTAACAGCAACCCGGCCACCATCATGACCGACCCAGAAACGGCCGATGTCACCTACATCGAGCCCATCACCTGGCAAGTGGTCGAAAAAATCATCGAGAGAGAACGCCCTGATGCTGTGCTGCCCACGATGGGCGGTCAAACCGCCTTGAATTGCGCGCTCGATCTTGATAAAAACGGTGTCCTTAAAAAATATAAGGTTGAGCTGATCGGTGCGAACGCGCACGCGATCGAAAAAGCAGAAGACCGTCAAAAATTTAAAGTCGCCATGACTGCGATTGGGCTTGAGTCGGCCAAGTCAGGGGTTGCGCACTCGCTCGAAGAGGCATGGGAAGTTCAACGTCGCATCGGCATTGAACTCGGCACCTCCGGGTTTCCAGCAGTCATTCGCCCTAGCTTCACCTTGGGCGGTAGCGGCGGGGGTATTGCCTATAACGCTGAAGAGTTCGAAACCATTTGCCGGCGCGGTCTTGAGGCCTCACCTACCAAAGAGCTCTTAATTGAAGAGTCTTTGCTCGGCTGGAAAGAATTTGAAATGGAAGTCGTGCGCGACAGTGCTGACAATTGCATTATCGTTTGCTCGATCGAAAACCTCGATCCGATGGGCGTGCACACCGGTGACTCGATCACGGTGGCACCTGCCCAAACGCTGACAGATAAAGAATATCAAATCATGCGTAACGCCTCAATCGCGGTGTTGCGCGAAATCGGTGTCGATACCGGTGGCTCAAACGTACAGTTCGCGGTCAATCCGCATAATGGTCGAATGATTGTGATCGAGATGAATCCGCGTGTGTCACGTTCATCTGCGTTGGCGTCAAAAGCCACGGGCTTTCCGATCGCTAAAGTTGCAGCCCGCTTGGCCGTGGGGTACACCTTAGACGAACTAAAAAACGAGATTACGGGTGGTGCAACGCCGGCTTCGTTTGAACCTACGATCGATTATGTGGTCACCAAGGTGCCCCGTTTTGCTTTCGAAAAATTTCCAACAGCTGACTCACGCTTAACCACGCAGATGAAGTCGGTTGGCGAAGTCATGGCCATTGGTCGCACCTTTCAAGAATCCTTTCAAAAAGCTCTGCGCGGTTTAGAGGTTGGCGTAGACGGCCTGAATCAAAAAACCACGGATCGTGAAAAGATTCAAATCGAACTGGGCGAGCCGGGCCCCGAGCGTATTTGGTATGTGGGTGATGCCTTTGCGCAAGGTTTCACGATGGAAGAAGTGCATCAACTTACCAAGATTGATCCTTGGTTTTTAGCGCAGATTAAAGAAATTGTCGATATTGAATTGGCGCTTGAGCAACGCACGCTGGCCGACCTTGATTACAAAACATTGTGGCAACTGAAGCGCCGCGGCTTCTCTGATCGCCGTTTAGCCTTTTTGCTGGATACTGTTGAGGGCGAGGTGCGCAAACTGCGCCATCAGTTGAATGTACGCCCGGTCTTTAAGCGGGTGGATACTTGCGCGGCAGAGTTTGCAACGAACACGGCATATTTATATTCAACCTACGAGCAAGAGTGCGAGGCCAAACCCACCAATCGTAAAAAGATCATTGTGCTCGGCGGTGGCCCGAATCGTATCGGCCAAGGTATTGAGTTTGATTATTGCTGCGTGCATGCCGCGCTGGCGTTAAGCGAAGATGGTTTTGAAACCATCATGATCAATTGCAACCCCGAAACCGTGTCGACCGATTACGATACGTCTGACCGTTTGTACTTCGAGCCCGTCACACTCGAAGACGTGCTTGAAATCGTACACATCGAAAAGCCAGTCGGTATGATCGTGCAGTATGGCGGTCAAACGCCGTTAAAGCTCGCGCGTGCGCTTGAAGCCAACGGTGTGCCAATCATTGGGACTAGCCCCGAGTCAATCGATGTGGCYGAAGACCGCGAGCGCTTTCAAAAATTATTAACCAAACTCAATCTGCGCCAGCCGCCTAATCGCACTGCGCGCACTGAAAGTGAAGCCTTGGCGCATGCTCAAGAAATCGGCTACCCCTTGGTGGTACGTCCAAGCTATGTGCTCGGTGGTCGCGCCATGGAAATCGTGCATGAACAAGGTGATCTCGAGCGCTACATGCGCGAGGCCGTGAAGGTCAGCAATGACTCGCCAGTATTGCTTGATCGCTTTTTGAATGACGCGATTGAGATCGATGTTGATTGCCTGTGCGATGGGCAAGAGGTGTTTATTGGCGGAGTGATGGAACACATTGAGCAAGCGGGCGTGCACTCTGGCGACTCGGCTTGCAGCTTGCCGCCGTTTTCGCTTTCTGTTGAGATGACGACCGAAATCAAGCGCCAAACTGCCTTGATGGCACGGGCGCTGAATGTGTCGGGTTTGATGAACGTACAATTTGCCGTGCAAAAAGGTGACGTCTACGTGCTTGAAGTGAACCCGCGTGCTTCGCGCACGGTTCCTTTTGTGTCTAAAGCAACAGGCTTGCAACTGGCAAAGATTGCCGCGCGCGTGATGGCTGGTCAAACCTTGGCTGCGCAAGGCATCACCAAAGAGGTGGTGCCGCATTATTTTTCAGTCAAAGAGGCAGTGTTTCCGTTTGTGAAGTTTCCAGGTGTCGACACCATTCTTGGCCCCGAGATGAAATCAACTGGCGAGGTCATGGGCGTAGGTGTGACCTTTGGCGAGGCCTTTGTCAAGTCACAAATGGCCGCAAGCGTGAACTTGCCTGAATCGGGCACAGTCTTTATTAGCGTTAAAAATCAAGATAAGCCTAAAGCGGTTGAAGTCGCGCGCGGTTTGCATGGTTTGGGCTTTAAAGTTGTGGCAACGCGCGGTACCGCTGCTGCAATCAAAGAAGCTGGCATCCCTGTCGCGATCGTGAACAAGGTTGCAGAGGGTCGTCCGCACATTGTTGATATGCTTAAAAATGGCGAAGTCGCGCTGGTGATCAATTCAGTCGAAGAACGCCGTAACGCCATCACCGATTCGCGTGCGATTCGCACACAAGCGCTGGCAGCCAGAGTCACTTACTACACCACAATCGCCGGCGCACGTGCGGCTGTTGAGGGCATGCAGTATCTGCGCGAAGGGCTTGGGATTAAGGTGTATTCGTTACAAGAACTGCATCAATCGCTGGCGAACTAACATGACACCGACCCCTCTCCCCTATGCTGGCCTGCGCGTTTTGGACATTAGCCAGGGCATTGCTGGCCCTTACTGTGCCCACATACTCTGGCAGCAGGGCGCGCACGTTTTAAAGGTCGAACCCCCGGTTGGTGATTGGATTCGCTTTGTTGGTGTGGGTAAGGGTGACTTGAGCGCACTGGCGATTCAGTTCAATGCGGGCAAGCAAGCGTTGGCACTAGATGCGCGTACAGAAGCGGGCAAGAAAGTGTTGTTCGATCTCGCATTGCAAGCCGATGTGATTGTGCAAAATTTTCGACCAGGTGTCGCCGATCGTTTGGGCGTGGGTTACGCCACGCTTTCAAAAATAAAGCCTGACCTAGTTTATGTGTCCGTCAGTGGTTATGGTCAGGATGGACCCTATGCGAACGCGCCCGCTACGGATTCAGTCATGCAGGCCGACAGCGGCTTGATGTTTTCCAATCAAGACGAGCAAGGTATTCCCAGGCGAGTGGGTCTGTTGGCGGTTGATGTCATGACCGGACTGTATGCTTCGCAGGGGGCTGCAACGGCGTTATATCAGCGGTTGGCGCATAAGCTGGGAACACATGTTCAGGTCAGCCTGTTTGAAGCCTGCACGGCCTTTCAAGGTGCCTGTTTTATCGAACAAACCATGGCAGGCAAACGTCCGTTCGGTGCGGTCAGTGCACCGAATGCGGTGTTTGACACCCTCGATGGCAAACTTTCCGTTGTGACTGTCAATACCGATCATTTTCATCGTGTTTGTAAAGCTCTGGACCGTGAAGTCTGGATCACAGACCCCCGTTATCTCGAAAACGAGATTCGTTTTTCGAACCGCGCCGCACTGCAGGCTAATATTGCCGCGTTACTCAAAACGCAGACGACCGCTCATTGGGTGGGCTTATTACAAAAGCACGATGTATTGCACGCACAGGTGCGCAATTACACCGAAGTGCTCGAGCACCCCCAGGCCGTGCACCTGAATTTGGCGCAACAACTTGAGCAGGCCGGTGTCGGCAAGTTGCCCTACATTGGTTTGCCCTCGCACCCGCTGCATCGCCCTGTGACCAGCGCGCCGCGTATTGGTGAACACTCAATCCAGGCGCTGACTGAGGCCGGTTTAAATGTTGACGCGATTCAGCGGCTACTTGAGGCCGGTATCGTGACTCAGGCGCCGGCGCTAGCGCCTTAACCCTAAACTATTTCAAAAGGCGGAGTCTCTATGTTCACTTTAAAGTTTGTTTTGCAGCTACTTTGTGTGGCAAGTGTCGCTAGCACCGCCGTCGCACCAGTCGCGTTCGCGCAAGCCAGCACGTATCCAAATAAAGCGATTCGTATGATTGTGCCTTACCCGCCGGGTGGCCCCACCGATTTAACTGCTCGAGTGGTCGCTGCCGAAATGGGGAAAATACTCGGCCAGTCGATCATTGTCGATAACAAGCCGGGTGCCAGTGGCATGATTGGTGCTGAAATGGTTGCACGTGCAGAACCAGATGGTTACACCTTTTTAGCCAATGCGTCACTGCACGTGATTAATCCGCATCTGTATCCGGACATGCGATTTGATGCGCTCAAAGATTTTGTGCCAATCACGCAGCTGGCTGCAGTGCCTTTGGTATTAGTGGTGCCCAATAGCTTGCCCGTGCATTCACTTAAAGATTTAGTTGAGTACGGTAAAAAAAATCCGGGCAAACTTAATTTTGCGTCGTCTGGTAATGCTTCGGCGCAACATCTGGCGGGCGAATCGTTCAAGGTCGCGGCGGGCATTGAGATGCAGCATATTCCTTACAAGGGTAGTTCACCCGCCTTGGCTGATTTGGTGGGTGGGCAAGTGCAGTTGATGTTTGATTCAATGCCTTCGGCCATGCCATTCATCAAGGCGGGTAAGTTGCGCGCCATCGCGGTCACAACGCTTAAGCGTGCACAAGCGCTGCCTGAGCTGCCCACGCTTGCAGAGTCAGGGTATGCCGGTTTTGATATCGCGACGTGGTACGGCTACTGGGCCCCCAAGGGTACGCCAGTGGCTATCGTCAATCAGTTATCCCAGGCGGCTAGTCAAGCCCTTAAGTTGCAATCGGTGCAAGACCAGTATGCGGGCATGGGCGCTGAGCCTGTGGGCTCGACCTCGGCTGAGTTTGCCAAGTACAACGAAACTGAACTCGCTAAGTGGCAGAAAATCGTGCGTGCTTCGGGTGCGAAGGCGAATTAAGTGGCAGTATTTATTACGGGTGCGAGCAGTGGCTTAGGTGCGGCGCTCGCCAAGCAGTTTGCGCTGCAGGGTCACACACTCGGGTTATTGGCGCGCCGGCGCGATCGTTTGCATGCACTCGCTTCGAGTTTGCCCGGGCGGCACTATCTGTACGTGGTCGATGTTCAAGATCGCAATGAGCTTTACGCGGCTGCACACAACTTTATCGAACAAGTGGGCGAGGTGGATGTGGTGATCGCCTGCGCGGGCATCAGTGCAGGCACGCTGACCGAGCAAACCGATGATTTCGCTGTCTTCAAGGCGATCTTTGAAACCAATGTCATGGCCACGGTATCGACGTTTGAGCCCTTTGTCCCGCAAATGATCAAGCGTCAAGGCGGAACGCTGGTGGGTATTGCGAGCGTCGCGGGTGTGAGAGGATTGCCGGGTGCTGGAGCGTACAGTGCGTCAAAGTCGGCTGTGACCACCTATTGCGAAAGCTTGCGCTTAGAGCTCAAGCCGCACCACGTTGGTGTCGTGACGATTGCGCCTGGCTTTATTCGTACAGAGATGACCGAAAAAAATCCTTATCACATGTCATTCTTGATGGATGCTGAGGTGTTTGCAGTGAAAGCGCTCGCGGCGATACAACAAAAAAAATCTTACGTGGTGATCCCGTGGCAGATGGGGGTGGTGGGTAAGCTGATGCGCCTGCTGCCCAATTGGCTGTACGACAGATTGGCGGTGAATGCACCGCGCAAACCCAGGCAGACTGGCTGAGTTTGAGACATGATTGTCCGGTTCTTGAACAGGACATTAGCGGCTAGGATGCCAAGTACGTTAAGTGCATCAACTCAAGACGACGTGATGTCATCGCTGGCGCCGCGTTCTAGGTGACGCACGTCGCCCCAGTTGATAAGTTTCCATCCTTCTTTTGAAACGCTTAAGCGATTCAGGCTGGCGTTCAGTAACGGCGCTTCGCGCGGGACGCGCAGGCTGACTTGGGTGGCGTGGCGCCAAATGATATCCATGGCACCACCGTGACTGACTACCATCACACGCTGATCAAGATGTTTTCCCGCGATGTCATCAATGGCCTGTACGACGCGTTGATGAAAAAATCCTAACGACTCGCCGCCAGGCAGCTCAGCATCAGGATCGCGACTGCGCCAGACTTTGGCAGCCTCAGGCGCGTGTTGATCCATTTCGCCATAGATCAGCCCTTGCAACACTCCGAAGTGGCGCTCACGTACGCCGGGCTCGATATTGAGGGGCAAGCCAAGCGCGTCAGCCAAAATGCTGGCGGTATGGTGCGCGCGCTTGAGGTCGCTGGTGTAGATCGCATCAACGCCATCACCTGTTACTTTGAGCGTTTTAAGATGCTTACCCAGTGCTTGTGCTTGTTCTACACCTTTTTCGTTCAACGGAATATCTTCCCATCCTTGCACACGGCGTACGACATTCCATGGCGTCTCGCCGTGTCTCACTACCCAAATTTCGGTCATGCTATGTATCCAGAATTTTAATATTTGAAGTGGGGATGTCGATCAAGATCCGTGCACCCGTTGCGTACGTGGCGTTACCCACTTGATGGACTTGATCAATCATGAGTGGTTGCGAACCGGCACTGACAACATACCGAGTTTGCTGACCCATAAATTCTTTTGAGATGATTGTGCCAGTTAACGTAAGTAATGAGGATCGAGCCATGGCATGCTCAGTCGACGCAGATCTTAAGGACATTTGATGCGGCCTTGCACACACCGATACAGGCAGGCCGATGCGCAAGACATGAAATAAGCCAGGAGCCACTGCGCTGGTGGCAAAGGTGCACTGCGTGCCTCCTTCAAGCGAGACAACAAGAGTTTCGTCAAGGATGTCTTTTACCGTTGCCTGAAGTCGGTTCATCGTGCCTACAAATTCTGCCACGAAGAGATTAGCAGGCGTATCAAAGAGCTCGGCAGGCGTTCCAATTTGTTGCACCACACCTTGATGTAAAACAGCCATGCGATCTGCGGTGGTCATTGCCTCCTCTTGATCGTGCGTCACAAAAATTGTAGTGATACCTAGCCTACGTTGCAAAGACAACAACTCTTGGCGCATTTGCACGCGTAGATTTTTATCCAGATTAGAAAGAGGCTCATCGAGCAAAAGAACTTTTGGTTCGATGACGATGGTACGGGCAAGCGCCACACGTTGTTGTTGCCCGCCTGATAGTTGTCCGGGATAGCGCTTGGCATACGCTGTCAAACCGACTAGTTCTAAAACAGTCTGAACACGTTGCGTGAGTTCTGCGCGTGCCACCTTTCGTTCAACCAGACCAAAAGCAACGTTATCCCTAACGGTCATGTGCGGCCATAGCGCATAGTTTTGAAACACCATGCCAATATCGCGTTGCCAGGGCGGGACTTGACTGATATCCATGCCGTCAACGAGTAGCTCACCGGAGTCTTGTTGATTAAACCCCGCGATCAAACGCAGTAAAGTGGATTTACCAGAACCCGAGGGCCCGAGCAGCGCAAAAAATTCACCAGGCTCGATCGTGAGATTGATGCCCTTTAGCACTGCCGTTGCGCCATAAGACAAGCTGATATTACGGCAGTCGACACTGACTTTTTTTATCATGGACTTAGGCCCCTGGTCGGTCAAGTTGGGTCAGACGTTGATGGCGCGAGACCAGCCAGTGTGAGGCGTAGGTGCCGAGGGCAACGGCAATGATAGCAAGTACGCCCAAAGCGGCACCGGGGCCGCGACCTGAAGTGCTTTGCATATATAAATAAATACCATAGCTCATAGGTGCCTGACTTTCTTTGGTCACTAGCATCATGGTGGCAGACAGTTCAACCGCCGCAGTAATGAAGCTTGTGACAAACCCCGCCAGCATGCCGCCTGCCATCAACGGGATCACGACGCGGCGAATCGTGCGCAAGCGCGTTGCCCCCATCGATTCGGCGGCTTCTTCAAGCGATTGATGGACTTGTTGTAAGGCGGCCATACAAGAACGTAGGGCATAGGGTAGGCGTCGAATCGCATAGGCGATCATGATCAAAAACCAAGTCGCGGTAAACAACATGTCGGTGCCAGGCACTAAGACGCCGCGAAACGTTCTGAGATATCCGATCGCAAGAACTAAGCCCGGAATCGCCAGTGCAGCCGAGGCCATCCAGTCGAGCCACTGGCGCCCAATGACTTTGGTGCGTAAAATCAAATAGGCAATGCTGGTGCCCAGCACCACATCGATCCCTGCAGCTAAACCGCAATACAAAAGCGTATTGCTGATCATGCCCGGTGATTGTTCGAAGACTGTGGCGTAGTGCGCGAGTGTGTAGCCATCGGGCAGCGGGGCAAAACTCCAGATGCTGGCAAACGAAAGCAACAAGACCCCGATGTGTGGTGACAAGACCAGTAGCATGATCAGACCAATCCATCCATAGGCCAGGATGCTTTCACCTTTACTTAAGGCGCGTTGTTGCAAGGCACTACCGCCTTTTTGCAAGGTTGAATAATCACGACCTTTGAGAACGCGCGCCGATAACCACATCGCAAAGATTGAAAACACAATCATCATGACGCTGATCACATAGCCCATCGGATCGTCGGTGCCGACTTGAGTCATGCGCAAGTAGGCTTGCGGTGCGAGCATGTTGGTCGTTCCTAAGACCAAGGGCGTGCCCAGATCATCAAATACTTTGACGAAGACTAGAGCAACGCCAGCGACAAAGCCCGGCAAGGCAAGTGGGAAGATGATCCGGCTAAACAAGCGCCAGCCGCGGGCACCCAAATTTAAAGCGGATTCTTCCATGGCCCCGTCGATATTGCGCAGCGATATCGTCAGATTCATCAGAATAAAAGGAAAGTAGTGCAAGGCTTCGACAAAGATGACCCCGTTTAGACCCTCCATCAAGGGGATCGTCACACCAAACCAGTCGTCAAGCAGCAAATTCACACTCCCCGAGCGACCGAAGATCAGTTGTAAGGCAACCGCTCCGACGAAGGGGGGCATGATTAAGGGCAGAACGCCAAGCGTTTGAATGAGCAGGGCGCCGCGAAATTGAAAGCGCACGGTGAGATAGGCAAGGGGGACTGCAATCAGCGCGGCGGCCAGCGAGGCACTTAAAGCGACATACAGGCTGTTGTAAAACGACTCGAGCATTAGGGGTTGTTGAAAAAATACCGCGAAATGCGCAAGTGTGGCGTGACCCTGTGCGTCGCTAAAGGCGGTGACAAATACCATCGAGATGGGCACGACCAGAAATAACCCGAGAAAGCCTAAGATCGCCAAGGCGGCAAGCGCTGGCCCGCCTTGGCGTTGCATTACTGCGCAGCCTTTTTCGCGAGCTCAAGCGCGCGCTCATAGCGTTCTTTTGAGCGCGCGTTCCAGTCGCTTTCAAATTGACTGATGGCTTTGCTCACTTCGGGATCTTTTTTATTACCAGAAAAAATCTTTAAAAAGGCGACATCACTAATTTGTTTGTCATCCACGAGCGGCGTGTAGGCAAGCATTCGTGCCTGGGCCAGTAATTCTGCTTGAGGCCCTGCAGTGATCCCCTTGAGTTTGTGCTCGGCCTCAAAGATCGCTTTGGTGGCCGCTTGTAGTTCTTTGAGTCTGAACGTGATGGTCTGATCAAAAAGTTTGAGTACAACCTCGTAACGCGCTGACGAAAGTTCGGTGTCAAATTTGACGGTACTGCGCGCCGCAAGGGCCTTAGGGTCGGGGTAGTTTGCGGGTACTTTACTCGTGAGTTCGTCATAAGGTAGTACGGGTAGGCGCGACACTTTAGGTTGTAATAAGATTTCTTGCCCCGCTTGACTCAGGGTAAAGGYAATAAATTTTTTACCAGCCTCAGGATTTTTTGCACCTGCCACGAGTGCAATATTGGCAGGCACAATTGCGGTTTCAACTGGATACACAAACTCAACAGGAAAGCCTGAGTATTTTGCCGACAAACCAAAAAAATCAATCACGGGTCCTGCACCAAACTGGCCGTTACTCACGCCATCAGGTACACCAAACGAGCGTTCAGTGACCGCCGCACTGTTACCCGACATCCGTAGCAGTGTGTTCCAGCCTGTGTTCCAACCATGACTTTGTAGGATTGTTTCAACGGTCAGGTGCATGGTGCCCGAGCGCGAAGGAGCGGTGATGCCCAGATGGTTAAACCATGCTGGGGCGAGTAGATCTTGCCATTCGCTCGGAGGGCTAAGCTTATTGGCCTTGAGATAGCGCGTGTTGTACATGATGCCGTAACCGGCGAGCGCTTGCCCTAAATAGAGCCCTTGGGGGTCATTGATCGGGAAAGAACCGATTTTTTCAGGGACTTTAGGATTTTTAAGCTCAACGACTGAGTGGAGCAGCTTTTCGCGTGCGAGCACTTCAAAGGCATCAGGTGCGCTGACCCAGAACACTTCAGGTCGTTGGCCGACGGGTAATTCGCGTAGGTAAGCCATACCAGCGACCGTATTTTTATTTAGGATCTCAAGAGTGATGCCTGGGTGCGTTTTTTCGAAGGCGGTTTTGTACGCGGCAGTGAGCTCTTTTGGAAACGAGGTAATGACCGTCACTGTTTGTGCTGAGGCATTGATATTGATTGACACCAGCGCGGCAAACAGAACGGCACACAAACGAGAGACGAGGTTCATTAATTTCCCTTTTTACTGTAGACGCAAGCGTCGGTTGTCAGCTTAATGATGAAAAACGCTTGGGATTACGGTGGCAGGGGGCGTGTTACGACTACGCCCGCAACGCACCAAGCCATCAATCATCACCATGCCAATGCCCGGTATATCGCCAAGCTTGACGCTGTCGAGTAGGTCGCGCCCAGCCGTGTGTTGAGCACGATCCATAAAGACCAAATCGGCGGCGCGGCCTGGCTCAATCAAGCCACAGTTTAAGTCGCGCATGCGTGCGGTGTTACCCGTCGCAAAACAGAAAACAAGTTCTGGTGGGATATTGCCCAGGCTCGAAAGCAAAGCGATCATGCGCAAGATACCCAGAGGTTGCACGCCAGAGCCCGCGGGCCCGTCGGTACCCAAAATGACTCGATGAGGGCACTTCAGTTGCATAGCCGCCTGCGCAGCGGCGATGGCGATTTTTTCGTTACCGTTGTGCACGATCTCGATACCGCGCGAGGATTTTTCGCACAGCTCGCAGACATGGGCTTCAGATAGCGATGTGTGGCCTCCGTTAATGTGACCGATGATATCGGCGTCGGCCTCAAGCACCACATCTTTATCTATCAAGCCAGAGCCTGGGATCGAGGGACCGCCAGTATGGATTGTGCTTTGAATGCCGTATTTGCGGGCCCAAGCCACCATTTTTGCGGCTTCTTCGCCCGCCTTGACCGAACCCAAGCCCACCTCACCTAGCAGCTTGACGCCGGCCTCAGCTAATTCTTTAAAATCTTGTTCGACCATACCTTGTTCGATGACCGGTGCGCCCGCTAAGACTTTGACGCCACCCGGGCGAAAGTTATCAAACGCACGCTGCGCTGTGATGGCCAGTGCTTTGAGGCCAACGATATCCTTCGGCCGGCCAGGCAAGTGCACCTCGCCCGCCGAAATCATTGTGGTGACACCGCCATTGAGCGTCGACTCGATCCAGCCGATTTGATTTTGGCGCGGTGTCCAATCGCCAAACACAGGATGCACATGGCTATCAATCAAGCCAGGCGCAACGCACGTGTTGTGCGCGTCGATGACAGTTTTTGCGTGCGCGGTATCGCAGTCTTTCTCTTTACCGACCGCCACAATCAACCCATCGTTGATCACAATCGTATCCGCAGACAGGATCGGTTGGTCTAGATCGCCTGACAAAAGCAAGCCAATATTTTTGATGACGACTTTGCCTGATTTTTCGCTTGCTAGAACTTCTGCCATGCTGATCTCCTGGATAACTCAAGCACCACGATTCAACGGACCACAGTTCGTTGCACCGCATCGACAACAAACACTTCCCACTCTTTAAAGGTGGCTGGTGCTTCAAGATTTTCGCCTAAAAAGGCGGACAACGTGAATCGATTTGACTGGTAAAAATAACCTAGGGCGGCGATCATCATGTAGAGATCGCGCGAGGACAGGTCTTTTCGAAATACTCCTTGTTCGACGCCGCAGACCAAGACCTGATCGACCACGCCAATCGCGGGTGAAGAATATTCGCGGGCCTTGCTCGATTTTGCTATGTGCTTGCCGCCGTGTAGGTTCTCGCTGTTTAACAGCGTCACAAATTCTGGATTTTTTTTGTAATACTGCAAAATGAATTGCACCACTTGTTTTAGCGCGACCAACGGTTGTGTGGTGTCGAGTTTGAGCGCGGCTTCGGCATCGTTAAAGCGCCGGTAGGTCTCTTCAAGCGCCGCCACAAACAAGCCTTCTTTGTTGCCAAAGTAGTAGTAGATCATACGATCGTGCGAGTTGGCGGCTTTCGAGATCTGATCAATGCTGCCACCGTCTAAGCCATGCTTGGCGAAGATTTTGATGGCAGCGCGCAAGATGTTCTCGCGCGTGGTTTCCGCCGAGCGTTCTCTGGCCCCTGTTTGTCGCGGCGACTTAATGGGTGTCGGCGCGGTGGGACTCATTGTTCGACGAAAGCCCGTTCAATCACATAGTCGCCTGGTTTGGTGGTGTTACCTTCGTTAAAGCCGCGCTGCTCGAGCATGGTCTTTAAATCGCGCAATAAGCCGGGGCTGCCGCAAATCATCATACGGTCGTGCGTGCGGTCTAAGGCAGGCAGGCCTAGATCTTTAAAGAGCTTTTCGTTTTCGATCAGGGTAGTGATCCGGCCCATTTGTTTATATTGCTCACGCGTGACGGTTGGGTAGTAGCGTAACTGTTTAGTGACCATTTCACCTAAAAATTCGTGTTGCGGAAGGTCTTGGGTCAGGTAGTCATGGTAGGCGAGTTCGGCGACCTCACGCACCGAATGGACCAAAACGACTTCTTCAAATTTCTCGTAGGTTTCGGGGTCGCGGATCACGCTTAAAAAGGGTGCCAGCCCCGTGCCAGACGCAAACATATACAGGCGTTTGGCCGGTAACAGATAATCAATCAGCAGCGTGCCGGTGGGTTTGCGGCCCACTACGATTGAATCACCGACCTTGATGTGTTGCAGCTTTGAGGTGAGCGGGCCGTCTTCGACCTTGATGCTTAGAAACTCAAGGTGCTCTTCGTAATTGGCACTCACAATACTGTAGGCGCGTAACAGCGGTTTGTGGTTGACTCGCAGTCCGATCATGGTGAAGTGTCCGTTACTAAAACGTAATGATGGATCGCGGGTGGTGGTGAAGCTAAACAGGCCCTCAGTCCAGTGGTGTACGGATAAAACGGTTTCTTCGTTAAAGGCGCTCATGGTCGGGTAGGGGTCAGATAAATTGAAAGTAGGGGCCCCCCCAACAAATACATTGCGAGCTTGCGGGGGATGCATTAAATTAAACAATAAATGTAGTGAATGCAACACTAAATTGTAGCAAATGCTACATTAAATGTCAGCCTTGTGTTGTAATTTAATCAACGATTAAAAGGTAATAAGCTTTTAACCCGCCGCGACATGACCGAACACACAAAAACCGACGGGCTGTCTGCACAGCAGTCCGAAACACAGAAAGAGGCGACTGCGGGAGTGTCTGCAGGGCAGTCGCGCGCCTCAGGCGCGGTCAAGATTGAATGCAACGCGTGTCCAGTGTTGTGTCAGATCAGCGCCGGACGCACAGGCGCCTGCGATCGGTATGCCAACCAAGAGGGAGTTTTGATTCGGGTCGACCCCGTGGTGGTGCTCAAGCGCGCCTTGCAGTCGGCTGAGCCTACCTTAGTGCCCTTTGCGCCAAGTGCCTCTGACGACGCGTGGGGCGGGGATCTGATGCACACCAATGAGGTCTTCATCACGGGCGTGGGATCGTCAACGACCTACCCAGATTACAAGCCAGCGCCGTTTATTGTGGGCTCGCAAATAGACGGCGTCGATATGGTGACCGTCGTGACCGAAGGTATCTTTAGTTACTGCAGCTTAAAAGTCAAAATTGACACCGACCGCTATTTGGGACCAGAGCAGGCCAACGTGCTGTGCCGCGGCGAGGTGGTTGGCCACGTAACGACCGCCGAGTACGGTTCGCAGATGCTCTCTTTAGGCGGCGTTCATCACTTAACCGGTGGCAGCAAAAAAGAGGGCCGCGTCACAATGGAACTGATGCAGGCGCTTGGTAACAAAGCGGCGGCTGAGTTGAGTATCGAGGGTGGCGCCACCCTTGTGATTCAGGCTGGGTGCGCGCCCATTGTCAATGGCGTGGTCGAACAGCGCATGCGGGTTGGTTGCGGCTCGGCCGCGATTGGTATTTTTGCGCAACAATTTTTTGAGCTAGCCGATGAGGTCGTGGTGGTTGACGATCACATCACAGGTGTCTTGACCGAACACCAGGCGGGGTGTTGCTTGAACATGCCAGCCTCGGGGATCAGCATACGCGGGCGCCGCTCGACGCCTGGACGATACTTTCAAGTGGCGAACCCTGGTACCGGCTGGGGGGGAACAGATATTTCAGACCCCTTGGCGATCATTGAAAAGTGGGATCCCAAGCGCGCCTGGCCCGGTTTGCGCTTACTAATGACCTCGACCACCGGCGAGCATGCTGCCTGGTATGTGCTCGATGAACAGCTCAGTCCCGTGCAGCAGCCGATGCCCGAGGCGGTGCAGGACGTGATCAACCGTATCGGTGAAAACTGCGAACCATCGTTAACCACGGTATTGTTTTTAGGTGGGGCCGGAGGCAGTTTGAGAGCTGGTGTCACCGACAACCCAGTGCTGCTCACGCGTGCCATTAAAAAAGCCTTGGTCAACGTAACCTGCGGCGGTGCACCCGCTTATGTCTGGCCCGGGGGGGGGATCACTGTTATGGTCGATGTTTTGCGCATGCCCGATAACAGCTTTGGCACGGTACCCACGCCAGCGATCGTCGCGCCCTTTGAATTCAGCATGCGTGCCGACGAATTCAAACGGCTCGGTGGGCACGTAGCTTATGTGCGGCCCCTGCAAGAGGTGTTGCAGCGTGGCGCCTGGCATCACGATGGCGCACCCACTGCGCGCAAGTGGGTGTTACAGCCAACAGAAAACGCGTGGCCCTTGGGCCAGCCACCGCTACTTGGTTAAGCGAGATGGAGCCGACCTTACAAGAACTGCCGCAAGGGCGCCGCCATTTTCAGCACGGACCCATTGATATCATCGCGTACGCTGAAGGTGACGCGGCGAGTGTTGCGCGCGCGCACGAGGCAGCCTGGCACAGATTTGGTCAAATCCTGCCCGAGTTAGTATGCGAACTCACTGAGCTTCGCAGGCCTGTGCTTTKCCCGGTAGCGTTAAAGGGCCCCATTGCGCAGTTGATGTGGCAAGCGTGCAAGGACTGCTTAATCGAAGCGGATTCAGAGGCGTTTTTAACTCCCATGGCTGCAGTGGCGGGCTCGGTTGCGCAAGATTTAAGCGCCTGTTATCACGCGCCGGGGATCCGACGCGCTTGGCTAAACAATGGTGGGGATATCGCGTTGTATCTCACCGAAGATACCGCCGTTTCGGTGGGGCTGTTTGCTGATCTGGCGCGCTTTGATGAGACCCAACTCGTGGCTGGCGTGCAGACCGATGCCGTGTTCGAGGTCAGGCATGGAATGGGGATTGCCGGTATTGCAACGAGCGGCTGGCGCGGTCGAAGTTTTTCGTTAGGGATCGCCGATAGCGTGACCGTCTTTGCCGCGAGTGCGTCGCAGGCTGACGCTGCCGCAACCGTGATTGCCAATGCGGTCAACGTGGTGGATACGCGCATCGGTCGCGAACCTGCATCGACGCTTAAAGACGACTCTGACCTCGGGCAGCGTCTGGTGACGGTGACCGTTCCCGAGCTCAGCCAACAACAAGTCCGCAGTGCGCTTGAGGCGGGTCTAAAAAAAGCACACGCGCTCAGGCAGAACGGTTTAATCTGTGCCAGTGTTTTAAGTTGTCAGGGGTGGTTTGTCAGCACCGAAACCGCTCGCATTCAACGTCTGTCCTAGGGTCACTATGCAAGCAAATATTCGTAGAATCGTGGTGCAAGTCGACGAGGTCTTGAGCGAAAACGGTCAGATCGTCGCGCCTGCGACACGGCGCGCGTTAGCGATGGCTGTCATCGAGAACCCCTACGCTGGGCGTTACGTTGAAAATCTAGACGAACTCATCGCCATCGGTGAAGAATTGGGTGCCTTGCTTGGCCAACGCTGTGTGCAAGCCTTAGGCATCCAGCCTGCCCAAGCACAAAGCTACGGCAAGGCGGCTATCGTTGGCGAGGCGGGTGAACTCGAACACGCGGCCGCACTTCTGCATCCAAAATTGGGCGCGCCCTTACGCGTGGCGGTAGAAAAAGGCGCGGCACTTGTGCCGTCAAGTAAAAAAATGGGCGTGATGGGGACGGCGATTGATGTGCCGCTTGGGCATAAAGACGCGGCCTTCGTGCGTAGTCATTTTGACGCGATCGAGGCGCGGGTGACTGACGCGCCACGCGCGAACGAAATCGTTGTCTGTGTGGCAGTAACCGACAGTGGGCGTCCGAAGCCCCGTGTGGGTGGTTTGCAGCATAACGAAATGATCGGAAAAGATGGTTTGCGTTAACCCTTTATCTTTTGAAAGCCAGGGCTCACGCCCTTTTAACCGGAGAGTAAGATGAAACAGCACCGATTCAGTCGCTTCGCAAAACTCAGCGTCGCAGTAATGACCTTGCTCACTGCCTCGGCAGGCGTGTTGGCGCAAGGTGTCATCAAAATTGGCGAGATCAATAGCTACAAAGCCCAACCCGCGTTTCTTGAGCCCTATAAAAAGGGAATGGAACTCGCAATCGAGCAAATTAACGCCGCGGGTGGCTTGAACGGCAAAAAAGTCGAACTGATCACGCGCGACGATAACGCGAACCCGGGTGACGCTGTGCGGGTCGCCGAAGAATTAGTTTCGCGCGATCAGGTTGACGTCTTGACCGGTTCATTTTTGTCGCACATCGGTTTGGCGCTGACTGATTTCTCGAAACAAAAGAAAATGTTTTTTCTGGCCAGCGAACCGTTGACTGACAAGATTGTGTGGCAAAACGGCCATCGCTATACCTTTAGACTGCGCACCTCAACGTACATGCAGGTTGCGATGCTTGTGCCAGACGCGGTTGCCATGAAGAAAAAACGCTGGGCGATCGTGTATCCCAATTACGAGTACGGCCAGTCAGCAGTGGCGAGTTTCAAAGCCTTACTCAAAGCCGCACAACCTGATGTCGAGTTTGTAGCTGAACAGGCACCACCGCTGGGTAAGCTTGATGCAGGCAGCGTTGTGCAAGCTTTGGCTGACGCTAAGCCCGATGCTATTTTCAACGTCTTGTTCGGCGCAGACTTGGCCAAGTTTGTGCGAGAAGGCAACACCCGCGGTTTGTTTAAAGACCGTGAAGTGGTGAGCTTATTGACCGGTGAACCCGAATACCTGGATCCACTTAAAGACGAGACCCCGAATGGCTGGTTAGTCACCGGATATCCTTGGTATGGCATCAAAACGCCAGAGCACGCCGCGTTTTTGAAAGCGTATCAAGATAAGTTTAAAGACTACCCGCGTTTAGGTTCGGTGGTGGGCTACAGTTCCATCATGTCGCTCGCAGCCGGCATCAAAAAGGCGCAAAGTACCGAGACCGAAAAGCTTGTGACAGCCTTTAAAGGCTTAAGCTTGATGACACCTTTTGGCCCGATTACTTATCGTCCCGAGGATCATCAGTCCACCATGGGTAGTTTTGTTGGCCGCACCAAAAACGACGGCGGCAAAGGGGTAATGGTTGATTTCCGTTTCTTGGACGGCGCCCAGTTTTTACCTTCAGCTGCCGAGGTCAAAAAACTTCGTCCAGCAGAATAATGCTTCGCGCTTGATTGCTGGTTGAGTTCTTAATGGATTTATCTGGCTTCATCGTTCAGTTGCTCAATGGCCTGGCTGGGGCTTCGTCTCTTTTTTTGGTCTCGGCCGGGCTCTCGCTGATTTTTGGTGTCACGCGAATCGTGAACTTTGCTCACGGTTCGTTTTTTATGGTGGGCATTTATCTTGCCTACACCTTGGTTACACGCTTTGCTGACACGCTTGGCTTTTGGCCGGCGCTGCTAAGCTCGGCGGTGCTGGTGGGTGTGTTGGGTGCTCTGGTCGAGATCACCTTGATGCGCCGCATCTATCGTGCGCCCGAGCTTTTTCAGTTGTTAGCAACTTTTGCGCTGGTCTTAGTGATCAAAGACGCGGTGCTCTGGCTCTGGGGCCCCGAAGAGCTTCTTGGGCCGCGCGCACCGGGTCTAAAAGCGGCGGTACAAATTTTAGGGCGTAGTTTTCCGACTTATGATTTATTTTTAATTGTTGTGGGCCCCGTTTTATTGGGCTTGCTTTGGTTGTTACTCACGCGTACCCGCTGGGGAACGTTTATTCGGGCCGCGACACAAGATCGCGAGATGGTGGCGGCCCTTGGGGTCAATCAAGCTTGGCTATTTACCAGTGTGTTCGCGTTGGGCGCTTTGTTGGCAGGTTTAGGCGGCGCCTTGCAATTACCGCGCGAACCCGCCAGCCTTGAAATGGACTTGAATACCATTGGCGCGGCCTTTGTGGTGGTAGTGGTGGGGGGGATGGGGTCGATTCCTGGCGCGTTCATCGCGGCGCTGTTGATCGCTGAACTCAAAGCCATTTGTATTTGGTTAGGCGTCGTGAATATACTTGGGACTGAGCTCTCGTTTTCAAAACTCACGCTTGTTGTTGAGTTTTTGGTTATGGCGTTTGTGCTGGTGCTACGTCCCTGGGGTTTGCTGGGCAAGCCACAACCTCTTTCACGCCACGCTGCGCACGCCGAGGCGCCCTTACGTGCGCCCACACGCATGACCCTTGCACTGCAACTTGGGGCGGTGGTGTTGCTGGTGTTGCTACCTTGGTTAACCTCGGCCTCGCCTTACTTCACCGTGTTAAGCATTGATCTGTTGGTGGCTGTGCTGTTTGCCACAAGCCTGCATTTCATTATGGGCCCCGGCGGCATGCATTCGTTCGGGCATGCAGCGTACTTTGGCTTGGGTGCGTACGGCGCCGCTTTATTATTTAAAGCACTCGGTTTGCCGATGGAGTTTGCGCTGGTGCTCGCGCCACTCGTTGCTGGTTTAGGCGCTGTACTGTTTGGTTGGTTCAGCGTGCGTTTATCGGGAGTGTATTTGGCTATGCTGACGCTCGCCTTTGCTCAAATCACGTGGGCGGTGGTGTTTCAGTGGGACGCCTTCACCGGCGGGAGCAACGGCTTGACGGGGGTATGGCCAGCCCCGTGGTTGGCGAACAAACAACGCTATTACTTTTTGACTCTGACCTGCGTGGTGTTAAGCGTTTGGTGTCTCCGGCGCCTGTTGTACGCCCCACTGGGTTACGCCATGCGCGCAGGCCGTGATTCACCGATGCGAGCCGATGCAATTGGTATTGATGTTAAACGCGTGCAGTGGGTAGCGTTTGTCGTGGCAGGTGTTTTTGCCGGTGTCGCTGGTGCGCTCTTCGCTTTTTCAAAGGGCAGTATTTCGCCCGAGACCTTGCACGTCAGCCGCTCGGTCGATGGTTTAGTGATGGTTTTGCTCGGAGGCATACAAACCCTGGCGGGTCCCATCGTGGGGGCAATCAGTTTTACCTGGTTGCATGACGCGATCGCGCGCAATACAGAGTACTGGCGCGCAATGCTGGGCGGCATCATTTTGTTGCTTGTCTTATTGTTTCCGCAGGGCTTGGCTGGTTTTACCCGCAGTGTCAGCCAGCGCTTTTCTCCAAAGAGGCAAACGTGAGCCTGCTGGTGGTAAAGGACCTTGGCAAGTCGTTTGGTGGCGTCAAGGCTGTTGACGGGATTTCGTTCGAGATTGACGCGGGCGAACTCTTGGCGCTGATCGGCCCGAATGGTGCCGGTAAATCAACTACCTTCAACATGGTCAACGGACAACTCCAGGCGGAGCGTGGATCGATACAGTTTGACGGACAAGAACTGGTTGGACTCGCTCCCAGGCAGATTTGGCGCTTGGGCGTGGGCCGAACTTTCCAAATTGCCGAAACCTTTTCTTCGCTGACGGTTCTTGAAAATGTACAAATGGCCTTGCTGTCGCACGTGGGGCAGGTGTTTTCTTTTTTTAAACCAGCGCGTGTGCATGAACGCCAGCGCGCGCTTGAGTTGCTTGACCAGGTTGGTATGGTTTCGCAAGCAGAGCGCCCCTGTAGCGCGTTAGCCTACAGCGACGTCAAGCGCGTAGAGCTTGCCATTGCGCTGGCGAATTGCCCGCGCTTATTGTTGATGGACGAGCCCACCGCGGGGATGGCACCCAAAGAACGTCACGCCTTGATGACGCTGACTAAAAAACTAGTCGTCGAACAAAAGATTGCTGTGCTGTTCACTGAGCACAGCATGGATGTAGTGTTCGCGCATGCCGATCGCTTGATTGTTTTGGCGCGAGGCCGCCTGATTGCGCAGGGTAAGGCCCAAGACATTCGCAGACACCCCAAGGTTCAAGAAGTATATTTTGGTGCTGGCACGACCTTCGAGCAAGCAGTGGCCGCCGCACCGGTCTTAAACAACACGCCCGCAGCTCAGAGCAGCGTAGTCAGTGCCCAAACCGCGCTCGAGCCTGAGGTCATGGTATCCCCGCTTTTGTCGGTTGCAAGGTTGAACGCCTGGTACGGTGCCGCCCAGATTTTGTTTGACGTGAGTCTTCAGGTCAGGCGTGGTGAGGTCGTRGCTTTGATGGGGCGCAATGGCGCGGGCAAATCGACCACCATGAAAGCGTTGATGGGCTTGCTTGAAGCGCGCACCGGCACCGTGCATTTTATGGAACGCGATATTTCTAAAGAGGCGGCGCATCGGATCGCAGCCAGTGGCCTGGGCTATGTGCCTGAAGACCGCCGAATCTTTACCGATTTAACCGTGCTAGAAAATCTTGAGGTGGGGCGCCAGCCTGCTCGGCACTGGCCGGATGGCTCGCCTGCTCCCGCCTGGACCATTGAGCAATTATTTACCTTGTTTCCTAATCTGGGCGAGATGCCCCGACGACCCGGCGGTCAGATGAGTGGCGGTGAGCAACAGATGCTAACGGTCGCGCGCAGTCTGATGGGCAATCCCTATCTGGTGCTGCTTGATGAACCCTCTGAGGGCGTTGCTCCGGTGATCGTCGAGCAGATGGTACAAATGATTTTGGCTTTAAAAAAACAAGGCGTGAGTATTTTGTTGTCTGAGCAAAACTTACACTTCGCACGTTTGGTGTGTGACAGAGCCTACGTGCTTGAAAAAGGGCAGATCCGTTTTAGTGGCAGTATGGCCGAGCTCGAGGCCAATGAGCACGTCCGACAAACCTACTTGAGCGTCTGAGAGGCATGGTGAACCCACCCGACTCGTTACCTTGTAGCCTGCTGGTCAATGGTCAGCAGCACGATCTGCTTTTATCAGGTGAAGCCTCGCTCATGCACGTGCTGCGTAACGATCTGTCCTTAAATAGCCCTAAGTACGGGTGTGGCCTAGGCCAGTGCGGTGCCTGTACCGTGTTGATCGACGGCATTGCCGCGCGTGCGTGTGTGGTGCCGGCCCAAGAAGTGCAAGGCCGTGCGATCACCACGCTTGAAGGCCTAGGTTCGCGCACTCAATTGCATCCTGTGCAGCAAGCGTTTGTCGACGAACAGGCCGCGCAGTGTGGCTACTGCTTAAGCGGCATGATTCTGATGACGGTCTCTTTGTTGTCTCACACCCCTGAGCCAAGTGAGATCGAGATTCGTAACGCCCTGGCCGGTAATTTTTGTCGCTGCGGCACGCATGTTGAAATCCTAAGAGCGGTTAAGCGTGCAGCCCTGCTCATGCAAAAAGCAAAAGAGCACGCCCATGGCACGCCTTAACGACTTGCGTACGCGCGCAGATTTTTTAAAGGCGACTGGCGTCTTGCTGGTCGTGCGCGACCCTGCGCCCGCGCCTGCGCCTGCAGTCGGCCAACCGGTCGCCGTGCCCGGTAACCCCGCCGAGGGTGTCGAACTTTTGTTGTCGCTTTGGCAAGATGGTCGAGTCACCGCCTTGCACGGCCACGTTGATCTCGGGACTGGCTTACAAACCGCCTTTGCCCAAATCGTTGCCGAAGAGCTTGATGTCGCACTTGAGCAAGTCGACGTGATCCTCGGTGACACCGCAACCGTGCCTAATCAAGGGCCCACCATTGCAAGTGGTTCGATACAAAATCATGCAGCGCCCCTGCGAGCCGCCGCGGCCCAGGCACGAAAGTATTTGCTTGAATTGGCGGCCAAACGGCTGGGCGTGCCAGTCGGTCAACTCACGGTCGAGGCCGGCGTGGTGTCAAACCGGGGCCCAAATCCAGACCCGAACTCAGACTCAGGCTTAACGCTTCGCTATGCTGATTTAGTGGCTGGGCAACGCATTCATCTTAAGCTTGAGTTGACCACGCCGGTCAAAGACCCCGCCACCTACCGCGTGGTCGGGCAATCCTCACCACGAGTTGACATCCCCGCCAAGGCAACTGGCGAGCTGGTGTTCGTGCACGATATGCGACTGCCTGGCATGTTGCACGGCCGGGTGATTCGTCCACCGTATGCGGGTGCCGATCACGGCGACTTTATTGGTAACTTGCTTGAGTCAGTCGACGAGTCGTCGATCGCGCATATTCCAGGCGTTCGCGCGGTCGTGGTGATTCGGGATTTTGTTGGCGTGGTGGCAGAGCGTGAAGAGTTTGCTGAATTGGCGGCCAACACCTTGCGCGTGCATTGGAAACCTTGGGCCGGATTGCCCGATCTGTCAAACATCGAACAAGCGTTGCGTAACAACCCAGCGACGCCGCGTCAGCTTGTCGATGAAGGCGATGTCGATCAGGCGCTTGCGCAGGCCGCGCAGTCGATGCCACGCACCTACATCTGGCCCTATCAGATGCATGCGTCACTCGGTCCCTCTTGCGCCGTGGCAGAGTTCAACGCTGAGTCGACCGATCCGTTTGCTTTAACCGTTTGGGCGGGTACGCAAAACCCTCATGTGTTGCGTGCAGACTTGGCGCGCCTGACCGCGCTGCAAGATACCGCGATTGAAATCGTGCGAATGGAAGCCTCGGGGTGCTACGGGCGTAACGGTGCGGACGACGTGGCGGCAGATGCCGTGTTGCTGGCGCGTGCAGTCGGTGCGCCAGTGCGCGTGCAGCTGACACGTGAGCAAGAAAATCTTTGGGAGCCCAAGGGCGCTGCGCAATGGATGGATGTTCGCGGTGGCTTGCACGCAGACGGCTCGATCGCGGCCTATGATTTTTCAACGTCGTATCCTTCGAACGGTGCACCCACGCTTGCGTTGCTGCTCACCCGTACGATTGAACCCAACGCACAAGCGTATGAAATGGGTGATCGCACTGCGCGTCCACCTTACACCTTGCAAAATTTGCGCGTCACGGTCAATGATATGCCGCCCATTTTGCGCGCCTCGTGGTTGCGCGGCGTTTCGGCGATGCCAAATTCGTTTGCCCACGAATCCTACATCGATGAGCTTGCGACGGCCGCTGGGGTGGATCCTCTGACTTTTAGGTTGCGCTACCTCGATGATCCGCGTGCGCGTGAATTATTACAAGCGACGGCAACTAAAGCCGGGTGGAAAATACACGAGCAGCCGCAGCAGCAGGGCGCAGAGGGCGATATTTTGCACGGTCAGGGCATCGCGTGGGCGCGCTATGTTCACAGTAAGTGGCCCGGTTTCGGTGCCGCGTGGGCCGCCTGGATCGCTGATGTTGAAGTCAACAAGCGCACAGGTGAGGTTCACGTCAAGCGGGTGGTGGTGGGTCACGATGCGGGCTTAACGATTAATCCTGCCGGTGTTGAACATCAAATTCATGGCAACGTAGTGCAGACCACCAGTCGCACCCTGCTTGAACAAGTACCAACCGAGCGCGCGCGCAACACCGTAGCAACCCGTGAATGGGGCTCGTATCCAATTTTGAGTTTCAGGCAGGTGCCTGTCATCGAAGTGATGCAGATTCCTCGTCACAACGAGCCCGCGCTTGGAGCCGGTGAGTCAGCGTCGGTGCCTGGCACGGCTGCGATTGCCAATGCAATTTTCGATGCAACGGGTGTGCGTTTTAGGCAGCCGCCTTTTACCCCTGAGGTTGTGCGCGCGGCTTTGAATCCGTTGCTGTATCAAGACGACTCAGCCACGCACGCTTCCGGCAAGCCTCAATTGGCGGTGCAAGCATCAGACAAACTTCAGGTGGCTTCGCAAACAAGTGACCCGCAGCTAACAGGTCCCGCGCGCCAACAGACAGATCACGCCGACGCACGTTGGCCGCGGCCGCGCGCGTGGTGGTTGCGCGCAGCGGCATTGACGGGGGCGTTCGGCGTCACGCTGTTGGGCGCGACTGGGTCACTATTTGGTCAGCGCACTTCGCTGGCGCCCCTCACGCAACAAACCACAACCTATTCGGCGGCAACGCTTGAGCTTGGTCGTGAGCTAGCAGCGCTAGGGAATTGCGTGACCTGTCATACCAGCGCGCAAGGTAAACCTAATGCTGGAGGACTCGGGATTCAAACCCCTTTTGGCACGGTCTATAGCACCAACCTGACCCCCGACACACAAACGGGCATCGGCCTGTGGTCGCAGCAAGCGTTTAATCGTGCCATGCGTGAAGGCATCTCACGCGATGGGCATCACTTGTATCCGGCGTTTCCTTACACCTCGTTTACGCGCACGAGCGACGAAGATCTGACCGCGCTTTACGGGTGGCTGATGTCGCAAGAGCCTGTGCGCCAGGCAACGCCTGAAACCAAGCTGGCGTTTCCATTTAGCCTGCGTCCGCTCATGGCTTTTTGGAATGCGCTGTACCTCACGCCTGGGCCCGCCGCCCCGCCAACACAGACCGAAGCTGATCGCGCACCCGCCTGGTTGCGCGGCGAATATCTGGTGAATGGGTTGGGGCACTGTTCGGCCTGCCACACCTCGCGTGACGCCTTAGGCGGCGAACGCTCGGGGCTGGCCTATTTGAGTGGCGCCACCGTTGAGGGCTGGCAGGCTCCTGCACTCAACGCGCGTTCGCCTAGCCCGGTGCCCTGGACTGAAGCCGCGTTCTATGATTATTTGCGCAACGGCCACAGCGCCCAACACGGCAGTGCCTCGGGGCCGATGGCACCAGTTGTCAGGCAATTAGCGCAAGTGCCCAACGCAGATATTGCTGCCATGGCGCATTATCTGGCGTCGTTTCAAGAGCCGGTGTCGGCGCAGGCCTTACCAGAGCAAACGACCTCAGCGGCGCAGATCGCTCAAGCTTACGTTGCGCAGGCGGCGGCACGCGAGCCCCTGCTACTGGGCCCCGCACAGCGCATGTTTCAGGCCGCCTGTGGGTCGTGTCACCACGACGGCACTGGCCCGCGTTTGCTTGGAGTCAACATCCCGCTTGCGCTCAGTACCGGCATGCACAGCGCGCAACCTGATAACGTGATTCGCGTGGTGCTTGAAGGGATCCGCAAGCCTGCCAGTGAGCAAATTGGGTTTATGCAAGGTTTTGCTAAACAATTTGACGACCATCAATTAAGCGAGCTGTTGACTTTTATGCGCAGTCGTTTTGCCCCGACTCAGCCATCCTGGCAAAACCTTGAAGAGAAGATTGGGACAATCCGCATGTCGCCAAGCTTGCATTTACCGTAAAGTTTGCTCACAATAGCGGTATTGTTGATCACCCCGGTGCTGACCCAAGCCGGGGTTTTGCTTTTTTGGAAAACACCATGGCGACTATTCCTCTTACCGTGCGCGGGGCCGAGCGCTTGCAAGCTGAACTGCAGCGACTCAAACAGGTCGAGCGTCCCGCAGTTATTAACGCAATTGCCGAAGCGCGTGCCCAAGGTGATTTGTCTGAAAATGCCGAGTACGATGCTGCGCGCGAGCGACAAGGTTTTATTGAAGGTCGTATTGCCGAGCTTGACGGTACGCTTTCAAATGCCCAACTCATTGAACCAAGCACCATCGATGCCGATGGACGTGTCGTGTTTGGCGCAACCGTCGAAATCGAAGATCTTGAGTCGGGTGCTAAGGTAACGTATCAAATCGTTGGTGATGTCGAGGCCGATATTCGTTCGAATTTAATTTCGGTGTCTAGCCCTGTGGCGCGTGCTTTGATTGGTAAATACGAAGGCGATGTCGTCGAGGTCAAAGCGCCCGCTGGTTCTCGCGAATACGAGATCATTAGCATTCAATATTTATGACCCCTGTTGCCCCAGTGTGGCTGGGTGCGCGCGCACCAGGATAGGGTGCTTAATCGGGCTTTTTAGCGTTTCACTGGGGCGCGTTTACGAACAGTCGTGCCAAGTGCACCTCGGCGTGCACCGGCACGCAGCGACAACGCACTGCCGCTGCGACGCGGAATCCCATGTGCGGTATCCTTAGCGCTTACGGCGCGTTTGCTTGGGCGTGCAGGCCGGTCGCCCGAGTAAACGGTGGGGCGATCAGTATCCAGGTCGTTTTGCTCGCGTTCTGGGCGATTGCGCCGGCTTGGTTTTTGAACCTTTTTGCCTGCTGCCGCCAGTTTTTTAGGTGTATGGGGTTCGTTGGGCTTACGCTTGGCTGGGGTTGCGGGCTCAGCCGGCGGCTTAAGGTAAGTGCCCTTTGCGCCAAAGCGATACAAAATCAGCATTTTGCCTAAGTGGTGCACCGTCGCGCACGAGAGGGTGTCGCAAATCGTTGCAAGCATGGTCTCGCGCTCGTCGCGGTCAGCACTGCCAGCCCGAACTTTAATCAGTTCGTGTACCGAAAGATTCAGGTCGATTTCTTTTAATACTGCCTCTGTCAGGCCATTGTCGCCAATCAGTACAACGGGGCGTAACGGATGAGCGGCAGAGCGAAGCGAACTTCGTTCGCGGGGGGTAAGTTCCATAATAGTCATAAGGTAGATTGTACGGGAATGGCGAAGAACAAATTTTCTAAAGAATGGGTCATGCAGCACATCAATGACCCTTTCGTAAAAATGGCGACCCAAAAGGGCTATCGGGCCCGTGCGGCCTTCAAACTGACCGAGATTCTGGATACTGAAAAGCTCATGCGTCGCGGTGACGTCATCGTTGACTTGGGCTCGACCCCAGGCAGTTGGTCGCAGGTGGCGCGCGAACGACTAGTCGGCAAGGGAGGCATCGTTGACGGTCGTATCATCGCCCTAGATTTGTTACCCATGGAGCCCATCGCTGGCGTCGAGTTCATTTTGGGCGACTTCAGCGAAGAGGCGATCCTTGAACAGCTCAATTTGGCCCTCGAAGGCACCAAGGTAGACTTGGTGATGTCGGATATGGCCCCAAATTTATCGGGGGTTGGCTTGGCGGATGCGGCCAGAATTCAGCACGTGATTGATTTAGCCCTTGAATTTTCGCTGATTCACCTCAAAACAGACGGTGCATTGATCGTGAAAGCGTTTCACGGGAGTGGGTTTTCGCAAACCGTTGAAACCTTCAAACGTCACTTCAAGCGGGTGGTCGAGCGCAAACCTAAAGCGTCCAGAGACCGTTCCTCTGAAACTTTCTTGATTGCCAAGGGTCGAAAGGGCTAGAACGTTGCAATTTTGGTTCCATCGCTGAGTAAGGGATTACTGCGAATGGTCTTTTTTAACAGGTAGAATACAATTTTGTCTCGTTGCAATGTGCCCTTTAGGCCAAAGGGGTATGGCGCGTCAGATTGACAAGCTGGAGATCGGCCTTGAACAACTCTTTTTCGAAAGTCGCGGTATGGATGGTGATTGGTTTGGTGTTGTTTACTGTTTTTAAACAGTTCGACAGCCGTGCGCCCGTGCAAGACACCGTGAGCTACACACAATTTATGGATGATGCCAAGTCGGGCAAAGTCCGGCGTGTCGACGTCCAAAACGATGTCCTGCACGTCACACCTGATTCCGGCCGGCCTTACACGCTGACCTCACCTGGTGATCTTTGGATGGTGTCTGATCTGCTCAAGGCGGGCGTGGCTGTCTCAGGCAAACCACGCGAAGAGCCCTCGCTTCTCATGAATATCTTTGTGTCATGGTTTCCAATGCTGCTCTTGATCGGCGTCTGGGTGTTTTTCATGCGTCAGATGCAGGGCGGTGGCAAGGGCGGAGCCTTTAGTTTTGGTAAGTCGCGTGCACGTTTGCTTGACGAGGGCACCAATGCCATCACATTTGCTGACGTTGCCGGTTGCGATGAAGCAAAAGATGACGTCCAAGAAATCGTTGATTTTTTACGCGATCCCTCCAAGTTTCAAAAACTTGGTGGCCGGATCCCGCGCGGTGTGCTGATGGTGGGCTCGCCTGGTACCGGTAAAACATTGCTAGCCAAAGCGATTGCTGGCGAAGCAAAGGTGCCGTTTTTTAGTATCTCGGGCTCTGACTTTGTCGAGATGTTTGTAGGTGTGGGCGCAGCTCGCGTGCGCGACATGTTTGAAAACGCTAAAAAACACTCGCCTTGCATTATCTTTATTGATGAGATCGATGCGGTTGGCCGCCAGCGTGGCGCAGGCCTCGGTGGTGGTAACGATGAGCGAGAACAAACGCTGAACCAAATGCTCGTGGAAATGGACGGCTTTGAGTCTGGCGTTGGCGTGATTGTGATTGCTGCAACCAACCGCCCCGATGTGCTTGACCCTGCGTTACTGCGTCCTGGTCGGTTCGATCGCCAGGTGGTTGTGCCGTTACCAGACATTCGTGGCCGCGAACAAATCCTCAAAGTTCACATGCGTAAAGTGCCTTTGTCACAAAACGTTGATGCCCACACCCTTGCACGCGGCTGCCCTGGGTTTTCGGGTGCTGATCTGGCCAACCTAGTCAACGAATCGGCCTTGTTTGCCGCGCGTCGTAATGGCCGCACGGTTGATATGTCTGACTTTGAAAAAGCAAAAGACAAGATCATCATGGGTGCTGAACGGCGCTCAATCGTGATGCCCGAAGAAGAGCGCCGTAATACCGCGTATCACGAATCGGGTCACGCGATTGTGGCGCGCATGCTGCCGAAAACGGATCCCGTACACAAAGTCACCATCATTCCGCGTGGACGTGCTTTGGGCGTGACGATGCAGTTACCCGAAGGCGATCGCTACAGCATGGACAAAGAGCGTTTGTTGTGCACGATTGCGGTGCTGTTTGGCGGCCGTATCGCTGAAGAGCTGTTCATGAACCAAATGACCACGGGCGCCTCGAACGACTTTGAACGTGCCACAGCGATTGCTCGCGACATGGTCACGCGTTATGGTATGACCGACAATCTGGGCCCAGTGGTCTACGCTGAAAACGAAGGCGAAGTCTTTTTAGGGCGTAGTGTGACAAAAACGACGCACATGTCTGAAGCAACGATGCAGAAAGTCGATAACGAAATTCGTAAGATTATTGACGAGCAGTACGCACGGGCACGCGCGATTCTTGAGAGCAGCCGTGAGAAAGTCGAGATCATGACGAAAGCGTTGCTAGAATGGGAAACTATCGATGCCGATCAGATCGGGGACATTATCGAAGGCCGCCCGCCTCGTCCGCCCAAGGTGCCTCAGGCGCCAGCAGACTCCTCTGACACTCCGCCAACGGGCGCAGCACCAGCCAACGACCCGGCCGCAGTCGTCTGAGGCAAAAAAGCCAAACTTAATGTCAGACTTTTGGTCCTGCGGGCGTTTTGAGTTCTCACTCAAACGCCCGCTTTTAATGGGTATCGTCAACGTCACGCCTGATTCGTTTTCAGACGGTGGGCAGCACCTAAGCGCTGGGGCAGCCATTGCTCATGCTCGGGCCCTAATCGTTGAGGGTGCGCAAATTGTCGACCTTGGGGCAGAATCCACTCGTCCAGGTGCTTTGCCGGTTTCGGTTCAAGAAGAGCTCGCCCGCCTGTTGCCAGTCATTGCTGCCCTGCGCGACAGCGGTGCAGCACTATCGGTTGACACTTGCAAACCCGAGGTGATGCAGGCCGCACTCGATGCAGGGGCCGATATTATTAATGATGTCACCGGCATGCGAGATCCTCAGGCTCAGCGTGTTGTGGCAAGGCATCCAAGCTGCGGGGTTTGTGTCATGCATATGCAGGGTGAACCGCGCACCATGCAACTAAATCCCCACTACCTAAACGTCGTGACTGAGGTCAGTGCCGCCTTGGTCGCTCAGGCGCAGTTGCTCGAAAAACTTGGCGTGCAGCGCGCGCGTATCAGCCTAGATCCTGGGTTAGGTTTTGGTAAGACTGTCGAACAAAACTATCAATTGCTCAAGGGTTTGGCGACGCTGGTTCATCGTGGCTATCCCGTCGTGTTGGGTGCCTCTCGCAAATCAATGCTTGGTGCAATAACTGGAAAGTCTGTCGATCAGCGCTTGAGTGGTAGTATTGCGGCGGCACTGGCTGGTGTAGCCAGAGGTGTCGCGGTGTTGCGCGTGCACGATGTGGATGCCACTCACGATGCTTTAAAAGTTTGGCATTCGGTTCAGGCTGCAGAGGATTTTAAATGAGTCAAAGAAAATATTTTGGTACCGACGGCGTCCGCGGTAAAGTGGGCGGTGAGGTCATCAATGCCGAATTCGCGCTCAGGCTTGGCTACGCAGCCGGCAAAGTTTTGGCCAAAGAGCACTCGGCGCGGCGTGGTCGCCCGACCGTTTTAATTGGTAAAGACACACGCATTAGTGGCTATATGCTTGAGTCGGCACTAGAGGCGGGCTTTGCCTCGGCCGGGATCGAGGTGTTGTTGGCCGGACCTTTGCCGACCCCTGCGGTAGCGTACCTGACGCGCACTTGGCGCCTGGTCGCGGGCATTGTCATTAGTGCCTCGCACAACCCGTATGACGACAACGGCATCAAGTTTTTTTCGTCTAAAGGGATGAAGTTGCCCGACGAAACCGAGGCCGCAATTGAAGCGGCACTTGACGAACCGATGCAGTGCGTAAGTTCTGAAAAACTCGGTCGAGCGCGTCGGATTGATGATGCCCCTGGCCGTTATATCGAGTTTTGTAAAAGTACGTTTCCCTCGGATTTAGATTTGGGCGGGTTAAAACTCGTGGTTGATGCCGCTAATGGTGCGGCTTACCATATCGCACCGCATGTCTTTCGTGAACTCGGTGCAGCAGTGACTGCGATTGGAGTGTCGCCGGATGGCTTCAATATCAATAAAGATGTCGGGGCACTGCACCCCGAGAGCTTGGCGGCTGAAGTGCGCGCGCGCGGTGCTGACCTAGGAATCGCCTTAGACGGCGATGCCGATCGGGTTCAAATGGTCGACGCCTCGGGGCGCGTCTACAACGGCGACGAACTTCTTTACGCGGTCCTTCGCGAACGCCTCTTGCGCGGCCCGGTGGCTGGTGTCGTGGGTACACTCATGACAAACTTTGGCTTTGAGCGTCAGCTTAAGGCACTGGGCATTCCGTTCGAACGCGCGCAAGTCGGCGATCGCTATGTTCTTGAACAATTGCGTAACCGCGGCTGGCTGTATGGCGGCGAAAGTTCTGGCCACTTGTTGTGCCTAGACTCACACACCACGGGTGACGGCATCGTTGCAGCCTTGCAAGTTTTGGCTGCCTTGCAGCGCAGCGGCGAAACCCTTGCCCAATGGGTGTCAGCGCTACGCTTGTACCCACAAAAAATGATCAGTGTCGCACTCAGGCCCGGCACTGACTGGGCCACGCATGCTGGCTTGCAGGCGGCCCAAAAACAAGCTGAGGCCTGGCTGGGCGAGCGTGGTCGCGTGTTGATTCGCGCTTCGGGCACCGAGCCTAAGCTTCGCCTGATGGTCGAGGCCGATGACGAAGCTTTAGCGAAAAAGTGCGTTGACCTCTTGGCAGCAGTTGATTTAACGAGCTAGGGCGGGTTACTTTGCGCGCCACGAGTTTTTTACCGTCGCCCGTCTAAGTCAAAAAAACTTCATCATTTCGTCACCTTCATGCAACGTGTGTTGGTCAAACTAGGTAAATCTAGGAGATCAACCTCATGCTTGAGCTCGTACGCAGCGACTCTAGTTTCTTTACGCTTCCTACGGCTTCAAGTGATTCGCAAGGCCTGGTGGTGGGCCTGGCACAGTCAGCAAAAGAAATTGAACTCGCACAGCGATTGCGCCATGATGTCTTTAGCGCTGAGTATGGGGCGACCCTAGGGCGCGAGCATGATGGCGTGGATCGCGACGAATTCGATCCGTGGTGCACGCATTTGTTGGTGCGGGAACATGGCACGGATCGCGTGGTGGGCACCTACCGGATTTTGACGCCACAACAGGCAAAGTGCGCTGGCGGCTATTACTCTGAATCAGAGTTTGAGCTCAGCGGCTTGGGTGCGGTGCGTGAGTCTCTGGTTGAGTTTGGTCGGGCCTGCATTCATGAAGAGCATCGTCAGGGTGGCGTTTTAATGATGCTTTGGTCAGGCTTGGCCGAAATCCTCAAACAAGGCAATTATGAGCACGTTTTTGGGTGCGCGAGCGTTAGTTTGCGCGACGACGGTGTTACAGCCGCTGAGGCTTGGCGCCAGATCAAAGAACGTGCGCTTTTTACTGAGACTGTTGGTGTGCGGCCTTTGCATCGCTACCCAGTTGAGCAACTTGACAGTCAGTTGCCGGCTTCTGTGCCCGCGTTGCTCAAAGGCTATTTAAAACTTGGTGCCCGCGTCTGCGGAGAGCCCGCTTGGGATCCAGATTTTCATACGGCTGATTTTCCGTTATTGCTCTCGGTGAGCAGGATGGCCCAGCGCTACCGTAAGCACTTTGGCTTTGAGCGCACTAAACCGGGATCAGCGCAAAATTAAAGCCAACTTTCGCCCACTCTGCCTCTTCTCCGTGTAACGAAAAATCTGTTAACGGGTTGGAAGTGAGCCATTTTTTATCGACCTGGCAAATAATAGAAGTGCCCTTGATGCTCAGTGAAAGCGGCAACTTGGAGACGTCTACACGCCGTCGGCACAGTAGAACCGATAGACGCAGACACAAAATTGTGAGCCATTGATCACGATTTTTGACTAGATTCTGAGCCTTGGTGAGCTTGCCCGTATGCGCCAACGCTAACAGTCCCAATTGCGCCTGATCCAATCTTGAAAACCCGGGCATGTCGGCGTGATTCAAAATGTAGGCACTGTGCTTGTGATAGCCAGCCTGTGCGATCGACAGCCCCACTTCGTGCAGGTCGCAAGCCCAATTTAGGGTGTGCCGCAATTCGTCTTGTTCTGTGCGCTCGGGCAAAACAGACGTAAACAGACTTAAGGCGCTGCGCTTGACCCGAGTCGCCTGACGCATATCGACGTGATAGCGCTTGGTAAACGCCAGCACCGAGACATCGCGCCGATCGTGTGCCTCTTCGCGACCGGCCAGATCAACTAAAACGCCTAAACGCAGGGCGCCATCACCGGTTTTCATGACCTCGACGCGCATTTCGTCAAAAAAAGCGCTCATGATCGCCAGACCGCCAGTTAAGACGTCGGCTCGCTCAAGCTTGATGCCGGGCAGCTCATTTGGGACCACGCGACCCGCGCGCACAAGTTTGGCTTTCAGTTTCTCAAGTCCATCGCGCGTGATGCCATCGGACGACAGGCGTCCTTCAATCAAAATCGCGTACAGTGCTTTGGCAGTGCCCGAGGAGCCAATGGCGACATCCCAGCCCATTTTGCGGTAAGGTTTGGTGATCACCTCGATCTCGCGACGAGCGGCGAGTTCGGCCAGCTTCATGGAATAGTTGTCGATGACGCCGTCAGGAAAAAACTTTCGACTGTAGGTGACGCAGCCCATGTAAAGCGAAGAGGTGAGTAAGGGCTCGTCGCCTCGACCAATAATCACCTCGGTCGAGCCCCCGCCAATATCGACGACTAGGCGTCGGTCGTTCGAGGTGGGTAGCGTGTGGCTGACCCCAGAATAGATTAAACGCGCTTCTTCGCGTCCGGCGATGACCTCAATCGGAAACCCTAGAGCCTCTTCGGCGCGGGGTAAAAAATCCGCGACGTTGCGCGCGACTCGGAAGGTGTTGGTGGCAACCGCACGCACCCGGTCTGGGTGAAAGCTGCGTAAGCGCTCGCCAAAGCGTTTGAGGACCTCGATGGCGCGTTCTACCGATTCGTCATCCAGTATTTTGGCTGAACTCAACCCTGCGGCTAAGCGCACGGTTTCTTTGAGGCGATCGATTTGATAGATGTGCTTGGTACCGTTTTGCTCGGCGACCCTTCCAATCGAGAGCCTAAAGCTGTTCGACCCCAGATCCACTGCTGCCAAAAGGTGTTCCATCAACGTCAATCCGTAACCAAAGTACACGTATTATAAAAGGGTATCCTAAAAGAACCTCAAAGTTGAAAAAAACGGCCAAGGGCCGAGACTGTTATTAAACTGTAACCTTACTGTTGTACAACCCCAAGACATTATAAAAATTAAGGTCATTCGTCATGCCAGCGCGTAAAAAAGCCGAACCGCTTTTTCTGAACCGAGAATTATCGTTGCTTCAGTTCAATGAGCGAGTCTTGGCGATGGCCGAACACTCAGACACCCCATTGCTAGAACGACTGCGCTACGTTTGTATCGTGAGCTCGAACTTAGACGAATTTTTTGAAATTCGGGTCTCAAGCTTGAAAGAGCAKTTGGCGCAGCACCCCACCTTGCTGGGACCTGATGGCATGACGACTGAACAAGCCTACGAACGGGTGCAACTTGAAGTGCACAGCATGGTGGATCGGCAATACGCCTTGCTCAATGATGATATTTATCCGCGCTTGCGCACTGAGGGTATCTATCTGCACCACGCCAGTGAATGGAACGAGGCGCAAACCGCCTGGGCCAAAGAGGTGTTTCATCGCGATGTGATGCCGCTGCTTACGCCGATTGGGCTGGATCCGGCGCATCCGTTTCCGCGTGTCTATAACAAAAGCTTGAATTTTATTGTGCCCTTGTCGGGGCAGGATGCTTTTGGTCGTAAGGCAACGATTGCCATCGTTCAGGCGCCCCGGGCGCTACCACGTCTGGTGCAAATGCCACCAAAGGTCTCGGGTCAGCCTCACAGCTTTATCTTATTGACCAGTCTGTTGCGTGCGTTTGTTGGTGAATTGTTTCCGGGCATGACGATGCAGGGCTGTTACCAATGGCGAGTGACGCGCAACAGTGAGCTGTTTGTAGACGAAGAAGAAGTCACCAATCTGCGGCAGGCGCTTCAAGGTGAGTTATCACAGCGTAATTTCGGCTCAGCCGTACGGCTTGAAATTGATATGCTGACCCCGATTGAAATCGCTAACTTTTTACAAAAAGAGTTTTCGTTGACCGAGGCAGATACCTATCGGGTTAACGGGCCGGCCAACGTGTCTCGCTTGATGCACATCTGCAATTTAGTCAAAAGACCAGATTTGTTATTTCCAGAATTTCACGGGCTGATTCCTGCACCGTTTGATCGTTTGCCCAATCGGCCTTCTGCCATTTTTGAAGCGATTGCGAAAGAAGATCGTCTGTTGCATCATCCCTATCAATCTTTTCAACCAATCATCGACTTTTTGACGGCGGCTGCGAAAGATCCTGACGTAGTGGCGATTAAGCAAACCATTTACCGTACGGGCGAAGATTCAGAGCTGATGCGTCTGCTACTAGCCGCAGCAAAGGCTGGAAAAGAAGTAACGGTTGTCGTAGAGCTGATGGCGCGCTTTGATGAGCAGACCAATATCAATTGGGCAGCTCGTCTCGAAGAGGTTGGCGCGCACGTGGTGTACGGCGTGGTGGGTCATAAAACGCACGCCAAAATGGCGCTGGTGCTACGCCGTGAAAAGGGTCGAATCAGGCGCTATGGTCACTTAGGCACGGGCAACTATCACCCGCGCACGGCAAGTCTCTATACCGACTTTGGCTTGCTGACTGCCGAGCCGCGGCTGTGTGAAGACATGGACAAGGTGTTTTCGCAATTGACCGGGCTGGGCTCGCGACGGGCATTAAAAGAGTTGCTGCAGGCACCTTTTACGCTACATGAGACGGTCGTGTCGATGATTCGCGCTGAGGCTCGGGCCGCCCGCGCTGGTGAAAAAGCACGGATTTTGGTGAAACTCAATTCCTTACTTGAACCGATCGTGATTCAAGAGCTCTATAAGGCCAGTCAAGCGGGCGTGAAAATCGATTTGATTATTCGTGGGGTGTGTGCTCTGCGTTCAGGCGTGCCCAAGCTGTCTGAAAACATCACGGTGCGTTCAATTGTTGGCCGTTTTCTTGAACATTCCAGGGTGCTTTACTTCTACAGCGGGGGGGCTGAGTCCGTTTACCTGTCGTCCGCCGACTGGATGGACCGCAACTTTTTCAGGCGCGTTGAGATTGCGTTTCCGATATTAGAAAAAACGCTTAAGAAGCGCGTGATTGACGAGGCGTTTACGTTTGCTCTACGCGACAATCGCTTGGCCTGGCTACAACAACCCGATGGCAGTTATACCGCGATGTCAAATCGTCGTGCTGCCTTCAAACTGCACGAGCATTTGATGAATTTAGATCAAAATACTGAATAATCAATATCTTACGATTTTATTTTTAAATGGTCTCTGCGGAGGCCATTATTGTTTGTGACTGTCATAAAGCCGTCATGTTCGCTATGTACCATAAGGTTTCYGGTATCCGGCTTCCAGACCAGTGACTCCTTGGTTTGTGGTTTTTGACTTCTAAAAGGTTATGTTATGTTCAAACAGTCTCTGCTAAAAATCTCTTCCGCGCTCGTGCTAAGCGCGACGGCTTTCACCTCGCAGGCGATAGATATCACTGGCGCCGGTGCCTCGTTTCCATTTCCAATCTATGCCAAGTGGGCCGCTGACTACAAGGCAGCTTCTGGTAATGCCGTGAATTATCAATCCATCGGCTCTGGCGGTGGCGTGCAGCAAATTACTGCCAAAACAGTCGATTTTGGCGCGACTGACGACCCGATGAGTGGCGAGCAACTCGACAAGATTGGGCTGATGCAGTTTCCGGCCGTGATCGGCGGTACGGTTGCTGTCGTGAACGTCGACGGTGTGAAGCCTGGCCAGTTAAAGCTGACTGGCTCTTTGCTTGCCGATATTTACCTCGGTAAGGTCAAAACCTGGAACGACCCAGCGATTCAGTCACTCAATGCTGACATTAAACTGCCAGCCACAGCTATTATCGTGGTGCATCGTTCAGACGGCTCTGGTACAACCTTTGGCTGGACAAATTACTTAAGCAAAGTCTCTGCTGACTGGAAAGCAAAAGTTGGTGAAGGCAAAGCTGTGAAGTGGCCAGTCGGTCAAGGTGGTAAGGGCAACGAAGGCGTCGCGGCCTACGTGAAGCAGTTGAAAAACTCGATCGGTTATGTTGAGTTTGCGTACGCGAAGCAAAATAGTTTGGCCTGGGCTCAGCTAACAAATAAAGACGGCAAAGCCGTTCAGCCTGACCAAAAATCGTTCGCCGCTGCTGCAGCAAACGCGAAGTGGGATAGCGCACCCGGTATGGGCGTTGTCTTAACCGACCAGCCCGGTGCTGATTCATGGCCTGTCACAAGCGCCACGTTTGTTCTGATGTACAAAGACCAAGCTAAGCCTGAAAATGGCAAAGCCGCAGTGGCTTTCTTTGAATGGGCGTTTGCAAACGGTGCAACTTCAGCCGCGGCCTTGGACTATGTGCCCCTGCCAAAAGCTGTTACAGATCAAATTCGCGCAAGCTGGAAAGCCAATTTGAAAGCGGGCGGCAAACCCTTGTTGAACTAAGTACGGTGTACGTTTAGTTTGTCTGCTCCGTCTGAGCTTGCTTGGAATGATTTTCCAACGCAAGCACAGTCTCCGACTCAGCTAGTAAGATTTAGATGAAAAAAACTCAATACTCGTGGCATGACGCAGCGTTCAGTGGTCTAACGCGGGTATTTGCATTTTTAGTGTTTTTTCTTTTGGCGGCGATTTTATCTTCGCTGATCTACGCCAGCCAAGAAACGCTTTCGAAATATGGTTTGGCTTTCCTTTGGACGAATGAATGGGATCCGGTGCAGGCCGAATTTGGCGCCTTGGTGCCCATTCTAGGCACACTGCTGACCTCGTTCGTTGCCTTGGTCATTGCGATTCCCGTGTCGTTTGGTATCGCTATATTTTTAACCGAATTAGCCCCGAATTGGCTCAAGCGCCCCGTCGGTACTGCGATTGAGATGTTGGCAGCCATCCCTTCAATTATTTATGGGATGTGGGGTTTGTTCATCTTTGTACCCTTCTTTCAACAGCACTTGCAGCCAACGCTGATCAGCGTGCTCAGCCCCATACCGGTCATTGGCTGGATGTTTTCTGGCGCACCGTTTGGTGTCGGTATCTTTACCGCAGGCTTAATCTTGGCGATCATGGTGATCCCGTTTATTGCTGCGGTAATGCGCGACGTCTTTGAACTGGTACCGGCCTTGCTGAAAGAATCGGCCTACGGCTTGGGTAGTTCAACCTGGGAAGTCATATGGAAGGTGGTTTTGCCCTACACCCGCTCAGGCGTGATTGGTGGTGTGATGCTGGGCCTGGGGCGTGCGTTGGGCGAAACCATGGCTGTTACGTTTGTGATCGGCAACGCTTTCAGAATGCCCGGCTCCTTTTTCGATCCTAGTAACTCAATTGCTTCGGCCTTGGCCAACGAATTTAACGAGGCTGCTGGTACGCAAAAGTCGGCCTTAATTGAATTAGGCCTGATCCTTTTCTTGATCACAACGATTGTGCTGGTCCTCGCCAAAATGATGTTGTTGCGCATGGAAAAATCTGAAGGTACAAAAACATGAACCGCAACGTGAAAATGACGATTCAGCCCCCAGCCTCTAGCATTCGTTCTGATAATTGGGTGTACAGACGCCGCAGAATCTTGAACAAAGTCATGCTGGCTTTGTCGACGGCAACCTTGGTATTTGGCCTGTTTTGGTTGGTTTGGATTTTGGCGGTGCTGGTGATAAAGGGCGGTAGCGCGTTATCTCTGACCCTCTTTACTGAAATCACTCCGCCCCCCGGGCAGGCCGGTGGTTTGCTCAACGCGATCATGGGTAGTTTTGTGATGGTGGGCATTGGCACCCTAATCGGTACCCCGGTGGGGATTTTAGCCGGTACATTTTTGGCAGAATACGGACAGCGTGGTTGGCTCGCGCCTGCCACGCGTTTCTTGAACGACGTGCTGTTATCCGCGCCTTCGATTGTGATCGGTTTATTTATTTATGCGGTCTATGTGTCTCAGGTCCAACACTACTCTGGTTGGGCGGGTTCGTTTGCCTTGGCGATCTTGGTGATTCCGGTGGTCGTACGTACCACTGACAACATGCTGCTCTTGGTGCCCAACAGTTTGCGTGAGGCCTGCTTTGCGTTGGGGTGCCCTAAATGGCGCATGATCACGATGGTGTCTTACAAAGCTGCGAGGGCTGGGATCATGACAGGTATTTTATTGGCGGTTGCACGCGTTGCAGGCGAGACGGCCCCCTTGCTATTTACGGCGTTGAACAACCAATTTATGTCGTTTGATATGAACAAGCCGCTAGCCAATTTACCGGTTGTTATTTTTCAGTTTGCGGCAAGCCCGTTTTCAGACTGGAACACCTTGGCTTGGGCTGGCGCCACTCTGATTACATTGGCGGTGCTGGGGATCAACGTCATTGCACGCTCAGTGTTTCGGCAACAATGAGTTTTCCCGTTAGACCCGTACGACCTATTTCAGTCTGACTAAAAAGAATTCGAAGGTAAACACTATGGCTTTGAACACTGCTGCAAAACAAGAGACCGCTTTGGTATCAAAAATTGAAATTAATAAACTCAATTTTTACTACGGTAAATTTCAGGCGTTGCGCGATGTCAATATGTCGATCGCCAAAAATAAAGTCACCGCGTTTATTGGCCCATCTGGCTGCGGTAAATCGACCTTATTACGCACCTTAAATCGTATGTTTGAGCTCTATCCTGGCCAACGTGCGGATGGCGAAGTCTTGTTTGACGGCGAAAATTTGTTGACGTCTAAAACGGATATCTCGTTAATACGCGCAAAGATCGGTATGGTGTTTCAAAAACCAACACCTTTCCCAATGAGCATTTATGACAACGTCGCCTTTGGCGTCCGACTCTTTGAAAACTTAAGCAAAGGGCAAATGGACGAGCGTGTTGAGTGGGCGCTGAGTAAAGCTGCCTTGTGGGGTGAGGTAAAAGATAAGCTAGGTCAAAACGGCACCAGTTTGTCGGGTGGTCAGCAACAACGTTTGTGCATCGCACGCGGTGTAGCGATTAAGCCAGAAGTTTTGTTGCTCGATGAGCCTTGCTCGGCGCTTGATCCGATCTCGACGGCAAAAATTGAAGAATTGATTTTCGAACTCAAAAATGACTACACCGTTGTCATCGTGACCCACAACATGCAGCAGGCGGCGCGTTGTTCTGATTTCACGGCTTACATGTATTTGGGTGAGCTGATGGAGTTTGGCAAAACTGATCAGATTTTTGTGAAGCCCACCCGCAAAGAGACTGAAGACTACATTACTGGGCGTTTTGGTTAATCCGCTTGCCAAGTTTGGGCATGTAAGCATATTGACAGTAAAAATTTTATTTGAAATCTAGGCGCTACAGGTCGATAGTATGGAAATACAGCTTGAATCTCACTCAGAAGACGTCACGCTGGTGATACTGATTGGCAAGCTTGACTTGATGGGAGCCCAAGCGATCGACACTCGCCTCGGTGCGACAGCTAATGCACGCAGTTTGAGCTCTGGTCGTCGTGGGATGCGCGTTTTAGGTAACGTTTGGATACCTGGTATTTTTTTCTGTTAAACTGCTTTTCTTTCGGGGCGTAGCGCAGCCTGGTAGCGCATCTGCTTTGGGAGCAGAGGGTCGTGAGTTCGAATCCCACCGCCCCGACCAGTAATCTCAAAAGGCTAGTTTCTTAACCGAAACTAGCCTTTTGCTTTGGGCGAGCGGTTTTTGGCGCGCGGTGTGATAATGAGTTGTGATCCACTACCTCTCTCGGAGAACCTCATGTCAACTGAAGTCGTATTTATCGGTCTGGGCAATATGGGCATGCCCATGGCACTTAATCTGTTGCGTGGCGGCTTTTCAGTCGTTGGTTTTGACCTGGCACCGGCCAACGTCGACAGCCTCGTAGCCGCTGGCGGCGCCAAAGGGATCGACTTTGCGCAGGCTGTGAAAGGTGCCAAAGTCGTGGTCAGTATGCTGCCAGCCAGTCAGCACGTGCAAAGTGTGTATCTGGGTGATCAAGGTGTCTTGGCGCTTGCCCAGAAAGGTACCTTGCTGATCGACTCATCGACGATCGCTCCTCAAGTTGCCAAAGAGCTTGGTACGGCTGCTGCCGCCAAAGGCATAGAGATGACTGACGCGCCCGTGTCGGGCGGCCCTTTTGGTGCGAAGGCCGGCACCCTGACCTTCATGGTGGGCGGCACTGAACAGGGTTTTGCGGCCGCTCAGCCTTATCTGCAAAAGATGGGTAAGGCGCTTTACCACGCCGGTGCGCATGGCAGCGGCCAAACCGTTAAAGTCTGCAACAACATGTTGTTAGGTATCACGATGATTGGTACCGCTGAAGCCCTACGCTTGGGTATCGCCAATGGGCTTGACCCCGCCGTTCTGTCTGAAATTATGTCAAAAAGTTCGGGTAATAACTGGGTCTTGAATTCGTGTAACCCATGCCCAGGCGTGATGCCAGAGTCGGCCGCTTCAAATGGCTACGCGGGTGGGTTTGGCGTCGACTTAATGCTTAAAGATTTGGGCCTGGCGGTCGAAAACTCTTTAGCGACTAAATGCAGCGTGCCGCTCGGTGGCTTGGCCCGTAACCTGTACGACATGCATAGCAAACTTGGGCATGGCAAACTGGATTACGGCAGCATCTACGAAACGTTAGGTAAAAAATAGTTAACTAAAAAACATAGGGAGATGATCATGAGTCAAAACAATAATGGTACGAGACAAAGAGTTGGTTTTGTAGGTTTGGGCGCGATGGGTAGCCGTATGGTGGCTCACTTGAAAGGTTTTGCTGACGTACAGGTATTCGATCTGGACGTTGCGCGTCGTGAACAAGCCGCAGCAGCGGCTGGCGGTCAAGCAGTGGCTAGTATCAGCGCAATGGCCGATGCCCAAGTCGTGATTTTGATGTTGCCCGATAGCCCGATTGTCGACAAGGTATTGCGTAATGAATTGCTCAAAACCTTGAAGCAGGGCGCCATGGTGATCGATATGAGTTCGTCGACGCCAGCCAACACCATCGAGAACGCAAAGCTCTCAAAACAGCATGGCATCACGTTTATTGATGCGCCCGTGTCGGGTGGGATCGGTGGCGCTGAGTCGGGCAAGCTTGCCATCATGGCTGGCGGCGAAGCCGCGGAYTTTGCACGTGCTTTGCCTTTGCTCAATCGCATGGGGACGAAAGTTGTACACGTTGGTCCAGTTGGCTCAGGTCACGCAGTAAAAGCGTTGAACAATTTGTTGGGCGCAACGATCTTGGTCGCAACGTCTGAAATTTTTGCTGCAGGCGAAAAGTTTGGGTTGGATCCAGTAGTCATGCATCAAGTCATTGATGCTTCGAGCGGTGGCAGCTTTATGACCGCACAGGCTTGGCCGCGCGCTGTCTTGCCTAAGACCTGGAACTTCGGCTTTGCGATGCAACTAATGAACAAAGACGTCGGGATCGCGATGTCATTGATCGAGTCAACGGGGGTAAAAACCGTGCTGTGCGCAGCCAATGCAGCGCTTTGGGCGAAGGCTGTCAAAGAGAATCCGGGTGCTGACATGACAATCATCACCAAAGGGATTCGTGAGGCTGCTGGGCTCTAGGCGAGTTGAGTCTTGCTTGGGCTGTGTATGTTTTTATGCCCAAAGGCATTGTCGGTTCGGCGATTGCTTAGTTGCGCGAGCGTCGGCTGATAAAACATTAGAAGGGTAAGAATGCGTTTAGCGATTTTGGATGATTATCTGGGGATCGGTCAGACGATTGTGGATTGGAGCGTGGTGCCGGGGCTTGCGGTCGTGAGCTTTCGTGATCATGTGCACGATCAAAATGAGTTGATTGATCGCTTAGCTGAGTTTGACGTGGTGATGCGGATTCGCGAACGTACTGAGTTTGCGCGCGAGGTGCTGTCGCGCTTGCCGAAATTAAAGTTGATATTAGCCACTGGCATGCGTAATGCACGCTCGATTGATTTGCACGCCGCCGACGAGTTGGGCATTGTCGTCAGTACAACTGAGGCTCAGCATCAAACCACGGTTGAAGTCACTTGGGCCTTGATTCTGGGGCTGTTTCGGGCGATCCCGCAAGAGAGCGCTTCGTTACGCGCCGGTGGCTGGCAAGTGAGTTTAGGGCGGGGGTTGGCCGGCAAGACCTTAGGTGTTGTCGGCTTGGGCAATATGGGGATCCCTGTTGCGCAAATCGGCCAGTTGTTTGGGATGAAGGTTGTGGCCTGGAGTCGCAATATGACGCCAGCGCGCGCGGGTGCGTTTAACGTTCAGGCCGTTTCAAAAGAGGCGCTGTTTCGTCAAGCCGATGTGATTACGATTCATATGCCGCTGAGCGATGCCACGCTAGGGTTGGTTTCGGCCGCAGATTTAGCCCTCATGAAAAAAGACGCCTTTTTGATCAATACGTCGCGTCCGCAAATCGTAGAGCCAGGCGCACTGCTCGAGGCGCTTGAGCAGCGGCGTATCGGTGGCGCTGGGCTTGACGTGTTTGAGGTTGAGCCGCTGCCTTTTGATCATCCATACCGCAGCTTACCCAATGTATTGGCAACGCCGCATATCGGGTTTGTAACCAAAGAGAATATGGAGGAGTTCTTCCATACTTCACTCAAGAATTTATTAGCCTTTTTGACAGGTTCTCCGCTTAATGTCATCAATGGCGCACGACCATTTTTGCCTGATTCGCAGGTGTCAAAGCAGATGCATGCCAAAGGCGTTTGACAATTTTGATGTACTAGATACAGATTATTACTGTACTAGGTCTATTATCCATAAATATCTGATAATCAAAATTATTTTTTGATTTGAAATGACTCAACACCGACTGCGGCGCAGTCTGGATAAACATCTGGTTTTGCGGTAGATACCCGCGCTGCCCGCACCAAAGGGTGCGCCAGCATACGCTTCATGATCTCGTCGCAGAGGGTCTCTTGCAGGTGAATATGACCCGGCGCGATGATGTCGGCAATCGTTTGACGCATGAAGTCGTAGTCCACTACCTCACTTAAGTCATCTTTGCTTGGCGTATTGTCGGTGAGGGGTACATAAAGATCGACATTAACGATGACGCGTTGTTCGCCCTTTTTTTCGAACGCGTGCACGCCGATATTCATGTTGATCTCAAAATCTTTGAGAAATAAGCGGCGGCAATTTGAGAGATCGGGGTGCTGAATGAGGGAAAGAGTCATTGAAATATATAAATAATTAAAAAAGTGAAGAGCTTAAGTATGTTGGTTAACCAAAGGTGTTGCATCACACTACAAAGATCGTACGATCAAGATCAAACCACAAAAATCACTTAGCGGTCGCGGTATCCGCACGAGTTAAGAACATCACGTCGCGTGCAGAGGGGGTCAAGTGTTGACCGCCATCGACAAAAAGCGTCGTGCCAGTGATTGAATGCGCCGAGGCCAAGAAACTCACAGCGCTAACAATATCTTCGGGGGTCGAGGACTGACCTAAAGGAGTTTGCTGATGCGCCTGTTTAAACTCTTGCTCGGTTTGATCCCCAGAGATTAAGGTCAGTCCTGGAGCCAGACCGACGACTCTGAGCTCTGGCGCATAGGCCTGAGCCAGCAAGGTGGTGGCCTGATAAAGAGCTGCTTTTGACAAGGTGTACGACAAAAAATCTGGATTGGGATTGGCCAGTTTTTGATCAAGTAAATTAATAATCACACCCGGATGATCAAACGCACGTGAAGCTATGTTTTTTGCCTCAAGGCGCGCCTGATAAAGGTCGCGGCTAAGCGTAAGAGGTGCGACCGCATTAATTTGCATGTGCCTGGCAAACTGCTCAGGGCTAAAGTGCGCCGCATCGTCATAGGCGAACAAAGAAGCGCTATTGACTACGCAGTCGGGCAGGCCGAGCCCCGCTACGCACTGAGCAATCAGCGTGTCAACTTGTGACTGCTCTGCAAAATCAGCCCTTAGGGCAACCGCGTGGCGCCCTAGTCGCTGAATGGCTAAGACAGTATCAAGCGCGTCGTTTTCAGATTGCCCAAAGTGCACGGCAACATCCCAGCCGTCTCGCGCCAAACGCAAGGCAATCGAGCGGCCCAGGCGCCTAGCGCCGCCTGTAACGAGGGCAATTTTTGGATAAGTGTTCATCGCGTCGTGACCTCGCAACCTTGATAACTTTTTGCAATACATTGTTTGGCTAAATCTTGCGCTTGGTTGACGGCTTGAACTGACATGATCTGAGCCAATTCAACGACGGCTCTGCTGGCCGGCTGATCGCCTAAGCCGCGCGCGATGTCTATCCACATATAGCCAAGAATTTTGTTTTGGGCGACGCCCAAGCCTTTTGCATACAAAGAACCAAGTTGACGCTGCGCTTGCGGATCACCTTGCGCCGCGGCCTGCGCAAACCATTTGCGCGCCTCAGCAGGATTAGGTTTGACACCAAAGCCGTTTAAGTTCATCCAGGCCAAACGGTACTGAGCGTTCGGATCGGCCCGACCGGCTGCCAACCCATACCAATATAGTGCCTGTTTGTCATTATGCGCGACGCCGCGGCCTGCCTCGTACAAAAAGCCTAAGTGGTATTGCGCACTAGGGTGGCCCAGCGCGGCTGCTTTTTCAAACCAGGCGCGCGCGAGCTTGTAGTCTTGTGCGACGCCTTGCCCGTTGTCGTACAGCACGCCCAACAGGTTTTGCGCCTCGGCGTCGCCGCTCTGGCCAAGCTTGGTGAGTTGCGCAACCGCCTCTTGGGTCTTGCCGTCGTCAAAGAGTTCCATGCTTTGCGCGACAGTTTGCGCCCGCGCGTTTAGACAGACAACCAGTAGCGAAGCGCAGAGCCACTGCCTTTTAAATCTCACACGCTCAAGACGCGACTGAGCGTGATGACTCAGGCTTCGTGTCATGTGATTTTGATCGACAGATCTGGCAGGCGGTCGAGTTTGCACAGAATGACATCACCTTTGACAACGGGACCGACATTCTCAGGTGTACCAGAGTAAATGATGTCGCCGGCAAATAATTCGTTTGCTTCAGACAGTTTTGAAATCTGCTCAGCCACAGACCAAATCATTTGATCGAGGGTCGCCCGTTGCTTAATCACGCCGTTCACGGCAAGAGAGATCGGTTCTTTTAAAAAACTACCGACTGCACTGACAGGGTAAATTGGCCCAATCGGCGCCGAACGATCAAACGACTTGCCGATCTCCCAGGGTTTTTTCTGATCGCCCAGCAGGCGTTGTAAATCACGTCTGGTCATGTCTAAACCAAGCGCGTAGCCATATACGTACTCAAGCGCGCGCTCAATCGGGATGTCTTTGCCACCCGATTTAAGCGCAACCACTAACTCAACTTCGTAGTGGTAGTTTTTGGTCAGACTGGGGTAGGGGTGCTCAACGACTTTACCGGGTGCAACGTATTGAATCGCATCGGTTGGTTTTTGAAAAAAGAAGGGTGACTCACGCGTGGGATCAGAGCCCATCTCGCGTGCATGCGCAGCGTAATTTCGGCCAATGCAATAAATACGACGCACCGGGAACTGCTGCGTGCTGTTCGCGATCGGGATAAAGGTTTGTTGTACGGTAAAGAGTGCCTCGCTTGCGGTTTGTGCGCTTACCTCGCGGCTCACGCCCCCCGCCACAGCGGTCGAGGCGAGTGCTGCTAAACCTGCTTTGATGCTGTCACGTCTAGAAATCATGCCCATGCGCATTCTCCTGTTCAAGTGTGTGTGCGTGTTCGATTTATTTATCGCCTTCACGCTTATGGTTTAGTTTGGTTGCAGCAAACTGCTGCGAATCTTTGAATAACCGCTGGCTAAATCGTAGGCGTGCCCAAGTTGTAGCACGCTCATGTCGTTTTGCACTGGGCCGATAATCTGTAGTCCAACGGGCAGACCGGTGCTTGTAAATCCGGCGGGTGCGGCCAAGGCCGGCAGGCCCGCCATCGTCGCTGGAATGACCGATTGCATCCAGCGGTGGTAGGTGTCCATGGTTGTGCCGGCAATACTTTTAGGCCAGTGTTCTTCAGCAATAAATGGGCTGACCTGAACTGCAGGCATCACCAAAAAGTCAAAATAGTCAAACAGGCGTCCAAGCTCTTGATACCAGGCCGTACGCACTTTTGCCGCCGCAAACACCTCGGGGCCAGACAGGGCAAGGCCGCGTTCGATTTCATAGATCGCCTCGGGTTTGAGTAAGGCGCGCGAAGTGACGGAGTGATAGTGATGCGCATTGCCCCCCGAAAAGGTGAAGCTGCGCAGTGTGAGCCAGGCATTCCAGAGCTGCTCAAGGTCAAAGCTGGGCAGCGCCGCTTGCACCGTACAACCAATCGTTTTGAAGTGTTCGAGTGCTGCCTCGGTGATCTCTAGCAGGCCCGGTTCCATTGGCAAATGACCGCCTAAGTTACCTAGCCAGCCAATGCGTGTGCCGCGTAACTCGCGCTCAAGCGGTTGCTCAAAGCGTTTGGCATCATCTTGCCTGCGCGATAGTGGCAGGCGGGCATCGAACCCTGCTTGCACCGAGAGCAATAAGGCCAGATCAGGGATATTGCGTGCCATGGGGCCCGTCACGCTGAACTGCTGAAAAAAGACTTCTTCGCCGGGGCCGTGTGGCACACAGCCTGGCGAGGTGCGAAAGCCAAACACATTGTTAAAAGCCGCTGGCGTGCGCAGCGACCCCATCATGTCAGAGCCGTCAGCGACCGGCAACATATTTAAGGCCAAAGCAACACCCGCGCCGCCACTGCTACCACCGGCGCAGCGCGAGGGGTCGAAGGCGTTGCGCGTAATGCCATAAACAGGGTTGTAGGTGTGCGCGCCCAAGCCAAACTCAGGCGAGTTGGTTCGCCCCACAAAAATTGCCCCTGCCGCACGCACACGGGCGTTGGCGGAAGAATCCGTTTTGGTGACTTGCCCTTTAAAAATTGGCGAGCCGTTGGTCGTGACCATGCCAGCGACAGGCGCGATGTCTTTGGGCGCTTGAGGAAACCCATGCAGCACGCCCATGCTGTGCTTGCGGCCTAACTGGGCATCGCGTTCGTGTGCCTGCGCGAACAAGGTTTCGTGTTCGGGCATGGCAACGATGGCGTTGACAGCAGGATTATGCTGCGCGATTTGCGCTAAAAATGCTTCTAGCACCTCGACGCAAGACGCTTCGCGACGATGAAGTACGCGCGACAGGCTGACGGCATCGAGCGACACAAGCGAAGTCTGAGTAGCAGGGCGTGGGGTCATGGCAAGTATTTAAAGATAAAACGCTATTGTGCCACCACGGCGCCTTGCGTTGTTCTTAGATGTTTTAGGTGTTGAGTACGACTTTTCAACCGCCTCTTCTAAAGAATTTTCACCAAAAACGACCACTGATAGGGTATCTTGTGAGCTCTAGAACAAAGTTGATTGAGCCGCAAAGGCCAACCGAGGCAGACTTGACGTGGCCCGCGCCCGAGCAGCAAACCCCCAGGAGGCACTCATGAAGCAAGCGTTTAGGTACGGCCGCAACAACTTGATGGCGAAGGCGCATTTAAAATATGCAGGTGCGGTGGCCGGACTCGCCTGCCTGACCCTGCTAGGCGCGGCCCCGATGGCATGGGCCGAGAGTGCGGCAAATTATCCCAGCCGCAACATCTCGATTATTGTGCCCTTTACGCCCGCAGGCACAACCGATATTTTGGCCCGAATGATGGGCGCCAAGCTCTCCGAGAGATTTGGTCGAACAGTCGTCATCGAGAATCGACCCGGAGCCGGTGGCAGCACCGGTAGCAACGTTGTAGCAAAGGCCGCACCGGATGGTTATACCTTGCTGATGGGTACGATCAGTACGCATGCGATCAACACGTCGTTGTATAAAAATATGCCCTACAACGCGATCAAAGACTTTGCACCGATCAGTCGCATTGCCAACGTTCCCAACTTGTTGGTCGTCAATAAAAATGCCCCTTACAGCACCTTTGCCGAACTTGTCGCTTTTGGCAAAGCTAATCCTGGCAAGTTGACCTTTGGCTCTTCGGGCAGCGGCACGACCTTGCACCTGTCAGGCGAGCTGTTCAAGCAGATGACGGGGATTGAAATGACGCATATCCCCTATAAAGGTAGTAGCCCCGCCGTATCGGATTTAATCGGTGGTCAAATTTCTTTGCTGTTTGACAATATTCCGACTGTTTTGCCGCAAGTAAAGTCGGGCAATTTAAAAGGGCTCGCCACCACGGCAGCCACCCGCAATCGCGAGTTGCCTGACATTCCGACAGTTTCTGAGAGTGGTCTGACAGGTTTCTTGGTGATGTCTTGGTTTGGCTTGTTGGCGCCCGCTGGCACGCCCGCTGACATCATCGAAAAACTAAACCTTGCCGTGGTTGAGATTATCAAAACTCCAGACGTGCAAGCGCGAATTTTGGCGATTGGTTCAGAGCCGTCTCCCGAAACCCCTGCACAATTTGCGGCTTTCATTCAAGCTGAAACCACAAAGTGGGCCGAAGTCGTGAAAAAATCTGGCGCCTCAGTGGATTGAATATGAGTTGGACTCCCGAGCTTGAAGAACTAGCCCTCAGAAAAAAAATGTCACTCACCATGGGTGGCGAAGAGAAGATTAAGCGTCAACACGATAACGGCAAGTTAACGGTACGCGAACGTATCGAGCAGCTAGTCGATGCAAAAACCTTTCGCGAAGTGGGCGGCCTTGCTGGCTCGGCGACGTATGACAGCGTAGGAAAATTAGTCAGCGTCATGCCCTCGAACGTTATTATCGGTCGGGCGCAAATCAACCAGCGACCCATCGTACTGGTGGGCGATGACTTCACGGTACGCGGTGGAGCCAACGACGGCGCGGTTGGCGACAAGATGATTTTTGCTGAGCAAATGGCCTGCGACTTACGCTTGCCCCTCGTTCGCTTGATCGATGGTACGGGCGGCGGGGGTTCAGTTAAAAACATCGAAAAAATGGGGCATGCTTTATTGCCTAAAATGAAAATATGGACATCGATTACCCGTAGTTTGGCTCAAGTGCCTTGTGTGTCATTGGCCTTGGGGTCAGTGGCCGGGCAGGGCTCAGCGCGCGTGTCGGCCAGTCATTATTCGGTGATGGTCAAAGACACCTCGCAGTTGTTTGTCGCGGGCCCGCCGGTGGTTGCACGGATTGGTCAGAATTACACAAAGAACGAGTTGGGTGGCAGCCAGATTCATGCGCGCAATGGCGTGGTCGATGATGAGGTGGCCTCTGAAGCTGACGCATTTATCGCGGCGCGCCGTTTCTTGTCGTATCTGCCTGCCTCAGTGCATGAACTACCGCCACGTGGCGCTGTACCCACCGAGACAGCTGATCAAAGCTGGTTGCGCAACGCCATCCCGAAAGATCCCCGCAAGGTTTATAAAACTAGGCCGATCATTGAAGCCTTGGTTGATCCTGGTTCATTTTTAGAAATGGGCAAGCAGTGGGGGCGCGCCATCGTCGGCGGTTTAGCGCGCGTAGATGGCTGGCCTGTAGTGTTCGCGGCGAGCAACCCTTATCACTACGGCGGCGCCTGGGATCGTCAAACCTCTGACAAGTTTGTGCGCATGATTGATTTGGCTGAGACCTTTCATTTGCCGTTRATTAATATGGTGGACGTGGCCGGTTTTCAGATCGGCATCGAGGCTGAACAAGATGGCGTCATGCGTGCGGGCGTGCGTGCGTTGACGGCGGTGTCGCAATCGACTGTGCCGTGGTGCTCGGTGATTATGCGTCGCGCGTTTGGCGTGGCGGCGGCTGGTCATCAAGCCCCGGGGCGTTTTAATTTTCGGTATGCTTGGCCATCGGCGCAATGGGGTTCGTTGCCCATCGAGGGCGGGCTTGAAGTGGCCTATCGTGCCGAAATCGAAGCCTCGCCAGATCCAAAAGCCAAGCACGCCGAGATTGAGGCGCGCGTGCGCGCCCTGACCTCGCCGCTGCGCAGTGCCGAGGCGTTTGTGATCGAAGATATCATCGACCCCGCCGAAACGCGCGCCGCGTTAGTCGAGTTTGCAACACTTGCAGCGCCTTTACGTCAGGCGGGTGTTCGAACAGTGACCTACCGGCCGTAGTGGGTTGAGCTCGCGGTTGAATGCTGTACGATATAAAAAATCATAAGCTGGAAGTCAGTGCCCACTCGTAAAAAAACAATATGAACAACTAAAGAGCTCAGTCATGATAGATATGTTATGGCGTGAAACGTTGATGCTCAAAGTCAACACCGATGAACGACTGGTTTGGCGAGGGCGTCACCTCTCGACCTCATTTTTATTGCAAGTTGATCAAGCTGAGTACGTGATTCAGATCTCGGCCGGACGTATTGCAACTGTGAAAAAAGGCCCCTTCCCAATAGCGGATTGGGTCTTTGCCTTGCGGGCAAGCGAGGCTGCTTGGCTCGAGTTCTTAAAGCCCCTACCCAAGCCTGGCTTCCATGACGTGATGGCGATGCTGAAACTGAAGCAGCTAAAAATGGAAGGTGATTTGTACCCCTTGATGTCGCATTTGCTGTATTTCAAAGACGTGTTGGCTAGCGTACGTCGTTGTGAGGTGGCAGTATGAGCAAAGCGGTTTGGATCGAACCGATTGTGGGTCGCTACATGCACTTGACCTTAAGCGGACAAGAGCATCGCGTCTACTTCGAAGAGGCCGGCACGGGGGTGCCTTTGCTCTGTTTGCATACGGCCGGCGCCGACACGCGCCAGTATCGCGCCTTAATGAACGACACCGAGCTGCTCAAACGATTTAGAGTTATTGCCTTCGACTTGCCCTGGCATGGTAAGTCTTCGCCACCCGAGGGCTGGCAAAACAGCACCTATCGGTTGTCGTCACAAGATTACACGCAAGCGATTCTGGCGGTTGTCGACGCGCTGCAGCTCGATCGGCCATTGGTGATGGGCTGTTCGATTGGCGGTCGAATCGTGCTGCACCTTGCGCTCGAACACTCCGAACGGTTTGGCGGGGCGATCGGTTTGCAGTCCGGCGCGCACGTTGAGCCTTATTACGACCTAGAGTGGCTACACCGTTCAGACGTGCATGGTGGTGAAATTGCCGCAGGAATTGTTTCGGGCTTGATCGGCCCGTTAAGCCCCACGCAACATAAGTGGGAAACCCTTTGGCATTACATGCAAAGTGGTCCCGGCGTGTTCAAAGGGGATCTGTTTTTCTATAACGCCGATGGCGATATTCGCGATCGGGTCAAAGAGATCGATACAAAAAAATGTCCGCTTTGGCTGTTGACGGGTGAATATGATTATTCGTGTACCCCAGAAGATACGGCCTTTTTAGGACAAACAATCGAGGGCGTCACCTGGCAAATTATGCAGGGAATGGGRCATTTTCCAATGAGCGAGGATCCTGACAAATTTCTGATCTACCTCAAACCGGTCTTGCACCAGGCCTTGCTCGCCCGCACAGCCTAGCCAGTCGCGCTGAGGCGATTCTGGCTGCGGGTGGCCTGCTGCTGCGACGGCATCCGCTGACGTCCTCTGTTCTGCCCGAGGGGCGTGTCACTGAAGGTGACCCTCACCGCTGAGTCACGAAAGCCCTACAATCACACGAGTCCTTTTATTTTTGCTTTCATGAAAAATTTATTACACCGATTGTGGGCAACTGCTCTGCATCCTCAGAATACCCGCTGGTTGGTTCTGGGAACCGGCTTTTGGCTGGGTTGCCTGTCGTGGGTCAGGCATTTACATCTGCCCGACGAGGGGCGCTACGTGGGTGTGGCCTGGGATATGGCGCGCGCTGACAGCTTTTTAGTGCCATTGATGAACGGACTGCCTTATTTTCATAAGCCGCCACTGTTTTATTGGCTAACCGATCTGTCGGTGCTGGTGTTTGGGGCGCATGAGTGGTCGGTGCGTATCCCGTCTTGGTTGGCTGCCTGGTCAAGCGCAATCGCTTTGTATTTTTTTATGCGGAAGCACCGTGGCCACAAGCCGGCGACGCTGAGTTTAATCATCTTGTGCACGCTTCCTCTGTTTTATGGTGGTGCGCAATATGCCAATCTGGATATGTTGGTGGCAGGTCTGATCACACTCACGATTTTGGCCGGTGCCGAAGCGGTTTTGCGCAGCGAACAAGGGCAGACTTATCGCTGGTTCTCAGTCGCGGCAGCGGTGTTTGCGGGTTTTGCTATTTTGGCCAAAGGCTTGATCGGGCTGGCCCTGCCGAGTGGGGTGCTGTTCTTCTGGCTGCTGTTCTCAAAGCGTTGGCGCAAACTCGGTGTGCTGCTTTGGCCGCCGGCTATTCTGGCCTTTATTGCCGTAGCCTTGCCGTGGTTTTGGGCCATGCAGGCGAAGTTTCCTGAGTTTTTTAATTACTTTTTTATCCATCAGCAATACGAACGCTTCGTTAGCCAAAGCTTTAATAACCCTCAACCGCTCTGGTTTTATTTGCCTGTGCTGTTTGGGATGACCCTGCCTTGGTCGCTTGGTTTGCTTGTCGCGTTTAACCGTCGGTTTTGGCAACATACGGTGCAATCGCTTGGCCTGTTGATGCTGGTTTGGGTATTACTTATTTTTATCTTTTTCTCGATACCAGCTTCTAAGTTAATAGGCTATATTTTGCCGGCGCTGCCGCCGCTGGCGGTGCTAAGCGCCGAGGCGTTGCTTTTGGCCTTGCAGGGGCGCTGGGCTTCGCATATTCCTCGCACGATCGCCACGTATTTTGTGATTTCAAGCATGACTTGCGTGGTCGGGATGGGCGTGTTTCGTTTTATTCAAACGGATACCGCCTACAAAATGGGCGCCCAGATCGCCGCGCACAAACAACCAACCGACGTCTTTGTGTATGTGCGAAGCTATCCCTTTGACCTCGCGTTTTATGCCGGTGCAACACAACCTGCCTGGGTAGTCGAACACTGGGAAACTTTGATCAAACGCGATAATTGGCGCAACGAACTCGCCGATGCTGCACAATTTAACCCTCAGCTAGGCCGCGAGACTCTCATTGACTTTAAAGAGTTCGTGGTCCGTCTGTGCGCGAGCGAGCAAAAAGTCTTTTGGCTGCGCGGCGACGAGTGGGTGGTTGCACACTTACCCTTCTTGCATCAGATATCTCCCTTCTTCGTGCAACCCGATGGTGGCCGCGTCTGGAAACTTGAAACAGATGCTGCGTTTAAGGCTAAGCTTTGTCTGACCAACTAAAATAACGAGCGAATTGCCTAGGTACCTAAGCAACCAGGCAACCAGGCATTTTTTATCTCGGAGACCCGCGCATGACCACTGAAGTCAAAAATCCAAAAATCAAAACCCCCGAGTCTTTGCGAAGTGCACGCTGGTTTGCCCCAGATGATTTGCGCTCGTTTGGCCATCGTTCGCGCGCCATGCAAATGGGCTATGGCCCCGAAGACTGGGCTGGTAAGCCAGTAGTCGGCATTATTAATACTTGGTCTGATATCAACCCTTGCCACAGTCATTTCAAGCAGCGTGTTGAAGACGTGAAGCGTGGTGTGTTGCAAGCGGGTGGGTTTCCGCTTGAGTTGCCGGCGCAGTCGTTAGCCGAGCAGTATGTTAAGCCCACCACCATGCTGTATCGCAACTTGTTGGCGATGGATGTCGAAGAGTTGTTGCGCTGTCACCCGATCGATGGTGCAGTACTGATGGGCGGGTGCGACAAGACTACCCCCGCGCTGCTGATGGGTGCCACCAGCGCCGGGCTGCCAATGATTTATGTGCCCGCGGGCCCCATGTTGCGCGGCAACTGGCAGGGCAAAACGCTGGGCTCTGGCTCTGACGCCTGGAAGTTTTGGGACGATCGCCGTGCCGGCCTGATTAATCAAACCCAGTGGCTTGAGATCGAAGGCGGTATTGCGCGTAGCCATGGCACGTGTATGACTATGGGTACGGCCAGCACCATGACCGCCATTGCAGAGGCCCTTGGCATGACGCTGCCTGGCTTCTCATCCATTCCAGCGCCCGATTCAAACCATATGCGTATGAGCGCCGAGTCGGGGCGTCGCATTGTCGACATGATCTGGGAAGACCTGACTCCCAACAAAATTCAAACCCACGCCGCCTTTGAAAATGCGATCGCGGTTGCGATGGCGATGGGCTGCTCGACTAACGCCATCATTCACGTGATTGCGCAAGCCAAGCGCGCAGGGTGTGACATCAGCCTCGATGATTTTGATCGCTTTAGCCGGATCGTGCCGGTGATCGCCAACGTTCGCCCCAGCGGTGAGCAATATCTGATGGAAGACTTCTTCTACGCGGGTGGTTTACCAGGCCTGATGACGCGTATCACCCAGCATCTGCACCTGGATGTATTGACAGTCACCGGCAAGACCCTTGGTGAAAATATCGCAGGGGCGGGCGTGTATAACGACGACGTGATCCGCCCAGTCGATAATCCTATTTATGCCGAAGGCGCGCTGGCTGTGCTCAAAGGTAACCTGGCCCCCGATGGTTGCGTGATTAAGCCTAGCGCTTGTCCCGCGCATTTGCATCGTCATACAGGCCCTGCTTTGGTATTTGACGACTACCCCTCGATGAAGGCTGTGATCGACAGCGACGATCTTGAGGTGACTGCTGACCATGTGTTGATTTTGCGTAATGCCGGCCCACAAGGCGGGCCTGGGATGCCTGAGTGGGGTATGTTGCCCATGCCTAAAAAACTGCTCAAGCAAGGGGTGCGCGATATGTTGCGCATGTCAGATGCGCGCATGAGTGGCACCAGTTATGGCGCTTGCGTGTTGCATATTTCGCCTGAGTCGTATGTGGGTGGCCCGTTAGCGCTTGTAAAAAACGGCGATATGATTTCTGTTGATGTACCGGCCCGCACGATTAACCTCGAAATTTCTGACGCAGAGATGGCGGCACGTCAAGCGGCTTGGAAAGCGCCTGAGCCYCGCTTCGAGCGCGGCTATGGCTGGATGTTCTCTAAGCATATTGAACAGGCYAACGAGGGCTGTGACTTTGATTTCTTGCGAACCGATTTTGGTGCACCCGTCTCTGAACCCGATATCTATTAACCGGGATCCTCAATGAGCACACTTAAAAAAGAAACCCGCGAAAAACTGTTAGGCATCAGCACGGCCACGCTGGCAACCTGCCTCTTTAAACGTGGCTTGCGTAATCAGTTTATTCAGGGCGTTCAGCGTTTATCAAAGTCCACTAAAAATATGGTGGGCGAGGCCTTTACGCTGCGCTATATCCCAGCGCGTGAAGATCTCAACACCATGGAAGTCTTTAAAGATCGCAGTCACCCTCAGCGCAAAGGCATTAACGAATGCCCCGAAGGTGCGGTGTTTGTGATCGATAGCCGCAAAGACGCACGCGCGGCTTCGGCAGGTGGTATTTTGGTTGGGCGGTTGATGGCCCGCGGGGTGGCCGGCGTTGTGACGGATGGCGGCTTTCGTGACTCGGCTGAAATCGCTGAGCTTGGTATCCCCGCCTATCATCAGCGGCCGTCGGCACCTACCAATCTGACCTTACATCACGCGATCGACGTGAATATACCCATCGCGTGCGGCGATGCGCCCGTGTTTCCGGGCGATGTGATGGTGGGCGATGCGGATGGCGTGATCGTATTGCCGGCGCACTTGGCAGACGAGTTGGCTGCAGAAGCGTTTGAAATGACGATTTTTGAAGACTTTGCAACCGAAGAGGTCAGAGGCGGGCGTTCGATCATGGGCTTGTATCCCAATACCGACCCGCAAACGACGGTTGATTTTCAGGCTTGGCGCAAAAAGATGGGCCGTTGAACAGTTTGCTGGGTTTGCTCGATGCCCGGCCCCGACTCATGGGGTGGAGCCTAGGGCTGACAAGAAGAGGGGGTGGTGGGGTGAACGACGGGGCTCGAACCCGCGACAACCAGAATCACAATCTGGGACTCTACCAACTGAGCTACGTCCACCACAGAGCTAGGATTTTAGCATGTTTGTGCTCAGTTTGCCCTCTCGTAGCGGTTCCACGCGTGAACGGTAGACCACTGAAATGACTGCATTGCACGCGCTTCTTAGCGAGTATTGGCCTCATATCTTGTTCTCTGTGTCAGGGGTGGCAGGTACGACGGCTGCCGTGCACGCAGCCATGACCAAACAAGATGTGCGTGCCGCGATTGCCTGGGTGGGTGTGGCCTTGTTTTCGCCTATTTTTGGGGCGTTGCTTTACCTAGTCGCTGGCATCAACCGTATTCGTAAGCAGCGCATCACGCAGCCGAGGGCCGGGACAATTTATGCGGAAGACGTGCTTGAACAGGTCTTGGTGCACGACGTTTGCGCGACTTCAGGTGCACAATTTGCCACGCTGAAAGTTTTAGGCGATCGGGTCAGTCACTATAAAGTTCTGAACTTTAACGCGATTCAAAAGTTGCGCGGTGGCGATGAAACCTATCCCGCGATGCTGTCAGCCATTCGGGGCGCGACCCAGTCGATTGCCCTGCAGAGCTATATTTTTGATCAGGATGTCTTGGGCATTGAAGTGGCGCAAGCGTTGATTCAAGCGCAAGCGCGTGGTGTGCACGTTCGGGTCTTGATCGACGCGGTTGGGTCAAAGTACTCGCACCCGCCCATTATCAATATGTTGACTAAAGGGGGCGTTAAAACTGCGTTGTTTATGCGTCCTATGTTTGGCTTGCGCCTGGCGTATGCCAACCTGCGTAGCCACCGAAAATTGCTCGTGGTGGATGGTGTGCACGGTTTTACGGGCGGTATGAATATTCGAGCTGGATTTTTGACTGCGGTGGCCAAAGCAGAGGTCACACAGGACACACATTTTGAATTGCGCGGCCCAATTGTGCATCAGTTGATCATCAGTTTTGCCCATGACTGGCAGTTCACCACACAAGAAAAACTCAAAGGTCCCGAGTGGTTTGCCCCCGCCTTAGGTCAAATCGCAGAGCAAGGGATACCGATGCGCTGTGTGGCCTCGGGCCCTGACGGTAGCTTGGGGAGCACGCACAACATGTTACTGGGCGCGCTGTCGGTCGCGCAGCATCACGTGCGTATTCAGTCACCTTATTTTTTGCCTGATCTCGTCTTGATCGCAGCGTTGTCGACGGCCGCGCGTAGGGGGATTGTGGTGGATATTGTGGTGCCGGGCGCCAACAATTTGAAGCTGGTCAATGCTGCCATGATGGCGCAGCTTGATCAGTTGATTTTGACAGGCTGCCGAGTCTGGCAAGCCCAAGGTAATTTTGATCACTCTAAACTGTGCACGGTAGACGGAGGGTGGTCTTATGTTGGCTCATCGAACATTGACCCGCGTAGCCTGCGCCTGAATTTTGAGCTTGACCTTGAGGTGTACGATCGCGGTTTTGCCGCAGGGCTTGAGAGCCAAATCGACTCCGTCATTGCACAGGCAGAGCGCATCACGATTCGTACGCTCCGACGGCTACCGTTTTGGCTGCGGCTGCGCAATAAGGTGGCGTGGTTAGCGTCACCTTATTTGTAGAAAGTTGCCTTGTCGCAATGAGGCGATGCGTGATCAAGGTGCAGTCAAAGGATCCACTTTTGGATCAGCTGCCGGCCCCACGCCCGCACCTTGGATGTCATAGCGCGTCATTGAGTCTTTCACAACGCCTTGCGCTTTCATCTCTTCAACAAAGGTACGCAAAAATAAAGTCGCCTCGGGGCCTTTGGTTTTGGGTACACCCATTGCTTGGTTGATCACCATAAAACGCTCGGCTAACATCCGAACGCCAGTCACACTCTTGATGTCGGCTTCAAGCTGTTGCTTGACCCCTGCAGCGACTTCAAAGCCTTTGTCTAGAAAGCTTGATACGACGACTTGTGACGATGCGACGCGTTCGAGCGGAGCATTCTTAAGATGCCGTGTGAGAAATAAATCGTAGGCGCTGCCTTTGCCGACCACCACACGGTTGATCGCCACATCAACCTGCTCGTTGCGCTGGATGCTTGAGTTGCCGCGCACCAAGTAATACCCTTCGATTTGCACATAAGCGGCCGTGAAGGCAATGTCTCTGCCGCGCTCTGGGTCGATCGCAAAAAAACCGACATCGGCACGACCTGCTTCGAGAGTGGCGACTGATTTACCGGCAGTTTCGTTGACGATCAGTTCAACCGGTACGCCAAGTTTTTTTCCAAGTTGCATCGCCAAGTCGATCGAAATGCCGAAGGGCTTGCCTTGCGCATCGCGGTTAGCCAGCACGGGGTTGCCAAGGTTAAGCGAGGCGCGCAGCACTCCGGTGGGGGCAAAAGCTTTGATCAGATCGGCGTGCATAGCTGAGGTGTCCTTAAAGGTGGGTTGGGTTTGGGCGAGGCTCGGGCAGCTTAAGCTGCCCGAGCCCACCTATAATAAGTTTTGAATAGTCGCTGTTTTGGCTCCTTCACACAAGCTTAAACGAAAATAATGCTGACTCTCTCTTTAAAGTTTTCGGTCGCGTCTCGTGCAGTGTTTGTTGCCCTCTCGCTGAGCTTGGTTTGCGCAAGCAGCCTGGCGCAAACCAAACCGACAGGCGCGTTTGCGACTGTCAACGGTGTCGCTGTTCCACAGTCATTGCTTGACAACAACGTAAAGGCTAACGTCGCACAAGGTCAAAGAGATTCGCCCGAGTTGCGCCAAGTAATTCAAGACGAGCTTGTCAATCGTGAAATTCTTGCTCAAGAGTCGGCCCGGCTAGGGCTTGATAAAACCACTGAGGCGCAAGCCCAATGGGCGACAGTGCGTCAGACTTTCTTGGTTGAGCTGCTGCTCAATGATTACATGGCACGCAATCCAATTTCTGAAGCTTCACTCAAGACTGAATACGATCGACAGATGGCGCTGATGAAAGACCAGCAGCAATATCGCTTAAGTTTAATTGTGACCTCAACCGAGGATCAGGCCAAGGCGGTATTAGCGCGGCTTCGCAAGGGCGAAGCGTTTGCAAAGCTTGCAACTGAGGCATCTCTTGATCCAAGCAAAAAAGATGGCGGCAATGTGGGGTGGGTGGTGCCGGCCCAGATTTTGCCCGCTATTTCAAACGTGATGGTGAATTTAGTAAAGGGTGCCTTAGCGGCCGCGCCGATTCAAACCCCAGCAGGCTGGAACCTCATCAAACTTGAAGAGACCCGCCCGTTTAAAGCGCCTACCTTTGACGAAGCCAAAAACGATATCCGCCAAACGCTGGTGCAAAAACAGCGCTTCGACTACGTCAAAAGACTGCGTGAAAACGCCAAGGTTGTACAGTAACGTCGGCAGATTCGGGGCCGCGGGCTGACCGATTCGCAGTGCCCATGTTTTTTTGGTGCTGCCGACTGGAGTCGAACCAGTGACCCACGCCTTAGAAGGGCGTTGCTCTATCCAACTGAGCTACGGCAACATATGACAAGATTTTAACGTAATGCGCGGAAATTCTCTCTGTTTCGGGCAATGGTTCTAATGCCGTTGAACTCATTTTAGATAAAGAGCCATGTCGCAACTCTTTGTGGTGCATCCCGAGAACCCTCAGCCCCGCTTGTTGAAACAAGCGGCGCAACTGCTGCAAGAGGGTGGCCTGGTGGCAGTGCCCACTGATTCAAGTTACGCGGTGGTGGCGCGGCTTGATGACAAGGGGGCGGCAGACGCCTTGCGTAAGTTGCGCGGGCTTGATGATCGCCATCATCTGACAATTCTGTGTCGCGATCTGGCCGAAATTAGTCAATTTGCGCGCGTTGATAACGCTCAGTATCGGCTGCTTAAGCTGGCCACCCCAGGGCCATGGACCTTTATCCTTGAGGCGTCACGCGAGGTGCCGCGTCGGGTGTCGCACCGGTCGCGTAAAACAATCGGGATTCGGGTGCCTGGGCATCCGGTCACGCTTGCGCTGCTCGAACATGCGCAAACCCCGCTTTTGTCGACCACCTTGATCCCTGAAGGCGACGAGCTCGCCCTGACTGACCCCACCGAGATTCGAGAGCGCTATCAACATGTGTTGGCGGCCGTGATCGACGCGGGCGCCTGTGCACTTGAGGCGACCACAGTGATTGACCTAACGACCTCGCCTCCCGAGGTGGTGCGGCGTGGCCGTGGCGATCCAAGTGTGCTTGGACTTGATTGAAAATTTTGCGGGACCAGTGAAGTGACGTTTTATTGAGCGGCCATAAACCTCTACAATCTCACCATGGAAGATCTGATTCAAACCCTAGCCCTTTACGCCTTGCCTGTGCTCTTGGCGATCACCTTGCACGAGGCCGCTCACGGCTATGTTGCCAAGCTCTTTGGTGATCCAACGGCCTCCCTTGCTGGGCGTGTCAGCTTGAACCCAATTCGCCATATCGACCCGATCGGCACCATTGCAGTGCCCATCGGCATTTTGGCGATGTCTAGCCTGTTTGGTGGTGGTTTTTTGTTTGGCTGGGCCAAGCCAGTGCCTGTGGATTTTGGTCGCTTGCGGCGCCCTAAGCAAGATATGTTGTGGGTGGCGTTGGCCGGCCCGGGTGCCAACTTGTTCATGGCAATCCTCTGGACAATCTGTCTGCGCTTACTGTTTGACGCGGGCGAGCGAAGCGGCTTTTGGTTTGAAATGGCGCGTGTGGGTATTCATATAAACTTAGTGCTTATGGCCTTGAATTTATTGCCTATTTTGCCCTTAGACGGGGGGCGGGTGTTATTTAGCCTGCTGCCAAACCGGCTAGCCTGGCAATATGGCCGCATCGAACCCTACGGCATGTTGATTGTGATCGCCTTGCTGGCTACCGGCGTACTCAGTACCGTGCTCAATCCTTTGGTCGCGTTAGGCGAGCAGGTCGTTCGACTTTTTTTATAGATCGCCCTGCAATCCGGTAAACTATCGCACTATCTTCCTGTAGGTGCTTTTGCGCCTTGACTTGCGTTCTGGATCCCTTCATGGCCACGATTTCGACCTCTAAAGTCCCCCAGTTCATGGGCAGCATGGTTGCCTTGGTGACGCCAATGCACCCTGACGGCAGCCTCGATTACAAAAGCTTCAAAGCACTGATTGACTGGCATGCCCAAGAGGGCACCGATGCACTCGTCATTGTGGGCACGTCTGGCGAGTCGCCCACCGTGAATGTTGACGAGCATGCCGAACTGATTCGCGTTGCAGTTGAGCACTCCGCGGGGCGCATTCCTGTCATCGCAGGCGTGGGCGCAAATTCAACTAGCGAGGCGATTCATCTGGCTGAGCACGCTAAAAAAGTCGGCGCGCATGCTGGCTTGTCAGTCGTGCCGTATTACAACAAGCCTTCACAAGAAGGCATGTATCAACATTTTAAAGCCGTGCAAGAGGCCGTTGACTTGCCCACTATTTTGTATAACGTGCCAGGCCGCACCGTGGCTGATCTGGCGCACGATACCGTGCTGCGCCTGGCTCAGGTTCCAGGCGTGATCGGTATTAAAGATGCAACCGGCGATATCGGCCGTGGGGCCTTACTCATTCGCGATTTGCCCTCTAACTTCTTGGTGCTGAGTGGCGACGACGCGACTGCTGCCGCTCTGATTTTATTAGGTGGACGCGGCAATATTTCTGTCACCGCCAATATCGCACCACGTGCCATGCACGAGATGTGTGGTGCCGCACTTAAAGGCGATGTCACCACCGTCAAGCGCGTCAACAATTTATTGGGGCCTTTGAACAAATTATTGTTTGTTGAAGGTAACCCTGTTCCAGTTAAGTGGGCGTTGGCTCAGATGGGGCGTATTCCTACCGGTATTCGTCTGCCTCTGGTCCAATTAAGCGCTCAGTTTCATGCTCCTTTGCGAGCTGCAATGTCAGAGGCGGGGTTGCTTTAAATGAATAGTTTGTTGAATAAAAAATATGGTCTGATTTCTGCGCTGATGGCGTTGTTGCTTTTAAGTGGCTGCGGCGGTTTTCGTTCGATGATGAGCGGCGACGACTCGATTGATTACAAAAGCGTGGTGCGCACCGACCCTTTGAGTATTCCGCCTGATCTGACGCAGGCCGCCAACGATCCTCGTTATCGCTCACCTGCCTCAGGCAGCACGACGTTTTCGCAGTATCAGCTGGCTCAAACAGGTGGCAAAGGTGTGCCCTCGGCTGCTCAGTCAGGCGTGTTGCCCACACGGGCTGACATGCGGGTGATGCGTGACGGCGAATTGCGCTGGTTGTCGGTCGAGATGCCCCCTGAAAAAGTCTTTTCAATGACGGCAGATTTTTGGACAGATGCTGGCTTTACGCTTGGGGTGACAGATCCTAAAGCTGGTTTGCTAGTCACGAACTGGGCTGAAAATCGTGCAAAAATTCCTGATAGTTGGTTACGCCAAGCGTTGGGCACGGTCTTTGATGGTATCTACGACAGCGGCACACGGGATAAGTTTCGTACGCGTATCGAGCGAGCCGGTAGTCGGACTGAAGTCTACATTTCGCATCAACACATGGAAGAAGTCAGTAAAGTTTCTTTAGCCGATGTCAGCGTACGCTGGGAGAACGCAAAAGAAGATCCGGGCTTAAACGCTGCAATGCTGGCTAGGCTGATGGTGTACTTAGGTGAAGACGTTGACGGTGCACGTAAAAAAATGGTGCAAACGGCACCTGGCGCACAAGACCCTAAGTTCACGGCACCGGCGGGCGATAAGAGCATGTTGGTGATTGCAGAACCGTTTGATCGCGCTTGGCGTCGTGTGGGCGTGGCGCTCGACTCGGGCGGCTTCACGGTGGATGATCGTGATCGCGCGGCCGGTGATTTCTATGTGCGTTACGTCGATACAGATACTGGCGAAAAACGCGAAGAGTCCAACTTCATTACCCGGTTGTTCGGCGCGAAGGATCCGACCAAGGCGCCAACTTACCGCGTGCGCGTTGTTCAGCAGGGTAACCAAACGCAAATTACGGTGCTCGATGCGAAAGGCGTGCGTGATAACAGCGCTACGGCGCAGCGTCTGCTCAGCGTGCTAAGCGGCAAGATGTAGGTTTAATTCTTTCCCCTAAAAACGCGACGGTTTAAGCCGTCGCGTTTTTTTTGGGACTTCGCATTGAAATGTTCCAAAATGGTGCATTTCTTAACTCAAACTGTGAAGTCTGGCACTGCCCGTTAATTCTCTTTGCATCTCGGCTATGGATTCGTCATGATGATGTTTTAATTGTAATAATTAAATTTTTGATTCCTCTAATCGATGCACCCGAATGAGCAGCGCCACTGGCCGACTGACTTAGGCCTCTTAGACCCCTCAGGTCATCCTGCGGCTGAGTCGGCGCTTGCGTCTTGGACAGCACGCCTGTCACTTGACTTCAACCTAGACCCTCATCAGCCTCATCTTAAGACCAGGCTAAATCATCAGCACCTCGGGCCGTTACGTATTCAAAAAGCCTTGTACCCAGAAGGCGCTTCGCCTTGCCACGCGATCATTGTGCATCCACCGGGCGGTATCGCCGGCGGTGATCGACTTGAAGTGCTGATCAATAGTCAAGCCGGTAGCCATGGCTTAGTCACGACGCCTTCTGCCGCAAAATGGTATGGCGCCAACGCCTCGCTTGAGGCTTCACAGTTGATTGATATTGACTTGCAGGGTGCCTTTGAGTGGTTGCCTCAAGAAACTATTGTGTTTAATCGGGCGCGTGTGCGTTCTGATATTGATATCAGGGTAGGTGAGCAGGGGGCAATGCTAGGTTGGGATCATCTTATCTTTGGACGCCACGCCTCTGGCGAATCTTTTGCCGAGGGTCATTTTCGGCAGTCTCTAAAAATTCAAATTGATGAGCAACTGATTTGGCACGATCGTTTAGCCTTGGTGGGTGATGATGCCTTGTTTGCCTCGCCGATCGGTCTGCGCGGGCACTACACTTTTGCAGCGCTGTGGGCGATTTTGCCTGCGTCAAAAACGTTTAGCGAAGCTACCGTGCAAACCTTGCGCGAACGCTCCGCACAGTTTGCTTGGACGCTTCTTCACCCTCGCCTATTGGTGGGTCGGCTGTTAGCCGAACCGCGTAAGTTTAAGTTTTTATTACAAGATGCTTGGGCGCACTTGCGCCCAGTGGTACTTGGTTTGCCAGCTGTTGCACCACGGTTGTGGGCGACTTGATGATTAAGCGAATGAAAGTTGTTAAGGGGTAACTATGGATCTGACACCACGCGAAAAAGACAAACTGTTAATTTTTACGGCAAGCTTGCTGGCCGAGCGTCGGCGCGCGCGTGGCTTAAAGCTTAACGTGCCCGAAGCGATTGCCCTGATTTCAGCGGCCATCATGGAAGGTGCGCGCGACGGAAAAACCGTAGCTGAACTCATGAGTGAGGGCCGTAATATTTTGAACCGACAAGACGTGATGGAAGGCGTTTCTGAAATGATCCCCGACATTCAAGTCGAGGCAACGTTTCCGGATGGCACCAAGCTTGTCACGGTTCATCAGCCTATTCAGTAGTCATCCGCCGAGATTTTATGGAGAAAAAGATGAGTATCGCACCAATGATTCCGGGCGAGATGATCGTTGCCCCAGGTGAAATTGAAATTAATGCTGGCCGTACCTTGACTAAGGTGCTGGTCGCGAACACCGGTGATCGGCCTGTGCAGATCGGCTCGCACTATCACTTTGCAGAAACCAACGCGGCCCTGCGTTTTGATCGTGCGCAGGCCAATGGGTTTCGTTTAAATATACCGGCGGGCACCGCAGTACGTTTCGAGCCAGGTCAAGAACGTGAGGTCGAACTTGTCGCCTTAACGGGTGATCGGCTTGTGTATGGCTTTAGAGGTTTGGTGATGGGAGCCTTAGACAAATGAAGATTTCAAGACAAGCGTACGCTGAGATGTACGGCCCCACCACGGGTGATCGAATTCGCCTAGCCGATACGGCCTTGTTTGCGATGGTTGAAAAAGATTTCACCATCTATGGCGAAGAGGTTAAGTTTGGTGGCGGCAAGGTGATTCGCGATGGCATGGGCCAATCGCAACGCATGAGTAAAGATTGCGTGGATACCGTACTGACCAATGCGTTGATCATTGATTACTGGGGCATCGTCAAGGCCGATATTGGGATTAAAAACGGCCGTATCTCGGGCATTGGTAAAGCTGGCAATCCAGATATCCAACCGGGTATCACTATTGTTGTAGGACCTGCCACTGAAGTGATCGCAGCCGAAGGCATGATCGTCACGGCCGGCGGTATTGACAGCCATATCCATTTGATCTGCCCGCAACAAATCGAAGAGGCCTTGAGCTCTGGCGTGACCACCATGATTGGTGGCGGCACTGGCCCAGCCACCGGCACCTTCGCCACCACCGTCACACCGGGCCCCTGGCATTTGGCGCGTATGTTGCAGGCCATGGAATCTTATCCCATTAATATTGGTTTGTTAGGCAAGGGTAACGTATCGGTGCCGGGCCCTTTGCACGAGCAGATCGAAGCCGGTGCGGTTGGATTGAAGTTGCACGAAGATTGGGGCAGCACGCCTGCTGCCATCGATAACTGCTTAAGTGTGGCTGACGAAACCGATACCCAAGTGGCGATTCACACCGACACTTTGAATGAATCAGGTTTTGTCGAGGCGACGATTGAGGCAATCAAAGGACGTGTGATTCACACGTATCACACTGAAGGTGCTGGCGGTGGTCATGCACCTGACATCATCCGCATTTGTGGCGAAGCAAATGTGTTGCCTTCGTCAACTAACCCGACGCGGCCGTTCACGATCAACACGCTCGATGAGCATCTTGATATGTTGATGGTGTGTCATCACCTTGATGCCTCAATCGCCGAAGACATTGCGTTTGCTGAGAGCCGCATCCGCCGCGAGACCATTGCCGCTGAAGATATTTTGCATGACATCGGGGCGTTTTCGATGATCTCGTCAGACAGTCAAGCGATGGGGCGAGTAGGCGAAGTGATTATGCGGACGTGGCAAACCGCGCACAAGATGCGCGAGCAACGTGGCTCAATGAGTGAGGCTGGGTTTTCAGATCCCTCAACGAGCGACAACGCACGCATCAAGCGTTACATCGCCAAGTACACGATCAACCCTGCGATTACACATGGTATGGCCAAAGAGATCGGCTCAATCGAAGTGGGTAAGTTTGCCGACTTAGTGTTATGGCGTCCCGCCTTTTTTGGTGTCAAACCTTCAACTGTGATTAAAGGTGGTCAGATTGCGATGGCCGTGATGGGTGACCCGAATGCGTCTATTCCCACACCGCAGCCCGTGCATTTCAGGCTACAGTTTGGTGCCGCGCAAAGTGCGATTGCAACAAGCTGCATGACCTTTATGTCGGGGATTGCGATTCACAAAGGCTTACCGGCCGAATTAGGTTTAAAGCGTCATGTTGCCGCAGTGCAGGGCATGCGCAGTTTGACCAAGGCGGATATGAAGCTAAACGCTGCAACGCCTAAAATCACGGTGAGCCCAGAAAATTACAAGGTCTATGCAGATGGTGTCTTGCTGGATTGCCCGCCGGCCAAGATTTTGCCGATGGCGCAGCGGTACTTTTTGTTTTAGAAAGAAGCATGGTAAGTGCTTTGAGATCTCAAGCGTCAACAAAGCACTTTTTTTAAATTGGCAGGGGTTAGTTATGTTGACAGTGCAAAAAGTTCAGCGATCTTTCTTATTGGTTGAGGCATAGCATGGCGATTATGTTGAACGCGCGCCGCGCACACGATGATCCGCAGTTGCGCAACGACAGCGCGGCCTGGCCAGAGCCTTGGCCCGTACTTGAGCTGACGCTCGAAGATCGCCAGCGTTGGCGTTTGGCCGCGATGTTGCCCAATGGCCGTGCCGTCGCCGTGATCTTGCCGCGTACTGGTCATATGCAGCATGGTGACGTTTTGTGCGGCGATCAAGGGGAGCGCGTAGTGGTGCAGGCAGCAGTCGAAGAGCTCTTTTGTATTCAGGCGAATAATCCGTTTGAGTTGATGCGTATTGTTTATCACCTGGCCAATCGTCACGTGCGAGCAATGCTGTCGACCGAAGCAGTGTGGATCCAGCCTGATCCTGTACTTGCTGACATGGTGCGGCGCTTGGGCAGCACAGTAACGGTTGTGCAGCAGGCTTTTATCCCTGAGGGCGGAGCCTATGCTGCAGGGCAGGGCGGTGGGCATCATCATCACCATCATGCAAGTGAGTGTGGTGTTGAAGAACAAGACCAAGCCATGGGTAACCTTGGCGAAGAGCTCTCAATCGCGGCGCATGCGCGCGTAAAGTCGTAAGACGATGAAACCTTTATCATCGACTAATGAATCGGCAATAGATCATGCGCTTACACGTGACCCTGCGCTGACTAAAATCCAGTCGTTATTAGCCGCACTGCATCTGGCAAGCCCGGCCTTACCAGTCGGTGGCTTTGCCTATTCGCAAGGCTTAGAACAAGCGATCGAAGATCGCTGGGTGACTCAGGTTGACCAAGCCTATGTCTGGATTCGTGACGTACTGCTTTTGAATCTAGCCCGCCAAGAGCTGCCTTTGTGGTTGGCGTGTCACCGTGCGGTGTTGCGGCAGGATTGGGCCGCCTTGACCACGACCAATAAAGAGCTGTATGCGTTGCGCGAAACTGCCGAGTTCAGGCTCGAGTCTGTGCAGATGGGGCATTCAATGGCTAAGCTGTTTGTGCAATGGCCTCAGGGCGCAGCACTCAATGTACTGTCGATCGAGCAATGGACGTACCCAGCCGCATATGCCGCCTTAGCGGCCATCTCTGGGGTAGGTGAGACGATGGCGTTGACGGCCTATTTGTGGAGCTGGGTCGAAAACCAAGCCCTCGCTGCGGTGAAGATAATTCCGTTGGGGCAAATTGATGGCCAGACGTTGCTGCATCGCTTAAAAGGCGATGTTGAACGCGCGACAGAAGTTGCGCGTTCAACCGACCCTGCACACGCTGGCTCAGCAGCCTTTGGTCTGGCTCTGGCGAGCGCCAGACACGAATCGCAATACAGTCGTTTATTTAGAAGTTGAACGCGCGAGACAAAAACGATTTTCGAATTAGCCGATCGAGTCTATTTGAGCGACAAGTCCACGATCAGCTCGACCTTTTTATCTAAATTATTTTTTGTAATTGTTATCACTCTAGGATCGCATGATGAACGCTTCTACACAAACAAATCCCTTGCGTGTTGGTATCGGTGGCCCCGTGGGTTCGGGCAAAACCACGCTCGTTGAAGTCTTATGCAAACGCATGCGTGATCAATACAAACTGGCTGTGGTCACCAACGATATTTACACCAAAGAAGACGAACGCTTATTGGTGGCTGCCGAAGCACTCACCGCTGATCGCATTATGGGTGTCGAAACCGGTGGTTGTCCGCACACCGCCATTCGCGAAGATGCCTCAATCAATCTTGAAGCGATTGATCGCATGCAAAAACGGTTTCCTGATCTGGATGTAATTTTTATTGAATCGGGTGGCGACAATTTGGCGGCGACCTTCAGTCCTGATTTGTCTGATCTCACAATTTATGTAATCGATGTGGCCGGCGGCGAAAAAATCCCCCGCAAAGGCGGCCCAGGCATTACACGCAGTGATTTGTTAGTGATTAATAAAATTGATTTAGCCCCGTACGTAGGTGCCAATCTTGATGTCATGCGTCACGACACCGCCCGCATGCGGGCCGACCGCCCCTGGGTGATGACCAACCTCAAAACCGGCGACGGTTTGGATGAGGTGATCAAATTTATCGAGAATGCAGGGTGCTTGACTGCGAAGTAAAGGGCTGGATGAAACTCATATTTTTAGGACGAGACTATCTGCGCACCAAATGAATCCACCCAGCCCTCAGCCATTCGGTTAGCGTATCGACAGCTTCGGAGGTAAGTTTTTTTGCGGCAGGGTCGGCGCCTGACAGTTCGCGTGCGTTGGCCAAAATTTTTAGGCCTGTTTCAGCGGCAACTGGCGCGACCTCACCATTGATAAACAAGTGCTTGCCGCGATACAACATGCGTGTGCGCCGGTCGAGCGCCCAGTGCGTGAAGGGTGCTTCTTGATTTTGCACGACCGCATTATCAGACTCGCCATCGTGCATCGTATCGCGATCATCGTCATCACCATAGTCACTATCAAACACCGCAGCCTGATTTGGCTCGGTGAGCCAGCAACCTAAAAAGCGCTGCGCGAGCGCGGCATTAAATTGGATCTTAGACACCGCCTGCACTGCAGCGCTAATCAAGCCGTCTGGGATCTCGGCGGGGTGCGCGCTGGCCTCTTGCCCCGCGTCACGATACAAGGCGTCAAGCTTTGGCCCTGGCAAGGGTGGCTCGCYATAGGGGCCACTCGCCAAGCCCGCGCGTGCCACGATCAGATCCGCAGCAGCCTCGAGCATCCCGCGGGCCAGAGCAGCCTGATCGGGCGCCCGAAAGCCGATTGAAATCGTCATGCAATCATTGTCGAGCGCCACACCATCGTGCGCCGCTTGTGGCGGCAGGTACAGCATATCGCCAGGCTCTAAAACAAACTCTTCTTCAGGGATAAAGTATTTTAAAATTTTAAGCGATAGGTCTGAGATTAGTGTGAGATCGCGTTGCTGACTAATCTGCCAACGTCTGCGACCTTGACCTTGCAATAAAAATACATCGTAGCTATCAAAGTGTGGGCCCACACCACCACCGATTGTTGCCAGACTAATCATTAAGTCATCCAGGCGCACATCAGGCACAAAGCGAAACTGATTCATCAAGGCGCAGGCTGCGTCGTCCTGAATATCTACACTTTGCACCAACAGTGACCAGTCGGGCTCTGAAGCCTTTGGTAGGCGCGTAAAGGGGCCGCGATCCATTTGCCATTGATCTTTCTCGCGCCACACTAGACGCGATTCGACATCATCGCAGCGGCTCATTTTTTTAAGCGCGGCAGCAGACACCGGTGGTTTGAAACCTTTAAACGCCTGCCGAATCACCAGTGGCTTGCGCTGCCAATAGGTTTTCATGAACTGMGAGGGTGTCAAACCACCCAACAGGGCGAGAGGTTTATTTGGGTTCAAAATAAAACTCTCATCACGGTTGCAGTTTTTTAAGTCGATACAACGCCTCAAGTGCTTCGCGTGGGCTTAAGGTATCGGGGTCAAGTGCGGCTAAGGCTTGTTGCAACGCCTCTTGCGCTTCATTCATTTCAGCCGCGGCAGCAGCTTGTGCCTCGGCATCGACTACTTCGCCAAACAACCCGAGTTGCGGGGTCGGTGCACCCTGCGCTTCAAGTCGTTCAAGCTCACGGGTAGCGTGGCGAATCACCGCCTGTGGGATACCCGCGCGTTGCGCGACTTGAATCCCGTAGCTGCGGCTTGCTGGCCCATCTTTGACCTCGTGTAAAAACACGATCCCCGAGGGAGATTCGGCCGCGGCTAGATGCACGTTTGCGGTATTCGCTTGCTCGCTAGGCATTCGGGTAATTTCAAAATAATGGGTGGCAAACAACGTCAGTGCGCGGTTATGCGTGACCAAGCGTTGCGCAATCGACCAAGCGAGGGCCAAGCCATCATAGGTTGAGGTACCGCGCCCAATCTCATCCATCAGCACCAAACTTTGTGCTGAACTCGAAGCCAAAATAGCCGCGGCTTCAATCATCTCCATCATGAAGGTCGAGCGCCCGCCGGCTAAGTCATCGGCCGCACCAATGCGCGTAAAGATCCGATCAAGCGGACCAATTGCCGCGCTTTGCGCAGGTACAAAGCTGCCCACGCGTGCCAATAATGCGATCAGGGCAACTTGCCGCATGTAGGTTGATTTGCCGCCCATATTTGGGCCGGTAACCACAAGCAAGGCACGGTGCGCATTTAAGGAACAGCTGTTGGGTGTAAAGCGTTCGATCGCGCGTTCAACCACTGGGTGGCGACCCGCGGTAATCTCAATAGCGGTGTGTGCTAACAGCGTTGGCGCCACCCACTGATGATGTTGGGCGTGATGCGCCAGTGAGACCAAGGCATCAAGCGCAGCGCAGGCTGAAGCGCACTGCGCAAGCTGTTTGACGGTCGAAGTCAATTGCTCGAGTAGTTGCACAAACAGCCACTTTTCGCGAGCAAGCGAACGGTCTTGAGCAGACAAGACTTTGTCTTCCCAGGATTTGAGTTCGGGGGTGATGTAGCGTTCGGCGTTTTTAAGTGTCTGGCGTCGACGATAATCCTCAGGAACTTTTTCGGCCTGCGCGCGACTGACTTCAATAAAAAATCCGTGTACCCGATTAAATTCAACCCGCAGCGTGGCGATACCCGTGCGTGCGCGCTCGCGTGCTTCAAGCTCAAGCAAAAAGGCGCCGTTATCTGTTGAAATGGCAACCAATTCATCAAGCTCGACATCAAAGCCTGTGGCGATGACACCGCCGTCACGCGCTAACGCGGCAGGCTCTAACGCGATGGCGCGCGTTAACAACTCGCGCAAGCCTTCAGGGGGGGTGAGGGCTTGCGCAAGTGCTTGCAACTGCGGTATTGGTTTTGCTGAGACTTCAGATTGCTGCAGCGGCGCCAGTGCCGAAAGCACTTGCTGCTGCACCGCCGGTAACGCGCTTAACGCATCACGCAAACTCGCAAGTTCACGTGGACGCACTGACAGCAGTGCGATACGCGTGGCGATACGTTCAAGATCAGGTAGCTTGTTAAGTTCAGTGCGTAATGCTTGCAACAGTGGCGTTGCATGTAGCAATTCGCTGTGCGGCGCGCTAGCTGTCATCAAGCTGGCAATCGCCTGTTGACGCTCAAACACCGGCGCATTATCACGCAAAGGGTGATGCAACCACCTACGCAATAAGCGACTGCCCATCGGCGTGCAACAGTTATCCAAAATCGAAAATAGAGTTGGCGCGTCGTCGCCAGAAAGAGTACGCGTTAATTCAAGATTGCGACGCGTCGCCGGATCCATCAACACATACTGACTTGCTCGATCGGCCACCAAGGTCTGCACATGCGATAGTGCATGGGCTTGCGTGCGCCCGGCATAGCGTAACAACGCACCCGCTGCGCATAGCGCGGTAGGTAAGCCATCAACATCAAAGCCTGAAAGCGATTCGGTTTTAAAGTGTGCCAGCAAATGCGCTTGCGCCTGCTCGGCTTCAAAATGCCAAGGCGGTATCTTGGTGGCCGCACAATGCAGCGTCACATCAAGTTCGGCATCGTCAGCAAGAATAATTTCAGCAGGATCAATCCGATGCAGTTCAGAATCAAGCGCTTCAGCGGCGCACTCAGACAGTTTAAACTCGCCGCTTGCCAGATTCAGCCAGGCTACGCCAGCACGTTGCGCCTTATTACCTTTGCGCGGCACAAACACGGCGGCGACGCAGCGATCGGCTTTTGAGGGAAGCAATGCTTCGTCTGTGAGTGTGCCGGGCGTGACAATGCGCACGATCTTGCGCTCGACCGGGCCCTTGCTAGTAGCAGGGTCGCCAATTTGTTCGCAGATTGCCACCGAGACGCCTTGCGCAACCAACTTGGCCAAGTATTGCTCAGCGGCATGGTAAGGCAGCCCCGCCATCGGGATGGGCACGCCATTAGACGAGCCGCGCCGTGTCAGGGTTAGACCCAGCAGCTTTGCACCACGCTCGGCGTCCTCATAAAACATCTCGTAGAAGTCACCCATGCGGTAAAGCAGCAACAACGGCCCCGCCTCAGCTTTAAGGCGAAGGTATTGCTGCATCATCGGCGTGTGGTCGGCCAGTTCTTTGTCAGGCAAAGTCAAATGCGATATCCGTGGAAAATTTCTTGTAGGTAAAGAAAGGTTGTGATGGCATCAGCCAACAGCTAGCTTGACTGGTTTGCCGATGCGACTGAGCATTTCAACTAAAGTGTCGATGGTGAACTTGCCTGTTTTGCTGTTCACCACATCTGATACGCGCGGGCGCGAAACCATGAGAATCTCGGCGGCTTCGGCCTGTTTGAGGTGATGCTCACTGATCCAGACAGATAGCTCGGCCATTAGTTGCTGCTTCAAAAGCCGGGTGTCATTGATCTGTTTGCGAGACGCGGCCCGCAAACGCTTGGCTTCAGCGGGTGTGAAGCCCAGTTCAAGAAAGAGGTTCGCTCCAGACTTCGTGACATGTTGGATCTCTGTGTCGATTTTCATGTTTTTGACTTTCTCGCGTTGACTACGGCACGATAGCGCGCCTCGGTGATGTCCTTGTCCTGCTTGTTCGTTGTCTGCGTTTTGTTTTGAAAGCAATGTAAGACGTAGATTGCTTCTTCAAATTTGGCAACGTACATGACTCAATAGTTACGACCACTTTCACACAGGCGGATTTCTTTAGTACCGGCATCAACAACATCGAACGGTTTCCAATTGTCTGGATCTAAACCAACTTGAATCTTGCTTAACTGAAATCCAGCAGTCCGCCGTTCTCCGTCTGGAAACGCTAGTAGATCACCTTAAATTGATCCTAACAAACGAATGNTTTTTTCGTGATTCATTGCAAAACTTGTATAAAATTTTATACGTGCCCAATGCGGAAGTCAAGCTTTGAGATTGCGATAGGCGGTGTCGCTACCCTGCGGGCGATGTGACCTTTAGCCGAGTGTGACACTGCTTTTATTTGCTTTTGCACGGACGTGATGACAAGTTTGTCCGGTCAGACTCTGCGTACCTAAGTCAAAGGCCGTTGCTCTTGCTTTTTATTTTGTGAGAGCGGATGAGCTGAGGTGTAAATGCCAAGYACTGGACGTGTAGCACTTATAATTCGTACGTTCAATCAACCAAAAGTTAGGAGTCCTACCATGACGCTATTCAAGTCTGCACGTTCTGTAGCGCTGTTAGCCTGTAGTTTGCTCGGCCCTTTTGGGGTGATGTCGAGCTCGGCGCAAGCCCAAACTCCATATCCGACCAAACCCGTACGGATTGTGGTCGGGTTCTCAGCGGGCGGTACGACAGACGTGCTCGCCCGTATTTTTGCTAAAGACATGACCGAAGATTTGGGTCAAAGTTTTGTTGTTGAAAACAAACCCGGTGCGAGCAGCAATATCGCGGCCGAGCTAGTTGTGCGCGCAGCGCCCGACGGCTATACCTTGCTCATGATGGCGGTGACCAACGCGATTAATCAAACGCTGTATTCGAATTTAAAATTTGATGTCATCAAAGACTTTAGCCCGATTGGTTTAGCGGCTAAGGTGCCAAACATGCTTGTGATTAATCCAAAAGTGCCGGTCAATACCGTTCAAGAGTTGATCGCATACGCCAAGAAAAATCCTGGTGCATTAAATTTAGCGTCATCGGGCGCGGGCACTTCGATCCACATGACGGGCGAGTTGTTTAAGCTGCAAACCAAGCTCGATATTCCGCATATTCCCTATAAGGGCAGCACGCCTGCACTGACTGATTTAATGGGTGGGCAAGTGCAGATGATGTTTGACAATATGCCAACGGCTTGGCCTCTGGTGCAAGCCGGTAAGTTGCGTGTGCTGGCGATCACATCGCCTAAGCGTTCGCCCGCTGCGCCTGACGTCCCCACTATGCAAGAATCTGGTTTTCCGGGCTTCGACGTGTCTTCATGGTTTGCCTTGGCAGCACCTGCAGGCACGCCCAAAGAGATCATCGCTAAGCTTAACGTCTCAATGAATAAAGTGTTAGCTAAGCCCGATGTTCAAAAGCGCTTAGACGACTTGGGGGCAACGAACGGTGCTGGTACGGTCGAACAGTTTAGTCAGTTTCTTAAGTCACAAACCGAGAGCTGGGCCGTGGTCGTAAAAGGCGCTGGTGCCAAGGCTGAGTAAACACTCAGAGTAGACGCGTGCAAAAGCCCCTCAGTTGCTTGAGCTCAATGACTCAGCCTTGAATCGCTCAAGCGCCTTCAAAAAGTCACGGTGCCTTGCGCACAGACGAGCTTTCTATTCGTCAACTAGCTTATTTAAGCGTTGGGCATCAAGCGGGGCAGTTTGCCCTTTGACTTGTGAGCCCATCGCTTCGATGGTTTGGCAAAGCTGCGCGATGCGAGCATCTTGCGCTGCTGCATGGTTGATAAGTTCGTGCAAAACTTTAACTAACGGGTCACCGGCGCCTGGGTCAACCGCATAAGCCGTGAAGCCGGACGCGTCGTTCGCCGAGTCACCTGGTGCGGTCGAGCTTGAGCCGGGTGCCCCTTTGTCGAGCAAGGCTTTCAGTGGGGCGGCATCCCAGYCCGCATCGCAGGGAGATAGCTGGGTTGAAGTGCCCTGAGTCGTGTTCGTAGCCTCAGTTGCGTGCATTGCCTGAGCGCTCAACGTTGTCTGAAGAGTGTTTGTGGCTTGTGCAGGGTGTGCGTTGTTAGTCTTGGCTGTCTGCTCTTGCGCGTTAGCCGCTGCGGCGTCAGGTGCCTGCGGAGTAGCCTCAATCAAACGTGCGGGATTGCCCACTGCAGTCGCGCCTGCGGGCACTGGCTTGACGACCACCGCGTTCGAGCCAATGCGCGCACCATCACCAACCGTAAAACCGCCCAGCACTTGCGCGCCTGCACCAACGACAACCCCTTTACCCAAGGTTGGATGGCGTTTGGCGCCTTTGTAGAGCCGCGTGCCACCCAAAGTCACACCCTGATAGATGGTGCAGTCGTCACCGATCTCGGCGGTTTCGCCGATCACCACCCCAAATCCGTGATCAATAAATACCCGACGACCAATTGTGGCGCCAGGGTGAATTTCGATCCCTGTGAAGATGCGCCCCAGATGCGAAATAAACCGCCCGAGCCAAAACCATCGGGCCACCCAAAGCCGATGCGCGACGCTATGCACTACCATCGCATGAAAGCCCGGATAACAGGTGATGACCTCAAGCTTGCTTCGAGCCGCTGGGTCACGCTCGAGGATACAGGCGATGTTTTCGCGAAGTTTATTCAACATAAAGGCCATGGTAGACCAAAGATGACTTTGGGCGAATATTAACCGGACGAAGAAGGGGGTCTCGCAAGGCGTGCCGTGGCGATCATGGCCGTGCAAACCCCTCGCCACATATCCACCTCGTCGACTGTGAGGTGATTGCGGTTAAAAAAATGCTGCATCCGCGGCATCAGTTTTTTTGGGTGGGTCGGATTTAAGAATTCGACCGCAACTAACGCYTCTTGCCAGTGCACCAGCAAGGCTTGAAGTGCCTGGCTGCTGGCAGGGCGGCTGCCTGAGGGTTGGGACGGCTCAGGCAGGGCGTTGATATCCAACGCATTATTGGGATCCGCCGCGAGCGCCATAACTGCTGCTCGGCTGAGTGGCGACACTGACTGTCCTGCCTCAAGCCCTAGCAGGGCGTAGCGCAACTCAAAAGCGCCTAGCTGCAGAGCCTGCGCAACGTTCAGCGAGCTATACAACGGGTTGGCAGGGATCGTGCAGGCTCGATGACACAGACTCACTTGCTCGTTGGTCAGCCCCGAGCGTTCTGTACCCACGACAAAGGCTACGCGCCCCTCTGGGTGCTCGCGTAAGTGATCGCGTGCCAGTTGCGCGGCCTGTCGGATATCGCACACAGGCGGGCCCAGATCGCGGGCACGGGCGGTTAGGGCAAAAGACAAGGTAACAGGTTCAAGAGCTTGGCTAAGGGTGACGTAGGTTTGAGCGCGCTCGAGAACATCAAAGGCGCCACTGGCCAGCGCTCTGGCATCAGGCTCAAGGGTGATATCGGGCAGTTTTGGGGCAACAAGCACCAACTCGTCGAAGCCCATGGTCTTGATCGCACGGGCCGCCGAGCCGACGTTGCCGGGGTGGCTGGGCTCGGTCATGATGAAGCGAACACGAGAAAAATCCAGAGTCATCTAAAATCCCTGTTTAGACTATTTAATAAAGCACCCTTTATGCACCCGATGCTTAATACCGCCATCAAGGCGGCTCGGCGCGCCGGAACCATTATTAACCGCGCAAGCCTCGACCTCGATCGTCTTCAAGTCGCCCGTAAAGGGCCACGCGATTATGTCACGGAAGTTGATCGTCTCGCCGAAGACGAGATTATCAGTCTTTTGAGCACGGCCTATCCAGATCACACCTTTTTAGCCGAAGAGTCAGGTCAGCATGGTGAGACGCCTGCCGGTGAACTTGCCGAAAACGAATGGGTGATTGATCCCATCGATGGCACGACTAATTTTATCCACGGGTTTCCAAACTACGCGGTTTCAATTGCACTTCGACAGCGTGGGCAAGTGATGCATGCCGTCATTTTTGATCCGTCGCGCAACGAAATGTTTACGGCGAGTCGTGGTGGTGGTGCATTTTTAAATGACCGCCGTATGCGTGTCACTGCTCAAACCAAATTTCACGATGCGTTGCTTGGTGCGCGTTGGCCCGGTTCAGTTGGGCCCGATGATTTATCTGCGCCGCGTTACCTTGAAATGGCACGCGGTTGCGCGGGCTTGCGTCGCACAGGCTCAGCCGTGCTGGATATGGCTTACGTGGCCGTTGGCAGACTCGATGGCTTTTGCGGGATTGGCTTAAAGCAGTGGGATATGGCCGCAGCAAGTTTAATGGTGCTTGAGGCCGGTGGGCTCGTGTCTGACTTAGAAGGCGAGCAAACCTGGATGGAATCTGGCAATGTGTTGGCTGCAACACCTAAGATTTTTACGCAAATGCTGGGCTTTGTTAAGGTTTGACGAGGGCGTTAGTGACTGCGGCGCTTTGGTGACAGCCATGTTGAGTATTTATCGGCTACCATTTAGGACTTAGTCACTTTCGGAGCCCTCAATGGAGTGGCTGCTCGACCCAACTATTTGGGTCGGTCTCTTTACCCTAGTCGTGCTCGAGATCGTTCTCGGTATCGACAACCTGATCTTCATCGCGATTCTGGCCGATAAATTACCGCCGGCGCAACGCGACCGCGCGCGTGTAATCGGTCTGTCTTTAGCCTTGTTCATGCGCTTGGGTCTGCTCATGGGTATCTCTTGGCTGGTGCAACTAAAAGAGCCCTGGCTAAGCTTTTTGGGTTTTCAATTCTCAGGTCGAGATCTAATCTTGATGCTGGGTGGTTTCTTTTTATTGTTCAAAGGAACCCTCGAACTGCACGAGCGTCTTGAGGGCACGCGCCCAGAGTTTGGTCAGGCCAGAACTTACGCTGATTTTTGGGTGATCGTGACCCAAATTGTGGTGCTTGATGCCGTGTTTTCAATTGACGCTGTGATTACTGCCATCGGCATGGTGGATCACCTACCGGTCATGATGGCGGCTGTCATCATCGCCGTTGGCGTTATGCTGATCGCTTCAAAACCTTTAACGATTTTTGTCAATGCGCATCCGACCGTTGTTGTGTTGTGTCTGGGCTTTTTGCTGATGATCGGATTTGCGCTGGTGGCTGAGGGGTTTGGCTTCAAAGTGCCCAAAGGTTATCTGTATGCAGCCATTGGTTTTTCTGTGTTGATTGAGCTCTTAAATCAGTTGGCGCGCCATAACGGGATCAAGCTTGAGGCGGGGCGACCGCTGCGCGAACGTACCGCTGAGGCGGTGCTGCGCATGCTGGGCAAACGCTTGCCTGCTGAAACGTTCACCGCGACGCCTTCGCAACCTGGCAATGCTGGCATGGTGACCTTTGGTGTTGAAGAGCGCAACATGGTCAGCGGTGTCTTGACGCTTGCCGAGCGCTCGGTCCACTCTGTGATGACGCCACGCACAGAAATCTCGTGGATTGATCTTGACGATACGCCGCAAGATATCCAAAAACAAATTGCCGCTGTCCCTCATAGTTTTTTTCCGGTTTGCCGCGCCTCGGTTGACGATGTTGTTGGCATCGGACGCGCAAAAGACATGATCGCCGACCTCTTGACCCACGGAAACATTCGTAAAGTGAATTTGCGCGAACCGATCATCGTGCATGACACGATTAGTATCATCCGGTTAATGGATACGTTGAAGCGCTCACGCGGGCAACTGGTTTTAGTAGCCGATGAGTTTGGTACGATTCAAGGACTAGTGACGCCCATCGATGTGTTCGAAGCCATCGCGGGTGAGTTTCCGGATGAGGACGAAGTGCCGGATATCGTTTCAGATGGCGTTGATCAATGGCGTGTAGATGGCGCGGCAGATTTGCACCATCTTGAACAGTTGCTCGATACCGAAGGTTTGGTCGATGAAGCTCAAGATTACACAACGCTGGCGGGCTATCTGTTAGAGCGCTTTGGACAGTTACCGGTGGCGGGTGACCGGTGCGAATTTGTCAGTGCACATGCCCGGTTTAATTTTGAGGTTGTGCAAATTGACGGGCGACGTATTGCTCAGGTGCTTGTCAAAAAAATCACAGAAGCCGTCGACCAAACAGTGCAATAGCYTGCTCGGTTGCAAGCTAGGCGTGCGCTAAGTCAAACAGGCTAGGCCCATCCTCGTCTATGACCATCCAGCCGCCACGAGCCTTCTCGCCGCTTTCAAGATGATCGCAATCCCAGTCGGGTAATACCCAACGCTCGCAGCGGTTACCGTCAACCGATAAAACGTTACGACCAGGGCGATGTGTGTGGCCATGCACAACCATAGCCACACCTGCCGCGCGAATCGCAGCGGCAACGGCGTCGGCATTGACATCCATAATCTCACTGCTTTTATTCTGATTGGCGGCGATACTCTCGCCGCGGGCCTGGGCGGCCAGCGTCAAGCGTTCAGGGATGCTACGCGCTAAAAAGCCTGACTGCCAGGCAGGGTTACGCACCATGGCGCGAAACTGCTGGTAGGGCAAATCGTCCGTGCAGTACTCGTCACCGTGGCTCAACAACAGCGTGCGCCCATTGAGAGTGACTAAGACTTGTTCGGGCAACAAACGGGCACCCAGGCCGGCAGCCAGAGCTTCGCCCATCAAAAAGTCGCGATTGCCGCGCCCCAGCCAAACGGGGATCTTTGCTGCGCAGGCTTTGATTGCCATCAAGTCTTGTGCAAGCCAGGGCGGGGCGACTACGGCAACATCGTCACCAATCCAGGCGTCAAAGATGTCGCCTGGTAACAAAAGCCCAGCAGCCTCTTTGGAGGCAAGCTTTAAAAAATCTCGAAAGGCTTCTGAAGTTTGAACAGTGCTCTGCCCCAGATGAATATCCGACGCGAGCCAAACCGGGCCTGTCAGAGCAATCTTATTCAAGGACGACAGCCTTTGTGATGACCAGATCAGTCGTTGGTACGTTTTGATGAAAGCCGCTATTCGCTGTTGCTACGGCTCTCATTTTGTCGACGATATCTTTGCCTTCGGTGACTTGGCCAAAGACGGCATAGCCCCAACCTTGAGCGGTGGGGGCGGTGTGATTTAAGAACTCGTTATTTGCGACGTTGATAAAGAATTGCGCAGTTGCCGAATGTGGGTCACTGGTACGTGCCATTGCCAGCGTGTACATGGTGTTTTTTAGGCCATTATTGGCTTCGTTCTCAACATTTGCTTTAGTTGGTTTTTGTTTCAGGCCGGGCTCGAAGCCACCGCCTTGAACCATAAAACCATCAATCACGCGATGAAAAACTGTGCCATTATAAAAACCGTCGTTCACGTAAGCTAAAAAGTTAGCCACAGTTTTGGGTGCTTTTGCGGCATCTAAGGTGATGACGATATCGCCAAGACTGGTGGTCATTTTTACGCGGGGGCTGGTGCTCATTGAGGTAACGCCTTGTTTAGGGGTTGAGGTAGAAGGGGGCGCCGCTTGGGCGCTAAAGCTCACTAGCGGCAGCATGCCAACTAGTACGAGGCTGCGCATGACGCGCAGCCCATTCAAAAAAATGGTCATTTGGCAGGGGCCTCGATTAAGTTCTTGACGCTACGAATTCTGGGGGTTAAGCCCGGTACACCGGCGGCGGCGGCCCTTTGGTAGGCGCGCAGGGCCAGGCTAAGTTGTACATCCCCCAAATTGGCCTGCGCAACCGCATATTTTGGATTGATCATGACAGCTTGTTCTAGCGCTCGCCTTGCCTGATCGAGTTCATCGCGCCGCACATATAGCGCGGCAAGATTGTTCCAGGGCTCGGGAAGCTCAGGAAACCGCATTGTCATGCGTTGGTAGGTGGTTTCGGCCTCGTTTAGGCGGTTCATTTCAGTAAACAAGCGAGCCTGCATAAACATCAGTTGTACATCCGTACCGGGGGTGCTGCGGCTGGCTTCTGCGACCAGACGCTTTTCGACCTCGGCCAAGGCCTCAGGCAGCCGTTCAGTGCGGATCAGGCCCTCGATACGGGTGGCAACTTCGGCTGGGGTCAGCGGCACACGAGTATCGACCGAGGGCGAGATGGCGTCAAGCACCTTGGCCAGACCGTCCCAACCCAGCTCGCGCGGTTGGTCACCTAATACCTGATTTGGCGCTGCGTCGGGAAAGGCCGAAGGCATGGGCACTTGCGAAGACTGCCCCTGACTGGTGCTCGACGGACTGGAATCTAGGGGGTTAACCGATCCAGGCCTGAGGTTGTTGTTCAGCTGGGCGAGCGCAGCCCCCGACAGAAGTGCTGTCGTGCTGACTGCAACCAGAAGAGAAACAATACTTTTAGGCGGCTTCAAGGCGTAAAACCCTCAATTGCTATACTTGACCCATCGTATTTTAACGCTGCTTTTGCTTGAACATCGCGCAGCGTCTAATTTTCTCTGTTCCGTCCTCTGATTCCCTGTAAAGCATGCTCCAGATTTACGACTCTTTGTCACGTTCTAAACGTCCCTTTACCCCTTTGCGGGCTGGTTTTGTCGGCTTGTATGTCTGCGGCATGACGGTATATGACTATTGTCATCTCGGTCATGCGCGCATGCTCGTCAGCTTTGACGTCATCCAGCGATGGTTGCGTGCGTCGGGCTTGCAAGTCAGTTATGTGCGCAATATCACCGATATTGACGACAAAATTATCAAAAAAGCGGTTCAGTCGAATCAGCGCTTGGGTGAGGTCACTCAGTTTTTTATCCAAGCGATGCACGCCGATGAGCAAGCTTTGGGGGTTCAAGCGCCCGACCATCAGCCCCGGGCAACTCAATACGTTGGCGACATGCTCGATATTATCGGCACGCTTGAAAAGAAGGGCTTGGCTTACCACGCAACAGACGGCGACGTGAACTTCGCGGTTCGCGAGTTTGCCGGCTATGGCAAGCTTTCAGGCAAATCGCTGGACGATCTGCGGGCGGGCGAGCGGGTCGCGGTGGGGTCCAACAAGCGCGACCCTCTGGACTTTGTCTTGTGGAAATCTGCCAAAGAACACGAACCCGACGATACCCGCTGGCCTTCGGTGTACGGTTGGGGGCGGCCCGGCTGGCATATCGAATGCGCGGCGATGAGCAAGGCCTTGTTAGGTGTGCCGCTTGATATTCATGGCGGTGGGCCAGATTTGAAATTTCCGCACCACGAAAACGAAATTGCGCAAACTGAAGGCGCCTTTGGCGGCACACTTGCCAATACTTGGATGCATTGTGGCCCGCTGATGGTTGACTCTGACAAAATGTCGAAGTCGTTGGGCAATTTTCGTACGATTCGTCAAACGATTGGTGTGAGCACTGACCTGCCGGGCCATGGCGCCGAATCTGCGCAATATCAGGTCAATCCGCGCGAAGCCGAGATGTTGCGCTTTTTTATTGTGCGCAATYACTACCGCAGCGCGCAAAACTATGCGCCCGATAACTTAATCGATGCGCAAACGTCGCTTGATCGTTTATATCAAGCCTTGCAAAATATCCCAGTGAACGATGCGGCGAGCATTAACTGGTCAAGTCCAGCGGCTCAGGCCTTTAAGGTGGCGATGGATGATGATTTTAATTCTGCAGGCGCGGTCGCTGCGTTATTTGATTTGGCGAGTCAGGCCAATCGGGCTAAAGACGCTAGTGTGTGCTCGCAACTCAAGGCGCTCGCCTCGTTGTTAGGTTTGTTGCAGCAAGATCCTAAAGTGTATTTTCAAAGCGCCACGCGTTACACACGGCGCGCGCTTGAGCAAGCCAGCGCAACGACGACAACTGCTAGCGCTGCCGCCAAGTCAGACGCCAACGGTGCGCTCACAGAGCAGCAGATCGAAGAGCAAATTGCTGCACGTGCACTTGCCAAACAACAAAAAAACTTTGCCGAGTCTGACCGAATTCGTGCAACACTCAAAGCTGCAGGAGTCGAGCTTGATGACAAGCCCGGTGGCCTGACCCAGTGGCGACGCGCGTAAGGTCAACGATAATGGCAACGACGAMAGCAAACACCGCAGCTAAGACCGCGGTAAAGACCGCAGCTAAGACCGCGACTAAGTCTGCGGCCAGGACTGCCTCAATCTCAGCGACACAGACGGATAAGCCAGAATACTGGGACGATGCGCTTGTGCAGCTTGTTAAGCGTGATCGTATTCTTGCAAAAATCATCCCGCGGTTTCCGGATATTTGGCTGACGACGCGTGGTAACCCTTTCATTACTTTGGCGCGCTCAATTTGCGGTCAGCAAATTTCGGTTAAAGCTGCTGCATCTGTTTGGCAACGTGTGCTGCTTGATTGCGGCAAGCGACCCACGCCTGCCTCGGTACAAAAAGCTGGGCTCGAGCGTTTGCGCGCAGCGGGCTTGTCTGGGCGGAAGGCAGAATATATTCTGGATCTGTCATTACACTTTAGCAATAAGCGCGTGCAACCCGCTAAGTGGACGCGCATGCCAGACGAAGATATCATCGAAGAGCTCACAGCCATTCGTGGCATTGGCCGCTGGACAGCTGAGATGTTTTTGATTTTTAATCTGCAACGTCCTGATATTTTGCCGCTTGATGATGTCGGACTGTTAAAGGCAATATCGTTACACTACTTCAGTGGTGAACCCGTTTCGCGTTTCGAGGCGCGTGAAGTGGCGCAGGGTTGGCAGCCCTTCAGAACAGTCGCGACTTGGTACTTGTGGCGTAGTCTAGATCCGGTTCCGGTCGAGTACTAACGACGTTACCCCTTTGGGCAAATGAATATGCGTAATACCTACTTAGACTTTGAACAACCGCTAGGAGAACTCGAAGGCAAGATCGAGCAGCTGCGCTATGTGCAGGCAGATTCAGCAGTCGATATCTCGGAAGAGATTGGTCGCCTGCAGCAAAAAAGTCAGACACTGACCAAAGATATTTATGCCAAGCTCACTCCCTGGCAAACCTCGATGGTGGCGCGCCACCCTCAGCGCCCCTATACGCTGGATTACGTACGCGAAATTTTTACCGATTTTCATGAACTGCATGGCGATCGGATGTATGCCGACGATTTGTCGATTGTAGGTGGGATGGCACGCTTTAACGGCACGCCTTGCATGGTGCTCGGTCACCAAAAAGGGCGCGACACCAAAGAACGCGCTGCGCGTAATTTTGGTATGCCTCGGCCTGAGGGCTATCGCAAGGCGATGCGCCTGATGCGGCTGGCCGAAAAATTTAATCTGCCCGTCTTTACCTTTGTGGATACCCCGGGTGCCTATCCCGGCATTGATGCCGAAGAGCGCGGTCAGTCAGAAGCAATCGGTCACAACTTGTACGCGATGGCCGAACTCAAAGTGCCTATCATCTCGACCATTATTGGCGAGGGTGGTTCAGGTGGTGCGCTGGCGATCGCCGTCGGTAACGTGGTGATGATGTTGCAGTACTCAACCTACTCGGTGATCTCGCCCGAAGGCTGCGCCTCGATTTTGTGGCGTAGTGCCGATAAGGCCGCTGAGGCCGCGGCAGCACTGGCCATTACCGCCGATCGTTTAAAAGAGTTTGGTTTGATTGACAAGGTGGTCAACGAGCCAGTCGGTGGTGCGCATCGCGATCCGCGCGTCATGGCGCGTTTGTTGCGTCGTTCATTAGGCGATGCGCTCAGGCAATTGTCGGGTATGACAGCGCAGGAGCTGATTGATCACCGCCTTGAGCGTTTGTTGTCGTACGGACGTTTTCAAGAAGTTCGGGCTTAAGGTTTGGGTCGCGTCATGGACGCCTCATCTTCGCAGCTTAGTGCCTTGCTTGAAAAAACCTTGGCGCCGTTGGCGTCCAATGTACCCCTCGCCGTTGCGCTGAGCGGGGGTACCGATTCAGTTGCCTTGGCACTGTTGACCGCAGAGCACTGCGCACGTACTTTGCGGCCACTCTATTTTTTTCACGTTCACCACGGCTTAATGTCTCAGGCCGATACTTGGGTTGCGCACTTGCAGCAGTTTTCGCAAGAATTAAAGATCCCGTTACAAGTGCGCTACGTGCAGGTTGATCTGGCCGCGGGCTTAGGCGTTGAGGGTGCTGCGCGCGACGTGCGGTATACGGCTCTGGCGCAGTTGTGCCATGAGCATGGCGTCGCGGCGCTGCTGTTGGCCCATCATCGTCAAGATCAAGCTGAAACCGTCTTGCTGCGGCTCTTGCGCGGCACGGGTGTGTCGGGGCTTGCGGCGATGCAGGCCGATGTGCAACGCAGTRGCATGCGCCTGTTAAGGCCCTGGCTTGAGGTCGAGCGTGCCGAGTTACTTGCCGTTGCCCACGCGTACGAGCAGCGCACTGGCTGGGCTGCAGTCCAAGACCCTAGCAACACCGATCCAAAATATGCACGTGGTGCTTTGCGCAGTGCGCTGGCCCCGGTGTTGAACACCTATTGGCCTGCCTGGTGTCAAACTCTAGTGCGTCATGCCAGACAGGCCGGCGAAGCCAACGAGGTGTTGGCTGAGGTCGCGGCGCTTGATTTAGCGGCGCTGGATTTCAAGCCAGAGGATCAAAGTTTTAGTTTATTACCTTGGCGAGCGCTAAGCGCTGCCCGTCAGGCTTTGGTGGTACGTCATTGGTTGCAAGATCAGGGCGTAGCCATGCCGGGTGAGCGTCGCTTAGCTGATTTGCTACGCCAGTTGCGGCAATTGCATGCCTTAGGGCACGATCGCGAGCTGCTGTGGCAGCATGGGTCGGTGGCTGTTCGCTGTAAACAAGGGCGCGTCGTGCTGTCTTCGGGCTAAACTGGTYGAGGTTGTGACTTATACGCTGACTTCGCGAGCCTGCTCCCGCGAACCTAATTATTCAACATCATGTCAATCATTGTTCATAAATACGGCGGCACCTCGATGGGGTCGGTCGAACGCATTAAAAACGTGGCGCGTCGCGTGGCCAAGTGGCACGCTGCTGGCCATCAAGTTGTGGTTGTGCCTTCGGCGATGTCAGGCGAAACTAATCGCTTGCTTGGGCTTGCCCGCGAGCTCTCGGCCGAGGCCGATGGTCGCGAGCTCGACGCCATCGCAGCCACCGGTGAACAAGCTTCGAGCGGTTTGCTGGCAATTGCCTTGCAGGCCGAAGGCCTGAAAGCCCGCAGCTACGCAGGTTGGCAGGTGCCGATTCGCACTGATTCTTCCCACACAAAGGCACGCATCACTTCGATTGATGACACGCGTATCCGCGAAGATCTTGACGCCGGCTTTGTGGTGGTCGTGACCGGGTTTCAAGGGGTAGATGATTTAGGCAATATCACCACGCTCGGCCGTGGCGGCTCAGATACCTCAGCCGTTGCAGTGGCCGCAGCCCTAAACGCGAGCGAGTGTTTAATCTATACCGACGTTGATGGCGTGTACACCACTGATCCACGCGTTGAGCCCGATGCTCGCCGCCTCAGCGTGATCTCTTTTGAAGAAATGCTTGAGATGGCCTCGTTGGGCTCTAAGGTGTTGCAGATTCGCTCAGTTGAGTTTGCCGGCAAATACCGCGTGCCAACCCGAGTGTTGTCATCGCTCACCGATCCCGATATGTCGCTAGACGAAGAAATGTGCTCTGGCACCCTGATCACTTTTGAGGAAGACGAAAAAATGGAAGCAGCCGTTGTTTCAGGCATCGCCTTTAGCCGCGACGAAGCCAAAGTTACCCTGCTGGGTGTGCCGGACAAGCCTGGCGTTGCCTTTGCAATCTTGGGTAAAGTGGCAGATGCCAATATTGACGTCGATATGATTGTGCAAAACCAGTCAGTGGCAGGTACAACAGACTTCACCTTTACTGTGCACCGCAACGAATTCAGTCGTACGCTGGCGCTGCTCAAGGGCACCATTGCACCTGCCGTCGGGGCCAGCGATGTGTTGTCAGACGATAAGGTGGCTAAGGTCTCAATCGTGGGTATCGGCATGCGCTCACACGCAGGCGTGGCCAGTCTGATGTTCAAAACCCTTGCGCAAGAAAATATCAATATCCAGATGATTAGCACCAGCGAGATCAAAACCTCAGTGCTGATTGAAGACAAGTATATGGAACTCGCCGTTCGCGCGCTCCATAAAGCCTTTGGACTCGAAACGGCTGCGCCGACTAAGGTCTAATTCAGCCGCACTTGAGGGGTTGTTAAATATATTTAACTTTATTAGTAAATGTTAGATATATTTAACTTTTTACTGCCTGCTAAGTATTCATAATGTGTTAAATTAATTTAACTTATTTTGATAGGTTAAATCTTATGACTACGCTAAAAGCGATCGCCAAGGGCTTGCTCAGTGGGCGCAAACCACTGACTGACATTGATCTTGCGCGTCAAACTGGGTTAACCAGACAAAGTATTAGTCGGGCCCTGAGCGGAGAGCATAATTTTGGTGTGACAACGCTTTTGGCAATTGCTGAGGCCAACGGCCAAGAAGTGCTGATTGTGCCGCGCGACGTCGCCCGCGCCTTTGAATCCTCTGGTCAAGTCAATGTCCAGCACGTCGCGACCATGACAGAAGGTCTTCAGGATCTCTAATGTCTAACGTAGAGATTTTGGATATCTTTCTGGCGCAGAGGTTGATCGGCAAGCTTTTTCGTTTTGATAACCGCGCAACTGCTCCGATGATTCGGTTTGTTGCCGACAAACGTTTCTCTGTTGATTCCCATCAAGCCACCGTATCGCTGAGCATGCTGGCGCAACATCCTGAACAGCAAGAGTCGCTTTGGAACGATCTTGATCGTTCGCTGTTCAACGGCAGCGATGGAAGGTTACCCGCATTTTTTCAAAACATGTTGCCAGAAGGTGTGTTTAGAACGCATCTTGCGCAACTTCGAGGCTGCCGAGAGGACGACCACTTTGCCTTATTTGCGGCCTGCGGTCTTGATCTGCCAGGTGCGGTCAAAGCGCTTCCCGCGACGTTAACAAAAGAACAGTTGGCGGCACTACTGGCGCAAGACAATGCGCCCCTAGACATGTCGGTGACCGCAGATCCATTGCCATTAGGGGTGTCGATTTCTGGTGTGCAACCCAAGTTAGGACTGATCGAGTTAGGTGGGCGATATGTTGCACGTAAACGCCAAGGCGTCACTCGAATTATTGGTAAGTTGCCGCAAATTGACCGGCTAAGGCTTCCAGAGGTTGAGCACTTAAGCCTCACGCTGGCGCACGCTGCGGGCGCGAATGTCTGCGAGCATAAGTTATTACCTTTAGCGCAGATGGATATCGAGCATGGATACGCGCTCGGGGATAGCAGTCATTTCTTAGCAGTGACGCGATTTGATCGTGACGGCCCGAAACGTATTCATTGCGAAGACTTTGCCCAAGTGCTCAACGTAGATCCGCAACAGAAATACAGGGGGGCATCATATGCAGCAATGGGATCGCTGATGATGCGCTTTCCTGAAAGCTTAGGCGTGAACGCTGTGCACGAGTTGTTGAGACTGCTGGTCATTAACGATCTCATGGGCAATTACGATGCGCATCTTAAGAACTTTTGCTTGATCTATCCTGATGGTCGAACCCCCTTTTTATCTAAAGCGTTCGATATCGTTGCGTGGTCTGTTTATCTAGGCGGGCAGGGCAGCGCCTTGGCGCTTTACCGAGACAGCGCCGGCAAAAAAACGCCGATTGGGCTGAGCCCCGCCACGCTCAGAGCCTTTTGCGAGCGCGTTGGCATCGCAGAAAAGCCTTGTGTCAGTTTGATTAAAGATACCGTGTCAAAAGCGCTGGCGCTGTGGCCCGAGCTAATCGAAAATAGTTTGATGTACGACACGCAAAAAGAGAAGCTTTTGGCACGCTTGGCGTCGCATCGTTTTGCGAAAGGGTGACGAGCCTATATGTAGTTCGGTAGTGCGCAGCTTTCAAAGTACAACGGCTTTGAGTTTTATTAATTTCGCACTTTCTGTAACGTTTCGTAAGCAGATGTTGCTGTCAAGGCGCCGCCTAAAAAATCTGATTCACGCAAACCCGCGTCGATTTATGAAAATCTAAAACGCCTATCAGTTGGTGAAGCTTTGATGGGCATATTGTTTCTAGAGACCCCAAAACTGAGATCAAATATGTCAACGCCACAGTCCCGCAAGGCCAWYGCTGTCGGAGCAATCGGTAATATTCTTGAGTAGTACGACTTTGCKATCTATGGATATTTTGCGACTTCGATTGGTCGTGTTTTCTTTCCCAAAGCAGACCCTGTTGCACAAGTCTTGATGGCGTTTGGTATTTTTGCAATTGGTTTTTTGATGCGCCCGCTTGGAGGGATTGTCATTGGGTACATCGGCGATCGTGTCAGCAGGCAAGCTGCGCTGACTGTGTCGATCGTAGCGATGGCGATACCGACTTTTTTAATTGGAATCATGCCGGGTTATGACACGATTGGGATCGCTGCCCCAATTCTATTGACACTCTGTCGCGTCATTCAGGGGCTTTCAGTCGGTGGCGAGTACCCAACCTTGCTGATTTATATGATTGAGACGTCTCCAAAAAACAAACGCGGGTTCGTAGGCGCAATGGGTTCTAGTAGTGCCATTGTTGGAATGCTTTTGGGCTCTGGAGTCGGTGCCGCACTGGGGGTGGTGTTATCGCCTGAGCACTTGGATGCCTGGGGGTGGAGGATCCCGTTCCTTTTTGGTTTGGTTATTGGCTTGGCGGGTTACTTTTTGCGTCGTGGCTCGCCCGAGCACGCGAACCACGCTAGCGCAGTCACAATTAATCCAGTTGTCGAGACCTTCAAAAATCATCGCCCCTTGCTAGTAAAACTCGCAGGAGTCTCAGCACTTCTTGCGGTGTCGTTCTATCTGATATTTGTATACATCGTGAGTTGGCTAGAGTTAGTAGACAAGATCCCGCCTAGTAAATCCTTAGAAATCAATACTTTAAGCATGATCGTGTTGATCCTCATCACGCTGTCAGCGGGGGCGCTGTCTGACCGTATTGGTCGAAAGCCGGTGTTAATCACTGCTGCCCTAGCTACTTTGATATTTTCAATCCCACTTTTGTATGGCATGTATCACCAAAGTGATCTGGTCATCCAGCTATCGCAAATTGGCTTTGCTCTGGTTGTTGGCGCGTTTAACGGTGCCATGCCTGCACTGATGGTTGAATCAGCACCTGCCCATATCAGAACCACCGTCGTGGCGCTGGGCTACAACTTAACGGTGGGCATTCTTGGCGGGTTGACACCCTTGGTGGCCTCCTGGTTAATCCATCGAACTGAAAACGAGATGATTCCTGCGTACATGATCGTAGCGGTGGCCGTTGTATCGCTGATTACAACCATGTTTGTCGCTGAAACTTATAAAAAAGATATTTAATCGGTTGCCTAGCAAACCGTAGTTTTTATGGTCAGGTGCGTGCGAGGGGCCTGCAGATGCCCTTTTATGACCAAGTCAGGCGTGCCTGATGAGTTGAGGAGCCAACCTTTGTGCTGCAACGCAGTAGCCCTCGCTCATGCTAGAATTCGCACTTGGTTTGGAGGCGTGCCCGAGAGGCTGAAGGGGCTCCCCTGCTAAGGGAGTATGTGAGCTAAAACTTGCATCCAGGGTTCGAATCCCTGCGCCTCCGCCAAGTAGTGAATGAATATGCGCCTTCCGGGGCGCTTTTTATTTCTACCCACCAATTTACCCACCAATAAAATGCAGCTATCCGAGAGCGCTGAGTTTTAATTGTGTTGGTTGTAGTTTTACGAACGGTGCAGATCACTTACATTTTTGTTATTGATCGTCCAGATTTTTTGCCTGTTGCAGAAACTCCGGTACTGACTTGCTGTTGTTGAGCAGCTCCACTGCTTGGCTGAGTGGGGGTGCGGTTAAAAACTTGGACTGGTTTACGTCATAAGTCCAAGACCTGTTCCAAACGTTGGGACATTAGTGACCTACAACCTGTATCGGAGGCAGGATGCCGGCTAGCTGATTGTCAGAACCTTGATCACTCAGGCTAGTGCAATCGGCCCGTGGTTGTCGCAGTGGTAACGGTGCGGATGGTGCAGGTGCCCGTCAACCAAATAGTCTACGTGGTCGCCATGGGGTACCGCGGGATGGCCGCAATCCGGTCCATGTACGTGATCGGCTGCATGACCGGCGCATTGGTGCTGTGGCGTGCAGACGTCGGGGTTCGTCGTCGAGATGCCAAGCACATGTTCATCGACATGATCGTCGTGCGGATGGTGCATATGGCCATCGTGCAGGTAGTCAATATGGCCTTCATGGTGAACAGCGATGTGCCCGCAATTGGGTCCATGCTGGTGGTCATGGTTTACGTGCTGGGCATGGTTGCAAGATGTCATGGAGATACTCCGGTGGGTTGAGAAGAGGTGGTAATCATGCAGACGCTTCCATCGCGTGTTTCAAGACGTTGTCAAGAAGGTCTCGAACATGCTCGTCCGCCAGCGCGTAGTAAACGTGTTTGGTCTCGCGTCGGCGCGACACAAGGCGGGTGACGTACAGCAACTGGAGGCGTGCAGAAATGGTGCTAAGCTTCTCGGCTTCAAGCTCGGCCAGCTCTGACACACAGCGCTCACCTTCAACGAGCCACAAAAGAATGCGTAAGCGGCTAGGGTCGCTCAAGGCTTTGCACATGGCAGCGGCGATTGCAAGGGCCTGCAKGCTGTAGTCGGACCTCTTAGTGTCGCTATGCGGCGCATGCTGACAGGTAGGGTTTGCGGAAACGTTTGATGACATTATCATTCCATTAATTCATGGAATGATAGATCAATAATTGGGCGACGTCAATGCCATTTTTTTGGGGGCTGAGCTTACCCGATGTTTGGCTGGGTTTGTGGACTGGAGTAGCAGTGGTGGCCTGTCTGGTTTTATCGGACCATTTTCATTCAGAAACGAAGGCGCCGGTTGTTGAACTGCTTTTCCATCCAGATACGTACTCAAGTGGCGTTTGATAATCCAAACTTGAATGCGGCCTGACCGTATTGTRATGTTCCCGCCACTGCTCGATTAAAACCTTTGCACAGGTCGGAGAGCTTTCACTTGCAGAGATAAAGCAGTTTTCAAAAAGTCAGCGTAGCTGCTTCTTATTGAAACCTCCCACACAGGCATAAATACTCAACCTTGTTTTTGTGTCACGGCAAGAAAGGGACGATCCGCCTAGTGAGTAAAAATAATCGCACCGTAAGGTGAGAGTTTGCCCTTTATATTCAGTTTGATCGATAATCAAATCAAATCGAGAACAGAAATGGATTTTTGTGCAAATGCAGCAGAGCCAAGCGCCAGCAAAAGCAAGGCACAAATATTTGTAATATTTTGTCTCAACATCGCAACCCTCTTAATTTCGATACATGTCCAATCATTCAGGTTTAATACCCGCACTATCCAAAGCCTTTTTCCAAACCACGAGTTGATCTTTCAAAATCTTATCAAGGTCTTCGGGCGACCCACCCGTGCTTTCCATCGACTGACGTTCGAGTTGCTCGCGTACCTCTGGCATTTTGAGGACCGCGTTGAGCTCTCGGTTCAGAAGATCAACGATCGGCCTTGGCAGTCTCGCAGGGCCTACAAGTGCCATCCAGCTGATGTTCCTGAAATTTGGTAACCCTGCTTCTGTCATCGTCGGCACGTCCGGGAAAATTGGGCTGCGCTTATCGAGCACGACGCCTAACGGCCGTAACCTGTTGTCTTTAATGAAGCCTGTTGACGTGGCCGGTGAGGTGAAGGCCAGTTGTATGCGATTGGCCAACAGGTCGGCGGTTTGTTCGGGTTCGCCTTTATAAGACACCTGTACGATATCGACCTTGCCTAAGGTCTTGAGCTGGGTCCCGTAAATCAGTGCCGCAGTGTGTCCAGACCCGAAGTTCAGCTTTCCCGGATTAGCGCGCGCAAAGGCAAGCAGCTCGTTTAGGTTTTTGACTGGCAGTTCTTGATTGACCAACAGAAAATGCGTGAAGTTGCCAACAAAGCCTATAGACGTGAAGTCGGCCGGCACGTTGTAGGGCGGGTCTTTCATGAGAAAGGGAACCCCCGCTAATGGGCTATTGGTGCCCATCATCAAGGTATACCCATCAGGCGCAGCGCGTGCAATAAGCTGGCCAGCAATCGCGCCGTTTGCCCCAGCTTTGTTCTCGACGATGACGTTTTGGCCCAAACGTTGCGAGAGCCTTGGTGCGATCACCCGTGTGAGTATGTCGGTGACCGAGCCCGCCGGAAACGGAATGATGAGACGTATGGGTTTGTCTGGGTATTGCGCAAAAGTCGAGGCCGAGGCGAGTGCGAGGATACATATTGCAGCGTATGACATGATGCGTTTGTACATGTGGCGTCTCTTTAGTTTTTTGTTTTTTTTAAAAAAATTTATGCGTGCATCGCACTAGGCCGTTGCTCTGATGCCTGCTCATCTGTGTACACTTATCATAATACAAACTTATTAGGCGAGTCCTGTGAAGGCACAGGTCGTTATTTCTGGATGCGAGAATTTACAATGTCAAACAACATGGCACTAAATACTTCAGTCGCGCCTGTTGTACTGATTACTGGGGCCGGCAACGGCATCGGAAAATCAATGACCTTGGGGTTGCTCGCAAAAGGCATGCGAATTGCCGCCGTCGATCGTGACGCGCAAAGCTTGTTTGCACTCAAACACTTGGCCAATCAGTCAGAGCAGGCCGAGCGCCTTGAGGTATTTACAGAAGATCTCACGCGCTTTGATGCCGTGTCTTTGGTCGATCGCATCCAAGAAAAGCTAGGTGGCGTCAATATATTGATCAACAATGCGGGCCTCGGTCAGGGGCAAATCCGCAGTGACTATCACCGGCATCCGCCGAAGTTTTACGAGGTCTCACCACAACAATGGCTGAACGCGATCGCAGTTAATGCGAATGCAGTCTTTTTACTCAGTCAAGTGGTGGCAAAGCATATGCTTGGCGACGGCTGGGGGCGCATCATCAATGTCACAACAAGTTTAGGCACTATGCTCAGGGAGGGCTACTGCCCTTATGGCCCAACAAAAGCTGCTGCCGAGGGGCTCAGTGCCGTCATGGCAAGCGATCTGAACGGCTCAGGCGTCACCGTCAATGTGCTTGTGCCGGGTGGCATTGTGAATACACCGATGATTCCTGGCGAGGCACCCTTCTTGCGAGAAGAGCTGATTCAGCCCGAGGCCATGTTGCCGCCTCTTTACTGGCTGTGCTCCCGCGAGGCTGATGAGGTCACTGGCCTGCGTTTTTTAGCGAATCAATGGGACGATAGACTCCTGGGCGCAGAGGCTGCAAAACTGGCGGGTGCACCCATTGGCTGGAAGGATCTTGCAGTATTACCCGTCACACCGAAGTTCAAATCCTAATTGAGTGCAGCGCCAGACTCTGTCCTCTTTTTAGTCACGGAGATGCGGCTGAAATTAGAACTTTCATTCGGCTTTGATCCCGTTCTTTTTCATAACGTCAGTCCATTTGATGATGTCAGCCTCAATCTCGGCGGCAAAGGCTTTTGGTGTGCTGCTGATTGCTTCAGAGCCTTGCTCGGCAAAGGTTTGTTGAATAACCGGGTCGCGTGAAATTTTGGCGACTTCACCTGCAAGTTTTTCTAGGATGGCGCTCGCGGTACCGCCCGGCGCAAGCATGCCGAGTTTAAAGGTGACGTTGTAGTCTGGGTACCCTGATTCAGCGACGGTAGGCACATCGGGCAACAGCGGCGAGCGTTTAACGCCTGTGACGGCGAGCGCCCGCAGTTTGCCACCCCTGATGTGTGGCAACGCAGTCGAGGTCGTCTCAATCATCATCGAGGTTTGCCCTGCAACCGTGTCTGCCAAGCCTGGTGCATTGCCTTTGTAGTGCACGGCAGTGAATTGTGCGCCAGAGGCCATGGTCAGCAATTCAACCGCCAAATTCGATGAGCCGCCAGAGCCTCCCGTTGCCACGTTAATTTGTTTTGGTTGTGCTTTTGCCAGGGCGATGAGCTCTGCTAGTGTTTTGACGGGCAGTGAGGGGTGTACCACCACGATTAATGACAACTGAGTCACTGAGCTAACGGGAGCAAAATCTTTGTTCGTGTCATAGGGCAGGTTCGCGAACAAACCTGGATTCATGGTGTGGGCTGACGTGATCGTGCCGGTGACCAGCAAGGTGTAGCCATCAGGCGGGCTTTTTGCGACAGACTGGCTACCGATGATGGTGCTTGCGCCTGGGCGGTTTTCAACAATCACTTGTTGCCCAAGCTGCTCAGATAATTTTTTTGAAATGATCCGCGCGGTGATATCAACATTACCCCCTGCGGTATAGGGCACTACGATTTTGATCGATCGCGTTGGGTAATCCGTCTGTGCGCTTGCGGGTGCTAGCGTACTGAGCAAGCCAATGGCTCCGGCAGCAACWCTGAAAGACCAGTGATTCAAGGCTTTGCGCAGCATYATTTTTTGAATGAGTCGAATCACGTCGTCACCCCTAATTGTTAGAAAATGCCACACYCYGCACGCACAAGCTGCGCACCGTGGCTAAAGTGTTATGTTTACCACTGAAATATACTGAACGAATGGTATGTTTAGAGAATCTACCCGTTACGAGTGTTTATATTTGTTAATTAAATGCCTTTCAGGCAACTTTTGCATACGGTCATGATGAAAAATCGAACTAAAAGCGTTTGGGGTGCCGCCCTCGTGAGTCTATGCGCGGCATTCAACCTGTTCAATGTCCAGGCGCAAACCTTTCCCAGCAAACCGCTCAAGATTATTGTCGGCTATCCACCGGGGGGGTCAACCGATGTTCCCGCCCGAATCGTTGGGCAAAAGCTCTCAGAAGTGTTGGGTCAACCTGTTGTGATTGAAAACAAACCTGGCGCGAGCGGCAACATCGGTGCTGAACTCGCGGCTCGCGCAGCGCCTGATGGTTACACCATTTTTTGGGTCTCGATCGGCACTGCGGTGAGCGCTTCATTATTTCCAAATCTTGGCTATAGCTTGTTTAAAGATTTTGTTGCGGTGTCACAAGCAACGTCGGTGACGAGTTTCTTGCTTGTGCATCCCTCTTTACCGGTCTATAGCGTCAAAGAATTGCTCGCCTATATTCGAGCGCGTCCAGGCGAGCTCAGTTATAGCTCGTCGGGTATTGGCGGTTCTCCTCATCTGGCTGCAGAATGGTTCAAATCAAGAGCAGGCATCGAGCTGGTGCACATCTCGTACAAAGGGACGAGCCCCCAAGTCGTGGATTTATTAAGTGGTACGGTGAAGGTGGCGTTTCCGACAATGCCTGGAATGATTGAGCACGTGAAGCAGGGCAAACTTAGAGCGTTAGCGGTGACCAGTCCCGCGCGTAGTGCGCTGTTACCTGAAGTCCCCACCATGATCGAAGCTGGTTTCGAAGGTTATGTGGCAACCTCCTGGAGTGGTGCCATGGTTCCTGCAGGAACACCCGAGCCCATTGTGCGGCAGCTTAGCATCGCGATCAATCAGGTACTCGCGTTGCCCGACATTCAACAAAAATTAGCCAGCCATGGCGCCGACCACGCGGGCAGCACGCCTGAGGCCTTTAAAGCGTTTATTGAAGCAGAGACGCTCAAGTGGGGCCACGTCATCAAAGACGCAAAGATCGTGAATCAATAAACGGTGCGCGCTAGCTTATTGCGGCCCGAAGACACTCTCGATTGATTTGAATAGCTTACGCGCGTCACCGACGCGCTGGGTAATACCTAGCCGATCAAGCACCTCAAGAATCTCAATCGCGAGCATACGATTGACCCCAACAATATCGCGAAATTGTGCGGCAATAAATGTTTGCTCTGGGTGTGTGAGGGCTAACTGCCTTGCCAGCTTCGAGAGCTCGATAAAATTTGCACGGGTATAGAAGCGCTCTGAACGTACCCGGTAGAGTTCGCCTTCTTTGACTTTTCGATGCAACAACTCACTTAAGACTAATGCCTTCAATCCGACGCTTTGCGCTAAAGCTTCGGCCGTCAAGGCTTTGAATCCTGCTGTCATCAGCGCAGGTTGAATTTTTTGCCACATCAGCTGGTCAGAAGAATTTGCCGTTGATTGATGGCTGGTCAAAGCGATCACAGCGCCTAGTATGACGATCTGTCTTTCTACAGCAAGACTTTTCAGAAGTGATAAAAAGACCGTCGCTTTCATGCGCGGTGCAGATCGCTGACGCAGCTCTTTTAGATTGATCCCTGCCGCCCGAGGTTCAAGACGGTGGTGGCACTGCACCTCGGTCAAAATACGTTCGGTTAGCTTCTTGTGTGCCTCATTTAATTGCACATAGGTTGGTTCTTTTGCAATGACGCGTGCATTTAATTGTGTGAGCATTGCCAACAATTCGGCCTGCGTAATATTCAGGCTGCGCCCAAATTGATCAGCATCGAATCCAGTATCGGCATGACAAGAGAGCATGGCGGCCAGCGCCGCCGTTGGCTCAGCGTGACTTAAGGCCTCAAGCTCGGCGTCTCTTAGCGGTTTTTGCCGCACCCGCTGCGGGGCGAAGGGATCAAGCACGGTGCCTCCGCCGAGGGTACGCTGCCCCGATTGATCGCGCACAATGAAGCGATCACCACTTAAACAGGCGATCGCGTGGCTGAGAACAAGTTGCGCGTGGCCGGTTGCACCAAAGGCCAACGTGCCACCTCGGCGAATTGAGACATGCGCCACGACTTCTGTGGTGCCGACATGCAGGTGCACCTGAGTCCAGTGCGCGAGACCGTGTGTTTCTGTGCGTAAGACGGTCAAACTTACATCTAAACGTGTCGTGGGTGCGTGCAGGGTGGGCGCAACGAGCCAGTTTCCGCGCCCACAGTCTGATGTGCTGACGCCAACAATATTGAGCGCACAGCGCTCGCCAACCCTTGCCTCGGTGACGGCAACACTATTTTTGTGAATGCCACGMACGCGAACACTGATGTCTGCCGGAGAGATCGTCAAGCGATCTCCCACCCGCACTTGGTGGGCAAAAACCGTTCCGGTAACGACAGTCCCACTGCCCACAATGGAAAACGACCGATCAATTGCAAACCGAAAGGATTGACCCTCTAATTTTTTGGGGTGAAGTTCGCGAGCGGCGTGAGCCAAACGATTACGTAGCTCAGGAAACCCGCTTTGCGTCGTTGCTGAACATTCAACAATATCGATACCTGCCAGATTTGTATCCTGTAGACACGCCTGTACTTGCTGACGGACTTCAGCGACACGCTCACTGGAGACTCGATCGACTTTAGTCAGTACGGCAACGCCTGCCTGAACGCCCAGTAAGTTCACAATGCTCAAGTGCTCGATGGTTTGCGGCATTACACCGTCGTCGACCGCCACCACAAGCATGACATAGTCAATGCCACAGACACCGGCCAGCATATTGCGCACAAATCGTTCGTGCCCCGGCACATCGACAAAGCCAATGGTTGGCGTCTCTGCAAGCGTGAGATAGGCAAAGCCGAGGTCGATCGAGATACCTCTGGCTTTTTCTTCTGGTAACCGATCGGTATCCACCCCCGAAAGCGCCTTAACAAGCGTGCTTTTACCGTGATCAATATGTCCTGCCGTTGCAACAATCATTATTTACGAGACAATTTTCTCAAGTGCAAAATGCGAAATACCAAAACTTGGTATGACCATCGAGTGCAAGCCCTGGCCACCCGCAACAATGATTTGGATTTGAGATGCTTCATCCAAATAAGGAATATGCGTTGTTCCCAGTGCGACATTAAACGTTTTTCGTTTCGTTCGATACCATTCTTGACAGCCTTCGCTGACGCGACTGAGTTGAAGTCGCATGCGCGTGTGTAGCGCTTGACGAATATCTTGTTTATTCATCCCGTGTTTGGCCAACATTGCGGCGTGCTCGGGGCCCAGTGCGAGCAGCATTTCACCACCCGAACTCATATTGTTGCCGCCAACCGTCATCATCACATCCGAAATCATGAGTAACAACTCAGCGGCATTGGCGCTTGCATGGTCTTGAATATTATGAGGCGACTCCGCTGCGTGGACCAGCACGCTGCTATCGCTCAGTGCCAGGCCGTGTTCAACGTGAAAGGGTTCCCAGGGATTTTGCTCTTCATTTTCGCCCGCACAAAAACTGAATTTGCAGGGTGTACCGTGCGTCGCCATATCCGTTTTTCCTGGGATACCTTGCCCAATATTCATCAAGACAAGGCGAACCGCACGCCCGATCGTTGCGTTGGCCCGAAAGCCTTGGCCAAAAACATTCGACTGACAGTTCAGGCCGATCTCATGACGAATCGGTCCGTTGATCACGAGCATTGGCGCGACTGGGTGAGTGGTTGACTGAACACCAGATAAGTTAAAACTGGGCACGCTGAGTGCCCGGAGGGCAGCTACGAGCACGGGCATGTAACTTGGACGACAGCCCGCCATGACGGCATTGATCGCAAGCTTTTCAACACTACATAAAGCGTAGCCTGGCGCAATTGCGGCAATTTCGGCGGTGGCGGACAAGCCACTTCCAGCAATCATTGCCGCGACCCGCTCAAGTGTCGGAAGAACAACCGGTAGACCATCGGTCCAGCCTTGTTGCTCGAAATAATCTTGCAATGAATCGGGCGATGAATCTAACTCTAATACTGTTGCGCTGGTGCTGATCACGAGCCCTCCATCTGTTGAACGACTTGCGACTTTCGGTGCAGTATTGGTCTTAAGTTTTGGGTAGACCGGTCAAAAATTGCACGACATCGCTTAACCGCTCTTGTGCGATGACATCGATTTCTGGCAGGGTACGGTTTGCGAGAGGATGATCGATTAATAGAATGGGTAGCCCAGGCAACCCCAAAGACTTTGAACGTGTCTCCGCGATCCCACGAAACGGCTGGGTGCAGAACGTCACGGTTGGAATCCCGAGAGACTCTATCGTGTGCGAGTCGTGGACACTCCACGACGAGCACGACCCTCAGTCGCCTGAGGCCGTGAGCATCAGATCGGGTTTCCATGCAGTGATCTCTGAAATGAAAGGTGCTGCAGCAGCTGAAGTCGGTTTGCGCCACATCTTGATGTCGCTTACGCCCAAGCGCTGCAATTGCGCGCCGAAGGCTGTGAGTAGTTCGCGCGCGTTGACTTTGTTATTGTCGAGCAGGGCCAGTCGTTTGCCCACCAAGCTGGCGAGCCGCGGGGCGAGTTGACGTTGTCCTTGCGCGCGACCACCCTCGGGAATCAGATCGTGTGGATTTTTAACCGGAGTATTTGCTTCAACTCCAGGATGAAGGACATGCAATTTTTGCGCATTATTTAAAAGACTCATACTCGACTCCTTTTTCTCTATTCTAGACCGATCAGACTTTAAAAGTTCCAGTTYGCAGGTAAGTCGATTGACTTGGCAACTGGGTAGCCCAGCCGACCATTGTGGGCGAATATATAGGCGTTGGTTCGCAAGGGATCGCCCGTAACCGCGATCATGAAGTCATCAACGCAGGTGACCAAAGGTACCAGACGATCCGGATCGTCTGATTCGCAAAAAACCTTGGGTATTCTTCCGGCCTGATACTCTTCGGTGAGGTTCCAGATGGGCTTTTCGGCCCAGACGCGAAGCATGTACTCAAACTTCCGGGCAGGGATGCGCACATGCTCGAACAAGTATTGTTTGACAGCTTGTTTTGACCAACCGCCTTGCGCAATCGCCTCGGCCAAAATTGGACTGAGCAAGATCAGCGGGCGTAAGGTCCCGTAGGCGCCTCCAACCGTAAAGGTAATTTGCCATGAATGCTGGCGAATCACYGCATCCGCAATAATCGGCATGATCTCTTCGGGTGTACTGCCCGAGACCGAAGCAATCAAATTGCCGCCGGTGTAGCGCGCAATGGTGACCGTGTTGTCGCTGGCTTGAAATCCCATTTCGACGCTCGTTGGACTCCAGCCAATGGCGCTTAGGACCTCTTCGTTCTCGGCAGCGACGACGCGCCAGGTATTACCAAAGGTGGCTTTATCGTTTTTGTGCAATAAAAAGCCCGCGACATTACGTAGATACAACCGCCAAAATCGACCAACCGAGGTGTTCGGCTGAAAGCCATCGCGCAAGACATTTTCTCGGTAATTAAAGCCGAGCTGTTGAACGATTGGGCCATTCAAAATGATCAAGGTCTCGCCGCCGGGGGTGTTGCCACTATGCTCGACGCCGTAGGTGGGGTCGGCCATGGCTTGCACCAAGGCAACCAAGATCGGCATATATTCAGGACGACATCCTGCCATCACGCCATTGACGGCAATGCTCCAAATCGTGGCGGCGCGGTTGTCCGGTAACAAAACGCCCAAGACTTCGTCAGGCTSTCTGTCGGTATAACGTAAAAATGCTAGGACTTTGGCTCGTGTCGGCGGAACAATTGGCAGGCCATCGCTCCACTCTTTTTCAAGAAAAAGTTGATTCACTGCATCAAAACCACCCTGAAACACGATGTCCTGTGCTTGAGGCTCTGATGCAGTCTGACCAGTACCACTTGCCTGCATGAGATTTTTAATGACCTCTGCCGTGGTGACCTCTAATATATTGTGGCGCAGCATAGTGGGGCTTTGGGCGCCCGGGTGCCCCGGTACCAAAGCCACCGGCATACTGGGCAAGCCTAAGCCGATCGACGAGGCTGCGGCAAGTTGTAAAAATCCCTGACTGACCAGTGAAGAGCTCGGTACACCCGCCTCTTCACACACTGCACTCGCCCGCAACACGGCAGGCGTGCAGCTGCCTCAGCAGCCCATTCCTGAGATGACGGCATCCGCCTTCAATTCTTTGAGTCGTTTAGGCAAATCTGCCAAAATTTGTCGCTCATCGGCYCCGTGCGTGTTACCGAACACGCTCCAATGTATGAAAGTGACACTTGGGAATTTAACTTTCAATCCCTCTTCTAAGGCATCGAACACCTGATCGCCCTTGAATAAGTAATCCCAAAGCTGAACAATCGTTTTGCCATTCAAGGTGTCAAGGCGTTTGGCCAAAGATTTTCCCTGAACTTGCATCGGGCTGCGTGGCCACAGCACCTCGTAGTGTCCATCATTTGATTGATTTTGCATGCTAAGTCTCCGGTTATTTTTTGGCTACTCAACCGAGCGAGCTTGCGACCTCAGCGTTGAGCAACTTTTTATAGTTAAAGCATAGGGCAGAGCAGGGCTCAGTGCAACTAGATCGCAGAGCAGTCCAGAGGGATCGATGACAAGGCTAAAAAGCTTGTCTAAAAAAACAATCTACTATAGTGGCTGATCTCTTGACAAAATAAAAGGCAAGCACACCTATGCCAATTGATACACTCTTGCTACTGACCTTCACACTATCGACGATTGCCGTTGTCGTAGTCGTGGTGCTTTATACCTTCATCATGCATCACGTGCGAACCTCAACTAAGCAGGCTAATTTTGCACACCAGCCTTGGTTAGTCGATGTGGCCCTAGCGTGCGTTCCGTGGCTAATTGTGAGCCTTTTGATGTACCCGACACTTAAAAAAATTTTTACTCAAAGTTAAATCAAATCATTAAATTCAAAATACTGTTAAGGGTAAACCCGCAAAATTTATTTTGTATAAATGCCGGACAAGTAAACAAATATCTAATACACTTTGCGCATTAATAAGCCTCTTTTTGGGCATGTAGGGTTCTCACCGGACTACATTCAGTTGCAAGCATGACAGATCAAAAATATAAATTTATAGATCGTTGACTGCTCGACTGCTACATCGCTTCACTGTTTCTGTTTCTCCTTGACAAGCAACTCTCGCCACGGTAACAACCGTTTATGTGGCGTTGATGTTTACAACGGTGGCCCAACACTATGGCTATAGCAATTGCATTAACTTTATTAGTTGTCGGCTCGGTTTTATTTCATCTGTTGAGCCCTTGGTACTTCACCCCAATCGCTTCAAACTGGGGCGCGATGGATGAAACGATTAGCCTCACTTTTTGGGTCACGGGCATCGTTTTTATCTCTGTCAATTTGTTCGTTGTGTTCTGCGTCATTCGTTTTCGACAGAAAAAAGGTAGCAAAGCAGCCTACGAGCCCGAGAATACGAAGCTCGAGTGGTGGCTCATCGGTATCACGACCATCGGCATCGCCTCAATGTTGACCCCAGGTCTGTTCGTGTGGGCYAATTTTGTTACCGTTCCACAAGATGCGGCAATTGTTGAAGCGGTCGGAAAACAATGGCACTGGAGCTATCGCTTTCCGGGTCAAGACGGCAAGCTCGGCACGGTAGATGCAAAATTCATCAATGATCAAAATCCGTTTGGCATCAATCCCAATGATCCAAACGGTCAAGACGACATACTGATTAGCCATCCAGACCTCCATTTACCGCTAGGCAAGCCTGTCAAGGTGTTACTGCGCTCGGTCGATGTGCTGCACAATTTTGCGGTCCCTCAATTTCGTGCCAAGATGGATCTGGTTCCTGGGACCTTAACTTATATTTGGCTCACTCCTACGCGCGAGGGTGCTTTTGACCTGTTGTGTAACGAATTGTGCGGCGTCGGACACTATGTCATGCGCGGTAAAGTTGTTGTGCAACCCGAAGCAGAGTTCACGACTTGGTTAAGCAGCTTTCCGACCTACGCACAGACACAGCTTGAACAAAAGGGCGACTTGCAACTTGGTAAAGCCTCTTACGCCGTGTGTGCAGCCTGTCATGGCGCTCAAGCAGAAGGCAACAAAGCTTTAAATGCCCCTAAATTAAATGGTCAGAGTGAGTGGTACCTGAGACGCCAATTACAAAATTACAAAATCGGCGCGCGCGGTACGCACGAACTTGACGTCTTTGGAAAAATGATGGCACCAATGGCTGCTACCTTGCCGGATGCCGCTGCCATTGCCAACGTCAGTGCTTTCATCCATTCTCTACCTGATACGCGTGCACCTGCGATGGTCAAGGGTAACGCGGGTAAAGGACAAGACCTTTTCAATGCAACCTGCAGCGTTTGTCACGGAGCGACCGGTATGGGCGTTCAGGCAACCAACGCACCCCGCCTGCAGTCGATAGATGACTGGTACCTAGTGACCCAGCTCAATCATTTCAAGAAAGGGATTCGCGGGGGGCATTCGAAGGATATGTATGGACCGCAAATGTCATCCGTCGCCGCGTTTTTGAACGATGACCAAATCATCAATGACCTAGTCGCGTACATCAACACCCTACGATGATTCGCCTGCTAAGTTGTCACGTATGAGTTTAGCTATCTTGTAAAGACAGGAGATATTGATGGATCACGTATCACACGACGCCTCTGACTTGGCTCCACCTAACGAATTAGGTGAAATGGAGCTCTATCATCCCAAGACGTTTTTGGGAAAATATGTATGGAGCCAGGACGCAAAGGTTATTGCTATTCAATATTCAATCACTGCGATAGCAATTGGCCTAGTCGCGTTGGTGCTGTCGTGGCTGATGCGTCTGCAGCTGGGTTTTCCCAATACGTTTACCTTCATCAATCCTAGTAACTATCTTCAGTTCGTGACCTTACACGGCATGATCATGGTGGTCTACCTCTTGACYGCACTGTTTTTGGGTGGCTTCGGAAATTATTTGATACCACTCATGGTCGGCGCACGCGACATGGTGTTTCCGTATTTGAATATGCTTAGTTACTGGATTTATCTTTTTGCCGTGATTTTGTTGTGCGCAAGCTTTTTTGTTCCGGGAGGGCCAACCGGATCGGGATGGACACTTTATCCTCCGCAAGCGATTCTTGAGGGAACTCCGGGCTCGCGGGAAGGCATCATTTTGATGCTTATCTCACTGATGTTTTTTATCGTCGGCTTTACGATGGGCGGCCTGAACTATGTCGTGACCATCTTACAAGCGCGTACGCGCGGCATGACAATGATGCGTCTTCCCCTAACCATCTGGGGGATTTTTACAGCGACCATTCTTGCGCTGCTGGCTTTTCCGGCACTGTTTGTCAGCGCCTTGATGATGTTGCTCGATCTCTGTTTAGGCACAAGCTTTTTTATGCCGGCAATTGTGTCGCTGGGCAGACCAGGTGAACACGTCGGTGGCAACCCCTTATTGTTTCAACACTTGTTTTGGTTCTTTGGTCATCCAGAAGTCTATATTGTTGCGCTGCCTGCCTTTGGAATTGTTTCAGACTTAATCAGTGTGCACGCCAGAAAGAATATTTTTGGCTACAGAATGATGGTGTGGGCCATTGTCATTATTGGCGGCCTGAGTTTTGTTGTCTGGGCGCACCACATGTATGTCAGCGGAATGAACCCCTACTTTGGTTTCTTTTTTGCAACCACTACGCTGATCATTGCGATTCCTACGGCGCTCAAAGTCTATAACTGGGTCTTAACCCTCTGGCGAGGCAATATCCAATTAACAGTCCCGATGCTGTTTGCGCTAGGTTTTATCTTCGCCTTCATCCATGGTGGGCTGACAGGTTTATTTCTAGGCAATGTCACGGTCAGTGTTCCGCTCTCTGACACCATGTTTGTCGTGGCACACTTTCATATGGTCATGGCCGTGGCGCCCATCATGGTTGTATTTGGGGCAATCTACCACTGGTACCCCAAAATGACGGGGCGATTACTAAACGTCAAAATGGGAAAAATTCATTTCTGGGTAACCTTTTTAGGAACCTATGCGATTTATTTGCCTATGCATTATTTAGGTTTCCTTGGCGTGCCGCGTCGCTATTTCGCAATCGAAGGTACAAGTTTTATTCCTGACTCTGTGCAACACCTAAATGCGTCAATCACGATCGCAGCCTTAATCGTTGGCGTCTTTCAAGCAATATTTTTATACAACTTATTTTGGAGCTACTTTAATGGTGAGCCGTCAGGTGACAATCCCTGGAAAGCCACCACACTCGAGTGGCAAACCGCGCACACGCCGCCGATACATGGCAATTTTGGTGAAGCCTTACCGCCCGTCTACCGTTGGGCTTACGACTTTAGCGTGCCGGGAGTCAAGGAAGACTTCATCCCCCAAAATGTTGCACCCAAAGATGTGGTCTATGACAGCACCACAACGACTCCTCACGGAAATCGAACATCATGAGCATCATAAAAAGCTTGATGGCTAAGCCTTGGACGGCCGAGCAGACCTTAATCGATAATCGCTACTCAGGCGATGCCTCAGAACGCCCGGTTAAGCGATTGGCGCTCAGAGTATTTTTAGCCGTGGTCGCTGTRTTGTTTATTTTGTTGATTGTCGCTTATGCCGGACGCATGGGCTACTCTGACTGGCGCCCTGTGCCCCAACTCTCGCTTCTGTGGGTGAACACCGGTGCGCTCTTGCTTGCCAGTCTTGCCTTCGAACTCTCACGCTACGCGCTGAACCATAATCGGTTGCAAACCATGCGTGTGAGCTTACTGGCTGGCGGTGCTCTGACCATCGTGTTTCTTTTTGGGCAAGTGCTTGCGTGGCGACAGCTCACCACTATGTCATACTTTGACATCACGATCCCTGCCATCGGATTTTTTTATATCTTGACGGGTTTGCATGCGTTACACATGGTCGGCGGCTTATTCGTCTGGGGCAACACCGTGCCTAAAGTGTGGAACAACTTTGATCGTGCCAAAGTCAAGCAAACCGTTGATCTCTGTGCTACGTATTGGAACTTTCTATTGTTAGTTTGGGTAGTCATGTTTGGCTTGCTTTTTTCAGGAGACAACCTCGACGCACTTTTAAAACTTTGCGGCATCAAGTAAAAAAGGTTCTCACCCATGACCCAAGCGCATTCGCATAGTCACACCGCACTGCCAGTTCACCCGGCCGATCCTAAAGGCTTTGTCGCAGATTGGTCCTCAGACCAAATCGCGTTCAAAAAGGTGCCGTGGGGCAAGGTCATGATGTGGATTTTTCTTGTCAGCGACACCTTCATTTTCAGTGTGTTCTTGATTTCATACATGACCGTACGGATGTCTTCSGTCGTGCCGTGGCCCAACTCAAGTGAGGTGTTTGCTTTAGAAATCGCCGGCAATCACGTGCCACTGGTGTTGATCGCGATTATGACTTTTATCTTGATCAGCAGCAGCGGCACGATGGCAATGGCTGTTAATTTTGGCTATCGAAAAAATCGTAAGGTCACCTTCATTTTGCTCGTGATCACGGCGATTCTCGGAGCTTCCTTTGTGGGGATGCAGGCGTTCGAATGGACTAAATTGATTCTTGAAGAGGGCGTGCGGCCCTGGGGCAACCCGATGGGCGCTCATCAATTTGGCGCGGCTTTTTTTATGATCACCGGTTTTCACGGTACCCACGTGTCCATTGGAGTCATCTTTCTAGTGATTGTGGCGGTCAAAGTCTATCGCGGCGATCTTGATCACGAACGCCCAGGGTTTTTGACGGGTCGACGTGGCAACTACGAAGTCGTCGAAATCATGGGCCTGTATTGGCACTTTGTCGACTTAGTGTGGGTATTCATCTTCGCATTTTTTTATCTCTGGTAGGAGACTGTATGGAACATGCGGCAGACCAACAGCACCCAATCGGTGTTTACCTCAAGATATGGGCGTTGCTATTTATACTGAGCGCAGCTTCATATGCAGTCGATTATTTTCATGTTGAAGGTTATCTCAGATGGTCACTCATTTTAATTTTCATGCTGTTAAAAGCGGGCTTAATTGTTGCCGTTTTTATGCACATGATGTGGGAACCCATAGCCTTGATCTACACCATTTTGATCCCCCCCTTGTTACTCGTTGTTTTTATCGGTATTGGCGCCCTTGAAGCGGATTACACGTTTTTTCTAAGAAGTATTTTTTTTACACCGTAATTTTTAAGGCTAGCGCAACGCCAACAGTTTTTTAATCTGCTCGATGTGAAAAGACTTTCTATGATGAAAAAATTCTTGACTGTTAATCTGTGCATCATGTGGGGTATCTTGGCTGCACTGATGCTAGCGGCCGCAATGCTCGTCCTTCATCATCGCGATATTCCGGCAGAGGTTGAAACGCATCGTCGCAATCTGATCGGTACTGGCATGACAACGGCTGACCGTATCGCACCCGTTGCAAAATTCGTGATGGCTGGTTCGGCAAAAGCTTCAACTGAACCTGCACAAGCGATTGTTGTCGTGCAAGTCAAAGACCGCGATGGGCAACAGGTGTACCAAGCAAGTTGTGTCGCCTGCCATGGCACAGGTATTGCGGGCGCACCGAAAGTCGGTGATAAAGGTCAGTGGGCCACTCGCGTCTCGGCTGGCACTGAGGCGTTATACCGAAATGCGCTGGTAGGCATACAGAGCCCTGCCGGAGTCATGCCGGCTAAGGGCGGAAATCCAAGCCTGAGTGATCAAGAAGTCAAAGCAGCCGTCGATTTTATCATTGCACAAAATAAGTAAATTCGTCGTGCGAGTGCCTCCAAGGTGCTGACACCAAACCTCAAGTGAGGAATGACTGCTTAACGCGCGTCCTTCATCTCCGCATACAACTGCTTAAACACGCTGAAGCGCTGGGAGATTAACGCGGCATCCAGCGGCATTAAGTATGTCGCGTAATGCCTTGCTTGCGGGTCGATTAAATAGAGCGATGCTGAGTGAGAGACCGAATAACCACCTGAAGCGTCTTTTTTCGTAATCTCGTACGGCGCTGCGAGCTGGTTCGCCAAGTTTCGGATCTGTAAATCAGAACCCGAGAGCCCCAAGAAGTGACGGTTAAAATGCTGCACGTACTGCTTGAGCACTGCTGGCGTATCGCGCTCTGGATCCACCGTAATTAATATAAAATTTAGATCTTTCGCGTCAACACGCTCACGCAATAGGGCTTCACGAAATTCAGTCATCACTGAAAGAGTGGTGGGGCAAATATCTGGGCAATAGGTAAAGCCAAAGACAATAAACGTCCATTTATTCGTTAAATTTTTTACCGTAAATGGCCGCTCTTCGCCGTCGATCAGTTCAAACTCGACAATCGGTCGAGGCGGTAACACCATGGAGACCACTCGATCGACCAGAAATGTGGCGCCCGATCGTCCAAAGCGCTCTGAGGTAAAAAAATAAAGCATGAGAAGACATACTGCCACCAACAGAACAACTGTAGTGAGCCCGGCTTTGTGCTTTTTGCTGATTATTTCAACACCATTTTTCGCGACGACTACAGGTAACAAGTGCGCATACCGTTGGGGTGAGTGTGAGCGATTGAGAACGACCGCCTAAGAATGTCGGATCATGCCCATACGTCTCTGCCAATGCACTAAGTAATCTGGCACAGAGCGTCCGGTACCGGCGATGCAGATTTGCGGATGCGTGCCAAGCACGCGCGCTAATAGCGGTTCTTGGTGCTGATAGACATCGACGAAAAATAAATGTTTGCCCTCTTGCAATTGTTTCTTGAAGCGAGCAAACTTATAATTACTTCGTTGAGTACCGATTAGTCCGCCTTCCCAAGTACAAAAACCAAGAATCACCACGGCGAAAAAAACAAATGGCATCCAGCCAAGCGAGCTCGAAGCCCATTCAGCGATCGCAGTCGTCGTTAAAAATATAAACAGAATACACAGACCGACCGCTGCACCGATTAAGCTCGAATGAACGACGTCGTAATTCATGACGGATTGAACTTCGTGTAGACGAGGGTGCTGCTCCAAACCCAAAGTATCCAAACTTAGAATATGAATTTGGGGCGTARAAACACCGTCGGCTTCAAGTTGCTTTTCAAATAGCTCTAAATCGTCTAGGTTGTCACTAATGAAGTAATGGCGCAGCAATTTCATGTGTTGCTCCCTTTCGTTCTTCTTTGGACAGGTGACCATTTCGGATGAGAATATATGCAACAGACGAACCATATCAAACATGCATTGAGCTTGCCTGTTCGATCAAACAACAACACGCAAACAACCTATTGCTAAAAAATATCGCCTTGTATCTATAAACTAGTCGGTATATTGATTGAAATCAAGTGAATAATCTTGAGGGCGGCTCACTAAAGGTCTATTTGTGATAATCGGCATTGCCAGGCCAAGGTTCTTCAGAAACATCAAACACCATGCCTTCAAACCCGCGAAATTTGTCTGGACGCTTGCGATCAGCCAGTGGGGCAAGCTCCATTTCATCAATATAAGGTTTACCACCTAAAGCTTGAACCGCCTCGACACAGCCGTCAGGGTCCTCCGTATATACGCCAAAGTGGTGCAGGCCTACGTAGTCCATGCCCTTGCCCAATTGGTCACTCTTGAATTTTAATAGTGCAATATTCAGAACATCATCTGTCAAAAAATAACCGCTCGCGCGCTCGTTATCCATATACTTTAGTTTTTTGAAGCCAAAGGCTTTTGTATAAAACTCTAAGGCTTTTTCTGGATCTTGCGTTGCAATGACGATATGGCGCAACTGAGACATTTGTAAACTCCCACAAAGGTAAAGATGAAGCTCACTAAAAAAATTATTCGGGACGAATCCCTGCCGTTTGAACCAAGACACCAATCCGGATGGCCTCGCGCTCAATAAATTCACTAAATTCTTGCGGCGTGCTCGGCAAAACCTCATTGCCCTGATTAATAAGCTGTTTACGAAAATTTGGCTCGGCTAACACTAATCTCAAAGATTCATTTAATTTTTTTAATCGGTCAACTGGGAGGCCAGCTGGGGCAAACAAACCCAACCACGACAATAACTCAAAACCTGGGATGGTTTCAGCAATTGTCGGCACACCTGGCAAAGCCGGCTGTCTTTCTAAGCTTGCCACGCCAAGTGGTTTCAATTTACCGGCAGCGATCAATGAGAGCGAGGTCGGCGGCGTATCAAAATACGCTGTCAGTCGGCCACCAATGAGATCGGGCACAATTTGAGACGAACCACGATACGGAATGTGCACGATGTCTATTTTTGCCATGGTAGACAGCATAATGAGGCCCAAGTGAGAGGCGGATCCACTGCCACCAGAACCGAAGTTCAATGGTGCAGACTGCGTTTTCCCAGAAACAATGATGTCCGCAACGCTGTTTGCGGGGCTATTCGCGGCAACAACCAAGAGCATGGGTGTTGCCGCGATTTGACCAATTGGCTGAAAGCCACGCTTGATATCAAACGGAAGATTTTGATATAAATAGCGGTTCACTACCTGGGTACCGAGGTTTCCTAAGAGCAGCGTGTGGCCATCTGGTCGGGCCTGTGCAACGAATTGCATCGCAATCGTACCGTTACTTCCGCTACGGTTTTCGACTACGACAGGCTGCTTTAAAATCGGCTCAAGTCTCGCACCAACCAAGCGAGCCAAGACGTCTGCAATCCCTCCAACAGCATAGGGGACAATAATTTTGATCGGCTCGCTCGGAAATCCATCGGCTCGTACCGTTACCGTCGCAAATGCAAAGAGCAAAAGCACAAACACGTGACTCGATGGAAGTGTGATCCTATTCCACATAAAACTCTGTGCCATTTGCAAAAATATTAGGCTTCATAAACATCCCCAATAACACGGCACCATTCGGTGAGTAGGCTTGGTGTACGTTGCCACCCGGGCGCCAGACGAACTGACCGGCGGAAGCCGCGCCATCTAAGTCGACCAGGCTACCTTCAATAATCCAGGTTTGCTCAAGCGCTGCGTGCTCATGTAACGGCACAATTGCACCGGGCTCCATCTTGAAAAGAATACTTGAGACCCCTGAGGCGGGGTCTGCAAACAATACCTTTGAGCTGATGCCCGGAAATTTAGAGGGCATCCACTCCATCTTGGCTGGATCAACCAAGGTCGATTTTAAGTGCGCGGGTAGTTTTTGAGGGTCTAGCCAACCTTCTGGCACCTTTGGTCTTAATGCGGCTTGTGCAGCATTCATCTTTGTCTCCGGCATGTAGGTGAATCAGGATAGATTCAATTTATACGGCATGTGACACTAGTGATTTGTTTTGATAAATGCCTTCAACATGATTTGTGCYTTTTCTCGCCTGTCGGCGTGTATTTTTATTGATTCTAGACACAGTCTGATCTGTTTCGCAGTCAAAAAGCTTGTTGCAGAGTCGTTGTGTTTGAATAGTACCTATTGTTTTTACGGCTCTATTTGAAATGGGTCAATATAAATTTGCTATATTTTTAATGCGCTAAGGGTTTACGCTTGCCTGCAATTCGAAACTCGTYCTGCGAATATGCGTCTAGAAGCTCGACGATTTTTTAGCGGCCTCGATCAAATATACAATCAGTCTATACAACGCGTTAGGCTGGAAGATATCTCGCGACATAAAACACGCCAGTAAACGCCATACCAACCACGGCAGTCATCCAGCTGATCATTTTCCAGGTGCATGATGTGATTTCGTGATGGATTGTAGTGGTGAGTTCGAGCTCTAGCCTTTTGAGGTCTTCTTTGGTCGCAAGTGTCGGGAGAATCGTGTCAAAGCGCGTTTCAAGCATCGTCATTCTGGTTTCCATTGGGTTATCCTAAAAGCCTCGGTGATTGAGCATTTTGAGATTTTAGGTCTATTGCAAGAATGGTATCGGATAGTTTTGTCTATTAGCAATCCGTCAATTGCATTTGCTTACATTTATAGAAAAACAAAGAACAATATGAAAAATTTAATTGCCCGTAATGTTGCCGCCACGCTGCTCGCGAGTGTCTGCGCAGGTCTACTTTGCGCCTCGGCCGCGGCGCAGACCGCTCAATGGCCGACGCGCCCGATTAAATTGGTGATTCCGTTTGGTGCTGGCGGAGGCACCGATGTGATTGGTCGGTTTTTAGCGCAAAAATTTACGGAAGGTCTAGGACAGACCGTGGTGGTTGAGAATCGCCCCGGCGCGGGCGGTAGCCTGGGTAGCGCTGAGGTGGCGCGTGCACCGGCTGACGGTTACACAATACTGATAGGTTCAAGCTCAACGCATGGCATCAATCCGGGGATCTATGCCAAGCTTCCTTACGACCCACTCAAAGACTTCGAACCGATCGGTTTGATTGCCACAAATTTGTTTGTGATGTCTGTCCCTAAAGACTCACCGGTAAAAACCGTGGCCGACTTGGTGAGGCTCTCGCAGGCGTCGCCTGGCCAGTACAATTACGCCTCTTCAGGTAATGGCACCACCAGTCATCTGGCAGCCGCGTTGTTTGTTTCGATGTCGGGCGCCAAGCTCACGCATATTCCGTACAAAAGTAATGTGCCGGGTCTGACCGATTTAATGGCGGGTCGTGTCGCGATGATGCTTGACAATATTACGGCGATGCAAACGCAGATCAGCGCTGGAACAATTCGTCCGCTCGCGACGACCGGCTTAAAACGCAATGCGGTGTTGAAGGATGTCCCCACGTTGGATGAGGCGGGAGTCAAGGGCTATGATTTGAGGGGCTGGTTTTGCTTGTTGGCGCCGGCAGGGACCCCTGCTGCGGTTGTGACCAAGCTTAATCAAGAACTCGTGAGAGTGATCGCGCTGCCCGAGGTGGCAGAAAAACTCGTTGCCTTGGGCGCAGACCCTGAAACGAGCTCACCACAAGAGCTGCAAGCATTGATCGCCTCTGAAATGATTAAATACAAAAAGATTATCGATATTGCGGGTGCAAAGGCTGATTGACGCAGCCATTGTTTGCGAAGGGCGCGGTAGCCACCCTTTTGCGCATCGCTCTGCGACAGGGACAAATTGTTGCACTTCTATTCTTGTAGCTGCGATTAGAAATTGAGATACTTTCGATATCGTGCTTAAGGAGTGATCTAAATCAGCACTATTTTGCAATCGCGCAGTGACCACCGCTCGAGACTTTGCCAGAGCCTGCTGCGATAAGCGGCGGTTCACGTCGCAGGTCAACCGGCGGCGCTCGGGTGGTGTCCCAAACCAAGAAGGCCATTAAGCCGCACCAAAATAGCACCTGAAGTTTGCGATTAGAAATGCTCATGGTTGATCGTGTTTCATAGCTTGTAATGCCTTCGCATGCGTACACCGATCAAGGTGCCGACAAAGGCGAGCGGTACCCAGATCCAACCGTGGACGCTGCCTGTTGAAATGCCACTGAGCATGGCACCAATGTTGCAACCAAAGGCCAGTCGCGAGCTATAGCCCATCAAGAAGCCTGCAAGCAAACCGACGATCCATTGTGTAGTGGTCAGGGCCTGACTATCGCTGCCGACGCGTGCCGAGACCCACAATGCACCGCCTAAAATTCCGATGTTGGTAATCGATGTGATATCCATCAGTATCATTTCGTTTAAGYGTTGCGCATGACCGGTCTGACTCCAGAACGCATTGATAGTTGGATCAAACAGGCCCGCCGCGTGAGCAAGCTTTGCGGCCCACAGGCCAAAACCGTATACGACCCCCCAGGGTTGACCGGCGATCAGCAAATTGAGCGCCGCCAGCATCGCGAGTGCAACCGCGCCAAGCAGCCATTTGCGCTCGAACCAAGTGCGTCCGGGGCCTACCCACAGTCTGGCGGCTAAGCCAAGCAGCGCAAGCCCCGCGAGCGTGATGAACAGCGCTTGCGTCGTGCCAAACTCAGTCACTAAACCAAGCGGTTCAAGTTGTCCGAGCTTAAGCCAGTCGCCCACTTGCACCGAGCCCAGAAAACTACCTAGCGCAAACAGCGGCAAAATCCCCATGTTCAAGGGCACGCCAAGCCCCGCCTTATACAGCGTGCCAGAGCCACAGCCATCAGCAAGCTGCATGGTTAAGCCAAACACAAAGGCACCAATTAACAGGCTGAAACTGGGTGGGCCCAAAGCCGCAGTCAATTCAGAATACTGCCCAAGAAGTATCAGCGAAAATGTCGACGCTAAGGCAAGCAAAACCAACTGACCCGCCACGCCGCTTGGATCGCGTTGTTCAATTAACAGGCGCCAACCGGTCGTGAAACCAAAGCGTGCACCTGACAGCGCGGCTCCCATTCCGATGCCGACTGCAAACAAGGCGGCTTGTCGAACGGACACCGACCAACCCAAGTAGATAAAAAACAGTAAGAGCAACAGGCTCAATGGCAGACGGTTCATGRTTAACTTAGTCAAACCTCATCGTTTGGGATCAGACGATGATCGATGAAGCAAACAGTTATYTGGCGACCCACAACTGTGCGTCGATGTACAGTTGCTTGAAGCGATTAGGCACGTTATCCATTGGGAGTGCACCCTCGGTTTGAGTCCAGTCAACCATCGAGCCGGCATAGAGCCTGACGTTTGGCTGACCAACAAGCTCCGACAAGACGAACCAATTTGTGGCGGCCCAGTGGCCAGTATTACAAAAAGATATGACTTCTTGATCGCTTTTAACCGACGAGGCGAGGGCAAGTTTTTTTGCCTCGTTGTTAGGCACGACTAGGCTGCTGTTTGGCGCAAACCACGTTGAATGTTCTACGCTGACTGCACCTTTCAAGGTGCCCGGAACCTTGGCAGCAGTATGCCGTGTTGAGCCCTCATAAAAAGCGGTGGGGCGTGCGTCAATCAGTTGCGCCTTACCCGATTGAACGCTGTTGACGACCTCGGCGCGTGTTGCGATCATATTTTGGTTGATGCTTGGYGTGTACGTGCTTGCTTTAGCCGCCGCCGCCTTGGTGTCAAGGCTAAATCCCTCAGCCTGCCAAGCCTTTAAACCGCCGTTTAATACCGACAAGTTTTGTAGGCCTAAAACCTTGAGTGTCCAGTACACGCGCGCGGCTGCACCAAAGTCGCTTGCGTCTTTGCCCGTTGAAGTCACAATGACATGCGTTTCGGGTGTCAAGCCCAAGCGTTGCACAAGCTTGGTTAAGTTTTCCAGTGAGGGTAATTCGCCAGGGTTGCTCTCGGGGCCGCGCCAGACGCCGTATGGAGCATTCAGCGCACCCGCAATATGACCCGTTGCATAGGATTTCGGATCACGGATGTCGAGGACGACGGTGGCTGGTGCGGTGAGTGCAGCCTGCGTGGCCCGTGCGTTTAACAAGGGTGCGGCTGCGATTGCACTTGCACTTGCGCAAAACAACAGACCTAACAGACCAGAAGCGATTTTTTTGAGCATGATGCAGGCCACCTTTAATTTTTTATATGTGAGGGGATTGTGCGCTGTGCCTACCCAAAGCGGAAGTACATATTTTATCTCTTCTTATGCTCAAAAGAAATATAGCGTTAATAAACCTACAACGCTCGCCATGATCAAAAACGTGATCGCGCACTTTGAGAGTCATTTCTTGATAACCCGTCGCGGCCTCGATTGCTAAGCTTTTGAACCCCTTGGCCTGTGCGCAGGCCTAGGGGCTAACGCAAATAAGCTCACGAATAGGATGGTTGTTTGAAGCGTAGATGAGTATATTTTTTTCTGAAAATTGAAGGCCATCTGTCCGTTTGAATCAAGGCTGTTTTTAAATTATTTCCTGATTATCTCAACTTACATCATCAGGTGCCGGTACGTCACTTTGGCGCCGTGTTGCCGACTCCTCAGCGGCAAGCCATGGCCACAAAGCTTAAGGCTATTTGTACAAAGTTTGTGATTGAGCCTTACAATCGAGTCAAAGGCGAAGTCGGCGAGCAAGCAACCATGTTTTTTATGGATCCCTCCGGCAATGCTATCGAGTTCAAGGCCTTTGCAAATATGAGCTCACTGTTCGCAAAATAAGTCGAGCAAAATGCACGTCACTTGCCAGTTGATTGGCTTGTGGTGTTTGAAACAGACCAAGCCGCCCGCGGCCGGAGTGGTATGTCAAAAAAAATCGTTGAATCTTTGTTGCTGCCTTCTGGGGCGGTCTCTCGCAAAATAGAGTGGCCCTACACCTTGACGGTGATCGCTTATCATTTGCTTGCTCTGCTCGTTTTCTGGCCAGGGATGTTCAGCTGGTCCGGCGTGTGGACGCTGGTGCTGGGCTTGTTTGTGTTTGGTAGTCTGGGCATTAACCTTTGCTATCACCGCTTACTCACTCACCGAGGGCTGGTCTGTCCAAAGTGGCTCGAACACACGTTCGCAGTGTTAGGCTGTTGTTGCATGCAAGACACCCCCGCAAGATGGGTCGCTGTGCATCGGCTGCATCACGTCCATTCTGATTCACGTGAAGATCCTCACAGCCCCTTGGCTGGACCGTTTTGGGGGCATATGGGATGGATGTTTGTAAAAAATACTGACCTTGAACGCCTTGAGATTTACTCACGATACGCGAAAGACATTTTGCGTGATCCTTTTTACAAAAGGCTCGAGACCACGGCGCTTTATCCCCTTATCGTGCTGGGGTCTTGGGCGCTATTTTTTGCAACGGGAATACTCATCGAGCTAAGCCTCGGTGGTTCTTTTTATGAAGCCTTACAGCTTGGCGCCAGTGTTTGTATTTGGGGCGTGTTCGCGCGTACCGTCGTAGTGTGGCACATCACTTGGTCTGTAAACTCTGCCGCGCACCTCTGGGGCTACCGCAACTACAACACTGCGGATGATAGCCGCAATAACTGGTTTGTCGCTCTAATCGCAGTGGGCGAGGGGTGGCATAACAATCACCACGCTGACGCGCGCTCAGCGCGACATGGACATAGGTGGTTTGAACTGGACTTGACGTTTTCGTGCGTTCAGATACTTGAGTGCCTAGGCTTGGCCACTGAGGTGGTGCGGCCAGCCACACATACTGTTGTCACTCAGGCACCATAAGCGAAGCCCTGAGAGCGAAACTGGTGTCAAGGCAAACCTAGTTCTTGGCGTACCAGGCGCGCGCCAGCGTTCAGGGCGCAGAGTTTGCCAAACGCCACGTCGCGGGGTAGGTATTTCATGCCGCAATCGGGTGCTGGAATCAGTTGTTCTGCTTTGACGAATTTAAGTCCTGCGCGAATACGGCTCGCCACTTGTTCGGCCGTTTCAATGTGCGGGTCGCCTAAATCCAAGACCCCAAGCATTATTTTTTTACCTGCCAAATCCGTCAAGACACCGAGATCAAGTTTGGGTTGCGCGGCTTCAATCGAAATCTGCGTGGCAATCGAGTCGCCTAGTCCTGGCAAAAATGAATAACCGGTTGGTTTTTGACCTTTGACTACGGCAGCATACCCAAAGCATAGGTGCACGACTGTTGGCACTGTGAGGCCTTGAAGCGCTCGATTAATCGCTTTCACCGCATAGCGCTTGGCTGCTTCTGGGTCGTGGCGCAGCCAGGGCTCATCGAGCTGAATAAAATCCGCACCAGCGGCTTGTAAAGCCAGAGCTTCGGCGTTGACGGCTGCAGCAAAGTCCATCACCATGGCTTCTTCGTCATGGTAGTATTCGTCTTTTGCCTGCTGACCCATCGTAAATGGGCCGGGCAACGTGACTTTGGTCAGTCGACTCGTGTGATTTTTCAAAAACCTGAAGTCGTCAACCTCGACAGAGTTCACCCGGGCGATCTTAGCCACCACGCGTGGAATCTGCGTTTCAAGACCGTTTTGTGAGCGAATGACGGCCGGGTTGTGATCGTCGATGCCGTCTAGCGAATTAGCGAAGCGATTTGAATAGCTTTCGCGCCTGATCTCGCCGTCGGTGATGATTTCGATACCTGCGCGTTCCATATCTTGTATGGCGAGTCGCGTGGCGTCATCTTGGGCGGCTTGAAGCTGCTCGGGTGCAACGCGCCAAAGTTCGCGCAGGCGCGTGCGGGGCACACCTTGGGCCAGCAAGGCATGATCCACTAGCCAGGCTGGTTGAGGATAGCTGCCGACAACCGTGGTTGGCAGTATTTCAGGTGCTGCGACCGTTGTCATACATTAGTTTGCCGAGGCCCCTGAGTCTTTAACAATCTTTGTCCACTTCACTAATTCAGTCACCGTGAAAGCATTGAAGTCTTTCGTATTCATAGGGGTAATAATCAAACCGAGATCAATAAACCGCTTTTGTGTGGCAGGATCTTTTAAAATCGTCATAGTCGCTTCATAGAGTTTATTGATCACATTCTGCGGCAATCCAGCAGGCCCTGCCAGACCCCACCATGGCCGGATATCGTAACCTTTTACCGTGTCGCTAATCGGTGGCACCTCCAGTGCGATCGGGCTACGTTCACTCGTCGCGATACCCAGTGCCCTCAGGCGACCAGACTGCACATGCGGATAAATGACGGGCACGTGATAAAACGCCATGGACACCTCGCCTGCAAATAAATCGCTAAAGCCTTGCGTAATATTTTTGTAAGGAATGTGGCGGATATCGATACCAGCCATGGTTTTTAACAGCTCTCCCGCCATGTGAGGTGAGGTACCTGAGCCGGCCGAGATATATGTAAGTTTGCCGGGGTTTGCCTTGGCGTAGGCGATTAACTCAGCCATATTGTTCGCGGGGATCTTTGGGTTGATGGCCAGCATATTGGGGGCGGCCACCATCAAAGCGATATGGGTAAAGTCTTTGATCGGATCAAAAGGGATGTTGGCGTACAGCGATGGATTCGTGGCATGCGTGGCGCTGGTCGAGAAGCTCAGGGTATAGCCGTCGGGCGCGGCCTTTGCGGTGGCTTCAGCCGAGATGTTGCCCCCGGCGCCCGCTTTGTTGTCGACCACAACGGTTTGGCCCAACAGGTCGCCTAGCTTTTGAGAATACAGCCTTGCAATAACATCGGTGGTGGTCCCCGCCGAATATGGCACTAAAAATTTAATCGAGCGATTTGGATAGTCTTGCGATTGTGCCTGTGCAGTGCTTGCCGGCAAAATGCTGGTCAGGCTTAGAACCAATACGCTGGCCACTTTGGTAAGTTTTGAAAGTGAAAAGTGCAACATTGCGGCTCCTTGGGGTCTATTGTTATCTTACGTTGTCGAATGCAAGTGTAATGTGCAAATTGATTTCTAGAGCGAGTTTTCACTACAGGTCAATCTGTATTGACAAGTGCTAAATAGTCAGAAGGTCTTTCAAAAAGAGACGGTGTCTGAAGGCCGTTATGAAGGCATTCGCGCCTTCCAAGCTAGGTGTTCCTACCCTTGTACCGAGTCAGTCGCGTTGTGCGAGTTTAGTCGTTTGAGCGTAGTATAAATGCTACAGTTAGACGCGGGTTTTGCATTCTCTTGCTCTGATGAGGTGGCTACAGTGTCTACGTTAAGTTTTGACTCAATCGTTTTGGCTTTTGTTTTGCTTTTGGTACTCCTCACACTYAAGCTATCGATCAAAATCGTGCCGCAGTCCGAAAACTGGTTGGTCGAGCGCTTAGGAAAATACAATCGCAAACTCGAGGCGGGGTTGCACTTGTTAGTGCCGTTTCTTGAAACGGTGCGCTATAAGGTGTCGATTCAAGAAATCCAGTTGCCACCAGACCCGATCAACGCCATTACGCACGACAACGTGTCGATCTCGGTGCAACTCGCGATTTTGTATCGCATCACCGATGCTTCGCGCACCATGTACCGCATTGAGAATCTCACGCTTGCGATTAAAACAATCGTGAACGGCACGATTCGCAGTGTCATCGGCAAAACAGATCTTGACGGCGTGCAGTCTAACCGCAGGCATCTGGCTCAAGAGATCGAAGCCGAACTACAAACCGTTTCAGACGAATGGGGCATTAAGTTAACTCGCGTCGAGATCACTGAAGTGGATGTGGATAGCGCGACAAAAGAAGCAATGCAGGTGCAATTAAACGCCGAGCGCAAGCGACGCGGGCAAGTGACKGAGGCTGAAGGTATCAAACAGGCTACCCAACTGCAAGCCGATGCCCGCTTATATTCGGCTGAAAAAGAAGCGGCCGCCAAACGCATTCTGGCAGATGCCGAAGCGTACGCGGTCACAGCCGTGTCAAAGGCAATCGCAGAGGGCGGGGCAAGCGCCGTTGAGTTCGAAATCAAAAAGATCCAGGCCTTAGCGATTCAGGAGTTGTCTAAAGGCAATAACGCAAAGATCGTCCTGCTGCCAAGTGACGTGTTGTCAGCGTTGTCTGGCACCATCGGAAAAATCGTAAGCAAATTTTGACAATAAACGAACTGACCCGCGCACGACTGCCACTTTGACTATGCAAATCTATCAAATTTCGTTAATTCTAGCCATCGCGCTCGCCGTCACCGAACTGCTGACGCTAACCTTCATCTTTTTAGGGATGTCGGTCGCGATGTTTTGTGTAGCGACCCTTCAGTATGTGACGGGCGATTTTAACTGGGGCCGCGAGGTCGTTGTTTTTATCGCCGCCTCGGTGACGGTGACCTTGATTTTCAGAAAGCTTTTTAAAAAGCAAACTGATCAAACGACACTTAAGAGCGACGACATCAATCAGTATTGATTGTTCTGTTGGTTTGTGCCGCGGTTAGCTGCTGACTCGTTTAAGCAGTGCCTCGGTGAAGGCATGCGTTGTTGCCTGGCCCGCTAAATCCATCGTTCTGACCTTGTCTTGATTCAACGTCAGGTCAATGGCAGTGCGCAAGCGTAGAGCAAGGTCGTGGTGACCGACATGGTCAAGCATCAGCCCAGAGGCTAATAACAACGAAATTGGATTAGCGATTCCTTTTCCTGCAATATCAGGCGCTGAGCCATGCACGGCCTCAAAAATCGCAACGTCTTTGCCAAAATTGGCGCCTGGCGCCAAGCCTAAACCACCGACTAAGCCCGCGAGTTCGTCTGACAAAATATCGCCAAATAGATTTGTACATAACAACATATCGAATTGCCAAGGGTTCAGCACTAGTTGCATGGCACAGGCGTCGACGATGCGGTCATCCACCGCGACGCGACCTTCGTAGTCGCGCGCAACGTTTCGAGCCTCTTCTAAAAATAAGCCGGTTAACACTTTAAGCACGTTCGCTTTATGCACGATTGTGATTTTTTTACGACCGTGTTTAATCGCGTATTCAAACGCATAACGCGCAATGCGGTTTACGCCGGCACGTGTATTCGCACCCGAAGACAGCGCCACGGCACGCGGGTCGTCGCCAACAGCTAAATAGTGCTCGTGCGCAACATAAAAACCTTCAAGGTTTTCACGAATCAGCACGATATCAATTTTTTCAAAACGCCCTGGCACGATGGTGAGAGCCGGGCGCACGTTGGCGTACAAGCCAAAGGTTTCACGCAACCGCACGTTTGCCGAGCGAAAGCCTTCGCCAATGGGGGTCGTGAGTGGCCCTTTCAGTGCCAGACCATTTTTACGAATGCTATCGAGCAGCACCTGCGGCATCGGATCGCCACAGGCATGAAACGCGGCCATCCCGGCAAGTTGAGTGTCCCACACGAATGGAGCACCCAGAGCCTCAAGTACCGCCACCGACGCCCTAACGACTTCGGGGCCAATGCCATCGCCCGGGATCAGGGTGGCTGGGATGGGGGAATTCATTGTCATTTTTAGCTCTTGTGTCTGATTGGGGCTTGGAGAGCTGGGCAGGTGCGGCGAAAGCCGTAAATCCGCTAATATTAACGCTAATGCGATGCCTAGCCTAACCGAGAGACTCATTATGAAATTGACCCCTGCACAACTCACGCAGTTTGACAAAGACGGCTATTTATTTTTTCCGGGTTTGTTTACCCCCGAAGAAACCAAAACCTTGAACGCTGCTGTGCCAGAGCTTTACAGTCGGCGCGAGGCATTTAACGTACGTGAAAAAGACAGCGATGCCGTTCGCACAAACTTTGCGGCACATCTGTAYAGCGAGCCCTTTGCCAAGCTTGGGCGTCATCCGCGCATGATCAAGCCTGTTCAAGAGCTGCTTGGCGAAGATCTTTATATGCATCAGTTCAAAATCAACGGCAAGATGGCCTTTGAAGGTGCTGTCTGGCAGTGGCATCAAGATTACGGTACGTGGTTGAATGACGACATGATGCCCACCGAGCGCGCCATGAACATTGCGATTTTCTTGGATGACGTGAACCCCTACAACGGCCCGCTGATGTTCATTCCTGGCAGCCATAAAAAGGGCGTGATTGAGGCTAAACATGATCTCACCACGACCAGCTATCCGCTTTGGACGGTCGACGACACGTTGATCCGGCAGTTAGTGGCTCGTGCAGGTGGTAAAACTGGTGGCATCGTTAGCCCCACGGGCCCCGCGGGGTCAATGATTCTGTTTCATAGCTGTTTGGTGCATGCTTCGGGCAGTAATTTGTCGCCATGGAACCGCAACGCGGTCTACTTAAGTCTTTGTGCGATTTCTAACCACATTCGCCGCCACAAGCGCCCCGAATACATTGCCCATCGCGACTTCGCACAGATTGAATGCTTGCCCGATGATTGCCTGACCAAGTCGTACCCGGTCGACTTACCCTGGGGCAAAGGCATGCCTGCCAGTGCGCTCGAAACTTCGCTAGAAGAACTGAAGGTAGCCGTATGAGTTTGTATGCCAAGTTACAACAATGCGCAGCCGACAACCGCCCGATTCGCATTGGCTTGATCGGTGCCGGCAAGTTCGGCTCGATGTATTTATCGCAAATCCCGCGCACACCTGGCGTGCACTTAGTGGGAATTGCAGATTTGTCTCCGACCGCCGCACGCACAAACCTTGCGCGCGTTGGTTGGGAACCGGAGCGCCTGCAAGCCAAGTCACTTGATGATGCAGCTAAAAACGGCACAACTTTTATTTCTGAAGACTGGCAGGCCTTGGTGCGTCATCCGTCAGTAGATGTGGTGGTTGAATGTACGGGCTCGCCGATGCACGCGGTTGACCACATTCTTGAGGCGTTCGCCTTTAAAAAGCACGTTGTGAATGTGACGGTTGAAGCGGATGCCTTTTGTGGCCCTTTGCTGGGCTCACGCGCTTTGGCGGCGGGTGTGGTGTATTCGCTGGCCTTTGGTGACCAGCCTGCCTTGATTTGTGACTTGGTCGACTGGGCGCGTACCTGTGGCTTTCCGGTTGTGGCTGCAGGTCGTGGCCATAAATGGTTACCGCATTTTTCTGAATCGACGCCCGAGACTGTTTGGGGCTTTTATGGCTTGACCCCCGAGCAAGCCGAGCGTGGCGGCTTAAATCCAAAAATGTTCAATAGCTTTTTAGATGGCTCAAAGCCTTCAATTGAAAGCACAGCCGTCTCAAACGCAACGGGCTTGGGTGTTCCATCGAATGGGTTGCTGTATCCACCTGCCAGCGTTGAAGATATTCCATTTGTGACAAGACCCATCAGCGAAGGCGGTGTGCTTGAACGCAAAGGCATGGTTGAAGTGATCTCAAGTCTTGAAAAAGACGGCCGTGTGATCCCGTACGATATTCGAATGGGGGTCTGGGTGACGGTTGAGGCCGAAACCGACTACATCAAGAATTGTTTTGAAGAGTACAACGCACACACCGACCCAACAGGCCGTTATTTCACGCTGTATAAGCGTTGGCATTTGATTGGGCTTGAGGTTGGCATGAGCGTTGCAAGCGTAGCCTTGCGTGGCGAGGCCACTGGTGTTGCCAATAGCTGGAACGCCGATGTGGTTGCCACTGCTAAGCGCGACTTAAAGCCTGGCGATATGCTCGATGGTGAAGGTGGTTATACCGTTTGGGGTAAGTTATTGCCGGCCTCGACCTCTAAGCGTATGGGCGGCTTGCCGCTTGGGATGGCCCACAGTGTCAAGGTGGTGCGCGCTGTCGCAAAAGGGCAGAGCTTGTGCTGGGATGACGTACAGATGGATCCCAATACTGCAGCTTTCAAGATCAGGCGCGAGATGGAATCTGCTTATACGTTTTGAGTATTGAGTGGCTCTGTATCAGTGGCTGCAGAACCTAATTGAAATCGGTTAATACGGCTTAAGTATATGCAAAAATTAACTCGTTTCTTCACACGCTATTTTTTGCTGTGCTTTCTTACGGTTGGCTTGCTCTCGTCAGCAGGCGCTCAGCCAGCCGACATTTTTAAACCCCTTAAGGTCGGGCAACATATCAATATCACCTCGGTGAACGGAGGGGTTGAAGTGTCGCTGCTCGATGACGGTGTGCTGCCAAGTGGCTATGTGGTGGTCGAGCTCGGCTCAACCTATTTGTTGGTCGAAGACTATATAAAAATCACTCGCACTTGGATCCCAGTGACCTCGATTGTGAAAGTGATACACACCCGTTTGCCTAAGCCGGTTCGTTGAGGCGATCAACTGGAACATTTCATGAATGAATCAACTAGTGATACCCGAGAGCCTCAATCTGAGCATGTCGCTGATTGTTTGTTTTGTGATGCACAGTTCATCGATCGTGCGCGTATTGTTGAAGAGAACGAACTTGCCTACGCGACGCGCGATGYGTACCCCGTGACGCCTTTTCATACCTTGTTTATTCCAAAACGACACACCATTGATTATTTTGGCTTAACACATGCCGAGGTCGCTGCGATTCATGATCTGATTCATTCACAAAAAAAAATAATTGATGCGCTTGATCCAACCATTGGCGGCTACAACATCGGTATGAATTGCGGCGAAATCGCTGGGCAATCTGTCTGGCATTGTCATGTGCACCTGATCCCAAGGCGCTTGGGTGACACAGAGTTTCCTAAGGGTGGTGTGAGGCACGTGATCCCCTGGAAAGGGCGTTACATCGATCCAAACCGCTGATCGATTGGCCAATCGATCAGCGCTGGGTTCTCATCTTCAGGTAAGAAGAATCAATCTGAATTAAGCGCACTGTGCTGCTGTGGTGCATGGCCCTAAGCGGTAACCTGAGGCTGCTTATTCACGACTTGTGAATCTATTAAAGCGTTATTCAATCTATCTGTATAATATTATTTATAGATACATCTATCTGTTTATAAGATATTACCTTCGATTGCTTGTCGATTCTTTAATCGTTTGCTTAGCTGTTTGCTTGGGGCTCGTAAATGGAACTCAGACAACTTCGCTATTTTTTGGCCATCGCCGAGCACGGCACGTTTTCAAAGGCGGCTGGCAAAGTTTACGTGGCGCAGTCTGCGCTTAGCCATCAGTTGGCACAGCTAGAAGAGGAACTGGGTGCGCAACTATTTGTGCGGTCGCGTCGCGGGGTAGAGTTGACTGAGGCGGGCACCGTGTTTCACACGTATGCGACTTCGATTTTGCGGCAGGTCGAAGACGCTGCCTCAAGCGTGGCTGGGCTGACCGATTCGCCTGCGGGTAAAGTCGTGTTTGGGATACCACATAGTGCTTCGCATGCGCTGGCCTTACCTTTATTGAAAGCCGTTCGCCAAGAGCTACCCAACGTTCAGCTTGAACTGACAGAAGAGTTGACGGGCAACTTAACGCGTCAACTGCTGGCGGGCTCGCTGCATATGGCGATCTTATTTGATGATGGCACGCTTGGCGACTTTATTGCGGAGCCCTTGGTGTCTGAGAAGATGTCGCTGATCTATCGCCCAGAGTCTAAAGTCGACGTACCGCGTAAGGCAAGCATCTCGTTTCGTGATGCCTTGGCTAAGCCGCTGATTTTGCCAGCGCAACCACATGGCGTTCGACCGCTGATCGAGCAGCAGGCCGTTCAGGCGGGTTTGCTTGCACCGAATGTGGTGGCGGATATCAGTTCTATCAGTATCTTGCGCACCTCGTTGCTTGCTGGCCTTGGTTGCACGATCTTGCCTGTCATGCCCTTAAAAGCCGAGCTCGACAGCGGGGCCCTGGTTGCCCTGTCGATTCGTACACCCCAAGTGCTGAGAGTGGTGGCACTGTGCCGCTCGCGCCACATCCCGCTTTCAACGGCTGCCGCCTCGGTCGGGGCACTAACAGCCAAGGTGGTGCGCGCACTTTGCCAGCAGGGCTTGTGGGTGGATGGTCGCTATATAGCGAGTGAGATTGACGAAAGGTAAGTTAAGACGACCTCTCACGCGAGCGCTCGCCGAATTTTGGCGCTGAGCATATCCACCAGCAAGACCAGCCCAATCATCACGAGTAAAATCGAACTGGTTTCTGACATCTTAAACAGGCTGAGGTAATACGACAGCATTTGGCCTAGGCCACCAGCGCCAACGATGCCTAACACCGTTGCAGCGCGTATGTTGTTCTCCCAGCGATAAAGGGTGTAGCTCAAAAGCTGCGGCGCGATCTGTGGGATTTGTACAAAAAAGAAAATTTTGCTGCGGCTAATGCCGCGTACGCTCAGGGCGAACTCATTGTCTTTGGGGGCATTTTCAAGCGCCTCGGCAAACATGCGACCCAATACGCCAGTCGTGTGCAGTGCAAGCGCCAGAGTGCCAGAAAAGGGGCCTAAACCTGCAGAGATCAATAGTAACGCTGCCCACATGAGTTCTGGAACACTACGCAAGGCACTCAGTAGCCAGCGCGCACTTGAACGAACTAAGCTAAACCGCCTGGGCGTTCGCTTGCTTGCCGCAATTGCGAGTGCGAGCCCCAGCACCAGCGCAAGCAGTGTCCCTAAGGCCGACATGGCGAGTGTTTCGAGTGCGGCAGGTAACAGCTTTAGCCAAAACGCACCGGTCCAATTTGGCTGGGTGAGTTCTGCAATAAACAGCCACATTTTACGAAGGGTGCCGGGGTCAAAAAAGGCTGCGAATTGTAGGTCGAGGCTGGCGAAGCTGGCGAAGATCAACGCAAAGCAGGTCGTCAGAAAAAAAATAGCCTTCGGTCGAATGCCGGTGCGTGTTGCGAGGCTCAGATCAAGCACCAATTGTTGGGCGACACGCGGCGGACGTGGCGAAGGGCTTGGGGTCACTATCATGATAAAAACTTTCTCAACCAGGCACTGACCATATCAGAACACCACACTAGCAACAAAAATACAATCAAGAGGGTAAAGACCTCAGAGCCATTAAACATTTTTAAGGAGGCGTCCATCATTTGTCCCAGGCCACCTGCGCCAACAAACCCCAGAACGGCGGATGAGCGTATGGCGCATTCCCAACGATAAATCGTGTAGCTAATCAGTTCATCGGCATTTTGGGGCAACAAAGCATAGAACAAGGTTTGTAAGCGACCGGCGCCGTTGCGCATCAAAGCTTGAGAGTTGCTGGGGTCGCCACTCTCGAGAATTTCTGCGTAGACTTTGCCTAGCATACCGGCGTAAGTCAGTGCAATCGCCAGCACGCCCGAGGTTGGGCCTAAACCAACGACTCGTACAAAGATTAAGGCCCAAATCAATTCAGGAACACTGCGCAAAATGATCAAAAGGGCTCGCACCACTTCGCGTAGGGCCGTTGGTAAGCGCTGCATCCGTCCCGAGAGGCCCGACAGTGAAAGCACCCTCACTGCGATTAGTGCGAACGGCACCGCTAAAAAAATCGCGAGCGTGATGCCTACGGTCGCCATAGCAATAGTGCGCCAGGTTTCGTGTGCAACTTGAACTAAAAATTCGACTGAAAGCTTAGGCGGAAAAAAACTCTCCAGAAAATTTCCTGTTTGCTTCAGACTTTCTTTATCCCAAAGAGTCCAAGGCCTGAACTCGGTCCATTCAAGGATTGGCCAAAGAATGAGAATCGCGACGATTACGCCCGAGAGGCGACGAGGCCATGCGGGATCGCGTAGCCTTTGTGCTGCGGCAACGGTAGGCTCAGTAGCGGGCGTCATCAGGGTGGCGTGTCTGTGGTGTCGGTCGCGGCTTAGCGACAAACCGGCGCAAAGGCAGGGTGAGTTGCGCGTGTGCCAGCAGTTTGTTCTGCGTCAAAGGCCGGTTCGACGTTCTGTTGATGGCTATAAAGCTCTGTCAAAAGCGCGGGAGTCACTTGTGCGACTGGAAGGTCAAATTGAATGCGCCCTTGCGCTAGGCCAATGATGCGCGGAAAAAATTTTAAGGCCATTTCTACGTGGTGTAGCGTAGCGATCAGCGTTGCCTCGCTGTCTTGGCTTGCCTGGCACAACTCAGTTAAGGCTTGTTCGCCGCGTTGCGGGTCAAGCGCAGAAAGTGGTTCGTCGATCAGTAACAGTTTGGCATTTGAAATCAAGGCACGGGCCAAACCCACACGTTGACGTTCACCACCCGATAAACGATCCACTCGTTCGAATAATTTCTCGGCAAGGTCAAAGCGGGTGAGTGCGTCATGTGCACCTTGCATGTTGGTGGGATAAAGTAGTTGTCTGAAGCTTTGCCAAAAACTGAGTTGTGGTAGTAGCCCTGCTAAGACTGACGTCACAACCCGCTGACGAGGGACAAGCGGCGCGATTTGCGGGGCTAAAAAAAGCTGACCACGCAACTGCTTGAGTGCCGCATTACTCACGCCCCACGGGTCTTGCCCGTTCAGAAGTAAGTGCCCGTCGTTTGGTCGTTGCGCGCACGCCAACACGTGTAACAAAGAGGTTTTACCCGCGCCAGACGGGCCGATGATCGCAAGTTTTTCGCTAGCCTGAATTGTCAGCGATACGGCGCTGAGCACTTCCGTGCCGCGCGTGCTGGCCGAAGCATGGCAGACCGAGACACTCTCGAGGTTTATTTTCATCTTTTTGCTTGCGTGGATGTTTGAGCTAGACCTCGGCCTACTTCAGCAGACCCGCGTTGGCGGCTGCGGCCCCGATGTCTTTATAGTTTTCGGTCTGAGTCGGCACAAACTTTGTGGCGCGCTGTAAAGACAGAATCTCTTTACCCTCTGGGGTGTCGGGGGTCAACGCTAAAAAGGCTTCGGTCAATAACTTGCGCTTTGCCTCAGGCATTGCACTGTGTACGGTCCAGTTGTAATCAAAATAAGTTGGTGTGGTGTAAAACGCTTTCACCTTAGTGATGTCTACTTTCTTGTCGGCGACGAATTTTTCCCAAACCGAAATATTTAAGGCTCCAGCATCCACTTTGCCCGAAGCGACTGCCGCGATGGTGGCGTCATGTGCGCCCGAAAACGCGACGCGTTTTAAGTCGTTATCAGGATTGACTCCAGCAGCGATTAAAAAGCTGCGTGGCATCAAATGCCCAGAGGTGCTTGAGGGTGAACCAAAACTCACCGTCTTGCCTTTTAGGTCTTTAAGCGTTTTGATGTCTGGCGAGGCGGTGATGAAGACTGATTGGAATTTGGTGTCTTCTTCGCGTTGTACCAAGGGCAAGATTTTGCCGCCCGAACGAATGTTGGCTTGAACAAAAGTAAAGCCGCCGAACCAGGCCATATCAACCTGTTGATTCACCAGCGCTTCAACCGCGGCAGCATAATCAGAGACCGGAATATATTGCACCTTGACCCCTAAGACCTTTTCAAGGTGTTTGATCAGGGGGTCAGCTTTGCGAGCCAGCTCGGTCGGTGATTCGTCAGGAATTGCCGTGACTTTGAACACGGGTTGGCCAAGCGCAGTGCTGAGCGCGCCAAAAGATAACAAGATTGCCGCAACACCCAAAAATACTGCTCGCAAAACGCCAGCGCGAGTGCATACTGCGCCCCAGACAGCGATACATTTTTCTAAAAATTTCATTATTTTGCTTAAATCCAAGCCAATGACATCGGTATGATGTTACTAGTTTCAATCTTATCTGACCCGAGAGACCCCAATGCTGGCTTTAAAACCTTCATTTTTTAATACGTTTGAAGTGAATCAACAGGCGGTGGTGCAAGAACTGTCTCAAGGATTACTCAGCGCGCAGGCCGCTTGTTCACCAAAGTATTTTTATAACGCTCTGGGTTCCTCGCTTTTTGAGGCAATCACCTGTTTGCCCGAATACTATCCAACCCGCACCGAAGCAACGATTTTTGCAGATCATGCCCAAGCGATTCACGCACGGCTTCCCGCTCAGGCCGTTTGGATAGATCTTGGCGCAGGCAGCTGCCAAAAAGCTGCTAGTTTGTTTGCACACACTGTGCCGGGCGTCTATGTTGCGATCGATATTTCTTTAGACTATTTGCGAGGCGCGCTTGCGCGGTTGCAATATGAGCGCCCCCAGATTCCTATGTTTGGCGTTGGGATGGATTTTTCTAAGACCCTTGAGTTACCTATGGCGCTGCAACAGCAGGTGTCGGCTAAGCCCGTGCTGGCGTTTTATCCCGGTTCGAGTTTAGGTAACTTTAGTCCTGACGAAGCGTTGGTTTTTTTGCAGCGAATTGCAGCGCTATGCGCTCAAGGCCAGTCCGGCTCGGGGCTGCTGATCGGTATTGATTTGGTCAAAGATCACAGCGTGCTCGAACGCGCCTATGACGACGATTTGGGTGTGACAGCGGCTTTCAATTTGAACGCACTCAGGCATATTAATGAGTTACTAGGCTCGAATTTTGATGTGCGTGACTGGCGCCACAGCGCACGCTTTAATATTCAAGAATCACGCATTGAAATGCACCTGCACGCACGGCAGAAGCTGACTGTAAGTTGGCCCGGGCAGCAGCGTGTGTTTGAGGCCGCCGAATCAATCCACACTGAAAACTCGTATAAGTGGACAYCAGACAAGTTCACCAAACACTTGCTCAAAGCGGGCTTTGCGCAGACGCAGTACTGGACTGACCAAGAAGAGCAGTATGCGGTCTTTTGGGCCAATTAACGCGTGCGTGGCGTGCGGTGTTCAACGCGCGCAGGTTCTAAACCCTGCATAGATATCGCAGCGCTCAGGCGTAAAAAAATTGCGGTAATTGAAGTGGCGTACAACCGGATGGGTTAACTGCGCGGCGCCACGCAGAACCTTTCGCGAGCCAAACCACGGAGCCGAGTATTCAACATAGGGATGCGGCACAAAGCCCTCGAAAGGCGCAAACGTATCTTGCGTCCACTCCCAGACGTCTCCCCACTCAAAATCTTGTAAAGTTTTTGCGGCGCAATCCCACTCGGCCTCTGTTGGTAAGCGGCACTTTGCCCACGCGCAGTAGGCCTGTGCGTCATGCCACGACAGATGCACTGCGACATCAGTCATCGCGAGGGGTCGCCAGCAGCCAAATACTTGTGTCTCAAAGCCAGAGCCCGCGGCCCGAAGATACGGTGGCAGGCGGTTGCCGGTTGCCGCAACAAAGGCCAAGTATTGTCCCCAGTTCACGGGTTGCAAGGCGATCTCAAAAGCGTGAAGGTCAAAGCTTTGCATGCTGAGTTCGTTATCGAAGCAAAACTGCAGGTCGCCAGAACCTAGTGTCCGGGTTTGGGCGGGCAGACGCACGCGTTCGGGTAAAGAGGGTTGATTTGCCTGACGTTTTGCAAGGTGCCGCCAAGGGGTATCGAGGGCCACTTCAAGTGCTTGCGCCATGTAGGCACTGGCTTCAAGATGCATGGCTTCGTGCTGTAACACGAGCCAATAAAAATAGAGTGCGGGGCTATCATTGGTTTCTTGCTGCAAAAGCTCAAGCGTTTGTGCCAAGGTTTGCTCGGCGTACTGCAGGCATTGCTCTTGAGTAGGCAGCGATTGATGCCAACGAGATGGGTGAGGGACTTTTGCGCTGTCAAACCATAGGTCGGCCGTTGCCAGTGCCGAGGGCAGTCGCGCGTGGGTCAAGTCAAGCGCCAGGCCAAAGTGCCGTTGCTGGTTGCGCGCGATCCAGTATTCTTGAAACCAGGCGACATGACCGAGCTCCCAAAGCGGSGGGTTCAGCCCAGCCGCTARAGGAATCAAGAGTTTGTCGGCGCGTTGGTAGCAAGCAAAAGCGCTGAGAGTGTGTTCTCGAAGCTGTTGTAGTGCTACTGTTAGCGTTTGAATACTTGCCTGACGCATCGCCTGTTCTTGCCCTAAAAGTTATTTGCCGAAAACTGAAATGAGCCAATTCACTAAGCCCACGCCCAAGCCAAAGTTGCCAAGCGTCGTTATTGTAAGTCCGGCGCTGGCAAGCGCCAATAACGGTAACTGGCAGACAGCTAAACGCTATAGGCAAATGCTTGTAGGGCAGTTTCGCGTGCGTCTGGTCAGCGAGTGGGACGGCGCCGAGTCCGACGCTGTCCTGATCGCACTGCATGCGCGACGCAGCTACCCGTCAATTGCAGCCTGGCATGCCGCGCGCGGTTCAAACGGCTTGGTAGTCGTGCTGACAGGTACCGATTTATATCGAGATATCAAGCAAGACGCGCAGGCGCAGCAGTCGCTTCAATGGGCTGCGCGTTTAGTTGTGTTGCAAGCGACCGGGCTCGCTGAGTTGGCTGCGCCACTGCGTAAAAAGACGACTGTGCTGTTGCAGTCGACGACCCCACGCGTCACACTACCCAAAGCCATCGGTCGCGTGCGTGCGGTAATGGTTGGCCACTTGCGTCCTGAAAAGGCGCCTCAGACCGTGTTTGAGGCGGCCGCGTTACTTGCAGCTCAGCACGAGATCGACTTCAGACATATTGGTGGTGAGCATGATTTGCAATTGGCGCAGCAGGCGCGGCAAACTGCGCAACATTACCCTCAATATCAGTTTATGGGTGAACTGAGCCACGCCGCAACGCGTAGTCAAATACAACGCGCACATGTGCTGGTGCATACCAGCATCATGGAAGGCGGCGCTCACGTGCTCATGGAGGCCATCTGCAGCGGCGTTCCCGTGATTGCCTCGCGTATCGCGGGCAATATTGGAATGCTAGGCGAGGACTACGCCGGTTTGTTTGAAGTGGGCGACGCACAAGGTCTGGCAACCCTACTGTTGAAATTTAAAAATGAACCGATTTTCGCGACACACTTGCAAAAACAATGCGCGCGTCGGGCACCTCTGTTTGAACCGGCGCACGAGCGCAGCGGATTGATTACAATCATTGAAAATACGCTTTTAGCGTAACGCCCCTTCTGAAAGGCGGCGCTTTAAACCCAGACGCGTTGTCGTCTTTTATGCCTGAGGATCTTCATGAATGCTTCTGAACCCCGTTTGACTTCGCTCTCGCATGGTGGGGGTTGTGGTTGCAAAATCGCCCCGGCTGTGTTGTCTGAGATCTTAAAAGGCACTTTGCAAATGCCTATCCCAAAAGAGTTGATGGTGGGCATCGCAACTGCTGATGATGCGGCGGTTTATAAAATCAATGACGAACAGGCCTTGATAGCGACGACCGATTTTTTTATGCCAATCGTTGATGATCCGTATGATTTCGGGCGGATCGCGGCGACAAACGCGATCAGCGATGTCTACGCGATGGGCGGCAAGCCGATCCTGGCCCTGGCGCTGGTCGGGATGCCGATCAATGTGTTGTCTACCGATACAATCGGCAAAATTCTGGCGGGGGGTGCCTCGGTTTGTAATATTGCCGGTATCCCCATCGCAGGCGGCCACACCATCGACTCGGTCGAACCGATTTATGGTTTGGTCGTGCTCGGGTTAATTCACCCTGATCGCGTCAAGCGTAATGATGGTGCGCGCAAGGGCGACGTAATGGTCTTGGGCAAATCAATTGGGGTGGGGATTTTATCGGCTGCGCTCAAAAAAGAGGCGCTTGACGCGGCGGGCTACGAAGCGATGCTCTCGAACGCAACTAAACTCAATACGCCGGGCCCCGAGCTAGCTGAGTTGTCGGGTGTGCATGCCTTGACCGATGTCACGGGCTTTGGCTTGGCTGGTCATGCGCTAGAAATCGCGCGTGGCGCAAAGTTGACTGTGCAACTGAACTGGGCTCAGGTGCCTTTGTTACCCAACGTCACGGCTTTGATTCAGCAGGGCATGGTCACGGGCGCGTCGGGCCGCAACTGGGAGGGCTATGGCAACGAGATCACGCTTGGCGCGGCTTTACCTCCAGAATGCCAAACGCTTTTGTCTGATCCGCAAACGAGCGGTGGCTTATTGGTCTGCTGTTCGCCTGAGACCGTGCCCGAAGTGTTAACAGTATTTAAGCGGCACGGCTTTCATGATGCCGCAGTGGTAGGCCATGTTAGCGAGGCACAAGCCTCTCGTTTGATTGTCAGCTAGTGTTTAGGCTAAGCAGCTGGCTTCTGGGGCTGTCGTACTGCGTGTGGGTGGCTCTCGCGCAGGCGGCGCTTGCTCAGCCCTTGACAGTTGGCTCTAAGCGCTTTACTGAATCATATATTCTTGGCGAGATCGTCAGTCAGGCAGTGACCGCTGCCGGTCACGACCGCGTTCGGCTAAAGGCGGGCTTGGGTAATACGGGAATTTTGTTGTCGGCGTTAACCAGCGGCGAAATCGATTTATATCCTGAATATACCGGCACAATCACCCGAGAGATTTTAAAAACCGAGCAGGCGCTTTCGCTGGCGCAGATCAACGAGCGACTGTTGCCGCTTGGACTCCAGGCTGCGGTGTTGCTTGGGTTTGATAATTCTTATGTGATGGCGATGCGGCGGGAGTTAGCCGAGCAGCTGCAAATCAAAACGATTTCAGATTTGGCTAAACACCCGCATCTGGTGCCGGGCTTGTCGCACGAGTTTATTGGCCGCAGTGACGGCTGGAAAGGCCTGTCAGCCGCTTATCAGCTTGGCCGACTTTCACCGCGCGGACTGGATCACGGGCTCGCCTACGAGGCAATTGCAGCAAAACAGATCGATGTGGTGGATGCCTATGGTACCGATTCAAAACTAAAGCGTTACGGTTTAATGGTGTTGCTTGATGACCGACAATTTTTTCCAACTTATGAAGCGCTATTGTTGGTTCGCGCAGACGTGCCGGCTAAGTTTCCAGAGTCCTGGAAAATCATCTTAGCGTTGCAAAATAAGATTTCTCAGCAAGCCATGCTTGAGCTCAACACCCAGGTTGAGCTTGAAGGCCAAACGTTTGCAGCGGTAGCGCAGCAGTTTTTACTGACACAGCGTGCTCAACCTAGTGAGGCCACGAGTACGGCAAGCGTACAAGATGGGCAACGTTTAGTTTCTAAGCAGTCATTTTTCAGTGCGCTTTTTGGTGTGGATTTTTGGCGCCTAGCGGCGCAACACGTTTTTTTAGTGGTGCTGTCGTTGCTTCTGGCGCTGCTGGTCGGGCTGCCTTTAGGTATTGTTTGCTTTTATCGGCCACGCACCGGGCAAGTGGTCTTGTCGCTCACGGGGGTCATTCAAACGATTCCGTCTTTAGCGTTGCTCGCCTTTTTAATTTCTTTGTTTGGGATGATCGGTACCATACCCGCCATCGCGGCACTATTTTTGTATGCCTTGTTACCCATCGTACAAAGTACCTATACGGGGCTCAGTGAGATCTCTGCGTCGCTGCGACAAGCCGCCACGGCGCTTGGTTTGAGCGACCGCGATCGGCTCTGGCTGATTGAACTGCCTCTTGCGCGTCCGATGATTTTAAGCGGCGTTAAAGTCGCGGCCGTTGTGAGCGTTGGCACCGCAACGATCGCGGCGTTTGTCGGGGCGGGGGGCTTTGGCGAGCGTATCGCGCAAGGCTTGGCTCTAAATAACACTTCACTTTTATTGGCAGGTGCCATTCCGTCAGCGGCTTTAGCGCTGCTGCTGCAAGTTGGATTTTTCGTCTTAGAGCGGCGTCTCAAGCGCGCGACGGGTTAACGACGCCAAGCAGCCTCGCTGCTGCCAAGTGGTCCGGCCGGTATCTCCCAGCGTACGTCTACGCCGGTCACGTGAACAGGCCAGCGAACTCTGCAGGCAGGACCCCAGAAGGTTTGTTCGCGGGTGGTGGCAAGGTCTGCAGGCGTTTCGGGTGCCAGGGGCTGCTTGGGCTCGCCGCTGGTGTTTAACGTTTGCATCAGCAGAGCGCCGGTGCGTGCCAGCGACGCGCGAACGATACTGCCGCGGCCGGTGTTCAGGCGCGTGTGCAGTCCGCGCAAGGCAGCGGTGGCCAAGAGGTAACCGGTGGCGTGATCAAGGGCCTGTACCGGTAACGGCTTAGGTTTGTCACTTGCGGCCAACTGTTGTCCTGCGTGCGCGATGCCGATGCTCATTTGCACCAGGCTGTCAAAGCCGCGGCGGTGTCGCCAGGGGCCGGCAAAACCATAGGCATCTAACGAGACATCAACCAAACCAGGCCTGAGGGCTTGCCGTTGTTCAGCCCCCAGCCCAAGTGCCGCTAGCGCATCGCTGCGATAGCCGTGTACGAATACGTCGGTCTCACCCAGCAAGGCGCTCCAGCGTTCGCGTTGATCGGGTTCGCGCAAGTCAAGTCGCGCACAACGCTTGCCCAGCGTCATTTCTGGGGCAAGCGTGGGTTCATCCCACCAGGGTGGGTCAAGCCGCAAGACCTCGGCGCCCAGACCGGCTAACAGCCGGGTGGCAGACGGCCCTGCTAGTACGCGGGTCATATCAAGGACTTTGAGCCCTTGCAATGGGCGTGTGGGGTTTAACGCCCATGTTGGCTGTGCCATCAGCAGGCCCGGTTGCCAGTCGAGCAGGGGTTCGCTTAACACCGCCTGTCCCTGTGCATGTGCCTGCCAGTCTTGCCAAGACCGCATCGTCGCCGCACAGCCGCCTTCAGCTAAGACCGCTGCTTCGAGGGCGTCGGCGCGCCAGGTGGCCACTGATTGCGCCACATCCGCACGCGCAGTGGGCGCCGTCAGACCGAGCGCGCGCAAGGCAGCCGCCCGGTGGTGTGGGGCGTTGGTGTGCAGCCTGATCCAACCATCGACCGTCGGGTAATCGCCCATCACAAAGTCTTCGGCATTTTCTATCCGCCAGTCTTGGGGGCGCAAAGATTGTGCAAACCAAAATGAGGCAAGGCGGCGATCAACCGTGACGTTTGCTTGAGTGTTTGCTCCAAGCAGTGAGCACAGGGCGAGGCCGGCCGCCCCCATCGAAGCCGCGGCTAAATCGGTGACTGCGAAGGCCGAAGGTAGCTCGCCTTCGCCAACAAAGCGTACTCGCCCAAGTTCGCGTTCGTCGCCTTGGGCGGCAGACCAGAGCGTTTTAAGCAATTGCGCGGCTAGGTGATTGGCTGTCATAGGTCGGTTAAATCGTATTGCTTAACTTGGCTTAAGGCGGGTGTGACTGGGTGAGATACAAGCCAAGTGTGTACGTAAAACTACTGTTACTATCTCAAATAGCAATTATTCTCATTTAAAAGCTCGGTCTAGCTTAGCCTGTTCAAGCTAAGCGCGCTCAAACGCTGAGATCGTCAAATAGAACGCAGGCCATGCAACTCTTACACACCGCGCAAGTTGGACAACTTTATCGAATTGCTGAGGTTCGGGCAAGCGTCCTGATGCCCGACTGTGATCGCCAACTCAATGAGCTTGGTTTTTTGATCGGTGAGCAAGTCATGGTTCTGCGGCGTTCGATGCCCGGTGCGGATCCTCTGGTGGTGCGCATCGGTATGTCAACGTTTGCGCTGCGTGCCGCCGAGGCCGCCTTGGTGGGCGTTCAAAACGATCAGGCTTATGCAGTCGCTCAGGCCGCGGCTCGTGCATGAGGTACCCGTTCATCTTTACCCTAGGGGCCCTTTGGTCGCCCTGGTTGGTAATCCCAATTGCGGTAAAACGGCGCTTTTTAATCGCCTGACTGGCAGTCGTCAAAAAGTTGCAAACTATGCGGGTGTGACAGTCGACCGCGTTGAGGGCAGGCTCGTGACACCGGCCGGTAAAATCTTGCGTATTCTTGATTTGCCAGGCACTTATAGTTTGTATCCGCGTTCCCTCGATGAACGAGTCACTTGTGATGTGTTAGCGGGTCGTGCCGCAGGCGAAAAACGCCCCGACCTGGTTGTCTGCGTGGTGGATGCCACGAATTTACGCCGCAGCCTGCGGCTTGTCTTGGCGGTGCAGCGCCTGAAGTTGCCTTGCGTGGTGGCCTTGAACCTGTCAGACGAGGCGCGTGCATGTGGGATTCACATTAATGAGCAGCAACTTTCAAACAGCTTGGGCGTTCGGGTGGTTTCAACCGTTGCGGTGGCGACGCAGGGCGCTCAGGCCTTGAACGCGTTGTTCGACGAACATGCGATTTGGCATTTAAGCGAACAATTAGCGGCTCAGCCTTTGACACAAGATACCGTTGAGCTAGACCACCAGCGCGTACAGTCAATCCTAAAGGTTTTAAACCTTGATCACCTGACTCCCAATGAGACCAACGCCCAGATCGATCGAGTCTTGCTGCATCCTGTCTTGGGACCCGTCATTTTAGTTGTCGTGCTTTTTTTGATGTTTCAGGCAATGTTCAGTTGGGCTGCGGTACCCATGGAATGGATTAAAGACGGCACCGGTTGGTTGTCAGAACGACTGCTGCAGTGGCTACCCGACACTTGGCTGCGTAGCTTGCTGGTTGATGGCATTCTTGCGGGCGCTGGTGCAGTGGTTATTTTTTTGCCGCAAATTCTTGTTTTGTTCGGTTTTATTTTGCTCTTAGAAGAATCTGGCTATTTACCGCGTGCAGCGTATTTGCTTGACCGGTTGATGGGGTCTGTGGGCTTATCCGGGCGGTCGTTCATTCCGTTATTGTCGAGCTTTGCGTGTGCGATTCCAGGCATCATTGCGATCCGCACCATTCCAAATGCCCGTGATCGTGTCGTGACGATGCTGATTGCCCCGTTGATGACATGCTCGGCGCGCTTACCCATCTATGCCTTGCTTATCGCTGCGTTCATTCCTCAAAAAAGCGTGGCTGGCTTTTTGCAGTTGCAAGGGGTCGTGATGTTTGTGCTGTATTTGGCCGGTATTTTAGGCGCGCTAGCGGTGGCTTTTGTCCTAAAAAAAGTCACAGCGGCAGGCAGACAGGTTCGCCCTTTAATGATGGAGCTCCCCACCTATCGCCGTCCGAATCTTCGGAATATTTTATTGGGCTTGCTGCAGCGCGCACAGTTGTTTATGCGACGTGTCGGCGGCGTCATCATGATTCTGACGATCGCTTTGTGGGTCTTGGCAAGCTTTCCGGGGGCGCCCGCGGGCGCAGTTAACCCAGCAATCGAATACAGTGTTGCCGGCATGCTTGGGCACGGCCTAGCTGTTGTTCTGGCACCGATCGGATTTAACTGGCAAATCTCAATTGCCTTGATCCCGGGCATGGCCGCGCGCGAAGTTGCAATTAGTGCGCTGGGCACGGTATATGCCTTGTCTGCAACGGGGCCTGCCGCTGCCGACACGCTTGGCCCGATACTGGCCCAACAATGGAGCCTGCCAACGGCGTTGTCAATGCTGGCCTGGTATGTCTTTGCGCCCCAGTGCCTGTCAACGCTGGCAACACTTAAACGAGAAAGCGGCGGTTGGACAATCCCTCTGATTGCTACGACCTATTTGTTTGGGTTAGCCTATCTCGCTGCCTTCATCACCTACCGAACGKCCTTAGCCTTGTTGTGAAAAAAGTTATTGTTTTCATTCGGAGTATGCAGTTTTTAGGAACGCAAATTGTTTCTTATCCGCTGCTGTATCAAATTAAACAATTTTGGCCGCACTGTCATTTGAGGGTAGTCGCGCAAGATGCGGTGGGCAAACATTACTTAATATTGCCCTGGGTCGAAGCGTTTACGCAGGCCGACACGTTGAGTGAGGTGTATCGGGCCATGGACGGTGACGCAGACCTTGTCATTGCTTTGCACTTTGCGAGCGACAAGTACGGCATCGCCGCCATGCTTAAGCGCCCTCGCTATCGTCTTGGTTTTAAAAATCAAAGAGTGACCGATGTGGTATGGACGCACGCGTACCGCAAAGATTTTTCTCAGTACATGGGGTTGGCGAATCTGCGGTTATTGGCCGCCTTTAAAGATTTTGATCCGGCGCAAGCGGCCCGCAAGTGCGTGCAGGCGCTGGCCACTGGCGCTGAGACAAGCGTGGCAGAGGTCGTGCTCATGCCGGGCGGGGGCGCCGGTGACTATAAGCGCTGGCCCATACAACACTATGTCGCACTTGCCGACCTTTTAAAACCAGCGTTGCCACCTCAGTCTACATTCTGTTTCGTGCTTGGCCCCGACGAAGCCGAGCAATATCGCTGGTTGCAAAGCCTAGAGCGTACCGATTTTGTTTATTTGATGACTCGCCCACTTAACGACATTGCAACAGCGGTGCTAAGCGCAAAAGTCGTGGTGGCCAACGATTGCGGTCCTTCGCATTTAGCCCAGTTTGCAGGCGTGCCTTACGTGGGTGTGTTTCATCAAAGCAATCGCGAGTGGTTTTGGACGCGTGACACCAGTCTGGATGTGGTGCCAAGCGACGGCACGACCGAAATTAAGAACGTGACACCTTCGCAGGTCTTCGAGGCTTGTCAGCGTTTGCTGTCAAACTAGTTAAAGTATCGTATAAAGTAGCTGAACTAAAAAATACCAAAAGTAAAAAAATACCTAAAGCAAAAAACACACACAACAAATACAGTGTGAGACAACGCAAGTTCAAAGAATTGATCTGAGTCAGGAGTCCTTTTGAATACGGCTAAACCCATTCCTACGCCTTTGACTGTCACGGGGCTAAACATACACAACTCTGTCGGCCACGCAATCGTGCGCGCACTTAAGCGCCACGGTGTCCAGTGCACCTTTGGCCAAAGTTTACCCACCATGTTCCAGCTATCAGCCGAAGAGGGTGGCATCAAGCAGATTGTGTATCGCACTGAAAACGCCGGTGGTTATATGGCCGATGCGTATGCACGACTGACCGGCAAGCCCGGCATTGTGACGGCCCAAAATGGCCCAGCAGCGGCGCTGTTGGTCGCGCCGCTTGCCGAAGCGCTCAAAGCGTCAATTCCAGTGATTGCCTTGGTGCAAGATGTGAGTCGCCTACAAACCGATAAAAACGCGTTTCAAGACCTGGATCATCTGGGTATGTTTAGCGCCGTCTCGAAGTGGGTACGTCGGGTGAACGAACCCAGTCGTGTGGATGACTATATTGATCAGGCGTTCGCGATGGCCTGCTCGGGTCGGCCCGGTCCCGTGGTGCTGCTGTTTCCCAGCGACGTCTTAACCGAACCCGCCGCGGCGTCAACGCGCACCGCTTGTCTGGGGCAATATCCCTTAGATCCAACGGTTGCCTCGCCCGACGCTGTGCGCCACGCTGCCGAGCTCTTGGTAAACGCGCAACGCCCTCTGGTGATCGCGGGCGGAGGCGTGCACCTGTCGCACGCTCATGCTGCACTCACGCGTTTGATGGATGAAGGGCACTTGCCTGTGGCTACCACCGTGATGGGCAAGGGTACGGTTGATGAGCGTCACTCACTTGCCGTAGGTGTCGTCGGCTATTTTATGGGGCCAAACGGTGCCACGCGCTATCAGCGCAAGTTGGTCACCGAAGCCGATGTGATTCTTTTGGTGGGCAACCGTACCAATCAAAACGGCACCGATTCATGGCAGCTGTATCCAAAAAATGCACATTACATTCACCTCGATATCGATGGCACTGAAGTGGGTCGCAACTACGAGGCAACACGGCTGGTAGGTGATGCAGGGCTGACGCTCGATGCCTTAGCTCAGGCTCTTGGCAAACTTGATTTATCAAAACGTCGCGCGCAGCGACCCGCACTTGAGACAAGTATTCAAGCTGCGCGTGACGTCTACTTAAAAGAATCAGCGCCGGTTCGTTTGTCAGCGCAGTCCCCGATTCGTCCCGAGCGCGTCATGCACGAGCTGCAAAAACGTCTAACCGGCGACACGGTGATGGTAGCCGATGCAAGTTACTCATCGATCTGGATCTCAAACTGTTTAACCTCAGTCAAAAGCGGCATGCGCTTCATTACGCCACGCGGGTTAGCAGGGTTGGGCTGGGGGTTTCCGATGGCGTTAGGCGCTAAGGTTGCGCGGCCACAATCAGAGGTCTATTGCCTGGCGGGTGATGGTGGATTTGGACATGTTTGGTCAGAGCTTGAAACTGCACGCCGCATGGGCTTGAAGGTGACACTCATTGTTTTAAATAATGGAATTTTGGGCTATCAAAAACATGCCGAAAACGTTAGGTTTGGTGCCCACACCAGTGCGGTCGATTTTTATCCGGTTGATCACGCTGCGATCGCGCGCARCTGTGGCTGCAACGGTATCCGGGTCACAGACCCCGAGCAATTGAATCAAGCGCTTGACGCTGCACGCGCGAGCGATATCACGACTCTGATTGAAGTGATGACTGACGAAAACGCTTTTCCTCCCATCACAGCTTATACGGCAGCCTTAGAAGCATGAACAAGAAAATCGCTTTAGTCACGGGTGCGGCAAAAGGCATTGGGTTGGGCACTAGCCAAGCATTGATTGCTGCAGGTCGGTTTGTGGTGATGGTGGATCGCTTGCCGATTGATCTTGAGCAACTGGGCATAGCCGATGATCAAGCGATCGCGTTTCAGGCCGATGTGACGGATATGGCTTTCATGACACGTTTGCACGGTCAGATCAAACAGCGCTTTGGTGTGGTTTCTATTCTGGTCAATAACGCTGGGATCTCGCCTAAGCGTGCCGATGGCCTATCCAACGGCATCCTTGACGTAACCATACAAGAGTGGTCGAAGGTTCTGCTGGTGAATCTGACGACAGTCATGCAGATCACGCAGTTATTTTTACCCGACATGAAAGCGCAAGGCTTTGGCCGTATCGTCAGTGTGTCGTCTTTAGCTGGGCGCAGTAAATCTGTAGTGGCGGGCCCAAGCTACATGGCTTCAAAGGCTGGCATTCTTGGGTTGATGCGTGCGATCGCCTCAGAGATGGGCCCCTTTGGTATCACGGCGAACTGTGTGGCACCCGGCCGTATCTTGACTGAGATGGCGATGCAGGCAGGCGAGGTGGTGAACCAACGCTATGCAGACCAAATCCCGGTCAGACGCTTAGGTACTGCAGACGAAGTGGGTGCCTCAATTGCCTTTTTATGTGCCGATAGTAGCGGCTTTATTAATGGGGCGACGATAGATATTAATGGTGGTTTCTTTATGTCGTGATCGCGTTATTACCGTTCGTAGTCACGCAAGTGAGGTCTGGGCGAGGTGTGTGACCTTCGGCAAATCTCGCTATTTCTTAAAACAGCAGGAGACAAAAATGAAAAATATCATCAGTCGTAAATGGTTTGGTTTTACAGCCTTGTTAGGCTGTTCAGTATTAACGTCGTCGGTTGTTGCGCAAAGTTTTCCGGCACACGAAGTCAATATGATCGTGAACTACGGCGCAGGCGGCACCACCGATGTGGCCACTCGCGCGTTGGCGCAAACGATGGAAAAGATTTTAGGTAAATCTATCGTCGTGCAAAACAAGCCTGGCGCCTTGGGCACGTTGACCCCTGCCTATATCGCACGTCAAAAGCCTGATGGTTATCAGGTGGGTGTGGTCACGTATTCCACTGTTGCGATCATGCCGCACTTGATGGACTTGACCTACAGCATGAAAGACTTTGAATTTGTGGCGGGGTTTGGTCGCTTCCGTTACGGAATTGCGGTGAACGCCGATTCGCCGTACCAAACGTTAGATGATGTTATTGCGGCAGCCAAAGAAGGCAAGGGCTTGTTTTTTGGTACAACCTCGGCGCCCAATAATCTTGCGATCTTTGAGCTGACTCGTTTGGCGGGCGCAAAGTTTGAACATATTTCATACAAATCTGGTGGCGAAGCAGTGACTGCACTGTTAAGCAAGCAAGTGCAGGTGATTGTGCAAAACCCGCCTGATCTCATCCCGCATATCAAAGCGGGTAAGTTACGTATGCTGGCGTCTGCCAGCCCCATGCGGTGGCCTGAACTGCCTGATGTTAAGACGATTAAAGAGCTGGGCTTTGATATCGAAATCGATTCGTGGCTAGGCTTGGCTGTGCCCAAAGGCACACCAGCGGTGATTGTTAAAGTGCTTGAAGACGCAGTATTAAAGTCAATGAGCGACCCTGCCTTGAGCAACAGAATGACACAAATGGGCGTTGATCCTGCTTCGCTGTCAGCCAAGCAATACCTAGATATTTTAGAGAAGGGCTATATCGAGATGGGGCGTGCCATCAAGGCGGCCAAGATCCCTCGGATATCGGGCTAAAAAACTGCTACACTCGCGGTCTTATCTCAAAAGCGCCCGTAGCTCAGATGGATAGAGTACCTGGCTACGAACCAGGGGGTCGTAGGTTCGAATCCTGCCGGGCGCACCAGCATTATTAAAGGGTTACAGATTTCGGTCTGTAGCCCTTTTTCTATTGCTGTTTTTCAGAGCCAAGGCACATAGGGCTGAAATTAAATATTTAGGTACATTTTTGCAGCTTGTACACACGTGATGTACTAGAAAAGTGCCTGCCCTGAGTCTATTCTTAATCTTTCGGGTGGGCGTCTTGGCTTTTCGGTACAGCGTCCAGGTTTTCTTCAGACAACATTGCTCTAGGGTACAAACATTTTTATGAGTGGCAAAACGATAGTGCAGCTAAACCCATCATTTTGGTGGTTGACGACACCCCGATAACTGTCGTTAATCGCTGGTTTACTGAAAGAGCACTACACAGTCAAGATCGCGCACAGCGGTGAAAAGGCCTTAAAAATCGCACAAGGCGAAATCATTTAATTCTTAAAGCGGGCAGAGATGCTCTGCAAAGTGCAGGCAAAATCTTCGAAGACGAAAAAAAGCTGTTAGAGACTGAGCAACTTAAAACTGAAAAGTTGATRCTCAATATTTTGCCTAAGCCCGTTGCAGATCGCTTAATCCACCAAAGTCTTTGTTTAATCGACGTGATTGTATTTTCGATTTTTTGAATGGAACCACACTAATCGCCTTTGGGTTGCTGATGGCGATTGCATTTTCAAATCGATTTTTGTGTCTCGCGTTGCAGTCCAAGCTTTCTATCGCGATAGCTGGTGCGGTTGGTTTGATTTTTGTATTTGGTGAGTTCTTCGGTGATTTGGCTGAGTAACAGCCCCTAAGTCGGTGCGCAATCATCTCGCCTGAACTTACAGGTTGTCTGATTGCTCAAAAAGTATTGCGTAAGTTTCGATGCGAGCCCTCGCTGCCGTTCAAGCAAAGCGTGAGCCGAAATTGATTCAATGCGCGTCGCCCTAAAAATTCGTGAGCCTTTTGGGACAGATAGACTAAAAATTACTTATTATAATTATAGTGTGCCAATTGGCGATGGGCACGCTACCGTCGCGGTAGGAAGTCGCACCCCCCCCAAAAAAATATTAAACATTATTTAACTTTAGCTGCAACATTGTTGCTATTTTACAAAATTGTAAAATTCCATTTCGAAACTCTTGCAGTTTCGTTTGCCACGGCTTAGCCTCTTAGCATGCGGGTATTTTCTCGCAGATTTATATAGTCACACAAGGAGACGGACTGTGATTTCTTCAAGTCTAAAGGGGCTTTTAGCCGCCCCACTGGTGTTTGCGTTAACCACGCAAACTTCGTTTGCTGCCGATGTTGTCTTGAAATCTAATGACTTTGTTGGTATTTCGTTTTGGTTGATTTCGATGGCTCTTATTGCCTCGACAGCTTTCTTTTTTCTAGAAACACAGCGTGTCTCCGGCAAATGGAAAACTTCCTTGGTAGTTTCGGGCTTGGTCACGATGGTTGCTGCTGTTCATTACTTTTACATGCGTGAAGTTTGGGTTCAAACAGGTGCGACCCCAACGGTGTATCGGTACATTGACTGGCTGATTACCGTTCCTTTGTTAATGATCGAATTTTATTTGATCTTATCTGCAATCACCAAAGTGCCAGCCGGTATCTTCTGGCGCCTGTTGATTGGTTCCATGGTGATGTTAGTTGGTGGTTATTTGGGTGAAGCAGGCTATATGTCTGTCTGGCCAGCATTCATTATCGGTATGGTCGGTTGGGCTTACATTCTATGGGAAATCTTTGGCGGTGAAGCTGGCAAGTTGAATGCCTCTTCAGCACCTCCTTCGGTTCAGTCAGCCTTCAATACGATGCGTTGGATTGTTACCATTGGCTGGGCGATCTATCCGTTAGGTTACTTCTTCGGTTACTTGACCGGCGCGGATCCAAAGAGCAGCGCAGCTGCATTGAACATCATCTATAACTTGGCTGATGTGTTGAACAAAATTGCCTTCGGTCTGATCATTTGGTCAGTTGCGGTCACCGAGACCGAAAAGAAAGCCTAGTCATAGGTTAGTAAGGGTAGCCCTCGGGCTGCTAGCACTGTGCGTAGGGAATGACGACTCGTATTCCTTACTCTCGCCGCGCGCAGCCGAGGGTTTTTATCGACACTCACCCTTCGCACCACTATGGCTGACTTGACTAAAGAGTACGATCGGGGCGCTGACCTCGAGACCTTAAACGCGGCGTCGCTTCCAATGACCAGCGTGCCAACCCCGCCTTCACCTGGGGGTATGGTTTCAAAATCGGGTGTAGACACCCAACATATACATGCACTCAATTTGCCGCTTGCCCAAGTGCAAGCCAAAATGACTGGCGCGGTGAGCGCGCTAGGTGGCGAACCTCTGGCTCTCAGTACCATCGCAATTCAGGCGGCCCTTTACCACTTGAAGGCAGAAGGCCAACAGGTTCGGGCCCGGATCGCGCTCGGCGCCTGCCGGGCGCTAAACGTCGAGACAACAGAYGCGGTCACTTTAGCGGCAGCCATCGAGTTGCTACATAACGCCTCGCTAGTACACGACGATTTGCAGGATCGGGATCCTGAGCGCCGCGGTCAAAAAACAGTATGGTCAAAATATGGTGACAACACGGCAATATGTGTTGGTGATTTATTGTTGTCTTGTAGTTACGGGATGTTAGCGCAGTACCGCGACGCCTCAGTACTTGGTGCTTTAGTGGCTTTGATGCACACGCGCACCGCGCAAGCGGTGCGTGGCCAAAATGCAGATCTTGTTTTTCAAAATAAGACGTTACCTGATCTGAATATCTACAAACAGATCGTGATCGCAAAGTCTGGGGCCTTGTTAAGTTTGCCCCTAGAGCTTGCCTTGATCGCAGGAGGGCATTCGGCGTCTTGCAAGACGGCCCTCAAAGCGGCTCAGGCATTTTCTATGGGTTATCAAATTATTGATGATCTCGACGACTATCAAAGTGATCAGTTGCGCGCGACCGCAAAGGTATTAAACGTATTGCAAGTCTTGAACGGAGCGAACAGTATTCTAACGGCTCAAGCACAAGCGCGGCAGTTAGCGCGTGAGCATCTGCTTGAGTCAATGGGGTTGGCGGATACCCTACCGATGGGTTCTGGTAGTCTCTTGGTTCAGATTGCAAAAAAATTACTGGCACGGCTTGAATGAAACCTACGAAAGCACTAGTAATCGGCGCCGGTTTTGGTGGCATGGCGGCAGCTTTACGTTTGCGCGCAAAAGGGTATGAGGTCACACTGCTTGACCGCGCCAAGGCCCTGGGTGGGCGCGCGCAGGTGTACACTCGCAACGGTTATGTCCATGATGCGGGGCCTACAGTCATTACGGCGCCGTTTCTGTTTGAAGAGTTATTCGCCTTATTCGGCGAGCGATTTGAAGATCATGTCAATTTAGTGCCGCTTAAACCTTGGTACCGCTTTTATTTTGCGGGTGGCGAGCAGTTCGATTATGGCGGCACACTCGAAGACACGCTTGCCGAAATTAAACGGATTGAACCCGCGGATGTTGCGGGCTACCTGGCGTTAGTCGCACATTCAAAAAATATCTTTGCGGTCGGATTTTCAGAGTTGTCTGCGCAGCCTTTTCACGAATTTTCAACGATGGCGGCTCAAGTCCCGCGATTATTAAAATTACGTAGCCATGAAACTGTTTGGCAAATGGTGTCACGCTTTCTTAAAAATCCCTTGTTGCGGCAAGCGTTTTCGATCCAACCGTTGCTAGTAGGCGGCAACCCGTTCGACACCACGAGCATCTATGGTTTGATCCATTACCTTGAACGCGCCTATGGCGTGTTTTTTGCCATGGGTGGCACAGGACACTTGGTTCGGGCACTCGGCGAGTTAATGCAGCGCCAAGGCATTGAGGTCAGGCTAGAAACAACGGTCAAAACCTTAAGCCTGCAAGACGGTAGCGCCACGGGCGTGGTGCTGGTCGATGGCACGCGCTTAGCCAGCGACCTTGTTGTTTCAGACGCTGATCCAACCTATCTTTATGAACATATGATTGAGCGGGCAGCACAGACGACTGTTGTCAAGCTTAAGCAAAAGGCTGCGCACTATTCGATGGGTTTATTCGTGCTGTACTTTGGTACGACTAGAACCTATGAGGAGGTGGCGCATCACACCATCTGGATGGGTGAACGCTACCGAGAGTTGCTTGACGATATTTTTAATAAAAAAATTCTTGCCGAAGACTTCTCTCTTTATTTGCATCGGCCGACCGCAACCGATCCAAGTTTTGCACCACCTGGGCGCGATAGCTTTTATGTGTTGTGTCCGGTGCCTAATCTGCTCGGAAACGTCGATTGGTCGGTGCAAGGCCCTAAGCTGCGTGATCAGATTGTGACGGCGTTGGGTCAGACAATCTTGCCAAATCTTGGCGAAACAATTGTCGAAGATTTTTATAAGACGCCCGAAGATTTCAAAGACGAATATCTTAGTACGCACGGCGCGGGCTTTTCGGTTGCGCCGCTGTTTAGACAGTCTGCATGGTTTCGGTTTCATAACCGAGCCGAGGGAATCAAAAACTTATATTTAGTTGGCGCCGGAACGCACCCTGGTGCGGGGGTACCAGGCGTGCTTTGCTCGGCGAAGGTGCTAGACGCTTTGATTCAGCCGTTAAAGACGATCGACTCTTAGCAATGTCAGCGCACCATCCAAACGCCGCTCAGCTGTTGCCAGAAGCAAATTTGATTCTGGCAACAAAAGGTCGGACGTTTCATTGGGCGCGCTATTTGCTTGGACGAGTGTATGGAGCGCGGGCGACAAGACTCTATCGGTATTGTCGACATCTTGACGACTTGGTTGATGAGGCGGGCTCAAGCGAACAAGCTCAGTTAGCACTTTTGCAGCATCGACGCGAATTACTAACTGGGCAGTCTGACGACCCCTTAGTGGCGGATGCATTGTCTTTGATGGCGCAGTGCCAGATAGACCCTCGCTATGCGCTCGAATTGATTGATGGCGTTGGGTCTGACTTGAAGTCCGTGCGCGTGAGCGATACCGACGAACTGTTGCGTTATTGCTATAAAGTTGCAGGCACGGTGGGCTTGATGATGACGGGTGTGCTTGATGTTAAATGTGCGCGAGCCTTGCCACATGCGATTGATTTGGGAATCGCGATGCAACTCACAAATATTTGTCGCGATGTCGCTGAAGATGCGAGTTTAAATCGCCGTTACCTTCCTGCCTCGCTGGTGGGTGATCCTGACATGACTTGCTTGATGCGGCCCGAGCCGGCTGTGCAGAGTGAGCTTAGGGCGGGTTTGCGACAATTATTGGACTTGGCCGAGCGTTATTACAAAAGTGGTGAGGAGGGGCTGCATTATTTGCCGCTGAATGCGCGTGCTGCAATTTTGGTGGCTGCACGCGTCTATCGAGAGATCGGTGAGGTTCTCAAGGCACGCGACTATGCCTACTGGGAGGGCAGAACGTACGTTACGTCACAGCGTAAGTTCGCGACAACAGCAGTTGCCTTGGTGAGCACCCCTTTGAATATTGGTTTTTGGCGCGCGTCACGTTCGCATGACGCGAGTCTGCACGCTGCCCTGCGCGATCTGCCGTGCACTGCTCAGGCTATTTCGCATGTCGACAGACAATAAGTTCGACTTGATCATTTTGGGCGGAGGCTGCGCTGGACTGAGCCTTGCGCAGCGGTTGTCCCAAGCGGGTCAACAATGTCCTAAAGTATTGATCATAGAAGGGCGCTCTTGCTACCAAAACGATCGTACCTGGTGCTTTTTTGCAGGCGGTACCACGCAGGCGCAAGATCTGGTCCGGTATCGTTGGCCTGCAGTGGCTGTGACGCACGGTCAGGTGCGCGTGGAAGTTGCCTGCCAAAATAATCCGTATCAGATGATTGAGGCCGAGACCTTTTATACAAAGGCCCTAGAGCAACTAGCAGAGAATCAGAAAGTCACTCTGACGTTAGGTTGCGAGGTGCTGACTCTTGAGCGGCAGGCCACTTTGGCGTGGTGCGTCAACACCCGTCTAGGGGTGTTTGAAGCCCCAAGCGTCATTGATACGCGGCCGGTCGCGAACCCAATTTTTCTTGGGCCTCAGCTTTGGCAATCTTTTTATGGCCAAGTCGTACAAGTTGAACAAGATTGTTTTGATCCAACTTGCGTCGAATTCATGCGCTTTGACCCAGATACCGAATACGGAGTGTCTTTTACTTATCTTTTGCCTTTTAATAAGCGCCAAGCCTTGATCGAAACCACGGTTTTTTGCTCGAAGCCTGTTGACCAGGTGACATTGACAGCACGGCTTCAGAGCGTGATCGGCCGCGTCTTGCCAGGGCAGAGTGTTTCGCTAAAGAGGCATGAGTATGCAGTGCTGCCCATGGGGGTCATTGACGGGGCTCGGTCTGAGTTCAACGGACTGGTTCGCGTTGGGCTGACTGCGGGTGCGGCGCGGCCCAGCAGTGGCTATGCGTTCCAGCGTATTCAGCATTGGGCCACGCTTTGTGCGCAGTCGATTTTGGTGGGTGGCCCAGTGCTCGCGCATGCAAAAGAGCCTTGGTTAGCTAGAAGTATGGATTCGCTCTTCTTGCGCGTGTTAAGACAACACCCAGAGCAAGGGCCAACTATTTTCATGGCGATGTTTAAAAATATGCAAATCGCTAGAATTGTTCGCTTTATGAATGATGAGGCGACTTGGCTCGATCGCTTCCTATTGATTAAGAGCATGCCCCTTTGGGTTTTTTTAACACAGGTGCCGTTTGCCCTGCTCAGGAGGCCTTAACGTGCAACCCTATGCGCGTCTGCTTCGTTTGCAAGGTTTGGTGTTTGGTTTTAGCGCGCTACTGGTCGCGGGCTTGGCGGCGCACTTTAGCCTTGCTGTGACGATGCCTTTGCTACTCGCATTAAGCGTTGCCATTTTGTTATTGGGTGTCCCGCACGGTGCGCTTGATCCGATTTTTGCCCGACACACCTTTAAACTAAAAGGTGTAGGGGCTTGGGTTGTTTTTGTGATTGCGTATCTCGGCTTGGCAGGCAGCGTTGTGTGTATTTGGTTTGTCGCACCCGCTGTTTGGCTAGTGTTATTTTTATTGATTTCAGTCTGGCATTTTTCAAATGATCTGGTGCCGGCAAGTGGTTGGCTGGCGCGACTGTCGTATGGCAGCAGTATTCTGGTCTTACCTGCACTTAAGTTCTCAAGCGAGCTGACCTTACTTTTTTCTGACTTGGTCAACCAAAACCAGAGCGCAATCATCGTTGCGACGCTGCAAGCACTAGCAGTACCTGTGTTGATTCTGGTGCTCATGAGTGCGGCTTGGGTGGTGCGAACAGATCGCGTGACTGCTTTCGAAATAGTCAGCGTTGGCATTTTGATGATTTTTGCAACACCGCTGCTCGCCTTCACGGTGTATTTTTGTTTGATGCACGGTTTGCGGCATATCTTAAGAACCTTACAACTGGCAGCGGCGCCAACGCTGGCCCACCTCACTAGGGTGATGGCACTGCCGATGCTAGGCACGCTGATTTTGGTTGCGCTTGCCTTGACATTTGTTGAGGCTCAGGCCCTTGAACAAGGTCTGATGCAGCTAGTATTCGTGGGGCTTGCTGCGTTAACGGTTCCGCACATGTGCTTGGTTCAGGGGTTTAATGTTAGGGATACCCACTAGGCCGTTGGCTAGCAATTCACCAAACAAGCTAGTACGATATTGTTATGGTGAACCAGTCTAAGCACTCTAGGGCTTATCTGCGGTTTTTAAGCCTTGTGCACGCGATACGCGAAATCCCCACGTTCCCAGCGATGGATCCGGTAGAAGAGCGTTTGCTCACGATGTTGGCGGCAGTTTGGCATGTTGAAAAAAAAATTAGCGTGCTTCAGGCCATGAGTTTGACTGATGAGATTTCAGCGACGACTGCGCATCGGCGCCTGAAAACTCTGCGCAAGAAAGGCATGATCGAGCTTGATACGGATAAAACTGATAGCAGAATCAAATATGTGGTGCCTACTGAGCTTACGAAGCACTATTTCGTGACGCTTGGGCAGGCTCTCGACAAAGCACAGCACCCGAACCCGCTTTAAACACTCATGGCGCCTGCTTCCCCTGAAGGCGCTCCAGCCGGCGTCACTCCCAAAGCGCAACCTAAACTTTTGATCTTCGGGACGACTGTCATAGCCGTTGCATTACTTTGGGTGCTCTTGTTTCATTTAAACTACTGGGCACTGTCTGCCTTCAGTGTCACACCCTTTATTAGTTAGATTTTTTCCCCGCAGCATTGCGTATGCTGGCCGTCATGATCTGTCAGTGGATGGGTGCGTTGGGGCTTTTTGTGGGCGCTCTGATCACGAATCAAACAGACCCCTTAGGTGAGTTTGCAGAAGGGTTGATTCTGGCCCTTTTGTCTGCAATCGGGCCGCTTGTGGCAATTTTGTTTTGTACTCGATTGCTGAGTTTGCCCTCGACTTTGGCGGGCTTGACTGCCAGGCAATTATTGGTGTTTGCGGGTGTGGGAGCCTTGCTCAATGCGGTGCCATACAATATTTATTTTTACTTGTCGGGGCGCACGAGTCACCCGCTTGACGGAATCGCCCCTATGTTCTTTGGCGACTTGCTCGGTACTTTGGTGGTGTTGTATGTGGCAAGCTTTGTTCTGCGCCTGGCTGTCAAACGCTCGCCTGTCTGATAGGCTTTGCCGACGAGGTCTTGGCGGCTTTTCGTACTTACAGCCAACCCTGACGCCAGCGTTCGCGGCTTTTTAACTCACGCCAGGGCATACAGACTTTGCGCCCTGTCATGGCCGCCTCAAGCTCAATCTCAACAATGGCCTGACCGACGATTTCGGGCTCAAACACCTTGGTCACTAAAAAATGTTTCTCTTTGCGCTCGGGCTGAACTGCGGTCCATTTGCTAAGAAGAAGCTTTTTAGGGCTCACGCGATTACTTTGCGCGAAACGCACAGCGGGGCTGATGCTGGTCACAGCGGCCTCACACGTTTTTGAGGCCATCAACTGTACTCTTTCACTTCGAGTCTGGCAGCTAGCGCCGTCGGTACCGTGACCGGTATATCTAGCATCCAAAAAGATAGCCCTTTGCCGTGGGTGTCTAAATTGAGCGCGTCGTTGACGCCGCCATCCAGCACGCCTTCAAGTACAAAATTCATCGCTTCGAGTTTGGGTAAGACATGGCGTGTGACCTTGGTCGGGTGACGATAGCTAAACCACTGCGCCACTCGCGCCTCGGTGAGTTGCTCGACAAGCAACGCAAAGCATTCAGTATCCCAAGCGATCACGCTGATGTTAGAGGTATTGCCCTTGTCGCCTGCACGCCCGTGGGCCAACTGGTACAGAGGGATTTCAAGGGTGCTTGAGGATGGGTGGGTACTCATGCGCGTTGCTCCTGCACAAAACTAAAACCAGAGGGAACAGCCTCGCGAGGGATGGTGCACGAGAGCGTGTCTAAGCGTGGCCGCAGAGACGTTCGTACGCCGCCACCTCCTGCGGGGCCGCAACAATACAGAGCGGTCACTTCACGCAGAATTTTTTCAGCAAGCTCTTTTTGTAGATGCACACCAGCAACCCGTAGACGCACGTCGCGTGACGCGCCCGCATAGCCTTGCGCCATGAGTTCACCGGCATCGTCGCCAAAAATACTCAAGGCACCGATTAAATCCACACGTAGTGGCAGCAAGTGCCCGATGCGCTTGCGAATGGTTTCGCCGGCAAGCGTCGCACGCTCTTTGGCCTGAAAGCCCGCATAAGAGATCTCTGCCTCGGCGAAAAAGCCATTGTCATAGCAGACGTTGACTTTAAGTTCGTCGGGCCGCTGGTGTCCGGTCACGCCTTGCACCAAAATCCTATCTTTACCCTCGCGGGTGACGGTAGCCTGACTGATGTCAGCGACCACATCTGGGGTGAGGTAGCGCGCGGGGTCGTGCACTTCGTACAAAATTTGTTCGCGCCCGGTACGGTCATCCACACGCCCGCCAGTATTTGCTGCCTTAAACACCGAAAACGTGCCATCGGCCCGAATCTCGGCAATCGGAAACCCAAGGCAATCCATGCCAGGTACTGACTTTTGACCTGGTACGCTGTAATAGCCACCTGTCACCTGCGTACCGCATTCAAGCATGTGGCCCGCCATCGTGCCACAGCCCAATAGGTGCCAATCTTGCATCGACCAGCCGAAGTGTGCGATCGCAGGCCCCAAAGTCAGCGAAGGGTCTGACACGCGTCCTGTCACCACAATATCGGCACCCTCTTTAAGCGCCTGCGCGATTTCACCGGCGCCCAAGTAAGCATTGGCACTCACCACGCGCTTGGGGTCGATATCGCTGCCCAAGCGCTTGAGTAAAAATGTCAATTGCTCGGGTTTCGTCAGGTCGTCGCCATGCACCACGGCGATACGTGGGGAGCGCAACCCTTGGGCACGCGCCAAGGCGAAAATCCGCTGCGCACAAGCCTGCGGATTGGCCGCACCAAAATTACTGACAATTTGAATTTTGTGATCCAGGCAGCGTTTGAGTACGGGCCCCACCAGATCGTCAAGCAAGGGCTCATAGCCCAAGGCTGGATTTTTGCGTTTTTCGACCTGTGCCAACGCCAAGGTACGCTCGGCAAGGGTTTCGAAGTTTAAGACTCCGCCGCCTAGCGCGATTAAGGTGTCGACTACGGGCCCAGCACCGTCGGTTCGATCGCCCGAAAAGCCGGTGGCACAGCCTACATAGAGGGGCTTGGTCTGGGAGCGGGAGGTCAACGTCGCGGCGGTAGGGCCACTTTTGGCTGAGTTAGTTTGCATAGGTAAATTCTGCTGAGATGTGGTCTGATATAGCTTGTATTAAATCATGGCTGTTCACCTACCTGCTTGGTGTTGTCAGATTTGCACGGTTCGGAGGCTAATTTCAAAGGTTAATCAGTCATGGACGAATCTGCTCAAATAGCAAACTCCCCATTAGGCGGGGCGCCTACCGCCGGGTCTGAAATCATCGCTTCGCGAGCGTACTTCAATGGCCGCAACCCGCGCAGTATTGAAATCGACGAGCTACGCAAAGCCATTGCCGAGCCCGAGGTGCTGGTGTGGCTTGGCCTGAAAGAGCCAGACGAGGCCCTGCTCGCGCGCGTGGCATTGCAACTTAAGCTCGATTCGCACGTGCTTGATGACCTGCAAGCCATACACCGGATGCCCAAGGTCATGGATTACGACACTGTGGTGCTCGTGGTCGCCATGACGGTTGAGGTCAGGGCGTCGGATGGCCTGCCCACCTTTGGCGAAACCCAGATGCTGATTGGCGCTAATTTTTTGTTAACGATCAGACGTGGTGCGTTGGCTCCTCACAGCGAGTTACGCCGTCGCCTTGAAAATATGCCCGATCGTCTGGCGCGTGGTAGTGATTTTGTGGCGGCTGAATTGCTTGATTTGCTCATCGATCGCTATAACCTCGCCAACGACATGTTTGAAAAGACGATCGAGCCGATGGAACAAACCATGCTGTTGCGCGGTCTTGAAAAGCTGAAAGTTCGAAGGTTGTATCAGTTAAGGCGCGATTTTCATAAAATGCATAACGCGATCTCACCGCTTGGCGAAGTGTGTCGGCGCCTCGCCCATATCGAGATGGCACCGATCGATGCGCAATCCCGTGTGCAGTTTGGCGAGTTATCTGATCGGGTTTCAAGAGTTGACCGTTTGCTTGATAATCTGGGTGATGGCCTGACCTTTGCGTTTGAGGCTGGGATGTTGATAGAGCAGGCCAAGCAAACTGAAACAACGAGACGGCTGGCGGCTTGGGCAGCCATTTTGGCAGTGCCTACGGCCATTGCAGGTATTTACGGAATGAACTTTGAGTACATGCCTGAACTCAAATGGAAATACGGTTACTTGTTGATCGTCGGCGGCATGGCGTCAATCTGTGGCACGCTTTACTATCGGTTTCGCAAAGCTAAGTGGCTTTAACATTTTGTGGTGTCAATATTTTGAACAACCTTGATTCGAAGCTCTCAATGACGATTCATACAAAACTTTCGGTCCGAGCTCCGCTTGTTTTGACTGCTTTGAGTGTGCTTGGCCTGAGTTTAGTTCTTGGCCCGATTTCCTCGGCTCAGGGGGCGGGTCAATTTACCTTGACTGGCAAGGTTATTCAGGTCTCAGACGGTGACACCATCAATATTCTGGTGAATCAGCAAACGCATCGAATTCGACTGGCAAGTATCGATGCCCCCGAAACCGCGCATGGTAGCGCTCGCCCCGGTCAGCCTTATGGTGAAGCCTCTCGCAAAAATTTGGCTGACTACGTTGCCGGTAAAACACTGACGCTGATCTGCTTTGAAAAAGATCGCTATGAGCGTGATGTCTGTGACGTCCCAGTCGACGGCACCACTGCAAACCGTCTGCAGGTTCAACACGGTATGGCCTGGGCAAATCAGCAAGGGGGGGGCAAATATTTGCGTGATCACTCGTTGGTTGAGCTTGAAAAAAAAGCGAAGCAAGCAAAGCAAGGTTTATGGGCTGAGCCCCACGCCGTCGCCCCTTGGGTATGGCGCTTCGATTGCTGGCAAAAGCAAAAATGCTAAGCTCGCGCTCGCTCGTAACCTCGTCGTCTTTGCTTAAGGCGGCGGCGTTGGTGTCGTTGGTGACGTTGACCGCGTGCGGCCCGCAGGGCCTTGAGTCGCCGATCAACAGCCCTTATGTTTCGGGCGCCGAAAATCAAAATGTGCTGTACACCGCGTTTACGCAGCGTTCGCCTAAGTTTTTGGATCCGGCTAAATCCTACTCAACCGACGAAACGCCTTACACCTATAACATTTATGAGCCTTTGTATGGCTATCATTATCTTAAGCGTCCCTATGTGTTGACGCCACGCACGGCGATGGCCGTGTCTGAACCGAGCTTTGTGGATCAATCAGGCAACACCATGCCTAGCAACGCGTTGGCAAAAGATATCGCAGAAAGCATTTACGACATCAAACTACGCCCTGGTATTTTGTATCAACCTCACCCGGTGTTTGCCCGACAAGCAGATGGTCGCTTTAGTTATTGGCCGCTTGAGGCTCAAGCTCTTAAAGATAAGTTCGTGATCGGTGATTTCAAGCAAACCGGCACACGTGAATTAACGGCCTTTGATTATGTCTATGCGATTCGTAGACTGGCAAGCCCACGCGTGGCCTCGCCTATTTTTTCAACGCTCGCTGACCACGTTGTTGGAATGCAGGCATACGGTAAACGTCTGCGCGAAATCGATACTGCCTTACGCAAAGATCTGCTGCCTGGCGCTCGCGATTTGCCTTGGCTTGATTTGCGTGAAGCGGGCTTCTCGGGTGTTGAGGCCCTTGATGAGCACACCTTGCGTATCCGCGTCAAAGGCTTATATCCACAATTCAAGTACTGGCTGGCGATGACCTTTGTTGCTCCAATTCCCTGGGAGGCTGATCGCTTTTATAGCCAGCCCGGCATGGCGCAACGTAATTTATCGTTGAACTATTGGCCCGTGGGTACTGGGCCCTATATGTTGGCTGAGTCGTTGCAAAATCGTCGCCATGTGTTGGTGCGTAATCCTAATTTTCGTGGCGAACCTTATCCTTGTGAGGGTGAGCCTCAAGATCGCGCGGCAGGGCTCTTAGCCGACTGCGGCAAGCGCACGCCCTTTATCGACAAAATTGTTTTTAATATTGAAAAAGAAAGTATCCCCTTGCAAGGTAAGTTTATGCAAGGCTATTACGACATCCCACAGGTTGACCGTGGCGATGCCGGGGTGGCAATGTTGGTGGCTGCAGGTGACTCGGCAGCAAAAGCGACACTCTATGCCGAACACGGTATTCAATTGCCCACCACCGTTGAAGCGCAAATGCAGTACTTTGGATTTAACTGGAAAGACCCGGTCGTGGGCATGGGTGACACGCCCGAGCAGCAATTGCGTAACCGTAAGTTGCGACAAGCGTTAAGTATTGTCTTTAACTGGGAAGAGTATGTTGCAATTTTTCAAAATGACCAGGCGCAGGTGGCACAGGGGCCGATACCGCCGGGGATCTTAGGATATCAGGCCGGGGTCGAAGGCATTAATCGCGTGGTGTATGACGTCAAAGACGGCAAGCCCGTGCGCAAATCGCTAGAGCAGGCGCGCGCTCTGTTGGCCGAGGCGGGCTACCCCAATGGGCGTGACGTGCAGACTGGCAAACCCTTGGTGTTGCACTTTGACTCAGCAAGTGGTGTGGGTGGGTCAAGCCCGACGCTTGACTGGATGCGACGTCAGTTTGCATTACTGGGTGTGCAGTTTGACGTGCGTTCAACCGACTACAACCGCTTTCAAGAAAAGATGGCACGCGGTGTGGCGCAAATGTACATGTGGGGTTGGGTGGCTGATTACCCTGATGCCGAAAACTTTTTGTTTTTACTCTATGGACCAAATATCAAGGCAGAGAAGGGGGGCGAAAACGCCTCGAATTATGTCAACTCCGCCTATGATGCCTTGTTTGAAAAAATGCGTGACCTCCCAGATAGTATTGAAAAAGAACAGGTCATCGCGCAGATGATTCAAATTCTACAAAACGATGCGCCATGGATGTTCGGTTTGTTTCCCAAATCAGGTGGGGCGTTTCAGCAGTGGGTGGGTAATGCCAAGCCCACGCAGATGGTACGCAATACCTTGCAGTATATGAAGATCGACCCCGTGCTTCGCAGCAAAAAAATCGCTGAGTGGAATCCGCCGGTTTGGTGGCCCGTGGTGTTGTTTGCTTTGTTGCTGTGCGCGATCGTCTGGCCCGCTTGGCGCGCCGTGCGTCGACAAGACCGACAAACTGCTTTTGGTGACCTCGCTAAAGAGGGAGCGCGATGATTGGTTATATCGTGCGACGCCTGCTTTACGGTGTGCTGATTTTGGTTGGTGTGAACCTATTCACCTTTATTTTATTTTTTGCAGTCAACACGCCTGACGATATGGCGCGCTTGGCGATTGGGGGGCAACGCGTCAGCGCTGATGCGGTCGAAAAATGGAAAATCGAACGCGGTTATGACAAGCCTTTATTTTTGAATATTAAACAAGAAGGTGTTAAAAAATACACCGAGACGATTTTTTATCAACGCTCGGTGCCGCTTTTGACGTTTGATTTTGGTGCGTCAGACGAGGGCCGTGATATCGGTCGTGAAATTAAAGCCCGTATGTGGCCAAGCTTGGCGCTAGCGGTGCCCACCTTCGTTTTAGGCTTGGCGCTGAGCATTGCGTTTGCGTTAGTCTTGGTATTCTTTAGAACAACCGCGCTTGATTTTTGGGGCGTGGTGGTGTGTGTGGTGATGCTCTCAATCTCGGGTTTGTTTTACATTATCGCGGGGCAATGGTTGTTTTCAAAAATTTTGAGGCTTGTGCCGTATTCTGGTTTTGCTGGTGGTTGGGATACGCTTAAATTTTTAGCCTTGCCCATTATCGTGGCTGTGATTGCAGGGTTAGGTTCTGAAGCCCGTTTTTTGCGAAGCTTATTTTTAGAAGAGGCTGGTAAAGATTATGTGCGTACCGCTCGTGCAAAGGGTTTAAGTGAGCGCGTGGTGCTGTTCAAGCATGTCTTGCGTAATGCGCTGTTGCCAATCTTGACTGGCGCGGTCGCCTCGCTGCCTTTATTGTTTATGGGCAGCTTGATCGCCGAATCATTTTTTGGGATCCCAGGGCTTGGTAGCTATACCCTTGATGCACTCAGTGGTCAGGATTTTTCAATCGTACGCGCCATGGTGTTTTTGGGTTCGTCTCTTTATATTGTTGGCCTGATCATGGCTGATATCTCGTACACGCTCGCCGATCCGCGCGTGCGCTTCGAGTAGCCGCCATGCCAAAAATCATTTTTCTCTGGACAGATATTGCGCTCTTTGCGCTTCTGTTCGCGGTGCTGCTTTATGCCTGGCACGTCTCGCGGTCGCCGGCGTTGCGTGCCACCTGGGGCAGAGTCGCGCGCAATACGCCCGCGATGTGTTCGGCTGTGGTGCTGTTAGTGTTTGTTGTGATTGGTTTGCTTGACTCGCTGCATTATCAGCCGCGCCTGCCGCCGGTAGTGGTTGCACCAGCTGCGGCGACTGTCGCTTCACCTGGCGCGCTTGCAACGGCCGCCGCCTCGACTGCAGCGGCCTCGATTTACGCACCTAAAGTCATGTCGGTGCTTGACGCCTTGCTTGAAGATACGGCGTTTGCGCGACCTGAAAAAACCTATTCAGCTCCCTTGGCCTGGCTGCAATATACAAAAGAGTCGATTCTGCAAGAGGGTGGTGAGCCGCGCCGCGATTTTCCGCGCTTGCGGTTTGGTGGTAAGCATCTGACGGCACCAGAGGCGCAGTGGGGGGCGGATGTCTCTAAACGTCTGCTCGTTGGGCTGTTGGTTGGCCTGCTGGTAGCCTGCACGGTGATTGCGTTGACATTAAGTTTGATGAGGCGCGGTTCTGCTCGTCAAGTTTGGCGCGGTGAAACTGAAATCCCTTATCGGGCCATCTTAATCACAACGACTGTGTTGTGCTTGATGTTTGGCGCAGTATTCGGTCTGGCGTCTGGATATCACGTGCTTGGTACGGATCGCACGGGCAACGATGTCTTGTGGCAGGCCTTAAAAAGTATTCGCACCGCTTGGGTGATTGGGAGCTTAGCCACCGTTGCCATGCTGCCTCCCGCTTTGATTTTTGGGGTTTCTGCGGGCTATTTCAAAGGCTGGATCGACGATGCAATCCAGTATCTCTATACGACGTTAACGTCGATTCCCGGGGTGTTGTTAATCGGCGCTTGTGTGTTAATGATGCAGGTTTATATCGATACTCACCCCGGTATGTTTCCAACCTCGGCACAGCGCGCAGACTTGCGTTTGTTTTTGCTATGCATGATCTTAGGCCTAACCGGCTGGGCAGGCTTATGTCGTTTGTTACGTGCCGAGGCACTGAAGCTGCGCGAGCTTGAGTATGTGCAGGCGGCGCGTGCATTTGGGATCTCACATGCTCGCATCATGGCGCGTCACCTGTTGCCAAACTTGATGCACATCGTACTGATCACGGTGGTACTGCAATTTTCTGGGCTAGTCCTTTACGAAGCTGTCCTGTCTTATCTAGGAATCGGCGTCGATCCCAGCATGAACTCGTTTGGGTCGATGATTGAAAAAGCGCGTCTTGAAATGTCGCGCGATCCGATGATTTGGTGGAACTTGCTCACAGCCTTTTTGTTTATGCTGGCCTTAGTGTTGTCTGCCAATTTATTTTCTGATGCAGTGCGTGACGCGTTTGATCCGCGAACCAGAGCCTTTAGGCCTAAGCGCTTTAAAGCTCAGAGTTCAGGTTCGGGTTCAACAGCCACAGTTGTGCCTTCGCCCGTCTTAGCTTCGGTGTTAAACGTCACCGACCTTGACATCGCGCTCGACACCGACGATCAAGTGCGTTTTGCCGTGAAGGCGTTAGCCTTGACCATTCACCGCGGTGAAACCTTTGCGCTTGTTGGCGAATCTGGTTCGGGTAAAAGTATGACCGCGATGGCCTTGATGCGTTTGCTGCCAGAGGCTCTGCGTGTGGTGGGCGGACGAATCGAGCTTCAAGGCGCCGATTTAACGCGTTTATCTGAAGCGGATATGCGTTCGGTGCGTGGCGCACGTGCGGGCATGATCTTTCAAGAGCCTGGCACAAGTTTGAACCCTGTGATGCGTATTGGCGAGCAAATCCTTGAACCCATCGAACAGCATACCGCGTTGCGCGGTGCGCAAGCGCAAGCCCGTGCGGTGCAATGGCTCGGTCGCGTTGGTATCCCAGAGCCAGAAGTTCGAATTGACGATTACCCCTTTCAGTTTTCGGGCGGACAAAAGCAGCGGATCATGATTGCGATCGCGTTGGCGGCCGAGCCTGAATTGTTGATTGCTGATGAGCCCACGACAGCGCTGGATGTGACGGTGCAAGCGCAAGTGTTAGCCTTGCTGGCCGATATCCAAAAAGACATGGGGATGGCGGTATTGCTGATTACGCATGACCTAGCGGTTGTGCGTCACGTAGCGGATACGGTTGCATTGATGCGCCACGGTGAGATCGTTGAAACGGCGCCCGCTGACCAGTTTTTTGTCTCACCCAAGCATCCGTACGCGCGCGAGCTATTTGACGCAATCCCCACCTTTGCCAAGCGTGGACGAGCCTTATCGGCCCAAGGGCAGGCACGTGAGGGTCGTGGACTGAGCGCACCGGCCAAGAGCACTGTCGCAGTGGTCGAGCTCTCGAGTCAAACGGTTGAGGTCTTGCGCGTCGAGCAGCTGCAAGTGCATTATCCGATTCGCAAGGGCCTGCTGCGCAGAATCGTAGCGTATAACAAGGTGGTGCAAGACGTCAGTTTTACGTTGCACGCCAACGAAACGCTCGCGTTAGTCGGGGGCTCTGGCTGCGGCAAGACGACCATTGCCAAAGCTTTGCTTAGATTGCTAGAGGGTAGTGCTGCGATTAGAGGTGCTGCCGTCTTGGATCACACCAATATTCTGCAGGCCTCTGGCGCTACGCTCAAATCGTTGCGCGGTCAGATTCAAATCGTCTTTCAAGACCCCTTTGCCTCGCTTGATCCACGCATGCGAGTTGGGGCCATCTTGCAAGAGGGGATCGTTGCGCTTCGCCCCGAATGGTCGGCGGCCGAGCAGACGCGTCGCATTGCTTATTTGCTTGAGCGCGTCGGTTTGCCAGAGAATTCTGCGTTACGTTACCCCCACGAATTTTCAGGTGGGCAACGCCAGCGCATTGCCATCGCACGTGCGCTCGCCGTTGAACCTAAGATTTTGATTCTTGATGAGCCTACCTCGGCTCTTGACGTCTCAGTACAGGCTCAAATTCTGGATCTTTTGCAAGATCTGCAACGCGAAACTGGGATGGCATATTTGTTCATCACGCATAACTTTGGCGTGGTCGAATACTTTGCTGATCGGGTGGCTGTGATGGACGCGGGCCATATCGTTGAATTGGGCGCTGCCGCACAGGTATTGCAGGCGCCTGTGCATGCTGTGACCAAAGAGCTGTTGGCCGCCGTGCCAAGGCTTGAGTTTGCTTGAAGRGTCGCTGAGTGGCCTAAGTCGGGTGATGCCATGTGGTGACGCCGTCCGGTATACTTCTAAGCTTGAATTGCGGGTATTTAGCCCCACCTAAGGCTACATGGGACTCAAAGTTTTTGATCTTGAATGCGGGAATCGTCATCTGTTTGAGGGCTGGTTCAGCTCGCACGAAGATTATGATGCGCAGCAGGCCCGTGGCCTGATCAGCTGTCCGCTCTGTCAAAACGACAAAATCGAAAAGCGCTTGTCTGCACCCCGGATCAATRTCGGGCATTTTGACCCGCCGCGCCTCGAAACAAACGCTTCGGCCGACGCCACCGCGGCTGCGCAAGAGACCTCGCGTCATTTGATCGCGGCTAATCCCGAAGCCGCACAACTGATGCAAATGCAGGCTGCTGTGATGAAGCAGATGCGCGAGTTTGTCAGTCGAACCGAAAACGTGGGTGATCGCTTCGCCGACGAAGCGCGTCGTATCCACGAGGGCGAATCTGACGAGCGCCCCATTCGCGGCACCGCCACGCGTGAAGAACGCGAAGCCTTAGCCGAGGAAGGCATTGCAGTTGTTGCCCTGCCAGATTTTCTGGATACTGATCGCCTGCAGTGAGTGTGCGAACGCCGCAAAAGGCTGCATGCGACTGACTCCTGAACTTGCAGCGGCGTAATGAACTGTCGCCCTGATTGCGGTGCCTGCTGTATCGCACCCTCCGTCACAAGCTCGATCCCAGGGATGCCTTTGGGCAAACCTGCGGGCGTGCGGTGTGTGCAGCTCTTGCCAGACAATCGCTGCGCGATCTTTGGTCAACCCGAACGCCCGGCCTTTTGTGGTGGTTTACAACCCTCAGCAGAGATGTGTGGACCTGATCGAGAGTACGCCATACGTTGGATTACCGATCTTGAGCAGCAGACCCGCTGACCGATGTCGCCGAGTTTGGTGAGATCGCAAGGGACTTAGCAACAAAGGGGATTCGACTGGTTAAGAACTAGCCAGTATGGTGAGTAAAGTCGAGATTCTGATTTTTAAATGCTTAAGCTGAGGTGTTGTTTATGATTGATTGCAGCAAATTAAAGAAAGCGCTGTCGCATCTCGAGTTCTCAGCGGCAACTCCTTTCAGCGTTGCTTACTCAGTATTTGCCTCAGGCGTTAGTGTGGACGTCTTGGTTTGGGATGAAATCGGACAAGACTTTCGGGAACATATTGTTGAAAGGTATGTGGTGTTTGAATGCAACGATCCCTTGCCCAGCGCACAATAAAAAAAGGCCCAACAGAGTTGGACCTTTTTGTTTATGACCCAAACAACTTACATCACGCGGCTACGGTATTCGCCGGTGCGTGTGTCGATCTCAATCTTGTCGCCAATTGCGCAAAACAACGGTACGGGGAGCTCATGGCCAGTATTGATTTTGGCGGGCTTCATGACTTTGCCTGACGTGTCACCACGCACTGCGGGTTCGGTGTAAACGATTTCTCGTACGACCATGGTGGGCAATTCAATCGAAATCGCGCGGCCGTCATAAAAGACAGCTTCAACAGGCATGCCTTCTTCAAGATAAAAGAGCGCATCGCCCATACTGTCTGCTTCAATCTCGTACTGGTTGAACTCGCCATCCATGAACACATACATTGGGTCAGCAAAGTACGAGTAGGTGCATTCTTTGCGGTCAAGTGTCACGACGTCGTATTTTTCGTCAGCTTTTGAAACGGTTTCGCTACCGGTACCTGTGAGCAAGTTTTTGAACTTAAGCTTCACGACTGAGGCGTTGCGACCTGACTTGCTGTATTCAGCGCGCTGCACGACTACGGCATCTTTGCCCACCATGACTACGTTGCCGACGCGCAACTCTTGTGCGGTTTTCATGACTTAAAGCTCCGGTAATTCGATAAATGTTAAAAAAGCCCTCTATTCTAGCCTGCCTCTGTATTTATTGCTCTGTTTTCAAGGATTTTGCTTTGTTTGCATGGACTTGCGTAGTATTTTTAAGTTTTGCTGAGTCGCGGACTCAGAGCGAAACTCGTGGCGACTGCGGCGACTGTGGCCACCGCGTACCCTCAGGTGGCGCGCTTCTGGTTACCGTTCGCGCAATCACTAATATCAATATCCTCAAGGAAACGCATGAGTTTTTTTCAAACCTTTAAACAGCGCGATGTCTTGCTCGTGACGCTCACGGCGGCGGGCATCATCATGATCCTCAACGGCACACGTCAAACCATGGGGCTATTCATCAGTCCGTTGAATACCTCGACGGGCCTTGGGATCGTGAGTATTAGCCTCGCCATGGCGGTGGGCCAGTTTGTGTGGGGGGTGGCGCAACCACTCGCCGGCATGATTGCCGATCGCCACGGTGCGCGTTCGGTGCTATTGGGGGGCTTGTGTTTGACGATTGTGGGTACAGCGCTGATCCCGTTGATGGAGTCAACCTGGGGATTAATTTTTACGATTGGGTTGCTCTCCGCAGTAGGTACCGGCGCCTGCAGTTTTTCTATTTTGATTGGTACCGTGGCTAAGCGCATCCCTGCCGAGGCGCGTGGCAACGCGGCCGGTTTAATAAATGCGGGCAGCTCGATGGGGCAGTTTGTGTTTGCCCCCATCGCGACGCGCTTGATTCAATCGCTTGGCTGGATGAGTGCGATGTGGTCGCTAGTGTTCTTAATGTTACTTTCGTTGCCCTTGATCAATAAACTGACTAAAAATGTGCCGGCACCTACTGCGCCACAAGGCGCCGATGCCGGTATGGGTGGGGCAGTCAAAGAGGCTTTTAACTCCCCAAGCTATCTGTTGCTACATTTAGGTTTTTTTACCTGTGGTTTTCATATTGCAATGATGGTGACTCACTTGCCTGGTGAGGTCGACCTTTGCGGCTTGCCTGCGTCTGTCGCGGGGTGGTCGCTAGGGATTATCGGGTTAGCGAATATTTTTGGTAGCATCTTTGTGGGTGCACAAATCAATCGCTTCAAATGTAAAAATATTTTGGCAGTGATGTACGCCTCGCGCGCGGTGTTAATTGTCCTGTACTTGATGGCACCTAAAACCGAACTGACGTTTTATATTTTTGCGATCGGTTTAGGGGCAACCTGGTTGGCTACCGTGCCTCCAACGGCCTCGATCGTGGGCAAGTTATTTGGCSTGCGTTATTTATCAACGCTGTTCGGCTTAACGCTCTTATCGCACCAGATAGGTGCTTTTTTAGGTGCCTATGTGGGCGGCTTAGTTTTATATTCTTTTGGCGACTATCAGTGGATGTGGTACGCCGACATTGCACTTTCTGCGATGGCAGCTTTGATTAATTTGCCGATCAAAGAGCCTGCGCCAGTGATGGCAGCGGCTGCGGCCTAGGGCGTCATCTTTGACGCACAAAAGTCATGCAGCGCCTGGGCGAAGTCGATCTCTTGTGCAAGGGTGTGACTCAGCGCCAACGCGTGGCTTGACCACTGCGCGTAAGCCTCTTGACTGAGCGCGTGACTCAATTGTGGGCTTAAGTCGGCGGCGCCTGAGGGGTCTGTGTTCCATGAGCGCAGCAACGTTTTAACCTCTTGCGCTAACCCAGACATCTCAAGCCACGCTTCAAGTTTGATCAGATGTGTGCCCTCGGTTTGCGGATAGATCTGCCAAACTAAGGGCCTGCCGGTCCAAAGCCCTCGTACCACCGAGTCTTCACCACGCACAAAATTCAGATCGGCCATCCATAAAAGTTGATCGTATTCTGGCTGCGACACAAAAGGGATGCGTTCGATATAGACCTGCTTCAACGGCCCCAAGCGCCCTGTGCTGAGTTCTGGGACGACTCCCTGAGGGATCAACACAATCGAGGCGCGCGAATCTGCACAGAGCGCCTCAAGCAATTGCGTGGCGGGTGCGTGTGGATAGCAAAACAAGGTCAGCAAGCGCGCAGCTTGAGTGGGTGTGCTCAGAGCGGCAAGTGCTGCACTAGAGACCCCCAAGCGGTCGAGCATCTGGCGCTGACCGTCAAGATTCTTTTGCCAACTATTACGGCGTGTGAGTAGATCACGTTCACGTAGCAGACCACCGGTGTTTGCGTTAAAGCCTGGGAAAAAGAAGTATGACGATAAACCGTCACCGCGCAGCGAGGGCAGTCCGTGGCAACCTTCAACCCAGGTTTCTGCACTCAGGTATTCAAGGTTGATCCAAAGCGCGGGCCGCCGATGCAACTGTTCAATGTAGGTGGCAGGCAAGTCACAAGAAAAACTGCACAGCACGATGGGGTGGGGAATGAGGTCTGGGGCAGAGTCGGCCCAATGAATAATCTCAATGTGGTCGATCACTTGTTGCAAGGCATGTACGTTGACACGTGCTTCAAGTCGTTGAAAAATTTTTAAATCATCGACCCATACACGGGTCGACCAGTGATGCTCGCGCTGCAGTTGGCGTACCAGGCGCCAAGTCACACCAATATCGCCGAAGTTATCGACGACTCGGCAAAAGACGTCGGCTTGCAGCATGCTCAATGAAAGTGTGAGGGGGCTGTTTCAGCATCTTCGGGTAGCTCGGCGTGCACCAGTTCGCCCGAGGGATTAGGGAAATACGGCGCGCCACAATCGTCGCAAAACTCAGTGCTCAGGAGGCCAGGGAGTCGACGGATATCGGTGATCCCGCATTCTTTGAGCAAGTTAGTGATCTCGTCGATTGTTTCAATTGGCTCAGGTTGGCCCTCTAGCACCGGTTCATTTTCGTCGACCCCGTAAAGCGGCCAGAGGCAACCATAGATCACCTCAGTTTGATTCTTTTGTGTAAAGCCGATGCGGTACTCGTCGATGGTTTGTTCGCCGCAACCCGCAATGACGGCACGTAGTTGGCTGGCTTCGAGGTGGAGTGCACCTTCAAGCCAAGCCACGGCCGACTTGACCGAGAGCGGACGAATACGGCGATCGGCTTCACGGTTACTGACATAGTAGGCATCGGGGATCAGAATTTCAAAACCGCAACCCGCTAAGAGCTGAGTAAAAATGGCGTGCGTATCGGATACCCACTTTTCGAGGCAAGTGCCGCGGCCCTCGCCGAGTTCGCCCGGCTTCTCTTGCCAGCGAAATACCGGCTTACCCTCTGGCACGGCCACACCAATCGCGACGTAGCGGGTATCGGCCAGCATATTGAACGAGTCGGGTTCGTGATTAAGTTGAGGCGGGCCGCTGGGCAAGTCTAGCGCCGTGGCCCCAAGCTTGTGTAGCCAGTCGTAGGTTTCGCAAAGCGTGCGCGGCATTTGATCCAAGCCAATCAACTGCGGCATCATTGCGATCTGCGCACCGCTCGCCAGGACATGGGTTTGTAAATGACCGGCCAGTGTCGCGACAACGCTGTCGCTCAGCGCGACTGCTGGGATGCTGTAGCGTGTCCAGGCAACCAAGGGCGCAATCACGAGCAAAACGTCAAAGCGTTTGCCATCTTTTTCAAGAATGCATGATTCAGAGTGCGTTTCAGCTTGCTCGATCAGGACTTCGTAGCCTCCTATATCGGTAGTTGACAGATGATCCAGTGCGGCATCTAGCGTGGCATCGTTGCCGGCGCGCATGAGTTTATTTAGGGTGTTTGCCAGTTCGGTCTCCCAGAACCGGTCTTCAACGCGGCTACCTGAGTTATGCAAGGACAGTGAGAGGGCAACCAAGCGTGACGAGTCACGGTTAAGCCGTTTGGGAGAAGTCGAAACGCGAGCACGAGCCATAGGAATATCAGAAACCAAAAAACTGTCATCAAGGGGTCTAGTGTAACGAACAATCTAAACGAGTCGTGCTTTGGTCTTTTAAGAAAAAACCCCGTCAAGCTGGAAAAGTGTCCAACTGGGCGGGGTTGTTCAGGTGAGCGGGTTTTTTAACCCCGCCCAGTTAAGACTTAGGTCGCAATCGTATCGGCTACATCTTTGTAGTCGGCGATCTGGTCAAAGTTGAGGTACTTGTAGATCTGGTCGCCGTTCTTGCTTAAGACGCCCATGTCTGTCATGTATTCTTCTTTGTTGGGAATCCGGCCGAGTTTTGAGCAAATGGCGGCAAGTTCGGCAGACCCCAGATACACGTTTGCATTTTTGCCTAAGCGATTGGGAAAGTTACGTGTGCTGGTTGACATCACCGTTGCACCTTCGCGCACCTGTGCCTGATTACCCATGCACAGCGAGCAGCCTGGCATTTCGGTGCGCGCACCGGCCGAACCAAAGACACCGTAGTGGCCTTCTTCAGTCAACTGCGCGGCGTCCATTTTTGTGGGTGGTGCAATCCACAGCTTGACTGGCATGTCGCGCTTGCCTTCCAGCAGTTTTGACGCTGCACGGAAGTGACCGATATTGGTCATGCAACTGCCGATAAACACTTCGTCGATCTTGGCGCCAGCGACGTCTGACAAGGTTTTGACATCATCAGGGTCATTCGGGCAGGCGACAATCGGCTCGTGAATCTCGGCCAGATCAATTTCAATGATTGCTGCATATTCAGCGTCAGCATCAGGCTGCAACAGTTGTGGGTTTTTGAGCCAGGCTTGCATGGCTTGAATGCGACGTGTGATGCTGCGCTCGTCAGAGTAGCCATTGGCAATCATCCACTTCAACATCACGATGTTGCTGTTGATGTATTCGATCACGGGCTCTTTATTCAGACGAATGCTGCAGCCACCAGCAGAGCGCTCGGCCGAGGCATCAGACAATTCGAATGCTTGTTCAGCTTTAAGATCAGGCAAACCTTCAATTTCAAGAATGCGACCTGAGAAGATATTTTGTTTGTTCTGTGTACCAACCGTTAACAAACCTGTTTTGATGGCATATAGTGGGATTGCGTTGACCAGATCACGCAAGGTCACGCCAGGTTGCATCTTGCCTTTGAAACGCACCAACACTGATTCAGGCATATCCAAAGGCATGACGCCCGTGGCAGCTGCAAAGGCCACCAGGCCCGAACCGGCTGGGAAGCTGATGCCGATTGGGAAGCGAGTATGTGAATCACCGCCAGTGCCTACCGTGTCAGGCAACAACATACGGTTGAGCCATGAGTGAATGATGCCGTCGCCTGGGCGCAGCGAGATGCCGCCACGGTTGCTCATGAACTGGGGCAAGGTGTGATGGGTTTTAACGTCGACTGATTTTGGGTAAGCTGCAGTGTGGCAGAACGATTGCATGACGAGGTCAGCTGAGAAACCCAAGCAAGCCAAATCTTTGAGTTCGTCGCGTGTCATCGGACCCGTCGTATCTTGACTGCCGACTGAGGTCATCGCAGGTTCGCAGTAAGAGCCGGGACGCACGCCCTGGCCTTCTGGCAAACCACAAGCACGACCGACCATCTTCTGGGCAAGCGTGAAGCCCTTTTTAGAGGTAGCAGGGACGTGAGGAAAACGGAACAGCGTCGAGGGAGGTAGGCCCAGTGTTTCGCGCGCTTTGCTTGTCAGGCCGCGGCCAACGATCAAGGGGATACGACCGCCTGCACGCACTTCGTCAAACAACACTTCAGATTTGACTTCAAACTTAGCGATGACCTTGCCGTCTTTCAAGGCTTCGCCGTCGTAAGGGCGCAGTTCAATCACATCACCCATGTTCATGTTTGACACGTCGAGTTCAATCGGCAGGGCGCCCGCATCTTCCATGGTGTTGTAGAAGATTGGTGCAATCTTGTTGCCTAAGCACACTCCGCCAAAACGCTTATTGGGTACAAAAGGAATATCTTTTCCGGTAAACCACAGCACCGAGTTGGTAGCTGATTTACGCGATGAACCTGTACCAACCACGTCACCCACATAGGCAACCAAGTGGCCTTTCTTTTTCAGATCATTGATAAAATTGATAGGCCCAGTTTTGCCGGCTTCTTGAGGCTCAATACCAGGACGTGGATTTTTGAGCATTGCCAGCGCGTGCAACGGAATATCAGGGCGTGTCCAGGCATCGGGGGCCGGTGACAGATCGTCGGTGTTGGTTTCGCCGGTGACTTTAAACACTGTAATCGTCAAACTTTTTGGCACCTCAGGGCGACTGGTAAACCACTCGCCATCTGCCCAGCTTTGCATCACAGCTTTAGCGTTGGCGTTGCCTTTTAAAGCTTTTTCTTTGACGTCGTGAAAGGCATCAAACATTAATAAGGTTTTTTTCAAACCTTCGGCCGCAACCTTGCCGATTTCAGCATCGTCAAGCAGTTCGACCATGGGGCCAATGTTGTAGCCGCCGAGCATGGTGCTTAGTAATTCGGTTGCCTTGCTGCGCGAGATCAAAGCACATTTTTCAGTACCCAGCGCCACAGCCGCTAAGTAAGACGCTTTGACTTTTGCCGCGTCATCGACACCAGCAGGTACGCGATGCGTCATCAACTCGACAAGCGCATCACCTTCGCCAGTGGGCGGCGCTTTGAGCAGTTCAATTAGATCCGCCGTTTGTTGTGCGGTCAGGGGAAGAGGAGGAATACCAAGGGCTGCGCGTTCAGCAACGTGTTGGCGATAGGCTTCAAGCATGATGGCGCCTTTCAAAAGTTAGAAATGTGAATCGAAGGAAGAAAAATTCTGACAACCTTGTCAGCCTTTTCGTAATTTTTTGGACTGGCAACCGACGTCAAGATTGTAGTGGTAAGTGTGTCATCGATCAAGTGTCTTATATCTTATATAAGACTGAATTAAGCCAACAAGGACCCAAACTCAGCATGGCGCTGCATATAGGTCGCCACGTAACTACAGCGAGGCATGACTTTCCAGCGCTGCGCGCGCGCGTACTCGAGCGCGAAGTGCGTGAGTTGAGCCGCAAGGCCGCGGCCGCCCAAGGCTTCAGGTACGCCAGTGTGGGTGATCGTCATCAGTGTGCCCTGCCGCGTGTAGTCCAGCACACAGCGTWSGGCGTCGACCACCATAAAAAAGCATTGAGCCGAGGCGTCATGCTCAACGAGGGGGGGTGTCGCAGCAGTCATTTTTGGATTCCTATAATGAGTAAGGCCCAAAGCGTGAGCATGGCGACCATGCCAATCAAGCAGCCCCCCCAGAGCCCAACGATCGGCCATTTGATATTGGTGGGAATATCTTGAGGATCAACGTGCTTTAACAGCTCATTGGCATTGGCGGCGATCCATGTTTTTGATTTTGGAAACGCGAGCCGCAAAAAATAATCCAGCACAATCGTCATCTGAATGGAAAGCGAATATTGATTAAAGGCGCGTTCTTTTAAGTAAGGATGCTTAAAAAGCTCGTTGGCATAACGAATTTTAAAAAGCATTAAATAAGCGCCCGAGATAAAAAACACCATCGCGCAGGTGATAAAAGTCGTGAACGCAAAATGTAAAGCGACTGGCAGGTATTCAGACATCAGAGCAGCCCACCGGGTATGCGAACCCAGCCTTCCATTAGCACCCGTGCGCTGCGGCTCATGATGGCTTTTGTCACCGTCCATTCGCCCTTCACTTTAGCGGCCTGTGCGCCGACTCTGAGTGTGCCAGAAGGGTGGCCAAAACATACCGCCTGAAGATCGCCACCACCTGCCGCCAAGTTCACCAGCGTGCCTGGCACGGCTGCGGCCGTGCCGATGGCAACCGCCGCGGTACCCATCATCGCGTGATGAAGTTTACCCATCGACATGGCTCGCACCAGAACATTAATCTCTTTTGCGACGATCACTTTACCGCTTGACGCGGTATAGTCGGCGGGCCCGGCAACGAACGCGACTTTTGGCGTGTGTTGCCGGGTCGCRGCCTCGTCGATATGTTTAATCAAACCCATACGCACGGCTCCGTAGGCACGAATGGTCTCGAACATTGCCAGCGCTTTTGGGTCGCTATTGATGTCGTCTTGCAGCTCTGTACCCTTGTAGCCAATGTCAGCCGCATTGACAAAAATGGTGGGGATGCCTGCATTAATCAGCGTCGCTTTGAGCGTGCCAACTCCGGGTATCTCTAAATCGTCCACGAGATTGCCAGTCGGAAACATCGAACCGCCCCCGTCTTCGTCGTCTGCGGCAGGATCCATGAATTCGAGCTGGACTTCTGCAGCCGGGAAGGTCACACCATCAAGTTCAAAGTTGCCCGTCTCTTGAACCGCACCGTCTGTCATCGGGACATGGGCAATAATCGTTTTGCCAATATTCGCTTGCCAGATTCGGATGGTTGCCAACCCATTTTTTGGAATCCGCTCGGCATCCACCAGGCCGTTGCTGATCCCAAACGGCCCGACCGCCGAGGTCAGATTGCCGCAATTGCCGCTCCAGTCAACAAACGGCTGATCAATCGACACCTGGCCAAAAAGATAGTCGATGTCGTGATCGGGCCGAGTGCTTTTTGACAGGATGACTGTTTTACTGGTGCTTGAGGTGGCTGCACCCATGCCGTCCGTTTGTTTGCCGTAAGGGTCGGGGCTGCCAATCACCCTCAGCAAGAGTGCGTCGCGCGCAGCACCCGGCACTTGGGCCGCGCTTGGCAAATCTTGTAGGCGAAAAAAAACGCCTTTGCTGGTGCCCCCACGAATGTAGGAGGCAGGAACTTTGATCTGTGGAGCGTGACTCATGGCGTTATCCTTCCGAGTTTGGCTGTGTCGTTGAACGTGATCGGYGCTAGGCAGCGGCGTTTGACTCAAGAAAGTCTTGCGCAAAGCGTTGCAGGACGCCGCCGGCTTCATAGATCGAGACTTCTTCCGCGGTGTCGAGTCGGCAGGTTACCGGGACTTTGACTTGTGCGCCGTTTTTACGGTGAATCACCAGCGTGAGTGTTGCTAGCGGGGTACGCGCACCTTGGACGTCGTAGGTTTCGGTGCCGTCAAGGCCTAGCGTGAGCCGATTAACGCCCTGTTTAAATTCAAGCGGCAAGACACCCATGCCAACGAGGTTGGTGCGGTGAATGCGTTCAAAGCCTTCTGCAACAATCGCCTCGACGCCCGCTAGTCGAACGCCTTTGGCTGCCCAGTCGCGCGACGATCCTTGGCCATAGTCGGCGCCCGCCACGATAATTAAAGGCTGCTGACGTTCCATGTAGGTTTCGATCGCCTCCCACATGCGTGTGACTTTGCCCTCGGGCTCTAGGCGTGCCAGCGATCCTTGTTTGACCTTGCCGTTTTCGAGCACCATCTCATTCAACAGTTTTGGATTAGCAAAGGTCGCGCGTTGCGCCGTTAAATGATCGCCGCGATGCGTGGCATATGAGTTGAAGTCTTCTTCGGGCACGCCCATCTTTGCCAAGTATTCGCCAGAGGCGCTGTCGAGCATGATGGCGTTAGACGGCGATAAGTGATCGGTCGTGATGTTGTCGCCCAGCACGGCCAGGGGGCGCATCCCTTTAAGCAAGCGTTCACCGGCAAGCGCACCTTCCCAATAGGGGGGGCGGCGAATGTAAGTGCTTTGTGCGCGCCATTCGTAAAGCGGGCTAATGGTCTCGCCACTTGCAACGCTTGCCGCAAACATGGGCTCGTACACTTTGCGAAACTGCGCGGGCTTCACACTCGAGGCGACGATGGCGTCAATTTCTTCATCCGAGGGCCACAGGTCTTTTAGGGTGATTGGGTTGCCCAGTTGATCCAGGCCCAGTACGTCTTTTTCGATGTCAAATCTGATGGTGCCGGCCAGCGCGTAGGCGACGACCAAGGCAGGCGAGGCTAAGAAGGCTTGCTTGGCATAGGGGTGAATCCGACCGTCAAAGTTTCTGTTGCCTGATAAGACCGCAGTTGCGTATAAATCGCGGTCAATAATTTCTTGCTGAATCACAGGATCTAACGCGCCACTCATGCCGTTGCAGGTGGTGCACGCGAACCCCACGATCCCGAAGCCCAGTGCTTCGAGTTCAGTCAGAAGTTTGGCTTCTTGCAAATACAGTTCGACGGTTTTTGAGCCAGGCGCGAGCGAGGATTTCACCCAGGGTTTGCGACTCAGACCCTTGGCATTAGCGTTGCGCGCCAGTAAGCCTGCGCAAATCACGTTGCGCGGATTACTAGTGTTGGTACAACTGGTGATGGCAGCAATGATGACCGCACCATCGGGCATCAGGCCCGGTTCGTTTTGTACAACGCCCGAGATGCCTTTTGCCGCAAGTTCTGAAGTTGGTACTCTGCGATGAGGATTAGAGGGGCCTGCGATATTGCGCACGACGCTGGTCAAGTCAAAGCGTAAAACGCGTTCGTATTGGGCGTCTTTAAGGCTGTCGGCCCATAAGCCGGTTTGCTTGGCGTAGGTCTCAACAAGCTGAATCTGTGACTCTTCGCGACCCGTTAGGCGCAGATAGTCTATCGTTTGTTGATCGATATAAAACATCGCCGCCGTCGCGCCATATTCGGGCGTCATGTTTGAGATCGTGGCGCGATCGCCTAGCGTCAGGTGCGAGGCGCCTTCGCCAAAGAATTCAAGATACGAGGAGACCACTTTTTGGTTACGCAAAAACTCAGTCAGCGCAAGCACCATATCCGTGGCCGTGATCCCGGGCTTGAGTTTGCCCGTCAGTTCAACCCCGATGATCTCGGGTAAACGCATCCAGGAGGCTCGGCCAAGCATGACGCTTTCGGCTTCAAGGCCACCCACTCCAATTGCGATCACGCCCAGCGCATCGACGTGCGGCGTGTGACTGTCGGTACCGACCAGCGTGTCCGGAAACGCAACGCCATCCAAGGCATGTACAACGGGCGACATTCTCTCTAAATTGATCTGGTGCATGATGCCGTTTCCGGGAGGAATCACATCCACATTCTTAAATGCTTTTTTAGTCCAATTAATAAAGTGAAAACGATCTTCGTTGCGCCGATCTTCAATCGCGCGATTTTTGTCAAAAGCCTGAGGATCGAAGCCGCCCCATTCGACTGCCAGGGAATGGTCGACAATCAACTGGGTGGGCACCACCGGATTGACCAGTGCGGGATCGCCGCCCTGTGCTGCGATGGCATCGCGCAGGCCAGCCAAGTCGACCAACGCGGTTTGTCCCAAGATATCGTGGCAGACCACGCGCGCTGGGAACCACGGAAAATCAAGCTCGCTCTTGCGTTCAATCAACTGCTTCAAAGCAGAAGGCAGCAACCCAGGCTCGCAGCGCCGCACCAGGTTTTCGGCCAGCACACGCGAGGTGTACGGAAGCTTGTTGTAGGCTCCGGGCGCAAGCGTGTCAACCGCCTCTTGTGCGTCAAAGTAATCCAATTTGGTTCCGGGCAGTGGCTTGCGATTTGCGCTATTCATTTGAGTTTACTTGCGCTTGGCGAGAGGGACAAACTTTTGATCTTCCGGGCCGGTATAGTTTGCAGCGGGACGAATAATCTTATTGTCGATACGTTGTTCAATGATGTGCGCAGCCCAGCCAGCCGTGCGAGAGATCACAAACAAGGGCGTAAATATCGCAGTCGGTACACCCATCATGTGATACGACACTGCCGAAAACCAGTCAAGGTTAGCAAACATCTTCTTCGATTCCCACATCACAGCCTCGATGCGGTCGGCGATGTCAAACATTTTGGTAGTGCCGGCTTTCTTGGACAGACGCAGCGCCACGTCTTTAATGACCTTGTTGCGTGGATCGGCAATCGTGTAAACCGGATGGCCAAAGCCAATCACCACTTGTTTGTTTTCGATACGCGCACGAATATCGGCCTCGGCTTCGGCAGGGGTCTCGTAGCGTTTTTGTATCTCGAAGGCCACTTCGTTGGCACCGCCATGTTTGGGGCCGCGCAGCGCGCCAATGCCACCGGCAATGGCCGAATACATGTCTGATCCAGTGCCAGCGATGACGCGGCAGGTGAAGGTCGAGGCATTAAATTCGTGTTCCGCATATAAATTCAAGGAGGTGTGCATTGCGCGCACCCAGTCTGCGTTTGGCTTCTTGCCATGCAACAGGTGCAGAAAGTGCTCACCGATCGAGTCGTCGTCGGTTTGCACGTCGATGATGCGACCGTTGTGGCTAAAGTGATACCAGTACAGCAGCGCTGACCCAAGATTAGCCATTAAACGATCGGCGATATCGCGCGCGTCCGGTATGTTGTGATCTTCTTTTTCGGGCAGCAGGCAGCCAAGCGCTGAGGCGGCTGTACGCATGATATCCATGGGATGGCTAGCAGCCGGAAGCGATTCGAGTACGGTCTGCAATTGTGCCGGCAGGCCCCGCAAGCTGCGCAGTTTGTCTTTGTAAGCTGTCAGTTCAGCCTTGTTGGGCAATTTTCCGTGAATCAGCAAGTGAGCGATTTCTTCGAACTCGCTGGTGTCTGCGAAGTCAAGCACGTTGTAGCCGCGATAGTGCAGGTCGTTGCCGCTGCGGCCCACGGTACATAGCGCCGTGTTACCCGCGGTCACGCCTGACAGGGCGACTGATTTTTTAGGTTTAAAGGTGGGTGCGACAGTTGGTGCAGCAACGTCTGCAGGCGCGGCAACTGTTTTTGCAGCAGATTTTTTTGCGGGTGCCATAAGATCAGTCCTTAATCAGATTATTTCGATTTGCCTTGGGCGAACAACACATCGAGTTTGCCTTCAAACTCATGGTAATTGATGCGGTCGTAAAGTTCATCGCGAGTTTGCATCATGTCGACGACGTTACGCTGGTGGCCATCGCGGCGCACTGCTTGGTAAACCGTTTCGGCGGCTTTGTTGGCGGCGCGAAAGGCCGATAACGGATACAGGACCATACCAACGCCGGCCGATTTGAGTTCTTCGACGCTAAACAAAGGCGTTTTGCCGAACTCGGTGATGTTGGCGAGCAACGGTACGCCCGCCGCTTTGCCAAATTTTTCGAAGGTTGCGAGGTCGTAAGCTGCTTCTGCAAAGATGGCGTCTGCGCCGGCTTCGACACAGGCTAGCGCGCGTTCAATGGCGGCATCCACGCCGTGCGAGGCGATTGCATCGGTGCGCGCGATGATATAAAAGCTGTCGTCAGTGCGCGCATCAACAGCGGCTTTTACGCGATCGCGCATTTCCTCTGTTGAGACAATTTCTTTGCCAGGACGATGTCCACAGCGCTTGGCGCCGACCTGGTCTTCGATGTGGCAACCTGCCGCACCAAATTTAGTCAGGCTTTGAATCGTGCGGGCAATATTGAACGCCGAGGGGCCAAAGCCGGTATCGATGTCAACAATCAACGGTGTGTCGCATACATCGGTGATTCGACGTATGTCGGTCAAGACATCATCGAGGGTATTGATGCCCAGGTCGGGGAGGCCTAAAGAACCCGCGGCCACGCCTCCGCCTGACAAATAGATTGCGTGAAAGCCAGCGCGCTTGGCGAGTAACGCGTGGTGCGCGGTGCTCGCGCCAATAATTTGTAGGGGCTGCTCAGCCGCGAGTGCTGCACGAAAACGTTCGCCGGCGGTTGCTTGCTCAGACATTGGTTTCTCCAAGAACAGATAAAAAAATGAACCCTCCAGACGAGGTCTGTGGTGGTTCATTTTTGGGGGTACATGATGACTTATTTAAGCAGATGCGTAACAGCGTCGCGTTCTTCAATCAGTTCTTTTAACGTCAAATCCATGCGCTCGCGCGCGAAGGTGTCGATCTCGAGGCCAGTGACGCGTTGGTATTCTCCGGCTTGGCAGGTGACCGGCACGCCATACATCGTGCCTTCAGGAATGCCATAGCTGCCATCCGAGGCGATGCCCATCGTGACCCATTTGCCATTTGTGCCAAGTACCCAGTCGCGCACGTGATCGATCGCGGCATTGGCGGCCGAAGCCGCTGAGGACAGCCCGCGCGCTTCAATGATGGCGGCACCGCGCTTGCCGACCGTTGGCAAGAAGACGTCGCGATTCCAGGTGGCGTCGTCAATGAGCTTCTCAACGCTTTGGCCCCCGACCGTGGCAAAGCGATAGTCGGCGTACATAGTGGGTGAATGGTTGCCCCAAACGGCCAGTTTTTGAATGTCTGCAACGGGTTTGCCCATTTTGGCGGCTAACTGCGACAGCGCGCGGTTGTGGTCTAGACGCAGCATGGCGGTAAAGTTTTTGGCCGGTAGTGCAGGTGCCGATTTCATGGCGATATAGGCATTGGTATTGGCAGGGTTCCCGACGACCAAAACTTTGACGTTTCGGTGCGCCACTTCATTCAAGGCCTTGCCCTGAGCGGTAAAAATCGCTGCGTTGACGGCCAGTAAGTCGGCGCGTTCCATCCCGGGACCACGTGGACGCGAGCCCACCAACAGAGCCACCTCGACCTCTTTGAACGCTTCGCGCGGGTCGCCGTGCGCGGTCATCGATTGCAGCAGGGGAAAAGCGCAATCGTCGAGCTCCATCATGACGCCTTTAAGCGCCTTTTGCGCTTTTTCGTCGGGGATCTCGAGCAGTTGCAGAATCACAGGCTGATCTTTGCCGAGCATTTCGCCAGAAGCGATACGAAACAAGAGGGCGTAACCGATTTGACCGGCAGCGCCGGTAACCGCAACGCGCACGGCGGGTTTAGACATAGTTTTCTCCGAGAAGGCTAAGTAGATTGCTAAGAGGTAAGAAGAGGAAAGAGGGTACGCGCATCGAATAACAGGCAGTTTAGCGTTTTTGCCTCGACCCGCTCTTGGGGAACGGGGAGGCTTGAATATCGAAAGCGATGCTAGAGCAAAACAAGTACAGAGTCAACCAATCATATATCTTATATAAGACACAAGAGTCATGGACAGACATCGATGCATATGACACAATGTCAATATGTTTTCAAAGTGTCCGAACGATGTCTGAGGCCCTGGCCCGCAAACCCTTGTCTGCAGCAAGCGCAACGGGCGCTGCGGCCTTCAGCCCCCTGTACCGACAAATTAAAGATTTGTTGGTGCAGTCGCTTGACCGCGGCGACTGGAAACCCGGCGAGGCGATCCCCAGCGAAACTGAATTAGCCCAGCGATTTCAAGTGAGTCAAGGTACGGTGCGTAAAGCCGTCGATGAACTCGCTGGCGAAAATCTGTTAATCCGTCGCCAGGGCAAGGGGACGTTTGTCTCGACGCATCACGAAGCGCGTGTGCGCTTCCGTTTTTTGCGACTCGCGCCCAATCAGGGTAAGCTGCAGCCCGCCGAAAGTCAGATACTCGATTGCAAGCGGGTGCGAGCGGGAGCTGAGATTGCGCGAGCGCTTGAGCTAAAAACAGGTGACCCTGTTGTGGCGATCCGTCGACTGTTGTCCTTTGCGGGCTTGCCGACCGTGGTCGATGATATTTTTTTGCCGGGCGTGTTGTTTAAAGGTCTGACCGTTGACTTGCTGAATGGTCACTCGGGGCCGCTCTACGCGTTTTTAGAAACCGAGTTTGGGATCAGTATGGTTCGCGCCGAAGAAAAGCTTCGCGCCGTCAGTGCGAACGCCGATGTCAGCAGCCTTTTGAGAGTTCCAAAAGATACCCCTGTACTGAAAGTGGATCGTATTTCGTACACTTACGCAGATCGTCCGGTAGAATTACGAATGGGTCATTATGTGACTGATCGGTATTATTATCGTAATAGTATGAATTAATTGCATAAATTTAGTGATTTCCATCGATGGCTGACATCGGCGAGAATATCGTGTTTATCCTAATAGAACGTTTTTAGATCGAGGTCGTTATGTCTGACACAGCCCCAAAGCCGCGTCCTCAGTTTCGCAATATCAATGTGACTGATTTGATGCACTACCGTCTGCCAATGGCGGGCAAGGTTTCGATCTTGCATCGAATTAGCGGTGCTGCATTATTTTTGTTCCTGCCGTTGTTGATCGCTCTGTTTGCGATGAGCTTTGGCTCAGAGGCCGGCTTTGCGTCAATGTCCAAAGTGACCGGCCATCCACTGATGAAACTGATTCTGCTTGGTCTGATTTGGGGTTACCTGCACCACTTCTGTGCGGGCATTCGGTATCTTTTACTTGACTTGCATATGGGCATCGATAAAGAGTCTGCGGCAAAAAGTGCAAGCATGGTTTTGGGCACGAGTCTGGCACTGACTGTTGTGTTCGGTCTTAAACTGTTCGGAGTCTGGTAATGGTCGCTATTGAAAAAATTGGCCCCAAACGGTTAGTCGTCGGCGCCCACTACGGTACCGGCGAGTACATTATTCAACGTGTGACCGCCATCATTCTCGCGATTTACACCTTGGTCTTGCTGGTTGGGATTCTGACGATGTCAGGTTTCACTTACGCCGGCTGGAAAAATCTTTTCACCTTCACCAGCTTCGATATCCCCGTGGGTCAGATCCTAGCATCACTGGCAATGCTGTCACTTGCCTGGCATGCCTGGATTGGTATCCGTGACATCTGGATGGATTATGTCAAGCCTGTAGGTATTCGTTTGTTGTTGCTGGTCCTCACTATTCTGTGGTTGGCTGGGTCAGTCGTGTACTTTGTACACACCCTCTGGAGAAACTAAGCCGTGGTTGCTGTCAAATCTTCTTTACCGCGCCGTCAATTCGATGTGGTCGTCGTGGGAGCCGGCGGTGCCGGCATGCGTTGTTCGTTGCAGCTCGCAAACGCCGGGCTTTCTGTTGCAGTGTTGTCTAAGGTTTTTCCAACACGTTCGCATACGGTTGCGGCGCAGGGCGGGATTGGTGCCTCTTTGGGCAACATGAGCGAAGACAGTTGGTATTGGCACATGTATGACACAGTTAAAGGTTCAGACTGGTTAGGCGACCAAGATGCTATCGAGTTCATGTGTCGTGAGGCACCCAATGCTGTGTACGAGCTCGAGCACATGGGTATGCCTTTTGACCGCAACGCTGATGGCACGATTTATCAGCGTCCGTTCGGTGGTCATACCGCTAACTTTGGCGAAAAGCCCGTCCAACGCGCTTGCGCGGCCGCCGACCGTACCGGTCATGCGCTGCTGCACACACTGTACCAGCGTAACGTGGCGTCGCGCACACAGTTTTTCGTTGAGTGGTTGGCGCTTGACCTGATTCGTAATCAGGCCGGCGACGTATTGGGCGTGACTGCGCTTGAGATGGAAACCGGCGAGATGTACATTTTTGAAGCCAAGACGACCGTTATCGCTACGGGCGGTGCAGGTCGTATTTGGGCTGCCTCAACCAACGCGTTCATCAACACGGGCGACGGTATGGGAATGGCTGCACGTGCTGGTATCCCAATGATGGACATGGAGTTCTGGCAGTTTCATCCAACCGGTGTTGCCGGCGCGGGTGTGCTCATTACAGAAGGTGTGCGTGGCGAGGGCGGCATTTTGTTGAATAAGGACGGCGAGCGTTTCATGGAACGTTATGCTCCAACGCTTAAGGACTTGGCGCCGCGCGACTTCATTTCGCGCTGTATGGATCAAGAAATCAAAGAAGGTCGCGGTTGTGGCCCAGAAGGTGCCTATGTGCATCTGAAGCTTGACCACCTGGGCGCAGATGTCATTAGCAAACGCCTGCCGTCGATCCTTGAAATCGGTCATAAGTTTGCTAACGTTGACGCAACCAAAGAGCCAATCCCCGTCGTACCGACGATTCACTACCAGATGGGTGGCATCCCTTGCAACTACAACGGGCAAGTCACTAGCTGGGATGGTAAGCAAACGCAGGTTGTTAATGGTCTATATGCGATTGGCGAGTGTTCGGCCACCTCAGTGCATGGCGCCAACCGCTTGGGCACCAACTCTTTGCTAGATTTGATTGTGTTTGGTCGGGCTGCCGGAAACCATATCGTCGCTGCACACCCTGAGCGTCAGCATGCGCATCAGCCCTTGCCCCAAGAGTCGGTCGATTTTTCGCTTGATCGCGTTAACAAACTTGAAACTCGTACCAAAGGCGAAAAAGYCCAAGTGGTGGGTAACGAAATTCGTAACGCCATGCAGCTGCATTGCGGCGTTTTCCGTACACTCGCCTCGCTCAACGAAGGCGTACAAAAAATCGAAGCCTTGGCCGAAAAAGTTGATAATATTGCGTACACCGACAAGTCGAAAGTGTTCAACACAGCACGCATCGAAGCGCTTGAGTTGAGCAACATGATTGAAGTGGCACGTTCAACGATTCATTCAGCAGCAGCGCGTACTGAAAGTCGCGGCGCTCATGCGCTTGACGATCACCCCACGCGCGATGACGAAAACTGGATTAAGCACACTCTGTGGTACTCAGAGGGCAACCGCCTCGATTACAAGCCTGTGCAAATGCAACCACTCACCGTCGAAAGCTTTCCGCCTAAATCGCGCACCTTCTAAGACAAGTTACCTGGATTCATATCATGAGCACAAAACGCATCGTGAAGTTCGAAATTTATCGCTACGATCCCGATAAGGATGAGCGCCCCTATATGCAAAAGCTCGAGGTCGAGCTACAACCGACCGATAAGATGCTGCTTGACGCACTCATCCGCATCAAGATGGATGTCGACGACAGTCTGACCTTGCGTCGTTCGTGTCGCGAAGGCGTCTGTGGTTCTGACGCCATGAACATCAACGGTAAAAATGGTTTGGCTTGCACGACCAATATGCTTGAATTAACTGAGCCAGTTGTGCTGCGCCCCCTGCCCGGACTGCCGGTGATTCGCGATCTGATCGTGGATATGACGCAATTCTTTAATCAATATCATTCGATCAAGCCCTATCTGATTAATGATACCCCGCCGCCCGAGAAAGAGCGTTTGCAAACTCCCGAGGCGCGCGACGAACTCAACGGGCTTTATGAATGTATTTTGTGCGCCTGCTGTTCAACATCGTGCCCCTCTTTTTGGTGGAACCCCGACAAATTCGTGGGTCCCGCTGGCCTGTTGCAGGCGTATCGTTTTATTGCTGATACGCGCGATCATGCGACTGCTGAGCGGTTGGATAACCTTGAAGACCCTTATCGCTTGTTTCGCTGCCACACCATTATGAATTGTGTAGATGTTTGCCCTAAAGGGTTAAATCCTTCATTGGCAATTGGCAAAATCAAAGAAATGCTCGTCCGTCGCACGGTCTAGACCACGCCTGCCATGAGCCAATTGACCGACATGGATCGTACACGGCTGCGCTGGCGTGCCCGGCGCGGCTTGCTTGAAAACGATTTGATGCTAACCAAGTATCTTGATGCCTATGAGACCGCCTTAACCGATGTCGAGGTCGGGGCGCTGACTCAGCTGTTTGAGCTTGGTGACAATGAACTGTTAGACTTACTGCTATCTCGACTCGAACCTGTGGGCTCTCTAGACAGGCCTGCAGTGCACGCCGTGCTTGCCAATATTCGCGCCTTATAAAGAAATCGCGTAAAAAAAATTTTCGAAGGAACGCCGCATGAAACTATCTGACAAAAAAGCGACACTCTCGTTCTCTGACGGTACGCCATCAGTTGATTTTCTGGTGTACGAAGGCTCGGTTGGCCCGCAGGTAATCGACATTCGAAAGCTGTATGGCCAAACCGGCATGTTTACGTATGATCCGGGTTTTTTGTCTACAGCTTCGTGCACGTCCGACATTACTTATATCGACGGCGATAAAGGCGAGTTGTTGTACCGCGGGTATCCAATCGAAGAGTTGGCGGTCAATTGCGATTTCATGGACATCAGCTACCTGATCTTGAATGGTGATCTGCCAGACGACAAGCAAAAGTTAGCCTTTGATTCCTTAGTGACTAACCACACGATGGTCAACGAGCAGATGCAGTTTTTCTTGCGTGGCTTTCGCCGGGATGCGCATCCCATGGCTGTTTTGACGGGATTGGTCGGAGCGCTGTCGGCTTTTTATCATGACTCTACCGATATCGCTAATCCGCATCATCGCCATGTCTCTGCTATTCGTTTAATTGCCAAGATGCCGACGTTGGTCGCAATGGCCTACAAGTACTCACAAGGCCAGCCCTACATCTATCCAAAAAATAGTTTGTCGTATACCGGCAATTTCTTGCGTATGATGTTTGCAACGCCTTGCGAAGAGTATGTCGTGAACCCTGTGGTCGAACGTGCGCTTGATCGTATCTTTATTTTGCACGCTGACCACGAGCAAAATGCTTCAACCTCAACAGTGCGTTTGTGTGGTTCGTCTGGCACCAACCCTTTTGCAGCAATTGCCGCAGGCGTTGCCTGCTTGTGGGGTCCCGCACACGGTGGCGCCAACGAAGCTTGCCTGCAAATGCTTGAAGATCTGCAAGCCAAGGGTGGGATGGCTAAAGTTGTTGAGTTCATGGAACAAGTCAAAGATAAAAACTCTGGCGTGCGCTTGATGGGGTTTGGTCACCGAGTTTACAAAAACTACGATCCACGCGCCAAGCTGATGCAGCAAACGTGCAAAGAAGTTTTGGCAGCTTTGGGGCTTGAAAACGACCCTTTATTCAAACTCGCTATGGAAGTTGAGCGCATTGCACTCGAAGATCCGTATTTCGTTGAGCGGAAACTCTATCCAAACGTCGATTTCTACTCGGGCATCGTTCAGCGTGCGATTGGTGTGCCCACCGCCTTGTTTACGGCGATCTTTGCCTTAGCGCGCACCGTAGGCTGGATTGCACAATGGAACGAAATGATTTCTGACCCTGAATACAAAATTGGCCGTCCACGCCAGCTGTATCAAGGTGCGACGTCGCGTTCGGTACTAAAGCGCAAGTAAATAACCTCAGCRTAGTTTGCCAAAAGGCGACCCTTGCGGTCGCCTTTTTAATACCCTTCAAAAAGTCAGGGGCATCGTGCAGACGTTTAGGCGAATGTGGCGCTGAAGGGTTATACTTCTGTGCCGGATTACAAGGCTCAAACAACTGCCTTCTATCCGCTATCCGCAAATCGGTTTAGCCGAGTAAACGGAAGGTATTCCTGCATCGTAACGGGTGAAGCACCCGACAAGGTGAAGCGTCAAATGTCATCAGAACTCGAATCTCTAAAAAACTCCTATCTGTTTGGGGGTAACGCCCCCTATGTCGAAGAGCTTTATGAAGCTTATCTCGACAATCCTGGCGCCGTGCCAGAGAACTGGCGAACCTATTTCGACCAGCTACAGCACATGCCAGCCACCGACGGTCAAGAAGCCACACGCGATCAGGCGCACGCGCCCATCGTTGAATCTTTTGCTTTTCGCGCCAAAACGAACGGTTTTATGCAACGTGCCAAAGAATCGGATCTGGCCGTCGCGACCAAGCAAGTGCATGTGCAGTCTTTGATTGCAGCCTACCGCAGCCTAGGTTCTCGCTGGGCCGAGCTTGACCCGCTTAAGCGCACAGATCGCCCCGCGATTCCTGAGCTAGATCCATCTTTTTATGGTTTAAACGAAGCCGATCTCGATCAAGTTTTCTCAGCCGCAAATACTTATTTTTCAAGCGCAAGCACCATGACTTTGCGCGAGATCCTCAAAGCCCTGCGCGATACCTATTGCCGTTCAGTGGGCGTTGAGTTCATGCACGCCTCTGATCCTGCCGTCAAGCGCTGGGTCCAAGAGCGCCTCGAGTCCACACTTTCCGCCCCGCCCGTGACGGCAGAGCGCAAGCGCTACCTTTTGCAGCAGCTCACCGAGGCCGAAGGCCTTGAGCGTTATCTCCATACAAAATATGTGGGTCAAAAGCGTTTCTCCCTCGAGGGCGGCGACAGCTTTATCGCATCGATGGATGAACTCGTCCACCATGCCGGCGAGTCCGGCGTGCAAGAAATTGTGGTGGGGATGGCCCACCGGGGTCGTTTGAATATGTTGGTGAACATCATGGGCAAGATGCCGGGTGATTTGTTTGCTGAATTCGAAGGTCATCACGCCGAAGGACTAAGCGATGGCGACGTCAAATATCACAACGGCTTTTCAAGCGATTTATCGACCCGAGGCGGGCCGATGCATCTGTCACTCGCCTTTAACCCGTCTCACCTCGAAATCGTCAACCCTGTGGTCGAAGGTAGCGTGCGGGCGCGCCAAGAGCGCCGCGGCGCCGACGGTTACAAACAAGTGTTGCCAGTGCTGGTACATGGTGATGCGGCGTTCGCAGGCCAGGGCGTCGTGATGGAAACCCTCAACCTTGCTGAAACGCGGGGCTACGGCACGGGCGGGACCGTTCACTTAGTCATTAACAACCAAATTGGCTTCACCACATCAGACCCTCGCGACACACGCTCGACCATTTATTGCACCGATGTGTCAAAAATGATCGAAGCACCGGTCTTTCACGTCAATGGCGACGATCCTGAAGCAGTGGTGTTCACGACACGTTTGGCGCTCGACTTCAGAATGCAGTTTGGTCGCGATGTCGTGGTTGATATCGTGTGTTTTCGTAAGCTTGGTCACAACGAACAAGACACGCCCTCACTGACGCAGCCTTTGATGTATAAGCGGATCGGCGCGCATCCCGGCACACGCAAGCTGTATGCAGACAAGCTTACGGCTCAAGGCGTGCTTAAAGACGGTGAGGGCGATCAGCTCGTTAAAGACTACCGTCAATACATGGAAGACGGTCAACGTACAATCGAACCGGTGTTGACCAACTATAAAAGCAAATATGCGGTTGACTGGACCCCGTTTTTAAACGCAAAGTGGACAGATCAGGCCGATACCGGTGTGCCACTTGCCGAACTTAAAAGTATTGGCGATGCGCTGACTCAAACGCCCGCAGGTTTCACACCGCATGCGTTGGTGACTAAGCTGCTCAACGATCGTCGTGCCATGGCGCGCGGCGACCAAAACCTTGATTGGGGCATGGGCGAGCATCTGGCCTTCGCAACCCTCGTCAAGGCGGGTTATGCGATTCGTATCACGGGCCAAGACTCTGGTCGCGGCACCTTCACTCATCGTCACGCGGTTCTACATGATCAAAATCGTGAGCGCTGGGATGATGGCACTTATATCCCGTTACAAAATGTGTCAGCCAGTCAGGCACCCTTTACGGTGATCGATTCAGTTTTGTCCGAAGAAGCGGTCTTGGGCTTTGAGTACGGTTACTCTTGTGCAGACCCCAATACGCTCACGATCTGGGAAGCTCAATTCGGCGATTTCGTGAATGGCGCACAAGTCGTTATTGACCAATTCATTGTGTCTGGCGAGGCAAAATGGGGTCGCCAGTCGGGTTTGACCATGATGTTGCCGCACGGTTACGAGGGTCAAGGGCCAGAGCACTCCTCGGCACGTATCGAGCGCTTTTTGCAGCTGTGCGCTGACAACAATATTCAAGTTGTGCAACCCACGACGGCCGCGCAGATCTTTCATCTGTTGCGTCGTCAAATGGTCAGGCAGTTTCGCAAGCCCTTGGTGATTTTGACACCTAAGTCGTTGTTGCGAAACAAAGACGCGGGCTCCGCTTTAAAAGAACTCTCGGCGGGTCGGTTTCAGCCGATCATCCCCGAGCTCGATGCGCAAATTAAAGCCGCGTCAGTCAAACGCGTCTTAGCCTGCTCGGGTAAGGTCTACTACGACTTGGTGCACGGCCGCGCCGATCGCAAAGATGACTCGGTGGCGATTATCCGTGTCGAACAACTCTATCCGTTTGCGCACAAGACCTTTGAAGCTGAGCTTCGTAAATACCCTAAAGCCACCGAAGTCGTGTGGGTGCAAGACGAGCCGCAAAACCAGGGTCCCTGGTTTTATGTGCAACACCACCTGTATCAAAATATGTCTGCCGGACAAAAGCTGGGTTACGCCGGTCGTCCGGCGTCAGCTTCGCCTGCAGTGGGTTATCTGGCCAAGCACCAAGAGCAGCAAAAGGCCTTGGTCGAGCAAGCCTTTGGCAAGTTCAAAGTGTTCATGCTGACTAAATAACGCAAGCCAAGCGACCACACAAGCGAAGCGACATGACCAAAATACTACGATCCCTCACGGAAAAAAAATGGCAATCACCGATGTAGTTGTGCCCCAACTGTCTGAATCTGTTTCTGAAGCAACTTTGCTTATCTGGAAGAAAAAGCCCGGCGAAGCTGTCACAGCAGATGAAATTTTGATTGAAGTCGAAACCGATAAGGTCGTGCTTGAGGTGCCTGCGCCGGCCTCGGGTGTGTTCGCTGAAATCGTTCGGGGGGACGGCAGTCTGGTGGGTTCGGGTGAAGTCATTGCCCGGATCGACACCGAGGGCAAGGCCGTTGCCGCGACGCCAGCCGCAGCGGGTGCTGCCTCGGTTGCGTCCAATGCATCCGTTGTTGTCGCCGCCGTTGCTATGCCGCCCACACCTGTCACCTTCCGCAGTGCCGGCGTAGCATCACCAGCCGCTGCAAAAATCCTGGCTGATAAGGGTGTTGCGGCTTCAGTTGTCGCGGGTTCAGGACGCGATGGTCGGATAACAAAGGGTGACGCTCTGGGGGCCTCTGCACCAGTCGCTGCATCTTCACCCACACCCACCAAGCCCGCCCTGTTGGCGAATCCTTCGGTGGCTTTGACCCAGTCTCTTGATGGCCGTCCAGAGCAGCGCGTGCCAATGAGTCGTCTGCGCGCGCGTGTGGCCCAACGCCTGTTGCAATCGCAACAAGACAACGCGATTCTGACGACGTTTAACGAAGTCAATATGCAAGGCGTGATTGACCTGCGCAACTTGTACAAAGACAAATTCGAAAAAGAACACGGCGTCAAGCTCGGCTTTATGTCGTTCTTTGTCAAATCAGCCGTTGCAGCGCTTAAGCGCTATCCAGTATTGAATGCTTCAATTGATGGCAAAGACATCATCTATCACGGCTATTTTGACATTGGTATCGCGGTGGGTAGTCCGCGTGGTTTGGTGGTGCCGATCTTGCGTAACGCCGATCAACTCTCAATCGCCGAAATCGAAAAAACGATTGCCGACTTTGGTAAGCGCGCCTCAGAAGGCAAGCTTGGTATCGAAGAAATGACTGGCGGGACGTTCTCGATTTCAAACGGTGGAGTGTTTGGTTCGATGTTGTCAACACCAATTATCAATCCGCCTCAGTCAGCGATTTTGGGCGTTCACGCGACCAAAGAGCGAGCTGTCGTCGAAAAAGGCCAGATTGTGATTAGGCCAATTAACTACCTCGCACTGTCTTATGATCATCGAATCATTGATGGCCGTGAAGCAGTCTTGGGCTTGGTTGCGATGAAAGAAGCGCTCGAAGATCCACAACGCTTGTTACTCGAAATCTAACCCCGAGATATTCATGTCTACTCAATTTGATGTTGTGGTGATCGGTGCGGGCCCAGGCGGCTATATTGCCGCCATTCGAGCGGCTCAACTGGGGATGTCGGTGGCATGTATTGACGCTTGGCAGAACGGTCAGGGTGGTCCCGCGCCTGGCGGCACCTGCACCAATGTAGGTTGCATTCCGTCCAAAGCGTTGCTGCAGTCTTCAGAGCACTACGATCAGGTTAATCATCATTTTGCAGAGCACGGCATTGAAGTTAAAGGCGTCAGCCTGAATCTTGAACAGTTGCTTGGTCGCAAGAATAGCGTTGTGAAGCAAAACAACGATGGTATTTTGTATTTGTTAAAAAAGAACAAGATTACGTTCTTTCATGGAAAAGGTGGCTTCACCAGCGAGGTTGAAGGCGGCTGGGCGATCCATATCAGCGGCACAACGACAGCCGACATCGTCGGCAAACATGTTGTGATTGCAACCGGATCTGCAGCGCGAGAACTGCCTGGTCTGCCCTTTGACGAGCAACAAGTATTGTCGAACGACGGCGCCTTAAATATTGCGATAGTGCCAAAAAAATTAGGAGTCATTGGCGCGGGTGTCATCGGGCTAGAGATGGGCAGCGTCTGGCTTCGTCTGGGTGCTGAGGTGACCGTGCTTGAGGCCATGCCAGAATTTTTGGCGGCCGTCGATACGCAGGTTGCCAAAGAAGCGCTCAAGATATTTACCAAACAAGGTTTGGCGATTCACATGGGTATTAAGCTTGGCGAGATCAAAACGGGCGCTAAGAACATCACAGTTCCATACATCGATACCGCCGGCACAGAGCATAAACTGGTCTTCGACAAGCTGATTGTGTCGATTGGTCGCGTGCCTTACACCGGCGGCCTGAACGCCGAAGCGGTTGGCCTGCAGCTTGATGATCGCGGTTTTATCGTCGTGGATCGTGAGTGCAAAACCAATTTGCCTAACGTTTGGGCCGTTGGCGATGTCGTGCGCGGCCCGATGTTGGCGCATAAAGCCGAAGAAGAGGGCGTTGCCGTGGCCGAACGGATCGATGGCCAGCACGGCCATGTGAACTTCAACACCATACCGTGGGTGATTTATACCTCGCCCGAGATCTCGTGGGTGGGACAGACCGAACAACAACTGAAGGCATCGGGGCATGCGTACAAGGCCGGAAGTTTTCCGTTCTTGGCCAATGGTCGCGCCCGTGCCTTGGGTGACACAACCGGCTTTGTCAAAATCCTGGCCGACGCCGTGACCGACGAAGTCTTAGGGGTGCATATCATTGGCCCGATGGCCTCTGAATTGATTGCCGAAGCCGTAACCATTATGGAGTTCAAAGGTGCGGCTGAAGACATTGCACGCATCTGCCATGCGCATCCTACTTTATCAGAGTCGATGAAAGAGGCTGCCTTGGCCGTTGATAAGCGTACGCTGAATTTTTAATATTTTGAACGTTCTTGAATCCTACGAGCAAACACTCACTGAACGGGGGTATGAATCCGACCCCGCTCAGCGCGTCGCGGTCACGCGTCTGCAACGCTACTACGACGACTGGGTTGGGTTTAAGGTACAGCGTTCAAGCACCCTTAAGCGTTTGTTTAAACGCCCTGAAACCCCGCGCGGAGTCTATTTGTGGGGTGGCGTAGGACGAGGTAAAAGTTTTTTGATGGATTCGTTTTATGCAACTGTGCCAGTTAAGCGTAAAACCAGATTGCATTTTCATGAGTTCATGCGCAGCGTGCACCGCCAGCTTGACGAAGTCAAAGGGATGCAAGACCCGCTTGATGAAGTCGCACGCCGTATTTCAAAAAACTATCGGTTAATTTGTTTTGACGAGTTCCATGTGTCGGATGTGGCCGACGCGATGATTCTGTATCGGTTGCTCTTGAAGTTTTTTGAGTTTGGTACTTCGTTTGTGATGACCTCAAATTACGAACCTTCTACGCTATACCCTGATGGCTTGCATCGTGATCGCTTATTACCTGCGATTAAACTGATTCAAGCGCGCATGGACATCTTGAATGTGGATGCTGGCATTGATTACCGTCGACGCACGCTTGAGCAGGTTAAGTGCTATCACACGCCGATGGGTAAGCAGGCAGACGAGGCTTTGCTTCAAACCTTTAATCAATTGGCCGATACTTCGCCGCAAGATCCTGTACTGCTCATTGAGCATCGAAAAATTCAAGCGAAGCAGCGTGCGGGTAGCGTGGTCTGGTTTGATTTTGCAACGCTTTGTGGTGGCCCTCGTTCGCAAAATGATTACCTTGAATTAGCCAGTCGCTTTCATGCGGTGATCTTGTCTGACGTGCCTAAAATGGGCCCGCGCGAGGCCTCTGAGGCGCGCCGGTTTACCTGGCTCATTGATGTTTTTTACGATCATAAAATCAAGCTGATTATGTCAGCCGCTTGCGAACCAGACGAAATTTATACCTCGGGTCCAATGTCTAATGAGTTTCATCGCACGGTGTCTCGTATTCTTGAAATGCAATCCAAAGAGTATCTAGACTCTGATCGTCGCGATACTGTCAGTATTTGAGCGCGTTACACTCGTGACTTAGCCGTTTTCTCAAACCTTGGTACTTGGCCCTTTATGAATACCCGCGTTCTGACTGGCATCACCACTTCTGGCACGCCCCACCTCGGCAACTATGTGGGGGCGATTCGTCCCGCGATACAGGCTAGCCAGCAACGCAACGTCGATGCTTTCTTCTTTTTGGCGGATTATCACGCACTGATTAAGTCTGAGGACCCCGTCCTGATTGCACGTTCGCGACTTGAAATCGCTGCAACTTGGTTGGCCTCAGGCCTTGATCCTCAACGCGTCACTTTTTATCGTCAATCGGATGTCCCCGAAATTCCAGAGCTTTGCTGGATGCTCACCTGCGTGACCGCTAAAGGCTTAATGAACCGTGCCCACGCCTATAAAGCCTCTGTTGATCAAAATACAGCCAGAGGCGTTGAGGCCGATGATGGCATCAATATGGGCTTGTTCTCGTATCCCATCTTGATGGCCGCCGACATTTTGATGTTCAACGCCCACAAGGTGCCGGTTGGACGTGACCAAACACAGCACCTTGAAATGGCGCGTGATATCGCCCAGCGCTTTAATCATTTGTTTGGCCAAGGGCGTGATTTTTTTGTACTACCAGAGGCGGTGATCTCTGAAGACGTCGCGACCTTGCCCGGCCTTGATGGTCGTAAGATGTCTAAAAGTTACGGCAACACCGTGCCTTTATTTGAAGGCGGAGCGAAAGCCCTGAAAGCTGCTATCGCCAAAATTGTGACTGATTCGCGCGGCCTTGGTGAACCAAAGGATGCAGATGCTTCGCACCTGTATCTGATTTATAAGGCGTTTGCGCAACCTGCCGAAACCGCAAACTTTCATGCTGAACTGTTGGCGGGGTTGGGTTGGGGGGATGCTAAAAAGCGCTTGTGCGACCGAATCGAACAAGAGATGGGCCCCTTGCGTGCGCAATATGAAGACTTAATGTCGCACCCTGATCGCATCGAAGAGATCTTGCAAGAGGGCGCTGGCAAAGCACGTGCGATTGCCATGCCCTTTATTCAAGAGTTGCGGCAGGCGGTTGGCTTGCGTAGCTTAGCCACGTCGCGTGCCGCAACGTCTTCACAGCCTGCTAAAAAAGAAAAAGCCTCGGGTAAAAGTGCGCGTTACGTTACCTTTAAAGACGAAGCCGGTCAGTTTCGGTTTCGCTTGCTGGCGCAAGATGGCGCTGAGTTATTTTCTTCGATCGCCTATGCCGATCCTAAACAAGCTGGCGCTGCGATGCGTGGCCTGCAGCAAGCAGGCGCGCAGGCTAGTATCAAGCTTGAGGGCGCAGTGGGTTTGCTGATTGTGCAAGGCGAGCAAGTCATTGCCAAGGCGCCCGATAGCGCTTCAAGCGAACAGCGTAAGCAATTGGTAGCGGCCCTAACGTTGGCAATGCAGCCGAGCGACGTTGCCTAGCCCTGCAGCAAAGCGGCATAGCTAGGCGACGCGACCTGGCAACGAAACCTACATGCGCTTAGCCCCGCGACACAGATCAGTGACGCAAACTCGTGACGTAACCTCGCGAGGTACAACTTGCACTCAGTGCTGAGTGCAAGCTTCTGAAACACGAAAGAGTTACGTTTTTTTCAGTTTGGCAAACGCCGCCGCCATCGCACCACCTGGACTTGGCTCGGGTGTGCTGCTAGCGTTAGGTTTACGCGCCCCGCGATTGCTGTTGCCGCCTGAGCCGCCACTGTTGCCCCCACCCGAGCCACCACCCGCAGCTATAGATCTGGCCGGCGGCGCATCGTCATTGAGCCGCATCGTCAACGCAATGCGCTTACGTGCGATATCCACTTCTTGCACGCGCACTTGCACAGTTTGCCCAACGCGCACCACATCACGGGGGTCACTCACAAATTTTTCAGCCAGCGCCGAGATATGCACCAAGCCATCTTGATGCACACCGATATCCACAAAGGCACCAAAGTTTGCCACGTTAGTCACAACGCCTTCTAAAATCATGCCTGGCAGCAAGTCGTTCAGCGTCTCAACGCCTTCTTTGAACGTGGCCGTCTTAAATTCTGGACGTGGATCGCGACCGGGTTTTTCGAGCTCTAATAAAATATCCCGCACAGTTGGCTCGCCAAATTTTTCATCCACAAATTCGGCGGGCGATAAACCTTTTAGTTTGTCGCGATTGCCGATCACATCTTTCATTTCGCTCGCAATTTTTTTCAAAATTCGTTCAACCACCGGATAGGCTTCAGGGTGAACGGAGGAGCGATCAAGAGGGTTGTCACCGTTTTGAACGCGTAAAAATCCCGCCGCTTGTTCAAAGGCTTTTTCACCAAAGCGCGAGACCTCTTTGAGTGCCTTGCGATTGGCAAACGCGCCTTTTTCATCGCGATAGCTGACAATATTTTTGGCTAAGGTGCTGTTTAACCCTGAGACGCGCGCCAACAACGCGGCTGAAGCCGTGTTGACATCCACGCCAACGGCATTCACGCAGTCTTCAACCACGGCGTCAAGCGAGCGAGCGAGTTCGCGCTGATTCAAGTCGTGTTGATACTGGCCCACGCCAATGGCTTTAGGTTCGATTTTGACGAGCTCGGCCAGCGGATCTTGCAGGCGACGTGCAATTGACGCAGCGCCACGCAAGGTCACATCAAGATCCGGAAACTCAAGCGCGGCGAGCTCAGAGGCCGAATACACCGAGGCCCCCGCCTCAGACACCACGACTCGCGTCAATTGAAGATCGGGCTGAGTGGTCATTAAATCGACAATGAGTTTTTCGGTTTCGCGCGAGGCTGTGCCGTTACCGATCGCCACGAGTTCGATCTTGTGACGGCGTGCGAGGGTCGCTAACACCGCTAGCGTGCCAGCGCGATCACGACGCGGCTCAAACGGGTACACGGTTGCGGTGTCAACGACTTTGCCAGTGTGATCAATTGCAGCCACTTTGACGCCAGTGCGAATACCAGGATCTAAACCCAACACAGCCTTCGGGCCGGCAGGTGCGGCGAGCAGCAGATCTTTTAAGTTGGCGGCAAATACGCGAATCGCCTCGGTCTCGGCACTTTCGCGCAGGCGCGTGACCATTTCAGATTCAAACATGGTTAAGAGTTTGACCCGCCAGGTCCAGCGTGCCACATCGGCTAACCATTTGGCACGTGCAGACGGCGCTGCCGAAAACAAATCGCGACCGAGCTTTAAAAAGTTGGCCACCCGTTCGACGCAGGGGTGCGGAACAATAATATCTTGACTGGTCTCGAGTCCAATGCGAAGTTCGAGCGCGCCCTGTTGACGGCCGCGCAACATGGCCAAGATGCGATGCGAGGGCAGGGAGCGCAGGGGTTCGTTGAAGTCAAACCAGTCTCTGAAGTTTGCACCGTCGGCTTCTTTGCCATCGGCCACTTTTGAATAAAGATACCCATGCGACCACAAGTGTGTGCGCATGTCGCTGAGCAAATCAGCGTTTTCAGCGTAGCGCTCTGCCAAAATGTCACGTGCGCCATCAAGTGCGGCTTTGACATCGTTGATATTGGCTTCGGTGTTGAAATACTGCGTGGCTAACAAGCTAGGGTCGCACTGCAGATCAGTCAAAATGCCATCTGCTAAAGGTTCAAGCCCCGCTTCACGGGCAATTTGCGCGCGGGTGCGACGTTTGACCTTGTAGGGAGCATACAAGTCTTCTAGGCGCTGTTTGGTGTCGGCCTGTTGTAGCGCTTTTTCAAGCTCAGGCGTAAGTTTGTTTTGTTCTGTAATTGAGGCCAAAATCGCTGCACGGCGTTCTTCGAGATCACGCAAATACAAAAGACGCGTATCAAGATTACGCAAAACCGTGTCATCTAAACCGCCTGTGGCCTCTTTGCGATAGCGGGCAATGAACGGGACGGTCGAGCCGTCCTTGAGCAATTCAATCACCGCAAGCACCTGCGCGGCACGGATGCCAAGCTCTTGCGCGAGCTGCGCCACAATCCGCACCTCAGCCTCCTGCAAAGTGACTGGTGTGCTAAAGGTGGTTGCGCCAGGGGCGGCAGCGTCTAGGGTGGCAGGTTTGGCAGCAATCGGTTTAGTCATTGGAAACGTAGCTTTTTAACGTAAGCAAACGGATGATTTTGCCACAGTCCGGATTCTGATTCACTTGAAGCGGTATGATCCGCCTAGTTTCTTGGTGCCACATATGTCAGATCAGTTGATTTCTCAGCTTTTTTCGCTTGAAGGTCCGCTTGCCGCAATCGCGCCAGGCTTTCGGGTACGACCCTCGCAAATTGAGTTAGCGCAGATGGTTGAGCGTACGATCGCCGAGCGCTCAACGCTGGTGGCCGAGGCTGGCACCGGTACCGGTAAAACCTGGGCCTATCTGGTKCCGGCCTTGCTGGGGGGCGGCAAAGTGTTGGTCTCGACCGGCACCCGTACCTTGCAGGATCAGCTATTTGCGCGCGATTTGCCTCGTGTTCGCGAGGCCCTGAGCGTGCCGGCCTCGATCGCCTTGCTGAAAGGCCGCGGTAATTACGTGTGTCACTATCACCTTGAAAAGCTTCAGACCGAAGATCGTGCGTTAAAGTCTCGGGCCGAAGTCCAGCAGTTACGACATATCCACACCTTTGCGCAACAATCGACAACTGGGGATCGTGCCGACTTACCCTCGGTGCCCGAAGAGGCCGAGATCTGGCAACGTGTGACCTCGACCCGTGAAAACTGCCTGGGTCAAGATTGTCCGAATGTGCGCGATTGCTTTGTGTTGAAAGCGCGTCGGCAAGCACAAGAGGCTGATGTCGTGGTGATTAATCACGCTTTGTTTATGGCCGACTTAATGCTACGCGACGAGGGCATCACCGATTTGCTGCCTGCCGCCGACACAGTCGTGTTTGATGAAGCCCATCAATTACCCGATACCGCCACTCGTTTTTTAGGCAGTAGCCTGTCAACCCATCAACTGTTGGATCTGTCTAAGCTGATCGAAATTGCCGGTCTGGCGCACGCGCGCGAGATGACCAACTGGTCTGAGCAAGCGCGACGCCTTGAGCATGCGGCGCGCGAACTGCGTCTGACCTGCGCTGCTCTTGAAAACCTGTCGTCTAAGCGCGTGACCTTCGAGGCGTTTCCTGAGCCCGAGGACTTCGATGCCTCACGTGCACGTTTACAAGACGTCCTTGATGAAATCGGCAAAATGCTGACAACTGTCGAAGACAAACATCCGGATCTTGCTGCAGCTGCGCGCACCTGCCTCGAGTTATCCGCGCGTCTGGCTCAGTGGGGTCAGCCCGAGCGCGACTCGTGCGAGCCGATTCAAGAACTGCAGCAAGTGGTGCGCTGGGTAGAGTGCGGTCTGCATCATGTCCGCTTACACGCTGCCCCCCTGTCTGTTGCCGAGGCCTTTTCGCGCTACCGCCAGGGAGGGCAGGCTTGGATTTTTACGTCGGCGACGCTGTCTGTGCAAAACGATTTTTCACATTTCACCTCGCGCCTGGGCCTAGAAGCCGCCCAAACAATCCGTCTTGAATCACCTTTTGATTWTTCTAAGCAAGCGCTATTGTTTGTTCCTCAACAATTGCCGCCCGCGCAATCTCCTGATTTCTTACCTGCCTTTGTTGACACGCTGGTCCCCTTGATTCAGGCGAGCCAGGGCGGGGCGCTGGTGCTCTGCACGACTCTGCGCGCGGTCGAGCGTGTGGCGGGTTTGCTTGGCGAGGCGTACGATCGCCTGGGGATTGCCTGGCCCCTGATGCGTCAGGGCAACGGCACGCGCCGCGATTTACTTGAGCGTTTTCGTACACTTGACCACGCTGTGCTGGTCGGAAGCGCCAGTTTTTGGGAAGGCATTGATGTGGTGGGCGAGAAGCTGACCTTGGTCGCGATCGACAAGCTGCCTTTCGCACCCCCCGATGACCCCGTGCTAGAGGCACGTCTGCGGGCGTGCCGCAGTCGCGGGGGTAACCCGTTTATGGAACACCAGTTGCCCGAGGCCGCGATTGCGCTTAAACAAGGCGCAGGGCGGTTAATTCGCAGCGAAACCGATTGGGGGGTGTTGATGGTGGGTGACACGCGCCTGGTGGATAAGCCCTATGGCAAACAACTTTGGCGCGGGCTCCCCCCATTTGCGCGCACCCGGTCGTTAGACGAGGCGCTGGCGTTTTATCGGAGTTTCGTTAAAACAGACGCAGAGGATTCCAAGAACTATATTTGTTAGGAAACCCTTTTGCGATAAGCGCGGTGTTTGGAAAATTAGTGAGCAGCACGCGTTCAGTGTCGTTACGCAAATCGGTCAGTTTGAGTTTGTCATATGACATCATCATGATGTAGAGGGCTTGCTCTGACGAAGGCACACCCTGAAAATCGGTGATAACAACCTGCGCCCGATTGATCGCCGCAACGTAGGCAAAGCGTTCGTAGTAATAACGAGCGATCAGCATTTCGTTTTCGGCCATCGTGTTGATCAGCCACTCGATGCGTTTGCGTGCGTCGGACGTGTAGCGACTTTCAGGAAAACGTTTGATCAGCTCATCAAAGGCAGCATAAGACTGGCGCAGCGCCTTAGGATCGCGCTCGCCCGGGTTTTGTCCGGTAAAGGTTGAAAATACGGCACTGGGCGGCGTGAAACTAATCAGGCCGCGCAGGTATAACGCATAGTCTGCGGCAGGATTGCTGGGGTATTGCTGCTGAAAGCGGCCCAACGTGGCAACGGCGAGTTCGGGCTCTTTGTCTTTCCATTGGCAATAGGCGAGGTTTAAGAGCGATTGCTGCGCGTAGGTACCAAAGGGAAAGCGCGTTTCAACTGCAAGAAAACGTTCTTTGGCCAACCGCCAGTTGCCCGAGTTCATTTCTGCTTTGCCATCTTCAAACAACCGCTCGACGTTCCAACCGGCGGTTGGATCGTATTCTGGCCCTTTGGTACCACAACCGGCGATCAGTAAAACCGTCAGTAAAACCATCAGCCTGGCGGTCCAGGTGGTTTCAGCACGCGACTGAAACATAGAAATAGTGTTGCGACCCATCACGAAATGATCCTTGGTGTTAGCATTCTCTGCTGATTATAAGACGAGTCCCAATGGCCGACACCCCGATTGCTGAAGATATTCTGACCGACGACGAACCGCAGGTTTTTCGAGTCACCGACGAGATGCCCCTTGAGCGGCTCGATAAAGTGCTCGCGCAGCTCATGCCTAAGCATTCTCGTAGCCGGTTGCAGACCTGGATTCAGGGGGGGCATGTGCTGATCAACGGCAAGCCGGCTAAATTGCGCCAAACCGTGCGAGAAGACGATGTCATCACCGTATATGAACAACCTGCCCCTGAGGACCATGCTTTTGTTCCAGAAGACGTCGCTTTTGACGTTTTAGGCGAAACGGCAGATTGGGTCGTTGTGAATAAACCGGTTGGCCTGGTGACCCACCCTGGCGCGGGTAACTGGTCGGGCACCCTGCTCAATGGGTTGCTTTATCGCTATCCTGAACTTTTGCAGGTGGCGCGTGCCGGCATTGTGCATCGCTTAGATAAAGATACTTCAGGGCTTTTAGTGATTGCCCGTAACGAAGTCGCGCAAACGCACTTAGTGCGCCAATTACAGGCGCGCACGATGGGGCGCCAGTACTTGGCTCTGGCGCACGGTCGCATGCTTGAACAGGGTACGGTTGATCGTCCGATCGGGCGCGACCCCAAGGTGCCGGTGCGCATGTCGGTTGAGAGCCTGAGCGCGCCTAAATCTGCGGTGACGCACTATCAGCTTGTCAGGGTCGGCGAGTATGGGGGCTCGAATATTTCACAAGTCACCTGCCGGCTTGAAACCGGTAGAACCCATCAAATTCGGGCGCATTTAACCAGTCTGGGGCACCCACTGTTAGGTGATATTTTGTATGGCGGGCGCGCGATCGAAGGTGCCGCCAGGCAAATGCTGCATGCCCATCACTTACGTTTTGAAGATCCTGCTGGAGCAGGCGAAATTGAGTTTACAGCGCCCGCCGCCGCCGATATGCGTCGGGTCATCGAGCATATTCGCTGGATGTGAAGGGCCCTGAACATGCCACAAACGACACAATCTGACTTCACGTTTCTTGCGCCAACGCAAACTTGGCAGGGGGTGCAATTATTCTGCACGACCCGCCACGGCGGCGTCGGTCAACCGCCTTACGATACGTTTAATCTGGGCCTGGGCGCTCAAGATGACCCCGCGACGGTGCTCGAAAACCGTCAGCGCTTGCGCCAACGACTGCCGGGCGAGCCCGCCTGGCTTGCGCAAGTACATGGCACCCGGGTAGTCGATGCCGACCAACCCGCGCTCTTTGCCCCGGGGCAGCAGCCCCCGTCCGCCGATGCTTGCGTCACCGCACAACCGAGGCGTGTGCTGGCCGTGTTAACCGCCGATTGCCTGTCTGTGGTGCTGGCAGACCAAGCGGGCTCAGTGCTTGGGGTCGCGCACGCCGGCTGGAGAGGTTTGGCAGCGGGCGTGCTCGAGGCGACTTTGCTCAAGATGCAGGCCAAAGTGCCGCGTGCCTCAGATTGGCGTGCCTGGGTGGGGCCAGGGATTGGTGCGCAGGCCTTCCAGGTGGGCCAAGAGGTCCGGCAGGCGTTTGAGGGGCAGGGCGCCGAACAGCCCGGGCTTTTTTTACCCGACCCGCTTGTTATTGGTAAGTGGCGCGCCGATCTGGCAGGCCTCGCGTGCTGGCGTTTACAAAAAATGGGTGTCGCCACGATTGAAAACAGTGGTTTATGCACGGTAAACGATCCAGAGCGACGATTTTTTTCGTACCGCCGCGACCGCGTCACCGGACGCATGGCGACCCTGGCGTGGCTTGCGCCAAGCTGATCCCAGCGCTTATGTTGCAGGGGTTGACAAGTGTGATATTGCAGCGCACGATGCGATAGCTGTGAGCACAAATAGGTTTGCATATGAATTTTACGTTTCCAGAGGGATTAGTTCTGCCGCCCGGAATCTCGAAAGAAGCGATAGCGTCGATTCAGCAAGACTTTCTGCAAGCTTGGCAGAGACTGTCTCAAGAAGCGACCCAAGGYCATTTGCCTGCGCTTAAAGACAGGCGTTTTGCTGCTCCAGCCTGGGCCTCAAGCCCCCCTCATCTGCTGATGGCACATTTGTATTTGCTGTCGACCGAGGCCATGCAAAAAATGGTTGAGGCGTCAGATGCCTCAGCCGAACTTAAAGAGCGGCTACATTTTTCCGTGATGCAGTGGGTCGAGGCGATGTCGCCCGCAAACTTTTTGGCGACTAATCCTGACGCGCAAGCCGCGCTCATTGACTCGGGCGGCGATACCTTGGTTGCAGGCGTGGCAAATCTGATGGGTGACCTCCAAAAAGGTCGTATCACGCAAAGCGACGAAAGTCAGTTTGTGGTGGGTACAAACGTTGCGACTTCGGTTGGCTCGGTTGTGTTTCAGAATAAGTTTTTTCAGCTGCTTCAGTATTCGCCGACCACACCGACGGTGTTTCAGCGACCGCTGCTCTTGGTGCCTCCGTGTATCAATAAATTTTATATTCTCGATCTGCAACCCGAAAATTCTTTCGTGCTAGATGCGCTTGCCCAGGGCTTCACGGTGTATTTGATGTCTTGGCGTAATCCACTCGCAGACGATACCGATGGGTTTGAAAAAGCGACGTGGGATGAGTACTTGGACGAGGGTATTTTGACTGCGCTGAAGGTCACACAAAAGATTTCTGGTCAAAGTCAGATTAACGCGCTTGGCTTTTGCGTGGGTGGCACGCTGTTGGCCGCCGGGTTGGCTGTGGCCGCGGCAAAGGGCGAGAACCCTGTCGCTTCGTTAACACTCTTGACGTCAATGGTCGATTTTAAAAAGACCGGTCCTCTTGGAGTGTTTGTCGACGAGCAACACGCGAGCCTGCGAGAGCAACAGATCGGTCATGGAGGGTTAATGTCGGCGCGCGAGCTTGGCACGACCTTTTCGTTTTTACGACCCAATGAGTTGGTCTGGAACTACGTTGTCTCGAACTATCTAAAGGGCGAGTCGCCTGTGGCGTTCGATTTACTGTTCTGGAACAGCGACAGTACGAATTTGCCAGGGCCATTTTTTACCTGGTATTTTCGTCATACTTATCTTGAAAATAAATTAAGCCAGCCCAATGCGCTGACTTGTTGTGGCGTCCCGCTCGACTTACGCAAAGTTAAAGTGCCCACCTACTTATACGGCTCACGCGAAGATCACATCGTCCCGTGGCACTCAGCCTTTGCTTCTGCGGCAATTTTCCCAGGTCCAAACCGTTTTGTTCTGGGGGCCTCGGGTCATATCGCTGGAGTCATTAACCCGCCGGCCAAGCACAAACGTCATTATTGGGTTGCAGAGCAGCCTGTCAACGCGCAAACTGCCGAGCAGTGGTTTGCTGAAGCCAGCCAATGCTCTGGCAGTTGGTGGCCCGACTGGAACAACTGGCTCGCCAGTCACAGCGGCAAGCGCGTGAAGGCGTCAAAGAAGCTTGGTAGCAAAGCGTATCCAGTGCTTGAGGCAGCGCCTGGGTCTTATGTCAAAGTTCGAGCAGTCTAGCGCAAGTCAATGCCGTCACCAGACGGTAAAAGGGGACGAGGATGAGTACAAAGCTAGCGTACGTGACCGGCGGTATGGGTGGAATCGGGACTGCTATTTGCCAGCGATTGGTCAAAGAGGGAATGACGGTTGTGGCGGGGTGTGGCCCCAGTCGGGATTACAAGCAGTGGCTCGACGAGCAAGCTGCGCTGGGCTATAAATTTTATGCCTCGGTCGGCAACGTGTCCGACTGGAGTTCGTGCGAAGCGGCTTTTAAAGTCGTTGTCGCCGAGCATGGCCCGGTCGATATTCTGGTAAACAACGCTGGCATCACGCGCGACGGCGTGTTTCGCAAAATGTCAGCCGACGACTGGCGTGCTGTCATGGACACTAACCTGAATAGTTTATTTAATGTGACCAAACAGGTCATTGAAGCGATGGTTGATCGCGGTTTTGGTCGCATCATCAACATCAGTTCTGTCAACGGGCAAAAAGGTCAGTTCGGCCAGTCAAACTATGCGACTGCAAAGGCCGCGATTCATGGGTTTTCAATGTCGCTCGCCCAGGAGGTTGCGAGCAAGGGTGTGACGGTCAACACCGTCTCGCCCGGCTATATCGGGACAGATATGGTGCGCGCGATTCGCCCTGATGTCCTTGAAAAGATCGTAGCGACGATTCCGGTTAAACGCCTAGGCCGCCCCGAAGAGATCGCTTCAATTGTTGCCTGGATTGCGTCTGAGGAATCCGGATTTTCAACTGGCGCTGATTTTTCGCTAAACGGCGGTTTACATATGGGTTAACTCACTGATGGGGTAGGCTGCGTAGCGGCCCACAATTCGTTATCACAATACTATACGGAGGCATAAATGACCGAAGCGGCAACAGACACTTCTATTCGTCTGATAAAAAAATACCCGAATCGTCGTCTATACGATACGCAAACGAGTACGTACATCACGTTGGCCGATGTTAAGCAACTTGTTCTGAATAACGAAGTTTTTAAGGTGGTAGATGCAAAATCCACCGAAGACTTGACCCGCAGCATTTTGTTGCAAATCATTCTCGAAGAAGAGGGCGGTGGCATGCCGATGTTTTCTTCAGTGATGCTCGCGCAACTGATTCGGTTTTATGGCCATGCGATGCAAGGCATGATGGGGACGTATCTTGAAAAAAATATCCAGACGTTTATGGAAGTTCAAGATCGTCTCGCGGATCAATCCAAAGGTTTGCTTGGAAACACTAAAGTGTCGCCCGAGGCTTGGACTCAGTTTATGAACGGCCAAACTCCTGTCATGCAAACGATGATGAACGCGTATGTTGAGCAAAGCAAAGACTTGTTTGGTCAGATGCAAGACAAACTGCAAGAGCAGGCGCGCGCGATGTTTCCGGCTTTTCCGTTTGTTGCAGGTGGTACCGGCGAGAAAACAAAGTCTTGAGCGCCACAGTTTGACGTAGCGCGACGCGCGTCGCGCCGCTTTGTCAAGCTTCGGCGATGCGTTTAGCGATGTGGTCGAGCGCCTCTTGCACTTGATCAATTAAAATCAAACAAAGCTCACCGGGCTTTAACTTTGCTAAGGCCGTGTCGATCGCAAGAAACTCACCTCGAATCTCGCTGATCTCTTTGGTGCGAGACACATTTTTTAAGCCTCTTTGCAGCAAGGCCAAGACTTCGCCATCTTCGCGTCCGCGCTGGCATTGATCTTGATACAAGATTGCGTGGTCAAAAATCTCGCCTAAGATCTCGGTCTGTCGCGAGATGTCTTCGTCGCGCCGGTCACCCGCCCCACTGATGACAACGGTGCGTTTGGTGGCAGGCATGCTTTCGATGGCTTGCACCAGAGCTTGTATGGCATCTGGGTTATGGCCATAGTCGGCGATCACGGTGGCACCGCGGTAATCAAACACGTTAAAGCGACCCGGAGCGGTTTGTGCGTCATTGACAAAGCTTGTCAGTCCCGCTCTGATCGTGCTCCAGTCCAGTCCTAACGCCCAGACAGCAGCGACCGCGGCCATGGCGTTTTCAATCTGAAAACTAATGGTGCCGTTGCGCGTCAGAGGGATCGAGGCTAGGGCCAGTCGCTGTTCTTGCCCGGCTTCGCTGCAGACAATATGCGCGTCGTCACAAAACACCACGCGTTTGCCTTGCGCGCGATGCGTGTTCAAGACTGGGTGCTGACGTTCGAGTGCGAAGAACGTGACCGACCCAGGGCAGACCTGTGCCATTTTTGATACCTGTGGATCTGCGGCATTGAGCACTGCTGTGCCGTGGGGCGCGACGTTTTGTACGATCACACGTTTCACTAAGGCAAGGGTTTCGACGGTATTGATAAAGTTCATACCAAGATGATCGCCAATGCCGATATTTGTCACGATCGCGACATCGCAGCGATCAAACGCCAGGCCTTCGCGCAAGATACCCCCTCGCGCTGTTTCAAAGACCGCCGCGTCGACATCTGGGTGCAGCAAGACGTTGCGCGCGCTGCGCGGGCCACTACAGTCACCCGTATCAATACAGCGTTGTTCGATGTAAACGCCATCTGAGTTGGTCATGCCGACGCGTTTGCCGCTTGCGCTCAAAAGATGTGCGGCCAGTCTGACCGTGGTGGTTTTGCCGTTGGTACCAGCCACTGCGATCACCGGGATTCGTGCGTTGTCGCCCTGAGAAAACATGCTGGCAATAATCGCTTCACCGACCGGGCGTGGTTTGCCAAACGAGGGGCTCAAATGCATCCGCAAACCTGGTGCCGCATTAATCTCGACAATACCTGCGCGCTGAGCCTCCATGGGTTTTAAAATTGTCTCGGCGACAAGGTCGACGCCTGCGATGTCTAGACCGACCATTTGTGCGGCTGTCACCATACGTGCGGCCAGTTCGGGATGCACCTCGTCGGTGACATCGGTCGCGCTGCCGCCGGTGCTTAAGTTTGCATTGTTGCGCAATAAAACGCGCTTACCTTTTTCGGGTACCGAGTGCGTAGTCAATCCTTGCGTGGCCAGTGTTGCCAGCGCGATTTCGTCGAAACGAATTTTAGTCAGTGCCGTGGCGTGACCATCCCCTCGCAGCGGATCTGTGTTGACTTCGTCGACGAGTTGCGCCACGGTGTGCTTGCCATCGCCGATGACTGCGGGCGGATCGCGACGCGCGGCGGCCACGAGCTGGTTGCCGATGACTAACATTCTAAAATCATGACCTGGAATGTATTGTTCGACGATCACGTCACGACTGATCTCTGAGGCGATCTTGAACGCGGCGCTTAATTGCTCGCGGGTTTCGATATTGACCGCGACGCCCTTACCCTGATTGCCATCGCGAGGCTTCACAACGACCGGCAAGCCAATTTTATTGGCGATTTTCCAGCCTTGGGTGTCGTTGTCAGCGATGAAGCCACGCGGCACCGGCACGCCGGCGGCCTCAAGCAGCATTTTGGTTAAGTCTTTATCTTGCGCGATTGCCTCGGCGATTGCGCTGGTGTTGCCGGTTTCTGCGGCTTGAATGCGCAGCTGTTTGCTACCCCAGCCAAACTGCACCAAGCTGCCTTCAGTGAGTCGACGGTAGGGAATCCCACGCGCGGTCGCCGCGTTTACGATCGAGCCTGTGCTGGGCCCCAGACGTACGTCTTCATCAAGTTCACGCAAGCGGACCAGTGCTTGCGTGGTGTCAAAAGATTCGGCGTTTAGTGCCGCCAGACAAAGCGCTTCTGCGAGTTCAAGGGCAAGCCGGCCGACAGGCTCTTCGGTGTACTGAAACACCACTTGATACACGCCTTGCTCAGGGGTCGACATTGTTTGCCCAAAGGCGACTGGGCAACCCGCGGCAGCTTGTAATCCAAGACTAACCGCCTCGAGCGCATGCGCGAGCGTGATCGGATCTTTGTGGCCAAAAGGGCGCAGTGGTTTGACGGCCGGAAAAAGCGCTCGCAAGTGGATAAAAAAATTGGGCAGCTGGTCGAGATCGGCTTCGCGCTCAGTGCAGGTCACGACCGCCTCGAGCGCCGTTAAACGTGTCCAGAAGTTTGGACCGCGTAGAGCACGAATACGAGAGACTTCCATGATGAGTTCCTGTGGTTATTGAGGTACTGCATTAGCGAGGGCAAAACCCAGTAAGCCGGCTTGAATTAAATCTGGCGTCAGTCCAAGTGCCCAGGCGGCGGCTGTTGCTGCAAGCACGTTGTAAGACTGGCTGGCATCGAAGCCGTTTTGTGCCGTGCTAACCGCTTCAAGCGAGCAAAGAAGGTGGGTCTGCGTGTCTTGTGTCAAGGTAATTCGCCCGTCCGTCAGGCAGACCAGGCGATGAGCTTGCGCAAGCGCTGTTCGGCGTCGCTCTGAGTGGTCAGTCAGACTGAGCCAGGTGATTTGTCCATCGCAATATTGAGCGAGTTCGGCGATGCGTCCGTCGTCGGCATTGAGAATTGCCATGCCGTTTGGCAGGATCACGTCGATCTGGGTGCGATAGACTCTTGAGTGTTCAGCTTGGCTCGCGAGCGCGTAGCGGCTCAGATCTTGCGTCCAGTCGATCTGGGTGACGATTCCCACTTCGCAGCGTTCGTAGGCCAGTCCTTCTGTCAGCAACTGGTGCGCGCCGTTTTCAAGGATCGCTGCTTGAACCTCGCGATTCATCAGGACACGTCGGGCATTTTCAAAGTTTGCACAATCGCCGTGACGCAAGCGCCGCTGCTCAACAAATAAGCCCTCGCTGCCTGCTAACCCACAGCGCCAGCCGTTTAGCGTCAAGAGGTGGAACAACAGTTTTCCGGTCATGGTGCTGCCCCGCGAGCCCGCAATGCCGATGACCGGAATACGGGCCATATCGCCCAGGCCAAAGCTGTGCGCGACGATGGCGCGTCCGACTTGACGAGGCTGCCCGATGGCCGGCTTCAGATGCATCAGTAAGCCAGGACCCGCGTTGACTTCAACAATCGCACCGCCTTGCGCAGACAAAGGTTTAGAAATGTCTAGGGCGACTAAATCGATTCCTGCGATGTCCAGACCCACTACGCGCGCCGCGGTGCAAGCGAGCGCCGCGACCTCAGGGTGAACGAGTTCGGTGCAGTCGATGGCGACGTTGCCGTTACGTTGAATCACCGCGGGTTGACCAGCCGCTAAAACAGTGTGCGGCTCAAAGCCTTGGCGCGCGAGCTCAAGTCGTGCAGCGGCATCGAGTCGCACATAATTAAGTGGTTGATCTTCTTCGTGCCCCCGCAGAGGGTCGGCATTCAGTTGCGTCTGAATCAGGACTTCGATTGTGCTTAAACCATCGCCGTTGACTTGGGCCGAGTCACCTCTTGCCGCGGCGATCAGCTTGTCGCCCACTACCAGTAAGCGATGTTCTTGGCCAAAGATAAAGCGCTCGACGATGACGCCCGAGCCTTCTTGGCACGCGACGTCGTAGGCTTGTTCGACCTCGTGTTGCAAACTTAGGTTTGTAAAGACGCCGCGCCCATGGTTACCATCACTGGGCTTGACCACCACGGGTAGTCCAAGCGCCTGAGCCGCTTGCCAGGCCGCTGAGGCAGAGTCAACCGACTCGCCTTGAGGCACGGGCACGCCGCAGGCTTGCAGCAAAGACTTAGTCAGGTCTTTGTCGCGCGAAATTGTTTCGGCGATTGCACCCGTGCGATCGGTTTCGGCTGTCCAAATGCGCCGCTGATTGATACCGTAGCCCAACTGCAACAGATTGCCCGCATTGAGTCTGATTGCCGGAATATCACGGTCGTCGGCAGCATCGACAATACAGGCGGTGCTCGGGCCCAGACAGTGCCTGTGGCGCAGGTCTTGCAAGTGAGCGACTGCCATAGCAACTTCAAAATGCGTATCGTTTAACGCGGCCTCAACACATTCGCAGGCAGCCTGCAAAGCATAGGTGGTCACGACGGGGTGCCAGGCACGCAGCACAATCTTATAAAGAGTGGGTCGCGAGGTTTTTTGTGTGCCGCCAAAGCCACCCGGCAGGGCAGCCAGCGCCTGCAGCGTGAGTGCGCAGTGCTCGACCAAACGAGGCGACCACTGCCCCGCGGCAAAAAGGGCTTGCAGGCCTTGTGAGGCTTCTAGGTTGAGGTGCGCCTGCGAAAGTGCGGGTAGGGCGCGTAACAAGCGCGCGACGCCCTGGGCTTGCTGCTTGGGCGAAAGGGACTCGAGCGCTGCAAAATCAAGCCAGGCCTCGAGAACAGGGCGGTATGTCCAACTGTTAGGCCCAAGCAGACTGACTATTTGCTCGACCCTGATCTTGCGTTCGCTTGTCATAACACTATATATTGCATCGCAACAATACTGATAATTCGTTATTATCGCAGCAAAATCGCTAAACCCGATCACCCAAGTCGCTAAACGCCTGTTGCGCTGTCCGATGCTCGTTATACTCGCCATATTCGTCCAGAGCAAAAATTTTCACTCGAACTTGTTGGCCCCTAATGAAGCGCTACCCGATGCAGTTGTTGGTCTCGACTGATGGGCACAGCGTGCCTCTTACATGACACCTTTTGGCGCCGCTGACACCGCGTTCAGTCCGATGCTACCGCAAGCTTGGGCGCATGAGGTTCAAGCTGTCCTCGCGCCCAACGAAAAGCTGCTGGCTTGGCTTGAGCCCGACTTAGACGCCAGTCTGTTTTTTATCTCAGGGATCATGCTGCTGACACCCGAGAGACTAGTCTCGCGCGAGTCTCTGGCCCACCAGTGGGTGAGTTGGCCCCTAAGTGCAACACAGTCTTTGCAGCACCGCGATCACGCTGGCGTGGGCACCATCGAGCTCTTTGAGGGCGAAACCCGTTTGGGCGTTTGGCGTCATACCCTTGGCATGGCACCTGCAGTCAGCCGGCTCACCGAGCTGTTTGCCAGTCTGCAACAAAAGCTTGCCGATCCCTTGCGCGCGCTCGAGACAAATGCGGCATCTTGCCCAAGTTGTGGCACACCTTATGCACCTGATCAAGACGATTGCGCCGTGTGTGATCACGATCCGGTCGGGCCAAGCGATACGTGGGCATTATTGCGACTGGCACGCTTTGCGCAGCCTTACAAATTACCGCTGATCGTGGGGTTTGTTCTGACACTGATGTCAACGGCAGCAACGCTGGTACCGCCGTACCTAACGATGCCGTTGATGGATAATATTTTGATTCCGTTTCAAAACGGTAAGCCCATCAATTACGACTTGGTCAGCTTGTACCTCACGGCTTTGGTTGTCGCAGGTTTGCTGGCGTGGCTGCTCGGTTGGGCACGTACCTATTTACTGGCTTGGGTCAGCGAGCGTATTGGCGCCGATTTGCGCACAGCAACCTTCACGCATTTACAAACCCTGTCCTTGCAATATTTTGGTGGCAAGCGTACGGGCGATCTGATGGCGCGTATCGGTAGCGAAACCGATCGAATTAATCTGTTTTTGTCGTTGCATCTGCTCGATTTTGCCAACGATGTGCTGATGATCGCGATGACTGCGTGTATTTTGATCTCGATTGACCCTTGGCTGGCACTCACAACGCTAATTCCCTTGCCTGCGATCATCTGGATGATTCATCTCGTTCGTCATCGTTTGCGTTTTGGCTTTGAAAAAGTTGATCGCTCCTGGAGCGAACTCACTAATGTTTTGGCCGATACGATCCCTGGCATTCGTGTGGTCAAAGCTTTTGCCCAAGAGCATCGCGAAGTCGCGCGGTTTCGTGAAGCCAACGATCGTTACCTGGCGGTCAATGATCGCATCAATAAGGTGTGGGCGTTGTTTGCTCCGACCGTGACGTTTTTGACTGAGATCGGTCTGTTGGTGGTTTGGATCTTTGGGATTTTGCAGGTGGCAAGCAGTACCATCACCGTTGGTGTGCTGGCCGCCTTTCTGGCCTATATCGGCCGCTTTTATACTCGGCTTGACTCGATGAGTCGGATTGTGTCGCACACGCAGCAAGCGGCGGCCGGTGCGAAACGCATCTTCGACATTCTGGACCATGTCTCGAGCGTGCCCGATGCGCAGCGCCCCGTGCCACTTGACCGTGTGCAAGGGCGGATCGAACTGCGCAACGTGGGCTTTCGTTACGGCAGTCGCACGGTCTTGCGCAATGTCAATTTAAGTATCGGCGCGGGTGAAATGATCGGCCTGGTTGGTCACAGCGGCTCGGGGAAAAGTTCGCTTGTCAACATGATTTGTCGTTTTTATGATGTCACTGAAGGCGGCATACGAGTCGACGGTGTCGATATTCGCTCGTATTCACTCGCCTCTTTCAGGCGTAATATTGGTCTAGTGCTGCAAGAGCCCTTTTTGTTTTTTGGCACGATTGCTGAAAATATTGCCTACGGCAAGCCCGAGGCCACGCGTGCAGAGATTGTGGCGGCTGCGCGCGCGGCGCGTGCGCACGAGTTCATTTTGCGCCTGCCCCAAGGTTATGATTCTTTGGTGGGCGAACGGGGTCAGGCTTTGTCGGGCGGAGAGCGGCAGCGTATTTCAATCGCTCGCGCGCTATTGATCGATCCACGCATTTTGATTCTGGATGAGGCGACGTCTTCGGTGGACACCACAACCGAAATGGAAATTCAGGAAGCCCTTGATAACCTAATTCAAGGTCGTACAACAATCGCGATCGCCCACCGCCTGAGCACCTTGCGTAAGGCCGATCGCTTGGTTGTATTGGATCGTGGTGAAATCGTCGAAATCGGTAATCACGATGAGTTACTCGCGCGTGGTGGGGCGTACCACGACTTGTATCAAGCGCAATCGCGTCAGGTTCAGCCTGAGGTTGACGCTGACGCAGCGCTTGCCACAGACAACCCAGCTGAAAAAATTCCCACTGAGGCAAAAGTCGCGTCGCAGGTCGCCGCGCCTGATCAAAATCGTCAAGGCGCAGCGGATGTCTGATTTTTTACTCGAGCGTAATCAGGCAGGGCGCTTAGTGCTGACCTTGTCCGACGGACAGGTACACGTGGGGGTGACGCCGGTGCGGGCGTTTCCGCTGCACGCGCCCGAGCAATTTTTAGCCTTTGTGAGTGTCGAGGGCAAAGAGCTTGCCTGGGTCGATGATTTGTCCGGTTTGACTGAGGCGACGCGCGACTTAATCGCTCAAGAGGTTGCGTCGCGCGAAGTCATGCCGACGATTCAGCGCATCGTGAGTGTATCAACGCTTTCAACGCCCAGCACCTGGGAAGTTGTCACGGATCGCGGGGCAACCAAGCTGATTCTTAAGGGCGAAGAAGATATCCGACGCCTCGGCACCTGGACGCTGATGATTACGGATAGTCATGGTTTAAAGTTTATGTTGCCCGACATGCAGGCGCTTGACAAACAAAGCCGCCGAATCTTAGACCGCTTTTTATGAGTCCTGGGCGTCTTGCGAGCTGTGCGCGTCACGCGCCTCAGGTTCAGGTTTAGGTTCAGGCATACCGGAGGGTTGCTCAGTCAAGCTTGACCAACTGTTTGCCAAAATTTTCGCCCTTCAACATACCCACTAAGGCTTGTGGCGCGCTGGCTAAGCCATGTGCAACAGACTCGCGAAACTTGAGTTTGTCGGCGACCACTAAATCGTAAAGTTGTTTACGGATGGCGGGCCAGGTGTCGAGTTTGTCTGACACGATAAACCCTTGCACGCGTAAGCGGCTGACCAAAATCGCGCGCAGCGTCCGGTAAGCATGGGCGTCGCGATTAAATTCAGACACCATGCCGCAAAGCGCGATCCGACCAAAGGTGTTCATGTGCGTCAGCAGGCGTTCAAAGATTTCGCCGCCGACGTTTTCGAACAGGCAGTCGATTCCTTGTGGCAAGGCGGCGACAAGTTCGGCGGCAAAATTTGGCGAACGGTGATCCACGCACGCATCAAACCCTAAATCACTGATGACGTACTGACACTTTTGCGCGCCACCGGCAATTCCAACCACGCGGCAGCCAATCTGTTTGGCGAGTTGCCCGACGACACTGCCGACTGCGCCCGAGGCTGCGTCAACGACAACGGTTTCACCAGCTTTAGGTTGACAGATATCGATTAGGCCGGTCCAGGCGGTGATGCCTGGCATCCCGAGAATGCCTAAGTAAGCGGTCGGACTCACTTTGCTGGTGTCGATCTTGGTGACGGCTTTGGCGTTCAACGTGCCATATAAACGCCAGCCAGTCGCAGCTAAGACTGTTTCACCCACTTGAAAGTCGGGCGAATTGGACTCGACGATCTGACCGACTGCGCCACCCACCATGACTTCGCCTGGGTTAACCGTTTGCGCGTACGACTTGGCGTCAGAAATGCGGCCTCGCATGTACGGATCAAGCGACAACCATTGGTTGCGAATCAGGACTTGATTAGTGGCTGGCACAGGCATGTCTGCGTCGACGAGCTTGAAGTTTTCAGCGGTTACCCAGCCAGAGGGACGGCTAACCAGAATAACGTGTTGATTTTTCATTTTTTTGATCTTCGTTAGCACTCATTCAAAAGCGGTTTATCTTTTTTTAGGTGGGTGTGACTTGTTGAGTCAAAAGAGCAGTCTGTGATGCTGGCAACTCARTTAAGTGCTCGAGTTGCTGACGGTTGACGGGTCGATGCAAGTAATACCCTTGGCCTGAGCAGCAGCCTAAGTCTTGCAATAGCTTGAGTTGTGCAGCCGTTTCGATGCCTTCTGCACTGCAGTGTAGCCCCAACACCAGTGGGCCCCCCCGAGCGCCTGAAACTCGAACTCACTGAAAGTATGCTGGTCAATGATTTGGGTGATGTCAATCGCAAGATTGCTTCGCTTAAAGATATTGGTATCGCGGTGTCGCTTGATGACTTTGGTACAGGCTATTCGTCGCTCAATTATCTGAAGCGCTTGTCGCTCGATCAGCTCAAAATTGATCAGTCGTTTGTGCGCGATATGCTGACCGATGCGCACGGCGCCGCTATCGCACGTACCATCGTGACGCTCGGACACTCTTTGGGGCTTGAGGTGATTGCGGAGGGCGTTGAGACCTTAAAGCAACAGGAGTTTTTACAAGAAATCGGTTGCCTCGCGTTTCAAGGGTATTTGTACAGCCGCCCAATTCCGGCGCATGACTTTGAGAGTTTTGCACGACTGCATAGGCACTGAGTTTGCGGCGCCCTGACCCTCAAATTATCTTATAGGCCTGGATTTGGAGGCCTAAGCATGACGCAGTTTTAGCCCTGCAGTCCTCTACTGAATGTGAGCGTCAATTAAAGACCTGAGTCTAACAATGGTCTTTAAATTTAACCTTCTAAGATCTTTAAATTAAATCAGCAAAATTGTGCCAACTAAATTTTTTTGCGCGGGTACTATTTTAATTATTTTTTTTGAGGCACTTTTCATGGAACTCAAAGTAAACGGTACTGTTCACAGCATTGATGTTGAACCAGATATGCCGTTGTTATGGGCTCTTAGAGAAGTGCTGGGTTTAACGGGCACCAAATATGGCTGCGGTGTTGCCCAATGTGGTGCCTGTTCGGTGCAACTAAACGGCGAACTCGTGCGTTCGTGCTCGATCCCGGTGTCCGGTGCAGTGGGTCAAGGGATCACCACCATTGAGGGGCTGTCGCAAGACGCCAGTCATGCGATCCAAAAGGCCCGGATTGCGCTCGATATTCCACAGTGCGGCTACTGCCAGTCGGGCCAGGTGATGGCCGCGGTGTCGTTACTCAAGCGCGTGCCTAAGCCCACCGACGCTGATATTGACGCTACGATGACAAATATTTGCCGCTGGGGCACCTATCAGCGTATCCGCGACGGCATCCATGTGGCCAGCGTTCATCAATACAGTGCGCCCGACAAGACGTATAAAACTGTCGCGGGTTCGGGCGGCGTGTCGGTGGCGCCCAGCGCGCTAGAGGGCGTCTATGCCTGGGGCTGGGCGCGCAATATTTGGGCTGATAGTTTGCTTTGACCCAATGCGCGTAAACCCTGCCTGATTTTTTTACTTGACAACATAGCTAAGTAGGTTTGACAATCAACTGTCAGTATACGAACAATCAGTATACGAACCGTTGAACGAGGCGAGCCGTGCGTAAAAATGTGCCTGCTGTGCAAACCAAGTTAAGCCCCAAACCTGCCGCGCGCGCACAGCCCGCTTTGGTGGTCGTGCCGTCAGTGTCCGAAGCCACCGCCAACGCCTCAGCAGCCAATCATACGATTTGGGATCGACCCGGTTACTTAGTGCGCAGGTTGCACCAAATTCATGTGGCCATGTTTTCTGCGCGTGTGGCCGATGGGCAAGTGACGCCTGTGCAATTTGGCTTACTGAGCATTTTGATCCGCCGCCCAGGTATCGATCAGGCCACCCTTGGCGCTGAGCTTGGGCTCGATCCGGCCAATGTTGCAGAGATTCTCAGGCGCCTTGAAGACCGCAACCTGCTCACCCGGGTAGTCGATCCGCAAAATCGCCGACGCAAATTATGTTTGGCCACGCCAGACGGAAAAAAATTCGTACAGCGTTATCAAAAAGATATGCAGTTGTCACAACAGCAATTGCTGAGCCCGCTCAATCCGGCTGATCGTCAGGTGTTCATGGCGCTTCTCGGGCGGCTGGTCGAGGGTAATAACGATAGTGGTCGAACCTCGCTGCGACCAGGCGGCGAGACTTTAAAGGCGCGCGGGCGTCAAGTGGGTGAGCTCTGACGTCTMTGACCGCTTTCATTTATTTAATATCGCTTACTTTAGGGGCAACACGTGGCTGATCTCTCTTTAGATTTTTGTGGCGTCAAATTTAAGAATCCCGTGGTGATTGCATCGCTCGAAACGACCAATAGCCCCGAAGTGATTCGCGAGTGTGTCGATGCAGGTGCGGGTGGCATGATCATCAAAACCCTCACCGATATCGAGGACATGGCGCGCTTGACGCAAAATTCAAAGTACGCGATTCTGAATGAAAAAAACGAACTGATTCGCGGCAAGGTCAACAAAAATTTTGTGTTCTATAGCCGTTCGGGTTACTCAAGTACGCCTTTGCGTGAATGGATTCCGCATTTAAAAGACCTGAATCAGTACGCGCAAGATCAAGGCTCACATTTGATTGGTAGTGCCGGCGGAAAAACCATACAAAGCTGGATCGATATTTGTCGCACGATCGAGGATTGTGGTTTACCGATGGTCGAACTGAACTTTGGTTGCCCACATCCGGCCATGATGCCTGGCGTGCATGGCGGCTCGATGATTGGGCAAGAGCCCGAGATCGCGCGCGAGGTGACTGCGCGCGTCTGTGAGGCCGTCAAGATTCCGGTCATTATTAAACTCACCCCAGATCAGTCGCGTGTACTTGATGTGGCGCGGGCGGTTAAAGAAGCAGGTGCGGCCGGTGTGACCGCCACCAATCGTTACACCGGGTTTTCGGTCGACATCGAAACGGGTTTGCCACGCTTAGGGGGGCCTGCCGGGATCGGTGGGGTTTGGGCCAAAGCTTTATCGCTGCGTTGGGTCAACCGTATCTACACAGAGTTGGGGATGCCAATTACTGGTTCAAACGGGATCTACGATCACAAAGATATCGTCGAGTTCATCATGACCGGTGCGCCGCTGGTGCAGGTGGGGTCGGTGCTGATGCTCAAAGGGATCAAGTACCTGCCCAGCATGATTACAGGGCTTGATAACTTTATGGATACCCATGGCTATCCAGATATCGCCTCGATGACAGGGATTGCCTCGCGCTCAGCCGTGAAGGATTATGGCGAGCAGTTTCGTAAGCCCCGCATGCACAGTGAAATTGCCTCTGAAGCCTGTAAAAATCCAACCTGTACGATTTGTATTCAAACCTGTTTTTATGATGCCTTGGCGCAGGGTGATGGCTCAGTCGAATCGATTCATGCGAACTGTATTGGCTGCGAAATGTGCACCCAAACCTGTCCGTTCGATGCGACATCCATGCATACAACGACCGAAGAGCAGCGTGCGTTGCAAGAGTTTTTCTCGATTAAAGACAACGTGTTTGAGTCCAAGAAATTCGAAAACGGTTTTGAACGTGGCATTAAGCTCTCAAAAGTTAAGGGCTAAGTATGAGTGCTCAGGCGTTAGCTTCTAGCCAGCAGTATCGGTTTGCTTTTGATATCGGAGGCACGTTTACCGACTTAGTKCTGCTCGGTTCTGACGGCACGATCTTCACCTCCAAAGTGCTCACGGGTGCGCCTGATGTTGTCATGCCGATTCGTTTGGGCTTACTGGCGTTGCTCAAAGAGCACGAACTGACGCTTGCTCAGGTGACAGACGTCGTGGTCGGGGCCACCACTGCGGTGACGAATCTTGTGATTGAGCGAAAAGGTGCTGTCACCGGCCTGATCACAACCGAAGGGTTTCGCGATGTGATCGAAATCGCACGCGAGTTGCGCTACGATCTGTAYGACCTGACCGCACCCGGCCCCGATGCCATCGTGCCGCGCGCGTTGCGTACTGAGGTGCGCGAACGCGTGGATGCTGCGGGGCAGGTTGTGATCGCGATGCAAGACCAAGAGGTCGAGCGTGTCGTGTGTCAGTTACGCAATGCTGGGGTGCGCGCCATCGCCGTGTGCTTCTTACATAGCTTTACCAACCCCACTCACGAACAACGCGTGAAGGCGATCGCACAGCGTATTGCACCTGAGTTGTCGATTTCACTGTCTTCTGAAGTATTAGGTGAAATCCGCGAGTATGAGCGCACGGTCGCGACGGTGCTCAATGCCTGTGTCATGCCCATGGTTGGCAGCTACCTGGGCGCGATTGAAGACGGCTTGCGGGCAACCGGGCTGAACGCAACCTTGCATATCATGCAGTCAAATGGTGGTGTGATTTCTCGAGAGCTCGGCGAGCGCATGCCCATTCGCATGCTTGAGTCGGGGCCGGCAGCGGGTGCCTTGGGTGCGGCACATTCTGCTCGTGTATCAAAGACACCGAATGTGATGGCTTTTGATATGGGGGGCACTACAGCCAAGGCCTGTTTGATATCGAATGGGCGTCCGTCGATTACGACAGAGTTTGAAGCGGCGCGTCAGCAAMGGTTTAAAAAAGGCAGTGGGCTGCCGGTYCGTTTGCCCACCATCGATTTGATTGAGATTGGCGCGGGCGGTGGCAGCATCGCTTACGTTGATACAACAGGTTTATTGAAGGTCGGCCCTCAGAGCGCAGGCTCAAGTCCGGGGCCCGCGTGTTACGGCCTGGGTGGTACTCGGCCTACAGTCACTGATGCGGCGTTGGTGTTGGGTTATCTTGATCCGCAGAGTATGTTAAGCGGTGCGGTGAGTCTGCGTCTGGACTTAGCCGAGCGAGCGATCGAAGAACATGTTGCGCGCCGTTTGGGGTTGAGTATTGTCGAAGCGGCCAACGGGATTCATCGGATTGTTTGCGAGCATATGGCAGTGGCCGCCAAAATTCATGCGGTCGAAAATGGCCGCGACATTCGACGTTATACCTTGCTCGCCTTCGGTGGCGCAGGCCCGATTCACGCACGCGAAGTCGCGCGTCGTTGTGGTGGCACTGATTTGCTGGTACCAGCCAATGCGGGTGTATTTTCAGCCTTTGGCTTGCTGGTTGCGCCAATGAAAATGGACATGGTTCGCACGCGCTATGCACGCTTAAGCGAGATGGATTGGCCAGTGATCGAAGCCTTATTGCAAGGGATGGAAGAGGCCTTATGCAAAGAGTTGGCAACGGCGGGTGTTGCAAAAGAAAAGATTTCGTTTCACCGTAGCGCGGATATGCGCTATGTTGGCCAAGGGTTTGAAGTCGAAACTGAATTGCCTGCGCAGTTGGTGCAGACCGAACAGARCACCATCGAGGCCTCCTTTGCTCAAGCCTATGCAGCCCGCTTTGGCGGAAAATTGATCGGCCAACGGGTCGAAGCTGTGAATTGGCGCGTCGAGGCCWCGGCGAGCGCCGCACTCAGTGCTGAAGTGCGTTCGTCACAGGCGCCCGCCGACCAGCTTGCACAGGCCAAGCGTTCGCGCCAAGTCTTTTTTCCGGATATCGAGGGTTATATTCAAACACCGGTGCTGTCGCTTGAACAGTTGCGCGCCGCGCAGCGTTACGAGGGGCCCGCGTTGGTTGAACAACCCGGCTCGACTGTGGTGATTGGTCCGGGCGATGTCTTCACGTTAGATGATTACGGCAATCTAAGAATCACCCTCGGTGCCCGTCAAGGGCGTGCGGCATGAAGCAGCAAAGGAGCGTGGCATGAGCCCGATTGATYTAGAGATTTACTGGAACAGACTRATCGCGATTACCGACGAAGCCGGGGCAACGCTTAAGCGCACCTCGTTCTCCACCGTCGTGCGTGAGTCAAACGATTTTGCCTGTGTGCTGCTTGATCCCGAAGCGCGGCTGGTGGCGCAATCTGCCTTGAGTATCCCCGGTTTTATCGGCACGGCCCCTTTGTCGCTTAAAGGGATCTTGAAGGTGTTTCCTCAAGAGACCTTGAAATCAGGCGATATTCTATTTACCAACGATCCCTGGATCGGCACAGGTCATCTGCCGGATGCCACGATGGTCGCGCCCATTTTTTTCGGTGAGCGCTTAGTCGCCTTTGCGATGGCGGTYGCGCACTTATCGGATGTGGGCGGACGCCAGTGGTCTGCCGATGCGGGTGAGGTGTATGAAGAGGGGATTCGGTTTCCGGTCATTAAACTTGCTGAAGCTGGGGTGTTTAACCCCTGGGTCATGCAGATGCTTGAAGCCAACGTGCGTTTGCCGCAGCAAGTGCGTGGCGATATCGAAGCGCAGGTGGGGGCGTTACGCGTGGCTGAGCGTCGCTTAACAGAGTTGTTAGAAGAGTACGGCTTAAGCGATATCAGTGAGATCGCAGGCGCCATTTTTAAAGCTTCTGAAGAAGCTGCCTTGCGTGAACTCCGAAAAATTCCACCGGGTGTTTATCACGGCTCGGTCGAGTCTGATGGTTGGGATGAGCGGATCAGAATCCAAGCCAAGATTACAGTCAGTCGCGAGGGCGTGACGGTCGATTACAGCGGCAGCACAGCGCAGGTCAGGTTTGGTATCAACGAGACCTTTAATCATACCTATGCCTATACGATCTATCCCTTCAAATGTTTGTTGTCGCCAAGCATTCCAAATAACGACGGCTTTACGCGGCTATTTAAGGTGATCGCCCCTGAGGGGACCATCGTTAACGCAAAGCCGCCCGCCGCGGTGGGTGCGAGGCACTTAATCGGTCATCAACTGCAGGCTGCGGTCTTTGAAGCGCTCGCCAAGGTGATGCCTGAACGCGTGCAGGCCGATAGCGGGACACCGCTTTGGTCCGTGTTGATGCGCGGTGTGAATCCAGCGCTTGGCACGTCGTTTTCGAGCATTCTCTTTTTTAATGGTGGGATGGGTGCAATGCGTGATCGCGATGGGCCGCCTACCTCAGGGTTTCCAGCCAATATTTCAAATACGCCGATCGAGGTCGCAGAGATGCTCTCACCGGTGCTCTTTGGTTGCAAGAGTTTGATTGAAGGCTCGGGGGGCGAAGGTGCGCACCGCGGTGGCATGGGGCAAAAAGTATCCTTTCAGTCGCGCTGGCCCGGTCGCCTGCGCGTCTCTTTATTAACCGAACGCACACGCGTGCCCGCTAAAGGTATCGAAGGCGGACACGCGGGACGTACTGGTCATGTGTTGTTGAATGGCCAGGCAGTCGAACATCCCAAAGGTGTAGTCGATATGGTCGAGGGCGATATCCTCGAGCTAGGCTTGCCCGGCGGAGGTGGTTATGGCGTTAAAAATTGACGCCTGACGCTAGCTAGACGCTTCACCGCTATTGCTCTTTGCTTGACCTATTAGTATGCTCATTTAACTTATCGGAGATCCGCATGCAACGACGTCGCTTTCTTACTCAAACTGCAACAGTAGCTGGCGCTGGTTTAGCCGCAATGGGTGCGCCAGCTTTCGCCCAGACCAACCCCACGGTCAAATGGCGCATGTCTACGAGTTGGCCCAAAACACTTGACACGATCTATGGCTCTGCCGAAGAGCTCGGTAAGCGCGTCGCCCAACTGACTGACGGTAGATTCGAAATTCGTGTGTTTGCAGGCGGTGAAATCATGCCCGCGCTACAAAGTATGGATGGCGTGAGCAACCGCACGGTTGAGTGTAACCACACCCTCAGTACTTACTTTATCGGTAAAAACACCGCGCTCGCGTTTGATACGGGTCTAAGTTACGGTTTGAATGCGCGTCAGCATAATGCCTGGCTGCAGTATGGCGGGGGCCTGCCGCTCGTGCGCGAGGTTTATAAAAAGTACAACATCATCAATTTCACCTGCGGAAATGTGGGCGTTCAAATGGGTGGCTGGTATCGCAAAGAGATCAAATCCTTGGCCGACATTAAAGGCTTAAAGATGCGCATTGGTGGTATCGGAGGTATGGTTCTTTCAAAACTGGGTGCTGTGCCTCAGCAAATTCCGCCGAGCGACATTTATTCGGCTCTTGAAAAGGGCACGATTGACGCAGCAGAATGGATTGGCCCCTACGACGACGAGAAGCTTGGCCTAAACAAAGTGGCGCCTTTCTACTATGCCCCAGGCTGGTTTGAGGGCAGCGCCTCGATTACCACGATGGTTAATGATAAGGCGTTTGCCGAGCTCCCACCCGCATATCAAGCCGCCTTTGAAGTCGCCTGTAACGAGCAAACCCTCAAGATGCTGGCTAACTATGATGCCAAAAATCCCGAGGCTTTACGTAAACTGATTGGCGGTGGCGCTAAAGTCAATCTGTTTTCAAAAGATGTGATGGATGCAACTTATAACGCTTCGCAAGAACTCTGGAAAGAACTGTCAGAAAAAAATCCTGACTTTGCGGCAATCTTCCCTGAGTGGCAGAAGTTTCAGCAGAGCGAAGCCAGTTGGTTCCGTTTGGCTGAGGCGACGCTGGATAACTACACCTTCGCCGCGGTAAATCGTCGCTAGGAATCGTTTGAACCTTATCTGAAAAGAGTGTGAAGCATGGGACACCCAGGTAGCACAGCGCGCATCAAGCCACAGGGGATCGGGGCAAGGGTGTTGCGTAAAGAAGATGATCGTCATCTGCATGGTAAAGCAAATTTTGTTGCAGATATGGCGATGCCTGGGTTGTCTGAAGTCGCTTTTATGCGCAGCCCTTTAGCACACGCAAGGGTGACGTCCATTGAGGTTGTCCCTGCCAGTCAGTCCACTGTATTCACTCGCGCGCACTTGAGCGATGTGCTCGATATTGCGGCTGACTCGTCCTTACCAACCTATCAACTGTCGGCGCATCCGCCGTTAGCGAGCGGCAAAGTACGCTTTGTGGGCGAGCCGGTTGTGATGGGCTTTGCCCCGACGCGCGCCGAAGCTGAAGATCTGCTCGAGACCGTGCAAGTGCAGTACCAAGAGCTACCCGCGTATGCGGATGTGTTAAACGCCATGCAAGCCACCGAAAACTTGGTGCATGAGCAATGGAAAGACAATGTCTTCGTGACCTTGTCGGTGGATAAAAACTTTGACGCACTTGCTGCACAGGCAGAAGTCGTGGTGCATCGAAAGATGAGCCTCGCACGCCAGTGCATGGTGCCGCTTGAGGGCAAAGCCGTACTGGCGTATTGGGATCATCAGGCGAATCAGTTGGTGGTGATTAGCGCCACCCAAGTGCCGCATCTCATTCGTACGGCGCTGGCCCAATATTTGCAGATGGATCAGGGGCAGGTACGAGTGATTTCGCCTGATGTGGGTGGGGCGTTTGGCTACAAGTGTGTGCTGCAGCAAGAAGAACTGTGCGTCGCCTGGCTTGCCAAGACCTATCGCAAGCCGTTTCGCTATCTTGAAGATCGCCGTGAACATCTGATCGCGGGCGCGAATACGCGTGAACATCATTACGAGATGACGGCCTATGCCGATCGTCGCGGGCGCTTATTGGCACTTGATGCAAAGATTACGATTGACGGTGGTGCTTATTCGGTGTGGCCCTTTACGATTGGCATTGAGCCGGGCCAGGCGATTGGTAATTTGCCCGGTCCTTATGCCTTCGATGGCTATCGCTGCGTCACGCAATGTGTTGCTACAAACAAGCCTGGTTTTGTACCGTATCGAGGCGTTGCCCGAACCGGCGTGTGCTTTGCCATGGAACTCACACTTAACGCACTTGCGCTTGAGGTGGGTCGCGAGCCTTGGGAGATTCGTCTTGAAAATCTCGTGCAGCCCGAGCAAATGCCGTATGTGAATGTGGCAAATAAACATTTTGATAGCGGTGATTATCCGGCGAGTGTCAGACGTGCGCTTGAGATGATTAATGTTAAAGCTGTGCGTGCGCGTCAACAACAAGGCGAGGCGGATGGGCGTTTGATTGGTGTTGGCTTAGCAACTTACACCGAGCAGTCGGCGCATGGCACTTCGGTGTTTGCCGCTTGGGGGATGCCCATTGTGCCTGGCTTTGATCAGGCGATGGTGCGTATGACGCCTGACGGTGGCCTTGAAATCAGGGTGGGGGTGCACTCGCACGGGCAAGGGATGGAAACCACCTTCGCGCAGATCGCACACGAAGTGTTGGGGATTGATTTGTCTAACATGCGTGTGATGCACGGTGACACGGGGCAGACTCCGTATTCAAGTGGCACCTACGCGTCGCGTTCGCTGGTGATGTCGGGCGGAGCGGTTTCGCAAGCCTGCCAGAAGCTTGTGCCGCAGCTGCTGAATATTGGTGCGCATTTGTTGAAAGCTAAAGTGACTGAGGTCGTGCTTGAGGGGGGGGCGGTATGTTGCGCTGAGCGTCGGGTGTCTTTAAGTGAAATTGCAAACGCCTGGTACCTAAGCCCACAGCTCTTGCCGCCAGATGTAGACCCCGCGGGTTTAGAGGCGACCGTTGGCTATAAGCCGCGAGTCGATACGGGTGCCTTTAGTTATGCCACACACGTGGCTCTGGTGGCGGTTGATCCGCAAATGGGTGGTGTTGAAATCTTGGATTATGTGGTGGTTGAAGACTGTGGCGTACTCGTGAACCCCATGGTGGTTGAAGGACAAACGATTGGTGGGGTGGCCCAGGGGATTGGTACGGCGTTGTATGAAGAAATGCGTTACGACGATTTTGCGCAGCCACTGGCCTCAACCCTCGCTGACTATGTGATGCCTGGTGCCACTGAGGTCCCTAATATTCGGATCGATCATTTTGAAACGCCCTCGCCACACACAGAGTTTGGCGCTAAGGGGATGGGCGAGGGTGGCGCCATTGCACCACCCGCGGCGATTTTTGGTGCGGTCAATGATGCCTTGCGCAGAGTCGGCGCAGCCGAGCTCGCGCGTACGCCGTTGACGCCGCGGCGTGTGCTTGAGGCGCTTGAACAAAAAGCCGCTGGTGTGCAATGAAGGCGGCATCATTCGAATATGTTAAGCCGGCCACGCTTTCTGAAACCTTGCGGGCGCTTGCTCGCTCTGACGGTCAAGCGAAATTAATGGCAGGCAGTCAATCCCTGGGTCCCATGCTGAACTTAAGGCTGGCACGCCCGGCGCAAGTGGTGGATGTGTCGCGCTTAGACGAACTACGCAGTGTCGAGCTGATCGAGGGGTGTGTGCGTGTTGGGGCATCGGTGACGCATGCTGAGATTGAGGATGGTTGCTTTGAGCTTTTGCGCGGGCATCCGGTGCAAGAGATGGCGGCGCGTATTGCTTATCGCTCCGTACGCAACCGTGGCACGGTAGGCGGTAGTTTGGCGCATGCCGATCCCGCAGCCGACTGGATACTTGCTGCGCGTGCGCTGAACGCTCTGGTTGAAGTGCGTGCCTTTGAGCAAGCGCCGCGACTCATCAAGATGCAAGACTTCATGTTGGCGGCCTACACCACGAGCCTGGCTGAGGGCGAGGTGATTACCGCGCTGCATCTGCCGCGCTTGAGCGCGCAAGCCCGTTGGGGTTACTACAAATTTTGTCGAAAGACCGGCGAATTCGCTGAGGCCAGTTGTGCAGTCTATTTTGAACCCGCGAGTGCAACGGCTCAGATTGTGGTGGGCGCGTTAGATGGTGCCCCCGTGGCACTTGAGACGCTTGCCAGCGAAGTGGCTCGCAGCGGTGCAGCTGCCGCGTCTGAGGCGGCCATTGAGGCCGCGTTAAAGGGGTCAATTGAGCAACTTGATTTGCTAGGGCGCCGCATGGCCGGCGCTGCAATAGCGCGCTGTCTCGCGCAGGCTTTTGGTGTGCACGCATGAATACTCTGACATTAACGGTCAACGGTCAGTCAATACAAAAAACGGTCGCTGACCGTACCCACTTGGGCGACTTCTTGCGCGACGTCGTGCAACTCACCGGTACTCATCTTGGCTGCGAACATGGTGTCTGCGGCGCGTGCACTGTACTGCTTGATGGCGAACCCGTCAGAGCTTGCATTACTTACGCAGTAGCCTGTCAAGGGCGTGCGATTATCACGATTGAAGGTTACGAGTCGGATCCCGTGATGGCGCGCCTGCGTGCGGCCTTCAGCCTCCATCATGCCTTGCAATGTGGCTACTGCACGCCAGGCATGCTGGCAACCGCRCGCGATATCATCTTGCGCTTGCCACAAGCCGATGAGCAGCGCGTGCGTATAGAACTCGCGGGTAATTTGTGCCGTTGCACCGGCTACATGGGAATCGTGTCGGCGATCTTGGCTGTCTTGCAAGACTTGCGCGCTGAGCCGGATGTTCAGGTCCAAGCGTTGCGTGCAGCGATGGCCAAGGGGGGGGCACAGCCTGTTGCCCATCCAGAGGCTGCGCAAGATTTCATGAGCTTTGAAGCTAAGCGTCAGATTGAGCAAGCCACTGCCTCGGGTGATCCACGCGCTGCACGCGCGACCACCGTTGGCAGTGATTCAGCTCGCCCAGCAGATCATCAGCAGGGCCGTCCAAAAGGCACTAAAGTCAGCGCGTCGTTTGATCTGCCATTTGGCGTTGACGAGGTTTGGATTTTCATGTCTGACTTAAAAGCGGTCGCCAGTTGTTTGCCTGGCGCACAGGTTGAAAGCGAAACGCTCGAGCAGGTCGCAGGCAAGATTGCAATTAAATTCGGCCCTATGTCTGCAACATTCAAAGGCAGCGCCACCATTGAGCGTGATGCGACGCAACGCGTTGCGGTCTTGAAAGGGACGGGTCAGGATTCGGTCAGCCAGTCGCGTGCGACCGGCGATGTGCGTTATCAACTCGAAGCGTTAAGTGCTTCAAGTACACGTGTTGCGGTGGAGTTGCTCTACACCTTGCAGGGGCCGTTGGCACAGTTTTCACGCTCGGGCTTGGTACAAGAATTTGTGCGGCGAATGGTGGCAGATTTTGGTCAAAACGTGACGCGGCGTTTAGCGCAGCCTGAGGCCGCAGAGCCCTTTGAGCCTAAGGCCATCAACCCGATCGGCGTCCTGTTTAGTATCCTGTGGCAGAAAATAAAAAATCTATTCGGCCCGCGTTGACGGCTGCGGCGTGTGCCGCGAGCGTCAGCCGCCCGATAAGCTTTTAGTATCTTCCGCTAAGTCAGTGCCATTTAAGTGAACCGTACAGTTCACCAGTTCAGCGCTGAAAGGGTGTTGCGCGATCACCTGAGTGATTGAGGTGTTGCCGATGCGCGCAGGTATCGGATGTTTGCCCACGTCAATGCAATTGGCTAGCATGGCATGAATCACCAAGCCATGGCAAACCACCACCAATGGGCCATCGAGCGATACGCGCAGCCGCGCCGCGTACTCAAAGGCCTCGGCCACGCGCTCGTGAAACTCGGCTAACGACTCACCGTTTGCAGGTGCCTCTAGCATCTCAAGCGGATTAAAGCTCAGCGAATCGTAGGCCCGTCCGCGTAAGTCACCAAAATTACGTTCGCGTAGCAGTTCAGTGCTTAGGGGCTCGAGTCCGGTATGGCGCGCGATCGCCTCTGCAGTTTGCCAGGCGCGCGGCATATCACTCGATAAGATCGCTGCAGGTTTGAGCCCAACCACGCGCGCGGCGACGAGCTCAGCCTGCGCAAGTCCGCGCGGGGCAAGAGGGGTTGCGGCCGGCTGAACAGTGCGTGCTGCATTGAGCAAGGTTTCGCCGTGGCGAATCAAAAAAAGTGACATGTGAAATCCAAAGAAACGCGTTAAGTGAGCCTGTTTCTGAATGTGATGGAGCGCAAAAAAACTCGCCACGATTAGACTTCAAAAAATTTTATTCAATTTTTATTTTTGCTTTGGCTGCGATCTCTTTGGACTCAGTAATTTCAGTCCGAATCATTTGTGGCCAGTCGTTGGCGGGGTTCCAGCTGATATCAAACCCTGTTGCGGCCATTTTCGCAACGACAGCGGGATCATCAATGACTGCTTTCAACGCTTTTTGCAAAACGGCTTTGACGTCAGCGGGTAAGCCTTTTGGAGCGACAACGGCATTCCAAGCTACGATATTGAAGTCTTTTAAGCCTGACTCAGCTAGAGTGGGGATATTGGGTAATAAGGGTGAACGCTTGATACTGGTGACAGCTAGCGCCCGAATGCGACCCGCATTATGTTGCGGTGTCGTCGCCAAAATCGTGTCATACGCCATCGGCACTTGTCCGCCGATCGTATCGTTCATCGCGGGTGTGCTGCCCTTGTAAGGAATATGCATCACATTCAAACCGGTAGCTGAATTAAACATTGCGCCGGCAAAGTTTGAAGTGGTGCCGTTGCCATAACTGGCGTACGAATATTTATCGGGGTTCGTGCGAATCAAGGCAATCAGTTCTGCGACGTTTTTTGCAGGGACTTGAGGGTTGACAAGTAACGCTAAACCGAGCGTACCGATTTTGCCAATAGCATCGAAATCAACCGCAGCATCGTAAGGAATCTGAGCCATTAAAGCCGGGTTCAAGATAAAGGTTGAGTTTGAGCCAAGTAAGAGGGTGTATCCATCAGGCTTGGCATTGGCGACGTAAGCTGCGCCAATTACGCTACCCGCGCCTGCTTTGTTTTCGACGATCACCGATTTGCCGAGTTGCAGTTCGAGTTGCCTAGCGAGTAGTCGGGCAATCACATCAGACGCACCACCCGCCGGAAACGGCGAAATCAGTGTCACTGCCCGCTCAGGAAAAGCAGCCAAACAATTTACGCTAAGCAGCAGGGCAGCCAAGCCGGTAAGGATGCGAGTTTTCATTTGATCTCCGGCGCCCGATCTCAGGCGTATATTGTTTGAATGACTGCGGGCGAGACGGTAAGCGGTTGCGACACCATCCGCCGCCAAGCAGTGCTAAATATACAAGAAATTAGGCCGACTCAGCCAATATTTAGTACGAGGAGGCGAAACATAATATAGTATCCCGTAGTGCCTACCAGCTCTTTGATTGAGGTCAACATGAATTTTCCGACAGCCATTACGACGTGTTTTTCAAAATTTTCGACCTTCAGTGGCCGTGCAACACGCAGTGAGTTCTGGTGGTTTTATTTGTTTACTTTGCTGCTGAGTTGGTTCGCGCAAATGGTTGTCGGAGTGGGTGTCGCGGGTGTGGTCAGCTTAGTGTTGTTTTTACCTTTGTTTGCTGCCACGGTGCGCCGTTTACATGATATCGGTCGTACCGGCTGGTGGATCTTAATCGCCTTCACTCTGATCGGGATTATTGTGTTGATTGTTTGGTATGCAACCGATTCTGAAAAAGCCGCGAATCAATACGGCGAATATGTCGTACCCAATGCTTGAGTTCATGGCAAAGAGTATCTGCGTCGCACCGGCTTCGTGTCACGCACGACAGACTGTAGCGGCGCACAAAGCTGACTCAGGGCTTGAACTGCCCGATAAAGATCGCCGGATCGACTCGGGCGTCGTTTAAGCTGACATTCCAGTGCAGATGTGCCCCGGTTACCCGACCGGTGGCACCTACTTTGCCCAGCACTTGCCCGCGTGCAAGGGTGTCCCCCACTTTGACATCAATCACCGAAAGATGGCAGTACATGGTGATCAAGCCCTGACCGTGGTCTAGAAAGACGGTGTTGCCATTAAAAAAATAATCACCCGTTAAGAGCACTTTACCGGCTGCGGGCGCGACGACTGGCGTACCCGTGGGTACAGCAAAGTCTAAGCCTGAGTGCGGAGCCCTTGGCTCGTCGTTAAAAAAGCGTTTCAAGCCAAAGGGGCTGGAGAGTGGCCCCTTGACGGGTGCATCCAGTAGAACATTGCTCGGGACATTTGGACTGAACTGTCGATACGCAGCATTTTGCAGTTCAAGCTCTCGAGTGATGCGGGCCATGTCGTCGGCCAAGGGGTTGACATGGCGACTGTTGCTAACAGTGATTCGTTGCTCTCGATATTTTTTATCTTTGATCTCAAACTTGATYGCAGTGTTGGTTTGCTGCTCGGTGACCAAGAGCACTTGCGTTTGAATTCTGGTGTCAAGCGGCAGCCCCACCACTGCCATCCAACGTTGTTCTTGCCCTGCAACGACTAAAACAGGTTTGTTCTGAAAGGTGACCTTGGGTGGGATGCGGGTGGTGCTGGGCAGAGTAACGATTGCAACGCCTCCGGGTACAGGGTGATGCAGGCTCTGAAGCGTTGGGGGGCTCGCCTGAGCACAGGGCAGCAGACTCGTTGAAAAAATGCCAAGGCAGAGCGGAGCGAGCGCCGCAACAACGCCTCGCAGCAAACGTATCTTAAGCAGACGAAAGACCTCGCTTGGTATGTATGTTGACATCGTTTAGCGCCTTGAAGAGCGAGGTTTGGTGCGTGGATCGAACTCTAAGTAGACGTGCATATCGAGCTACAAGCGAATTAGAACTTCCAGAGATATTGCGTGGGATTATCGGGGCAGGGCCCGAACTGGCAAACCATGACTGAACTCACTGTGTTGGCTGCAGTCAGTGCCAAAAATAAAATAATGACCGCAGTGGCCTTAAGCCCAGAGGTGTTGCGACGAGAGGGTTTGACGGGATGGCGATCAATACAAAGCATCACCGCGCAAAAAGCGATCGTCACGACAAAAGAGATGAAGCCCCAAGTATAAAAATGCAAGCCAAACAATGCAGAACCATACCCCTGATCGCCGGGCGCAATGTGTAAAAGCACTTGTCGTAAAGAGGTTGCGGCGCCTACTAAGGCCGAGGCCAGAATCATTGCATAATGAATATTTGAAGCGCCAAAACGAATATTTAGCATCATGCCAATGCCCGCGAGAGTAAGCGCGACCCGCTGCAACTGACAAAGCGGACAGGGTAGCTCGTTTAAGGCAATTTGATAATAAAACGCGGCGAGAAGTGACCCACAAATGGCGAGTAAGGCCAACAGGTTGAGCCAGGTCGATAGTGTGGTGGTCAGGCTGTTGCGCGAGTTTTTCAGGCTGATCATGTCAGACCTTAAAGCGAAATATTAAGTGCGTTGGTCATGTGATATTTCATCCAGACCAAAAAAATAACGAACGAGACGATCCAGGTGCCAATCGCTTGTTGATGCAATCCTCGCATACTAAGCGCGATCGCAATGAGCGTGGTTAAAAAGGGCAACATCATGATCATGATTTAGAACTTTTTAAAAGGCCTAGCGAACGGTGACGAGAGATGACTCGAACGACTGTAGCAAACCCTCTCTGTCGCCCGACCTTAGCGGTAAGCGCTGAGCGAAAGGATCGCCTTAGTCAAAAGATAAACGTTAATCAAAAGAAAAATTACCTTCGACCTGTTGACCAACCGCGAGAGTCTGCCCAACGCCCGCGTGAACAATTCCATTCATGCCAAAACAGATCGCGCCATCGACTCGCGCTAACGTGCGATAGGGTCGCAGGGTATCGTTCACTTCGGGTGACGAGATCGCCGTGTGAGGGTTAATATCAGGGATCGCGCAGCGCGGGCAGGGCTTGACTAAGTGCAGTTGTGCCTGCCCTTGCTTGGTGTGAATGGTGAGATCGCCTAGGTGGTCTTCGGTGTGCGCCTCGAGCTGCTCGAGCACAATATTGGGTCTGAAGCGCGACATCGAGACGGCCTGATGGCCCTGCGTGCTTAAACGCGTGTTGAGTTCATCGAGTGCGCTTTGCGTCACGACTTGAACGGCGAAGCCGTCACTAAACTTGTTGACAGCCTCTACGCCTTTCGTCCAGTCAAGCGCCGAGAGTCGGCGCGCTTGTTTTGAAAAGCGTATGAGTCGGTAGTGCTTGCCAGGTACCGAAAGATAGGCATCAAGCCATTGCGCCACCGCATCACCTTGGTCGTCACCGAGCAGCGTGTCGCGCCAAACGGTGACTTTTTTGGGTGTCGCCGCTAGCTCGAGAGCAATACTGATTGGGGCCACCCCAGGCGCCGAAAGCCTCAGTTCGGTGCCCGTGAGCGCCGGCGTGATCCACACCATATGCGAGATCTGTCGTTGCGTTAAAAACATGCCGTCTTGATCGACGATCATCCATTCGCGGTCCATGCTCAGGCCAGTTGCTGTGAGCTGTGCCTGTGTTACCTCAATGCCTGCGCATGATTTTATTGGATAAATGAACAGTTGGGCGATGACGCCGGCGCAGTCGGCCATAGAGGTCTCTCAGTAGAAGTGAGCTTCATGACATTCTAAGCCCAATGTATCCTAAAATGTGCCTTAATTCTTTTGCTAGGAATACGGCCATGCCCTCTTTTGATGTTGTTTCTGAAGTCGACAAACACGAACTGACCAACGCGGTGGATCAGGCCAATCGTGAACTCAGCACACGCTTTGATTTCAAGGGCACCGATGCCAAGTTTGAGCTTGAAGGCTTTGTGGTCACCCAAATTGCGGGTAGTGCGTTTCAACTCAAGCAAATGCTCGATATTTTGCGCGCGCGGTTAAGTGCACGGGGGATTGATACACGGTGTTTGGATGTCGCTGACCCGCTCGAAAACTTAGGGGGTGCGCGTCAAAAGGTGACGATCAAGCAGGGCATCGAGCAACCTATTTCTAAAAAATTGATCGCATCGATTAAAGAAGCCAAGCTTAAAGTCGAAACTCAAATCACCGGCGAAAAATTGCGCGTCACAGGTAAAAAGCGTGACGACCTGCAAGACGCGATTGCGCTACTAAAAAAAGCAGAGGTCGAGTTGCCGTTGCAGTTTAATAACTTTCGAGATTAATGGTCCACTGAGGTGTCAGATGTTCACATGTCACTGCAGTGAATCTCGGGTCAGCTTCTAAAGGTCGTTGTAGAAAGTTCAGACGCCAGTGGTTCAAACAGATCGTTCGTGCGACCTGCGCAACGAACGATCTTCGGTGCAACAAGCTATTAACGACCACCCGTCTTGATGTCGCCAAACAGCGTGCTTAAACCACGCGGCTGTGAGCGCCAATAAGGCTTGGCGACCTGCACTTGGGCGCCAAGTTGCGCAGCTGCATGCCAAGGCCAGCGTGGGTCAAACAGCATGCCACGCGCAAGTGCCACCATATCCGCCTCGCCATTCACAATAATGTCTTCAGCCTCTTGAGGCCCAGTAATTAAGCCAACGGCCATCGTGAGCAAGCCCGTACCGTTTTTGATTTGCGTCGCTAGTGGGACTTGGTATTTTGGTCCAAGCGTGATTTGTTGCTTGGGTGATACGCCGCCGCTTGAGACATCGATAAAGTCGCAGCCAAGGGCTTTGATTGCACGACCAAAGACGATACTGTCTTCAGCTGTCCAGCCGCCCTCAACCCAGTCAGTGCCGGAAATTCGCAGACCCAGGCATACGTTGGCCGGTGTGACTTCACGCACAGCTTGAAAGACCTCAAGCGGAAAGCGCATGCGATTTTCAAGCGAACCGCCGTACGCATCGGTGCGCTGGTTTGAAATCGGAGATAAAAACTGATGCAACAGATAGCCGTGGGCGCTATGCAGTTCAATGCCATCAAAACCGATTCGGATTGAGCGTTTGGCCGCATCGACATACGCCTCGCGAATACGCTTCAGATCGGCGAGTTCAAAGGCCTTAGGAGCCGCCTCGTTGGGGAGCTGTGGGATCGCAGAGGGGCCGGCAACTTCCCAGCCGCCGTCCGCCGGTGCTTGCAGCTGACCGCCCTCCCAGGGGCGATAGCTTGACGCTTTGCGACCAGCGTGAGCGAGCTGAATCATGATTGGCATGTCAGAGTATTTGCGCACAGAATCAATAACTTTTTTCAGAGCCGCTTCGTGCGCATCCGAATACAAACCCATACAGCCATGCGTAATTCGACCAACGGCTTCGACTCCGGTTGCTTCGATGATCAACAGGCCAGCGCCTGATAAGGCCATTTGACCAAGATGAATGGTGTGCCAGTCCGTTGCGAGACCGTCGTCAGCCATGTATTGGCACATCGGGGCAACAACGATGCGATTGACGAGTTTGAGTGGGCCAAGTTGAATGGGGGTAAAAAGCTGGCTCATGCGATTTTGTTCCTGTGAGTGGTAAATAAATTCAATGCTAACGGGGTGCGAGCATGCTCGCAAGTTGGTCAGCTTACCAGTTCTATTGAATGGCTCGCCTGCAGTTCTGCAAAAGACACGAGCTTACCCGCGATTGCGCTGGCGGCGACCGTTGCGGGGCTGGCTAACCACACTTGCCCAGGACCCGAGCGCCCCGGAAAATTACGATTAATTGCACTCACGGTAATTTGCTTGACCTCAGACGACGAACCTGGGCCACAATTTGCGCATGCTCCGCAGGCGGGCTGCAAAAACTCGGCGCCCACCGCCTCGAAAGTGGCTAGATAGCCTTGTGCCGCGCAATAGTCGCGCACGCCCTGCGTGCCCGCTTGCAAAAATAACGTCACTCCGGGGGCAGCCTTGAGCCCTTTGCTGGCCGCCCAGGCTAAGACCGCGTGATATTGATCGAAATCTTCACGTTTACCGGCGGTGCACGACCCACCATAGGCGATGTCAATCTTTGGTCGTTCGGCGAGCGTGTCAAGCGCGACGCCGTTACCCGGGTCGCCTGGTCGCGCCACCATGGGCGCTAAGCGTGTGCCATCGATATGAATCGTACGTGCATAGGCGGCGCCTGAGTCGCTCTTCATCCACGGCTCGATGACAAAGTCAACGCCCCGGCGCTCTTTAATAAAACGCACGGTTTGTTCATCGGGTTCGACAATCCCCGTAAAGCCACCGAGTTCGGCCGTCATGTTGGTCAGTGTGGCACGCTCGTCGATTGACATCGCCTTGACCGCCTCACCACCAAATTCAAAAACCTTGCCTACGCCCCCGCCAGCCCGAATGCTTGGTTCGGCCAGCAAATGCAAGACGACGTCTTTGGCGGCTACACCTGCGGGTAGTGGGCCTGACACGTTGATGCGCAAGCTCTCGGGCATGGTGAAGCGCACGGCACCGGTGACAAAGGCGTTGGCCATATCGGTTGCGCCGACCCCAAACGCCACGCAGCCAAGCGCACCGCTGTGCGGGGTGTGCGAGTCGGTGCCGGCGATCAGCTGTCCGGGACAGGCATAGTTTTCGGCCATCAACGCGTGCGAGATGCCCTCAGAGCCCGTGTTGTTGACGTCGCCCGCTTCAAGCGCTTGCAGATAGCCGTGATCTTTCAAACGATGGCTGGCAACAAACGCGCGATGTGCTTTTGAAAGCTGATTGACGGCGGGCACCAGACCTCGTTTGAGATGCGCGGGGCTACGATGCACATAGGAAAGGTGATCTTCAAAACACACGATGCTCGCTGAATCGTGTAACGCTAGCGCTTGGCCAAATTGGCGTTTGAGCGCATGGGCACACATTCCTGTGTAGTACTCATGTATGAAGCGCAGATCGGCTTGCACAAAACCACCTTCACCAGGCAGCAACCAAGCCGGCGCGTCTTCAGTTGAAAGCAAATGTCGCGAGATGATTTTTTCAAAAAGAGTCAGAGATTGTTTGAGTGCCAGCGGTTTTTTAGGTGGCTCTTTTAAGCGTGCCTGCCCATAATTGAGCAAGCCACCCACACGCAAAATCGCTGCGGCAACGGCATCGCGCCCCTCAAGCAGCTCTTCAAGTTCGATTGCCTCTGCGCGTGTGATGCGCTCAAGTAAACCAAAATTGGTTGAGGTAAGCAAGCCAAGATTGTCGGCATTTTGTCGATAGATGCGTTCAAAACTTTCGGCGATGATTAAGCGAACTCCGGCCGCTTGCTCGGCGACCGGACTGTGTTCGCGTGAGCTGCCCTTGCCATAGCGTTTGCCGCCCACCACCACCTCAATTTGCGCTTGTTGAATGGCCCCAACGCCAATCGGTTGATGGCCAGCGACGGTGTAGCCCGTGTAGGGATAGCGCCCAAGCGTTTCATCGAAGTGCACCATGATCGGCAGGGGCGAGATTTCGTCGGTTGAGATGTCATCGCGTAAGGGGCTCGCAGCGGCTCGCGTCAGACGAACGCCAGCGAGTTGCACGCGTACCGCTTCCAGACTTTGGCTGAGATACAAGATGCGTGGGGCAAAGGTGAGGGCCGTCATATTGTCTTGTCTCCTTGCATTTGGTTATTCTGCGCTGCAGCAACCGTGGCGTGATGTTTTCTTGGTTTAGTTTGTTTGAGTGTAGCTAATTTTGATCAATTTTCGCCCAGCTGAGACGGGGGAATACCCGAGGCAGATTGAGAAATTTATGCTCAGATACGAAGCGGGAATCCCCCGGCAGAGGCAGCCCGGCGCCAAGGCTATACTTTGATTCCAAGTCCACTACAACCTTGCCTGCGCAAAACGATGAAAAAAATTTTACTTGGCTGTATTGCCGACGACTTCACGGGCGCGACAGATCTGGCCAATAATCTGGTGCGAGCAGGAATGCGAGTGGTCCAGACCATCGGGGTACCCACTCAACCGCTGCAAGCCGAAGTCGACGCCGTGGTGGTGTCGCTTAAGTCGCGCACGATTGCCCCTGCGCAGGCATGCGTGCAGTCGGTAGCCGCTTTGCAATGGCTGAAGGCGCAAGGCGCGCAGCAAATTTACTTCAAATACTGTTCGACCTTTGATTCGACGCCGAAAGGCAATATCGGCCCGGTCACCGATGCCTTAATGGCCGCGTTGCACACTGACTTTACGATTGCAACGCCTGCGTTTCCGGATGCAGGTCGTACCGTATTTAAAGGATATTTATTTGTGGGCGCGGTGCTGCTTCACGAAAGTGGCATGCAAGATCATCCGCTCACCCCCATGACGGATCCAAATCTTGTGCGTGTCTTGGCAGCACAAACGCGTCATGAGGTGGGTCTCATTGATCACATCGTGGTCGCTCAAGGCGAAGCCGCGATCCGTGCCCGTATTGCAGCCTTACGCGCCGAGGGGGTTGCCATCGCCGTGGTTGACGCGGTCAGTAACGCTGATTTACTTCGGTTGGGTGCGGCACTGTCAGACATGCCCTTGGTGACCGCAGGCTCAGGTGTGGCGATTGGACTGCCGGCCAATTTTGGTATCGCGCCCAATGCGCAGGCATCTCGTTTACCTCCCACGACTGGCTTACAGGCGATTGTGTCCGGGAGTTGCTCGCGGGCGACAAACGGGCAGGTTGCGGCTTTTCGTGCAGCGGGCCTGCCCGCGGTGGCACTGGATCCCCTGCGTTTGAAGCAGGGGGCTCAGGCAGTTGATCAAGTGGTGAATGATACGCTTGCCTTATGCCAAACGCATCTGGCCGAGGGGCCGGTGCTGGTGTATTCAACCGCCGAACCCGAGGCATTAAAAAGTATTCAAGACCAACTTGGTGTGCAGGCGGCTGGTCAACTCGTTGAGCACACGCTCGCAGGCATTGCTGTCGGTTTGGTTCGACTAGGGGTGGGTCAGTTGATCGTCGCAGGTGGCGAAACCTCGGGTGCTGTCGTGCAAGCGCTGGGCATGACTCAATTACAAATTGGCGCGCAGATTGACCCGGGTGTGCCCTGGTGCGCTGGCAATACAGCTTTGTCTGACAACGCCCTGCACATCACCTTGAAGTCAGGCAATTTCGGTACCCCCGATTTTTTTACCAAAGCTTTTCACTTTATCGCTTAAGCATGACTGAACCCATCCACGCCCCGAACGAATTTTTACGCAACGAAGTTTGCCGTGTTGGTAAAAGTCTGTTTGAACGCGGATACGTTCATGGCTCGACCGGAAACATCAGCGTGCGCGTTCCTGCAGAGCAAGGGGGCGGTTTTTTAATTACCCCCACCGATGCCTGCCTGGGGTTTCTTGCACCTGACGCGTTAGCCTGGGTCAACGAACAAGGCCAACAAATTTCAGGTGACCGTGCGAGTAAGACCTTAGCCTTGCATCGCCGTATCTATTTCTGTGTACCAACCGCGGGGTGCGTGGTGCACACGCATTCTTCTTATTTGGTTGATCTCACGTTACGCGGCGTGTGGCACCCCGATGACATCGTGCCGCCTTTGACGCCGTATTACGTCATGAAGGTCGGACACGTGCCGCTCATCCCTTATTTTTTGCCCGGTGATGCTCAGGTGGCTGATCACCTCGCGCAGCGTGTTGAGCGATATCAGGCACGCGGTTTAACGATACGCGCGGTGATGTGCGATCGCTTAGGCCCTCAGGTTTGGGGTGTCACACCCGCTGCCGCGATGGCCACGCTCGAAGAGCTTGAAGAAACCGCTAAGCTTTGGTTGCGCGGGCAGTGCACCGCACAACCGCTTAGCGAAGCCGCCATTCAAGCCTTGCGCGAAACGTTCAACGCATCGTGGTAACACTCGCAAAAATGGAGAAAAAAATGAACATCCTCATCACTGGTGGTGCTGGCTTTTTAGGTACGCTGTTGACTCGTGCGTTGCTTAAACGCGGCACACTGCAAGGCCGCGCACTGACCTTACTGACGATCACAGACCTAGCAGCGCCTCGCCACGCTGAGATCACCGAGCACCCGCTCGTCAAGATCGACACCGGTGATTTGCTTAAGCGCATCGACAGCCTTTTTGAAAAAGACTACGACGCGGTGTTTCACTTATCCTCTGCGGTATCCGGTGAGTGTGAAGCCGATTTTGATTTAGGCTTGCGCTCAAACTTGGATGCTACGCGGCGCATGCTTGACGCGACACGGGCTCAATACACGCGATCAGGGCAACCACCATTATTTTTCTTTGCCAGTTCGGTTGCCGTATTTGGTTCAGATCCCGCCATCCCCTTAGGCGCAATGGTGCGCGATGGCACCTTGCCCACGCCACAGTCAAGCTACGGCATTCACAAATTTATTTGTGAACAACTCATTGCAGATTACACCCGCAAAGGCTTTATCGATGGTCGCGTGGCGCGCTTGATGACAGTATCCGTGCGCCCAGGCAAGCCCAATGGCGCGGCTTCAAGCTTTCTATCCGGCATTGTGCGCGAACCTTTGGCGGGCGTGGCCTCAGTGTGTCCCGTTGAGCTTTCGACCGCAGTGGCCTTATCGTCGCCCGAAACCACGATTGCCGGGATCTTGGCGGTTGCCGAAGCCACGCGCGAAGCCTTTGGTGGTCGTACCGCGCTAAATTTACCGGCCTTGACTGTGACCGTCGGGCAAATGCTTGAGGCGCTTGAGCAGGTTGCAGGTAAAGACGTCGCGAGTCTGGTTACCGTCAAGCCTGATCCAGCGATCGCGAAAATTGTGGGTGGCTGGCCCTCAACGTTTGATTGCGAGCGCACCCACCGTTTTGGATTGCAGCCCGATACGTCGTATCAGGCTGTGATCGAGCAATATATCCGTATGCTGCGGGGTTGATATCCTCCCCTTGAGTGGGGAGGATGTCCGCGCATTTGGTCAAACCACGATTGGATTGGCTGAACCGTCCATCGTGATGATCGTGCCGGTGACGTAACTTGCGCGGTCAGAGGCCAGATACACCACGGTATCGGCGACTTCTTCAGGTGTGGCTAAACGACCGAGTGGCACCCGTGCTGTCGCTTGTTTTAATGCCTCAGCTTCACTAATTTTTTCGTGATTGGCCGTGACTTTGATGCCTTCTTTCAGACGCTCGGTGAGCGTCGCCGCCGGGTTCACAGCGTTGACGCGAATCCCCATCGGAGCATAGGCAGCTGCTAAACCTGCGCTAGCAAGCATCAGTGCTGCATTGGCACTACCCCCTGAAATATGTACCGTTGAAGGGACTTTGCCGCCCGCACCCACCACGTTGACAATTGCGCCTTTACGGCGTGCGCCCATCCGCTTGATTACCGGATCCATCATATTGACGTAGGTGAAGAATTTGGCGTCCATGGCGTTGCGCCAGGCTTCAGGCGTTAAGTCGGGTGCGGCACGGCGCGCGGCGGCACCGGCAGAGTTCACCAACACATCCACTGGGCCCAAGGCTTTTTCAGCTGCGTCTAAGGCCGCTAACGCAGAGACCTCACTCTTTAAGTCGGCTGCAAACACGGCGATGCGCTCAGCGACACCAGGAATTTGTGCCAGCAAGGCGGCTTTTGCGGCCTCGAGGTTGGCCTGATCACGCGACACCAGGCTGACTTTTGCACCTTCTTCTAAAAAAACTTTGGCACAGGCCAAGCCAATCCCTTTGCTGCCGCCAGTGATGAGAACGTGTTGGTTGGTGAGATGTAAGTCCATAAATGCTCCGGCCAAAAATGAAAAATGAAAAAATGGAAAATGAAAGATACTGACGAAAGGATGAGGTGTGCGCTAAGGTGACTTAAGCTCTGTTGTAGGCTGCGTCCCGATCACACCTGCGCGATGCAAATCCTCGATCTCTTGCTGGATATAGCCCGCAGATTGCAAGATCTCAATCGTATCCGCGCCAATTTTTGGCGAGGCCTTGCGCACCCGTAAGCGCTCGCCTTTGAGTGCAATCGGTAGCAGCGCGACGCGGGTATCGATCTCGCGACCGGCGCCGGTGTTGTCAGCTGCCACCGTCATGGGTGCCAAGCCGCCTGTGGCTAATAAGTGTGGATCGTCAAACAAATCATGGGGACGGGTAATAGGTGCGTAGGGCAGAGCAGTTTTTTCAAAGCGTTGGCTCAACTCAGCGGCGCTGTAACCAGCAAATCTTTTGCGCAGCTCTGCTGTCAACCACGCGCGCACCCGAACGCGATCATTATTACTACCCAGACGTGGATCACTTTTTAAATCATCAAAGCCAAATTCTTCGCACAAAATGGCCCATTGGGTATCACTGACAGCAGCCAAAAATATTTGCTCGCCGTCTTTGACTGTGAACACATCATAAACTGCCCAGGCGCTAATGCGGTTTGGCATAGGGTTGGCGGGTTTGCCGGTGACGGCATATTGCAGCATATGCTGGGCCACTAAAAACACATTGTTTTCAAAAAGTGCGCTGGCAACTTGCTGCCCTTGGCCGGTGCGGGCGCGTTGCTGTAACGACGCTAATACGCCAATCGCGCCAAACATGCCGCCCATAATGTCGTTGACACTTGACCCCGCGCGAAGCGGCTGCCCTTCGGGGCCTGTCATGTAGGCTAACCCACCCATCATCTGCACCACCTCGTCAAGCGCGGTGCGATGATCATAGGGACCAGGTAAAAAACCTTTGTGCGAAACGTAAATCAGTTTTGGATTGAGCTTGCCTAAGGCTTCATAGCCAAAGCCCAGCTTATCCATCGTGCCACTTTTAAAGTTTTCGCTAAAGACGTCTGCGTCAGTAAGTAGCTTTAAAACGATTTCTCGGCCKCGCGGGTTTTTGACATCAATCGCGATACTTTTTTTATTGCGGTTGAACATCGGGAAAAAACCGGCTCCCGAGCCAAGCAATTTTCGCGTGTTGTCACCAGCAAGCGGTTCGACCTTAATCACCTCGGCTCCCAAGTCGCCCAAAATCATGCCACAGGTCGGGCCCATTACCATGTGGGTAAACTCAATGACGCGCAGGCCTTCAAGAGGTAGAGGTGCAGACATCGGGATCCTTTTAGTCAAAAAAGCTTAGCCGCTTGTTATACCATTGAGTCTGCCCTTGCTTCTCGTTGTTCTTATTCTTGTTGCTTTCTGGTTTGGAGTGCTCATGCCGCGCAGCCTTGTGGTTAAAAAAGTTGACTATCTCGATCCGACCGACCGTCTCGCTTTGCTCTCGATGCTTGATATGTATGCGCGCGACCCGATGGGTGGGGGCGAACCCTTGGCTGACGAGGTCAAAGTCCGTTTGTGCGATGACCTCGCTCAAGTGCCGGGGGCGATCAGTTGGCTGGCCTGGCGTGACCAGCAACCTGTTGGTTTACTCAACGCCATGCCGGGTTACTCAACCTTTAAGGCCCGACCGCTGATGAACGTGCATGACATCGCAGTCGACCCCGATCAGCGAGGCAAAGGTATCGGTCAAGCCCTGCTCAAAGCTTTAGCAGAGCACGCGCAGCAGCTAGGTTGCTGCAAATTGACGCTCGAGGTCTTAAGCGGCAATAGCATAGCCCAACAATCGTACGCACGTTTTGGCTTTGAACAATATGCGCTTAGCGGCTTGACGGGTCAGGCGCTATTTATGCAAAAGTGGCTGTAATCTAAAAAGACGCCACCGCCCCGTTCGATCTTGGATCAAAGCCACCCTCAAGCACGCCATTCGCATGCCGAACCAACATTCCGGCATGCCCCACGCCTTCATCCCAGGCCCCAATCGTTTCAACGTCGTGTCCTAACAATCTAAGCTGACCAACGGTGTTTGCACTAAAGCGGCTTTCAAGTTTGAGTGAATCGCTTGACTGCCCCCACGTACGACCGAGCAGCCAACGTGGACGTTCGATCGCCAGTTGTGGGTGATCGCCAAAGCGCGTCACACGATTAAAAATCGTTGCCTGAGTTTGCGGTTGTCCATCGCCGCCCATGGCACCGTAAACCATTACGCCCCCATCGGCCTGCTGCGCCAAGGCGGGGTTTAAGGTGTGAAACGGTTTTTTACCGGGTTCAAGGGTGTTGATATGGGCTGGATTCAGCGAAAAACTGCAGCCGCGATTTTGCCAGTTCACCCCTGAGTTCGGTAAAACAACCCCCGAACCAAACTCGTGATAAATGCTTTGAATAAACGACACGGCGATGCCAGCTTGATCGATCACACCCATCCAGATCGTATCGCCCGGCGAGGTTTTTTGGCCCCAAGGCGCGGCCCGCGCCCTATCTAGCCTGGCTGCCAAGGCATCGATGCGTGCGCTCGACAATAAGTCTTGTGGCGCTACCGACATAAACGCTGGGTCGGTGAGATATTGATCCCTAATACTAAAAGCCAGCTTCGTAGCCTCAACTTGTGTGTGAATAAAGGCCGCACCCTCTGGGTCCTGATCCCAGCCGTGGATGCGATCCATGATCCCTAGTATCAGCAAAGAGAGAAGCCCTTGTGACGGGGGCACCATATTAAAGAGCTGAGCTTGCGCGACTTGAGTGTGCAGCGGATCGACCAGTTTTGCCTGATGGGTGTTCAAATCTGCGAGAGTCAATGGGCTACCCACGTCGGCGAGTTCGGTCGCGAGCATTTTGGCGAGCGCGCCACGATAAAAGGTGTCGCAGCCTTGTTTGGCAATCAGACCAAGCGTGTCGGCAAGTTTGGGTTGCTTAAAAATACTGGCCTTGGCGGGCACTATGCCCTGCGGCAAGAACGTACTGGCAAAACCGCTATGAGACTCAAGCTCGCTGCGCTTTAAGGCGGTACAGGCTTCTTGGCTTTGTGTGACGGCGATGCCATGCTGTGCAAAATAAATCGCATCTGACAACAGGCGCGACAGCGGAAGCTTGCCATTTAGGCATCGTTTTGAAAGTTGGTAAGCGGCACCCCAGCCAGAGATGGTGCCCGCAACGGTCAAGGCGGCAACGCCGCCCCGAAACGGGATACTGTCGGTGAAGCCGCGCGAGGCGTACCAGCCGCGCGAGGCGGCCTGAGCGCTGCGACCGCTGGCATCGATTCCACCAGGGCGGTTGTTTGGCCCATTAATCACCCAAAAACCGTCTCCGCCAATTGAGTTCATATGGGGATAGACCACCGCGATGGTGGCGGCCGCCGCAATCATGGCTTCAAGGGCGTTGCCGCCCTCGCGCAAAGCAGCGACTGCCGATTCTGCCGCCAACGAGTGTGGGGCCACGGCCATGCCGCGCATGCCAAAAATAGATTGAGTCAACACAGCCTCCTGAGCATTCAGCCWGCATCATACTCAAAGTCATTATTGAATGTGACACCCGATTTAGTGCCTTAGGGTAGACTAGCTTATGGTTATTGCAAATCCGTCGACTGTCAGGCGGTACACTTCATCTACAATTTCGAGACGATGAGTCAGAGCATGAGCGCAGCGCAGCAAGACAAGGGTACCCCTGTATCGGTGGTGATTCGTAACCGTATAAAAGAGTCGCGTAAACGGTTTCATGCCAACGATAATATTTCGGCGTTCATTGAACCCGGCGAGTTGGCGTTGCTGCTTGACGAAGTCGAAGCCAAAATGAAAGGTGTGCTTGACAGCCTGGTGATTGATACCCAGTCCGACCACAATACGTACGACACTGCGCGACGCGTGGCAAAAATGTATCTGAACGAAGTGTTTGGCGGGCGTTACGCCGCGCAGCCTAAAATCACTGAGTTCCCAAACGTTGAGCACTTAAACGAATTAATGATCGTTGGCCCAATCACCGTACGCAGCGCGTGCAGCCATCACTTTTGCCCGGTGATGGGTAAGGTTTGGATCGGCGTGATGCCCAACGAACACACTAACGTCATTGGTTTGTCAAAGTACGCGCGCTTGGCAGAGTGGATCATGAGCCGGCCCCAAATTCAAGAAGAAGCCGTGGTGCAACTGGCCGATCTGATCCAAGAAAAAACGCAGCCCGATGGCTTAGCGGTCGTCATGAATGCCACCCACTATTGCATGTCTTGGCGCGGCGTCAAAGACCCCGACAGTCGCATGATCAATTCGGTGATGCGCGGTGCTTTCTTAAAAGACGCAAACCTGCGTCGTGAGTTTTTATCTCTGATTCGTCACGAGGGTTGATCATGTTAGTTCGTTTGCTTTATGTGAGTCGCGCGCTAAGTCCTGAAGCGGCCAACGCGACCGAATCTATTCTTGATTCTGCACGCAAGTATAATTCAACCAATGGCATTACCGGCATCCTTTGCTTCGGTGGCGGGCTCTATCTGCAAGCCGTGGAGGGCGGGCGTGTGCAGGTCAATGAGTTGTATAGCCACATCGTGCGCGACCCGCGTCATCGGGACGTCGTCTTGCTTGATTACCAAGAGATCAGCGAACGTCGCTTTGGAGGTTGGACGATGGGTCAGGTCAACCTGGCTAAGCTAAACACCTCTATTGTTTTGAAATATTCAGAAAAACCCGAACTTGATCCGTATGCGGTCTCGGGTACAGTGTCGTTGGCGCTGCTCGAAGAACTGATGCTAACAGCCTCCATCATCGGGCGGGCTTAAGGCGCTACTAATTTAAAAGCGTTCGATACTAAACGAAATACAGTTAGTCAAATTAAACAAGGTGACGCTTAATTGAACACTCAAGATCACTCGTTATCGGTTCGCTTGCTTTTAAATGTGGGTCATGGTCTTGACCACATGTTTCTGCTGATTTTTGCAGCTTCGGTTGGCGTCATTGCCAGCGATTTTGGTTTTCAAAGCTGGGAAGACCTTATGCCCTACGGCGTAGGTGCCTTTCTCTTATTTGGACTGGGCTCGATTCCTTCAGGACGCTTAGGCGACTTGTGGGGGCGGCGGCGCATGATGATCATATTTTTTGTGGGCATCGGGGCTTCAACACTGTTAACTGCGTTCACGCAAAACGCCTGGCAAATGGCGGCAAGCCTGACGCTTGTCGGGGCCTTTGCTTCAATCTATCACCCCTGCGGCATTCCTTTATTGGTGCAAAAGTCGGCGAATCCGGGCCTGGCAATTGGGGTCAATGGGTTGGCTGGCAATATGGGCGTCGCGCTTGCCGCCATGCTGACGGGATTTTTGATTAAGTGGATTGGCTGGCGCGCTGCGTTTGCGGCGCCTGCGATCTTGTCGTTAATCTGTGGTTTGTGGTTTGCGCTTGCCTGCCCGGTTGAGACTGAAGCCCCGGCCAAGCGCAAAGGGGCGGCCAAGGTCACGCTGACGCCTGCGATGCTCGCCCGTGTGCTGGCCGTGATGACAGTCAGTGCAGCTACCGGCAGTGTGCTGTTTAATTTCACGACCAATGGCAACGGGCAGCTATTGTCCGAACGCTTTCAAGGCGTTGTCTCTGACCCAGCACTGCTAGGGATTTTGCTTGCAGTGATTTATGCTGTGGCTTCGCTAATGCAAGTGGCGGTCGGTAAGCTGCTTGATCATTGTGCGGTGCGTCCCATTTTTTTGGGTATTGTGCTTTTGCAGATTCCGCTGTTGGTGTTGTCGGCTTACGCACAAGGCTGGTGGTTGTTTGCCGCGCTACTTGGCGTCATGGTTTTTATTTTTGGTGCGGTACCGTTTATCGATGTCATGATCGTACGCTATGTAGATGACCGTTCGCGTTCGCGCGTGGCGGGCATTCGCTTAGCGGTATCCCTTGGGATTAGCTCTTTCGCGGTCTGGTTGCTGGGCCCTGCGGTAAAAGGGTTAGGGTTTGAGACCTTATTGCTAGTGATGGCGGGTTTTGCCGCCTGTACGGCTTTTGTCGTGCTTTGGTTGCCCAGCGAACCCAAAGTCGCGAGCTGAACCATGCAAAAAATTGAATCCTCTCGCTTGGCGAGTTTGTTGACAGAGTTGCCTCAATGGCGCTACCAGCCAGAGCGCGGCGGCAGCATGACACGCGACTGGGTGTTTGTCGATTTTAACGAAGCCTTTGCGTTTATGACTCGAGTGGCATTGCTCGCCGAGCGGTACGATCATCACCCTGAGTGGTCAAACGTCTATAACCGCGTGTCGATTACGCTCACTACGCATGACGCCGGCGGTTTGTCGTCCCGTGATCTTGATCTGGCACAGCGTATCGATAATCTCTAATGGAGACATCTCATGGCAAAAGAACTTGTAGGTTTTGTGGGCACCGGTCACATGGGTGGACCAATGACCTTGCGCTTACTGGCGGCGGGGTATGACGTCTGCATCTATGATCGCGATCAAAAAGCGATGCAAGCTCTTGTCAAGAAGGGTGCTGTGGCAGCCAAGTCGGCGGCCGAGGTCGCCAATCGCGCAGAAACTATTTTTTTAAGTCTGCCTAACCCCGAGATCGTGAACGCTGTTGCACTTGGCAAAGACGGCTTGATCGAAGGTAAAAAAGTTAAGTGCGTGATCGATTTTTCGACCATTGGTCCTAAAACCGCGATCGTGGTATCTAAAGGCTTGGGTGCCAACAAGGTGAATTATGTTGATGCGCCAGTCAGTGGCGGCGTTACGGGTGCGGCAGCAGGTACGTTGGCGGTGATGGTCTCGTGCCCTAAAGCGTTGTACGCGAAGCTAACGCCTATTCTGGCGACCTTTGGTAAAACGTTTCATTTGGGTGAGGGGGCGGGCCAGGCTCAAACCATGAAACTCGCCAACAACCTTTTGGCGGGTGCAGCGTTGGCGGTGTCTTCAGAGGCTATGGTGATGGGTGTCAAGGCAGGGCTTGATCCACAGGTGATGCTCGACGTGATTAATAGCGGTTCGGGTCGCAATAGCGCCACGCAAGATAAATTTCCACGCGCGATTTTGACGGGTACGTTTGACTTTGGTTTTGCCACGGCGTTATCTTACAAAGACGTGCGTTTGTGCGTAGACGAAGCCGAGGCCATGGGTGTACCGATGGTAGTGGGTGCGGCGGTGCGTCAGATGCTCGCAGTGACCAATGCAACCTACGGCCCTGATTCTGACTTTACGTCAATTTGTAGAGTGGTCGAAGATTGGGGCGGCGTCAAAGTGCGCATGGCCATAGCTAAAAAAGCGGCTAAAAAACTGCCCAAGAAACCGACTAAAAAAGTTAAGGCGGTTAAGGCCAAATAGTTTTCTTACGGTTTGTAAGTAGGTCCGATCGCCTCAAGCGTTAGCACGAGGCCGTCGCCCGCTTATCCAGCTTGACAGCAGACAGAACGACGAGACAGCGCCAGGAGTTTTTGTGACGCTTACTCGCCCTGAAAGATCCCGGCACGGCATGTCAAGACAAGGGTATCGCGATAGCCTCCGGGTTGAGTAGGTTGAATCGGGGTGGTCTCATGAATCACCCGCGCATCGTCTAACAAAAGTAATGACCAAGATTCACTCAACGTAAAACGCTGCCCCGAGGTACCCCTCGCGTCGAACACACGCGTTTCGCCACCTTTAACGTGTTGGCGATTAATCATAAAAACGCCGACCAAGTCAACGCCATCACGATGCGCACCCTCGGGTGTTGGGCGACCAATGCCATTCTTGGTATCGATTCTGAATTGATGCGCTTCAATGCACCAGCGTGTGACTGTGCTAGTTGGATGACTTGAACGATGAAGAGCATCCGCAGTGCGTGCAAACGCGCTCAACAAATCAAGCCACACGGGCTGTTGAACCGTTTGCGTATGCATGGGCTCAAACCAGCGTTGCATGCCGCCATGCAAGGCGTTATAGGATAACGACTGCCAATGCGCGCGCGCGGCTACAAGCGTCAGCTGATCGTTTTCAAAAACAAAGCAGGAGTGACGACGTAAGCGGTAGTGGCCGCCATCTTTGAGGTAGGCATCTTCAGGCATGCCCTCCCAGTCAGGCACGAGTGCCGTCAACTCGCTCAGGGGATGCTGTGCCCACTGTGCAACGGTCGTTGGGTCAAGTACCGCGTAGCCATCAGACTGGAGTTGAGGCAAAAGCTGAGGTAAAGAAATGGTTGCGGGAGAATGTTCAAGCATAAATATTTCAAAATGGAGGCAGGTCACGACACTCTAGTGTAGTCAAACCAAGGCTGCTCGTCCTAAAAACCATAGTGCGACGCTTAGAGGGTCTCTAGTTGCGAACGCGTCTTGTTTGCCTGAGTGCGCAAGGCCTCAAGTGCTTGCTCATCCATTTTGTCTAAGTTGCGATACACCATCGCTAGTCGAAAGTTATCTGCGAGCTTGGCACGGTGGCGATCAAAAAAATCCCAATACAAGGCATTGAAGGGGCAAGCACGTTCGCCCTCGCGCTTCTTTTTGTCGTAATAACAACCCTTGCAATAGTCGCCCTGACGATCAATATACGCCGCGCTCGACACATAGGGCTTGGTCGCGAGCATGCCGCCATCGGCGAACTGGCTCATCCCCAGTGTGTTGGGCAACTCGACCCATTCAAAGGCGTCGATATAGACACCCAAATACCACTGGTGGACCTCCTCTGGATGAAGCCCGGCTAGCAAAGAAAAATTACCAATCACCATCAAGCGCTGAATATGATGGGCGTAGGCATGCTCTAGAGACTGTCCAAGCGACTGCTCAAGGCAGCGCATCTTAGTCTTGCCCGTCCAGAACCATTTTGGCAAAGCGGCGTTCTGTTCAAAATAATTTTGCCTGCCATACTCAGGCATCTTGCCCCAATACACCCCTCGTATGTATTCGCGCCAGCCTAAAATTTGGCGAATAAACCCCTCGGCCGTCGCGATCGAAATTTTTTGGTCTAGCCAAGCTTGTTGTGCGCGCTCGACGACCTCGCGCGGATTGAGCATTTTTGTATTCAAGGAAAAAGATAAGAGCGAATGAAACAGTCGCCAACCCTTCGTGCTTAACGCGTCTTGAAAATCACCAAAGTGAGGCAAAGCGACTTCAATAAACTCAGTCAAACAAGCGAGGGCCTCAGAGCGATTCAACGGCCATGCAAACTGTGCGGCGTTGGGCGCGCCAAAGGTGCGTACGCCTGCCGCCTCAATGGTTATCCATAACGCTGAATGATCGTGCCTTGTCCGCTTGTCTGCGGGTTCGGCTGGAGTACCCGACCAGGCTTTTCGGTTTTCATGGTCAAAGTTCCATTTGCCTTCGACAGGGCGCTTGGCATCGAGCATCAGAATTTTGTGCTTCGTGCGCATCTGACGGTAGAAGCGCTCCATGAGCCAAGCCTTTTGGTTGGCAAACAGCGTCGCAACCTCTGTACGATTCGTATAAAAATGCTCGCTCGACACCATGACGCAGTCAAGTGAGCTGCTACGGGCGTAATGTTGCAGTTGTTGGTCAAGGCGCCATTCGTCGGGCTCTTGATATTCAAAGTGTGTACAGGCGTATTGGGCCAGCAGGGCATCAAGATTAGCGGTCAGGCTTTGTTGATTGGTCTTGTCATCGATGGTCAGATAGTGCACCCGATGGCCGCGCGCTTGTAGCAGACGTGCCAAGTCGCGCATCCCTGCAAAAATCGCAATCACCTTTTGCGCATGATGTAAGACGTAATCGGTCTCTTGTCGCATTTCAATACAAGCAAATACAACGTCAGCACGTGGCTTTAAAAACCACGAGTGCTCAGGATTGAGTTGATCGCCCAGGATCAGTCTTAAGATTGTCATAGCGTGCCCCATTGTTTTCTGTAAGTTTCAGCGCGGTCGTACTCGAGCGCCTGTTTGTCTGTTCGCACGGCGCGGCCGCCACGCGGATCGGTACCAAGCCCAGCGATATAGAGCCAGTTGCCCTGATTGCTATAAACGTCGTAGTCGATTAACTGTGCCTCAAACCAAGCCGCACCGGCTCTCCAGTCAAGCTTCAGGGTATGGATCATATAGCTCGCGGCCACTTGCCGCAGCCGGTTCGACAGATAGCCAGTGTGTCTCAACTCACGCATGCCCGCGTCGACGAAGGGTTCGCCACAGTCGCCTAGGCACCAGCGCCTAAATTGTTCGACTTGCGCAGGCGTCGTGATGACAGCGCCACCCGCTTGTGCAATGCCTTCGTTGAGCTCCAGTTTGACGCCACGACGGCTCTTTTGCTCAGAAGCTGCGCGCTGACGTAAGCCCGAGCGCCGATAGAGTTGAGCACCAAACCTCAGGTGTAAAAATCTAAAATAATCGCGCCAGAGTAATTCAAACCAAATCCAATAACTTCCGTCGTTGGCGCCATGCTTGGCTTCGAAGGCTTGCAACTGCTGATAGAGCATTCGGGCTGAGAGCGCCCCCGAAGCCAGCCACACTGAAAACTTTGTTGAATAATCTAACCCTGACAATTGGTTACGGGTGGCTTTATAACTGTGGGCCAGTTGGCGTTCAAAATATTGTTCGGTGTGCCTGAGCCCACCCTGTGTGCCGGCGAAATCGTTTCCAGTCGAAAAAGTCAGTGAGCTGCGCGCGTC
>NSIQ01000006.1 GCA_002737415.1 Alcaligenaceae bacterium | reverse complement strand
GCAAGCCCTTCAGGGAGCGGCGGGATGTTTGCCACCGCGGCCTCCGGTGCTTGCACAACAACTTTAGCCTTTTCAACGGCCACCCTGAACTCGGTAAAGACTAACGGCAACTGCTCAAGCGCAAATGGCAAGTCGTGCGGCGCTAGCAGACTCGAGTACCAAAGTGTCTTGACGGTCAGGCCCGCTTTCCTCAGCCTGACCACTTGCTGTTGCTCTTCGGGCGCAGCAATCTCTTCGCAAAAAATAGTGTCAGTACCAAAATGTTTAGCTAGTTCAATCAGCGTTTGATACGGGTGGCCCTCATACTCGAGTAAATCGCTTTGTCGTTGGCGCAGTTGCTCCCTGAGCGCTTGCAGCGCCGAGCGCAGAGCGTACTTTCTGTGTGGCCCCCGGCGCTCAAAGCCCCAGCGAGTTGGTGCAATCTGATCGATGTCATGGATAAAGACCGGCGCGAGCCGGGTGGCCTGCTCGCAGGCTTGTCTAAAAGACGGCTGATCACACAGACGCAAATCGTTACGAAACCAATAGATTGCAATCATGAATTTTTGCCTGTCACAGTGCGCCGGCAGCGCTCAGAACAATACTTGACGTTGTCCCAGTCACGTTCCCATTTTTTACGCCAGGTAAACGGGCGCTGGCAACTCAGGCAGTTTTTACTGGGCAGATTGTGTTTGCTGACGCCGCGCATCGAAGAGTCGTTTGACATCAGAAGTCTAGAGTCTGCTGTTGACTTGTGGGTGCCGCAACAGATTTTTGTTTGGCGGTTGTCATACGTTTGCGTGAGCCATGCTTTTGCAGGACCTCGCGTTTGGTGGCACGCACTTGAGCCTGTGCCCTGAGGGCGTAGAGTTTTTGTTTGGCCGCTCGCGTGCTCGCCTCAAGGTCGACAATCGGCACACTGAGGTCTTTGCCGACGTGCACGTTATGCTGCACCTGCAGCGAGTGCGGCATTTTCCAGGGCTCAAGCAGCCACGTGTCGGGTACGCGCCGCATGGCAGGCAGCCACCGTCTGACAAACATACCGTTTGGATCGTGATCTTGCGCCTGTTTAATCGGGTTGTAGATGCGCGGGATGTTGATGCCTGTTGTGCCAGATTGCATTTGCAGTTGACTCCAGTGAATGCCGGGTTCGTAATCCAAAAATTGGCGCGCCAACCAATGACCAACCGGGCGCCAGTCTAACCAAAGGGGGTAAGCGGCCGTCGATACCAACATTGCCCGCATTCTAAAATTCAACCAGCCGGTCTCGCGCAACATCGCGACGCAGGCGTCGACCATCGGCCAACCCGTTTGACCTGCTTTAAGTGCTTCAAAGTGCGCGGGATTCCAGTCGTTTTCACGCAGACCATCGTAGCCACGGTGCATGTTTTGAAACTCAATCTCGGGCTCACTTTCAAGTTTTTGGATAAAGTGACAATGCCAGTACAGCCGGCTGACAAAAGCCGTTAAACCTTTTTTATGCCAGGCTTGCGCAGGGCCTAACGTCTCGAGCTGCAGGGTCGTGGCTTGTACAATTTCTCGCAGACTCAAGCAGCCAAAGGTCAGATACGCAGACAAACGTGAACAGGCGGTAGGCGCCGACAGGGGTGATGAGATCCCTCCGCGGTATTGCTGGCTGCGGTCGTTTAAAAAACTGTTYAAAACTTCTAGCGCGAGCGTACGTCCGCCACGCTGCCGTTGCGAAGGCTCTGCAACATCCAGACCGAGTGCTGCGGCCTTGGGCAGCGCAGGCTCGCGCCACGGCAAGGCGACACAAGAGATCACGACCGGCGCAGGCAGGCAGGGTTGCCCGACGTACTGATCCCAAAGACCTTTCCAGAGATCGCGATCCTTTAACCCGCGTGTGACACCAAAGTGCTGACTTTGCCGCCAGGGGATCGTGTGCAAGCGACACCAACTTGCAACGGCACGATCGCGCGTATACGACAGCGCGTTACCAGTTTCTTGATGAGAATAAAGACTGTGAAAGGGCTTGAGCGCGTAAAGTTTATCGAACACGTCGACGGCTTCACCGGCAACCACTTGCAGCACCCCACCGCGTCGCTTCAGTTCAAGATACAAGTCACGCAGGCTTTCGAGCAAAAAGTGATAGTGTTGAGTCGCAGCATCTGCACTGCGCCACAAAGAGGGTTCGACGATATACAGACATAGCACTGGGCCCTGACAAAGCGCTTGAGTCAGTGCGGCGTGGTCACTTAGGCGCAGATCACGTTTAAACCAAACAACGCTGTAAGTCATGTTGGGGCAAACGGCCTGTGTGGGGCCAAGAGCCACCGCCTCGTTGACGCGAYGCGACGGCTCAGGCGGTTATATAAAAAGCTTTTGAATACTCGGTAAAGATTCTAGCGTTGCGATACGGTCATAGAGCCCAGCATCCGCACCCTTGAGTGAACGGTTTGCAACTTTACCGGTTTCAAGGCAATCCAAAAACTTACGTTTCAGGCCTGCAGCGTCAATCGGATTCAAAGCGTTGCCTAACGGAAAGCGGATATCGCCCGAGTCAAACTTGCGACCATCGTTGGTCTCGATGGTGACGCGATCTGTGAGCGCAAAGGCGGGGTCCATTGGGCATGCTGTATCCACGGTTTCAAGAGAGACTTTGCTAAACAGGTCCGAGACGTCTGCGCGAGTCGCAAAGGAGTCCGTGAGCTGAGCTAAACCGACCTCACGGGCAACAATTGCCGAGGCCACTGCGAACTCAGCACTAAATTTAGCTTCGAGTCCGGTCACTGGATAATGATTTCTGAGCATTGAGGCTTGCGCAACGCCTGTGATGATGTGAACCTGTTTGACATCACTAGGTTGAAGGTTTTCTGTTTCAACAATTTTTAATACTCCATCGATAGTTCGATGCGAGGAGTAACACACTGGGTAGCGTTTAATCGAAAGCCCAGACTCTAAAATGCGCAGTGTCTGACCGAGCGTGTCTGCAGGGCGCGTACGATCGACACGCCCGGCCTTTGACAACGCATTCAGATAACCCACAGGGTGCTCAAAGACGTCGGGCGCTGAGGTCATGCCGAGCATTGACAAACGCACCGCTTCGATACCGTGCGCAGCAGCACGGCCCGCATGAAAGGGCTTTGTCATTGTGCCAAAGTTGGCAACCAAACCGCTGGCCAGACTGGCCGCAATCGCCAAGGCCTGGCGCGTGTCCGCCTCACTTAAGCGTCGCAGGTAAGCGACTGCGGCGGCTGCGCCCACTGCGCCAAACACCCCCGTTGGATGCCAGCCTTTTAAGTGATACTGATCGGTTTCGCGGTTGACGAGTTCGGCCCAGACTTCATAGCCAACTACATAGGCGCGTAACGCGTCGAGCCCAGAGCTATTCAGGACATAACCTTCAGCCAAGATGGCAGGGACTAAGGCCGTACTTGGATGACCAGATAGTGCGACATCATCGTAATCAAGTGCATGGCCTGCGACCGCAGTAATGAAGGCGGCTTGGGCGGCTGGATGCATCGTACCCAGAAAAGGTACAGGTGCTTCAGCGGGTGTTGTCGCATTGGCAAAAAATTGACGAACGATGTTGACAACCGGTTCGTTGTGGCCGGCCATCATGGTGGCGATGGTATCCATAAAGCCAGTTTTGGCAACCGCGAGTGCGCCCTGTTCGTTATTGCCGAACGTGGGCTTGGCGACAAAGGCGGCGAGGGCTTGGGTTAATCCAGTCATGTTTGTCTCTTTATTGTGATTATTTTGATTAAAACGAACGAGGCATACCCAACATGTGCTCGCCAATGTACGAAAGCACTAAGTTAGTCGAAATCGGGGCAATTTGGAACAGGCGTGTTTCACGCCATTTGCGCTCCACGTCATACTCTTTGGCATAGCCAAAACCGCCATGACATTGCAAGCACGCTTCTGCCGCGTGCCAAGTGGCATCCGAGGCGAGCAGCTTGCCCATGTTGGCGTCATCGCCGCAAGGTAAGCCCGCATCAAAGAGGGCGGCGGCGCGTCGCAGGACGAGGTCAGCAGCGTCCGTCTCGGCATGTGCGCGCGCAATCGGAAACTGCACGGCTTGATTTTGACCGATTGGGCGATCAAACACACGACGCTCGTTCACGTAGGCCACGGCTGTTTTCGTAAACCAGCGCGCGTCTCCAATCGCCTCAGCAGATACCAAAATACGCTCGGCATTCATGCCATCAAGAATATATTTAAAGCCTTTGCCCTCTTCACCGATCAGGCAATCGGCCGGTATCTTTAAATTATCAAAAAAGACTTCGGTGGCGTGATGGTTGATCATCGCTTTAAGGGGGCGAATGTCAAGCCCTTTGCCCAGACCGTCGCGAATGTCTAACAAAAATACTGACAGACCATCGCTTTTCTTTTTGCATTGATCGATCGGTGTGGTGCGTGCTAATAGCAGCATCAAATCAGAGTGTAGGGCACGTGAGGTCCAAACCTTTTGACCATTGATCACGTAGTGATCGCCTTGGCGTTCGGCGCGAGTCTTAAGCTTGGTCGTATCTGTGCCGGTGGTGGGCTCAGTCACCCCAAAGGCTTGTAAACGCACTTTACCGGCAGCGATGTCAGGTAGATATTTTTTCTTTTGCGCATCGCTACCGTGGCGCAATACTGTCCCCATGGTGTACATCTGTGCATGACAAGCGCCGGCATTACAGCCTGATTCGTGAATCGTTTCAAGAATCACCATCGCTGCGCGTAACGGCATGCCACTGCCACCGAATTCTTCAGGGATCAGCGCGCCCAAGTAACCCGAGGCGGTAAGCGCTTGTACAAACTCTGTGGGGTAGGCCAGTTTTTCTTCCAGACCACGCCAGTAAGCGCCCGGAAAATCCGCACAAACGCGTTTCACGCCTTCGCGAATCTCGGGGTAATCCAAACCGGTGTCTATTGCCAGTGAGTGGGTTGTTTGAGTCATGTTACGTGCTCCGAATCAAAATTATTATTTGCTGTGCTGTTGCTTTGTTCATTCGTTACGTCGTTATTTCGTTAAATTTTTGCCGCGATGCTGGCGGGATTCACTGACCTTAGTTTCGCGGGTTTGCAGAGGTTCTGCCGCACTCACCTGAGGGTCGCTATCGGCGCGCAGCGTTGACTTCAATCAATACCCTTTGAAATTTGCTTTACGCTTTTCATTAAAGGCCGCAATCCCTTCGATACGATCTTCAGTGCCGATCAAATGGTTGTAAGCCTCAATCTCAAATCTGAAAGCGGTACGTAGCTCCATTTGACTACCATAACGTACTGATTTTTTGATTTGACGAACCGATAAAGGGGCATTACTTGCGATCGCCTCGGCGGTTTCAAGCGCGCGTGGCAAAACGTCAGCAGGTTCAAGAACCGCGTTAACTAAGCCATATTCGTTTGCCTGTTGCGCGTTAAAAGGCTTCCCTGTCATTAGGATTTCTTTTGCACGTCGCTCGCCAATCGCGCGCGGCAGATTTTGCGTGCCACCCGCGCCTGGCATGATGCCCAGCGTGACTTCGGTCAGGGCAAAGCGCGCCGCATTGCTTGCATAAATAAAATCGCACTGCAAAGCCATTTCAAGTCCGCCCGCATAGGCGTGTCCGTTGACCGCGGCAATCACGGGCACGGGTAAATCCACAAGTGTCCAGTACATACGCTCAAACAGTTCGTGCTGCAGTTTCCATTGTTTATTCGTCATACCGTTGCGCTCTTTCAGATCGCCACCGGCACAAAATATCTTTTCGCCAGCACCGGTCAGTACAACGCAGCGAATATCGCCAGCATCGGCCGTGAGACGGTTCCAGAGATCAAGCATGTCGTGACCCATCTGGGTGTTGATGGCATTGCCCACGTGCGGACGGTTGATCGTAACTTTTAAGACGTGTGCGCCGATCACTTCTGTGGCGATCGTCTCATAGCTCGGCAGGGTGGTCATGGGTTTTTCCTTTTTAAAAATAGCTCTGTATGTTCACCAAGTTTTGGCGGAGGCGCAAGTGGTTTAGGGCGCACACCATCAAAGCTCAAGGGCAGGCCTAAAAAGCGCATGGCGGTTCCGGGCACGTCTTGCACCAGGCCCAACGCTTCGGTTTGGGGGTGAGCAAGCATCTGTGCTAAATCGTTGACCGGCGAACACGGAACCCCCGCAGCTTCAAGCAGCTTAATCCAGTGCTCGGTGGTTTGCTGGGCAACAATCGCTTCGATCATGGTGTAAAGCGCGTGTTGGTTTTCTACGCGCTTTGGATTGTCTATAAAACGCGGGTCTTCGAGCCATTCGGGTCGGGCTAAGACTTTTGCTAACGACCTAAACAGGCCATCGCTACCCGCCGCAATGACAACTTCACCGTCGCTCGTTAAGTAGCCCTTATAAGGGACGATCCCTGGGGTTCCTGAACCCTGCTTACCCGCTAATTTTCCCGAGGCCAAATATTGCGATGCCAACAAAGACACCCAGCAAGTTGCTGTTTCGAAGAGCGAGACATCCACAATACGGCCAACGCCTGATACTTGACGCTCGTAGAGCGCAGTCAAAATTCCGATGATGCCCCACATGCCTGTGCCCATATCTACGATCGAGGCACCCACCCTCACAGCTGACCGACCCGGTTCGCCGGTGGTGCTCATGATGCCGCCAAACGCTTGCATCAATGGGTCGTAGCCTGGCCGTGTTTTTAGCGGCCCTTCACGGCCAAACGCGCCCAGACTGCAATAAATCAAACGCGGCTGTCGCGCGAGTAGACTTTTCCCGTCTAACCCGAGCTGTTCAACATGGCCAGGGCGCAGGTTTTGGATAACAATATCCGCCTCGTTGCAGATCAGGTCTTTAAGTGCTGCGATTTGCTCGGGGTCGCGTAGTTCGCATACGACTGATTGTTTGTTACGGTTAAGCGCTTGAAAAAAAGCCGAAGCACCCTCCCAGAAAGGGGGGCCCCAGCGCCTGGCATCGTCGCCCTCGGCCTTTTCAATCTTGATCACGCGTGCGCCCAATTCACTGAGAATTTGTCCGGCAAAGGGTGCTGCCACGCTATGCCCAAGTTCGATTACTGTCAGCCCGGTAAAAGGCCCTGGGACGGCAGTTGTAGATTGCGTTGTCTCTGTCATTTTTTTCGTTTATTTGGTAGATTTTCTGCTAAGTGTTGGGCAGCAGGTAAAAGCAGTTCGTGCAAAAGTACCCGTGTACAAGTCCCGTTGAACCAAAAGCTCAGGCTCTCAAAAGAGAGCCTGAGCTTTGTAATCATATAGGGAAAACCAGATCCTCACCTTCGCGCGGGCGAAGGGGTATTCGASAGGGCTAAAAAAATCGTTAATCTACCGCCAAGACAAGGATTGTCGTGGTGGCCGCAACACCCATCGCGCGAGAGGCAAGATCGGGTTGGACCTGCTGCCCTTCGATCACTGGCTCGCGTGTCTGCGCTAATTTTGGTCGCCGGGCATCGAGGACGCGAGCACCAAAAAACTCGCCTTGTAATTGCTTGGTGACATTGACAAGGGGACCAAAGGCAGCCCTGATCAAAAACTGATGGCCCTCTTGAACAAAGGCTGTTGAGATTTCGCCGCACACGGTATCCACCCACTGCGTTTGCCATTTCTTGCGTGCTGCGCCTGAGATCCATTTTGAAATATGTCGATTTAACTTAGGCGGGCAACCCACGAGCACACACTGGGTTGGCTGCCGGACGCTTAGCATTGCAGCAAGCTGATTACGAGCATATTCAGTTTCGTTTACATAAATAATGAGCGTTTCCATATGTCAATCTCCTAGGTTTTATGATTCATGACAGGTTGTGAAGGGGAGGGGGTATCTGCGTCGTTGGTTGTGCGTGAGGTAAGCTTTCCGGTCGCGAGCACGACAGCGATTGCGATGCCGTAAGTGACCCAGTGAGCGATTTCGTTGATGCGAGCTGTACCATCAAAGATTGGATCAAGCAGGGCTTCGTCAGTGATCATCTTGGCTGCGGTAAACGCCAGAACGGCGGCACCCAGGTGGATGATGACGGGCCAGCGTTCGACCAGCTTAAGAACCAGCGTGCTGCCAAACACCACGATCGGGACACTGATGATTAAACCAATGATGACCAAATCAAAAGAGCCTTGGGCGGCACCTGCGACACCAAGCACGTTATCAATGCCCATCAAGGCGTCAGCCACGATGATGGTTTTCATGGCGCCCCAAAAAGTCGTGACGCGGATATCGTGCTCTTTGTCTTGACCGGTATCAATAATGAGTTTGCAGGCAATCCAAAGAAGCCCAAGCCCACCCACCAACATGAGGCCAGGAATTTTGAGTAGCCAGACGACGCCTACCGTCAGGGTCGAGCGAACAACAATCGCCCCAACGGTACCAAACCAGATGGCTTTCTTTTGCAAAGCAGGGGGGAGTTTACGGGCAGCAAGCGCAATGACGATTGCGTTGTCACCCGCCAGTACAAGGTCGATCAGAATAATGGCGAGCAGAGCCGACCACCATGTGGAGGAAAAGAGTTCCATTGTTCAAGCCTAAAAAGAACCAATCAATCAAAGCCTAAACAAGAGAGGTAATGACAAAGCGCTTGTTGAAAAAATCAACATAACGGATCTGTCAAAACATGCCCTGTTAGGCCACTGATCGAAGGTCTTGCTCGGCTTGTTATGGTTCAGTTATATGCCCGACAAGCCGAAAGCTTTCGCTTCGTAATGACGACTTGACGTGCCCTTTGTGATATTAAATTCGAACCGGATCACAAAGAACTGGAGCTACTCCCCATCGAAGTTTCAATATACCTAAAAAAATGAGAAATGTACAAATTATTTCTAAATAAGTCGTCGTTTTGAGCGAAACCTAGGAAAATCCTGATCCTTCCGGGAAGGTTGAATCGCTTCGGCACACTCCAAGGGTTCAGGCTGCGGGCGACACAGTTGTTCGGCGTTGTTCAACGCAAAATCAGTTCGATCGTTGGTGGTTCATCCCAGATCCAGCCCCCATTGCGCCTAAAAATCTCAGGAAAATGTCCTGGCACAATCACATCGGTGCCTTCGCAAATCTCAGCAATTGACTGCTTTGACTCTTCTGGTGAGGCAAAACACATATCGCTCATTTGGGCTAATACCTCTTTAGGATATTTGACCGCATCGCCGGCTAAGACCACCCGGCGCCCGTCGGCCTGCGTAAAGCGTAGCGCTTGCGAACCTGTGGTGTGCCCAGGCACCTCAAAGTGCTCGACGCCGGGCACAAGTTCGCCGCGCTTGGGTAAGACGCGCACATCAAACTCAGCGAGTAGTTCATGAATTTTCCAAGGGACGAACAGGTCATCCGGATGCGGGTTGCGTGCGTAGGCGAGTTCGGTTTCGCTGACGCAGACCTTGACGCCTTTAAACAGATCAAGATTTTGACAGTGATCAAAATGCAAATGAGATAAGAATACCAAATCGATACCCGTAGGGGCTAGGCCGCGTTCTTTGAGGCTGGCGAGTAAGGCTTTGCGCACGCAATAGTGGCCGGTATCGAACAAAATACGGGTGCCATCGGCCGCGGTGAGCAGGGCCACGTTGCAGAGCCCAAAAAAGCCCCCTTTAAAGCTCAGACTATTGCCTTTCAGCAGTAATTCGTACCGTGCATTCAAGATTGCTCTCCAAGGTTTTTTTAATATTTGTTGATCACTGTTGACCACTGATCTTACTTCTTCGTTACTATGATTGTCATTCGAGATGGTGGAGTGCCGCAGGTGTGGCCTACCCCGCTCGGTATGAAGACAGTCCTTTGTGACCCGAGTTGTCCTTTTTACTTTAATCCATCGACAGGAGACATCATGTCCCGCTTACCTCTAATTCGCTTGGCTGCCGCCTTGGCCTGTGTTGGTTTGACCAGCTTGGCTCAGGCCCAAACCAAATGGGATTTGCCCTCAGCTTATGCGCCGGCCAACTTTCATACTGAGAACCTCGAATATTTTGCCAAGCAAGTGGATGCTGCCACTGCAGGCAAGCTCAAAATTGTGGTCCACGCCAATGCGTCGTTGTTTAAAGCCCCAGAGATCAAACGGGCTGTGCAAGGCGGTCAGGCTCAATTGGGCGAGATTCTCTTAGTCAACTACGAAAATGAAAATCCTGTGTTCGGTATGGATGGCATGCCTAATTTGGTTGGCAATTATGCTCAAGCCAAAAGTCTTGACCAGGTGCAGCGCCCGGCACTTGACAAATATTTAGAAGCTCAAGGCATGAAGATTCTATTTACAGTGCCTTGGAATCCGCAGGGGATCTACACCAAAAAGCCCGTGAACTCGGTCGCAGAGATGAAAGGTCTGAAATGGAGATCGTATTCGCCTGTAACGGCCCGTCTGGCTGAGTTAATGAATATGGTTCCAGTCACGATTCAAGCCGCTGAGCTAAGCCAGGCGCTTGCCACGGGCGTGGTTGAAACCTACCTGTCTTCGAGCATGACGGGCGTTGATACCAAAACGTACGAAAGCATGAAGTTTTGGTACGATTTTCAGGCCTTCATTCCAAAGAATGCCGTCATTGTTAGCTTGAAAGCTTTTAACGCTCTAGATAAAGCAACGCAAGACGCAGTAACGAAAGCTGCAGCTGAAGCCCAGACGCGTGGCTGGAAAACCAGCGAAGAAAAAGAAGCTTCGTTGAAAAAAATTCTGACTGACAACGGCATGACCATTGCGCCGCCGTCGGCCACTTTCTTAGCTGAATTCAACAAAATTGGTGCCACGCTTTTGACTGACTGGGAAAAGAAGGCAGGCGCACAAGGTGCTGCACTGATTGCAGACTATCGCAAACTTGTACCTGCTAAGTAAATTTTTTATTTTTTGATTCTGTAGACCAAAGTGATGCCGCCCCATGAGAAAGTTTCTTGATACGTTGTACCTCGTGGCGGGCGGCATTGCCGCTCTCTGTGTGTGCGCGATTTGCGCCTTGATGGTCGGGCAAAGCGTGCTGCGCGAATTTGGTGTGAAGACAGGGGCCGTCAACGACGTTGTGGCCTGGCTGTGTGCCGCAGCAGCATTTTTAGCGATGGCGCACGCCTTTAAGCACGGCGATTTCGTGCGCGTCACGCTGCTGCTCGAAAAACTTGCGCCAAAGCCACGCCAGCGTTTTGAGTTGGCGTCACTGGCCTGTGCATCGGTGGCAGTTGGCTACCTAGCTTGGTCAGCAACGTTGTTCACCTACGAAAGCTGGGTCTTTAAAGATGTTGCCGGCGGGCTCTTGCCTATGCCGATGTGGATTCCACAACTGTCTTTTCTGATTGGTGCCTGGTTGTTTTTTATCGCGGTTGTCGACGAACTTGTGATTGTCGCTCGCGGCAATCGTCCAACCTATGTTGTTGCCGTTGAAGAGCGGCATGCGAAGGGTGACTTTTCTTCTGATGTCTAACGTGGTACCCGCGCGCTCAGCGCGTCGCCCTTTAGGTAGCGGTCGCGCGCGTCGTACGTGGCGCTTCAGAACGCCTCGCACCCGTGGGCAAGAGTCAGGTATTTTTTCCGACGCTTAGTCTGCAATTTTTAGAGATACTTTATGGAAACGCTCGGAATCGGTCTGTTTTTACTGATCATCATGTTGTTGTTTTTATCTGGCGGAATCTGGATCGCCATGACGTTGGCGATCTGTGGCTGGGTCGGGCAAGCTTTTTTTGTCAACACTGAGCCAGGCAAAAATTTGTTCTCGGCCTTTTGGGAAACCAACGCCTCTTGGGAGCTTGCGGCCTTACCCTTGTTTATCTGGATGGGTGAGATTCTGTTCAGAACCAAGTTAAGTGAAGAAATGTTTGAAGGTCTGCGTCCGTGGCTCAACCGTATTCCTGGGCGTTTGATGCATACGACTGTCTTGGGCTGCGGAATCTTCGGGTCAGTCAGCGGTTCTTCTGCAGCCACCTGTGCCACGATTGCAAAAGTCGCCTTACCTGAGCTGAAAAAACGCGGTTACGACGAAAGCTTGGCGCTTGGTGCTTTGGCCACGTCAGGTACCTTGGGGATTTTGATCCCACCTTCGATCACGATGGTGGTCTATGCGGTGGCTGCAGATGCCTCAATCATCCGTATTTTTCTGGCCGGCTTCATTCCCTCTGCGATTTTGATGGCGCTGTTCATGGGTTACATCGCCTGGTGGTCAATTCGTAATCCGTCAAAGGTGCCTGCCGCCGATCCCCCGTCAAGTTTTCTTGAAAAACTGCGTAAAAGCGGCAACTTAATTCCCTGTGCGCTCTTAATCATCTTTATCGTCTGGGTGCTGGTGGCCGGCTACGCCACAGCAACCGAGTGCGCGGCCTACGGCGTCGTTGGCTCGTTGGCGATCGCCGGCTACAGTCGTTCGTTGACCTGGAAAAATTTCTGGGAGGGTCTGATGGGTACGACRCGTACCAGTTGCATGATCATGATTATTCTGGCGGGTGCTGCGTTCTTGACCAAAACGATGGCGTTCACGGGCGTGCCTCGCGAATTGGCCGAATGGGTCAATGCCATGCAACTGTCGCCCTACGCGCTRATTGGTTGTCTGGTTGTGGTGTATTTGATTTTAGGGACGGCGCTCGATGGCATCAGCATGATTGTGCTGACCGCAGCAGTCGTGTTGCCGATGATTCAAAAAGCGGGTTTCGATCTGATCTGGTTTGGGATCTTTATCGTCTTGTTGGTTGAGATCGCAGAGGTGACGCCACCCGTTGGGTTTAACTTATTCGTATTGCAGAATATGACGGGCAAAGACAGCAATACGATTGCGCTGGCTGCGATTCCGTTTTTTATCTGTCTGGTCATTTGTATCGTCATCATTACGGTTTTCCCAGAGGTGGTGACGGTGCTGCCAGACTATGTCATGGGTAAGGCGAAGTAGAGCCCACGCCTTAACGTTACGCGCGACTAACCGCGCATCCGGCACACGGTTAGTCTCATTGCTGAGTCTATCGGTTTAGGCGATTTTTTCGCAGACTGCGGCGGTCACTTGCGCAGTGGTGGCCAAGCCGCCTAAATCACGCGTGTGCAGTCTTGGATTGGCGGTCACCGCTTCGATTGCGGCCATTAGTCGATCGGCCGCGGCCTGTTCGCCTAGATGCTCTAGCAGCATCACCACTGACCAAAAGGTACCAATCGGGTTTGCCAAACCTTTGCCCATGATGTCAAAGGCCGAGCCGTGGATGGGCTCAAACATCGACGGGTAGCGCCGTTCGGGGTCGATATTGCCGGTTGGCGCAATCCCCAGACTGCCTGCCAAGGCGGCCGCGAGATCACTCAAAATATCGGCGTGTAGGTTAGTTGCCACCAGCGTATCGAGAGTGGCGGGGCGATTGACCATCCGCGCAGTGGCGGCATCGACTAATTCTTTATCCCAGGTGACGTCCGGAAACTCTTTTGAAATTTGGACCGCGATTTCGTCCCACATCACCATCGCATGGCGTTGTGCGTTTGATTTAGTCACGACAGTCAGCAGTTTGCGCGGACGTGATTGCGCCAGTTTGAAGGCGTAGCGCATGATGCGTTCAACACCAGCACGCGTCATCATGCTGACATCGGTTGCCACTTCAATCGGGTGACCTTGATGCGCGCGACCACCCACACCCGAGTACTCACCTTCTGAGTTTTCGCGCACAATCACCCAGTCGAGTTGGGCTGGCGTGCAGCGCTTAAGCGGGGCATCAATACCAGGCAAAATACGAGTTGGACGCACGTTAGCGTATTGATCAAAGCCTTGGCAAATTTTTAGACGCAGGCCCCACAGCGTGATGTGATCTGGGATGTGCGGGTCGCCCGCCGAGCCGAACAAAATCGCATCTTTTTCGCGCAAAGGGTCGAGGCCGTCTTCGGGCATCATCATGCCGTGCTTGCGATAGTAGTCGCCACCCCAATTAAAGTTTTCGAACTCGAATTTCAGTGCAGGGTTTTGACGCGCAAGCGCTTCAAGCACTTTTTGACCTTCAGGGACCACCTCTTTACCAATGCCGTCACCGGGGATCGTGGCGATGCGATACGTTTTCATTCTGGCTTCCAGTCAAAATTCAAAATTCAAAATTCAAAATTACTTTTTAGGTGTGGTCGAGCATTTACGGTGGTGCGATCGCTATTCGCCACCACCCTCGTAACGCTTGCCGCGTGCCAGTAGCTCAGGCGTTCCGATCAAATTATTTAAGCCATCAAAGTTGAACATCTTGTCTCGAAAGCCGTCTGTGCTGCCGGTCGCTTTCAGTTCTGCAAAGTAAGCCTGTAAGGTCATGGCCACTGAGCGCACCGTACCACCTGGGAAGATTGCGATTGAATAGCCTAGTTCTTGCAACACAGCAGTTGACTTAACTGGTGTTTTGCCACCCTCGACCATATTCGCCAGCAACGGTACGCGGCCCTTAAAACGTTCGTTGACGATGCGCATCTGTTCGTCGCTGCGCACGGCCTCAATGAATAAAATATCGGCACCGGCCGCTAGGTAATGTTCAGCACGCTCGAGCGCTTGCTCAAATCCTTCAACGGCAACGGCATCGGTGCGCGCCATGATCAAGGTATCCGCGCTGTGACGTGAGTTGACAGCTGCTTTGATCTTGCCAACCATTTCAGCGATTGATACCACTGTTTTTCCATCGAGATGGCCGCAGCGCTTCGGAAAACTTTGATCTTCAAGCTGAATGATATTCGCACCATTGCGTTCAAAACCACGCACTGTTCGCTCGGTATTTAACGCGTTACCAAAGCCGGTGTCAGCATCTACGATGATGGGTAGGCTGATACGATCACGCATCTGTACGATTTTTTCGTTGACCTCAGTAAAGGTTGTGAGCCCAACGTCAGAACGACCGAGTGTCGTGTAAGCCACCGAGGCGCCAGAGATATACACAGCCTCAAACYCTGCTTGCTCTGCCATCAAGGCTGATAAGGCGTCATACACGCCCGGTGCCAATAAGATTTCAGGTTGTTGAAGGCGACTTTTAAGATTGATCATGAACGTGCCTTTTGAGTTTTTATAGAAATAAATAATATCGATGAATCAGGTGTCTCAACAAGCAGGATTGGATACRTAGGTTAAGTTCTAAAAACATTTGCGGGCGCTTCGAACCAGTTTCGATCTTTTCGCAGGCGCTTAGTCATCGCGAAGGCATAAGGCGCAGCTTCAAGCAATATCTCGCTCTGCGTCTCGTTAAGCTTCAGTCCGGCATTTTTTGCCATGCGCAGGGCAAGCTCGCGCGTGGCAGCATCGCAGCCCGAGGTGTCTGGGGTTAAGTGTTGCGGTGCGAGTACAGGCGCCTGGTTGCCCGCAATAAGTGTCGGACGTCTAGCGCGCAAGCCGGCCGCCAATTCAAAGGTATGCCCAACGCGCAAGACTAACGCATCGGCTTGCGGGGCACCGACGAGTTGCAAGCCCATGGGTAGGCCGGCCGCGTTAAAGCCGCAACAAACAGCAAGCGCAGGACCTCCTGTGACATTGGCTAGCACCTGCGAATTGCCACGGTGCCAAAATGTGATGGGGCGATGCGCTGTGATTGGGCTGGCAGGACCGAAGGTGGGCATCAAGAGCAAATCAAACTTTTCATAAATGGGTTGCATCTGATTGATCATCCGCCGATGCTCGCGCGTCGCTGCCAAGTAATCAACGGATTGAAACAGAGAGGCGGGTAGGATTCGACTCAAGAAATCGTGCCCAAAGTCACTTGGTCGACTGATCAGATTATGCTGATGCACTGCAAAGATTTCTGTTTCAGCGATGACCACCTTGACATCCATATAGTCTTGCATCGAGCGCACGCGACAGTCTGCAACGTGCGCGCCTAACTGTTTGAAGGTATCGATGGCCTGCTCGAGTGCTTGCAGATGTTCAGGATTGGCAGGGGTTTCTTCTTCCCACCAGTGACGCAACACACCAATGCGCAGACCTTTAATGCCGCCTGCCAACTGAGATTTGTAATCTTGAATGGGTTGCGCAAAGCTGTTGCCATCTTGCGAGTCATGTCCCGCGATCGCTTGCAGCATGAGCGCACAGTCTTCGACTGTCCAGGCCATTGGGCCACAGTGATCGAAGGTAAAAGAATTCGGCATGACACCCGTGCGACTCACCAGCCCCGAGCTAGGCATAAAGCCCGCAATGCCGCAAAGAGACGCTGGGCCACGAATCGAACCTCCCGTGTCGGTGCCTAACGCCGCCGGCACGAGCCCCGCTGCGACCGCGGCCCCTGAGCCGCTTGAGGAGCCGCCACTGAACCGCTCTAGATCCCAAGGATTTCGCACCGGCGGCCAGGGTAAGTCAAGTGAGGGCCCGCCATGCGCAAATTCGTGCGTATTGAGTTTGCCCATCAACACGGCACCAGCCTGGTAAAGCTTGGATACCACCGCGGCGTCTTTGGTGGGCACATAGCGCTGCGCGGTGCGCGAGCCACCCGTGGTCAGAATCCCCGCGGTTTCGTATATATCTTTTGCCCCAAAGGGCACGCCATGCATAGGCCCGCGGTAGTCGCCCGCCATGATCTGAGCCTCAGCCGTTTGCGCTTGTTGGCGCGCCAAGTCAAACGTGGGTGTAATGAACGTGCTGAGTTGCACATCAAGCGTTTCAATACGCGCGATCTGATGGTTCACATACTCAAGTGGCGAGAGCTTGCGGGTGCGCAGCAGTTCTGCCGCCTGCGCTAACGTTAGGTCATGCAGGGCATTGGTCATTGGAGTCTCTCGAAAGTTAACGTGTGATCGGGTCTAAACCTTGACGCTTGTATACCGCTGTGACCGCCGGTGTGCGCATAAACGCAGTGAAGGCGTTGATCACGGCGTGCTTGGTTGGGTCTTTAAATATGCCAATTGAAAAAGTTGTTGATTGCTGGACTGCAGGCGGTAGCTTGGCAAAGATATTGATTCCAGGCACTTGCATCAGTTCACTCATTTGCTGCACCGCGAGTTCAATTTCACCACGGGCCACAGGTTCGCCCGTCAGACCCTCTGCCAAAACCGTCGCTTTGGCACGAAGTTCTTCGTCTATCCCAAGGCGTTTGAGCAGGCTTGCGAAGTACATCCCACTTGCCCCTTGTTTAGAATAGACGAACGAACGCGCAGCGCGCAAGGTAGCAATAAATGCCTCTTGCGTCGAGATGTCAGGGACTGGTGCACCAAGCTTAACGGCCATAGCGACATCCGAGGTGACGAGATCCACCCGTGCGCCTTGATGCAAAATGTCTTCGGCTTCGAGTTCGTTAATTGAACCCGCTACGGCTATCACGATATCGCCGCGAGAGCCGCCACGAATTCGCTCGGTTAATTTTGCAGTGGCACCATATTTGACCTCAACGGTGGTGCCCGTTTGTTTTTCAAATTCAGGGATGACTTCATTGAGAACGCTGCGCAACGCCATCGTTGACATGAGTTTGAGTGTGGTCGTGGGGGTGGTCATGTGCGTTCGATGCCTTCAACAGTCAGGGTTAAAAATTCAACAAAGGCCTTTACTTTCGCCGAAAGATTGCTTCGTGGCAAATACACTACGAATACCTCTGGTCCTTCGACGATGTAATCCGGCAAGATAGTCTTCAGTTTTCCACTTTTTAAGGCGTCTGCCGCAATGAAGTTACTGATCATGGTAATCCCAGCGCCGCCCACCACGGCTTCAAGCAAAGACTCGGCGTTATTGATATTTAACGCGCCAGAGAAGGACTTAGAAAAATTCTGACCATCTTTTGCGAATTGCCATTCGCGATGTCCGCCTGTCATGGGTAGCAAATAGGCCAGACATTGGTGATTCTCTAGTTCTTCTGGCGTTGTGGGTTCGCCATGCTTAGCTAAGTATTGCGGTGAAGCGCAGGCCGCAAAGCTCAAACGACAGAGCCTGCGCGCCACCACTCGCGAGTCGCTGACTTGTCCGATTTGAATGGCCGCATCGATTCCCTCATACGCAAGATCGACCACGCGGTCGCTTAACTCAACATCGACCACTAACTCGGGGTGTTGCTGCGTAAACTCCCATAGCTTGGGTGCGATGACGCGGCGACCAAAACCAACGGGCATCTGAATGCGTAAGCGGCCCTTTGGCGTGGCGTTGGCCTGAGTGACTGCGCTCTCTGCGTCGTCGAGCTCGGCCAGGATATTGCGGCAGCGCTCATAAAAGCTTGAGCCCTCGTCCGTCAGGCTGACCAAGCGGGTTGAACGCTGTAAGAGTTTGACGCCAAGCTCTTGCTCAAGTCTCGCGACGGACTTGCTGATGGCAGAAGCGGTGAGTCCTAAGCGCTGCGCGGCAACGGTAAAACTGCGCGTTTCTGCGACTTTGGCGAAAACAAGTAAGGCGTTGAGATTGCGCATCGTTAAAGCCCTATTATTGACTGCAATTCAGTATTGTTTTTCATTTTACCGGATTGACCTACTATTAATCAGTAGTTAGCATACTGCCTGTAGATCGATAACAGGCTCCATTTTTTCGGGGCAGAGACAACGTCGCGCAAATTTCAGGCGAGGCGAGAGGGTAACTTATGTTGTTGCAACAACCGGGCAAGATCGGCAATTTACGTTTAAAAAACCGCATCGTCATGGCGCCGATGGGGACGAACTACAGTACGACCGACGGGCTGTCGACTCAGCGTGATTGCGAGTATTACGCCGAGCGCGCACGCGGTGGGGTTGCCATGATTATGACTGAGGCCATGATTGTGACTGAGACTGCACGCTCGCATCATAATTCCTTGTGTTGCTATCACGACCGTTTTATTCCCGGGCTTGCCCGATTGGTGCAAAGTATCAAAGATCACGGCAGTCATGCGTTTGGTCAAATTAACCATCGTGGTGCCTTGCTGCGTCGGGCCGTGCTCAATATGGAGCCGGTTGGCCCAAGCGACTGGATCAATCCCAACACAGGTGACGCAGTGCGAGCGCTGCGTGTCACAGAGATTCACGAGCTGCAGGGTTTATTTGTTGCTGCAGCGCGTCGCCTTTGGCTTGCAGGCTATGACGGTGTCGAAATCCATGCGGGTAACGGTTATTTGTTTCAACAGTTCTTTACTGAACGGGTCAATCAGCGAACCGACCAGTACGGCGGCAGCTTGCAAAACCGGATGCGAATGTTGCTTGAAACGATTGATCGGGTCAGGCAAGCGTTGCCTGATTTGTGTTTGGTTGTGCGCTTAAGTGCAAGTGAGTTTGTCGAAGGTGGCTACACACAAGACGAGATTATTGCCCTGGCTCAGGCTGTTGAGCAGGCGGGCGCCGATGCGATTGATCTGTCTGGTGGCAGCAATGAAAGCCCGCAACTATCCAAGCACTGTATTCAGCCGCCTTCGTTTGCGCGTGGTTGTCTGGCACCTGTAGCCAAACCGATCAAAGAGGCGGTTGGCGTGCCGGTGTTTGTGGCCGGTCGAATTGTGACGCCCGCAGATGCCGAGGCCGTCTTGGCAAGCGGCAGCGCAGATTTTGTTTCGGTGGGTCGCGCGTTGTATGCGGATCCGCATTGGGCACTTAAGGCCTTCGGTGAGGTCAAGGCACCTATACGCGAGTGTATTGCCTGCAATGTCTGTTTTGAACGTTTAACGCTTGAAAAAGATGTGTCGTGTGTACAGAACCCAATGGTCGGCACAGAATTCGAAGCCCTTGAATTTGCCGAACCGCAATTGTTTGCACCACCACAAACACCTCGTAAGCGGGTCTTAGTGTTGGGGGCTGGAGTCGCTGGTATTGAAGCTGCGCGGATCGTACGCGGGCGCGGCCACGAGGTTGAGGTTTGGGAAAAAGCGGCGCGCGTCGGAGGACAAATTCATTTGGCTGTCGCGGCACCCGATAAGGCTGAGGTCCAGCCGGTCTGGGATTACCGTTGGTCGCAGTTGATGGAGATGAAGGTTCCTGTCAGATGTGGCATTGATGCCGACGCGGCAATGATCAAGGCGTTTAAGCCGGACTTTGTCGTGGTCGCAACGGGCTCTGTGCCGCGAGAAGCTCCGATTGATACCGGGGCTCTTGCGAGTGATATCGCAGTGATGCATGCTTGGGACGTGTTTACTTTGCCCGAGCGTATCGCGCCAGGCGTGTCGGTAACGGTGATTGGCGGTGGCATGGTTGGCGTTGAAGTGGCTGATTTGTTGCGTCTGAAAGGATGTGATATTCAAGTACTAGAAATGCAAGCGACTGCGGCAAATGGGATGGCGCGCAACAATAAGTTTGAACTGCTTGAAAGAATTGCAGCAGCGGGCGTACGAGTCATTACAAAATGTCGAATCGAGAGTTTGAGTGCACGGCACCTGACCGTCAAGATTGACCAGGCAGCGGCAACCCAACTGGCCATTGGACAAGTGCTGATTTTTGCCAATGGACCGCGCTCTAATATCGATGTGGTGGCGACGCTTGAGCGAGTCGGTGTCCCGTATGCACTTGTGGGTGACTGCCATGCGCCTGGTGATTTTTTATCTGCGATTCGCGATGGCTGGATGGTAGCTCTCGGTATTGATCAACAACCCTTTTCTGGAAGAACAGTATGACCAACAGCCAGACGGGCAGCCCGCGCGGCTTGCCGATCTATGAAGTGTTTGCCGTGCGTTATGCCACGCGTGAGGCGCAGCGCAAAAATCATTTCATCGGTGGAGACCCCCACGATGGCCCGATGCCGATGGATTATTTTGTGTGGGTGGTGCGTAACGCGCAGCATACGTTTGTTGTGGATACGGGCTTTGGTGCAGAAGTGGCCGCCAAGCGCGGGCGCACACTGTTGCGCACTCCGGCAGAGGGGTTGGCGGCAATCGGTGTAGATGTTACTCAGGTAAAAGATGTGATCATTACTCATTTGCACTATGACCACGTGGGTACCTTTGAAAGCTTTCCCATTGCACAATTTCATTTGCAGGATGATGAAATGGCCTATGCGACAGGGCGCTATATGCGTCATAAGCAGTTCAATCACGGCTACGAGGTGGATGAGGTCGTCGGTATGGTGCGCTTGGTTTACAAAGATCGTGTGAGTTTTTATGTAGGCGAGGCTGAGTTAGCGCCAGGGGTGTCGATTCATCGCATCGGCGGTCATACGCACGGTGTGCAGTGTGTGCGGGTCTGGACGCGTCGCGGCTGGGTCGTGCTGGCTTCAGACACTAGTCACTATTACGAGCACTTTGAAAAGAAACGCGCTTTCACCACGATGTTCAATGTGGCTGAAGCGGTTGAGGGTTACAGCAAGCTCGAAAAATTAGCCAGTTCACTGCAACATATCGTGCCCGGGCATGATCCGTTAGTGATGCAGCGTTATCCCGCAGTCTCGAAGGTGCTCGAGGGAATTGCTGTGCAGCTGGATGCAGACCCGACGCATTAATTTATCGTAGTCAACTATTGAACTATTCAAATATCAAAAGAGGCATCCTATGAAACGTTTTACTTCTCTTTCGGTTGCGGCGTTATTTTGTTTAAGTTTGTTGGCGCCCGTGTCTGCACAAGACTATCCCGCGCGCTCGGTGCAGGTGTTCGTTGGCTTTCCACCCGGCGGCAGTGCCGATATCGTAGGGCGGTTGGTCATGCAAAAGCTCAGTGATGTGGCGGGCAAACAATTCGTTGTTGAAAATCGAACAGGGGCAGGGGGCAATATCGCCTTTGCCGCAACGGCCTCGGCGAAGCCAGATGGTTACACGCTGCTCTTTAGTACGCCAGGTATTGCGATTAACCCAAGCTTATATAAAAAGGTTAATTTCAAGATTGAAGATTTCACGCCCATTGCCTTGATTGGCGAAGCGCCTTTGGTGTTGTTGGCAAATGCTAAGTTGCCGATCAAGTCGATTAATGACTTGGTTGCGATGGGCAAGACCAAGCCAGACGCTATTCGTTTTGCAAGTTCAGGCAACGGTAGCTCATCGCATTTGGCGATGGATGTGTTGCGTCATATGACAGGCATGCAATATTTGCATATTCCTTATCGTGGCGGTGGTCCCGCTTTGGTGGATGTGATGTCTGGAGAAGTCGATGTGACGATGTTGCCGATTTCTGAGAGCATGCCTTATGTGCGCGATGGCCGCGTGATTGCCTTGGGTCAGACGGGTGTCACACGCTCGACGATCGCGAAGGATATGCCCACGATTGAAGAAGCCGGCGTCAAAGGTTACGCCTCAACCACTTGGTACATGGTGCTGGGACCTGCAAATCTGCCAGCAAATGTGGTGTCTTTTATGCAAACGCAACTGGCAAACGTATTGCAAATGCCTGATTTACGCGACAGAGTTCAAGCCGCGGGGGTGAACATCATTAATGGTGATTCAGCTACAGCCAAAGCGTTTTTAGATGCAGAATACAAAAAATGGGCGGCCCTGATTAAGGCGTCTGGCACGGTAATTGAGTAATTGAGCGATTCGATGCGTAGCCTTTGGCTCTTGAGTTTAAAAACTATCGTGACTCTCACGGCAGTTTTTGCGTCTCTCAGTACTCAAGCGCAAGAGCCGGTTTGGCCTAATCGAACCATTAAGCTTGTTGTGCCGTACACGCCGGGCGGCGGCACTGACATTTTAGGTCGCATGTTAGGCCGACGCTTGTCGGACGCTTTAGGGGTGTCGGTCGTGATCGAAAATCGGCCAGGCTCTGACGGGAGCATCGGAACCGATGCTGTCGCCAAGGCATCACCCGATGGTTATACCCTGCTCATCGATGGAACAAGCCAAGCCTATAACGTCGCCTTTGGTAAAAAACTACCGTATCAATCGACGCGCGATTTAGCGCCGGTGGCACAAACCGCTAACCAGCAAGTGCTGTTAGTTGTGAACGCTAAGGTTCCTATCCAATCTATACAACAGCTGATCGACTATGCACGCGCACACCCAGGAAAACTAAGCTATGGCGCGAGTTCAAATGCAAACGCGTTACCGATGGAGTTGTTCAAAATTCTGACAAAGACCGATATCGTGCATGTGCCGTACCGTGGCTCGGGCCCAATGCTCAACGATTTATTGGGTGGGCAAGTTGAACTGTCGATGAGTGGTGCTGCTGCGCCGTTGCCCCATGTGCGGGCTGGCTCGTTGAGAGTGTTGGGGATCGGAGATGACCGACGCTCAACCTCTTTGCCTGAGTTTCCAACGATTAGCGAGTCGGGCGTGCCCGGCTTTCAAACTTTGCAATGGAGTGGAGTGTATGCGCCGGCCGCAACACCTAAGCCAATCATTGATCGCTTAAATCTCGAGATCGTTGCAATTGTAAGAGATCCTATTTTTATGAAACAGATGCGTGATGTGGGATTTGATCCAGTGAGCGGGCCGAATACTCCCGAGACCTGGGGGGCGATGGTTGCAGCTGAAGTCATGAAGTGGAGCGCAATTGTGAAGCAGGCGGGGCTGAAGATAGAGTAACTCCGAGCAACTCCAAGGAGGGTTACCTTTCATCGAAGCTGGTGCGAAGTTAGTCCCAGTTTATTTTAAGAAACAAGACATTTTTTCACTTATAGTTTTTAACGATTCAAAACGAGACTATGGATAGCCACCCTCAATCCTTATTGCCCGGCGCGACGCAAAAACTTGCGGAGTTTGCTGCCGGGATTGACTACGCAGTGATCCCCGCAGAAGTGATTGACCGCATGAAGACCAGCTTTCTGGATAGTGTTGGCTGTTGCTTGTTTGGGGCAACCTTGCCCTGGACGCAGCGCATTCAAGCCATGATCGAAGACGAGGGTGCTCGCCCAGTCGCCTCGATTTTTGGTGTGGGTAAAAAAACCTCAGTCGCTGGCGCTGTGCTGATCAATTCGACGGCGGGACACGCCTTTGAGCTCGACGATATTCATAAAGAATCGATTGTGCATGCGGGTTCAATTGCTACGCCCGTCGTGGTGGCGCTGGCCGAACAGGCGGGTGGTGCCAGCGGCAAAACACTCTTGACCGCGATGACCACTGGCTATGAGATTGGGACGCGTGTTGGCAATGCAGCGACCATGGGGTTGTTCTTCCGTGGTTTTCATCCGCAGGGTACCTCGGGCGCGTTTGTTGCTGCGGCCTCTGCAGCCAAGATGCTCAAGCTAAATGCTCCACGCATGCAACACGCGCTCGGTATTGTCGGTTCACAAGCTGGTGGATTGATGGCAGCACAAGAGGGCGCCATGGTGAAGCGCTTTCATTCTGGTCGTGCGGCGCAAAGCGGTGTCTATTCTGCTTACCTCGCACAACGCGATTTCACCGGGATTAGTGACGTACTTGAAGCCGGCTATGGCGGATACCTCAGTTCATATTCTGACAAGCCCAATGCAAATCGCCTGACCGAAGATCTTGGCGTGGTCTGGGAAACGGGCAAGGTGGGTTACAAGCCGCACGCCTGCGTGACGAGCATCCACTCGGCGTTGGATGCTTTCGCCTATTTGCTCAATACGCATCAGTTAACGCCCGACGACTTGAGCAAAGTTGAAATCGGGATGAGTCCGATGACTTACACACATTGCGCCTGGGAATACAAAGCCCAAGGGGTAACTGCTGCGCAAATGAATTTGTTTTATGGCATCGCTGTGATTGGCTTTGATGGCAAGGCGTTTGTTGCTCAATATGCTGAAAATCGCCTGGCAGATCCTAAGATTATGGATTTCATTACTCGCATTGAAGCGAGTATTGATCGAGACATCGAAGCCATGGGAGCAGCCTACCGGCATGCTGCGCGCGTTAAGGTCACAGTGCGTGACGGCCGCACGTTCAAGCATGAAATTCTTAACCGACGTGGCAGCCCTGAAAACCCCTTGTCGCACGAGGATGTGGTCTACAAGTTTCGCAATGTCGTTGAATCATGCTTGAGCGCCAAGAACATCGACCGCACGATTGCGTTGATCGCGCAGTTAGATCGCCTAGACGATACCGCTGAGCTTTTTAGTCTTTTAGCCGCTGCGCGTAACGCGTAATTTTTACCTTTTAGCTTCTAACTTCTAATTTTTGAGCGGGCATGTCCTGAAATAAAATGAAACACACTTCAGCTTCTTCGAACACTTTGGCCGATCAATTAGCCGCACATTTCAAAAAATTTGAATATGCGCAGTTGACCGAGGCGACAAAAAAATCTGTCAAGCGTTTATTGCTTGATTATTTGGGTGTAGCTATTTCCGGCAGCCAAAGTGAAAGTGGTCAAGTTGCCCGTGTGTTTGCTGCGATTACTGGCGGACATGCCGAGTCAACATTAATTGGTGGCGATGCGCGCGTCCCCGCGATGCAAGCGGCCTTTGCCAATGCAATTTCTTCGCATAGTATTGAGCTCGACGATATCGATGTGCTCGCCCTGTTTCATTTCAGTCCGCCTGTGTATTCGTCAGCGCTGGCCACGGCCGAGCAAGTGGGTGCAAGTGGCAAAGACCTGTTGACGGCGCTGGCCGCTGGCTGCGAAATGATGGAGCGTTTGAGCAAGGCTGCAAACTCCTCGTTGCGTAACCGTGGGTTTCACACCACGCCAACAACCGGCGTTTTTGGTGCAACGATCGCTGCGGCAAAATTGCAGGGCTTGTCTGCAGAGCAAATGGTGTCGGCTTTGGGCATGGCAGGTGCTTCAGCCTCTGGCTTGATGGAGATGTATGGCCCCTCGATGCAAAAGCGCTTCAATCCGGGCCCTGCTGCACGCAATGGCGTAACAGCTGCCACCATGGCGAGTTTGGGCTTTACTGGTGCGGCAACGATTTTTGAAGGTGAACGCGGCTTTTTAGCAGCCTTCACAGATAAAAGTGATCCTTCACAGTTGGTAAAAGATTTTGCACAACCCTATCAACTGGATATTGAATTCAAGCCTTACTCGTGTGCTCGTCCGATTCATAACGCGATTGACTGCGCGCTTGAAATCCGTCGTAAACATGCGCCTGATTTAAAGCGTATCAAGGCGATTGAAATGGCGCGTCATTCGGATTGGGCGCTTTACCATCAAAACAAGCGTCCCCAGACCTATCATGAAGCGCAAGTGAGTTTGCCTTACTCAGTAGCTGTGGCCTTACTAGATGGTCAGGCGTTATTCGCTCAGTACAACGATGCGCGCTTGGGCGAAGCTGAATTGATCCGCTTGACTGATCTGGTCAATATTACGGTGGATGATTCGCTGCCGCGCGGCGTGTCATGTTTGATGACGATGGTGATGGATGATGATTCAAAATTTGTGTCGCAAATTGATTACCCAAAAGGCTCCATTCAAAATTCAATGAGTGATGATGAACTACGTGGCAAGTTTGATAGCCTTGTGATCCCTGTCTTGGGAGCCAAGCGTGCCGGTGAAATCGCTGCCGCTGTGGCTTCAATCGAAAACTGTCAGAATGTGGGTGAGCTGATGAAGCTCACCTCTAAGCTTGGTGTTTAATGAACGAACGGCTGCTTTGGTGATTGAATAATCATGACGAATCAATCAGATTTACCGTGTTATGAGGTCATCGCCTTAAAGTATGCAACCCGAGAGGGTCGCAGACCTGATCATTTCGTGGGGGGCGATCCCCACGATGTACCGATGCCGATGGATTATTACCTCTGGGTGATACGTGATGGCCAACGCTTGGTGTTGGTCGATACGGGCTTCAATCAGGATATGGCCGATAAGCGTCACCGTACATTGTTACGGCGACCAGCCGATGCTTTGAAACTGCTAGGCATCGACACCAAAGATATCGCCGAAATCGTGATCACGCATTTGCATAACGATCACGTGGGCACGTTTGATGAGTTTCCGATTGCTAAATTTCATCTGCAAGAGGCTGAGATGGCGTTTGCGACAGGCCGTCTGATGTGCTGTGAGCGTTTCAGTCGGGCTTTTGAGGTCGATCACGTTGCTGGCATGATCCGGCTGGTCTACAAGGATCGCGTGATTTTTCATCAAGGCGATGCAACGATTGCGCCCGGCATCAGTGTGCATAAAATTGGCGGGCACACTGCTGGCATGCAAGTGGTACGTGTTCACACCGCTCGGGGTTGGGTGGTGCTCGCGTCAGACGCCAGTCATTACTATGAGCATTTTGAGCAAAAGCGGTGCTTTCATCTTATCTATCACCTTGGTGAGGCGATCGAAGGCTATGAGCGCTTGCTGGCGTTGGCGCAGTCACCGCGTCATGTGGTGCCTGGGCATGATCCGTTAGTGGTGCATCGCTATCCCTCTGTTTCAGAAGCTTTATCAGGTATAGCCATGCGGCTGGATCTTGAGCCGATTCCTTATTGATTTGCGTCCGATCCGTTGCTTAATTGTTTTTCGAGGTGTGCTATGAAAATTTCTTTGAAACGTATCACTCATATTTTTAAGAGGGCTGCGGTGTTATTCGCGTCCTTGTCCGTGCTCGGCGGGCTGGCTCAGGCCCAAGACTATCCCATCAAATCGATCTCCTTAATCGTGGGTTTCCCACCAGGTGGGTCAAATGATATTGTGGCGCGATTGTTTGCCCCAAAGCTCACCGAGCTGTTGGGTCAGTCAGTCGTCGTGGTCAATAAGTCTGGTAGTAATGGTTTGATTGGTACTGACTTTGTGGCAAAGGCTGCGCCTGACGGCTACGTCATTACTATCGCGAGTGCGAGCCCCTTGGTGATTAGTCCGCACACGTTCCCTAAAATCCCGTTTAACACTTTGACAGATTTGGTTGGAATCACCACCATTGCGCAAACACCAGAGCTGTTGGCGCTTCATCCCTCTGTGCCTGCCAAGTCGTTAAAAGAGCTGATCGATTTATCAAAAACACGCCGAGTCACCATTTCGTCGTCGGGTAGTGGCGGACTGCCACACTTGGCAATCGAACTGTTGCGTACTGCGGCAGGTAGTGGCGACATCATTCATGTGCCCTATAAGGGTGCGGGGCCAGCAATCGCTGACTTATTGGGTGCGCACGTTGACGGCATTATTGTCGACCTGCCTCCGCTGTACCCGCTCGTGCAAGACGGTCGCTTAAGAGCGGTCGCGATCACCAACACACAGCGAGCAGTTTTGCTACCCAATACCTTGACTTCGGTTGAGCAGGGTTTTCCTGAGATTTTGGCGTTCAACTGGTTTGGCGTGATGGGACCTGCAAAAATACCTCAGCCAATCGTCGACAAGTTATATGCGGCTCTCGTTCGTGCGGCCAATTCGCCTGACTTGGTTGAATCCATGCGCAAAGTCGGTGTTGAGCCATTTGTGCAATCCTCATCTAAAGCTTTTGGCGAATTCTTAAAGAAAGAGACAGATCGCTGGGGTGTTGTGGCACGCGCGTCTGGCGCTAAATCGGATTAAAACTGAGCCGCCGATGGCTGGTGCATAGGGCGAGCGAAACACAGCTTTAGTTAAAGCGTTAGTACTCACCCGTCGTGCGAAACGATTGCGCCAAGACGGGGCTGCGCCTGTAGATATTGAACGGAGCGCCAAGGCTGGTTGCGCCCTACACAACTGCGGCACTGCCAGTCCCCGAGACCGGGCCAGCCATCAGCGCATCAAAGTATTGCTTTTGAGCCGGGCTCATTTCTGTCACAGGGATGCGTTTAAAGCGTTGTTGGTCGTCTTGGGCCTGAGCCTGCAGGCAGGTCGCGGTCAGTGCTATCGCGGCTAAAATTATTTTCAGGTATTTCATTTATTGTCTCCGAGATGAAAAAAGTAATACGCATCACGTTATGCTTGTTATTTGAAAGACCTACCTATTTACACTGTAATGACGTTTAGTGCAGGTAGACATATAACCAAGCCGTTCATCCAAACTTTTGGGGTAGCACGTGGCAATCCTGTCATTCAACACGAAAGTACACTTCGGTCACGGCGAACGTAAGCAGTTAGTGCTTGAATGCACGAAGTTGTGCATTAACAGACCTTTGTTTGTTACGGATAAGGGGGTGAGGGCGGCTGGGGTATTTGCTCAGGCGACTGAAACTCTCAGTACGATGGCCGATGCCGTGATCTTTGATCAGACGCCACCTAACCCGACAGAGGATGCCGCTGTGGCGGGTCTGACCGCCTACCAGGTGAATCATTGTGACGGGGTGATTGGCGTTGGTGGTGGCGCAACCCTTGATTTAGCTAAGGCTATTGCGGTCTTATGYGGTGACCCTGCACCGTTATGGGAATACTGTAATCGCAATGCTTCCCCTCGTCCCATTGTGAATTCACCCCCCTTAATTTTGATGCCGACCACCTCCGGGAGCGGCAGCGAAGTGGGCCGTTCAGCCGTCATCATTTTTAACAATGGTATCAAAGCGGGTGTCGGGTGTCCAACGATTGTGAGTGTAGCAATCTGTGATCCTGAGTTGACGTTGTCTTTACCAAAGTACATGACCGCAGCGACTGGCATGGATGCACTTTCACATTGTATTGAAACATTTTGCTCGCCCCTGGTGAATCCCCCAATCGATGCGATTGCTCTCGATGGTCTGACACGGTTGTATCAACATATTGAACGTGCCGTGGCGGATGGGAGCGACGCAAACGCACGCTGGCACATGATGATGGGCGCTCTGGAAGGCGCGGTTTGCTTTCAAAAGGGTCTAGGTGCAGTACATTCGGTATCGCACTCACTGGGTGCGTTGGGTTATCACCATGGCACACTCAATGCCATTATGTTGCCGCATGTGCTAGCAGTTAACGCGTCAGTTCTTCAAGACAAGTTGCCGTTCTTGTGTCGCGCCATGGGCTTGGCGGCCGATACCGATTTGGTTAAATTGTTTTTGCAGCTCAACCAAAACTTAGGCCTACCTTTAGGCCTAAAAGAACTTGGCGTTCAGCAAGATAGTTTTCAATTTTTGGCGCAGGCGTCGCTAGTCGATAACGCCCACAAGACTAATCCACGGATGTTGACCGAAAGCGACTATCTAAACTTGCTCGCTACCGCTTGGTAATGCAGAAGGCGCGATCGCCCCCTTGCGTTCGACGATCATACGATATTGCTCGGGCTGACGATGACGGGCAAAGTTAAAGGTTGTGTTTTTATACGAGTGACACAAATCAAGATCGCAACGCGCAATCGCCAATTCGTCGCCTAAGGTTGTGCAAGCGGCAGCGATCTCGCCCGAGGGCGCAACGATAATCGAATTGCCAATCTGTTCGACACCTTCTTCGAGGCCCGCTTTTGCAACACCCACTACCCAGGTGCCGTTTTGATACGCGCCCGCTTGCATGACGAGTTCGTTGTGAAAATTTGATAACGCATCGTGCTCGGGTGCCGGCGGATTATGCACCGGTGTGTTGTATCCGATAAAAATCATCTCAGCGGCTTGCAGGCCTAAGATGCGGTAAGTTTCAGACCATCGACGATCATTGCAGATTGCCATGCCAAAGACGCCTTTTTTGTTGGTACCCCAATCCGCTTGAAAAGCAGTAAAGCCAAGATTGCCAGTTTCAAAATAACGTTTTTCAAGGTGTTGAAAACGACGCCAAGGCTCGTGCTCTTCATGGCCTGGCAAATGGATTTTTCGATATTTTGAAATAATTGTTCCGATTTTATCGACAGTGATCGCTGTGTTGAAGTGCCGCACTCGGCCGTCTTCGTGTACCAGTTCGGCATACCCCAAATAGAACCCGATTTGTAAGGCCTTTGCGGTATCAAACAGGCGTTGAGTATCAGGCCCTGGCATAGTGCGTTCAAAAAAAGTATCGAGCTCGTCTTGCTTGTCAAAATACCAACGCGGAAAAAACGTGGTGAGCGCCAGTTCAGGAAACACCACCACATCACAGCCACAGCCTTTGGCCTGTTGCATCAAATCAATCATGCGATCAACGACTTGCGCGCGAGTATTGCTTAACGCGATCGGTCCCAGTTGTGCTGCACCTACCGTCACAATGCGTGTCATGAAAGTTTTCCTAAATAATGATGAAGGTGTGTGAAAGCACGGAACGACGATTTTGCAGATTCGAATTAAGCAGACTCACTTCGCCAACTCAAGCATTGTCTGCAACAAAACATTTCCACCAGCGACGAGGTCTGGCACCTCTGTATGTTCGGCTGGGTTATGGCTAATCCCTCTGACCGAGGGGACAAAAATCATTGCACTGGGGCACAAGCGCGCTAGCATTTGCGCATCGTGCCCAGCACCAGAGGTCATTGAACGACAAGAGTAACCTAGCGCTTGTGCGTGTTGTGCAATCAAATCAGCGATATCGTCGTCAAATTTTACAGGCTCAAAACGTGCGAGGCGATGGCTGGTAATCTTTACGCCTTCGTCAGCAGCGAGTTTGACTAAAAAATTAGCGACTTTTTGTTCGGCAATTTTTAATAACACTTCGTCGGTATTGCGCAAATCGACTGTCACAACCGCTCGTGCGGCAATCACATTGATCAAATTAGGATGCAACTGTGTCACCCCCATTGTTGCGACTTGAGCGCCGCCCATCTCAATGGTGAGCTCACGCATAAAGACGCTGATCGCAGCTGCGCAGTAGCCAGCATCATGCCGCAAACGCATTGGCGTGGTGCCCGCATGATTTGATTGACCCACGATGGTCAACTCTTGCCACGAAATCCCTTGCAAGTCGCGTACCGCACCAATGGTGATGCCTTCAATATCGAGAATCGGCCCTTGCTCGATGTGCAACTCAACAAACGCGTGAGGTTTGCACAAGGGTAGGGCAGCCTTGCCAACGTAGCCAATTTTAGTCAGCTCGTCGATCAAGATTTTGCCATCCGCGCTGTGCGAGGCGTAGGCGTCATTAATAGACAAGCCACCAACGTAGACGAGTGAACCGAGCATATCTGGGTGAAAGCGGGCGCCTTCTTCATTGGTGAACGCAGCCACCACTAATGGCCGGCGCGTCACGATACCGGCTTCGTTTAAGGCGCGAACAACCTCAAGCCCACCGAGTACACCTAAGGGGCCGTCGTACCGGCCGCCAGTACGAACTGTATCGATGTGCGAGCCCGTCATCACGGGCGACAGATCCTCGAGTCCAGCACGCCAGCCAAAAATATTGCCAATCGGATCGATACTGACCTCAAGCTTTAGCGCTTTCATCCACGTAATGAGCAGATCTCGACCTAAGCGATCCTCTTCAGAGAGTGCTAATCGACAGCAGCCACCTTCTGGTGTCATGCCAATGTCAGCGAGAGTATTGAGTTGCTCGAGTAGCGGTCCGGGCTGGATCCGTAAGCCAAGCGCGCGAGAGTCAAGAATATTCATGCCAGCACCTCAGAAGCGGTTTTCCCAATAACTTGTTGGTAAATGACGGGATCGGTGTCGCCTTCACTGCCCAGCAACAAGACCCGCGAGTGTGCATCGAGTTTGAGTTGCGTGCGGATGTTGGCATGATCGCGCGCAGCTAGAAGGGCGGCAAGACCCACCCCACCGGTTTCGCCAGCCACGATCGCAGGGTCATCTGAGTGTGGCTGCGCCAACATTCGCATGGCCTCAAGGGCGTAGGCGTCATCGATGGCCACGGCGACGTTTGTGCCGCCGTGCAGAATTTCCCAAGCGAGTTCAGAGACCTCGCCACAGGCTAATCCTGCCATGACGGTATCCAGAGACCCTTCAACGATGGTGCGTTGGCCCGTCCGCAGACTTTGATAGACACAGTCAGCTAGTGTGGGTTCAGTGACAATAAATAGAGGGCGTTGCGCGCCCCATTGCAGCCAAAAATTCGCACAGATCGCCGACGCTAAAGCACCGACGCCAGCTTGCGCAAAGACGTGCGTCGGTGGTTGCGTTGAAGACATTTGAGTGACAATTTCTGAGGCCATGACGCCATAGCCGTGCATGACATCAAGTGGAATGTCGCGATAACCGGGGTACGAGGTGTCAGAGACGACGGTCCAGCCCTTTGCGGCGGCTGTAGCGGCTGCGAACCTTACAGCATCGTCGTAATTGCCTTTGACTTCGCGTACCTCGGCGTCGTAATGCGCGATGGCGTCGCGTCGGCCCTGACTGACAGTTTCATGCACATAGATCACACACTTGCAACCAAACAGACGGGCGCCCCAGGCAACCGAGCGGCCATGATTGCCATCGGTCGCACAGGTGACGGTGGACGCATTGATTAAGTTTTTGAAGGCTCCGGATAACAATACTTTTGAACTGACCTGAGCCAGACCGTGCTCATGCTGCACCTTGAGACGCAAGACGTTGGCAACAGCATAGGCTCCGCCTAACGCCTTAAAACTGCCCAGCCCAAAGCGCCCGCGCTCGTCTTTGTAGAGAATTTCAGCCACGCCCAGTTGTTGCGCCAGGTTAGGCAAAGACACTAAAGGGGTAGGGGTGTAGCCTGGCCAACTTGAAATTTCGGCGAATGCGGCATCGAACCCGTCTTGGTTCATGACGCTCGCGCGTTTGGCACCATAAGCTGAAAGGCTTGGCTCGGCCTGTGGGTTGGTAAAAGCGTAAGCGGAGGGATTCATGCGTATCTCAAGTGTCAAACAACTGAACAAGCTCAGTTGTTTCGGTTGCTAGAGCAAAATGGTATCAGCTTTAGCAAATAAGAATAAATTTCGTTTCGGTTGGTAGCAAGCCAAAATATACGGTGTAGACTCGTTTTGCGTGGCAGCTGAACACTTTTCCGTGCATTGTCCTTGCCGGTTCGGGTGGTTCGCGCGCGAATCTTCAATCTTTGCTTTCTAGGTCAAGGCGGTTAGACATGTTGAACTGTGATCTGTTGTTGATAAATGGCGTGGTGATCGATGGTAGCGGCGAGTCACGGCGCGAGGCCAGTATTGCCGTCAAAGACGGTCGTATTGTTGGGGTTGGCGACAAGCTCAACTATTCGGCAGCCAAAACCATCGATCTGAAGGGGTTGACAATCGCTCCTGGCTTTATCGATGTGCATACGCACGACGACCGCTTGTTGCTGGCCGACCCCTCGATGGCCGCAAAAGTGAGTCAGGGTGCCACCACTGTGATCACAGGTAATTGCGGCTTGAGTCTCGCACCTCTCGGGCAAACTGAAGCCATCGCCCCCCTAAATCTCATTGCAAATGGCCCCAGCCAACGCTATGAAAGTTTTGCAGATTATTTCGCGGCTCTTGAAAAAAATCCGCCTGCTGTCAATATGGCTGCCTTGCTCGGGCACACCACCTTGCGTGCGGTCACCATGTCTGACTTGACGCGACCCGCTACTGATACTGAAATTACGAAGATGCAGATCTTGGTGCAAGAGGCCCTTGATGCCGGCGTGGTTGGGGTGTCGACCGGCCTGTTTTATGCGCCGGCGCAGGCTGCCACCGCGGCTGAAATTCAAGCGGTATTTGAACCCTTGCGCGGCGGTACCGCACTGATTGCCTCACACATTCGTAACGAAGCGGCGCAAGTGCTTGAGGCCATGACTGAAGCGATGTCCATTGCTAAAGAGTTAGGCGTGCGGCAAGTGCTGTCGCACCACAAAGTCAACGGTCAAGAAAATTTCGGACGCTCGCGTGAAACGCTTGCGTTGGTTGATCAGATGCGCACTCAGGGCGACGTGTGCCTGGATTGTTATCCTTATGTCGCGTCTTCAACCGTGTTGCGACAAGACACCGTTGAGCAGGCGTCGCGAACCTTGATTGCTTGGTCTAAAGCGAAGCCCGAGACGAGCGGCCGCTATATAGATGAGTTGCTCAAAGAACAAGACTTATCGTTGACTGAATTTTTGGCGTCGCTGCAACCTGCAGGCGCTATTTATTTTTCGATGGATGAAGACGATGTTGAGCGAATCCTGGCATATCCAGAAACTATGATTGGCTCAGACGGCCTGCCACACGACACCTTTCCGCATCCTCGCTTATGGGGCGCTTTTCCCAGAGTGTTGGGACACTATAGCCGCGACCGCAAACTGTTTTCGCTTGAAACGGCCGTTCACAAAATGACTGGCTTATCAGCCGCCCGCTTTGGTTTGAAAGATCGTGGCTTGATTAAAGAGGGCTACGCGGCAGATCTGGTCGTCTTTGATCCGTTGCACATCAAAGATAGCGCGACCTTCGCCGATCCTATGCGTCCAGCCGCGGGGATCCATCAAGTCTATGTCAACGGTGTACTGAGTTGGCAAGACGGCGTCACTACCCACGCAAGAGCTGGTCAGGTGCTCAGGCGCGCTTAGCGGTGATTACCAACTCGTCAAACAGGTCAGGGCTCCTTAGGCGCTGTCTGTTGGGGGCTTAGCCGCTATGTTAAGTGGCCGTCACGAATCTGTCATTTTGGTGTGGTTTGATGACTGAATTTTGTTAACTTGAGAATCCCGTCATGCGCCCATTCGATACCGAAACTGACACCGACAATCCTTCTGGGCAGCCGCATTTTCAGACCGTGTTGGCGGCTTCGCTTCAAAATCCTTCGCGTAGACAACTGATTCGGGGTGCAATCGGATTAGCGGGTCTTGGGCTGTTACCTGACTCGTTGATTCCTTTCGTGAACGCAGCGACCGCCACAAACTCCTCTGCGGCCCTTGGGTTTACTTCGGTTCAAAAAAGTTTGCTCGATTCAGTGCAATTGCCACCAGGGTATAGCTGTAAGGTTCTTCATGCCTCTGGCGACCCGCTGACCGATAAGGTATCTGCTTTTTCTAATCAAGGCCTTGAGCTTGATGATTGGTCGGACCGCATTGGCGATCAACATGACGGCATCGACATTTTCTATATCGATGAAAAAGGTCAATACGCAGAGCGCGATACCGGTCGCGCATTGTTGGTAGTTAATCATGAAAGCTCGGCTGAATCTCACCTGCTACATCCCAAGGGCCAAACGTCAAACGGACAGCAAGGTAAAAAGTTTGATCAATTTGGTGCCTGGGATTTAGGCGCGCGTCCTGAACTTGAAGTTCTTAAAGAGATTAACCTTCACGGGGTCTCAATCGTTGAAATCACCAAAGGGCCACAGGGTTGGACTTATCGACTCGACTCGCCGCTCAATCGCCGTCTGACAGCGCAAACTCCGATGCCTGTGACCGGGCCGCAAAAAGAGTTGAAAAATATTCACGCTTTGATGGTGACGGCGTTTGATCCTAAGGGCGAGAAGGTTCGGGGTACGTTGAATAACTGCGGACACGGTAAAACGCCTTGGGGCACGTACCTGACCTGCGAAGAGAATTGGGCGAAATATTTTCAGATTGCCCCAGGTGCTGCACCGCTCGAGGCTCAAGCGCAGGCCTCTATGAAGCGCTATGGCGTGGTGAGTGCGCCACTGAATCCACAAAGTCCAGAAGCCTCGAGCCAAGGTTGGCATACCGTCTCAGACACGGATAACCGCTTTACGCGTTGGAACTTAGCCGCGAGCGGCGCTTCGGCGACACAAGACTTTAGAAATGAAGCCAATACTTTCGGCTTCATTGTTGAAATCGATCCTGTTACGCGTGATGCGGTTGCAGCAAAACGCGTTGCGCTCGGGCGCTTCGCGCACGAAGCCGCAGTTTGCGGAAACCCTAAAGCCGGAGAGCCTCTTGCGTTTTACATGGGTTGCGACACCCGTAATGAATACATCTATAAGTTTGTGAGCACCGCAGTCTGGAATCCTCAAGACGTGGGCGGCGGCATGGCCGTTGGTAACAAATATCTAAATGAAGGCAAGCTGTTCGTCGCACAATTTAAAGCCGACGGCACCGGCCAATGGCTTGAACTGACGCTGACGGATCCTAAAATTGCGTCGTATGCCAAGTACGCCTTTGCCAACCAGGCCGATGTTCTGGTGAATGCGCGTCTGGCGGCTGACGCAGTGGGTGCAACACCCATGGACCGTCCTGAATGGGGTGCAGTGAATCACAAGAACGGCGAAATCTATTTTGCGCTCACCAATAGCGATGCTACGAACCGTAATCCGGGCAAGGTCGATGCTGCAAATCCACGGGCCTACACCGACGTTGATGGCAAAAAGTACTCGGGCAACCCAAACGGGCACATTATTCGCTTCCACGACCAAAGCGATCGCTCAACCGCACTGCAGTTTCAGTGGGATATCTTTTTGTTTGGCGCCGAAGACGATCCAGGCTCAGCAAATCTTTCTGGGCTAACGACAAGCAACTCTTTTTCTTCACCTGACGGTTTGTGGTTCAGCAAGGCGACAGGCATTTGCTGGATACAGACTGACGACGGTGCCATGACCGACGAGACCAACTGCATGATGCTTGCAGCGATTCCGGGGAAGGTAGGCGACGGTGGCAAAGTCACGGTCAGCAACAAGATGGTGGTGGCGGGACAAGAGCAAACGAGCCAACAAGAGACCTTTATTGGCGCGGCATTAGGTGAGACTAAGCTCAGACGATTTTTGGTGTGTCCGAGGGGGGCTGAGGTGACGGGTGTGACCGAAACGGCCGACGGTAAGACATTGTTTGTCAATATTCAGCACCCGGGCGAGATGACGCCTGCCTTGGGAGACGCTGCTGAATTTAAACTCCAGAGCACCTGGCCTGGCAACATCGGTTATGGCGCTGCGGGTCGCCCGCGTTCAGCCACGATCGTGATCACTAAAGAGGACGGTGGGATAGTCGGTCTGTAAGTTTTTGAATCAGTAGTGATATTACGTTATCAATAAGTGATACTATGTTATCAATAGTGATAATTGAGTGTTGCTTGATGTCTACTGCGAAATCGACCCTCGTGATGCAATCTGACTTCTGCCGAATGGCAGTGCGTCGGATGCTAGCCTGCATGGCGCTTGCGGCGTTGCTTGYTTTGCATCCTGAGCAGGAGTCGCTTGCCTCGGATCTGTGCCTCAAGTGTTTAGAAGATGTTGCCCACAATGTTGGTCTAACGTCTCAAGCGGTTCAGTTATTACCTTTACGCATCGATGCTTTGCAGTCACGATCGCAGCGAATCTGCCGTTTTGCCACACCTGTCGCAAGCGCGAACCAACGTGGGCCGCCACAATTCTTAAGCTGACACCGTCTCGCAACGCTATTCAGCGTTGATCTCGTGTTCAATTTAAGGATAAAAAGATGTTTAATCTTACATACGCTGCGCGTGCATGCGCAGCACTAGGCTTTGTTGCAGCTTTTGTGGTGGCAGAGCCCACCATTGCTCAGACCGCGTCGCCGCCAGCGACTGCAGCCGACCTTGCGAAGCTTCAAGAAAACATTCAGGCGATGCGCGTATTGTACGAAAATCGTATCAATTCGCTTGAGCAAAAAATCACTATCTTGCAGCAACAAAATACCCAGTTATCGCACCAGAAAGCGGGCGCAACTGCTCAACCCGCTACACCAGTTTTAGCAAGTGCGAAAGCCGCTACGAGTTCGGCCCAGGCGGCTGCGGCTACTGGCGCGGGTCCGATCCCAGGCAGTGCCGTCGCAGGCGTGCCCTCCCTTGGTCGCAACCCACCATCATCCTTAGGCAGAGGAATCGTCCTGCCAAAAGTCGGTCCCATCACGCCAGAGATTTCTGTGATTATCGATGGTAAGTACTCAGCGCAAAGTCAAAATCCTGAATCGATTGGTCGCGGATTTGTTCCGGGGGGCAGTGAAAATATTCCGCGTGGGTTTTCTTTGGGTGAAACAGAGTTAGGTTTTGCGGGTACGGTTGATAATCTGTTTCGCGCAGAGGCGCGCTTAGCGCTGGCGCAGAATGGGCAAGACTTTAGCGTATCACTGGAGGAGGCTTTTTTTGAGACGCTTGGTTTGCCAGGTGGCACGAAAGTTAAAGGCGGTAAATTCTTCTCGAGTGTAGGGTATCTCAATATTAAGCACCCTCATGAGTGGGACTTTGTTGACTTGCCTCTTGTTTACAAAGCTTTTTTTGGCGGACAGTTGAACAACACTGGTGCGCAATTCTCTTGGGTGGCACCCCTTGATGATCTATACCTGAGACTCGGTGGCGAGCTTGGCCAAGGCATGTCCTACCCTAATGCTAATAATTTCAACGAAAACAAACCGAGATTGGGCACTATTTTTGCAAAACTTGGCGGTGATATCGGTACACAGTCGTCGTGGCTTGGTGGTCTGTCGTATGTGACGTCAAGCACAGGCAACCTTTCCAGGAGTTCTGCTTTGAACGAAACGGATACCTTTGACTTCACCGGCTCGACCAGCGTGTTGATCGCAGACTTTTTGTACAAGTGGGCACCCGACGGCAACGCGAGCCGTCAAAGCTTTAAATTGCAAGGAGAAGCCTTTTGGAATACACAAAAAGGTTCGGCTTCGATCACCAGCCCAAATTCATACGCTTCTTGTGAGGCGCCTTGCTTTGGTAATGCATATACCAATACTCAAAGTGGTTTTTATGTTCAGGCGATCTACCAATTCATGCCCAATTGGCGAGTTGGCTATCGCTTTGATCAGCTGTATGGTGGTAATGCAACTTACGGATTTAGTCGAGACACTTTAACTGGTACTGCGCTCGAAGCCTACAACCCAATGCGTAACACGCTTATGATCGATTGGGCGAATTCTGAATATTCAATGTTCAGGTTGCAGGTGGCGCAAGACACTATGTATGGCCCAGGCAAGACAAATAATCAAGTCTTTCTGCAGTACGTCATGAGTTTGGGTGCGCATGGCGCCCATCGCTTTTAGCGGAAAAAGACGGTCCTGAAAGCTTTGATCCCCTAAAAATTGCGGTGTCGTGGAGAAACGAATGAAGTTATTTAAAGTGTGTCGAGTCATTGGCCTGGCAAGCGTCGCGGTGTTATGCATGCTGACAACCGTCGGAGCACAGGCGCAATTAAGTGTTTTCTCAACGGTGCCTGAGTGGGGGGCTTTGGCAGAAGAACTGGGTGGCGACAAGGTCAAGGTATACGTCGCCACCAATGCTTTGCAAGACCCGCATAAGGTGCAAGCGCGTCCGTCGCTTTTGGCACGAGCGCGTACTGCGCAACTCTTGCTCTCTACGGGCGCAGAGCTTGAAATTGGCTGGCTTCCACTTTTGCAACGTGAGGCCGGTAATTCAAATATCTTGCCCGGTAAGCCAGGAATGTTCGAAGCGAGTCAGTACGTGCAACTTCTAGGTATCCCCACATCGGTTGATCGAAGTATGGGTGATGTGCATGCTGCAGGTAATCCACATATTCAGACTGATCCGCGAAATTTCTTGCCGATCGCTCGAGCGTTAACAGAACGCTTAGCGATCCTTGATTCATCAAACAACGCTTTTTATCAAGATCGATTACGGAGCTTTTTATTTAAATGGCAAGCGAATATTGACCGTTGGGAATCAAACGCCCAGCCTTTGCGTGGTCGGAAGGTTTGGGTGCAACACGATGCTTATTTATACCTAAATGACTGGCTCGGATTGGTTCAAGTCGGTACGCTCGAGCCGACGCCAGGTGTTGATCCGTCGGTTGCCCAACTGAGTACAGTGTTGCAACGTCAAAATCAGTTGCAAGGTCGCATGATTATTACGTCCGCTTACGCAGGCGATGCTGCGTCTAAATGGTTCAGCGAAAGGGCGACCGTACCGCTCGTTGTGTTGCCCTTTACTGTTGGAGGTAATAAAAAGGCCACAACGCTAGAGGCCTTTTTTGAAGATACGCTGGTACGCCTTCTTAAAGCTGATAACAAGTCTTAAACGATAGATCAAAGAGATCAAACGATATGAAAATTCCAGTCACAATCCTCACGGGATTTCTAGGAAGTGGTAAGACCACATTATTAAAAAATATTTTGCAAGAAAATCATGGTCATCGTATTGCGGTGATTGAAAATGAATTCGGTGAAGAGGGAATCGATAATGATTTGCTATTTCAGGACAGAGACGAGCAAATCGTTGAAATGAATAATGGTTGTATTTGCTGTACGGTGCGTGGTGATTTAGTGCGTATCTTGGGCGAGCTAGTTGCAAAAAAAGAAAATGGTTCGATTGCTTTCGATCGCGTCGTCATCGAAACAACGGGGCTGGCGGATCCAGCACCTGTGGCGCAAACTTTTTTTGTTGACGAAAGTGTGTCTGAAAAATACCTACTTGATGCCATCGTTACGATGGTTGATTGCAAGCATGCTTCCCTGCAATTTGACGAGCATCACGAAGCGCAGGAGCAGGTTGGTTTTGCGGATCGAATATTGTTTACAAAAACCGATTTGATTGAACCGCTCGCTTTTCACGCTCTCCGTCAACGTGTGGTTAAGATGAATCCTCGCGCTAAGATTGGACTGGCGAAACACGGGGTATCAAGCGTTGATGATCTTTTTGATATTCGAGGATTTAATTTGAATTCAATTCTTGAGATTGAGCCAAATTTTCTGACGGATGTTGATCACGAACACGATGATGAGGTAACGTCTTTTGTATTTAGAGAGTCGCGCCCGCTGCGGCTAGAGCCGTTAGAAAGGTTTATGGATGGTCTCGTTCAGATCTATGGCGTAAACTTAATGCGTTACAAGGGTGTGCTGAACATCAAGGGGCAAGGGCAACGCGTAGTATTTCAGGGCGTTCATATGTTGATGGGTTCAGAGCTTGGTTCTTCTTGGCGACACGGTGAAAAGCGCGAATCAAAGATGGTTTTTATCGGTAAAAATATGCCTAAAGAAAGTATCATGAGTGGCCTGTCTCTGTGTATCGATAAAAAAGCGTCCACCAAATGAGCATAATAAGATTATGATCACGGTGTTGTAATCACGCGTCAAAGTGAATCCGGACTTTCGATGATATTGCTAAGCATTCGATGGTTGAGAAGTCTAACGGCTCTGCTTTTGTGCCTTTGTGCTGTGCAATATGTCCACGCCCATCCTCATATTTGGGTGGACGGACACTTAACGATTTTGTTTAACAATAGTGGGCAGGTGACTGCTGTACGACAGACTTGGCGATTTGATGAGCTGTTCTCTAGCTATTCTCTACAAGGAATTCAGCGCGAAAAAAACGGTCTGATACCTGCGGCTGAATTGCAGGCACTTACCGACCAGTGGATGTTGAATATGGCAGATCCCAGCTCGCATTTTTTTACAACAGTTTCGGTGAGCGGTAAAGAGCTTGCGTTGCTCAAGCCTGTGCGTTCGCAATCTACGTTAGATGCTCAAACTAATCAGCTTACCTTATCATTTGAACTGCCGCTGAGTACACCGCTCGTTATCGCACGGCAAACGTTCGAGATCGACATTAATGATCCTAGTTATTTTGTTGCGTTTGATTTTAAAGGTGCTCAGGTGCTAGACCTCAAAGATGCGCCTCCAACTTGCCGGTATTGGCACATCCCCCCTCGGCCACTCGACTCTAAAAGTCAACGACAACTCGGCGCTTTAACTCCTGATCAAAAAGAGTTACCCGAAAACTTGCGACAGCTCGTGCGCCAACTAGCACATCAGTTCAAGGTCACTTGTTGAGACTGTGATGCTGCGAATTTATCATCTGTTTTTGGGTCGCTTTATGCAGTTTTTGATGCCAATTGTTGTCCTTAGTCTTTGGCTGGTACCCGACACGGTCTTGGCATTCACCAATCACCCCTTCGCCACACCAGAGCAACGCCTGAGTCTTGGTTCGACTGGCTGGTTCGCTGATTYTTCTGCACAAATGTCCTTTTGGCAGTCGCACTTCTATCGGCAACTGACTGGGGCTGTGCGCGCGTGGCGACAAGATGGCTGGCGGGCATGGCTATTACTGAGTTTATCCTTTGCTTACGGTGTCTTTCATGCGCTAGGTCCCGGGCATGGCAAGGCTGTGTTGACTGCCTATGTGTTGGCTAATCGCGAAACAGTTAAAAATGGTGCATTGTTGGCACTGTTATCTGCCTTTTTGCAGGCGCTCGTAGCGATTGCGTTAGTCGGTATCGCTGCGGGTGTACTGAATGTATCCGGGCTGGCGTTAACCCGGGCAACTTGGTGGCTTGAGGTGGCGTCATACGCCCTAATGGTGGCGCTTGGCGCCTGGCTCGTTTTTCGGCAGGTGGTTCGGCCTGTCTGGCGCTGGCTCAAGCAGCGATTCGCTCATGCCTCAGCGGCAATTGCGCAGAGCGATACGTTTGGTCCCGCCCAGTGCAATCATCACGAGCATCACGCTCACGGCGATCATCACCCCCAGCACGACGATAGCTGTGGACATTTGCATGCTCCCGATCCAGCAATGTTGACGGGGCGCTTAACTTGGTCCAAGGCAAGTTCTGCGATTTTGGCTGTTGGATTGCGCCCTTGCACCGGGGCTATTTTTGTTTTGGTATTTTCGCTTGCGCAAGATTTTTTTCTTGCTGGGATTGCCGCAGCCTTAGCGATGGGCTTGGGAACAGGGCTCACTGTGGCCGCATTGACGACGGCCTCACTCTGGCTGAACCAAGCAACGATCCATGTCGCGGGTGGTCAACAACGGCAGATCGGTCGCGTGCTACTGATAGTTGTGCAGAGCCTTGCCTCTTTCGCAGTCTTGGCGTTGGGTCTTTTGTTGTTGAGCGCGGCGCTCAACGCTTAGTTTGCAGCCGAGTCCTTCGATGACTTGCCAGCGTTGCGCTAACAGTTTTTGCAACGACCGTACAGGGTCAGGTCGTGGTCTTCGACCGTAAAACCTTTCGGGGCAAGGGCGGCTAAATCTGTTGGGCCAGCATCTACGTCAAATACTTTTTGGCACTGGTTGCACTGAAAGTGATGGTGGTGACCATGGCCAGACAGTTCAAAACGCGGATTTTCGCCGGGTAAAACAACTTGTCGAAGTAGGCCCYCGTCAACCATGCTTTTTAAATTTCGGTAGATTGTGGCGATGCCGATGTACGGTACAGTTTCACGAGCTAACACGAGCACTTCTTGGGCGAGCAGGGGGCGCCCAGCACGCTGCAAAGTTTCGCGGATGGCAGAGCGTTGAATCGTTGATCTTTCCATGGGTCTTTTCTGCGGAACAAGTGCGAAACGCAATCCTCGCCAGTCAATGTGGACAGGACGCCCCTCCGCTGACATGACAAAAATAACACAATTTACGCCAGCGTCATGCATTGATAATGAGATTGTATTATCATTACTTCATAGTACGCAAATTACACCAATATTTTTTACTTCCTATATTACCTTGCTCTATGCCATCGGCCTCAGCACACGCCCCTCGAACGAATGAACCCTCAAGCCAAACACTTGGGCGGCAACTTGACGCGTCGCATGCGCATCAGACGGTCGACCAGCGCTCTGATGACAAGAGTCAAGGTCAGTCACCGTTTCACGCCCATGCCGACGCGCATGACCATTCAGTGCCGCATACTCATGGTCTGCGCTTAGGTGGCTTGCCAGCCGAGGTCAGTCCGGTTTTAGCTGGCGTTTGGGCAAGAGTCTTGACGACGCTCGCTGTGCTTGGCCTGCTGTGGTTAGCCATTTTCTGGGCATTCGCTGGTAATGTTTGACGACAGCGCAACTCGCCTCGCACCTGAAGCGATCGAGATTCATAATCTTACGCTTGCCTATCAAGGGCATCCTGCGGTGCATCATGTGACAGGGCGTTTTCTGCCTGGCTCGCTCACCGCGATTGTCGGGCCCAACGGCGCTGGCAAAAGCACATTGCTTGGTGCGTTATCTGGCCAACTTCAGGCAGCAGAGGGGTCGATTCACTTTGGACATGGCCCAAACGTTGTGCTGGCCTACCTTCCTCAACAATCCTCAATTGACCGAGACTTTCCGGTTCGTGTCTTAGATGTTGTTCTGCTTGGGGCCTGGCGCGAGTTAAAGAGCTTTAATCGAGTCACAGCGCAGATGCGCACGCACGCTAGCGAAGCGTTGGCTGCGGTCGGCTTGGTKGGGTTTGAGCGTCGTTTTATCGGCGAGCTGTCCGTCGGTCAATTGCAGCGCGTGTTGTTTGCGCGGCTGCTCACGCAAGATGCACCAATCATTTTGCTCGATGAGCCTTTTAATGCATTAGATACGCGTACTGCGGATGACTTATTACAAGTTGTGCTCAATTGGCATCGGCAGGCGCGCACGGTTATCGCAGTGTTGCACGACATGAATATGGTTCTCGCACATTTCCCACAAACACTTTTGTTGGCGCGCGAAGTCATTGCGTGGGGCGAGAGCGCGCAGGCGCTTGCGCCCGATAATCTGGCGCGCGCCCGTCAAACGTCTGAGTATTGGGATGAACGGGCACCTTGGTGTGCAAGGCCCAATGGCGCCGGAATGGTGCGCTGATGGTGTCTGACGGGCTGGTCTTAATTTACGCATGGCTCTTTCAGCCTTTCATTGAATATGGCTTTATGCGCCGTGCACTAGTCGCATGCCTTGCAATTGGGTTAGCGTGTGGACCCATCGGTACCATTCTGGTGTTGCGGCGCATGAGTTTGGCGGGCGATGCGATCGCGCATGGGGTACTGCCCGGCGCCGCCGTTGGTTTTATATTTTTTGGTTTGTCGTTGCCCGCGATGACGATCGGGAGTTTTGTCTCTGCCGCGCTCATGGCCTTGCTAGCTGCAGCGGTTACGCGTTGGACCGCACAAAAAGAGGATGCGAGCTTTGCTTCGTTTTATCTCATCACACTCGCGCTCGGCGTGATGATGATTGCGACCTCTGGCAGTAAGGTTGATCTGCTTCACTTTTTATTCGGAAGCGTGCTCGCAATAGACGGTGAGTCGCTGTTACTCATCGGAGGTGCATCTAGCTTAACTCTGGTCGGGCTGGCCATCATTTGGCGCCCGCTGATTGTTGAATGTTTTGATCCGCTTTTTTTACGTTCGGTTGGTGGGCGAGGCGGTTTAGTGCATCAACTCTTTATGTTGATGGTGGTGTTGACCTTGGTGTCTGCCTTTCAAGCGCTGGGCACACTCATGGCAGTTGGCCTGCTGATGTTGCCAGCGACGGCGGCGCGGTTTTGGTTTGCCGGTGTGGTGGCCAGAGCGCTGCTGGCCGCCGGGCTTGGCGCTCTGAGCGGTGCAGCTGGGTTGTTGATTTCATATCACGCTAACGTGCCGTCAGGGCCCGCGATTGTTTTGTTTGCCGGAGGGCTGTATTTGCTCTCGCTTTGTTTGGGTGTACGCGAGAGCCTGCGCGTTGTTTGGTTACCGGCTCATCAACATAAAGAGGCTTAATATGTACGACGTCATTTACGATTATGTGAAAAGTGTCCAAAATTTTTTTTTGGCGAGTATGCTTTGCTTGTTTATACCAGCGCTTGCGGCGCAACCGTTGCCCGTTGTTGCGAGTTTCTCTATTTTGGCCGATATGGTGCGCGAAGTTGGTGGGCCGCACGTTGAGGTAACTTCACTTGTTGGCCCCAACACTGACGCACACGTTTTTGATCCAACACCTGCCGATGCCAAGCGTATCGCCTCGGCGCGTTTGGTGTTTGTGAATGGTCTAGGCTTTGAGGGCTGGCTGGATCGCTTAGTGAAAGCCTCTGGCTACCGCGGCCCAATTGTGATTGCTAGCAAAGGTGTGAAGACGCCCCTGCAGCTGAAAGACGCCCATGATCACGCGGGCGCTGCCAAAGGGCATGGCGCTAAGCATTCGCACAGTGTGCCCGATCCCCATGCTTGGCAAAACTTGGCGAATGCCGAGCGTTACGTTGAGACGATCCGAATTGCCTTAGCAGCAGCTCTACCGGCGCATTCTGCAGTGTTTGAACAACGCGCCGCCGACTACATCAAACGTATTCGGGCACTTGATCAGGCCATAAAAGCGCAAATTGCTGCTGTGACGGTTGAACGACGCAGGGTGATCACCTCGCATGATGCCTTTGGCTATTTTGCGGCGGCCTATGGCATCACCTTCTATCCGTTGCAAGGCCTGGCCACCGGAAGTGAGCCATCGGCTGCAGAAATTGTGCGCATCATCGACCTGATCAAAAAGAATAAGGTGTCGGCAATCTTTACAGAAAACATTTCAGACCCACGGGTACTTGAGCGTATTGCCAAAGACAGCGGCGCCAAAGTCGGAGGCATGTTGTATGCGGATGCCTTGACTGAGCCGGGTACGTCAGCTGATACGTATTTAAAAATGTTTCAGCACAACGTCACCACAATCGTTCAGGGGATCTCAGGCAAAGCGATCGAATAGCAAACTAACACATTTGAAAAATCAATCAAATACGATTCATTTGCAAATAAGAATCATTATCGTTTAAAATATAAGCATGGATCATTCATCGCCGACAAATCATTCACAAGCTGTTCAGCTGAATGACACCAACGCTTCAACACTACACCGCTACGTATGCCCCGCGCCGGGGGCGGGTGGCTTGACCCGTCTTTCAACCAATTGGCTTTTTCAGTCAGCTAAAGAAATTGAGATTGAACACCGCGGTGATGTCTATCGACTGCGACAAACAGCACTCGGTAAATTGATCCTCACCAAATAAGTCATTTACCGCCGCGGTCTGCGGCAAATTTTTCATTGCACAAGCCAGCCTATGCCAGCCAGTGCCTAAATTACTTTAGGACACCCTATGCTGCGCAAAGCAAATGTTGCCATCGCTTTAAGTCTCACTTTTCACGCCCTACCACAGCAAGCCTTCGCTCAAACCACCTCGTTGCCCAACGCTGCGGAGAGCAGCCCCGCCGCAAACCCCAGCATACTTAGCGACGTCACGGTGAGCGCAACGCGTACCGTGCGTAGAGTTGATGACGTTCCAAGCAGCGTCTCGGTCATCACTGACACGAAGATTCAAAAAGAGGGTGCCCGTAACCTAAAAGAAGCCTTTCGAAATGAACTTGACGTCACTGTTCCAGTCGGTCCAACTCGTTTTGGCGTGGGCGGAGCATCCACTGGTCGAGGTGGTCAAGAGGGTGTAAACATACGCGGACTCGGTGGAAATCAAGTGCTGATGTTGGTCGACGGCATCCGAATCCCCAATGGCTTCACCTTCGGTCCGTTTTCTACAGGTCGCGGTGACTTTTTAGATATCGACGGTCTAAAAAGCGTTGAGATCTTGCGTGGCCCCGCATCGACGCAATATGGCAGCGACGGCTTGGCGGGTGCCGTGATATTTAAAACGCTCGACCCCAGCGATGTATTAACGCGCGGCCAAAGCGTTGGTGGTTTTGCGCGTGTGGGGTACACCAGTATTGACAAAGCGGGCTCGGGCGCCTTGGCCGTGGCTGGTAAAAATGAAAAGTGGCAAGCGATGGTGCTGGGTAGCTATCGCCAAGGCCATGAAACCGGTAACAAAGCCATTATTAACGATAAAAGCGCTGAGCGCACAACGCCGAATCCCGTCGATTACAGTAATCGCTATCTGCTTAGTAAAGCGATTCTTACTGTGGATGCCGCACAGCAACTTGGGCTAACGATTGAGTCCCAACGACGCAGCCAACAAACCAATGTGTTCTCAGCACGCGCAGCTGCACCGCAACTACCACGTAGCATCACAGGTCTTACAACTCAAGATACCATCGAGCGCGACCGCCTCGCGCTCGAGCATCGTTATAACGACCTAAACGCAGCATGGATCCAAAGCGCCGAAACGCGTCTGTACTGGCAAGACGCAAAGGTGAATCAATATGCCACTGAGAAACGCAAACGTGCACCCGAGCGCATTCGCGAAAATACTTTTCGTACACAGGTCGTGGGCTTAGCCACGCAGTTTCAAACCAACCTGACCGGTTGGGTCAATCAGAGGCTTTCGTATGGAGTCGACCTAAGTCAGGCACAGATTAGCGCTCTGCGCGACGGCACTTCACCACCTTACGGAAGCAAATTTCCTTCACGACCGTTTCCCGATACGACCTACACCTTGGGTGGTGCGTTTTTTCAAAGTGAAATTGAACTCGGTGTCGTGAGTGTGATTCCAGGGCTACGCTTTGATCGCTATGCGATCAATCCTTCAGCCAAAGATTACGAGAATATGTCACGGTCTAAGCTCTCGGGTCAGGCCGTTACCCCCCGTATCGGTGCGGTCTGGCGCCTTGCGTCTGGCTTTTCGCCCTACGCACAACTTGCGCGAGGCTTTCGCGCACCAACGCCCGACCAAGTCAACAATGGCTTTGCCAATCTGGCCTCGGGCTACACCAGCATTGGCAATTCAGAACTCAAACCAGAGTATGCCGACAGCTTCGAGATTGGCTTTAGGGGCAGGTCTCACGGTCTTCGTTATTCGTTAGCGGGCTTTGAAAACCGCTATCAAAATTTCATCAGTCAAGAAGTGATTGGAGGTGGCGGCCGTCCGACAAACCCTACGATTTATCAATACGTCAACTTAGCAAACGCCAAGATTCAAGGGGTTGTGGCGCAGATTGAATTAAAAGTTGGACAAAGGTGGACGATTCAAACCGGTGCGGCGTATATCAAGGGCGATAGTCAAATCAACGGTGTCAGCACCCCAATCAATTCGGTCCAACCCGTTAAGGCAATGCTTGGTTTGCAGTACGACGCAGGCGAGTGGGGAGGTCAAGCCACGGTGCTCTATAGCGCGGCTAAAGATCCCAGGCGTATCGCTCCAGGTAGACGCTCTCAGTTTGCCACGCCTGATTACACCGTGTTTGATCTGGGCATGTACTGGAAACCCTCACCCAATCTGACCTTCAATGCCAACGTGAATAACGTATTAGACACCAAGTACTGGCGTTGGTCAGATGTTAGCGGTCTGACTGAAAACAGCCGTATTGCAGATGCCTATACCGCCGCAGGTCGCACGATCCAAGTATCCATGCGTTACGACTTTTAAAATTTCTTACCTCTCGGAGGCTCTTATGCAAGGTCCTGTACAAACCATTCCTCAGGCTTTTTTGCAGTTAAAACGCCAAGGATTTATTCGCCAGCTTGACGCAGCCCAGCGGCTGCATTTGTCAGAGGGCGAACTGATCGCCGCGCACGTCAATCAAGATACTTTTTGGCGCACAGTCACTCAGCGCGACGTCGGTAGTATTAACCTAAATAGTGTTCAACCCAAAATTGATTTTTATGAAAATTTTGCAGAAGAAGACCTGAGTGCCTTGCGGCTGCGTCCAGACTGGCATGCGCTGATGGCTTCGCTGGAACCGATTGGTGAGGTCATGGCACTGACGCGAAACGCCTCATGCGTGCACGAAAAAATTGGCGTTTATCAAAACGCCACTTTGACTGAACGAGTCGGCGTGATGGCGTCAGACAATATTGATTTGCGCGCTTTTTATTCTAAGTGGGCGCATGGGTTCGCAGTAAGTGAAATGACGATTCGAGGCCAACAGCGTAGTCTTCAATTTTTTGACGCCTCGGGCGTTGCTATCCATAAAATTCACTTGGGTGAACATAGTGACGCCCAAGCCTATCAAAGCCTCATAAAGTACTTTGCAGATGACTCACAACAACCCGGTCTCTACACCGAAAATCTTGCGATCAAGCCACCCGAGCAAGCCGACTACAAAATCGATGTTCAAGCGCTGCATCAAGACTGGGACACGCTACGTGACACGCACGATTTTTTTGCGTTGTTAAAGACACACGGTGTCTCGCGTGTGCAGGCCTTACGGCTGGCACAGCCTAAGTTTGTGCAGCAGGTACATTGCGCAGATGTGCTTAGGGTGTTGACAGCCGCAGCCGCCCGCGAAATCCCGATTATGGTGTTTGTTGGCAATCACGGGATGCTCCAGATTCACTCGGGGCCCATTCAAAAGGTCTGGTATGCAAGGCCATGGCTAAATGTGCTGGATGCAAGCTTTAATCTTCATCTTCGCATGGATCATATCGATAACGCCTGGATTGTGAAGAAGCCGACTGCTGACGGCTTGGTCACTTCTTTTGAGGTATTCGATGCGCAGGGTGACGCGATCACGATGCTGTTCGGTTTGCGTAAGCCAGGGCTCCAAGAGCTCCCTGCTTGGCGCGGTCTTCTTGGTGAGATTCAAGAAACACAGCAAGCTTGCGCGGCGTAGTGGCATGATCTCGAACCATTCGCAATCGCCAAGTCTGTTGTCGCGCCGTCAGGCCTTGGGCTATCTTGCATGGTGCACCACGCTTTCTATCGTAGCGTGTCCTTCGATCGTACGCGCCTCTCCAGGTAAGCGAGTGGTTTGCGTCGGAGGTGCTCTTACCGAACTTGTGTTTATGCTCGAAGCAGGCACGGATCTGGTGGGTGTAGACACAACCTCAATTTATCCAAAAAATGCGACAACGTTGCCAAACGTTGGCTACGCGCGGCAATTGTCGGCCGAGGGTGTGTTGTCGTTAAGGCCCTCGCATGTCCTCGCAACAGAAGAGGCCGGGCCACCAGCAGTGCTTAAGCAAATCGCCGCTGCGGGCACGCGCATTACCTTGCTGCCGGCCAAACATCAATATGTTGGCTTACGGCAACGGGTACTGGGTGTTGGTCGAGTACTCGAGCGAAGCGAGAGTGCTCAGATCATTCTTGAGCAGCTTGATTCCATTTGGGATCAAGTACAGAGGCAGATTGCCACGCAATCGAGGGCGTCATCCGTACGACCTGTGCGCGTCATGTTTGTGTTGGCGCATTCGCCCGCTCAAGTGTTGGTTGCAGGGGCTTCTACCGCAGCACAGGCAATGTTGGATTACGCTGGCGCAGTCAATGCCGTACAAGGCTTCAAGGGTTATAAGCCTTTAACCCCCGAAAGCATGATTGCTGCACAGCCCGATTGTCTCTTGGTGACAGAGCAGGGCTTGCAGGCGGCAGGCGGTCTTGAGGCGATCTTAAAGTTGCCGGGGCTGGCCCAGACGCCAGCAGGGCGCTCACAAGCTGTTGTCGCGATGGATGCGTTGCGGTTGTTGGGCTTTGGTCCACGAATGCCCGAGGCAGTCCTAGCGCTCCATCGAGCTTTTCAGACAAAATGATCAAGTTTCGTAACCTGCTGCGCGCACAAGCAGGCTGGTGGCTAGGCGTGTCGCTGTTATTGACGCTTGCTTTGGCGGTGCAGTTAGGAGCGGTGCCTGTAAACGCGACTGATTGGCTTGTCGTGCCAACATTGTTTGAGTGGTCCGCGCCCGCCGCCGTCGCTCAGGCTCTTTCTCCGGGGTCTCACGTACTGTTCAGCCTTCGCTTACCCCGCCTGTTGCTGGCAGTGTTGGTTGGCGCTAGCCTGGGGCTGAGTGGCGCACTGACTCAGAGCTTATTTCGTAATCCACTTGCTGAACCTGGCTTGCTTGGTGTCAGCGCTGGCGCGGCCTGCGCTGCTGCACTCACAATCGTGATGGTTGGCGAGCTGTCGCTGACAGTGATCGCGCCAGTACAACCCTGGTTGTTACCGCTTGCAGCCTTTGCCGGAGCGCTTGCAGTGTGCTTCTCGCTTGAACATATGGCGCGCTGGATTGCTCCAGGGTCGATTGCAGCATTGCTTCTGACTGGCATTGCCATGAACGCTCTAGCAGGGGCGGTCATTGGCCTGTGTACCTATCTGGCCAATGATGAGCAACTGAGAAGTTTGTCATTCTGGACGCTTGGCTCACTGGCAGGAGCGCAGTGGTTGTGGGTGGGGCTGTTCGCCGTCTTGCTTGGCACTGGCTATTGTTGCCTCAGGCCTTCGATGCGAACCTTAAATGCACTTGCCTTGGGCGAATCTGCCGCCCGACAAATCGGCGTTGACGTAAATGGCTTACGAAAACAGATCATCGTATGGGTCGCGCTACTCGCAGGGTTGGCTGTCGCGTTTTGCGGCATGATCAGTTTTGTTGGTTTAATTGCGCCGCATTTGGTCAGGCTGTGGGTAGGCCCCGATCAACGGCAGGTCTTGCCCTTGTCAATGCTGCTTGGCGGCTTGTTATTGCTTGTGGCAGACACTCTTGCGCGCGTGGTCGCCGTTCCCGCTGAGGTCCCCGTTGGGATTTTCACCGCACTAGTGGGTGCACCTTTCTTTTTTGTACTTGTGCGCCAGGCGCGTGTTCAGACCAGCTAGGTAGTAGACAATTGAACGACAATCCGTCCGCAGTATTATTACAACTTACAGACCTTGATCTTAGCTACGGCTCAGCTTGCACAGCACCGCAGGTGTCCAGGCCCTTCACTTTGAACGTTTCACCATGCGAGCGTTTAGCCATCTTGGGGCCAAGCGGCGCAGGAAAATCAACCCTCTTGCGCCTGATGGCGTTGGACTTTAGCCCAGTAAAGGGCGAAGTAATATTTAAGGGCCGAGTACGACAGGGCTGGACAGTGGCAGAGCTCAGTCAACACAGAGCTGTGATGCCACAGAGCTGCTCGGTTGCGTTTGGCCTAGATGTCAAGTTAGTGATAGCGCTTGGGCGTGTTGCGCGGGCATTTGATCCCGCCCTCTCTGATATTGTCGTTGCGGCTGCCCGACTTGCCCGTGCGGATCATTTGTTGTCACGCCGCTGCGACTCGCTATCAGGAGGCGAATACGCCCGGGTTCACCTAGCACGTGTTTTCGCTCAATTATGGGACATCACAGAAGGCCTGATTCTCGTTGATGAGCCCCTCTCGGCACTCGATTTGGGCTTACAACATAGTATTTTGCAAGCGATAGACGCCTTCGCAATTGAGCGTCGGCACGCAGTGGTAGCCGTATTGCACGACGTCAATCACGCCTTAAAAGCATTTGATCGTTTACTTTTGATTAAAGAAGGCAAATTGTTCGCAGACGTTGCGAGCAATAGGCAAGCCGTGCCTGTCTTTGAATCGTTGTATGGCTTGGCACTAGAGTGCCTGCGTACGTCGGACAACGCCTTTGTTGTCTCACCTGTCTCGAAACGGCGCTTGGTAGCATGTACTCGCTAAGCCATGTTAGAAAACTGCTGTCAAGACAATGGTTTCAGTCAGCCTTGTTGCATGGTGCCTTACTGTTATGTGCAGTCTTGTATCACTTGCATAGTCGTGGTTCTTTACACTTTAGTGCCAATAGTTTTGATCAGACAGGTACTAGCGCGGTGATGATATTGAATGATAACAACATTGATTTTCTAGATTTGTCATTTGAGCAATATGACATGACAGAGCCGCAACTGACAGCCGCGAAGCGAGCAGATGCGGCGATAACAGCATCGAACGAAGTACCCTTAGACGCAACGACAGACATCGCAACGGCAAAGGCGACAGAGCCAGTCGTATTTCGAGATAGCGGAGAAAAGCAGACGATGACATCGAAGTCAGCGTCGCAGCGCGTTGCCCCTGCGCGTTCGGCTCGAGCGTCCACGCAGTCAACAGCGCACCCCTCACCTTCGGCTAGTCACGTTGCCGTCCAACCCACACAGACGGCCCGCCCCGACCATGCACATAGCCCAAAGCCGTTTTATCCGTTGGCCCTGCGCGATCTGGGCGTATCGGGGGTCGTATGGCTACGAGTCTGGGTTGACGATACCGGACGCCCGCGAGAGATCGAGTTGGCAAAGGGCAGTGGGTATCGCCTGTTTGATGAGGCCGCTTTGCGTGCAGTGCAACACTGGCGCTTTGTTCCCGCAAAGAACGAACAGCACAGCTTGGCCAGTTGGGTTGAGTTTGCCGTACGCTTTCAGATTAACGGCTGAGCATATTGCCCTAGTTGAAATCACGCATGGACAACCACATTGAACTAAGCTACGCTGAATCTAAGGAAAGAATCTTCGCAGTACGATGTACTCGGCGATACATATGAGTCACTGTCGAGCGATATTCGAAAAATAAATGCTTCAAAATTTTTGAAAACGTAGCAAGCGTTTTAGTCACCGAGAGACAACATGTTAAAAAAACTTTTATTCAATGCGCTTACAGTGCTTAGTGCATTCATCATTGCRCCAGCCTCAGCACAAGTTTCAACCTACCCAAACAAACCGATTACGCTGGTGGTGCCGTATCCACCGGGTGGCAGCACCGACATTACTGCTAGACTGATCGCCGAACACCTTTCGAAGCGGCTGGGGCAACAAGTCGTGGTCGAAAATCGCGCTGGGGCCGGAGGTAACATCGGTGCCCATGTCGCAGCGCAGGCAGCTCCTGATGGGTATACGCTGTTGATGGCGCCCAGCAGCTTAGTGGCCAATATCTCGTTGTATAAGTCGCTGCCGTACGACTTGCGCAAAGACTTAACGCCAATCTCACGTATTGCAATGATTCCAAACGTGTTGGTGATCGGGGCAGATTCTAAAATCAATACCTTTGCCGAATTCATCGCTGCGGCCAAAGTAGCTAAACCACCGTTGAACTATGGCTCGGCAGGCAGCGGCTCAAGCCAGCATCTGGCGGCTGCTTTATTCGCCAATACGATCAAAATTGAGATGGGCCATATCCCTTACAAAGGCGGTGCGCCCGCGCTAGTGGATTTGATAGGTGGACGCCTCGATGCTGTGTTTGCGCCACTCGTTGAGGTGTTGCCCTTTATTCAGGGCAAAAAGCTTAAGGCGCTAGCAGTTACCACCCCTGCGCGATCGTTTGCATTACCTGACATACCAACAGTGGCAGAGACCTTTCCAGGTTTTGACATCACACTTTGGAACAGCGTCATGACACGCAGTGGGACACCGTCTGAAATTATTGCAAAACTCAATCAGGAGATTCAACACGTGTTGGCGCAACCTGAGGTTTTGAAAACCTTACGTTCGCAAGGATCAAATCCTTCTGGAAACACCATAGATGACTTCAAGAAGCTGATCGCGCAAGAAGTTCCTAAATGGGCTGAAATCATCAAGCTTTCAGGGGCTGAAACTCAATAACGAAGTTGTCACCTCAGGCGTCGTCCGAGATCACTTGGCGACGCTAGCCCAGCACCCAAATCGAGTTAAACAATATGCGTTGGGTCTTCAATGAATAACGTCCAGAGCATCGATGCCTCGTCGCATATTGAGTTTGCTCATCCGCGCATCTTACGATAGTTCTGGTGCACGACTCAGGCGGGTGGGGGTCTTTTAATCGCGACGAGGCATCTCAAGTTTAAAGAGTCGCATGGCATTTTTATACGCCACTTGTTCAAGTGTGGCGGGCGTCAAATAGGCCAACACCTGTTCACGTTGCTCTTGAATGATTTCGTCATAGCGCTTCTCTAAGCCGCAGCAAGTATCAGAGCCCAGCATTACCTGCGTCGGAAACTCTTCGATCAGGTTTCTCCAGCCAGTTTTGAGCCCATTGGGTGTGTAGAATTTTCCATCGCCTAATTTTGTGCTCAGGCTTGCGTGTACTGGCCCGCCACCTGAAAGCTCACACATGATATTTTTACGTTGTTGAAATAGGTTTCTCAGGTCGTCTGGTCGAGCGAGCGGCAGGCAATGAGACAAGATGGTGGTGACTTGTGGAAACTCAATCGATAAGCGTAATAAGTCTTCTTTGAAGGTTTCGTTCATCCCAGCATGGATTTGTATGAACGCACCGTAGCGATTCGCGATTTCATAGGCTTGTCGCATCATCGGGCTATCAAGCCTAAAACGGCGTCTAAAGTCTGGCCTTGGTGAAGAATCGTAATTATCAGTATGAAGCTCGCCAAAGCCCTTGATGCTGCCATCTTTAAAGCCGCTTTCGGCGGCCTTGAACAGACTTTTAAAAATCCATTGATCTGGGTCAGTGAAGCTGCGGCCTTGACGTAAGATATCGACCAATTCACGTTGCCCAATCGCAGGGATGTAGCGATCTTTCAAGACCGCACGCATGTCGTCATTGAGATAGCCCACAGCACCTGCCCACTGCACGTTGTTTCGGTCCATCAACTCTTTAAAAGAGCCAGCTGAGATCTCGTAATTATGTAGGTGTACATCTGCGATAGGTACGGTTTTGGCTAGCGCAATTGAGCCTGGCAGAGGTTGGGCTTGCGCGAGTAGCGTGCAGCAAAAAAGCGCGGTAACAGTGAGCTTGCTAAGCGCATCGATCGTTGTTGTCATAGGAGCTACTGGCATAAGTTAAGTCAACAATAGCGTGCTGAGTCTAAGCGATTTTACGCAGGCCTGTCGCGTTTGAACGTTCAGACTCAACACACCAAAATATTAGTTTAGTTTTAAATTAAATTTTTCAATCGCTTGTGCAAAAGACTTTGCTTCGGCTTCAAACGCTGCCTGCATTTTGTCGACTGTCATGTTCCAAGCCTCAGACCCCGTTGGTTTCATCGCCTCTTTAAAAGAGGGGTCGGCAACGACTTCGGCAGATGCCTTTCTTAAGATTTCAACAATCTCTTTTGGCGTCTGTGCTTTGGTATACAGTGCGGCCCAAATATCCGTGTACAGGTCTGGGTATCCGGACTCTATAAATGTTTTAAGTTCTGGCATTCTGGTGCTCTTGTCGCGTGCCACCACTCCAATCGCTTTAATCTTTCCGTCTTTTAAATGAGGCCCACCGATACTGTAGGTTGTTGCCATCAGTTGGATGTCGTCGGCCAACAGGGCGCGAATCATCTCAGGTGAACCTCTGTAACTTATTTCTTGGTAAGGATCACCCCCTGCAGTTACAGAGATTTTCTTGGCCAAAATCAAGCCTAAATGTGAGGTGCCCAAGACCCCAATGTTCATAGATTTGCCGCGTTCTTTGATCTCTTTCATTAATGAAGGGATATCTGTCGCTTTGACCGAAGCACTTGCAAACAAAATGTAAGGCGCCTGACCAAGTGCAGCGATCGGGGTGAAATCATCAAGCGTATAGCCAGCATCCTTAATCACAATCGGCGTTGTCGCCAAGCCGTTAGAGGTATAGAACAGCGTATATCCATCGGCGGGAGCATTCAGTACTTTTTTGGTGGCCACCATGGCCTGGCCACCGGTTGCGTTTTCGATTACCACACCAGTCTTTAGTTTTTTGCTTAGCCGCTCTGCAAAGACTCGGCCAAGCGAATCAAAAGGAGAGCCCGCAGCAAAAGGGGTCACGAGCGTGATTGTTTTGTTTGGAAAGTTGTTAGCCTGCGCAAGCGCTGGCGCGGGTACAGCGACGATGATGAGCGTTGCAAAAGTTAAAGCAAATAAAACGATTAGACGTCGTTGGAATAATGACATGATTGCCTCGGTTGTGATTTTGAACGCTATTGATTTGGAGGGGTTTTATAAAAATGAATGGCTAAGGATGAAGTTTAATTTTTTTGATGTAACCACGTTACGACTTCTTTCTGGCTTAAGACGTCTGCATATTTGAGCGCCATATCCGTTAGGTTTGCATAATGATAGCTTTCGTGTTTGTCTGCCACACATTCTAACGGCACGATTGTGCGATAGCCGCGCGACAGACTATCAACGGCAGAGGCTCTGACACAACCTGACGTCGAGCCACCGGTTAGGATGATCGTATCGATTTTGCACGAGGTTAACAACGACGGTAATTGTGTTTCAAAAAATACCGAAGGCATTTTTTTTGTCATGAAGACGTCTCGCTCATGATTAAGAAGAAGCCTGTCGTCCAGCGATGCACGTTCTGACCCTTGCTTGATATTCTGAAGTGAGTCTGCGTTGTCGCTGCGGGTACCCCATACTCCTGCGTCGTGGCCCGAGGCAGAATATGACACGCTAGTCCAGACGACGGGCCAGTTCAGCTGCCTACATAGTTCAGCAAGCGTATTGATATAGGTGATTTGATTGGGGTCGGTTGTGTAGGCCGTTGAAAAAAGATCTGGCCGAGTGTAGGCCTTCTGCAGATCAATATTAATGAGTGCTGCCTTTGTGCCAAACCCAAACGCCTTGCGTTGAGGGTTCGCCATGATGTTTTGAAAGATTTCCTTTGCTGTCTGGCGACTTTCAATCATAATGATCGAACCTGTGTGGTGTGGTTTGACTTCAACGAGTCGTTCAGCTTACGAGATAATTAAAAAATGAAACGCAGAATATTTTTACAGTCTTCGCTTGCATTTGGTGGTGCCAGTATGATGCCCGCCTTAGCACAAACGGTAACTGAGAGTACGTACCCAGCAAAACTTGTCAAAATAATTGTACCTTTCCCGCCGGGCGGGGCGACCGATGTGACGGCGCGACTAATTGGTCAAAGGCTCGATGAGCTACTTAAACAAAGATTTGTCACCGAGAATAAACCAGGCGGGGGCTCTAATATCGGCACGGTACTGGCGGCACGTGCGCCAGCGGATGGATATACATTGCTGCTTTGCACCATCACGAATGCGGTGAACATGTCTTTGTTCAAAGAGCCCGGTTACGATTTTTTAAAAGACTTCGCCCCAATTTCAATTTTGTCGAAGGCACCGTCGATCTTGGTGACGAGTCCTAATCTGCCGGTGACCTCGGTAAAAGAGCTTATCGCACTTGCTAAAGCACAGCCCGGTAAACTGAGTTTCGCTTCGTCTAGCGTTGGTACGATGCCACACTTAGGCGGAGAAGTGTTCAAAGAACGGTTTGGCTTAGATATTACTCACATACCCTACAAAGGTGCTGCCCCCGCGCTAACTGACACGATTTCAGGGGTGGTCAGTATGGGCTTTATTACTGCGTTGAGTGCGTTGCCAAGCATTCAGGCTGGTAAGTTACGACCACTCGCGGTTGCGGCGTCGAGTCGTCTCGCTTTATTGCCTGATGTACCAACATTAAGTGAGGCGGGTGTGCCTGATTTAGAATTGGCTGGTTGGTTCGGTTTGGCCGCACCAGCCGGAACACCCGCTCATATCGTAGACTTATTGTCGGCTGCTTGCGCAAAGATCCCATCGATGCCTGGCATCCAAGAGACCTTTACCGCACAGGCGGCCGAATGTATCACCAGCACACCAGCTGACTTCACAAAATTTATACGAGCTGAAATCGACAAATGGCGAACAGTCATAAAACTTGTGGGCGTCGAGCAAGTATGAGTCGGGCGCAGTTGTCGACTACTCATCCTTGATATTGGCTGCCTGAATAATAGGTGCATACATTTTGAGTTCAGCTTGAATGAATTTTGCGAACTTAGTACCTACGATTGGCTTGGGCGTTAAGCCCTGTTCTTCAAGTGCTTTGACAACGCTGGGGTCCTTAAGCGCGGCGACTACATCGTTTGTGAGACTGTTTAGCACCGCGGTGGGTGAGTTCTTGGGTCTAAATAGTCCAAACCAGTTGGTGAGTTGGATATCTGGATAGCCCAACTCAACGAAGGTAGGCACTTCAGGAAGTGGTTTTTCGCGTTCGCTACCGGCCACAGCCAACGGTGTGACTTTGCCCGCCCACGAGCGCGGCTACCGCAGGGCCCGTTCCTTTATAGGGTATGTGCGTCATCGGTAGTTTGGTCGCGATGCTTAGCATTTCACCCGCCATATGTTGTTGCCCCCCCACGCCTGATGATCCGTATGTTAAGGGGGCTGACGTCTGCGCCTGCGTGAGTAGGTCTTTTGAAGACTTCGCTAGGACTTTAGGCCCTGCTGCGAGCACAAGCGTAGCTTCTGCGGCCAGTGCGATGGCAGTTAGATCAGTGATTGGATCGTAGCGTATCGTTTCAAAAACGAGTTTGTTGATCGACATCTCAGGGGTATAACCAAGTAGCAATGTGTGGCCATCAGGAGAAGAGCGCACGACTTCGTGCGCGGCGATCATCCCGCTGGCACCGGGTTTGTTTTCTACGACGACTGCTTGACCCCACTTGTCGGTTAAATACTTTGAAACTTAGAGCCGTTTGGGGGCCCCTACGCCAACATGGTTAAATTGTTTGATGCTAAGCCCGTTGTGATTCCTGCTCTTGAAGTAGGAGCGGCCTTGCTACCAGATTTTGGAGCTCTAGAAAAAAGTATCACTGAGCGTACGAAGTTGATCACATTAAATAGCCCTAACAATCCTTCTGGTGAAGTATGAAGCTTGTCTGAACTGCAAAAGCTCGGCGCTCTTCGCGAAAAGCATAATATTTGGATTGTGGCAGACGAGGTTTACAGTGAGCTGGTGTACAACCCGGTTAAGCATATATCGGTAGCAACTTTGTCATCGGCTATTGCTGCACGTACCATTGTCGCGACGAGCGTTTCAAAGTCGTTTGCCATGACGGGCTGGCGGTTAGGTTACTGTATTACTCCGTTCGTTGTGCAGCAACGGTTTCACAATGGGCGGCGCTCGGTGCCTTTGATCACTTTGAAGATTTGCTCGGAGAGATGCGCGCGCGATACGTGAAGCGATATGGTTTAGTTGAAAAGCTATTTTCTAGATATCCAGACTTTCAATTTATCAAACCCGAAGATACTTTCTACGCGTTTGTGAAGGTTCCAAGCTATATCGAAGCTGCTCGATTAATTATTGAGGCCGGACGCTACGCTGGTACCTCCGTTAACAAAGATATCGCACAAGAATATGTGAACGCGGGATTTTGTTTCATCTACGAGCATGCCAATGCAATGTTTGTTTCGGGCGCAAAAGAATTTCAAGAATCGTTTGAATTGAAGAATAATATCGGCTGACCTGTCCTTGGTAAATGCTTAATGACAGGCACGTGATGAAAACATCCTAAATCCCGCCGCAGTTCATCCGAATAACATTGGGCTCGCGTTTTTTAAAACATCAATCCGTTAAGTGTTAGTGGCCCCCGCCAACAGTCCATCGGCGGTAATGAAGACGTGGAAACAGTGAATTAGTCTACTATTTGTGTGTGCTTGATCGTAGTCTTTAACTCTAAACCATTTAATCTTAATGGATGCTAAAAAATTATGACCACGATTGTGCAGAAAACTCCAGAACTACACCAAGCCTGTATGTCGGTTCTCGACCGCTTCATGGCAGGACTCAATCACTACGATGCCCAAGCGATGGACGCAGCGATGCATTTCCCTCACGTTCGTTTTGCTGGCGGCCAAATAAAAATTTATCCCAAGGCGGGCGATAACCCGATGGATTTGTTTGAACGATTACGACGCGAAGATGACTGGAAATACAGCAGTTGGGTTTCGCGCGAGTTGGTGCAGTGCAGCGATACTAAGGCTCATTACGCCTTACGCTATACGCGGTTTCGAAGCGACGACTCTGTTATTGGGGTGTATGAATCGCTTTATGTCTTGACTAAAGTCAATAGCAGTTGGGGGATTCAGATGCGCTCAAGTTTTGGCCCATAGGTAACAGACGCTCACTTGCCTGCGAGCAGTCATCGGTCTATATTGGGGCGTAGGTGCTCCAATGTACCGCGGTATAAAAACATAAAAGAGACAAATAAAAGTGACGACTCAGATATTGCCGCTGCGCGAAGTGGCGCATTCTCGTTCGGGCGAAAAAGGTAATGACTCGATGGTGTCGGTCATTGCTTACGATATACGCGACTATGCGGTGTTGCTTGAGCAAGTGACGATTGAAGCGGTTCGTGCGGTGTACGGCCCTATCACCAAGGGGGTCATTCGCCGCTATGAAGTGCCGTTAATTGGTGCCCTAAATTTTGTGATGACTGACGTGCTTGAGGGTGGCCGTTCGCGTACGCTGGCTTTTGAAGAGTCTGGTAAAGCCTTGTCATCGCTCATGCTGACCTTGCCGCTAACTATGCCGGTTGATTATGTTGGCCGTTCAACTGCTGTCAAGAGAGCCGCATAATGGCTCATAAAAAAACTGGCAAGACGGTGCGACTAGGTTCTGCGACGGGTTGGTCGCGCGATCGGTTTGAGCCAGCAACAGATTTGATGAATCGCGGACAAATCAATTATCTTTGCTTTGACTCAATGTCAGAAGTCACCATGAGTGCAGCTCAGGTCTCTCGTATGGAAACTGACCGCGTGCCACCCTACGATCCTTATTTGCTTCCTCGGATGGAACCCCTTCTCAAAACGTGTAAAGAGAAGGGTATTAAGATCATCACTAACCAAGGCTGGCTAGATCCGGATGAGGCCGCGCAGCAGGTGGCGGCTTTAGCGATCAAGCTGGGCATTAAAGATTTACGTGTTGCCTCGGTGTCAGGTGGTATTTTGACGAAGACGATCGGTACGATGGGCCTGAGCTTCATCGAGACAGGTCAACCGATCGCTGAAAGTCTTGACACCGTCGTGTCTGCAGAGGCTTATCTAGGTGCGCAAGGTATTGTTGAAGCGTTAAAAGGTGGCGCTGATGTTGTGATCACCACACGGATTGCTGACGCCTGCTTGTACTTAGGTCCTCTTGCCTTTGAATTTGACTGGGGTTTTGAGGATTACCAGTTGATGGCTAAGGGGATGGTGATCGGGCATTTGATGGAATGCGGCAGTCAACTGAGTGGTGGCTATTTCTGTGATCCTGGTTATAAAGACGTTCCTGATTTGGCCAATGTTGGTAACCCTATTGCAGAGGTTAGTGACGATCGCGTATTGTTATCCAAGCTCTCGAACTCAGGTGGGGTCGTGTCTGAGGCCACTTGCAAAGAGCAATTGCTCTACGAAGTTGGAGACCCCGCCAATTACATTTGCCCTGACTGTATTGTTGACTTCACTAAGGTCAGCTTCAAGCAGGTTGGCCTAGATCTGGTTGAAGCTTTTGCTGATCAAGCTGGCAAACCTCGGACCCCAACACTCAAAGCACTAGTCGGCTTGACCGAAGGCTTCATGACCGAAGAAATGGTGATTTTTGCGGGCCCTGGTGCGCTTGAGCGAGCAAAATGTACGCAAGACTTACTCGAGCAGCGCTTTCAGAAGGTTGCTTTGCAGGCCACAGAGATTCGTTTCGACTATCTAGGTATCAATGGTGTACATCGCGAGTCTTCACCTGCGCCCGTACATGAGCCGTATGAAGTCATTTTGCGTGTGGCTGTCAAAACCGCGGACCGTTCAGAGGCGGAGAAGATTCGTCGCGAAATCGATCCCCTGGCGGTCAATGGAATGTCTGCAACAGGTAAATGGGCAACGAGTGCCCCAGGTTCTAAAGTGCGCCCGGTGGTTGGACTCAGTTCGTGTTTGGTGCCGCGTGAGTTGATTCAGTCGACAGTTTCATTTTATTGATTGCACAGACAGATATTCATGTCCTTGGACGGCAAAATCCAAGATGTTACGGCGAACGCGGCGCTCGCTAAATGTTTGAAGTCAAGAAGGGTGGTCTCTGCGTGATCAACCATTTCGTCTCCTCACCAAAGAGAGTGACATGAATCAGCGATTTAAATGTTTGTGTGTTTTCCTTTTCATGCTAGCCACTTTTGCAGGGACGCCAGTATCGGCTCAGCCTGCAGGCGCTAGTGTCGCATCGTACCCAAATCGACCAATCAAAATTGTTGTTGCGACCGGTGCTGGTGGGATCACGGATCTTTTAGCGCGTTTCATAGGCCAAAAGATATCCGAAAACTTGGGGCAACCCGTCGTCATCGATAATCGACCAGGCGCGGGGGGTACCATTGGATCTTCAGCAGTGGCGAAATCCGTACCTGACGGGTACACCTTGCTGTGGATTTTTCCGAGCCATACCGTTAATCCGTACCTGTTTAAAAGTCTTCCCTACGATACGGTAAAAGATTTTGCTCCTGTCATTAAAGTGACCAATGTTGAATTAGTTCTTATTGCGAATCAAGCGGTGGCTGCTAATAGTGTTCAAGAGCTCATTACTCTAGCGAAACGTAACCCTCAAAAAATGAATTATGGTGCAGTGGGAGACGGCAGCCTTGGGCACCTTGGCGCACTGCTGTTTAATGAAACTGCAGGCGTTAGTTTTGTACATATCCCTTATAAGGGTGCGCCGCAGGTGTTAGCAGCCTTGCTGGCGAATGATATTCAGATTTTTTTTGATGTTCCAATCACAGCGATTCCTCAAATTCAGGCTGGAAGGGTGAAGGCGCTTGCAGTGACAGGTAAGCAGAGAGCATCGGTGTTACCAGAGGTACCGACCATGGTGCAGGCGGGTTTAGCTGGTTTTGAAGTGGCCGGCTTTAATGGCATTTTGGCGCCAGCAGGTACCCCGATCCCTGTCATTCAAAAGCTTAATCAAGAGGTGGGACGAATACTGAAGCAGCCAGAAGTTAAACAATGGTTCGAGTCGAAGGCACTTGAGCCACTTGGAGGGTCGCCCGAATTATTTGCACAAGATATCCAGAGCGACATTGCTAAGTGGGCAAAAATCTTGTCATTGGCGGGCGTTCAGTCGCAATGAAATAATTTTCGTACTTAATTTTTTAAAATCTTAGAGCGCAAAAAATGTCAACGTTAACAACTGAGTCTGGTTATGACATCTTTTATCAGATCGACGATTTTACGGACCCATGGAAACCTGCAGAGACGGTTGTGCTGCTGCATGGCAATGCCGAGAGTGGAGAGGCTTGGCGGGGCTGGATCCCTCATTTAGGGCGTCATTTTAAAATTATAAGACCAGATCTTCGTGGTTTTGGCCGATCGTCTGCGATGCCAGAAGACTTTCTCTGGACGCTGAACGTACTTAGTGATGACTTAATCAAGTTAATGGCGCATTTAAAGATTGATTCATTTCATCTTGTTGCTGCAAAAATTGGCGGCACGATTGCCTTAAATTTTGCGGCAGAGTACCCCGTGCTTGTTAAAACATTGACGGTGCTCGGCGCGCCACCATCGCCCAAAAAATCGTTGGCGCCTACAGTTGCATTATGGGTTGAGCAGCTTAGGAAAGATGGGCTCGAGCCGTGGGCGCGAGGCTCTATGCGCGGTCGTCTAGGCAGTCAAGCACCAGAAAAAATGCTCGAATACTGGACTCAACTGATGGCAAAGACGGCTTTGTCGACGCAACTCGGCTTTATGAAAATGGTGCCGACGCTAGATGTCAGGCCTAGGCTATCAAAGATTCAATGCCCCACCTTGGTGATTACAACAACGGGTAGCGGACTTGGGTCGGTGCAAGACACTGAGTCTTGGTGCAAATTGATTAAACATGCAACCATGCTTGTTTTGGCTGATGATTCATATCATGTGGCTGCAGTGAAAGCAGAAGAGTCGGCACTTGCCACATTAGATTTTATTCAAAAGCATTCACCCTAACCATCATAGCTTCGACAAACCGATCTTTTAAAAACATAAAAATTGGATACAACATGCTTAACCTAACTGGAAAAGTTGCAATCGTAACGGGTGCGGGCTCGGTGGGGCCTGGCTGGGGGAACGGAAGGGCAACAGCGGTTCTGCTTGCGCGACAAGGTGCTTCAGTATTTTTAGTTGACGTAGTCAAAGAGGCCGTTGAGCAAACGCGTCAGACAATCGAAGACGAGGGCTTTGTCTGTGCAACGCATCTGTGCGATATGCTCGACTCTGCTAGCGTAAAAAAAATGGTGCAAGCCTGCCTAGATCGTTTTAAGCACATCGACATCTTGATTAACAATGTGGGTGGCTCTGAGCCCGGTAATCCCGTGACGATGACCGAAGAGGCTTGGGATCGTCAGATTGATTTCAATTTAAAAACAGTGTTCTTAGGTTGTAAGCATGTGATTCCAGTACTCGAGGCGCAGAGTAAAGGTGTGATCATCAACATCTCTTCAGTCGCTGGGTTACGTAATTCAAAAGATCGTACGCACGTTGCTTACAGCGCTAGTAAAGCTGGGATTATTCAGTTTTCACGCTCAACAGCAGGGGCTTACGCAAAGAAAGGAATCCGATGTAATACCGTGGTGCCTGGTTTGATGCATACACCACTTGTCGAGTATCGCTTAACCAAGCAACTTTCCGAAGGCGATGCCGCATCGTTGATTGCTAAGCGTAATGCTATGGTGCCGATTGGCCGGATGGGTACAGGATGGGATATTGCTCATGCAGTCTTATTCTTGGTGTCGGATGAGGCAGCCTTTATTACGGGCACAGAAATTGTTGTTGATGGCGGATACACAACCTTCGGGCCCAGCGGAACTTGATGCTTAGCTGTTTATCTGCTTGATCGATCAACCACTTCTGTGAAGAACAAAAAATGGTACGACGCTTAGAAGGGAAGGTGGCGCTAGTGACGGGTGCAGGTTGTGTGGGCCCGGGTTGGGGCAACGGACGAGCAATCGCCGTGAGATTTGCGCAAGAGGGCGCGCGTGTCTTTGCTGTTGATAAAGACTTGAGCACCATGACAGAAACGCTTGCACTAATTGCAGAGGCGAGCGGTGAGGTCACGCCGTATCAATGTAACGTGTTGGATGGCAAGGCGATTCCAGCGCTGGTGGCAGCCTGCGTCAAACAGTATGGTGGCATTGATATCCTAGTGAATAATGTTGGCGGCGGTTCACCTGGCGGCCCGATTACCTTGAGTGAAGAAAGCTGGGATGCTCAGATGAATATCAATCTAAAAACTGTTTTTATGATGTGTAAATACGTGATGCCTGTCATGCTTGAAAAAGGGGCGGGATCTATTGTCAATATTGCCTCGATCTCTGGGATCCGTTGGTCTGGTGCAGCACAAGTTGGCTATGCGGCGTCAAAAGCGGGGGTTATTCAGTTCGGTAGAGTGGTAGCTGTTGAGTACGCCAGCAAAGGGATCAGAATCAACTCTGTGTTGCCGGGTCAACTACATACCCCCTTGGTGGAGGTGCGTGTGGCAAAAAATCAAAGCGGGGGCGATGTCGAGGCTATTTTAAAAAGACGCCAGGCACGCATCCCGATGCCCTTTATGGGCGACGGTCGTGATACTGCAAACGCCGCGTTGTTTCTAGCCTCTGATGAGGCTCGTTTCATCACCGGTACCGAGTTAATTGTTGATGGAGGTATGACAGCAAAATGCGACTAAATCGATCTTTGTGGTTAGGTGTGATCTCGGTGCTCAGCGGCATGTTGAGTCTGCAGGCATCTCAAAGTGTGGCTGCTGAAAAGTTTCCAGTGAAGCCCGTGCAAGTCATTATCCCTTTTCAGCCAGGTGATACCGACAATTTGTTAAGACCTTTTATTGAAAGAATGGGTGAATTCTTAGGTCAACCTTTATCGCTCGTTTACAAGCCCGGTGCTGCAGGCGCAGTGGGTGCGGGCTTTGTGGCGACCAGTAAACCTGATGGTTACGTGCTGGTCGGTACCTCTCACTCATCGGTTGCGGTGGTACCTTTAACCAACAAGCAAGTCACGTATAGCCTCGATTCGTTTGAACCCGTCGCGTGTTTGGTTGAAAGTGGCTCGTTAATTGTGGTGCTGTCGAGCTCGCCCTGGCTAACCTTTAAAGATTTGATTGATGCCTCAAAAAAGGCACCCGGAAAAATCACCTATACAAGCTCTGGCACCTTCGGGACCAATCACTTGATTCCTGAAGGCCTGGCAAAAGAAGCGGGTGTGAAATGGAATCACATACCCTCACAGGGTAGTGGGCCCGCCATTACGGCGACCTTAGGGGGGCACATCAATATGGCGTCAACTGCAGTCGCGCCTGCCGCACCGCATATTAAAGCGGGTACCTTACGTCCGCTCGCTGCTTATGGTATCAAGCGCCTGCAAGCGTTTCCTGATGTTCCCACTTTACAAGAGCTAGGCTATACCATCGCCAGCCCTTCGTATTACGGGATTTTGGCGCCTAAGGGAACCCCTAAACCCGTTGTCGACGCGATCTACGCTGCAGCGCAGAAGGCGGTCGAGACATACAACGTGCAGATTAAAACGAGGCTTGAACCGTTTGGCGTTGACATTAAATTAATGAACCCAGAAGAATATAAAACATGGCTCAAAGGTCAAAGTGCCTTGTTTAGCGGGATTTTGAAATCGATGGGTAATTAGCCCTTAAAAGCCATGCTGTTGCTGTATCGAATGTACTGATCGCTTTATAAAAAAGGTAGTCACAGAAATGAGCACAGCCTTGAGAAAAGAAAACTGGCTAAGCGGATTTTGGATTGTGTGCGGGCTCTCGATTTGTATTGCCTCTTACAGGCTCTCGCTTGGTTCACTTAATGATCCGGGGCCTGGTATGTTTCCATTCATTGCGGGTGCAGTTCTTTGTGTACTCTCAATGGTTGAGTGGTGGAACACCAGTCGTGCGTATCTAAGGGTCGCGCACTCGCTCGCGCAGACCGTAGATGGTGGCGCGGATGGTGCGCGTGCCGTCTCAGCCGAGGCGGTTGAACCCTTGTTTGCCAATCGACTTGGTGCATTTAAGGCTGCAGCAATTATTGTTGCACTCTTGATATACGCTCTAGCGATGGAACACCTAGGTTTTATTCTCAGCACGACTCTTTTCATTGCCTTTCTTTTATGGCTGGTTGAACGCCAACGTTGGTATGTCATTGTGTTTGGAGCTGTATTGTCGTCAATGGCGACTTATCTGGTGTTTAAGGTGTGGTTAGAGACCGCGCTGCCGATTGGCTTGTTGGGCTTCTAAGAGACGCTATGGACATCTTCGATGGCTTTTCAATCGCACT
>NSIQ01000005.1 GCA_002737415.1 Alcaligenaceae bacterium | reverse complement strand
TGAATATTCCAGGTGAGGCCTCGTCRGTCATYACGTGCTTGGATGGCCATCAAATGGCACGTAAAGGCCGCGCCGGCGTAGCGCTTGGTATCAGCGCTATTGGGTCATTTATCGGTGGGACTTTAGCGATTATTGGCTTGCAAATTGCTGCACCTCATTTGGCAAAAGTCGCACTGATCTTCGGTTTTCCTGAATATTTCTCTTTAATGTGTTGTGGGTTAGTTGTGTTGACTTTCATGGCTCAGGGGTCGATGGTTAGAGCCCTGATGATGGCAGTGGTGGGGCTGTTTCTTGGCTCGATCGGGATGGACCTTGTGATGGGTACACCGCGCTTTACGTTCGGCATAGTCGAGTTTTCGGATGGCGTCGGGTTGATCCCCGTCATTATGGGTTTGTTTGGAATCTCTGAAGTGTTGTTGAATATTGAGCAGCGGATTTCAAAAGATGTATTTTCTGGAAAAATTTCTCAAATATGGCCGAGTCGAAAAGACTGGGCAGCCTCTGCCGGACCGATTTCACGCGGTGGCTTGATTGGATTTTTCTTTGGGCTTCTTCCTGGGGCCGGTCCGGTGGCCGCTGGTTTCGTGTCTTACAGCGTTGAAAAGAAAATATCCAAGCACCCAGAGCAATTTGGTCAGGGTGCGATCGAAGGTGTTGCAGGCCCAGAGGCCGCAAATAATGCGGCGATTGGTGGTGCTTTTATTCCGTTGCTGACGCTAGCGATCCCCTCAACCCCAGGCATGGCGTTATTGCTCGGTGCATTTTTATCGTACGGCGTGAACGTGGGGCCTTTATTGATTACGCAGCACCCAGACATTTTTTGGGGCGTTGTTGCCAGCATGTATATCGGCAACATTATGTTGATTGTGTTGAATCTGCCCTTTGTCGGGCTATGGGTCAAAATATTAAAAATTCCATATCACTACCTGGTGCCAGCGATTCTGATTTTTTGTGTCATTGGCTCGTACAGTTTAAGCAACAGTATGGTTGATGTAATCGTGATGATTGTCTTCGGCTTTATTGGTTATTTGTTTAAAAAGCTTAAATATGAAGCGGCACCGCTGATTATGGCAATGGTCTTGAGTCCATTGATGGAGAATAACTTTCGGCAGTCGATGCTGCTATCACAGGGCGATTTCATGATTTTTTTCTCTAGGCCACTCTCGGCGATCTTGATGTTTGTGGCTGTGTTGCTATTGATTTTGCCAAATCTGTCGTGGGTGCGTAATCGTCGTGCAAAACGGCTTGAGGCCTCGCTTGAATAACATTTTTTGAACCCGACTCTTCAAGCATAATTTATGGCAAGGACCAACATGAAAAAATTGCAAAAAATATCAAAACATATTTTTTTAATAATGTTATTGCAAGCGTCTAGTCTATTGATGCCTGCCTTAAGCCAAGCTCAGTCGACTTGGCCAAATCAGTCAGTCAAGATCGTGGTGCCATGGGCGACCGGTGGTACGGTCGATATGGGCGCACGAGTGATTGGTCAAAAAATCGCAGAGCAAACAGGGCAGCCGGTTGTTGTCGAAAATAAGCCGGGGGCATCGAGCACAATTGGCTTTTCTCAGGTGCTCAAATCAAATCCCGATGGATACACTTTGATTGCATTTGAATCGAGTTACGCGATTTTGCCATCACTGTTTAAAAAATTGAGTTGGAGCCATGCGGATGACCTAGCAGTGGTCGGGGCAGTCTTTCAGACGCCGATGGTCTTAGTGGTGCCTGAAAAAAGTCCCTTTAAGACTGTGCAAGCATTAATTGAGTTCGGCAGATTGAACCCAGGCAAGTTAAATTTTGGCTCGGGAGGAGTGGGGAGCAGTCCTCATCTTTCTGGAGAATTACTGCAAAAAGAAGCCAATATTAAATTGACGCATATCCCATATAAAGGTGGGGGTGAAGCCTTGTCTGCCGTGGTGGCGGGTAACGTTGACTTATTAATTACTGCGACTCCGACTGCAATTGGTCATGTGCAAGGTGGGCGTGTGCGTGCGCTTGCGGTGACTGGCACACAAAGGTCTGTTGCATTTCCCGCAGTGCCCACACTTAAGGAGGCAGGATTGTCGAATTATGTCGTGATGAACTGGTATGGTTTAGGTGCGCCTAAAAATACGCCGACTCAGACCTTGAATCAAATTTATCAAGTAACGGTGCGGGCGCTTTCAGATCCAGGCATACAAAGTCGTTTCGCGCAGCAAGGAGTTGAGTCGCTTAATATGAATCCATCAGAATTTTCGATCTTTATCAAAGCTGAAACGATTCGATGGACGGCAATTAGTCAGGCGGCCGGTTTAACGCCGGAGTAAATTTTTTATATAAAACACTGAGGCTAATTAAATTGATCAATTTAAATCGACGCATTCTCATTGTTGTCCATGCGATTGTGCTGCTAGGTTATTCGGTGGTTGGTATGGCTCAAGCCGAAACCTATCCAGTACGCCCAGTCAAAATTATTGTGCCCTTTGGGCCTGGCGGTTCGGCAGATATGCTGGCGCGTGTACTCGGCGAAGGCTTGTCTAAAGAATTCGGTCAGCCTTTTCAAATCGAAAACAAAGCGGGTGCTACTGGCGTTATTGGCACGACTGAGGTGGCGCGCGCTAAACCGGATGGTCACACCTTGCTGTTGGGATTTGATGGTACCTTGACCATCACGCCGTTTATCCAAAAAAATGTCACCTTCAGTGCAACTAGAGACTTTGCACCGATCTCTAAACTCACCGATGTTGCCTTTGTAATTGTTGTCAATCCCTCCATTCCAGCCAAGAATATGAAAGAGCTTGTTGCATATTCAAAAGCAAATCCGGGCAAACTATCATATGCTTCTCCTGGTGTAGGCAGTACGGCGCACATGCTTGGAGAACAATTACGCCTAGAGGGCGGTCTGGATTGGGTTCATATTCCGTATGGTGGTTCAGGTAGCGGCAAATTCATTGTCGACGTGATTGGCGGCAGTACTCCGGCTGCGGTGATTTCGATTGCGGTGGCAGCGCCATCGGTGCGCGAGGGTAAAGTGATCGGCGTGGGAGTCCCTTCAAGTCAACCAAATGCCGCTTTACCTCAAGTGCCAACTTTTGCACAAGCGGGCCTAGAAAAATTTAACGTAGCCTCATGGTTTGCTTTGTTAGCGCCAGCAGGTACTCCAGACTCGGTGATTAACAAACTAAACACAGAAGTGGCCAAAGTTCTTGCCACCGACGCGTTCAAAGCGCGCATGGCGATTGCGGGAATGGATGTTACGCCGTCGACACCTGCTGGGCTAGCGGCGCTGATTGCGTCAGATCTAAAAAAATGGGAAAAAGTAGCTGAGCGTATTTCGAAGACGGAGTAGTTTGATTAAGGTTGGCCAGTCGTTGCACAAATAAGGAACAACTGTATGCGATTATTAAATGGATTTGCCTTAAGTTTTTTAGGCCTAATTGGCACTGCGACTTTGGCTCAGACGCAGCCCTATCCAAATCGACCAATCACGGTTGTTGTCCCATACCCACCAGGAGGTGCAACCGACCCGATCGCTCGGATTTTCACTGTCAAATTGGCCGAGGCCTGGAAGGTGCCGATTATTATCGACAATCGGGCGGGTGGCGGCACAACGATTGGAATGAGCTACGGTGCCCGTGCGGCACCTGATGGTTACACCATCACAGTCGGTACCACCAGCGTTGGGACCAATCCTGCGCTCTATAACAAATTGCCGTATGACACCATGAAGGACTTTACTTTCATTAGTCAGATGGGCATTTTGCAGATTGTGCTCTCCGTTCATCCCTCACTGCCAGTGAAGACGCTTGATGAGTTGATCGCCTATGCCAAGAAAAATCCTGGCAAGCTTAATTACTCATCGTTTGGTAACGGCACGATGGGGCATTTGTCGGGCGAGTACTTTAAAGTGTCTGCAGGCATTGACGTCACGCATGTGCCATATAAAGGTAGTGCAGCTTCAACAATGGCTTTGGTCAGTGGTGAGGTCTCGTATGCGATCGATACGCTTTTCATTCAATCGCAGCATATCAAGGCTGGATCAATTAAGCCTTTAGTGAGCTTCGGCCCTAAGCGGCTCGAGTCTTTGCCCAACATGCCGGTGATGGTAGAAAAGTATCCAGGCTTTACGGCGTTTTCCTGGTTGGGCTTCATGGGGCCATCCGGCCTACCGCCAGAGATTGTGTTGAAGTGGTCGACTGAGGTTTCTAAAATTGCGAACACGCCAGAAGTCAAAGAGAGGCTAGCGCAGCTTGGCATCGATGCCGTTGGCGGCACCTCTCAACAGTTTGCAGATTTCGCACAGGCAGAGATCACCAAATGGACTAAGGTGGTGGACGAGGCGAAAATTCCTAAAGAAAACTAATGAATGTAAAAATCTCGATAGTAAATTGATTAAGCGTATTTTGCGAAATTGCTGAATCTGTCGTGAGCCACTCAGTGTGGTCTGTGTACCTACCTCGTTCAAGAAATCATTTCAAAACGATTGTTGATAAAGTCCAAGTTTTTTTGTTTTTTTAGATCTTGCAGCTCGTGTAAAAACCCCGTTGCAGACTCGAGATCAAAGGCATCTTGGGTACACGCCATGAATTTCTGGGCAAGAGCCTCGTCAGAGACCGGTACGTTGGGGTGACCCATGGCGAAAAGGATGGTTTCTTGCATTTCACTGCCATCTCGCTTCTTGACAACAACGTAAGCTTGCTCAGGCCGGGGATTGATGACATCTTTTCCGGGTAAGGTTGGATCAAGTTGCATATTTACCAGCGGCCACAACGAGCGTGTCTGTGAGTCGTTTAATCGTGCCGAATAAAAATCTTTGACTCTAATTTGATCTTCTAACAATGCAAGTGCGACACAGTGATTCATGCTAAATCGGGCCTGCATTTCATCGACTGGTTGTGAGTACATGAGGTTGTCCAGCACGATTCCAGAAACATGTGTCGTAATTGACTGGATCGTGTCCAGGCGTAGCCCTTTCTTTTTTAAAGCCCAGATGGCATCAATCGTTYGATGAGTGCTCGCGCAGCAAGGATGGACTTTTAGGCAGATACCAATTTTTGTAATCGCTGGCTCACCAGCCAACACGCTGCGAGCGGCATCAAAACCGGCAGCACTATCGCCGCCAAACAGAGATCGAAATGACCAAGTGCCTTCAAAAATTTCTGCAGCCGCCGTTACGCTTTGCTCTGCAAGACTTACCGCGATGATTCCGGCTTGCGCCGCCATGCCTGCGTGAATCGGCTTCAGATTAGTACCAAACTGAAGCTTTGAGCCACTCGATGAGCTGGTTGCAATGGATATCGCTGCTGCTGCACGTTTTGCGTCGAGTTGAAGTAGTCTCGCGCAAGCGGCTGCGACGGCAATTGAGCCAAAGGTTAAGGTGGTATGCCACCCGCGTCCGTAGTGCGCGTCGTTCATTGCGGCGCCTAACGAAGCTTGAATTTCAAAGCCAATAATATAGGCGTCAATGATTTGTTCGCCAGAACACTTGCGCTCTAGCGCTAAAGCCAAGAGTGCTGGCACCAGGGCAGCACTTGGGTGTGTAAGCGCAGGCTCAGAGACGTCGTCATAATCCAGCGCGTGCGCCGCTGCTCCGTTGACCAAAGCAGCCCACGGTGCAGGCAATCTCTGACCTGTTACACAGGGGATACCAACGCCCGCCTGTGACCACTGCTCAAATGTGCGCGAGGCGCGCTGCACTGCGGCGTCTTGTCGACCGGCAACCATACAGGCGATTGTGTCTACAAAAGCCCGCGAAGCCTGATGTATTGCTTCAGTCGACCAGTCGCGTGGTCGATTCGAGATAAATTCACCAAATTCTTTGGTCATCATGGCACTATTCTCAGATGCTTAAATATAGTTGTAAAAAAACGATTTGAATGTAGACGCTACTGTGGTTTGATACCCGCATCTCGAATAAGAATTTTTGATTTTTCAAGATCTTCATTAAAAAAAGCAGTCAACGATTGTTCGGCCAACGCTAGACGCTCAAATCCGTTTAGCGTGAGTGGTTTTAAAAATGACTCAGAAGAAGTCACCTCGAGAATATTTTTCGCAAGTATCCCAATGATTTCTGGCGCGGTACCTTTTGGGGCTACGACAGCCACCCAGGAACGCATGGTCGGAAACATAGGCATAAATTCAGTAATGGCAGGTACGTTAGGTAGTTGTGCAGAGCGTGTCTCGATGGTGACGGCAAGTGCCCGAACCTGATTGCCTCGAATAGCAGACATTGAGCTGTTCAAATCATTACACAGCATTAATGTTTGCCCGCCAATGAGTTCAGTGATCGCTTGTGGACTACTTTTATATGGAATTTGTGTGAGGTCAATACCTGATGATTTTTTTATAGTTTCTGAACAAATCGTTGCTAAGCCGAAGGCGGTGCCATACGACTGAGGAATTTTTGTTGATTTTACGAAACTGATCAACTCATTCAGGCTTCTGATTGGCGAATCGTTTTTAACGAGTAACGCAAGAGGTACGCCACCAATGCCAGCGACCGCTTCAAAATCGACCAATGGGTTGTAACTAAGCTGCTTGAATAACCAGGGGTTCTGCGAATGCGTTGTGCCCGTTGTTACCAGCAAGGTGTAACCGTCGGGTTTAGCCTTAGCTACGTAACTTGCGCCCACGATACCGCTCGCCCCAGGTTTGTCTTCAACAATAAAAAAACTTGTATTGAGTCGTTCATTTAAGCCTTTAGCCAACAGGCGTGTCATGATATCTGTGGAGCTACCAACCGCAAACGGCACGATGAACGAAACCGGGCGTGTCGGAAATGCTTGTGCTATGCACGTTGGAAAGTGATTGAGTATGGTGAGTAATAGCGCGCAAGACAATGCCTTGACTAGGCGAGATCTGCGCAGACTTGAAGAGATAACGTTACTGGATGAGTCTTTATAGGCGGCAAGGCTGGACATGACATTCTCCTTTACAGTTTTTCTGCGGTAGATGACAGTCGATTGCAAAGGTCATCTAAGTGAGTATTTGATACCAAGGCTTAAACCGATGCGATTATTGCGGAGTCAAGCTTTCACCTAAAAAACGTAACCAGTTTTCACCAAGAATCGCGCGTATCCGCTTTTCACTCCAACCACGGTGTTGCATTACTTCAGTCAAACGCGGGTAATCAGCGAGTGTTTCCATGCCCTTAACAAACGGCGCACGTCCTCGACCAGGGTTTGCACGGCGCGCATAACCTTTATCTTGGCGTAACCAGTCAAAGAAGGCATCGTCGTGACCCTGGGTGGAATCAGTGCCGATGCCAATATTGGTTTCGCCGCAGAGATTGATCATGTATTCAAACAAATCTACGCAGTCATCTAAAGTTGTATTTGCACCCGTTTTCATAAAAGGCGGATAAGTCGCGACGCCAACAAAACCGCCGCTAGCTATAATTTTTTTTAGTTGCTGATCTGTCTTGTTGCGCGAATTATTAAAGGCACTAAAGGGAGCCACATGGGTGTAAGCGCAAGGTCGTTTTGAAAAAGTAACGGCGTCAGCGGATGTCTTAGGCCCAACGTGTGAAAGGTCAATCAAAATCCCTAAGCGATTCATTTCGGTGATGACCTCTCGCCCAAACCCAGACAAGCCACTGTCATTGGGCTCCCAACAGCCAGAACCGACAAGATTTTGCGTGTTGTAGGTAATTTGAATGATACCTATCCCAATGTCTTTGAAAAGAGGCAGTAGATCCAGACGATCTTCGATTGCACTAGTGTTTTGCCAGCCAAGGATAATTCCAACCTTGTTTGATTGCTTTGCGCGATGGATATCCTCTGCGCTGCGCACCTGCATGATGATGTCTGCGTGGTCGAGAAAGGCTTTTTTCCACTGAGCGATATTGATCATAGTCTCGCGTAGGCCCTCCCAAATTGAGCAGGTACAGTTTGCAGCCGTCAAGCCACCTCGATGCATATCTTCAAATACTTGTCTGCTCCAATTTGAAACAACCAATCCATCGATGACGATGGCGGATTTATGCAAAGAATCATCTGACATGACATATCCTCTTTAACGATACGGGTGGGTATTTGTCTGGGCTAAGTAGTGAAGCTCACATAAGTCAATAACAATTCAAGGTCAGGAAATAAAGGCATTGACCTCTTGAAGAAAATCAGAGGTCCTTGTTTCAGGGAACATATGTCCCCCGTGTTCGTAGATTACTAGGCGCGAGTTTGATATTGCGGCTGCCGCATCCTGAGAAAACCAATAGGGCATGACGAGATCGTCGCGTGCGCCAAGCACAAGTGCAGGGCAGTTAATTTTTTTGTATAGTTCGCGGGCATCGAAGGCAAGGATCGCATCTAAGCGCGCAGAAATTTTTACAGGATCTTGTGGTGACTTGAGCGCCTGAGCCGCCATGTTTTCAAAACGTTTAAAGTGCGTACGTCGAAATTCTGGTGGGTAGATCAGCATCGAATTGAAATGAATATAGAAATCGGCGGGCATTGTGCGCGCAGCTGTCTTTCGTGTGTTTTGTAGTACATGAAGATCTGCATCCCCATGTGTCCACGGCGCACCTAAGATGAGATGCGAGACACGATTTGAGTAATTTGCTGCTAGCGCCGTTGCAATTCCCGTTCCGGTTGAAAGCCCAATGACCGCCGCGCAGTCAATGTTCGCAGCATCCATTAGTGTGACAATGTCATCTGCAAATTCTTCAATGGATTGAGGCCGAGAGGCTGGTCCACTGCGGCCAGTGCCTCTTTGATCATAGGTCAGAACTTTGTGATGTTTTGCAAGCCCAGCGATTAATTCAACTCGTGCCTCAGCGCCTGCCCCAAGACCGGTGGTCAAAACGATGGGCAAGCCTTGCCCCGTGACTTCATAAAATAAAAATGTATCTTCGACGGTTGTTGTTGGCATTCGTTTTATCCGCGCTCTGTAGTTTAAATGTATGCGGTGTTGACTAAGTTTGCGATCCTTGGCCCATGCTTCTGTCGACCTAATCAATGTAAAACATTAATCAGGTCGAGACGATTCAAAAAGCCGCTTGGTAGTGTTTTGCAAAAAAAACTAGAGAATATTGCGTTGCAGCATCAGATTAACGTAAGTGTCGGCTTTCTTTTGCTGTCTCGCGTATTACCGCTGAGGCTCAATATTTGCTCGTAAAACAATTTGTTCCCATTGATTTTTTTCAGCCAAAAAGCGTTCGGTGAATTGCTGTGGTGTCAGAGGCTGAACCTGAGCGCCTAAGGCCATCAGTCTGTCTTTAAACAAAGGTGCCACAATAGACGCATTGACAGTCTGGTTGATGATCCCAATCACCTTGGTAGGTAGGTTGTTGGGCCCCATAAGCCCCCACCACACCTGCGCGTTAAAATTTTCAATGCCTAACTCAGAAAAAGTCGGCACATCTGGAATGACGGCGGAACGCTGAGGTTGTGCGATTGCCAAGGCTTTGAGTCGCCCAGATTTGATATGAGGCAGGGCATTCAGTAGGTTTGTAAACATTAACTGAATTTGGTTGCCCATCAAATCTTGCATCGCTTGAGCACCACCTTTGTACGCCACGCCCTCTAACTTTATGCCAGCTCGCTGTTGAAAGAGTTCGCTGACCAAGTGCTCGCTTGTGGTGCCAAGGCCCCCGTGACCGTATGTCAGCGAGTTTGATGCGGTCTTCGCCAAATTCACCAGCGCGGCAATGTTTTGTATCCCTAAGTTCGTAGAGACCAACAGCACCGAGGGAGCTGAGCCGATCATTGCGATTGGCACTAAATCTTTGCTTGGATCATAAGTCAGATTATTAAAAATTTTATGAGCGATTGTGTGAGATGGCCCGCCCATTAACAGGATATAGCCATCAGGTTTTGATTTCGCGACGTAAGCTGACCCAACATTGCCCCCAGCGCCAGGTCGGTTGTCTACGAGCACCGGCTGACCTAGTTGGGAAGTGAGTTCCTGGGCTAAGGCCCGAGAGATGATGTCGACCGCACCGCCCGCTGCATAAGGTACGACAACCCAGATGGGTTTGGTTGGGTATTGCTCCGATGGTTGCGTTGATGCCGACGAGGACAAGACTATTCCAATAAGTACAACGAATAATCGAAGCATAATGAGAATCCTGTTTTTCGTTTAAGTAATATGGTGATCGAACTCAAGGTGTCCCATTAAACCCGCACCACCAGTTTCCCCAGGTTCGCCCCCTTAAATAAATCCACAAAAGCCTGAGGGGCTGCCTCTAGCCCCTCAACAAAGGTCTCAGTGGGCTGCAAGGTG
>NSIQ01000004.1 GCA_002737415.1 Alcaligenaceae bacterium | reverse complement strand
ACAATCAAAGATGGCGCCGCCGACGTTTTCAAAATCAACGTCAATGCCTTGCGGCGTTGCTTGCGCAAGTAATTGCTTGAAGTTCGGATCCCGATAATCGACGCAGACCGAGTAACCCAGTTTTTCGACAGCATGTTGACACTTTGCAGGGCCGCCAGCGATCCCAACTACGCGGCAGCCGATTGAACGCGCTAGGGCTGCGGCAACGCTGCCCACCGCACCGGTTGCGGCAGAGATCACAACCGTATCTGTAGGCACGGCCTTTGCGATCGCGTGCAAGCCCACCCACGCTGTGACGCCCGGGCTGCCAAGCGCACCCAGATAGGTCGAGGCAGAAAAGCCATCTAGATTAATTTTCTCGGCGCCAGACACTTTGATCTTGGTGTAGCGTTGCCAACCAAAATGGCCTAGCGCCCAGTCACCCACTTTAAAGTCTGCGTGCTTTGATTCAACGACTTGTCCGATCGCGCGGCCCACCATCACGTCACCTAAGTTCAACGGATTCGCATAGGCGACATTGGGCATCATCTGACGACGTTGATACGGGTCGAGCGAGACAAACGCGTTTTGGACCACGATGTCGCCCATCTCGGCGCTGGGTATGGCTTCAGTAGTGACAGCAAAGTGGCTCGCGTCAATGGCACCAACAGCGGCTTTCACAAAACGTACACAAAGATTGTTTGCCATGAGAACTACTCAACTTTTAATTGGATTTTTTTGGCTAAAGCCCCGTACTTAACAAACTCACTCTGCACGAGGGCAGAAAACTCCGAAACACTACTACCAACAGGCTCAGAGCCTCTGTCAAGTAAGAACTTACTGACGTCGGGTGAATGCACGATCTTGACGATTTCAGTATTCAGACGCTTGACGATGTCTGGCGCTGTGCCTGCGGGCACAAAAACGCCTTGCCAGGCCTCGACTGAGTACTCTGTCAGCCCCGTTGATTCAGCGACTGTAGGCAGTTGAGGGATCGTTGGCGGGGCTTTTGAGCCCGAAGTTGCTAACAGCTTGATGCTGCCGGAATTGAGCGGTACGGCGGCCGCAACGAGCGTGATCACTGCGAGGTCAATTTGCCCTCCCATCAAGTCGGTCAGGGCAGGGCTCTCACCGCGATACGGTACCGCGATGATGCGTGTGCCTGCCATCAGATTGAACTGTTCAATGGCGATGTGATTTGGGCTGCCATTGCCTGAGGTACCAGCCGAAAGCTTGACCCCAGCCTTGTCGAGTTTAATGAGATCCGCCATCGTTTTTGCCTCAAGTCCAGTCCTGGCTAGCCACATCAACGACAGGCGCACCGCTTGTGTGACGGGGATGAGACTGTTGAGGGGATCGTAGCCAACGTCGCGCACGTGGGGGATGATTGTGATGGCGCCCACGGAACTGAGCAAAAGAGTGTGGCCGTCGGGCTCAGCTTTTGCCACAAGTGCCGAGCCAATCGTGCCATTGGCACCTGGCTTGTTTTCAACTACAACAGGTTGACCAAGTGCGGTCGACAGATGTTGAGCCAGCGTACGCGCCACAATATCAACAGCGCCACCGGGCGGAAACGGCGCGATAATTCGAATTGGCTTGGAGGGGTAAGGCGTTTGAGCCCAGGCCGCAAACGGAATCAGCGATAAGGTAACGACCAACCCTCTGAGGGTTCGTAGATATGTTTGATTCATGCGCCTACTCCATTTTTAATTGTTTTTGCTTAATCAGTGTCGCCCAGCGTGCGCGGTCTGCTTGTACAAGTGCAGCGAGCTCAGCGGGGGTTGAGGCGGCCGGTTCGACCCCCGCAGCCCTAAGGGCTTCACGCAAACTCGGTTCAGACAATACCTGTTTGAACGACGTGTTTAACTTTTGAACAAGAGCACTCGGCGTTTTGCTCGAGGCAAACACTCCATACCAAGATAAGGCGTTGAGACCTTGATAACCTTGCTCGTGAACGGTTGGAATATTCGGTACCGCAGGACTGCGTGTCTCGCCAACCAAGCCAATTACTCGCATGCGCCCTGAGTGAATGTGAGGTAAAAAAGCCGGTAAATCGCCAATCGTGCCTGCTAGTCGTCCACCCATGACATCGACCATCACCGGAGCGATTCCTTTGTATGGTACTGCCATGAGCTGCAAGCCAGTCGCATCCGCAAATTGTTCAATCCAGAGTTGAGTGATATTGCCCACTCCGGGTGATCCAAAGTCGATGGTCTGATTTTTGGCCTTCGCGTAGGCAATAAACTCAGCAATAGTTTTTGCAGGGATATTGGCATCGATAGCTACCGCAGAGGCGTTGACGACGATACGCGATACTGGGCTCAAGTCACGATCAATATCGAAAGGGAGTTTTTGAAAAATCGGCGAGATCGTAAAGAGCCCTGAGCTTGAAAAGAATAGTGTTGTGCCGTCAGGTTCGCTTGCAATGACGTTTTGTGCCGCAATAATGCCATTGGCGCCTGGCTTAGCCTCAACGATGACATCAGTGCCTGTCGTTTTAGAAAGCTTTTCAGCGAACTGGCGCGCCACAAAGTCGACGGGGCCACCGGCAGCAAAAATCACCAAGCGGATTGGTTTATCTGCAGCGTGTGCAGCGCCGAATAATAGTGCAAGGATGTGGCCAAGAACTGCGATTGCAATGCCTAGTCGCTTTTGCATTGAGGTCTCCGGTGCCTTCAAACTCGCCCAGTGAACGTAGCGCCGGCCGCTCGCGCTAGCCAAGCCCGTTTGGGCGGTTCTGTTTTTTATAGTGGGATGTATGCAGCATACTGAAAGCTGGCCAAGTTTGCGAGTGTTTGTTTGAGTATGACGCTTGGCTGCCCAAGTTGAGAGGATCTGAGGCTTAGACCAAGCCTATCTTCAGCGTTATTGCACTTAACAATGTTATAAGGTGTGGCTGCGTTCGTGCGCAGAAGACCTCCAAGCTAGATTTTTAGTACTTTTTTTGTCAAAATACGGCCTCAATTTGTTTTGGTCACCCCAAATCCCCAAGGCAAGAGAACAGGCTTTGGCGTTGCGGACCCTACAAGTGCCAGCCATATGTTTATTTATAACCGAGAGATCTATGATTCAGATCCAACATTTATCAAAATCCTTCAAAGGCCAGTTGGCGGTTGATGACTTGTCATTAGAAGTCGGTCAGGGCGAAGTGTTGGGGTTCTTAGGCCCCAACGGTGCCGGCAAATCCACCACGATGCGCATGATTACCGGGTTCATTCCACCTTCGGGTGGTTCGATCTCGGTCTGCGGCTTTGATGTGTTGAAAGATCCCATTCTCGCCAAGCGTAAGATCGGTTATTTGCCCGAATCGGCCCCGTCTTATCAAGACATGACTGTGTTGTCATTTCTGCGTTTTGCCGCAGACATCCGAGGCCTCAATGGTGTGGCGAGGCAAAATGCTGTAGATCGTGTCATCGAGCTTTGTCAGTTGCAAAACGTGCTCAGGCAAACGATTGACACCCTGTCAAAGGGTTTTCGCCAACGCACCTGCTTGGCGCAGTCTTTGATTCACGACCCTGAAGTGTTGATCTTAGATGAGCCCACAGATGGTTTAGATCCAAATCAAAAGCACGATATGCGTGATCTCATCCGCCAAATGGGTCTCACCAAGTCGATCATTATCTCGACGCACGTGCTTGAAGAAGTTGAGGCTGTGTGCAGCCGCGCCGTGATTATCTCGCAAGGGCGTATTGTGGCGCAAGGTACACCTAGTGAATTTAAGACACGATCCAAAACCGGAAGAATTGACGACTACTTTCGTGAAGTGACTGGCGCCGAGCGTCAGACATCTGCACAGCTCGGAGCCTAAGCATGAACATCCTTTCAGCCACCAGAGCCATCGCAGCCAGAGAATGGCGAGCATATTTTGAGTCACCGCTCGCGTTTGTGTTCTTGATTGCTTATCTACTGTTAGCAGGGATTTTTACCTTCACCTTCGGTGGTTTTTTTGAGCGTGGCGACGCATCGTTGGCCGCGTTTTTTAACTGGATGCCTTGGTTATTTTTGTTTTTGGTACCTGCAGTCGGTATGCGCTTGTGGTCTGAAGAGCATCGCCTAGGCACGATCGAATTGCTGCTGACGATGCCGATTGCCCCTTGGCAGGCAATCTTGGGTAAGTTCTTGGCCTCGTGGGCTTTTTTGATTTTAGCGATCGCGTTGAGTTTTCCGATGGTGCTGACTGTGAACTGGTTGGGCTCGCCTGACAATGGCACGATTCTGGCTGGTTACGTGGGTTGTGCGCTGCTTGCAGGTACCTATTTGTCGATTGCCTCACTGGCCTCAGCCTGCACGCGCAATCAAGTGATTGCGTTCATTTTTTCAATCATGATTTGCCTGCTTCTTAATCTACTTGGGTTTCCACCCATCTTGGATTTAGTCGGGCGCTGGATTGGCACAGAGGGTATTGAGGTGATGGCAGGATTTTCAGTGCTGTCCCATTTTGATGGCTTTCAAAAGGGCGTTCTGGATAGCCGCGATGTCATTTACTTTGTGTCTATTTCGGTTTTTTCGTTATTTGCCACAGGTGTGGTCTTGCGCGGTCATCGTGCGGGTTAAGGGGTGATCATGCTGAATCGTTTATATCGAAACTCTTTTGTCGTGATCGCGCTGGCAGTTGTCAGTTTGGTAGCGGTCAATGTCTTCGCGTACTTTTATTATTCGCGTGTAGATTTGACGCAAGCCAAAAGTTACACCCTGTCTGAGGGCACTCGCGAGGTGTTAAAAAAATTACAAGCACCGATCACAATTCGGTTTTATTTTTCTCAGTCTGAAGCGGGTATGCCCTTGGTGTTAAAGGGCTACGGTCGTCGAGTGCAAGACTTGTTGATCGAATACCGTAATGCCAGTGGTGGAAAAGTCTCAATCGAGACCTCGGATCCCCAGCCTGACTCTGACATTGAAGAGACCGCCACGCTTGATGGCGTGCAAGCGCAATCCCTTGATAATGGCGATCGCTTTTATTTGGGTCTTGCGGTCAAGCAGGGCGATCGTAAATCGGCAATGTCTAACATTGCGATGGATCGCGAGCGTTTGCTCGAGTACGACATTACGCGTGCCATTGCGAGTGTGACTGAAAAGGAGAAGACGGTGCTTGGGGTCATGAGCCCGATGCCGGTGTTTGGTAATTCCGGTTTCCCAATGATGGGGGTACCACCGTCGCCCAAGCAGATATTTATTTCAGAACTTGAGCGCGATTATAAAGTCGTCCAAGTGCCGATGGATGGTAAAGATATTGATCCTAAGGTGAAGGTATTGCTCGTGCACCACCCGCGTGGCATCACTGAGCATGCTGAATACAGTATCGATCAGTTTGTGATGCGTGGCGGCAAACTGATTGCCCTGCTTGATCCGTTTGCTTTCTTTGATGTCGCCCCTGGGCAGCGTGGCATGGAGCCCACCGGCATCCCATCAAATCTAGAAAGACTGACCAAGGCATGGGGTATTTCGCTCGATACGACCAAGATGCTTTCAGACATGCAGTACATGGTCGGCAAAGGCCCGAGTGCACTGCCAACGTTACTGAGCCTAAACGATTCTGCTTATGATCAAACCGACGTGGCCACGGCACGCTTGGGCGGAACCTTATTTCCGTTTATTGGTGCCTTTAGTGGACAGCCAGTTGCTGGCCTCAAGCAAGAAATCTTGATGCATTCGTCAAAATATTCTGCCTTAATTGAGGTCGCGCGGGGTCAAGATCGTGGCGACAAGGCGACGGCTGGGTTTAAAGCTGCGGGCCAAGAATTGCCGATTGCGATACGCTTGCAAGGCAAGTTCAACACCGCTTTTCCGGATGGTCGTCCGCCTAAACCTAAGCCAGAGAAAAAGCCTGAAGACGATGCTGCTAAAGACAAGCCGGCTGGCGATGAGAAGCCCGCAACTGAAGCTGCAGCTGCGCCCGCAGATGCCCCTCAAAAGCCTGTCGAAGAAGCACCTGAGATCTTTGCCGCGCATATTGCACAAGCCGCTGCAGATAACTCTTTAGTCTTGATCGCGGATACTGATTTTATTAATGACGGTGCGGCCGTACAGATTCAAGACTTGCTTGGCCAGCGCTTGGTGTATCCGATCAACGGTAATTTAGCGTTTGTGCAAGCGTTGGTGGATCAGTACGCTGGCGATGCTGCTTTGATTTCACTGCGTACACGGCAAAGTGCGACGCGGCCGTTTACGGTGATCAAAGAGATGGAGACCCGTGCTCAACAAGCGTACACAGAAAAAATTAAAGACATCCAGGATAGTCTGCAAGCAACACAAGAAAAGTTGCAGGCACTGCAAAAAACTGCACCAGCACCAGGTGCAGCTGCGGGCGCAGCAATTTTAACTAAAGAGCAGCAAGCCGAAGTCGATCGCTTTCGTAAGGTTGCCGCTGAGAAGCGTCGTGAATTAAAAGACGTTCGTAAAGATCTGCGTGCGGATAGTGAGGCACTGCAGTTTTGGATTAAGGTGCTGAATATTGCATTGATCCCAGCATTGCTGGTGGTGTTAGCGTTTGGCCTAATGATCTATCGACGCCGTCAAACGCGTTAATTGGTCCTTTTATTATCATCTTCAATCAGGAACAATTTTATAGAGCATGAGAGTTTGTCTTTTTAGAGCCGTTTAGTATCTTTTTTGCTCAATGCATCGAGTGTATATTAAACACTCGGCGAAAACAATAAATGACAAAATGACAAACTTTGCAAAACGCGCGCTTGACGATCTGGTGGTGCTGGATCTTTCGCGTGTACTGGCTGGGCCTTGGTGTGCTCAGTTAATGTCTGATTTTGGTGCTGAGGTGATCAAAATTGAGCGTACGGGCGTTGGTGATGATTCGCGAGGGTGGGGCCCTCCTTTTGTGAATTTGAGTGCACAAGAGCGAGTCGCAACATATTTTTGCAGCGCGAATCGGGGCAAGAAGTCGATTGCGCTAGATATTGCGAAGCAAGAAGACCGCGCTGAGATTTTGAAGCTTGTGGAAAAGGCTGACGTTTTTGTTGAAAATTTTAAAGCGGGTAGCTTGGCACGCTTTGGACTCGATTTTGAGTCGTTGAGCAAACTGAATCCTCGTTTGGTGTATTGCTCAATTACGGGGTATGGCACAACAGGTCCATACGCTGAGCGACCTGGTTACGACGGTGTGATTCAAGGGGTTGGTGGCATCATGAGTGTCACTGGCGAGAAAGACGGCTTGCCTGGTGCGGGTCCCCAAAGAGTGGGCGTTGCGCTCACTGATGTGATGACGGGGGTTTATGCTGCCTTCGGAATTATGACGGCGCTTTGGGAAAGGCAACGTAACGGAGTGGGTCAAAAAATCGAGCTCTCTTTACTAGACGTTCAAGTCACGTCAATGGCAACACTTGCTGCGTCGTACTTTGCCTCAGGGGTGGTGCCGACTCGGCAGGGTAATGCTCACCCCACGATTGTGCCCAGTGATATCTTTCCTTGCAAAGATGGTGCGATTTTGATTACGGTCGGAAATGACAGTCAATTTAAAAGCTTATGTCACGCCGTGGGGTTGTCTGCGTTTGCGGATGATGTCCGCTATGCCACCAATGAGGCGCGAGCGGTTAATCGCGAGTCATTGACACGGGCTTTGCGTCAATGCTTTAGCGACAAAGGGCGGGTTGCGTTGACAGAGACGCTGTCTAAAGCGGGGGTGCCGGCTGGTCTACTCAACGATCTTGGTCAGGTGCTGGAAGATCCGCAAGTCCAACATTCTGACCTTGTCGTGAAATTTGCGATGGGTGGGGCCAAACCGATTCGGGTGCTTGGAAATCCGCTAAAACTTTCGCGCACCCCAGCGCAGTACTTAACACCTCCACCCAAGCTCGGCGAACATACTGATCAGGTTCTCAAGCGTAGTAACAAAAAATCATGATGAGTACTCAAGAGGCTTGATAAAATAATGATGACCTTGGCAATGACGATGTCACTGAACTTTGTTTCTTATCGTCCTTGAAAAAAAGAGTACTGTCTGTCTATGAGCTGTTCACAACTATAAAAATATCGACGAGGCTAAACATGAAAAAATATTTATTACTTTTATATTGTTTCGTTCAAGTTATGCTGTCACCCCCAGCGTTTGCGCAATTGAAGATTATTGTTGCGTTTCCAACGGGCGGACCGACAGACCGAATTGCACGAGTGCTCGCTGAGAGGCTCGGCGCTGAGCTCAAGCAAGCAGTAGTCGTTGAAAATAAGCCTGGCGCCAGCGGCTCAATCGCTGCAAATTACGTGATCCGCTCAACTTCACCCAACAGCGTGCTTTTTTTATCTAGCGCGGGTGCGCTGACGATTAATCCTGCTATTGATCCTAAGCTCGGCTACGATCCGGTTAAAGATTTCAAGCCCGTTTCTTTGGTGACAGACACCACCTCGGTGTTGGTGGTCGGGGCGCCCACAGATATCGTTGATGCGGCAGATTTGGCTGTTCGAATTAAAAAGGATTCAAGCAAAGTTTATTCAGCCGGCTCTTCCGGAATCGGTGCGACCTCGCATCTGAGCATGGAAATGTTTCAAGAAGGGGCTGACGTAAAAATCTTACACGTGCCCTACAAGGGGGCGGCGGCGGTATTTACAGACTTAGTTGGCAAGCGGGTGGATATGTTTTTTGGTGATCTGCCAGGTGTGCAAAGTTTGATACAAGCAGAAAAACTTAAAGTACTCGGTATTATTGGCAACCAGCGCTCAGCGCTTTTGCCTGGAGTGCGGACTTTGGCTGAGCAGGGCATTACCGGCGTGATACCCACTGCTTGGTACGGCATGGTGATGGCGGCTTCTGCAGATGATGCTGTGATTCAGACGATGTCTGTTGCTTTAGAAAGGTCTTTAAAAGACCCCAAAGTCATCTTGCAGCTAGAAGCGATGGGTGCGATGCCAATGTATCAAGCCACCGCAGACTTTAAAGAGTTTCTAAAGAAAGATGCCGGTCGTTGGGATGCGTTGATTAAAAGACGTCATCTTAAACTCGATAATTGAAAAAAGGACAACCATGTATCCCGAACTGAAACCGTACGTTGTTTTAATCACAGGTGGTGCAAGTGGCCTCGGGTTGGCTGCTGCACATGGCTTTGCAAAAGAAGGCGCAACGATTGTGATTGCTGATCTCCAAGAGGTGGCTGCAAAGAGTATTGCCCAACAACTGGGTTCGCAGCACTTGGGTCTCGCTTGCGATGTTGCTGATGAGGCTCAGGTTAACCACGTGGTCGAGACGGTGATTAAAAAATACGGTCGCGTGGATGTCTTGATTAATTGCGCGGGTATTGCCGATCGGGTGAAGCCAACGGTCGAGCAAGACATGATGCACTTTCGGCGCCTGTTGGATATCCATCTGACAGGCACGTACATGATGACCAAAGCTTGCGCAGTGCACATGCTTAAGCAGGGTAAGGGTAACGTCATCAATATCAGCTCGATTGCAGGCGTGATTGGTTTGACGTATCGCAACGCGTATAGCGCTGCCAAAGCCGGGATTTCGATGATTACCCGCACGCTTGGGTGTGAATGGGGTGCTGCTGGGATTCGGGTCAATGCCATTGCGCCTGGCTATATCCTGACGCCCTTAGTGCAGGCCGTCATTGATGAGGGTCTGCTCGACAAGAGTATTGTCGAGCGGCGCACTCCTATGGGTCATATGGGCGAGCCAAGCAACATTGCAGATGCGATGTTATTTTTAGCCTCAGATCAGGCTGCATTTATTACTGGCGTCACCCTGCCAGTTGACGGTGGGTACACAAGTTGGGGTGCGCCGAGCGACGCCTTCACGGGCGACTGACACTGTTGATGTACTATTAATAATATAAAGATGTACTACTTAATATTATTTAAAGTATATAAGATTCAAGTATCGAGCAATGATCAATAAACACTACTGACATAGTATTTATTGATGTCTCTGCTAGTTGAAACCAGTGCCACGCTCAACTAAACGCACGATCAGCGCTGCCGGTTGCCATTTGGGATTGGCACCAGGTTCAGCGGCAAAGTCTTTCAGCCGCTGTAAGACCTTGGGCAGGCCCACGGTATTGGCATAGTGCATGGGTCCGCCCACATGGGCCGGAAACCCATAGCCGTTCAAATACACAATATCAACATCCGAAGCACGCGCAGCGATGCGTTCTTCAAGAATGCGTGCAGCCTCGTTGACCAAGGCGAACATGCAGCGCTCAATGATCTCGCTATCGTCTATTTTGCGGGGGTTGATGGAGTTCTCTGCGCGGTATTTGGTAATCATGGCCTCGACGATCGGATCAGGGATTGCATCGCGTTTGCCTGCCTCATAGTGATACCAGCCCGCCCCAGTTTTTTGCCCAAAGCGGCCGGCCTCGCAGATCCAGTCGTCAACGATTGGTGCGACGGGTGTTGGGCTTGCCGCAGCACGGCGTTTGCGCCCGGCCCAGCTAATATCTAAACCGGCCAAGTCTGCCACTCTGAAGGGGCCCATCGCGAAACCAAAGGCCTGAATGGCGCCATCGATTTGTTGAGGCAAAGCCCCTTGCTGCATGAGTTCGTTGGCGGCAGCACGATACTGGGCCAACATGCGGTTGCCGATAAAACCGTCACACACACCCGAGACCACGGCAATCTTTTTAATCTTGCGAGCCATGTTCATGCAGGTTGCCAGCACATCGGGCGCAGTTTTAGCACCACGCACGACTTCGAGCAGTCGCATCACATTGGCAGGGCTAAAAAAATGTAAACCAATCACGTCTTGTGGGCGTTTGGTGAACAGAGCGATCTCGTCGACGTTGAGCGCTGAGGTGTTCGAGGCCAAAATCGCACCAGGTTTAATCACGCCATCGAGCGTTTTAAACACTTGCTCTTTGACTTCCATGTTTTCAAACACGGCCTCAATGACCAGATCGACATCGCTGAAATCTTGATAGCTGAGCGTGGGTTGAATCAGGGCCATGCAGGCATCGACTTGCGCTTGCGTGAGCTTGCCCTTTTTCATTGTGGTTTCGTAATTTTTACGAATCGTCGCCAAGCCCTTGTCTAACGCTTCTTGTTTGGTCTCGAGTAACACAACGGGTAGGCCCGCACTGATGAAGTTCATGGTGATCCCACCACCCATGGTACCGGCACCAATGACACCGACTTTTTTGATGGTGCGTAAGGGCGTGTCATCGGGTAAACCTGGGATTTTTGCAGCGGCTCGCTCGGCAGTAAAGGTGTAGCGCAGTGCGTGCGATTCTGGTGATTTGAAGAGCTCGGTAATTAGGCGTCGTTCTTCAGCCAAGCCTGCATCGAATGAGGCAGATTTAAAGCTGGCGCAGACCGCGTCAAAGCAACTGACTGGTGCCGGAAAACGTTTGGCTGCTGCAACGACTGCTTTTCTTTTTTCGGCTAATGCTTCGTCAGTGGGGATATCAGGCACGGTGCGATCACGCACGCGCTTGAGCGGTTCGTTTTGCGAGATGACCTTGCGTGTGAAGGCCAGCGCAGCTTGAAGCAAATCGCCCTCGACGATTTGATCAATTAAAAGCGTATCTTTAAATTTGCTAGCGGGGATATGTGCGCCCGCCACAATCATATCTACAGCTTTTTCAAAGCCAAGCAAGCGTGGCAAACGTTGAGTGCCTCCGCCGCCAGGCAAGATACCAAGTTTGACCTCTGGTAATCCTAAGGTCGCATCGGACAAGGCCACGCGAAAGTGACAGCCGAGCGCTAGTTCAAGACCGCCACCCAAACAAAAGCCACTGATCGCTGCAATCACGGGTTTGTTGCCGGCTTCCATCATTTCAATGACCGTACGTAGAGTCGGTTCATGCGTGGTTTTTGGAGTGCCAAATTCAGTAATGTCTGCACCACCAGAAAAAGCACGAGGCGTGCCAATCAAAACAATCCCCCGCACACTCGGGTCGCTGAGTGCTTGGGTCAAACCGGCCCCAATCCCTTCGCGTAGTGCAGCGCCTAAGCCGTTAATCGGCGGCTTGTTCATCGCAATGACGGCGACATCATCTTGTACTGCATAGCTTGCGAATTCAGTCATGGCGTGTCTCAGTTAAGCTTTTTGCGGTTGCTGCGCGATATTGTTCACGTAAGCCTTGTTTGTACAGTTTACCGTTATCTAAGCGTGGCAGCTTCTGAGTAAAGTCGATGCTGCGCGGGCACTTGAAGGTCGCAAGATGTTCTTTACAAAATAACAGTAGTTCGGCCTTCAAGTCAGATGACTCTGTCACACTCTTTTGCAATTCAATGACTGCTTTGACTTCTTCGCCCCATTCTTCATTAGGTACGCCGATCACACCTACGTCGGCCACTGAAGGGTGCGTCAGCAAAACGGATTCGATTTCAGTTGGATAAATATTGACTCCGCCTGAAATAATCAGATTCGCATTGCGGTCGGTTAAAAATAACCAACCGTCTGTATCGAGATAACCGATATCGCCGAGCGTGAAGTAATCGCCGCGATAAGAGCTTGCAGTTTTGTCTTCGTCCTTGAAGTAGTTAAAACGTCCAATAGCAGGGGCCTTGATATAAATCGTACCGGCTGAAGCGGCGGGTAGCTCGAGCCCTTGCTCGTCTAGGATACGGACTTGATCGGCAGGATTAGGCTTGCCCACAGTGCCAGGTCTGCGTAACCAGTCGTCAGACTGGACACTCACTGCGCGACCCTCTGTCGCGGCATAATACTCAGACAGAATCGGCCCCCACCATTTGATCATCTGGGCTTTTAGTTGCACCGAACAAGGGGCTGCGCCATGAATGACAAATTGAAGCGACGATAAGTCGTACTTGCGCTTCACTTCGGCAGGCAAAGATAGCAAGCGATGAAACATCGTGGGCACCATATGTGTGTGCGTGATGCGATGTTGTTCGATTAAACGCAGAGCCTCTTCGCTGTCCCAGCGATTCATAAGCACAAGCCCTACGCCGGCTAACAGGGGTTGTGCCATAGAGTAGCCGAACGGTGCTGCGTGATACAGAGGCCCGGCGCAAAGATGAAGTTGACCACAACTTGCTTTGTAACCTGCCGCCTCTGCCAAGTCCAAGGAGGTCAGAACGGAAGGTAAAGTGTAGGCAGGATCGCGGTAGACGCCCTTTGGTCGGCCAGTGGTGCCCGAGGTATAGAGCATTTTGCTGCCCAGGCTAGGATCTTCGATATCATGGGCAGAACAAACGGCCAAGGCGTCCTCGTAGCGTTCAAAGCTTTCAATCGCCCCGCCAATCGCAAGTTTTACTTGGGCGCGCGACGCAAGGCTTACCGCAACTTGCACCTGCGGGGCATAGCGAGCTTCTGCAAGCAGCGCCCTGGCTTCGCAGTTATCCAGAATATAGCCAAGTTCCTCGCCAGTTAGGTGCGTATTCAGAGGTGTCAGACGCAAACCCGAACGCTCAACCGCCACGCTCGCCTCGACAAACTCCGCGCGATTTGAACAGAGTAAAGCGATGGCATCACCCACTTTGAGGCCGCGTGCGCGCAGGGCTCTGACCAGTTGATTGGCTCGAGCGTTAAGCTGGGCGAAGCTCGTGACGCGCTCTGCCTCAATGACCGCAGGCTGTTGGCCCTCGTGTCTGGCGTAATAGGCAGTACTCATTCCTTGTTCAATACTTTGCATTCGCATGGATTTAAGTTTCTTGAAATAAATATCTGAGCGCGTGCTTAGACTTGCCCGTAAGCGTAGCTAGGCGCGAGGTAAACCGCTATTGAACTTTAAATCCCGACACTTTGATAATCTCCCGAAAACGTTCGATCTCATCGAGTTGCATCTTGCGCATCTCAGTCGGGCGCAACGGCATCAACTCGCCGCCGCCGGTGCTGGTTAAATAATCTTGTGCCTCACGAGACCCCATCACCTTTTGCAGCGCCTCTGCCAGTATTTGGGTGATGGGTTCAGGAGTCTCAGTGCGCACGTATAACGAGGTCCAAAGGTAATTGACATACGTTGGATAGCCACTTTCTTTTACGGTTGGAATCTCAGGAAACTCAGGTGCACGTGTGTCTCCGGTCACAGCAATCGCACGCAGCTTGCCAGAGTGCAAAAGGGTTGAAACGCCGCTTAGATTGAGCACAGCCCAGTCGAGTTGATTGCCGATCAAGTCCGTAAAGACGGGTGCAGCCCCTTTATACGGCACACTGACGAAGTCCACGCCGCTCAATTGACTAAACCAGTCTAAGGTCAGTTGATACGAGGTTGCGTAGGTGCCTACGTTGATTGGGCGTGATGACTTTTTAGCATCACCCACAAGCTCAGCAAGTGTTTTGATCGGTGAATTGCCGGGCACCACAAAGGCGCCCATTCCTCGAGTCAAACCCGATATTGGCTTGAAGTCATTGATCGCGTCGTAAGAAAAGGGGCCTTTCATGACAAGTTCATTTAGACCTAGCGGACTGAGCGTACCTAAAAAAATCGTGTAACCATCAGCAGGCGCGGCTTTGACCGCGGCGCCTGCGATCATGCCGTTGGCTCCGGGGCGGTTTTCGATAACGACCGCTTGCTTGAGCAGGGTCGCAAGCTGTTGACCAAAGTAACGCGCGGCCGAGTCGGTGCCGCTACCAGCAGCAAGCGGTACCAAAATCTTGAGCGAACGACTCGGATAGTCTGTGCTTTGAGCCTGCGTCGGCGCGTAAGCGCCGCAAGTCAGCGTGATCAAGGTAAAAATAACGAGGCTGCTTATTTTCATTGTTTTGCGAGTCCAGGATTTTTTTAAAACAAAGACGAATTAAGCAGATGCACAAGTAGTCATGTCAAAAAAAGTAACACGCAGGTTTTCAGACGTCAACGTAAAACTAAAAACAAAAACGGCAGCCTAGGCCTCGGGTGTCACGTTAGACTGACATTGCGCAACCATAACCGTTCGCCTGCTTCTTTATAGACCGAGTGGCTTACGCAGATTTGTGTGCGATAGTTTTTATTGAGGCCCTCAAGCCGCGAGGCAATAATCCATCAACCGAGCGATGTCGTTTGGTCGGCGATCCATTGTCCAACTTCTTTAGACGTTAGCGGCACGAGCTTTGAACCTAACTCGACAAAGCGCTTTTGTCATGTAGATTTGGCAAAGATACTCGCACCTCGTCTGTATTGATCAACGAGAATAGTGATGTATATTAATAACGGCTAGGCACAGTGGTCGAGTGTGTTGGCATAGGGCGGGGCTAAGCGTCGTCATTAGTTATTGCAGCGCAATACATTTTCGAGGAAGACTATGAAGCATCCCGAAATAAATAAAAATGCAGGCTTAACCGTGCTGGTTAAGCAAGCTGGTTTAGAAAAAACCTTCGAACGCTTTCCTGAGGACGTTTCTGTTGCGCTCGATACTGTTATCAAACTGCGGACGACCAGTCAATTGTCGTGTGACCCACTGACCGAATTTTGGCCACCGATGCGAGCCAAGGAGTAGACCATGCACTGGATGACCGCCGCCGAGATTGCCGTAGCCTACAGAAAAAAAGTTTTTTCTCCCGTTGAGCTCACGCAAAATCTTTTGACCAGAATCGATTCACTCAATTCTAAAAATCACGCTTTTATCAGCGTGGATCACGACGGTGCGTTAGCGGCTGCGCGCCAGGCCGAGCGTGAGATCTTCGCCGGCCGCGCTCTAGGACCCTTGCATGGTATCCCGCTCGGCATTAAAGACATTATCGATGTTGCCGGTCAGGCTACGACTTGCCACTCGAAGATCCGACTCGAGCACCGAGCAAGTGAAGATGCGCAAGTCATCCGCAAGTTGCGGGCAGCGGGCGTCATCTTTATGGGTAAATTAGCTTTACATGAATTCGCGATTGGCGGTCCATCCTTTGACTTGCCGTTTCCGCCCGCGCGTAACCCCTGGAATCTCAACCATCACCCTGGCGGGTCATCTTCAGGCTCGGGCGCTGCGCTGGCTGCGGGATTAGTGCCTCTAGCGCTCGGAACCGATACCGGTGGATCGGTGCGAAATCCTGCCGCCTCGTGCGGGATTGTGGGTTTAAAAGCAACCTATGAGTTGGTGTCGCGCCGTGGTGTGTTTACCTTGTCTTCTACCTTAGATCACGTAGGGCCTATGGCTCGCACGGTTGAGGATACGGGTCTATTACTGAATATTATGGCAGAACCTCAAAGAGAGGGGATTACGCCTGACTACACTTTAGACATGCAGCGCGGAGTAAAAGGCTTACGCATTGGCTATGTACGTCATTTTCATGAACTGGATGAAGTCGCACATCCTGAAGTCAGCGCAGCGCTAGACGAAGCGGCAAAAGTCTTTGCAAAACTCGGGGCAGTGGTGACCGACGTGCGGCTACCACCGTTAAATGATTTTTTAACAGCGCAAAAATTTTTGATGATGGCAGAAGGTTGGGCAGTGCACGAAAAATGGTTGCGCGAGCGCCCAGAGGATTATGCACAGATGTCACGTCGCAAGCTATTAACAGGCGCTTTTGTCACGGGCGGTGAGTACGTTCAGTCGATGCAAAGACGTCGTCTTTTGATTGAGGCAGTCGATGATTTGTTTAAAGATTACGATGTTCTGCTTGTGGCCAATTCAATGGATCCGGCTTGCCGAATCGACGACGAGCCCGAAATCTTACGCACCTACACACGCCAAGCGCGTATGCCGTTTAACTTAACTGGGCATCCGGCGATTTCAATGATGACAGGGCAGTCAACAGGTGGTTTGCCTTTATCCATGCAACTAGTCGGTAAATGTTTTGCCGAAGCGACTGTACTGCGCGTGGCGGCAGCTTACGAGCGGGAAACGCAATGGCACATGAGGCATCCWGCAGATTGAAAATCTGCTGGATAGTAGCGCTCAATCACTCGGCTCGAATGTTGGCGCTTTTAATCACCTCGCCATAACGCTGATACTCTGCCTGATTGAGCGAGGCAAACTGCGCGCGTGTCAGGTTGCCGGCCTCGCCACCCAAGCCCAGTAAGCGTTCTTGTACGTCGGGCAATTTTAAGACGCGCTGCAATTCGTCATGCAGTTTATTTAAGATTGCCACGGGCGTGCCGTTTGTGGTGTAYAGACCATACCAAGTCGTCACGCTGACGCTGGCAAAACCCGACTCTGCCATCGTTGGAACGTCTGGCAGTTGCGCTGAACGAGTCGGCGTGGTGATGGCTAAGGCTTTGAGCTTACCCGCTTTGATTTGTGACATTGCCGACGAGGTCGTGTCGATCATAAATTGAAGTTGACCCGAGATCAGATCAATATGGGCAGCACTGCTACCTTTATAGGGCACGTGAGTAGCGGTTGTGCCGCTAGCTATATTCAACGCGACACCTGCAATGTGCTGTGTGCTGCCAATCCCTGACGAGCCGTAGTTATAGCTTGCGGGGTTTGCCTTCATTGCAGCAATAAACTCTTTGGTGTCGCGCGCTGGGTGAGTCGCGGCGACAACAAGAACCTGTGGAACCGTAACCACGAGTCCTAAGGCTTGCAAGTCTTTGAGAGGATCGTAGCTCAGCTTAAGCAGATGTGGTGCAATCGCCTGAGCCGTATTGGTTGCCAACAGCAGTGTGTAGCCGTCCGGCGAGGCTTTGGCGGTCATGTCTGCGGCAAGCGTATTGGCTGCCCCCGGTTTATTTTCAACCAAGAAGGTTTGCTTCATCGTCTGACCAAACTTATCAGCAAGCAGACGAGCCAAAATGTCGGTACCACCACCGGGTGACGCACCAACCATGATTTTTACTGGCTTGGTTGGATAGCCTTGTTCTTGGGCAAAGGCCAAAGGCGCAAACGCACCTGTGGATAACAAAAGACATAGCAGAGTTTTTTTCATTTTTCAGTCCTTTTCTGTTTGTTATTTAGCTGTTGAYGCGTCAGCAGCTAAGCGTTTTGACTCGACTCTTAATATATATTTTTGAACACCCGCTCGACGGCTGCAGCGACTTTGCATCTAGAATACGACTTGCCAGCGTGTGCGGGTGTAGCGAGGGGGATGGGCAGGCCACCTTGTATTATTATGCAAGATTACAGCGGTTGCTGTTTGGGTGAATGCTTACTCGGATTAYGCTAGCGTGGATCGAGAAGTACGAAGTACGTTGAGCGGACCGCGGAGTCGGGTTAACCCTTAGGTTTAATTTGTTTTTTTAAAAAAGATTGAAAGAAAATGAAAATCGAAACATTGGCTGTACATGCTGGCTACACCCCCGAGCCCACCACTAAAGCGGTCGCCGTTCCGATCTAYCAAACGGTGGCGTACTCGTTCGATAGCGCGCAGCACGGCGCTGATCTATTCGACTTAAAAGTCGCAGGTAATATTTATACCCGCATCATGAACCCGACCAATGATGTGCTTGAAAAGCGCGTTGCGGCACTTGAAGGYGGCATCGCCGCGTTAACGGTATCTTCTGGAATGACTGCGATTGCTTATGCGATTCAGACGATCGCAGAGGCGGGGGACAATATCGTGTCGGCGAGCACGCTCTATGGCGGCACCTACAATCTTTTTGCGCACACGTTTCCGCAACAGGGCATTACCGTTAGCTTCGCTGATTCACGCGATCCAGAAAGTTTTGCTAAGCATATCAACGAAAAAACAAAAGCTATTTTTTGTGAATCGATTGGTAACCCTTTGGGCAATGTGACTGATATCGCTGCGCTCGCTAAAGTGGCGCGCGCCCATGGGATTCCTTTGATTGTTGATAACACGGTGCCAAGCCCGTACCTCATGCGACCGATTGAACATGGTGCAGATATTGTTGTGCACTCTTTGACAAAATACTTGGGCGGACACGGCAACAGCATTGGTGGTGCAATTGTCGATAGTGGTAAGTTTCCTTGGGCCGAGCACAAAAAACGCTTTGCTCGCTTAAACGAACCCGACGTAAGCTACCACGGCGTCGTGTACACCGAGGCCTTGGGCCCTGCGGCTTACATCGGGCGTGCGCGTGTGGTGCCTTTGCGTAACACGGGCGGTGCTTTGTCACCGTTCAATGCGTTTTTGATTTTGCAAGGTATTGAAACGCTCGCATTACGTATGGATCGTATTTGTGAGAACACGCTCGCCCTGGCCAAGTATCTTGAAAAGCATCCCAAGGTTGAGTGGGTGCGTTACGCGGGCCTGCCAAACCATCCAGATCACGCCTTGGTGCAGCGCCAGATGGGTGGCCGCGCCTCGGGTATCTTGTCGTTTGGCATCAAAAGTACTGACACTGATCCCCGCGCCGCCGGCGCGCGTTTTCTTGATGCCTTGAATTTATTCACGCGACTAGTCAACATTGGCGACGCCAAGTCCCTAGCGACGCACCCGGCGTCAACAACGCACCGCCAACTCAATCCAGAAGAGCTTGCTAAAGCCGGAGTCTCAGAAAGCATGGTGCGCTTGTCTGTCGGTATCGAGCACGTCAGCGATTTACAGGCCGACCTCGAGCAGGCGTTGGCAAAGACTTAAGGCTACTAAATTATTCAGTTTTAATCCTTGCTGCTTTCACAACTTCAGCATAGCGGATCAAATCTATTTTAATTTGGTCGCCGTAGGCAGCTGGTGTTCCAGGCGAGGCGCTCACGCCCATCACATCCAGACGTTGTTTGACGTCTGGATCGTTGAGCACTTCATTGAGCGTTGTATTTAATTTTTGAATGATCGGGGTGGGTGTCTTGGCTGGTGCCAAAATACCTACCCAAGAGGTCAAGACAAAATTAGGCAAGCCCGCTTCAATAAAAGTCTGTACGTCAGGCAGTGAGGGTGCACGTGCCAGACTCGTGACACCGATGCCTTTGATGCGGCCGTTTTTAATATGAGGCAGGGCGCCCGCAACCGCTGTGAACACTAAGGGAATCGAGCCGCCTTGTAAATCAATCATGGCCTGGCCACCCCCCTTATAAGGAACATGCACGAGCTTAGAGCCCGCGACAATGTTGAGTGTCTCACCGGCAATATGCGGCGTGCTACCCAGACCCGAGGTGCCGTAATTTAAGCCATTAGCTTCTGTTTTAGATAAAGCGATCAGTTCTTTGACGTTATTGGCGGCAAGGTTTGGATGCGCGACTAAAATCAAAATTGCATCCCCGATTTTGCCAACGGGCGCAAAATCTTTGAGAGTATTAAACGGAATTGAGGCGAATACGTGCGGGTTGATSACCATCGTGCCATCAAAGCCTAGCAACAAACTGTAGCCGTCGGGCTCGGCCAGCGCGATTTGTGAGGTGCCGATGTTGCCCGAGGCTCCGGGTTTGTTTTCAACGATCATTTGCTGACCGAGACGTTTGCTCATTTGTTCGGCGACTAAACGTGCGCTCGCGTCTGTGACGCCGCCCGGCGTAAACGGCACAATCAGGCGAACGGGCTTGTTTGGATAAGCCGTTTGCGCATAGACATTCGTCAGCGTTGTGGCGGAAAGCGCAACGACACAGTAGCTAACCGAGGTGACAAGTTGAGAAATGAGTTTATACATCAGGAGCCTCGTTTTTTCTGAGTTCAATAAAAAAAACCTACACTTCAGTGTATTGGGATTTGACAAGATCTGTGCATTTTTCAGGTGATGATTACTCAGGGACAACCCTAGGTTGTTGACCAGAGGCTTGAGMATGCAAGGGCTCCGACGTAAGTGAGGTTCTTTCAGTCGTAAGCGCAATCTCAAAAACAGTCTGATGGCAAACTGCTACGATTGACGCGTACGCCTGCTGCCATCATCTCGAGTTCCTTCGCGGCGGTATCGACAAAGAACACATTGATAAAATTAACAAGAGACTCGATTCATCATGAACATGTGGGATTTTTCTGTCAAGGATATTCAGACCTCAGGGGCAACCATACGTTTACGGCATGGCGGCGATGGGCCGCCACTGTTGTTGCTCCATGGCAACCCCTTAACACATCTGGCCTGGCATCAGGTTGCACCACGTTTGTCGCAAAGTTTTCATGTTGTGGCCGCAGACCTGCGCGGCTATGGCGACAGCTCGGCGCCTAAAGAAGACGCCGATTACGCTAACTATTCTTTTCGGGCGATGGCGCAGGATCAGATTGAGGTCATGCACGCTTTAGGCTTTGACACGTTTTATGTCGCCGGTCACGATCGCGGCGCGCGCACGGTTCATCGTATGTGTCTGGATCATCCTGAAAAAATTCTCAAAGCCGCCGTCATCGACATTGTCCCCACGCTCGATATGTGGAACGCGATGGGGCGCGTGGGTGCCATGCTCGGTTGGCACTGGCCCTTTATGGCGCAGCCTGCTGACTTGCCAGAGCGGCTGATGGGTAGTGTTCCAGCCGATTGGTTTTTGCGCAAAAAATTATTAAAACTAACCTCCGACCTGAATCATATCCCACCCGAGATCTGGGCTGAATATGTGCGTTGTTTCAACGAAAAAACGATTCGCGGTTCCTGCGGTGACTATCGAGCGGCAGCCACAATTGATTGCGAGTTAGATACCGCCGATCTTGTGCGCAAGCTTGAGATGCCTTTGCTGGTGCTATGGGGCAAAACGAGTCTGGTGGGTAAGCAGTTCGCAGATCCGCTAAGCATTTGGCGCGAACGGGCAAACGATGTGCGCGGTGAAGCGTTRTCGTGTGGGCACTATGTGAACGAAGAGGCTCCTGAGCAGGTAACCGATTGGTTGTCACGTTTTTTCAGATAACGCGCTTGACACGCTCTTGTCCTGACGCTACAACGATCAAACGAAGCCGCCTCTCATTCAAAATGAGGCACATTAATAATTATTCAATCAATAAGCTTCGTGGATGGTATTTTGGCTGCTATTGACAATCAACCAAGGAGACATCATGGGTTTCAGAAATGCAATCAGCGGTATTGCGTTGGGTCTGGTAACGCTCATCGTTTCGTTTTCTGCGAGCGCGCAGGTCAAATGGGATATGTATGCCTTTTCAGGTGTGAGCCACCCTGTGACGTTGAGATTGAAGGATTTTGCTGAAGAGGTAAAAAAGAAAACAGACGGCAAATTGCTGATCACTGTCAGGCCTGCCGGTGAGTTTCCATTTAAAGCCACTGAAGTGGTGCGTGCGACTTCTACAAATCAAGTGCAAATTGGTGAGGGCTATGCCGGGATGATTTCTGGTGCGATGCCGCTAGCCTCGGTTGCGAATTTGCCCATGCTTATCCGTAATAATGACGACATCCAAAAGGTTTGGCCGATTGTTCAAAAATATGCCTACCCTGAGTTTCAAAAGGCTGGCTTAAAAGTCTTATTTCATTTTGAATGGCCACCGCAAAATTTATTTGGCAAAGGTACGCCGGTGCTCAAACCTGCTGATTTTGCAGGCAAGAAATTTCGTACGACCGATGCAAAACAAAGCGAAATGCTCAAGAGTCTGAATGCGTCTGCAGTATCGTTGGCGCCTGCTGAAGTGCCACTCGCCGTTGAGCGTGGTGTCGTTGATGGATTTCTGACTGCCGGTTTCAATGTGTTGGGTGCGAAGTGGTATGAGTTTGTAAACTGGGCCTATCTGCCTGACTTTAACGCAGGTGGTCCAGATTTTATTTTGGTCAATCAAGGTGCTTATGACAAACTTGAGCCGAAAGTCCGAGCTGCGTTAGACGAGGTRGCGCTGACTTGGGGTCCCATGATGACGAAAGAAAACAACGCCAGCGAAGCRCGCGATCTTGAGATTCTCAAAAACAAGCACGGGATTACCTTGCATCGTCCTTCCCAGAAGGAAATCGATGATTTTACTAAGACCATGCCACCCATCTGGACTGCCTGGGCTGCGCAGCATGGCCCCAATGCTGTCAATATGCTGAAAGAAATTCGTGAAGTATTGAAAAAGTAGAGCGATGAAAATTGCTTCGAGGGTCGTGTGCTGTTGGGTATGTGCGCTGACGATTATTGTTTCATGGCGTCTTCCAGCGGTCGCGATTAAGTCTCTGAGGATTTAGCCTTGCACTGTCTGCCCAGCAACCAGTGTAATCGTCCGATTGCACGTGTTTGATCAAAAAAAATAAGACTCCAGTGTTGATGTTTTGCTTGCCACCCCGAACAGTTTTTGCAGAGAAGCGTGAATGAAGMAAATTGTCRCCACTTTAAAAAGTTGGGTTACCAAAACTTTCTGGGTGTGCAGCCTTGCGCTCGCAGCGTTTTCTTGCAACGCGGCATTTCCTGAAAGGCGCGTCACCATTGTCGTGCCGTATCCGCCTGGTGGTAGCACCGATATTTTTGCTCGATCGATCGCGAACTATCTTTCACAACGGTGGGGGCAATCGGTTGTCATTGAAAACCGTGGGGGTGGGGGTACGATCATCGGTACTCAATATGTGAGCCAAGCCCCGGCAGATGGCTATACCTTATTAGTCACTGCCTACGCCTACACGTCTAACCCGTTGCTGAAAGATAACCTCACTTATCAGCCAAGCTCACTTGCACCGCTACTCTTAATCGGTACCGCACCCAGCTTGCTCTATATCAATGCCAAGCTACCCCCGCAAAACTTAGCCGAAGTCATCGCGCTGGCTCAAGCAAGCCCAGCCGGGTTGGTGCTGGGCTCGTCAGGCAACGGTTCAAGCGCACACATCGCAGCCGAGCTTTTTGCGCATGCTGCCAAGATCAAAATTACGCATGTGCCCTATAAAGGGATGGGTCCTGCACTAAACGATTTGTTTGGCAGCCAACTGATGGGCATTTTCGATATCCCTACCGGCATGGTGAATGTAAAAGCAGGTCGACTGAAGGCCATTGCGATTGCGGCGGCAGAGCGCCATCCGGATGCCCCCGAGGTACCGACACTTAAAGAGTTAGGCCTCGATATGGTGTTTGGGACATGGTACGGATTTTTGACACAACAAGGTGTTGAGCAGTCTGTGCAAAAGCAGTTGCACGAGGCGTTGAAACAAGCCGTTGCAGACCCAGCAGTTAAACAGGCGATTGCACGAACTGGGCTTGTGGTTCAGCCGCGTACGCAAGACGAGTTCAAGCAGTTTTTACAGGATGAGACTCAGAAGCTGACTGATTTGCTGAAGACAGAGGGAGTTAGGATTACGATTGATTAACAAAGAAAAGATGGTATTTCGAAACTATTGCCACTTTCAGCATCTTGGTGTTCACAGCTAAATTACAAATTACTTAAAGTATCGTGTAAAAATACACATTGTATTGAGCAAATTGTTTATTGACACAGCAATGCGCTGAGAGGCTCTGTCACTACCTTGATGCGGCTGCAGCTTGCACTCACTGAATAAAACTTTTTAGTCGCTCAGCCCAGTACAAATAAGCGGCCTTAGAAAGATGCAAGCCATCCCAGGTATACTTTGGTAACAGGCCTTGCATATCACTTGTCAAACCCGGATTCAAATCGAGCCATTGGATGTTGCGTGCTAGAGCAAAGGCTTGAAGCTTTTGATTCAATGACCTCACGGCCTCGACGGTGGTGCCGCATTGCGGGCGAGAGCATTCAATCGTTGCCTGCATCACGACCGTGATTTTGTTTTTTTGCAACTCATCGACAATCAAGGTGTATTGCTTGAAGGTTTGCTCAACGGAAACTCCTCTTAAGAGGTCGTTGATGCCAATCATTAAAAAAACATTGTTCGGGCGTAATGTGATGGTTGCGTTTATTTCGCTCAGAATATTTTGAGTCGTGTAGCCYGCGACTCCTTTATTAATCACTCTGCTGGGAGGGAAGAATAAGTGCCAATTTCCCCAAGCAGTAATCGAGTCGCCGAGCATCACGATCTTTGGTGTGGCGCCAGGCTTGAGTTGGGCGCAAGCCTGGCTAGATACACCTACTACGCTGAGTAAAAAAAAACTAAACAGGCATGCGTAAAACGATTTTGCCAACATGTTTGTTTGTTTCCATCATCTCTTTGGCTTGCGCCAGTTGCCCAAAGGCGAAGGCGTGATCCACCAAGGGTTTGATGCGACCATCTGCAATCGCAGGTAAAACTTCGGCTTTGAATTCAGGCAAAAATTTGGCGCGTTGTTCGGCTGAACGTAGCTTATTTGACACGCCAAACAGGCGCAAGCGTTTTGAATGTAGGGCTAATAAATCAAGCTCAGCTGACAGCACGCCGTCAACATAGCCCACCATCGCAAAGCGTGCCTCAAAGGCCATGCAGCGAATGCTTTCTGCAAACACCGAGCCACCGACTGTATCGACTACTAAGTTCGCACCTTTGCCACCCGTTGCTTCCATCACGGGGCCTTCAAAGCCTGAACCGCGCAAGCACAGCGCCAAGTCCAAACCGTGTTCTTTTAAGCGTGCAAGTTTTTCAGGCGAGCCTGAYGTGCCAATGACTCTGGCGCCCATGGCTTTTGCAGTTTGTAGGGCGGCCACGCCAACGCCTGATGACACACCATGAATGAGTAGCCACTCATTTGCTTCGAGCTTGCCTTGCAGCGACAACATATCGTGCACAACTAAAAAGGTCAGCGGTACGCTGGCGGCCTGTTCAAAACTCAAGTTAGCAGGTACTGGGATAGCCTCAATGCTATCCATACAGGCGTATTCAGCAAAGGCACCACGGCAGCGGCCCATGACGCGGTCACCCACTGCGATCCCCTTGACTTTACTTCCCATTGCGCTGACAACGCCAGAGCCTTCAATGCCAACGGGATTAGCTAGGCCACTTTTATGTAAGCCATGACCAATCACGAACTCGCCGCGGTTTAGGCTCGCGGCATGCAGGCGCACTAAAATCTGTTTGGGGCCAGGAGTCGGGATTTCGATCGTACGTTGCTCGAGCACCGTTTTGTTTTCAACGGTTTGCATCCAATATGACAGCATTTTGTAACCTTAGGCGTTTTGAATAACCGAGAGCATACAACTAACTGATCAGATGGTAATCGGAAAGCTTTGCTGCATAGGTTAGGCGCCAATAATCAAGCAGGCTCCAAGGTTGATTGGTCACGATACGACCTTTCGCATTTTTGTACCAGGTCGAGACCGAAGGATGGCTCCATGATAGTTGCCCAAGCAACCTATCAATCTCTTGGTTATAGCGATCGTGCACCTCTTGGCGGCACTCGACTGAGCGGATCGGTTGGTTGCGTAACGCCTGAATCAAGCCCATAAAGTAACGGGTTTGGCATTCGGCCAAAAAGAGGGCGCTGCCACCGTGACCGATATTGGTATTGGGCCCGTACATCATAAAAAAATTCGGAAACTCAGGTGCCGTGATTCCTAAAAAAGCCCTAGGATCATCGTCGCCCCATTTTTGTCTGATCGTGACACCACCGCGCCCTTGAATATCCATTGGCCACAGCATCCGGCCCGCTTGAAAGCCGGTGGCCATGACAAGGATATCAGCCTCGATCAAAGTGTCATCTTCAAGTTCAATGGCCTTGGCATGCACCTGTTTAATCGCACCCGTTTCAAGCCTAACGTTGTCACGCTTAAGCATGCTGTACCAACCCGCATCACCGAGCACGCGCTTACCAAACGGCGGGAAATCAGGCACGACCTTTTTAAGCAAATCGTCTCGGCCGGCCAGCTCGCGACGAATGTGCTTCATCATGCTTTCGCGTAGGCGCGCGTTAAAAGCGCTGATTGATTCAGAGCCGCCTTGCCAGGTCGGGTCGATTTTTAGTGCCTCAAACAAGCCATCACCAAAGGCCCAGAACAATTGAAACCGATACCAGGGCGCATAAAACGGGACGTTATTCAGTACCCATTTTGTATCCTCACTGACTACCCCATCAATGTTAGGTCTGCGAACCACCCAACTGCCCGAGCGCTGTAAAACGGCGAGTGACTCAACTTGCGCGGCGATAGCGGGGCCTACTTGAACTGCGCTGGCTCCGGTGCCGATCAAGGCAATTTTTTTGCCTTTCACGTCCAGGTGTTCGGGCCATTGCGCTGTATGAACGACTTGTCCTTGAAATTGTTCAAGGCCAGGCAGCTTTGGGATCGCTGGGCGGTTGAGTTGACCCACTGCACAAATGACTGCGTTGGCTTGGATGTACTCAACGCGATCTGTGTCGTCAGTCGTCTGCTTGATGGTCTTCTTACTTGCTTGTACCGACCACGTTTGCGTCGCTTCATCAAACACGACTGACGACACTTCGGTATTAAACCGAATGTGTTGGCGCACTTCATATTTATCGGCGCAGTGTTCAAGATACGCTTGAATCGCGTTGCGCTGTGAAAAATAATTTGGCCAGTTGTTGTTGGGTTCAAACGAAAATTGATAAAAATGATTGGGCGTATCAACAGCGCAGCCTGGGTAGCGGTTCTCGTACCAAGTGCCACCGACCTCAGCGTTTTTTTCAAAGATGGTGTAGGGGATGCCGAGTTTGCCAAGGTGGATGGCAGCGCATAGCCCTGACGCGCCGGCACCGATGATGACGACATGAAGGGCGTTTGTCTTGGGACTCGACTGACTGTCACAGACGGTGATATCCGCATTGACTTCATGAGAGGTATCTTGGGCAACCGAGTGCGCTGCCGACGCCGGGTCAATGCGGCCAGTTGAGTGAGTTCGTTTACCGGAGTCAGTTCGTGAGGCTGGGTCAACCGAACGCCCAAGACCCAACATGTGCTGATCGCTCACTCTCAGGCCAACTTGCTCAAGCAACATGGGCACGTAGGCTTCAGAGACTTGTTCGCCAACGGCTGCACTCATCATTTTTTGTATGCCTTGGCTTGAAGGTTGCGCCATGGCTGGCGTGCCCCCCTTGCTCATCTCAACCATACAGGCAGCCATGCGCTCGCGGATGTCAGCCGCGAGCGCTGGGGGGATTGACTCAAGATGTTCCCAAGCGCCGCGAATATGCGGCACGATGTGCTCGAGCAGTGACAGATCACCCGTCAGGTGAATAAGAGACATCGCTAAGGGGACGGGGTTTGCCCCTTCAAGACGAGCGCGGATCGAACTGAAATCTGAGTGCGGCATAGATGACTTATAACGTGGTGACAGGCGGGCATCAATGTAGCAAGTCTACAGTTTCTCGCTCGCGGGCTTTTAATTTGAGGCGCTGAAATGACAGCATGGTAATTGCGGCGGCGCACCATTTTGTGTGATGGCGAGATGCCTTGATCTTGGTTGGGTTTAGTGGAAAGATCCAAACATGACAACACCGCTAGTTTATTGCGATGTGATTGGAGACCTGCCTGCGCTGGCTGCAGAGCGCTGGGGTGCGCGCCATGCTTTTACCTTTGAAGACAAGAGCTGGAGCTATCAAGAGGTTAAACAAGAGGTTGACCAACTCGCGCGTGCGTTGCAAGTACTGGGCGTCAAACAGGGTGACCGTGTTGCGCTGTGGCTCACGAACAGTGCATATCTTGAGTGCTTGTTGTTCGCGGTGATCAAAATTGCTGCGGTTGCAGTGCCGCTCAACACCCGTTATCGCACACAGGATTTGGCTTATGCGCTAAAGAATTCTGGCAGTGTGTTATTAATTTCTGCCGGACAAAGTGGGCTCGTTAATTTCGATGCAATTTTGCTTGAAGCGTTAGGTCAAATTTCTGTTGATGTGCAAGGCCTGCTTCATTCAGAAGCTGTGTCAAGTTTGAAACGCGTGGTCATGATGGGTGACTCGACGGTCTTGGGGGCGATGCGCTGGGAGTCTTTCAGGGATCTTGGTGAACCGCATCAAGACGATTCGCAAGCTCTGAGCGATCAAAGTCGTCAAGAAACTCGAGTTCAACAGGTGCGCTCTGCGATAGCGCCACAGCCAACCGACCTGGCCTTAATCGTTTACACCTCGGGCACCACAGGCAACCCCAAGGGAGTGCTGCTCAGCCACAACGGCATGCGTTTATGCTTTGATCGCGCTGAAGCGATGCAATTACAGGTAAGCGATATTCAACTCACCTACTTGCCGCTATTTCATGTGTATGCGATCAGCTATTCGATGATTATGTCGTTTATGTGCGGTGGTGCGCAGGTGATCATGAGTAGTTTTCAGGTCGATCACGCGCTTGATCTGATCGCCAAGCATCGGGTCACGGTCGTGCATGGCTTTGACGCGCACTTCAATGACTTTATGCTGGCCTTGGCAAAAAAGCCGTCTGACATCAGTAGTTTGCGTTTTGGTACCTTGACTGTTGGCGCAGACTCAACGATTGAGCTTGCCCAGGCCGCGCAAACCAAAGTCTGCCCAACCTTATCGGGTTATGGCGTAACCGAATTATGGGGAGGGGTCACCTTGACCCCTCAAGATGCGAATCTTGAGCAACGCTGTGCGGCCAGTGGCTATCCCTTGCCAGGCGTTGAAGTGCGTGTCATCAATCCAGAAACCCAACAACCCGTCGCGAGGGGCGAGGTTGGTGAAATACAGGTGCGTTCGTACAGTCGCATGATTGGTTATCACAATCAACCCGCGGCCACCGAGCAAGCGTTTGACGCTGAGGGTTGGTACAAAAGTGGTGACGCCGGAGTCTTGCGCGCAGATGGCCATGTACGCTTTGTGGTCAGATTAAAGGATATGTTGAAAGTCGGTGGCGAAAACGTTTCGCCCGCCGAAATTGAGGGCTTGATTGCAACATTGTCAGGCGTTGAGTATGTTGCGGTGGTGGGTAAACCTGATGCGCGCTTGTCTGAAGTGCCTGTCGCCTTTATTGTGAGTTCAGCGTCGGGGCCCAAGCAGGCGCAGCAAGTCATCGCCCACTGCAAGGGCAAGATCGCCAGTTTTAAGATCCCGGTTGTGTGCTATTTTGTTGACGCCTTACCCATGACGCCAACTGGAAAAATCCAAAAAGAAGTACTGCGCACGCGCTTGCGTGCAATGCTTGCCAACGAGAATAAAGGATAAGAGCAATGGATGCGGTCACAGCAGAAGGTTTGAAACAATTTTTAAATAAAGAGCAAATTAAAAACGTGTTGGTGTCTTACTGTCGCGGTGTGGATCGTTGCGAGTGGGATTTAGTGCGCGAGGCGTATCACGCCGACGCGTACGACGACCATGGAGGCTACAAAGGCAACGTTGACGGTTTTATTGAATGGCTTGAACGTCGGCATCAAACGATTGAGCAGTCGATGCACTTTATCGGAAACTGCAAGATCGATTTTTTAAGTGATAATGTTGCAGTTGCAGAAACCTACTGCGTTGCGTATCAGCGTTATGGGCACGAAGCCCTCGAGACGATCAAGTTATGGCTGGGCGATGAGCCTTTGCAAGCGGGCAAGAAGGTCGTTGTCGACCTGATCTGCCGCTACGTTGACCGGATGGAATGCAGGCAAGGAGTCTGGAAGATTGCGAGTCGTATTGTTGCCATCGAAGACGTCAAAGCCTCGCAGCAAGTGGTTCGATTACAACCAATCTGGGCCTTGGCCAAGCGCGATCGCTCGGATGCCCTTTGGCAAATGCTTGCGGGTTCAGCTGACGCAAAACCATAATCTTCGGTACCATGCTTGCAAGGTAATGGTCACCAAGAGTCGAAAATCAAGTAAAAAAATTCATAAGAACAATCAGGAGATATTAATGGATTTAAAACTAAAAGCTAAACGTGCCCTCGTGACCGGTGCCTCAAAAGGGATCGGTAAGTCGTGCGCAATGGTGTTGGCGCAAGAGGGATGCGAGATTCTGCTGGTGTCGCGTGATGGCGCCGCCTTAAAAGAGTTAGCCGCTGAGATTAAAGCCGCTACCGGCGTCAAGGTTGACTATTTGTCGGCAGATTTAAGCGCAAAAGGGTCGGCCAAGACAGTGAGTGATTGGGCGGGTGAAATTGATATCTTGGTCAACAACGCGGGCGCCATCCCTGGTGGTGATTTGTTGATGGTAGACGAAGACACTTGGCGCACAGCTTGGGATTTGAAAGTTTTTGGCTACATCAACCTGTGTCGCGAAGTCTATCGCAAGATGAAAGTGCGCCATGAGGGTGTGATCGTCAATATTTTGGGCGCAGCAGGCGAGCGTCTAATGTCGTCTTACATTGCGGGGTCAACTGCAAACGCAGGCTTGATGGCTTTTACCCGCGCCCTGGGTGGCAGCTCGCATAAAGATGGTATTCGCGTGGTCGGTGTGAGCCCTGGCCCCGTTGCGACTGAGCGATTGACTAAGCTTTACAAGCAGCGTGCATTAGCCACTTATGGTGATGAACAGCGCTGGACCGACATGGTATCGGGGATGGCCTTTGGTCGCCCAGCTGAACCTGAAGAAATCGCCTACACGGTGGCCTTTGTGGCCTCAGAACGCTCATCGTACACAACCGGTATTTATATTACGATTGATGGTGGTCTGGCTGCAGCAAATTGATTTTATGATTGACTCACTCGCCGGACGATGGATTTAAGAATTTTAAGAAGTTTCTAAATTAACAACGACACAATCAAGGAAGACAAGTATGAATAACGACGATCTGTACCAAAAAGGAATGGAAATTCGCCGTACCTTGCATGGTGAGGCAAGTTTCAAAAAATCGAACACCGTGACCTATGGCGACCCGTTGATGACAAACTTCATCAAGGTCGCAACAACCTCAGTGTTTGGTGCCTTGTGGGCCCGCCCCGGCCTGGATTTGAAAACACGTGCGCTCGTGGTCATGATCTCGGATGCCTGCACTGGCCAAGAAGCTGAGCTGCATATTCACATGATCTTTGCCCTCAAGCAAGGTTGGACACAAGAAGAGATCAGCGAAGTGTTGCTGCAACTGATGGGTTATATCGGTGCGCCTAAAATTCGCGAAGCGATGTTGATCGCAGTAAAAGTGTTTGCAGAGTACGAAGCAAGCCTGAAGTCTGCGAAGAAGTCTAAAAAAGCTACTAAGAAGACGGTCAAAAAGTCAGGTAAAAAGGCGCTTAAGTAGTTGATGCAGCTGTTCGTTAGGCTCGATGCTTGATCCATAGCGATCAAGTATCGGGCTCACACATATTAATACCCTGTATTGCCGGTCGGAGCGCTAGGCACCGCAGGTGTCCAGCCTGTTAAGCGACCCACTTCAGCTTTGACCCAGTTTGACATCGCGGCGCGGTCATTGACCAACATCACCATTTGAAAGCCTTGGTCAATATAGCGCTGCGAATACTTAGAGCTGCCAGTGTGCATCCCCGCCACAACCTTATGCTTTTTACACAGTTCAAGCATACGATTGACGGTTGCCACGTGCAAGGGCTCATCGTTATCCATCACTGGGGGTAAGCCCAACGCCAAGGCCAAATCGGTTGGTCCGATGTAGGCGCCATCCAGGCCTGGTGTTGAAATGATTTCTTCCATCTTCTCAATACCCTCAGGGGTTTCGATCATGACGATGCAGAGCATTTCCTTATCAGAATTTTTTTGGTAGTCAGTACCGCTATACATAAACGCCCGGTTTGGGCCGTTGCTGCGCATACCGGTTGGTGGATAGCGGCATGCAGCGACAGCACGTTCAGCTTCTTCACGATTGCTGACCATCGGCACGATCACGCCGTAGGCGCCGGCATCCAAAACCTTCATGATCATTGAGGGTTCGTTCCATGGCACCCGTACTAAGGGTGTGACATTGGTGGTTGAAATTGCTGTGAGCATTGGCACGACGTCTGAGTAATCAATACAGCCGTGTTGCATATCGACGCAAAGCCAGTCGACTCCAGTGTGCGCCATCACCTCGGCAGGAAAGCAACCGGGAATAGATAACCAGGCACCAACGGTGGTTTTGCCTTCACGCCATAATTTTTTTAGATTGTTTACACGCATCGCGAGTTCTCCTTTAATTGTCTCGTGYCTTAATATAGCCTTGTTTAGATTTTTTCACCTTTGACGGGATTCTAATACTCGCTGGTTGGTGAGTTCTTGCATGTGTGCTGATTTTGAACATCGCGCTCTTGATCGCTGGCATGTTCATGGAGACGCTCGCAATTATGATCATTGTGGTACCGATTTTGATTCTGCTACTGACTGCGCTTCAAATTGATTTATTACATTTTGGAATCGTGTTGCTGGTGAATTTAGTGATTGGGCAAATTACCCCACCAGTCGGGGTATTAATGTTTGTGGCAAGCTCGGTCTCGCGCACCCATCTCGGTCTGATCGTCAAAGAAATTGGGCCTTTTGTGTTTGCGTTGATTGGTGCGCTTGCAATCTTGACTTACATTCCTGCCATCTCAACGTGGTTACCTCGTGTGCTCAATCACTGAGCCAAAACTAGGTTACCACCCTTGATGACCTTGTTCCATTTTTCAATTTCTACCGGTATACGGGCTTGAGCAGACGCGGTACTGCCGCCAATGACAGTCATACCGATTGCACCAAGTTTTTCGATGACATCGGGCCGTTTGAGAATGATATTGACTTCGAGGTTGAGCCTGGCAACGATGTCAGTGGGCGTGTTCGTTGGGGCAAATAGGGTGTAGTTTGTTGCTGCTTCGTAGCCCGCCAAGCCAGCTTCGATAAAGGTTGGTACGTCTGGCAACGTACTCGTGCGCGTAGCGCTGCCCACCGCTAAGGCGCGTGTCTTTCCGGCGCGAATATTAGTCAAGTGTGCGGGAAGGCTATCGAGTGACATCGCCACGCGACCAGACAGTAAATCGGGCATAAATTGCGTCGTGCCGCGGTACGGAACATGCACGATGTCTGTGCCAGACATTTGCTTAAATAATTCCATATTCAAATGAACCTGACCACCTACACCCGATGAGGCATAGCTCAGTGCGCCGGGCTGTGCTTTGACCAAGGCGATCAATTCTTTTAAATCTTTTGCYGGGACTTCAGCRTTAACGACAAGTCCGACGAGGCCAAAGCCAATTTGCACAATGGGCAGCAAATCGCGTTTCATTTCAAAGCTCAGTGCAGGGTGCGCATGAGGCGCAATCGCGTAGTCAAGCATGCTACCGACCATCAGCGTATAGCCATCGGGTGCACTGCGGGCGAGTTGTGCCGCGCCAATCGTAGCGCCCGCGCCCGGCCGATTTTCAACTGTGATGGTGTTATTTAACGCGGGCGCCAGTCGCTCGGCAATGATGCGCGCGACGGTATCGACACCACCTCCGGCAGGGTAGGGTGAAATCATGGTGATCGGTTTACTTGGCCAGGCCTGCGCATAAGCGAGGCTCGTAAACAGTGAGAGCGCTGCGTAAGTGACAAAGCGCAAGGCTTTTGCACGATATGCTGGGACAGGGTAGAGGAGGCACGTGAACATGTTGAAACCTTTAAGTTGGGTATGCATGACAGGATTCAGTTTGAAGCAGAGACAACAGAAGAGGGCGTTAGTCCCTTTGAAAAAGCGATTTGGCAGCCGAGCCCTTCGCGCGCGATATGATCAAAGCACTCATCGGTCCAGCAAAGTGAGTGCGGAGTCAACAGCACTTGTCGCATCTTGAGCAAGGGGTTGTCAGTTTGAATTGGCTCTTGCTCAAAGACATCAAGCCCAGCGCCGGCAATCACTCCTTGCTCTAACGCGTCAATCAAAGCAAGTTCATCCACGATTGGGCCACGTGCCATATTGATGAGAAACGCGGACGATTTCATTTTTGAGAGGCGTTCGCGATTGATAATGTGGCGTGTTTTTTCGTTTAAAACAAGGGTTGTCACTAAAAAATCACTTTGCGCTAAAAGGGTGTCTAGATCAACCAGAGACGCCCCGCAAGCAGATATTGCGTCAGCTTGAGCAAAGGGATCACAGGCCAGCATCCGCCAGCCAAAGGGGCGGGCCAGTGCAAGCAGTTCTAAGCCGATTCCCCCTGCACCCAGCACGCCTAAGGTACGAGTGGTTAGGCCAAGACCCATGTGATTGGTACGCGTGTTCCATTCGCCCTCGCGGATCAGATTGTTTTTTGCAAACAAACGCCCAGCCAGCGCAAAAATCATTGTGAGCGACGCGACGGCAACTGGGCGACGCACGGCGATCGGCGTATTGGTTGTGAGGATGCCTTTCGCGGCCAAGGCGGCGACATCGACTGAGTCATAGCCCACGCCGTGGCGCGAAACTAATCGCACGCGACAGTCTGAGCGAGCGACTGACCGGGCGGTGACTGCCGGACTGTTGACGTGTAAGCCGTCGTAGCGCGCCATGATGTCAGGCGTAATTTCAGTGACCGTTTCATCAATGAATTCCCAGTCGATATGTTGTTCTTGCTTTAAGAGTTCGAGCGGGCCTAAGCCAAAGCTTGGTGAGCCGTCGCTGGTGAGCAGATCTCGCGTGATCCCAAGGCGAAACGTCATATTCAGACTCCGGTTTTGATATCGTCAATTAAAGTGCTCATGGCCTGTTGCAACAGCCCCGAGTCTGTGCCTGCGGCCAGCATCGTGTAGCCCATTGCTTTTGCCCGCGCAATCCACGCGGGGTCGGTTGCCATAAAGCCCGCGATTTTGCCGTATTGTCGGGCGACGCTTGCCACGCGTGCCATGGCTTCTAGAAATACAGGATTTTCGAACTGAGCGGGAATCCCCATAAAGTTTGTGAGGTCGAAATGCCCTAACCAAAGGACATCGATCCCATCAACGGCAGCGATCTCTTCGATATTGGCAAGACCACGCTCAGTTTCGATTTGCGCCATGACAAGGGTGCGGGCATGGTACGCCTGTACTTTTTCAGTGACAGCGCCGCCTTGATAATCACATTGCGCAAAGCCGAAGGCAGCCCCTCGGCGACCAAGGGGTGGGTAGCGGCAGGCTTGGACGATGCTCAAGGCGTGCTCGCGCGATTCAACCATTGGAATCATAACGCCGTGCGCGCCTATGTCGAGGGCTCGAGCCAGCCAGGTGTATTCACCGCGCGGCACACGTACCATCGGCGTGATGGCAAGACCGCGACACGAGGCAAAGAGCCACTTTAACGTTTCAAAACTCAAGCCAGTGTGTTCCATGTCGTAGAGCACAAACTCTGCGCCAGCATTGACCAAAATACTTGAGATACCGGGTGAAAAAAATTCAAAGACCATTGCTCCCGGCACTGTTTGGCCCGACATGATCTTGTTTTTTAACGGTTCTTGTTGATGCATGATTGCTTCTGCTCTCAGAAAATATGTTGATGTGGCGATTGCATGAATGACGTTATCTTTGCTGCTAAAACACGGCAAGCGCTAAGGCGCTTGAAAAGAAAGCGCCTAGCTCTTCGCTGGTATGTAACGAGTGTTGGTCAAGGGTTTTGGCCTGAAGAATCTGTTCTTTGGTTTGTGCTCGAGTTAAGACCACCTTCGATTCAGCGACCTTTTTCAGGCGCCAGCCGGTTGCAATCTTTTCAAGTTGTCTCAGAGCACCTTGACCATCACTACCAGCACAGATTAAGGCAGCGTAAGGGCGCCCATTGAGCTCATCGAGTACTTGATAAAAGGTGCGATCAAAAAAGTCTTTCATGACTCCACTGAGCGATCCTAGCATCTCAGGCGCAATAAAGACATAGCCGCTCGCTGTCAGCAGATGCTCGGGCTGCACGTGTTGCGCTTGCAGCAAAATGACTTCGATCTCTGGCTCTTTTCGTGCGCCTTGGGCGACTGCCTGAGCGATTTGCTCAGAGCCTCCGGTGACGGAGTGAAAGATGATGAGAAGTTGTTTCATCTTTTAGCAGCGGGATCTGATTGTTTAGGGTGAAGGCGCAGCGCAAAACCACAAGCCGCGTTTGAAGCAACTGAGCGTAAAAAAACCGACCGATACGCTCGCGACAACATAATGTAGCTGTTGGTAGCCCGCTAAAAATGCAGACTCAGGGGTATTGCCCGCAGCTAAAGCGCTCGCTTCACCGCGATCGACTAGCCACAGCCAACAGACAGCACCGGTAACAATACCTAGCATGCGAGTCAGCACCGCGAGGCTGCCCGCAACGCCTCGAGATTGAGGGGGTAAATCAGCCATCATCCAGTCAGAATAAACGACTTGAAACAGCCCGAGGCCTATGCCCTGCAGGGCGATGCTCACAACCATCAGCAAGATCGAAACCGAGGCAGACCACAGGCAGATTGCAACCAAGCCCAGGCAACAAAAGCAGGCTGCGATGAAACCGGTTCGATTCAGCCCCAATCGTCGCACCAACGCGGGAGTCACCGCCGCACCGGCTAAGCCACCGAGTGCCCAGGCGACTAATAAGGCGCCACTCTGCGCAGATCCCCARTGTAGGACGCGGATGAGGTAGTAGGGAAAAATAAGTGGAATTGAAAAACTGCATAATTGGACGATGACGCATGAAACGTTCACCCAGCCAAAATTTGAATTGCTACGTAAGGTGTTTAGCAGCAGTTGCATCGTTGAAAGCGATTCAATTTTTTTTGTAGCGTCGGGTACGCCGTGAACCCCGTGTCGCAGACGCGGGTTGTGAAGTGCCAAACACGCCAAGGCCACTAAAACAATCGGTACGCGTATCCAATAGACTCCGGTCCAACCCATCCATTCAATACTCAAGCCACCTATGATCGGGGCAGCGACAGTGGCCAAGGCGGCCATGCTGCCATAGATGGATAAAGCCCGAGTACGTTCATGCTCTGCAAAAAGAAAGGTGACCAACGCTGGGCCGCATGACAAGATCAGGGCGGCAGAAATACCTTGCAGCACGCGCGCCGCTAACAGCCAACTATAAAAAGGTGAAACGGCGCATAACGCAAAAGCAATCGCGCCCAACACCAAGCCCAATCTAAAAACGCGTAAGTGACCGATACGATCGCCAAGCGCGCCAAACCAAAGCACCAAGCTGCCGTAAGTCAGCACATAAAATAGCGCAACCCACCGAATGGTTTGGGTTTGAATTTGGAAGGCCGTTGAGATCGCCGGAAAGGCAACATTGACGGCAAAATCAAGCGGGCCGACTGAGGCGCCCAGACCGATCGCAAATAACGCCAAAAGATTCAAAAACGGTGACGCTTTTATTGCTGGTGGGTATGTCAGAGTTGGCACGCTTGCGTTCTATTCGACCTTAGCACCAGAGGCTTGAACAACCTTAGCCCACTTTTCGGTTTCGGCAGCAATGACCTTGCCAAACGCTGCGGGTGTTCCGGCGATGGGGACTCCGCCCAATTCAGCCAGACGTTTTCGTATGGCGGGGTCAGCCAAGGCCTTATTGACCTCTGCGTTCATTTTTGCAATGACCTCAGCTGGCGTGTTTTTGGGCATACCCACGCCAAACCAGGCCGTTGCTTCATAGCCTTTGACTGTTGCGCCAACGGTGGGCAGGTCGGGTGCAGAAGGCTCGACGCCTTCAGAGGTGACCGCTAAAGCTCGAATTCGACCGCCTTTGATATATGGTACCGAGGAGGGTAAATTGTCGAAAAAGACTTGTACTTGTCCTGCGGTCAGGTCAATCAGGGCAGGTCCCGAGCCCTTGTACGGAACATGAAGCATGTTGCAACCGGTCATTGACTTAAAAAGTTCGCCCGACAAGTGAGTTGAAGTGCCGCTGCCGGATGAAGCCATATTGACTTTGCCTGGGTTGGCTTTGCAATACTCAATAAATTCAGCAACGGTTTTGACTGGCAAATTGTTTGTCGCGACCATTACGTTTGGCGTACGCACCAGTCCCGCAACCGGCGCGATATCGCGGATAAAGTTATACGAAAGATTTTTATACAGTGAGGCGTTGATACCGTTAGCGGGATTGACCAACAGCATCGTGTAACCATCGGCAGGCGCGTTGATCACAAGCTCGGTTCCGATGTTATTGCCCGCACCTGGTTTATTTTCGACAACGACGGGTTGGCCTAGCGTTTCAGAAAGCCGTTGCGCCATGATGCGAGCCAATACGTCCGTGGTGCCTGCCGGCGGATAGGGAACAATCCATCTAACCGCTCGGGTCGGGTAGTCAGAAGCCCAGGCGCTCGGTAAGCCTGCAGCGAGAGATAAAATGGCGAAAGTTAAAAGACGCAGCACGCAGCTCATTTTTTTTTCCAATGATTAAGTCAGTCGAATATATCCCGTTTGCTGCAACATGGGTACGATTTTTAGCATTTTTTATATTGTTCTTTCGGTTCTTTAGGGTCTAGGGGTTTGCGCTAGGTTCTTAGTCTTCAAGCCTATGGTTCTCGTTAAAAAAATGACAATTTTTTATGATGCCCCCTATAATTTGACGATTGTTAACTGAGGGGGTGTTTGACATGCGATTTCTAAAACGTACGGCTCGTTCCTTGATTGCGGTCTTGTGTGCCGGTAGCGCCATGTTTGCCAGCGCAAACGAGCTGACGATCGGTTTGTCAGCCCCCATCACGTCGCTCGATCCCCACTATCATAATCTGACGCCTAACAACTCGTTATCGCTGAATGTGTTTGAGGATCTGCTCTCAACGGATCAGTTTCAAAATATTAAACCGGGTCTGGCCGAAAGCTGGCGTAATCTTGATCCTTTAACCTATGAGTTTAAGCTTCGAAAAGGCGTGAAGTGGCATGATGGGTCGCCCTTTGTAGCCGCCGATGTATTAGCCTCGCTCAAGCGCGTTCCCAATGTGCCGAACAGCCCGGCGTCTTTCGCGGTGTTTGTGCGGTCAATTGTTGAGGCGACTGCGCCCGACGACCACACTCTTATTCTTAAAACGGCAGCGCCTAACCCAGGCTTGGCAAGCGATTTGACCTCGGTGCGCATTTTGCCGAAGGCTGTTGCAGAGTCAGCCACCACAGAAGATTTTAATAGTGGTAAGGCAATGATTGGTACGGGGCCTTTTAAATTTTCTGAATACAAACCCGGTGATCGAGTCGTTTTGGTACGCAACGATCAGTACTGGGGTGAAAAGCCCGACTGGACGCGCGTGCAGATGCGCATGGTGGCGAACAATGCCACCCGAGTCGCGGCCTTGCTTGCCGGTGATCTGCAGATGATCGAAAATGTGCCAACCTCCGACGTTAAACGGCTCATGGGCGACAAAAATTTAGCGGTGGCGCAAGTGGTATCGAACCGCATGATTTATCTGCATATGGATTCAAATCGTACGCAAAACTCGCCCTTTGTGCGCACCGCTGATGGCAAGCCGATGGATAACGCCAATCCCTTGACCGATCCTCGCGTTCGACGCGCCATTTCTATGGCAATTAATCGTGATGCAATCGTTGAACGCATCATGGAAACGGTAGCGGTTCCCGCAGGTCAGTTATTAGCAGAGCAGTTTTTCGGCACTAGTAAGAATCTGCCCGTCGATAAATATGATCCTGAGGGTGCGAAAAAGTTATTGGCCCAAGCCGGTTATCCGAATGGTTTTCAGTTGACCYTGCATTCTCCAAATAATCGCTATATCAATGACGAAAAGATTGCTCAGGCGATTGCCCAATTTTTGACGCGAGTCGGGATTGTGACTAAGCTCGAGACGATGCCCTCGAATATTTTCTTTACGAGGGGCTCAAAACTCGAATTTTCAATCTTGTTGGCGGGTTGGGGCGCCTCGAGCGGCGACACGAGCTCGCCGTTGCGGTCTTTGTTGGGCACGTTTGATGCGAAGACTGGTTTTGGAGCCGCCAACCGTGGACGCTTTTCGAACGCCGAACTTGACGTCATGATTGCCGCAGCGGCTGTTGAGATCGACGACGAAAAGCGTCGGGCAAAACTTGCGCAAGCGAGCGAAAAAGCGATTGAGCTGATGGGGCTGGTACCTTTGCACTACGAGGTTTCAGTCTGGGCAAGCAAGGCGAATGTGACGTATGTGGCTCGCGCCGACCAGTACACCCTGGCTCAAGAAGCGAAACTTAAAAAATAATGTTGGTATTCATCTTGCGACGTTTGTCGCAGACAGCGTTAGTGTTGCTGGTCACATCCTTACTGGTTTTTGCCGGTTTGTTCGTGATTGGGGATCCGGTTGAGATTTTGGTTAGCCCAGAGGCTGATCAGATCGAGCGTGAGCGTGCGCGCGTCGCGCTAGGCCTAGACAAGCCCGGCTGGATGCAATACTTGTTGTTTGTAAAAAATGCAGCGAGTGGCGATCTAGGCAAGAGTTTTGTCTATGGTCGTCCGGCACTTGACGTAATCTTTGAACGCATGCCCGCCACGTTAGAGCTCGCTACAGTGGCGATGTTCATCTCTATTTTTGTGGGCATCCCTCTCGGTTTGTATGCGGGCTTAAAGCCCGACAGTAGAATCGCCAAGGCGATCATGGCAATCTCGATTGTCGGCTTTTCTTTACCAACCTTTTGGGTTGGGTTGATGTTGATCATGCTTTTTGCGGTTCAGTTAGGCTGGTTACCCTCAACGGGTCGCGGTCCAACCATAGAGTTTTTGGGTATGCAGCTATCAATCGTGCACTGGGATGGTCTGAAGTACGCCTTGCTGCCCGGAATTAATCTGGCTTTATTCAAGCTCAGTCTGATCATTCGCTTGACGCGCGCGCAGGTCCGCGAAAATGTATTACTGGATTACATGCGTTTTGCCCGCGCCAAAGGCTTGCGTAAGTCTCGTGTGTTGGGCGTGCATTTGCTAAAAAATATCATGATCCCTTTGGTCACGGTAATCGGCCTTGAGCTGGGCTCTGTGATTGCCTTTGCAATCGTGACCGAGTCGATTTTTGCCTGGCCAGGGATGGGCAAGCTAGTGATTGATTCGATCTTTCAACTCGATCGTCCTGTTGTTGTGGCGTATTTGATGATTACGGTCTTGATGTTTGTTTTTATTAATCTGGTGATTGATATTTTGTATTCGATGCTCGATCCCCGAGTGCGCTTAACCGCTGCTAAGAACTAACTAACTGGCTTTTTTGATGACTTCCTCTCTATCTGCGCAGCTTGTCGAAGAGACGCCCTGGCGCCAGTTCGTTCGCGACTTTATGCAATCACGCCTCGCGTTGTTTGGCTTAGTGCTGTTAGTGTCGGTACTTTTTCTGGCATTGTTTGCGCCTTGGATTGCACCACAAAATCCCTATGATTTAGCAAAACTTGATTTGATGGATTCGAAGTTAGCGCCAGGCTCTGAGTCAATGACGGGTTCGATATTTTTGCTGGGCACTGATGGCATGGGTCGCGATATGCTGTCGGCGATTTTGTATGGTCTGCGGGTGTCATTGCTTGTGGGCGTGGTGAGCGGCGTCATTGCCTTGGCAATCGGTGCGAGTTTAGGTGTCAGCGCCGCTTTTTTKGGCGGCCGCTATGAACAAATCTTGATGCGCATCGTTGACATACAGTTGGGGTTTCCGGCCATTTTGGTGGCTTTGATTTTGATCGCGGTGCTGGGCTCGGGTATCGAAAAGGTGATCATTGCGCTCATCACCGTTCAGTGGGCCTATTACGCACGTACCGCCCGTTCAGCAGCGTTGGTCGAACGCAACAAAGAATATATGGAAGCCGCCCGAGGGTTAGGTTTACCCACGTGGCGCGTGCTGCTCAAACATTTGATCCCAAACACCCTGCCACCCTTGATCGTGGTTGGTACGGTGCAAGTGGCTCACGCCATTGCGCTCGAAGCGACCTTATCCTTCTTGGGCTTAGGCTTACCAATCACAGAGCCTTCGTTGGGCTTGTTAATCGCCAATGGCTATGAATACATGTTGTCGGGTAAGTATTGGATTTCAGTCTATCCAGGCGTCGCGCTCTTACTCACGATTGTGGCAATTAATCTGGTTGGTGATCAACTGAGAGACGTTCTAAATCCACGCTTAGCACGATGAGTCCTATGTCACTTTTAGAAATCACCTCGCTTCGTACTGAGTTTTCGACCCGTCAAGGCCTATTGCCCGCTGTCGATGATGTCAGTCTGCGGGTGCAACCAGGCGAGATCTTAGGCTTGGTGGGTGAGTCTGGCTCTGGTAAATCTGTCACCGGGTTTTCAATACTGGGTCTGATCGATGCGCCTGGCAAGATTACGCAGGGCAGCATTCTGTTTGAGGGCACTGAGCTGGTCGGCGCAGGCGACGAAACGCTTAGGCAGCTACGCGGTGATCGTTTAGCGATGATCTTTCAAGATCCGATGATGACGTTGAATCCCGTCTTGCGCGTCGACACGCAAATGATCGAGACCATTCAAGCGCACCGGTCAATGTCGTCTGAGCAAGCGCGCGCTCGGTGTCGCGAAGTTCTTGTGCAAGTGGGGATCGCCTCGCCAGACGAACGACTCAAACAGTATCCGCATCAGTTTTCTGGCGGGATGCGACAACGCGTGGCAATCGCGATCGCGCTCTTGTTGCGCCCAGCGTTGATTATTGCTGACGAACCAACGACAGCGCTAGATGTCACCGTGCAGGGCCAGATTTTATTTGAAATGCAACGCTTAACCCGCGAGACGGGTACAGCGTTAATTTGGATCACGCACGACCTAGCCGTAGTAGCGGGTTTGGCTCAGCGTGTGGCGGTCATGTATGCAGGGCGAATCGTTGAAAGCGGGTCGGTTCAACAAGTGCTGAATACGCCCTTACATCCTTATACTCGCGGATTGCTAGATTCTGTGCCCGCCAATAGCGAACGCGGCCAGCGCCTGCATCAGATCCCTGGCATGACACCTTCTTTGGTGAATCGTCCCCAGGGTTGTGCGTTTCGCAATCGCTGCAGCTATGCGCAGGCTGACTGTGCAATTGATCCACCCGTCCAACACTTTGAGCAAGAGCACATGGTGCGTTGTGTGCGACCGTTGACAGAGGTTAAACGATGAGTGCTAGTGCGCCTCTGCTAGATTTACGAAAAGTGAGTAAGCGATTTACCACGTCGCCTGACTTGATTGAGCGTATGGCCGCCAAGTTTGGATTTGCTGCTGCTGCGCAAACAGTTCATGCAGTCGATCAGGTATCGTTTTCAATTGCGGCTGGTGAAGTCATTGGTTTAGTGGGTGAGTCTGGCTGTGGCAAATCCACGTTGGGCCGTGTGATCGCGGGTCTGCACAAAGCGACCGAAGGTGAGGTGTTGTTTGAAGGCCAACCACTTCACTATTCGCCAGGTGTGCGTCCTGTGATTCAAATGATTTTTCAAGACCCCTTCGCCTCGCTCAATCCACGCAAACGCGTTGGCGATGCGATTGTCGAAGCACCCATCGCACATGGCTTGATTGCTGCAAGTCAAGCGAAAGAGCAGGCTGCACAACTGCTTGAGCAAGTTGGTCTTGACGCCTCGTATGTCAGGCGTTTTCCGCACCAGTTTTCGGGCGGACAACGTGCGCGGATTGGTATCGCGCGCGCGTTGGCAGTTCAGCCCACGCTGTTGGTTTGCGACGAGGCTGTCGCTGCACTTGATGTTTCGATTCAGGCGCAGGTTCTAAATCTGTTTATGGATTTGCGCGAACGTTTGTCGCTGACCTACTTATTTATCAGTCATGATCTGGGCGTTGTGCGCCATATCGCGGATCGCGTGGTCGTGATGTATCTTGGGCGTGTCGTTGAGATTGGTCAAACCACCGAGCTGCACGAGCATCCGAATCATCCGTATACACAGGCTTTGCTGGCTGAGGTTCCGAGACTTGATCGTCGTAATATCGATTACACCCCGATCAAAGGTGAAATCCCGTCCCCGTTGTCACCACCAACCGGTTGTCATTTTCATCCGCGCTGCCCTCATTCAAAGCCCGTGTGCGCTGAGCAAGCCCCGCTTCTGCGCGAGCTCTCAAACGGTCATTGGTCAGCGTGCCATTTAAACTCATAAATATTTTTAGGTCGTTCTCATGTCTTCAACTTCGCCTTCGCACACTTACCGCATCGAATTGACTCCGCCCGATATCACAAGTTATCAGGCGGGCAATACGGGTACGCCTTATGTCACCACATTTGATTCGGGTAAGCCCGGTCCACACGTGATGGTGCAAGCCTTGACGCACGGCAACGAGTTATGCGGCGCGATTGCGCTTGATTTTTTGTTTCGTGAAGGCGTGCGCCCAGTTGCTGGACGCCTAACCTTTGCCTTTGCAAATATTGAGGCGTTTGCCAGTTGGGATACCAGCGATCCCAACCGCAGTCGCTACGTAGACGAGGATTACAACCGTGTTTGGTCAGACGATACGCTAAAAGGTGAAAGAAACTCGACAGAGCTGCGTCGTGCCAGAGAATTGGTGAAGTTTGTCGATGCGGCTGATTTTTTACTAGATATTCATTCWATGCACGATCCTTGCGCCCCCATTATGGTTTGCGGMGCCACAGGAGAGGGCGGCGAAAAAAGTGCTGCCTTTGCACGCAAGATGCAGGTGCCGCAAAATCTGTTAATCGATACAGGGCACCCCGCCGGGCTTCGCATGATAGAGAGGGGGCCTTTCAGAGATCCACGCGCGCCTCAAACGGCGATATTGATCGAGTGCGGTCAGCACTGGGAGAGCTCAAGCGTTGACGTGGCGATTGATACGGCGTTACGGTTTTTACAAGCAACCGGTGTTGTTGAGTCTAGCTTTGTTAAATCGCGCTTAAGAATTCAACCCACTGCTGCTCAGACGACCATCAATGTCACACATGCAGTTGTCGCGAAAAGTTTGTCGTTTAGATTTGCTGGCACCGTGACGGGTTTGCAGGTGATTGCTAAGGCGGGCGATCCAATCGCTTATGACGGAGATGAAGTGATCGTCGCGCCTTACGATAATACGGTCTTGGTGATGCCCTCGATGGCGCATTTAAAGGTTGGCACAACAATGGTCAGGCTTGGGCGCGCGACGCTGGGCTAATTGGGCCTAGTCAATTGTCACCCCAGCCTGCTTTGCCACTTGCCCCCATTTGACAACCTCTTCATGCACGTACTGTTTGAATTGCTCAGGCGTGCTTCCCACGGGCACCGCTGAGATCGTTTTAAATTTTTCTGCAATGTCGTCTGATTTTAGGATCGCGATGGTAGCTTTTGCAAGCCTTGCAATGATTTCTGGTGGGGTACCGGCAGGTGCAAACAAGCCATTCCAAGAATCGGCTTCAAAATCAGGCATGCCAGATTCAATCATCGTGGGAAGGTCGGGTAACTGCGCCAATCGTTGACGGCCCGCGACGGCAATCGCTCTGACCCTGCCATTTAAGATAGTGGGCATGACTCCGCTCGCAGTCTTAAAGCCCATGGCGACATTGCCCCCTATCACATCAGTAAGTGCTGGGGCCGCACCTTTATAAGGGATGTGCAGCATATCTAAATTGGCTCTTAGCTTCAGTAGTTCACCTGCGTGGTGTTGTAAACCGCCCGCACCCGAAGACGCATAGCTCAGCTTGCCCGGGTTCGCCTGCACATAGGCAATCAATTCGGCTAAATTTTTTGCTGGAATATTGTTGTTGACGACCAAGATGCTAGGTGACGACATAATCTGTGTGATGTGAATAAAGTCACGCTCGGTGTCATACCCCAAGTTCTTGTATAACGCCATGTTGGTTGTGTTAGCGATTGTTCCCAACAATAGGGTGTAGCCATCAGGCTTGGCCCGCGCCACAAACTCAGAACCAATGTTCGAGCCGCCACCGGGTTTGTTTTCGACGATGATGGGCTGCCCCAATTCTTTTTCAAGTCGCACCGCAAGCAGTCGCGCGAAGATATCGGTAGGACCGCCCGCGGCAAAGCTTACGATTAAGCGAATCGGGCGCTCTGGGTAAAGGCCTTGAGCGTACCCGGAGCTCAGACCAAAATAACTCAAAATAAAGAGAAGTGAGGTAAGAAAAAATTTGAAAGCGCTAGCTGTTCTTAAGTTTGTTCGCATTACTGTCCCTTTTTTTATTTCTTGTGTTTGGGATTGTACCCACGAGGGGGACGGAGCGTAACGTCTAGTGGCCGCCGCCCATTTTGCGTTGTTCAAAACGGCTTAAAAAACGCACCATTGGCCAAAGCAAAATCAGGTAAAAAATCGCCGCTAAAACGATGGGCGATGGGTTATAAACCAAAGACTGCGCATCGCGYGCGACCCGCAGTAATTCTGGCATGGCGACGGCGCTCGCGAGTGTGGTGAGCTTGATGACCTCGATAGTGTTGCTGATGAGGTCGGGCATGACATTGCGCGTAGCTTGCGGAATCTGTATGTATAAAAGACTTTGCCAGTTAGATAACCCCGTTGAGCGGGCGGCTTCAATTTGACCTTTCGGTACGCTTTCAAGTCCGGCTCTGAAGATCTCGCCATAATACGATGAGTTATTCAAAATAAAGGCGATCACAATTGCCACGAGTTTAGGCAAATCCCAGCCTAAAAAGGGCGTGCCGTAGTAAATAAAAATCAACAGTACCAGCGGTGGCAAAGCGCGAAACAGATCGATATAGACGGTTAACAAGGCGCGCGACAGGCGGCCAGTGAGCGTAATCGACAGCACGCCTACCAACAAGCCTGAAGCTAGGCCGAACGGGATCACCAATACCGATAACAATAGGGTGGTGCGCAAACCCTGCAATAAGTAAGGCGCAACCTGAATAAAGATCTCAATATTGAAAAAATTTTGAAGTAACGCATCCATAATTTTTTATTGCTTCCAGCGAAACCGTGTTTCGATCCAACGGCCTAATATCACCACTGGAATAAAAATAAGCAAACATCCAACAGCCCCCATCATCAAGGGGGTGGCATTGCCCGAGTTACTCATGGCAGATTGTGCATTGTTCAAAACTTCGCTCAGACCGACAACCGAGCCCAGGGCCGTGCTTTTAGTGATGGCGATGACTCGATTGGTTAGCGGCGCGACGGTGAGCTTTAAAGCCTGTGGCAGCACAACGTGCAGCATCGTCTGAAACCACGTTAAGCCCGTTGAGCGTGCCGCTTCAGCTTGTCCCCTTGGAACCGATACGATGCCAGCCCAACAAATTTCTTCGACGAAAGCGGTCAGCACTAAAGATAGTGCCAACCATGTCGCTACAAAGGCAGACATTGACAACTGAATATATGGAAACGCGAAAAATAACATCATGATCACGACAAGCGGCGGCAGCGCACGCATGATGTCGGCAAAACAAATGATCATGAAATTCAGAGGTCTATTTTGTAAAGCGCGCAGCACTGCGAACAGCATCCCCAGCAGTAGTCCAGTCGCGGTGACCACCACTCCGAGCTGGACGGTGACTAGCATCCCAGCCAAAATATCGGGCACATACCTGAGGGCAATCTCAAGATTAAAGAAAGAAAAAACTAAGGCCTTGAGATCCATTCGTCTCGGTGCTCAGACAGCAGTATTTGTAAGCGCATTTTGTCTAGAATGGGTAGACAAATTGGCTAAGAACGCTTGCGTACGCGGCTGAGTTGGTGCACCAAAAAGCTGCTCGGGATGGCCTTGCTCAACGATTAGGCCTGCATCCATAAAAACGACGTGATCTGCCGCCGCGCGCGCAAAGCTCATTTCATGGCTTACCACCACCATTGTCATGCCATCTTCTTTCAGTGCGCGCATGACTTTGAGAACTTCACCTACTAACTCAGGGTCGAGCGCACTAGTCGGTTCATCGAACAAGACAATTTTGGGCCGCAGCGCCAACGAACGGGCAATGCCAACGCGCTGTTGCTGGCCGCCTGACAATTGATCAGGGTACGCCTGAGACTTATCGGACAGGCCGACCTTGGCCAAGGCCTCAAGGCCGCGCTCGTCAGCCTGTTGTCGCGAAAGCTTTTGCACCTTTCTCAGTGCAAGTGTCACGTTGCTCAAGACCGACAAGTGGCGATATAAATTGAAGTGCTGAAACACCATCCCGATATTTTGTCGGATTCGATTCAGATCGGCCTTGGCTGCAGTGATGTCTTCGCCGTCTACTAAGATGGTGCCAGCGTTGGCGTCTTCGAGTCGGTTGCAACACCTCAGCAGACTGCTTTTGCCTGAGCCCGAGGGCCCAATAATGAACACCATTTTTCCCTTCGCCACGCTTAAGTTGACCCCTTTTAGAACTTCGTGGTCACCATAAGATTTGCGTAAGTCGGTGATGCGCAGCATAAAGAATCGACCCGTCAGTGTTTGACTTCAGTTTGCTGTAGTTCGGTTCAGCACTTGAGTTCAACCGGTGTGGGATCATAGCCAGGCATGTTTGGCACACCTTGACCTGGCACAATCGTGACAGCGGCCGAACCGGCCTCGGGTGTAAAGCTAAACCACTTTTGCGCAAGCTTTGACACCGTCCCGTTTTTCTTTAAACACTTCAGCGCCATCGAAATTTCATCACGTCCGGCTTTATCGTCAAGCCTGAACGCCAAAGACCAGACCAAGCCCGTAGGCAGAGTGTAGGTCACGCGCACGGCAGAATTCTGTTTGGCGACCCAGGCGGCGACAGTGTTGCCTGCCATATTTGCGTAGGCGCGTCCGGATAAGACTGCCTGAATGGCATCAGCGTTGGTGGCATAGACGTCGTACTTGAAGCCGTATTTCGTCATGTTGTCACGCGCCCAGTTTTCGTAGGCAGAGCCCTTGTTGACCGAGATGGTTTTTCCTTTTAAGTCTTCAACGCCCTTCATGTCGGTTGCGCCTTTTGCGACGACAAAGGCGAAGTCAGTGTTCAGATAGCCTTCTGAAAAAAGCATCGCCTTGGATCGTTCTTCAGTGACTGTCGTTGGGGCTAAGACAAAGTCATATTTTTTGGCGTTCATGCCTGGGATCAGCGCCGAAAACTCTGTGCCTTCAATGGTGATCGTTGTGCCTAGTTGTTTGGCGAGAGCTTGTCCAAGTTCAACGTTAAAGCCGTCGATGCCACCGCCAAGTTTGGGCATCGCGTGCGGCGCAAACGTGGCATCGACGCCGGTGACTAGGGGTTTAATTGCGTGGGCAGTGCTCAAGACACCAAAGGTTAAGCTTGAACCGACCACAAGCACGAGGCCGGCGCAAACAGAGCGTAGTGATAAAGCAGACCGATGTTTCATCAAAAATCCTTTTAAGATTGCGGAGGTTTACCTAATGGTGCCCCTGGCCCGACCCGCTCGACGATGAGTTGGTAGTGTTCGGGACGCCGATGAGCGGCGAAATTAAAAATATGCTGCTTAAACGCATCGCCAAGCGCTAAGTCAGCCAGACAATATATCAATTCGTCGTCAACGCTTTGTGCCTGCGCTACGATTTCGCCACTCGGGGCGACGATGGCCGAGCCACCGATTAGGTGATTGCCATCTTCATTACCGGCTTTGGCCGCGGCAGCTACCCACACTGCATTTTGATAGGCGGCTGCCTGCAGGGACAACAGGTGGTGAAACATACGTAAGTGGCCGGGTTCATCCCAGTGAATGTTAAAGCTTGGCGTGTTGTAGCCGAGTGCGACGATCTCGGCACCTTGCAGAGCCAAGACTCGCCAAGTTTCTGTCCAACGGCGATCGTTGCACAGGCACATCCCGATTTTTGCTTGCATGGTTTCCCAGACATGAAAGCCCTCGTTACCGATCTCAAAGAATTTTTTTTCTAGATGCTGAAACGGCGCTGCAGGTTTGTGATCACTGTGGCCTGGTAAGTGAATTTTTCGATAGCGTCCGACAATGTTGCCTTGCTGATCAACCATGATGCAAGTGTTAAACCGACGACCCTCTTGGGTGAGTTCTGCATAGCCAAGATAAAAGCCGATATTAAGTTGCCGTGCTGTCTCGAAGAGGATTTGTGTATCGGGACCCGGCATGGTTGGCTCAAAATAGCGTTCGATCGCTTCTTGCTCTGTCATCCAATAGCGCGGAAAAAACGTCGTGAGTGCCATTTCTGGAAACACGACCAGCCTAGCTCCGCGGCTCGCCGCCTCTTTCATCAGCTCAAGCAGTCTTTTAACCGCTTGCGCGCGCGTGTCTTGCGGTTGAATCGGGCCGAGTTGCGCGACTGCGAGGCCAAAGGGGCGTTTGTTCAAGATTGCACTACCATTTTCATGACTTCCTGTTCACGCTGTCAACGTAGTTTCTGTTTGGACCTACCTAAGTAAGTATCAGGCCAGCACGGGCTGACGTCCTCGTGCAGTCAAGGACAGTCCGACGCGCGCGACGGTCGCCTCGAGCTCTTTAATAGTCAGAGAATCAATTTTCATGCCGGGTGCTCGCAGGGCGTTACTGCGAATAGCCCCACGTTGTTGATAAATATATTTACGCAAGGCTAAGCCAATTTTTGGTTGAAACTCATAGCGAATTAACGGGCAATAGCGATCAAAGACCGCCGCAGCACCTTTTACATCTCCTGAGGCAAAGCGGTCATAGATACCGACCAAGACTTCGGGATAAGCAAAGCCAGTCATGGTGCCAACGGCGCCGCGCTCGAGTTCTTCAAGAAAATACACCCCACCTAAGCCGCCAAAAATTTTCATTGCCTCGTCGCCAGCCAGTTCGCGGATCCGGCTAATTTTTTGACCAACAGGGGGCTCTTCCATTTTGATCATTTGCACACCGCCTTCTTTACCTAAGCGGGCAACCACCTCAGGGCGTATTTCTGTGCCGAAGGAATCCGGAAAATCATGAATCACCACTGGAATGCTAAGTGCATCGGCCACGGCCTTGTAGTAATCAAATAACAGCGCATCGTTGGCATGATCGAGCGGGGCCGCGAACACTGCAGCAGCGCCAAGCGCCTGCGCTTCGAGCGCCTGCTCAATTGCGCCGGTGATGCCGTGCGCGCGTACACCGACCCAGACAGGCACTCGGCCATCGGTATGTTTGACGAAGGTCTCGATCACTAAGCGTCGCTCAGCATTAGAAAGCTTGTGTAGTTCGCCTAAAAAGCCAAGAATCGCTAAACCCGCGACGTCGGTATCGATCAAAAAATCAACAAGTGTGCAGATGCTGGCGGGGTCGACCTTTAGTTGATCGTCAAAAGGGGTTGGGCAGATCGTGAAGACGCCTTTGGCGTTTAAAGGAACAGGCATTTGGTATTCGTCTCAGCCAGGTTTCAAATTTTTACAGGTTTGCGCATCGTAGCTCCAGCGCTTATTAACTTAGATTCTATCTGCAATTGTTTAGTCTGCGCCAGCGACTTGTTTAGCAAACGTCAAATTTAAGCGAGGTACTAGGTATGTGGGCGCGCACCAGCAAGAGGCATTCTGGTGCTGCAATGCACTATTTTAGTTCAGGACTGGATTGTGCGGGTGTCAACGCGTGCGTCAGTTTATTACTTGAAAAAGTTGGCCTGCCGGCAGAGCTGTTTGATCGATGTCCCTTAAAGTTGTCGGGTGGACAGGTTCGCAGGGTGGCAGTGGTACGCGCACTCGCCCCTGCATCCTTACACTCGCGCCTTGAATGAGTCCTTTCCTAGTTTCGAGCGCCCTTTGAAGGCAGCGTTGGCTGGAGAAATYCCAAGCCCGATCAACTTGCCTGCGAGATGCAGATTTTCGACGCGCTGCGCTATGGTTTAAGAGGCCTGTCGGGTCAAAGAGCCTGAGTTGGTGCAACAGTCTGAGGCGCACCGCGCAGTCGCGTGTTTGTTTCCATCAGAGGCTTCGGTTGCGGTAACATAAACYCATCGAAAATAACAAAGGAGTCAGCAATCATGGGTCACACAATCGAACAGTTTGCGAGTCAGTGCCACGATTTGCTTAAAAATAGTCCTGGTCCTGCTGGGCGTCAAAAAGTTGCTGAGGCGTTAAAAGATGTGTTGTTAGATCAGACTTTTATTGCCAAGCACCTTACCCCGACCACGGGCGAGCGCGAAATTATTTATGAAGATTCTGAATTAGGATTTGTCATTGTGGCGCATCATTATCTAGGCCCAAAAAGTTCTGATCCACACGACCATGCACATTCGTGGGCCATTTATGGCCAAGCGCGCGGTACCACCGAAATGCGTGACTATCAAAAGATTGAAGACGCTAGCGCTGACAAACCTGGCAAGGTCAAGGTCACCAAGTCTTACGCACTAACTCCGGGCATTGCACATGTGTACAACGAAGGCGATCTACACGCACCAGAGCGCAAAGGCTCGACAAGTTTGATCCGCATTGAAGGGACAGATATGTCAAAGGTTAAGCGCTTTAAATACGAGGTGGTGTAAGCTGCGCGACCTTATTGAGCCTCAAATCCTGCATCTTTGACCATCTGCTTGAGAAACGGCCGCGTTCTCACTAAATAGTCTTGAAATTCTTTAGGTGAACTGGCGATGCCGGTATAGCCGTTAAAGCGAACGTATTTTTCGTTGAAGTCTGGCGTTTGCATCACCTCAAGTACATCGCGTGCAATCTTATCGACGATAGGTTTTGGGGTGCCTGTAGGGGCGACCAACATCATTTTGAAACTTAAATCGGTCTGGTTGAAACCCAGCTCGGTGAGTGTTGGTACTTCTGGAAACATCCAATTGCGTTTAGTACCGTTCGTGGCAAGGGGCAGTAAGGCTTTCGCCTCAATTTGTGGTCTGGCTAAATGGGGTGGTAGCCACGCGCTATCGACTCGCCCGCCAAGCATGTCACTGATAATAGGCACCATCCCGTTGTAGGGGATGTGATTCATTTTGTATCCCCCAGTCAGACCGCCCAAGAGTCGCATACGAAATTCTGACGGGCTACCGACGGCCTCCGAGCCAAAAGTCACTTGTCCTGGCTTGGCCTGAGCCAGCGCCAACAGATCCTTTAAACTGCGGATATTCAGGTCTGGCCTCACTACCAAGAAGGCCAAGCCTTCTGCTAAGCGCATAATCGGTTCAAAGTCGGTTTCAGGGTTGTAGTTCAGGCTTTTCTTAAGCAGTGGATTCACCAAAAATGCAGCATCGCTCGCAATAAAAACGGTGTATCCATCTGGTTTACTCTTGGCAACGTACGCGGCTCCAATGGCCTCAGAGCCACCGGATTTATTTTCAACAACAACAGATTGCCCCCATTTTTTTTCCAAGCGGCTCGCCAACGCACGACCAAGTAAATCGGTAATACCGCCTGGCGTATACGGAACCACGATTTTGACGACTTGGGTGGGGTAGTTTGTCACGGGCTCAGCGGCTTGCGCAGTGTGAGCCGTACTCAAAGCGGTCACAACCGCGATCAGTGAGAGGAGTCTATTTGCTTTCATGGATGTCTCAGTCAGTTTATATGGATCCGATTTTTCACGACGCGTACTTTGTGTTGGATCCTGAGTTGTAAGAACTAGATTACTGGGTTTTTTATAAAGCGCAAGATCTTATGTATAGTGCTAGTTATTGTGCGGTGCGACATAGGTGGGAATTTGTTCTGTTCATTGGCAATTACGCTTCACAAAACCATGTGGCTTGGGGATCACTCAAAATCCGTTTAGACTATGCCTATACTCAAAACAGCTCAATCGGAGATACAGCAATGACTTCAGCAGCACCAGCTTCGCAATATGATGTTGTCGTAATTGGCGCGGGTTTCGCAGGGATGTACACACTACACCGCTTACGCGAACTCAAGCTTCGCGTCAAAGTGCTGGAGGCAGGAGACGGCGTGGGTGGCACCTGGTACTGGAATCGCTACCCTGGTGCACGTTGCGACGTTGAAAGCTTGGAGTATTCGTATTCGTTTTCGGATGATCTGCAGCAAGAGTGGGAATGGCCAGAGCGCTTTGCCGTGCAGCCAGATATTTTGAAATACGCTAACCACGTTGCCGATCGGTTTGATTTGCGCCGCGATATTCAATTCAACACGCGCGTCAAATCTGCAACGTTTGATCGGCAGACCAACTGCTGGACAATTGGCACAACAACGGGTGAGATGCTCAGTGCCAACTTTTGCATCATGGCCTCAGGTAACTTGTCTTTACCCCGCGTGCCAGACTTTAAGGGCCTGAATAACTTCAAAGGTAAGTGGTATCACACCGGCCAATGGCCACATGAAAAAGTTGATTTCACGGGTAAACGCGTGGGTATCATCGGTACGGGTGCGTCGGGCATTCAAACGATTCCGGTGGTCGCCAAAGAGGCCAAACATTTGCATGTGTTTCAGCGTACGGCAAACTTTAGCGTGCCTTCTGTCAATCACAAACTATCACCCGAGGTTGTTAAAAAGCACAAAGCTAATTACAAGCAAGCGCGTGCTGAGGCAAACAAAACGCCATTCGGGATTTCTGGTTATCCTCCACCTAGCAAAAATGTACTTGACGATTCTGAAGCAGACCGCGAGGTGATTTTTGAGAAGAAATGGAACACCGGCGGCAATATTAGCTTTTTGTATTCTTACAAAGATCTGTTGATCAACAAAGACGCTAACGAGGCCGTCTCTGAGTTCGTACGTCGAAAAATTAGAACCATCGTCAAAGACGCCAAGGTCGCTCAGATTTTATGCCCTGACGATCATTACATCGGTACGAAGCGTTTGCCTCTAGATACTGATTATTTTGAAACGTTCAATCGCCCGAACGTCACGCTCGTCAATATCAAAAACGCCCCGATCGTTGAGATCACAGAGAAGGGCATCAAAACGACTGAGGGTGAGTACGAGTTTGATGCCATCATTTTTGCAACCGGCTTTGATGCGATGACTGGTGCGATTATGGATATCGATATCCAAGTCACTGACGGCGCCGAGTTGCGAAAAAAATGGTCAGGGGGGCCCAAGACCTATTTGGGTTTGATGACAGCAGGTTTCCCGAATATGTTGATCATCACAGGCCCTGGCAGTCCTTCAGTTAAAACCAATATGATTTCGGCGATTGAGCAACACGTGGATTGGATTTTTGATCTGCTCAAACACGTCAAAGACAAACAATACGCCCGTGTCGAAGCTGATTTGGATGCCGAAGAAAAGTGGGTCAAGCATGTGAACGAGGTGGCCGATTCAACCCTGTATCCGCTGGCAAATTCTTGGTATGTCGGTGCCAACATTCCTGGCAAACCAAGAATCTTTATGCCTTACGTGGCTGGCTTAGATAAGTACCGCGTCATCTGTGATCAGGTCGCAGCCGAAGGCTACCGCGGCATGGTGTTGGCGCGCTAAGTCTTCTTACGACACCATCCCAACTATAGTCGCCCCTCCGAGTACGGAGGCGGCGAATTTTTTGCGTCTTAGTATGACGCTGACCATGTTGATCCAAAGCCAGTCGACGGCTAACCAATCGTTTTACCCTTGGAGCGGCTTCAGGGCATAATGCGATCATCTATCTCACCAAATAATCGTTAGCCAACCCCTATGACCAGAATCGCCAAATTTGAATGGACCATTACGGGTCTGAAAATCAATCTTCCTCCCGAGGATGAAATTGATGACGATGAGGATTACGGTAAGATCAGCGATGCGTCTGAATTGTTGCTGGCTGCCAGTGCTGCCTCGGGTCCGGCTGAGCGTAAAAGACTCAAGCAGGCTGCTTGGCAGGCGTTACAACCACTGCAGCTTGACGTCAACTATTTCACGGGTGGTTTGTTTAAGAAGCAGGGCTTGTCGCTGGGGCGCAATACCGGCGTCGTTGAAGTCGCCTTGACTGAAGATAACACCGAGTGGGCAATGGACGGCGACGAAAACGGCCTGACGTTAAGTGTGACGGTTCGTTTTGAGATGCCGTCAACCCGCGATTTGTCAGGGCAAGTCTATCAAGACTGGCTGTCCGAGCACGGTTGGGAATGGATTGGGCTGGCTTTTGTGGGGGATCTGTATGAGGGCGACAACGGTACTGATATTGTTTTTTCGTGTGATTAGTCTTGAACGACTGCGCAATGTTCGTTAGCATTGCAGGCAATACCTAAAATAACCGAGACAACAATATGCGCATTCCAACGATTGGCAAATTCGTGATCAAGAAAACGGCTGCAATCGCCTTGGTTTTAGGCGCTTTCGCTGCACAGGCTCAGTCTTACCCCGAGCGAAGCATCAAACTGGTGATTCCTTTCCCACCAGCCGGCGTGACTGACATTGTGGCCCGAACCATGGCCGCCAAGCTGACTGATGAGCTCGGTCAAACGATTGTTGCAGAAAATCGCGCTGGTGCCAGCGGAGCGATTGGCGCTGAGGTGGTCGCCCGCAGCCCTGCCGATGGGTACACCTGGGTCATGGGCAACATCAGCACTATGGCGATTAACCAGTGGACGATGGCCAAGCTTAATTACGATCCTTTAAAAAGCTTTGATCCAGTTGGTATGGTGGCGGTGCAACCTTTGTTGATCGTGGTCAATCCAGCCGTACCTGCAGCGACCTTGGCCGAACTGGTGGCCTACGCTAAGGCCAATCCAAGTAAATTAAATTACGGCACCGCGGGTACTTCCATTCACTTGGCCGTTGAGTTCTTTTCGGGGCTTGCCGGCATCAAGATGAATCACATCCCGTACAAGGGCAGTGCGCCGGCGGTCACGGATTTATTGGGTGGACAGATTCAGGTCTTGTTTGATCCCTTCTCAAGCGTGTATCCGCAAGTGGCCTCGGGAAAGTTACGCGGTCTGGCGATTACAACGCCTGTGCGCTCAAAAGTTGCACCTAATATCCCGACTGTCAATGAGTCAGGCTACTCGGGTGTTGACATCAGCTCTTGGCAGGGCATCTTGGTACCCGCAGGCACCCCTAAAGAGATCGTTAAAAAGATTAACGCAGCGATGAATAAAGTCTTGGCGTCTAACGAGGTTATTGAGAAGTTTGCTCAATTCAGTGCTGTACCGACGCCCTGGACCCCAGAGCAATTTGGCGACTATATTCAAAAAGAACAAGCACGCTGGGGCAAGGTTGCCAAAGATGCTGGGATCAAACCGGAGTAGTGAATCCGAATCTGCCGCTATAATATAGCGTACGTACAGATCGATCCTCCAATTTCTCCGCTTGATCTAGCCTCGTATCTGCGAGGCATTGCTTGATACTCCTGTGGTCTTGATCTTAGGGCCGCGTCAGGCCGGCAAGACCGCCCTTGTGCGGCATATGGCGGGCGCTGAGATGCGCTACGTGACCTTGGATGATGCTGCTGCCTTGCTATCGGATCGTCGCGCTAGTAGATTTTTGTTTACAGGTTCTGCCAATCTCATGGCCTTGCCGGCGGTGGCTGATTCGCTTGCTGGCCGTATAGAAACTCTGTGCCTGTTGCCACTTTCACAAAGTGAAATGCATGGGGCGACTGCCAACTGGCTTGATAGTATTTTTGCTGGAAAAGTGCCCGAGTCAACGCCGGTAGCGGTTGTGCAGGCTTTGGTTGAGCGAGTACTACGCGGGGGATATCCGGAGGTTGTGGCGCGCCCCACGGCTCGCAGAAGAACTGCTTGGGGCTTGCAATACACGGGGGCCCTTCTTGCACGCGACGTGCGCGACATGGTCAATGTCGAAAAATTAGACCAGTTGCCCAGATTTTTGAGTGCCCTAGCGCAAACATCGGGTCAAGTATGTAATCTCACACAGCTTGGTGGTCAACTCGGACTCGATCAAAAAACAGTTTCAAAATATATCGGTATTTTTGAGCAAATGTATTTGCTTAAGAAGGTAGACTCGTGGGCGAATAACCGACTCAGTCGTGTATTAAAAGCGCCAAAGTTGCAGTTTATTGATTCTGGGTTGCTGGCAATTTTGGCCGAGGTGACGCCTGCTGTGCTCGAACAAGATCGCTGTCGCTTTGGCAGAATTCTTGAGTCGTTTGTTTTTAGTGAGCTGCTCAAGCACCGCAGCATGGCAGAGGGTCGGTATCAAATATTTTATTATCGAGATCGCGATCAATACGAGGTTGATTTTGTCATTGAAAATGCTGCTGGTGACATCCTTGGGATCGAAGTGAAGTCACACTCAAGCGTGAAAGCGCGTGATCTGAGAGGTTTGCAACGGCTAGCGACACTCGCTGGTGATAGGTTTAAGGGCGGGTACGTGTTGTACGACGGCGAGCAGATTTTGCCCCTGGGTGAGCGTCAATGGGCAATACCAATTTCTAGTTTATGGGGTGCTGTCGGTTGACGCTTGCGCGAAAGCCCTCCGCGCGATCACACAAGAATTCACGGCTCTTTGGCAGTATGCTAAATTCATTCAAGACTATTAGAAATCCGCGATCGGAGACGAGTAAAGAGTGCATCACTACTGGCTTTGTCACGACTTTTGTGTACGAGGTTATTAGGCTTACCGTGGCAAACAGCTCAGGCTTGTGCGCGATGTGTTTAGCTGGTGACTCGCTCACTTATCGTTATTTGATACGGCATACTAAATTTTGACAAAGTAAGTTATCAATCAGAGAGTCGCGCCATGCCCTTAGATACAACGATCGCTCACCTTTTTGCCAAAATGGCCGCAGCGGGCCGTCCTGCCTTATCGGCCGGATCCCCGCAAGAAGCCAGAGATATGACCGCAGGTACGCGCGCGGCGCTTGGCAAGGGTCCAGATATTCATCAGGTAAAAGATTTAGCCATCCCGACGCGTGCGGGTTCAATGGCTGCTCGACTGTTTATGCCCAGTGCTCAAGTCAAAGGCCTCATCGTGTACTTGCATGGTGGTGGCTGGGTAATTGGCACGATCGACGACTTCGATGCGATGGCACGCGCCTTGGCGGCACGTAGTCAATGCGCCGTGCTGCTGCCTGATTATCGTTTGGCGCCCGAGCATCCTTTCCCTGCAGGGATCAATGACACTGAAGACGCGATTGTTTGGGCGTCTGAACACATGAAAGACTTGGTGGGCCTAACCGTGCCTTTACTTGTTGGTGGCGATAGCGCGGGCGGCAATTTGGCTGCTGTCGCAACACATTCATTGCTGGGTCGCGTGGCGATTAAAGGCCAATTGTTGATCTACCCCGTGACTGGCCATAATTTCAACACTGAGTCATATCAACATTACAGCGATGGCATGCAGCTGACTAAACGAGACATGCAATGGTTTTTTGAACATTACGCGCCGGCCTCGCTCTACAGCGACCCAAAAATCTCACCGATGGCGCAACAGAATATTGAAGGCTTACCTCGCACGGTGGTGTTGACTTCAGAGTATGACGTCTTGCGCTACGATGGCGAGGCGTATGCCCAAAAATTGATCTCAGCTGGTGTGCCAGTGATCACCAGACGCATGGCGGGCTTACCTCACGGTTTTATTCGCCTCTACAACATCGTTGAGGCAGCAGATCGGGCAATGACAACGATCGCGCAAGATGTGAACACTTTGCTTCAATAGATAATAATTCTTTGCAACAGAAAGATGAGAGAAGAGGCACGTTGATGAAATCCTACAATCACTACATTGATGGTCAATACGTTGAGCCCGTTGGCAAAAAATGGATAGATAGCATTGACCCCTATCAAGGCAAGCCCTGGGCCCGTATTCCCCAAGGCTGCGCACAAGATGTCGATCGTGCGGTGGCCGCGGCTTCGCGCGCGATGCGCGAAGGCCCTTGGTCAAAAATGACCGCAACTGAACGCGGCAAATTGATGATTCGCTTGGCCGATCTGGTCACAAGACATGCTGAACGTTTGGCCGAAATCGAAGTGCGTGACAACGGCAAGCTCATGGCTGAAATGCGTGGCCAGGTGAACTATCACCCTGAATGGTTTCGTTATTACGGCGGCTTAGCCGATAAAATCGAAGGCGCAGTCATGCCGATCGATAAACCCGATATGTTCGCCTTTACGCGCTACGAAGCGGTTGGTGTAGTGGGGGTGTTAACGGCTTGGAATTCGCCGTTATTATTTATCGCGTGGAAGTGCGCTGCCGCTATCGCTGCAGGATGCGCCGTGGTGATCAAGCCCTCAGAATTTGCTTCAGTATCCACGCTTGAATATGCGGCGTTAACAAAAGAAGCTGGGTTTCCAGATGGCGTGTTTAACGTGGTGACAGGCTATGGGGCTGAGGCTGGCTCTGCCTTAGTGGATCACCCGCAGGTCGCCAAAATTACCTTCACTGGTTCTGACGTGACTGGCGCAAAAATTTATGCGCAGGCCGCACAGTCAATGAAGCGCGTGTCGCTTGAACTTGGCGGTAAATCTCCTAATATCGTCTTCGCTGATTGTGATTTAGATAAAGCCGCAGCGGGTGTGATTTCAGGTATCTTCGCGGCAACGGGACAAACGTGTATTGCGGGTTCGCGTTTGTTGGTGCAAAACTCGATTCGCGAAGAGTTTACTAAAAAGGTTGCAGCCTTAGGGGCTTCGGCGCGTAAGGGTGATCCGATGTCGCCCGATACCAATATTGGCCCGGTCACCACACCTGGTCAGTATAAAAAAATTCTGGATTACATCGCTATTGCAAAAGCTGAGGGTGCGCGTTGTATCTTGGGCGGTGGCCCGGCAACGGGCAGCGATTTGCCTGGTGGTCAATTTGTTGAACCGACGATTTTTGTGGATGTTGATCCCAACATGCGTATCGCTCGCGAAGAAGTTTTCGGCCCGGTGTTATCGATCATGGGCTTTGAAGATGAGGCCCATGCGATTCAGATGGCCAACGATACGATCTATGGTTTGGCCGCGGGCATCTGGACAAGTGATATTGGTCGGGCAATGAGGATGTCGTCGGCGCTCAAAGCCGGTACAGTGTGGGTCAATACTTATCGCGCGGTCAGCTATATGATGCCCTTTGGCGGGATGAAGCATTCGGGGCTTGGACGCGAAAGCGGTTTAGCCTCGATTCAGCAATACCTCGAAACCAAGAGTGTTTGGATTTCGTACGCTGAAGGCGCGCCAGCGAATCCGTTTATTTTGCGTTAAACCTTATTTCGAAGAAAGTCGAAGCTAATAGTCTGAAACAGTAAATGAGTAAAAAATACTTGAGACAATCTTACATAAAAAAGGATCAAACATGAAAGGCGTCGTCTTCGTTGGTGATAGAAAAATCGAAATGCGCGAGTTCGCTGACCCAACACCTGGGCCCAACGAAGTTGTGCTTGAGATTAAAGCTTCGGGTATGTGCGGCAGCGACTTAAAGTACTACCGCGCCGCGCCTGGTGAAGCAACCAAAGCCCTCGGCTTTGCTGCAGCCGATCCGGTCATCGGCGGGCATGAGCCCTGCGGTGTGGTGGTGGCGGTGGGCTCGAATGTGAACCCCAAACAGGCCTATTTGGGCCAACGTGCGATGTGCCATCACTATCGTGGCTGCGGCGCATGCCCACACTGCTCAACGGGCTGGATGCAGTTATGCGTCGACGGCGTCGCCGAAATTTATGGTGCGACCGGCAACGGCGCGCACACCAAGTACATGAAGTGCCCCGCGAGTACGATCGTTGAGCTGCCTCCCGAATTATCGTTTGAGACGGGTGCGGCGATTGCCTGCGGAACTGGCACGGCGTGGGGGGCGTTAAAACGTCTAGATTTGGCAGGTGATCAGACCATCGCGATTTTTGGTCAAGGCCCCGTGGGCTTGTCGGCCACACAATTAGCCGCAGCGATGGGCGCGCGTGTAATCGCCTTAGATGTGAGCCCTGAGCGCCTGGCTCGCGCGAAAGCCTTTGGCGCGAGCGAAGTCATTAATCCTCAGGGTACCGATGTTGTTGCGGCGATTCGTGAGCTGACGCAAGGCCTGGGCGCGCACGCCACACTCGACGCCTCGTCTTCAGCAGACGCCAGAAAACAAGCCGTACAAAGCGTACGGACTTGGGGCAAGGCGTGTTTTGTGGGTGAAGGTGGTTCGGTCTCGCTTGATGTCAGCCCCGACATGTTGCGCCGCCAAGTGACTCTGATTGGGTCTTGGACTTTCTCGACTAATGGTCAGGCAGATTGCGCGCGTTTTGTCGCCGATCGCAAGATCGATGTCGACAGTTTATTTACGCATCGCTGGACACTAAGTGAAGCCGAACAGGCTTACCAGTTGTTTGATAAGCAGAGCTCGGGTAAAGGTGTCTTTCTGATGTGAGCGTGATCAGCGGCTGAAAGCTTTCTTAAGCGTGCGCAAGTTTGCGCGACCTCGAAAGCTCTCAGTCGTTTCTGGCAAAAGGATCTTGTTTGAAAATTATAAAAATTATTGAAAAATCAATACCACTAAAAAGTAACGTTTCGAACGCAGTCATTAATTTTTCGAACCATACGGTTTCCCTAGTCGCACTCGTGACAGATCAGGTGCGTAACGGTCGTCCGGTGGTGGGCTTATCGTTTAATTCGATTGGTCGTTACGCCCAAAGCGGCATCATCGACCAACGTATGGCCCCCAGATTACTCGCAGCCAAACCCGAGAGCTTGCTGCAAACGAATGGACAACTGAGCGCTGAAAAAGTTTTAGCCTGCTCGCTGCAAAACGAAAAGCCAGGCGGTCATGGTGATCGCGCGCATGCTGCGAGCGGCCTCGAGTTGGCGGTGTGGGATCTCAACGCCAAGCTCAATGATGAGCCCGCCAGCGTCTTGATTGCGCGTCACTATGCCCACATAGCATACTCACCAAAGGTTTCTGTCTACGCAGCGGGCGGGTATTACTATCCGGACGAGCAGACTGGTCGGCTTGAGGCCGAATTAAAAGCTTATCAGGCGCTTGGCTTTGATCGGTTCAAAATGAAAGTTGGTGGCGCTACGCTCGCCCAAGATATGAAGCGAATCGAGCGAGCAATCGCAATCACGGGCGCGGGTAACAAGGTTGCAGTCGACGCGAATGGCCGTTTTGATCTCGCACAGGCGCTTGCCTTCGGCAAAGCGCTGCAAGATCACGAGCTGATGTGGTACGAGGAGGCGGGTGATCCACTGGATTTTGAACTAAACAGTTTGTTAGCAAAAGAATATCCGAGCGCGCTCGCCACCGGCGAAAATCTTTTCTCACGCCAGGATGTAAAAAATCTTGCACTCTTTGGTGGTGCTCGCGCGGGGCTTGATATTTTTCAAATGGATCCAGGCTTAAGTTACGGCGTGACTGAATATGCCCGCATGCTCAATGAACTGGAAAGTAGGGGCTTTGACCGAAAATTCTGCTATCCGCACAGCGGACAATTGCTCGGCTTGCATGTCGTTGCGGGCCTGGGCCTAGGTGGCTGCGAGGTGTATCCGGGTGTGTTTCAACCGCTAGGTGGCTTTGGCGACCAGATTCTGATCGAGCAAGGTGCCGTAAAAATATCCGACGCGGCGGGTTTTGGTTTTGAAGAGAAAGCGAATTTGATAGCCGAGTTCAAGACGCTGCTGTCATAATTTGTCGTGCACCACAGCCGTGTTTGTTTGGCTAAACGTTTTCGGGGTAAACCCCTACCACTTAGAGTAAGAATTCAGTGCAAAATGAGGACGATCAATAAGATTCTTAATTATTGGTGCGACAGTGATAATCAAATATTAGAATTAACAAATATGGTGGCAAGAAAAAAAGTAGTTGCTGTTTGATTCAAAAATACGTATCCGCTCAAGCGATCCATGGATACACGCTTGGGTGGTGATTTGCAAGCCGATCATCAGGAGACACTCATGAAATTATATCGATTTTTTGCTTTAGGTATCGCAACACTATTTCTCTCGGTAGCACTGATTCCGCTCGAATCCAAGGCGCAAACTAAGCTAAAGATTCAGTCGGGGTTTCCGCCCTCAAGTTTGATTTATCTGAACTCTTTGTATTTTGCTAAGCAGGTGAACGCCATGTCGGGCGGGCGTCTGGTGGTCGAGATTTTGCCACCTGGTGCCGTTGTGCCGCCGTTCGAAATTCTTGATGCAGTCAGTCGTAAAGTTATCGATGGTGGTCACACTGCAGCAGCCTATTGGGTCGGTAAAAATCGTGCGGCTGCGTTGTTTGGCCCAGCACCCGGTGGCCCCTTTGGCATGGATATGATGGACTATCTTGGCTGGATCCACGACGCGGGCGGTTTGCAGCTTTATACCGATTTCTATCAAAAAGATTTAAAAGCAAACGTGGTGCCGATCCCCTTAACTTCGGTCGCACAGCAAGCGTTAGGTTGGTTTAAGACACCGATCAACAGCTGGGCTGATTTAAAAGGCAAAAAATGTCGCCATACCGGTATTACCGCTGAGGTTTTCGGTCGTGCTGGAGTCGCAGCGGTGAATCTGCCGGGCGGTGAAATCGTCCCTGCTCTTGAGCGTGGTGTGATTGAGTGCGCCGAGTGGGCAGGCCCTGCGCAAGATATTGCGATTGGTTTCCAAACGGTCTTAAAGCATTTTTATGCTCAGTCGACCCACGAGCCAGCAAGTGTTTTAGAGCTTATTATCAATGCAGATATTTGGAAGGCCTTACCTGCAGACCTGAAAGCCATCATTCATTCGGCCGCGATCGAAGCGACGATCAAGTCCGAAACGGAAAGAAATCGTTTGAACGCCTCTGCGATAAAAGAAATGAAAGAAAAATTTGGCGTCACAGTTCACACTACTCCGCCTGATATTTTACTTAAGACGCTGCAAACTTGGGATGATATTGCAAAAGAAGAAACTGCTAAGAGCGTTACTTTTAAAAAGGTGTACGACTCAATGTATAAATATGCATCAGAAGTGGTGCCTTCGCGTGTGATCAATTCTCCGTCTTATGACTTCGCCGCAAATTATTACTTTCCTCCAAAAAAATAGTTAATCGCTCGATAATTGACAGTACAACAAGTTGATCGTTGTGTTGTCAATTATTTTTTGCAAATGCTGTTTGACGTATTCGCCTGAGAAAATCCATGGATAGCAACGTTCAAGGCAACCTTGACGAGAGTCAGTTGAGCCCTTTTTGGCAATTCGCGATCCCTATGACGCGCAAAATTGATCGCTTTACGCACTGGAGTGGTCAGTTGACAATGTTTTTGCTTGTGCCTCTGATTTTTAGTAGTGTCGCCGAAGTCATCTTAAGATATTTTTTTAAAGCGCCTACGGCCTGGGCAGGCGATGTGACCTTTATGTCAAACGGGTCGCTCTTCATGTTGGGTTCAGCGTTTGCTCTTTTGAATGGTGCGCATATTCGTACCGACATTTTGTGGGATAAGTTTTCGATCTCGAAAAAAGGCTGGATTGATTTAATTACGTATGTGATTTTATTTTTACCAGTCATGGGGTTACTGACGTCAATCTCGATCGATGATGTCATCAAATCTTTTCAGATTAACGAGAAGTCGAATCTCGGCCTTTGGCAACCTATCATTTGGCCACTCAGAGCAGTCGTTCCATTGGCCTTCGCGCTGCTCTTCATTCAAGGTGTTTCAGAGCTCTTGAAGTCGATATGGGCCGTCTCAACAGGAACTGAACTGGTGCGTCACGAAAAAGTAGAAATCTAGCCAAACACCCTTCAGGATATCGTCATGACGTTTAACGAAACACTTGGCTTGATCATGCTGTTCTGCATGGTTAGCGTTATTTTTGTTGGATTTTCCATTTCCTTTACGCTGCTCTTTATTGCAATCGTTTTTGGTGCAATTGGGTTGGGTGTTGATCGCACGTTTTATCTGACCTATCTGCAAGTGTGGGGGTCGATGAAAGATGACATTGTTCCGGCGGTTCCAATGTTTATCTTTATGGGCTATATGTGTGAGCAGGCTGGCCTGATGGACCGACTATTTGCCACGTTCAGACAACTCTTTGCGCCGTTACGCGGTTCGCTTTACCTGGCGGTGCTGTTGACAGCGACGCTGTTTGCGATGGCTACTGGTATTGTTGGTGCGGCAGTGAGCGTGCTCGGGATCATGGCTGGTGGCATGATGATGAAGGCCGGTTACGATTCGCAGATGTCTGCGGGTGCGATTGCTGCGGGCGGCACACTTGGAATCTTAATACCTCCTAGCGTCATGTTATTGGTGATGGGCCCAGTTCTTGGCGTGCCTGTAAATAAGCTGTATGCGGCCGCTTTTGGCCCCGGATTTTTATTGGCTTTTCTTTATATCGCTTACTGTTTGATTCGCAGCTTTATTAATCCGAAGCTTGGTCCGTCGCTGCCTAAAGAAGAGCGCATGGGCTACAACTTTAATTTGTTTAAAGAGGTGGTCATTAGCATTTTGCCTTTATTGCTGTTAATTGGCTCAACGCTTGGCACTATTTTGACGGGATTGGCGACTGCAACCGAAGCCGCAGCGTGTGGTGCGTTTGGTTCGATGATCCTCGCTGCCCTCTATGGCAAGTTGACGTTGAGAGCAATCAAGGCAACAGCGCGCAGCACACTTCTGACCTCAGCGATGGTGTTGCTGCTGGTGATGGCTTCAAATATTTTTGGAGCGGTATTTGTTCAACTTGGCTCGGCTGGTTTGATCGAAACACTCTTAAATGATTTGCCGCTGCCTGGTATAGGTAAGTTTTTGCTGGTGATGTTGATTGTCTTTCTTTTAGGGTGGCCGTTTGAATGGCCAGTCATTATATTGGTCTTTGTGCCGATATTTATCCCCGTGATTCAAAAGCTTGACGTTGGCTTATCAAAGGGTGAGTTAATGTTGTGGTTTGGCGCGACCTTGGCGGTTAACTTGCAAACTGCATTTTTGAGCCCGCCTGTGGCGATGTCGGCGTATTATCTAAAAACCGTGATGCCTGCTTGGAATCTGGCGTTGATCTTTCGCGGTATGGCGCAATTCATGGTGATTCAGGTCGTTGCGCTGGCGATGATCATCGGCTTTCCGACCATTTCGCTTTGGCTTCCTCGTTTACTGTATCAACATTAAGCTTAGGTGAGCGTGAGTATCAAGATTTGTGTGCAAGTCAACCCAGTGAAGAGTGACTAATGAGCTTATTCGAAAGTCTGCGTTTAGATGGGCAGATTGCACTTGTGACCGGTGCCGGTCGTGGAATTGGGGCTACCATCGCTCGCTATTTAGCCGAGGCGGGTGCTGAGGTTGTGTTGCTATCACGTACGTTAAGCGAACTTCAAACGGTTGCGCAACAGATTGCTGAGGCTGGCGGTCGGGCGTCGATTCGGCAATGCGATGTGATTGACGCGAAAGCGCTCAGAGCAATTATTGACGAGTTGCCGCGTCTGGATATTTTGGTTAACAATGCGGGCACTAATATTCCAGAGCCAATGATCGAGGTATCGGATGAACATCTCGACCATTTGCTCAATTTGAATATTCGTTCATGTTTTATTGCCGCGCAAGCGGCGGTTAAAAAGATGTTGCAGGATCCCGATCGCGTCAAGAAAGGTGGGTCCGTGATTCACATATCCTCGCAGATGGGGCATATTGGCTCACCTAACCGAACAGTCTATTGCACAACAAAACATGCGATTGAAGGTTTAACGAAGGCGATGGCAATTGAGCTTGCCGAGCAAAACATTCGAGTCAATAGCGTGGCCCCGACGTTTGTTGATACCCCTTTGGTTCGGCAGGTTGTGAACACCGATGAGAAGCGTGCATTTTTATTTTCCAAGATTCCGTTGGGTCATTTGGCTGAGACTGAAGATATCGCGGCAGCCGTCGCCTACTTAGCGTCTCCTGCTGCGCGGATGGTGACAGGGACTTGCCTCAAAGTGGATGGTGGTTGGACAGCACAGTAGGTTGATGGATCTTAGACATGGCAGAGGTAGAGACATTCGATTTTATTATCGTGGGTGCAGGTTCGGCTGGCTGCGTGTTGGCAAATCGCTTGTCGAAAGACCCACGGACGAGAGTGTTACTGCTTGAGGCCGGCCCTGAAGATCGAAACCCATGGTTAAAGATTCCAGCGGGCGTGGCGCGTGTGGTGACAGATCCCATCGTCTCGTGGGGTTATCAGTCTGAACCAGAACCTGGTTTAAATAATCGTCAGATTATTTGGCCTCGCGGCAAGACACTCGGTGGTAGCAGTTCAATTAACGGGCACGTCTATATGCGCGGTACGCCCGCTGACTACAACGGTTGGCGCGATGCGGGCAATATCGGCTGGGGATGGAGCGATGTCCTGCCCCACTTCAAAAGCACTGAGAAACATTTTCTAGGTGAAAGTCAGTTGCATGGCGCAGAGGGGGAGTTGGTTGTTTCGCCTTTAAATGAGCCTCATGTGGCCTCGTCAGCGTTTGTACAAGCCGCGATCAATGCCGGTGTGCCGCACAATCTAGATTTTAATGGTGCAGTACAAGAGGGTGTGGGTTTTGTACAGCTTATGATTGATCGTGGGGTGCGTGCCTCGACCGCCAGAGTGTTTTTAAAACCAATTCGCGAGCGATCAAATTTAAAAGTGCAAGTGCAAGCGATGACCGAGAGAATTCTCTTTCAGGATAAGCAAGCGGTTGGCGTAAAATATAGCGTGAAGGGTGTGAGCCATACTGCGTACGCCAAAGAAATTATCTTAAGTGCTGGTGTCATTAATTCTCCTCAGCTGCTAATGCTATCGGGGGTAGGTGACGCAAAGAACTTACAAGCGCTTGGAATCCCCTTAGTCCATGATTTACCCGGCGTGGGGATGAATCTTCAGGATCACGTGTACGTGCATTACCTCGCAAGTGTGGATCCCATTTACTCGATCAATAAAAAAATTTCGAGTCCAGTCAGAATGCTGCCCGACGTGCTGAAGTATCTGTTTACGCGGCGTGGCCTATTAAATTCAGCCGCGGCACAGGTCGCGTTGTTTGCCCGTTCGGGTGCAAACAATGACAAGGTTGATTTACAAATACAAATGCGGCCGTTCAGTATGTATTCATCAGCCGGAATGTTTAAAGCCGATCAAGCCCCAGCCGTGACGGCGTCTTGTGGGGTGTTACAGCCCTTTTCTGTTGGTTCGATCACGTTGCGCTCTGCAAATCCTTATGAGGCACCACGGATGCGGGCAAACTATTTGACCGACCCGCGCGATGTCGCTCCCTTATTAGTGGGTTTGCGTTTAATTCGAAAGATTTTTTCTCAAAGCCCTTTTGCTCAACACAATCGAGGCGAACTCATGCCGGGTTCGCAACATGTGTCTGATGAGCAGTTAATTGACTATATTCGTGCGCAGGCTCAATCGATGTATCACCCAGTCGGGACATGCAAGATGGGAGTTGACGCTCAAGCGGTGGTCGACCCTCATTTGCGGGTGAGAGGTATCGGTGGCTTAAGAGTGGTTGATGCGGCTATCATGCCAAAGGTGACCTCAGGTAATACGAATGCTCCTGTCATTATGATCGCCGAAAAGGCCTTTCAGTTGATTCTGTCTGGTTTGTGACTTCGACAAGATTAGCGACATAAACTAGAAAATGCACATGCTAAAAAATCACGTACTCGACTTACATCTTCAAGCCAGTCAACTGTTCGATGAATTGCGCGCGGGCAGCGTCGATGCCGTTAATCGCGGAGTCACGCGTGATACGTATGGCAAGGGCGAGCAGTTTGGGCATGAGCTAGTCGAGAAGCACGCCCGTGCACTGGGCTTAGAGATCAGGCGCGATCATATGCGCAACACCTACATGGTTTGGCCTGGGCTCGATCGCCAAGCTCCAGCGATTGTGATTGGTTCGCACCTTGACTCGGTATTGGGTGGCGGTAACTTCGACGGTGCGGCCGGGGTGATGGCAGGCTTAATTGCTGTGCAGGCTCTACAGCAGGCTGGTATCAAGCTAAACTGCGATGTCGTGGTGATGGGGATCCGAGCCGAAGAAAGTATCTGGTTTCAAGTCTCGTACGTCGGAAGTCGTGGCGCCTTAGGAACCTTGCCCGCGAGCGCGTTACAGCAGCGTCGCATCGATACCGGGCGCACACTCGAAGAACACATGCGCGAGGCAGGTGCAGACCCCGAGGCTGTCGCGAAAGGTGTTGCGTACCTCAGCCCAAAAAATGTAAAAGCCTTTTTAGAATTGCATATCGAACAGGCCCCTAGTCTTGCGTTAACAGGATATGCGTTGGCGATTGGCACTGGAGTGCCTGGGCACTTTAGATTTCCGCAGGTGAAAATTACGGGTGAATATGGCCATGTCGGGCTTGGCCGTCGCTTTCGACACGATGCTGGTTTAGCTGCCGCAGATTTATCTGTTGCGCTTGATGCGCTATGGCAGCAGTGGGAAAGCGCTGGGCGCTTGATGGCCTGTACCTTTGGCGAGTTTCACACGAATCCCGCGCGCCACGGTATGACAATCGTACCGGGTGAATTTCAGTTTAGTTTGGATGTCAGAGCCTACGACGATGCGGATGTTGCAGAATTAGAGCAAGCACTCACGGCGATGGTGGATAAAATTGAAAAAATACGTGGCGTGAAATTTGATTTTGGGGTGCGTGCTTCGTCAAAAGTTGCCAAAGCAGATCCCGAGATCACCCAACAATTGCGCGACTGTGCAACGCATTTAGGAATGAAGGCCTGCGACTTGCCTAGCCCTGCTTCACACGACTCGGCAGCGTTTTGTGCTGCTGGCATACCCTTTGGTTTTGTGTTTATTCGCAACCCCAATGGGAGTCACCATCCTGACGAAGCAATGTCGACTGATGATTTCTTGCAGGGCACGGCCGTACTCGCTCAATGGTTAGCGACGCATGTTGGTGCTAGTTCTTGAGTTTGTAGCCGGTCTTAAATATCCAGGCAATGACTGCTACGCAGAGGTTTAAAAAAATCATCATCATTGCGACGCTCAACTCTAAGCTCACATCGCCGGCATCATAAAAACTCCAGCGAAAGCCGCTAATGAGGTAAACAACGGGATTAAGCAAGGCGACGTTTTGCCAAAATGGTGGCAGTAACTCAAGCGAGTAAAAACTACCTCCTAAAAAAGTTAAAGGTGTAATAATCAGCAGGGGTACAACTTGTAGCTTTTCAAAACTATCAGCCCATATGCCAATAATGAAGCCCAGCAAGCTAAAGGTGATCGAGGTACCAATCAAAAAAAACAGCATCCAAAACGGATGTGCGATACGCAAGGGTACGAACAGCGTGGCAGTGGCTAAAATAATTAAACCAAGAAAGATTGATTTGACACTAGCAGCTCCCACGTAGCTTAAAACAATTTCAAAGTGAGAGATCGGTGCCGAAAGTAATTCATAGATCGTGCCCGTAAATTTTGGAAAATAAATTCCGAACGACGCATTTGAAATACTTTGCGTTAATAGCGACAGCATGATCAACCCAGGCACGATGAACGAGCCATAACTCACCCCGTCTATATCAGTCATGCGCGAGCCGATGGCTGCGCCAAAAACGACAAAATACAAACACGTTGAGATGACAGGCGCGATGACGCTTTGCATCAAGGTGCGTCGCGTTCGAGACAACTCAAAATTGAAGATGGCTTTGATGGCGTGGATATTCAAATGCATGATTGTTTGCCATTGTGGTAAGTTGCAAAAAGTCGCACAGAGAGCAAAGCGCAGGGACAATTATTTTGCATGATCAGTCAGCTTTATGGGTGGTGAGGCTAACGAAAATATCTTCAAGTGAGCTTTCGTTCGTGTGCAAGTCTTTGAAATGGATCTCTGCTTGATTAAGTCGCGATAGCAACTCTGTGATCCCAAATTCGTCACTGGTGACGTCGTAGGTGTAAATCAGCTCATGTCCATCGCTTGCGATTAATAGGTCGAAGTGGCTGAGCTCGGCGGGGATTGCGTTCAGTGGAGTCGTTAACTGCAACACCAATTCTTTTTTACCTAGTTTTTTCATTAACTGGCTGGTCTCTTCAACTAAAAGAATTTGGCCTTTAGTGATGATGCCAATACGACCGGCCATTTCTTCGGCCTCTTCGATGTAGTGGGTGGTCAAAATAATAGTGACGCCCGTTTGTTGCAACGCCTTTACCAGCTGCCACATGTCGCGCCTTAAACTCACGTCAACGCCGGCYGTGGGTTCATCAAGAAATAACACTTGAGGCTCATGCGAAAGCGCTTTTGCAATCATGACCCGACGCTTCATTCCGCCTGACAATTGAATAATTTTGCTATCTTTTTTATCCCAAAGCGATAAGTCTTTGAGAATTTTTTCGATCCAAGCAGGGTTGGCGGCTTTGCCGAACAGACCGCGGCTAAAGCTGACGGTGTTCCAAACGGTTTCAAACATATCCGTTGAAATTTCTTGGGGCACAAGGCCAACGCGTGCCCGAGCTTGCCGGTAATCTTTAAGATGATCAAAGCCACCGATGGTTATCGTACCCGTACTGGGCGTCACGATGCCGCAGATCATGTTAATCAACGTTGTTTTGCCAGCGCCGTTTGGGCCAAGCAAGGCAAAAATCTCGCCTTGTCGGACTTCAAGATTGATGTTTGTTAAAGCGCTAAAACCTGTGGCGTAAGTCTTTGAAACGTTCGAAATTTTGATCATGGTTAGCTTCCCAGGCGCCCTCCGGCTCGCGCCAGATAAAACCACTCTTGGCCAGGTTGTGACTTGCAGTTTGGAAACACAATAAAGCAGTCTTGCTCGGCACGCAGTTCTGTGCCGTCGGCTCGCGTGCCAATTAAGCTGTTCTTGGCGATTGGATCGAAGCTCTTCCAGACACGTGCAAACTGATCATCTGTATGAAAGCGATCAAAGACCTCATACAGCCCGAGTACTTCAAACTCAGTGGCGGGCTTAGGTTCAGTGCCTTGAATTAACCCAACCTGTATTAACGTATTCAAAACTGCTTGATAGGCGACCTCACGGCCACCAATGTCGTCATGTTGTCCGCACTCAAGCGTAATCGCCCATCCGCCTTGTGATCGCATATATTCGGTCGTGCCAACGCCGTAAGCCGTGTCGATATCCACCGACTCGGCTGCGAAGCGGCCCGCTTGTACCTCGAGTGCACGCCGCTTGATACCCTTGGCATAGGTATCGAGCCAACCGTACACGAAGCGATTGCAACCTAAGCGTTGCACCAAAGCCTCTTCGATGCTGGCTTGTAAAAACGGCTCAAGTGGCCCGGTATTGTTTGCCGGACCAAATAAGGCAAAGGCGCGGTCGCCACTCTGAAAAGAATGTAAATCCAATAAGCCATCGTGCTCGGCTAGTAAGGGGCAGAGCCAGTTTGCCAGATGATCTTCGTATTTTTTTGGCGTTTCAACAGGAGCCAGGCGTCGATTTAAATTGCGATCACCCGCACGGCGTTGTAAGCGATAGGCCTTGGGATTTGTGACGGGCACTAACGTTAAGACACCACACAGCAGTTTAATTTCGCCCGTTTCAATTTGTTGCGCAAGACGCTTAAGCGCAAACGTGCCGCAGGTTTCGTTGCCATGCACGGCTGCCGTGACGATTAATCGTGGGCCTGGCAACGGAGATCTAAACCTGACAGTATGAAAAGGAAGCTCATCCTGCAAGGGAATTTGTTCGGGTAGCGAGGCAAGGGCGTTTGAGGGTAGGGACATAATATTATTTGGTGTTGGGTTTTTGCTTAAGCAAGGGTGACATAAAATCTTTATATGAGAGCACGCCAGAAATCACGACATCGATCACCGAAGGTATCTTGAGTGTCAGGCATTCTTTGAGTGCACTTGCGAGTTCGTCTGGTGTAGAGACCTTAATACCATGACAGCCCATACTTTGAGCAATCGCAGCATGATTGAAATCATGAAATTGGGCACCGAAGGGCCCGCGAATATGTGTTGACCAGCCTAGCATGCGGTTGTTAAAGATCACCGTAATAATCGGGATGTCGTGTTCGATGGCGGTCATCAACCCATTCATAGTCATTGAAAAGCCGCCATCACCGCACACGGCGACGACCGGTACGTTCGGATGAATTAACTTTACCGCCAAGGCCGAAGGGATGGCGTAGCCCATGGGGCCACCGCCAGCCGCTTGCAAAAATCCGCCAGCACGTTTGGTTTGATAGCAATGCATCATAAAGATACGATTTTCACCGGCATCGCAACTCACGATCGCATCTTCGGGTAACACTCGCATCATTTCGGCGATGACGCGTTGGGGTACCATCGGTAACGATGAATCTTTGTAGGCCTTGTCATTGAAATAGCCCAGTTTCTTGCGTAAGGCTGCAACGCGCGAGGCGCCTTTTGCGTCCATCTCAGTCTTATTCTTTTTGACAACAGCCTGGAGTCTGCTTAGTACAACACCTGCGTCTCCAAGCAAGACATGCTCGACTGGGAACGTCCAAGACGCATTGCGGGTTTCGATATCAATTTGAATAAACGTTTGTTTGACCGGATTCAGTAAAGAGGTGTGCTCATTGATCGTGTCACCCGCGGTGAGTTTTGAGCCAACCACGATGACGAGATCTGCGGCGGACACACACGCGTTTGCCGCAGGGGTGCCGTAGGTGCCGTAAACCCCAAGCGCAAGATGGTGAGTTTCGGCAAAGACCCCTTTGCCCGAGGGTGAGGTTACGACCGGAATATTCAAAGCCTGCGCGAAGGCCTGCAGTTGCTCGTAGGCCTGCGCGATGCGCACGCCGTTGCCGGCAATGATGACCGGGCGTTTCGCTTTTGCGAGCGCTTTTGTGGCAGCTACAATTCGCGTTTCATCAACGGCATTTGAGCGCTCGATGAGATAAGGTTGCGTCGTATAAAGGTTTGGTTTGCTCTCTTGCGGGACGACGCCGTTAAACGAGGTCACGCTAAACAGCACGGCCACGGGACCCGGTTGGCCGGCAGTCGCGTGTTTAATCGCGAGTTGGGTCGCGTGGACGGCTGCGGCGGGGTGATGGGCCTCGAGCACTTGCTTGGTGACTCCACCAAAGCTTTGCCGTGCATCCCAACCACCGTAATCACCCGTGCCAGTCTGATAGGGGCCGTGCAAGGACAACTCGGGTGAGTCGCTAAAGTCTGTGAGTAATAGCATGGGTGAACTCGAGAGATGAGCCTCAATCGTGCCTAGTAAGCCATTGCCTAAGACCCAAGGGCCCTGGCCGACCAAGACACCTGGTTTACGAGTTAAGCGCCCATAGATCTCAGCCATGGCGCTTCCTAGAGACTCTTCTCTGACCAGCACCGTTCGAATGGTTTTCTGATAGTCGCCTAAAGCAGCCCAAATATGACCAGAATGTCCGCCTGCGATCCCAAAGACCAGATCGATGCCCGCGTCTTCTAAGACCTGTACGATGCCATGGGCAGCAGAAACTTCTTTTTTGAATAGTTTTTTAACTGTCATGATCTCTCCGGTATCATCTTGTGTCTAGAGCGGGATTCGTGTTCCTGATTTGACGTACAGTACCATTTCAGCGCGAGCGACATGAGCCAGGCCGGTCATTTCGACTTAATTCATTGTTGACGCTATTTTCTAAAAAAAATGAAAAAAAATCCAACCCAGATTGCCTTAGTGACTGGTGCGGCACGCGGAATTGGCCATGCCATTGCAAGCGAGTTTTTGGCGGCAGGTTACCGGGTCGTAGGGGTTGATGTGCGTGCGTTTTCAGCGCCCACTGACGAGCCAGACTACGATCCAACGCTATTTTGGACTCAAAAGCTCGATGTGACGGATCAAAGTGCAATTGTGCAACTTCAGACGGATATTATTGCCAAATGGGGGCATGTGTCAGTTCTGGTGAACAATGCAGCAATTTCGCCAAAGCAGACTGATGGTTATTCGGCAAAATTATTAAATATTACGAATCAAGAGTGGGCATCGGTGTTGGCTGTGAATTTGACGGCCGTATTGCATATGTCTCAGGCCTTCTTGCCTGGTATGCAAGCGCAGCAGTGGGGTCGCGTGATTAATCTGAGTTCGTTGGCAGGACGCACGAAGTCGATTAGTGCGGGGGCCAGTTACATGACCTCGAAGGCTGGTGTTCTGGGCTTGACCCGCGCGATTGCTGCCGAGATGGGGCCCTATGGCATTACTGCAAATTCGATTGCACCCGGACGCATCGTGACTGAAATGTCGATGACTGCGGGTGAAGAGGCAAACCGTAAAATTGCTGAGCAGTTGCCCGTTAGACGCTTAGGCACAGTCAAGGAGATTGCCGAGACGGTTCTGTATTTGGCTTCAGATGGTGCGGGCTACTTAAACGGTGCTGTGATTGATGTGAATGGTGGGCATTTCATGCCTTAGGGCAGCTTTTGATATCGCATAAAAAAGAGGAGGACAAATTGTTGACGCTCAAAGAAAAGAGAGACGGGTTACGGATGAATAGCCAGAGTGATGGGCGAGCGTGTCAGAGGGGTCAGCCGAGATGGACCAGACTCTTGACGCTTTTGCTCAGCCTGCTGATGGCACCAATTGTGCTTGCTCAGCCAGCGACGTTTCCGGATAAAACTTTAAATATGGTAGTGAACTTTGGCTCGGGTGGTGTCACTGATCTGATGAGTCGTGAGCTTGCGCGCGGCATGGAGGCAGACCTAGGCACTTCGGTTGTGGTGTTTAATCGGCCGGGTGCGTTGGGTACGCTTGGCCCTGGTTATGTCGCCAAGCAGGCTGCCGATGGCTATATCTTGGCCGTGGTGTCAGCCTCAGTGATTACGATTACGCCGCACCTGATGGACGTACCTTTCGGGCTGGACGATTTAACCTTTGTCGCAGGTTACGGAAAAAATCGCTTCGGGCTAGTTGTCAAAGCGGACTCACCCTATCAGACGATTGACGACTTAGTGAGCGCGGCACGAGGTGGTAAGTCTTTGTTTTTTGGCTCGCCCTCTACGAGTAATAGTGTGGTGATCTTTGATTTGGGCAGCAAGTCTAAAAGCAAATTCGAGCTGATTTCCTACAAATCGGGTCCTGATACCACCATGGGTTTATTGACGGGGCAAGTGGCAGTGATTGCCCCAAATCCTCCTGATGTGATGAGTCATCTCAAGGCCGGGACCGTGCGTTTATTAGCGTCAGCAAGCCCTGCGCGTTGGCCAGAGTTTCCAAATGTGCCAACCTTGAAAGAGTCTGGCTACGACGTAGCGCTTGAGGCGTGGGTGGGGATTGCTGTACCTAAGGCGACACCTAGTGCAGTGGTCGCACGCCTAGAAAAAAGCATTCAGATGGCCATGAGTCAACCTGCCATTGCAACATCTTTTTTAAAGATCGGGGCTGACCCTGCCTTTATGGATGGTAAGGCGTATACCGAGTTTTTGAAAAAAGAGCGTGAAGTGATGGGACGCTTGATTAAAGAGTCTGGTATTCCACGCATCCAGTAATGTTTCTTAACCTAGAGCGATTTTTTCGCGACTTTAAATCAATGTAGGCGCAGCATATGCCACTCTCTTACACACAAAACCTTGAGGATTACCACCTTGCCCTGGCCTTTGCCGGGCAAGAGCATGGGTTTTATATCGATATCGGCGCGGGTCACCCCGTTGCTGACAACGTTTCGCTCTGGTTTTATGAGCGTGGCTGGAGCGGCATCGTTGCCGAGCCGATTCCAGAGTTAGCGGCCCTTTATCAAAAGATTCGTCCGCGTGACACGCTCTATCAGGGTTTGGTTGGCCGTGAGGTTGGCGAAGTTGATTTTTTTCATGTCAACCGCTTACATGGTTTCTCAACCACCATCGAACTGCATGCCGATGTAGCCAAAGAGTTTGGTGCAGACTATCAACGCTTGTCGCTACCAATGCTGACCTTGGCCAAGCTCTGTGAACAGCACCAAGTTCAGCAAATCGATTTTCTAAAAATTGACGTGGAAGGCGCCGAAAGCGATGTGTTGGCAGGTAATGATTTCAATCGCTATCGGCCCAAAGTGATCGTGGCTGAGGCTGTGACCCCAGGCAAAGGGGAGCCGGCCTGGGAGGCTTACGAGCCCTTACTGCTTGCCAATGGTTATCAGTTCAGGTTGTTCGATACGCTGAACCGCTTTTATGTTGCTCAAGAATGTCCAGAGATTTTTGAACGCCTACCTGCCGAACGTGCACCTTGGGACGAGGTCACCCATATGTACGAAATCGGTCGCGCGCCTGAGCAGGCCAATCACCCTGATTTTGCCTTGGCGCAACAGCTTGGACGCGGGTTTTGGGCGGCCTTGCCGCATTTGGATCAGGCRGTGTTGCTCGATATTCTTGCGCGCGGCAAGCGCACCGGTGATACGGCAGCGTTTGATCAGGTGAGTTCGCCTGAGCTGCGTATTGCGCTGGGTCGGATTGCYTGTGGCTATGACGGTGGACAAATCGTGCAGGAGTGACAAGTCTTAGGACCTATGCTCCAAAAATTACGAGCGTTGCTTGGTTTACAACTCTTGGTAAACTCGCTTTTGAATTCTTTCAATAAAACCAATCAGGAGCAAGACCATGATTCATGTTTTAGCAGTCATCACAGCAAAGCCAGGTATGCGCGATACGATCTTGACGCACTTTCGGGCGAATGTGCCGGCGGTCAAGGCCGAGCAAGGCTGTATTGAATATGGTGCTGCAATTGATGCGGTCAACGCGCCTGCTAGCCAAACCCCCTGGGGACCCGACACTTTTGTGGTGATTGAAAAATGGGAAAGCATGGACGCGCTGAAAGCTCACTCTGTGGCCCCGCATATGGCGGCGTACGGCGCTAAGACAAAAGAGTTTGTCGCCAGCCGTGTGATTCATTTGTTGTCACCCACCTAATGGTCAGTTGACGCGCCGCTACGACTCTGTAGCGGTGCGCCCGTGAGTTGACGCAGGTAGGCGCGGCAGGTGCGCAGAGGTGCGCCCCCCCACCCGAACCACCCCTTGACCTACCCACCAGTCTGCTGACTAGAGGGTCACTTTCAAACGGCTTGTTTTTTAGTGCGCGTCAGCCAGTACAGCGCAGCACCCGTCACAATCACTGGCAGCAAAGACCCCGCATTCAAGAACGACCAGCCGTTAGTCGTGACCAGAGCACCCGAGCTAAACGAGGTAATGGCCATGGTCACGAAAACGAAGAAATTAATCGCGCCTTGCGCCTTGTCTTTTTCTTCAGGCCGATAAGCCGTCAGCGCCAGGCTTGTTGCGGCAGTGAACAGAAAATTCCAGCCAACACCAAGAATAAAAGAGGCGAGCAGAAAGTGATAAACGTCGATTCCTAGCAGCGCGATCCCAATACATACCAGATTCAGAACGACGCCAAGCCCCATCATTTTGGTAGTTCCAAAGCGCTTAATCAGTGAGCCCGTAAAAAATCCTGGGGCAAACATACCGATCACGTGCCATTCAAGTACTAACGCCGTATCCGAGAAGGGCAGACCGCACATCTGCATCGCCAGCGGCGTGGCGGCCATCAGCAGATTCATCACCCCATAGCCCAGTGCCGAGCCTATCACTGCAACGACGAAAACGGGTTGGCGCAAGATTTCAGAAAGAGGACGTCCCGCGGGTAAGATTTTTTTGACTTCAGTCTCATCGGGAAAATGAATGAAGTGCATCACGGCTAAACCAAGAAAGCCGGCAAGTGTCAGACTGAGATAGGCACCCAAAAATGGCGTGTCAAAACTATTGCGTGTCCAGTTGGCGAGGTTAGGACCAATGACCGCACCCATAATGCCACCCGCTAGCACCCAAGATACCGCTTTTTCGCGCAGACTGGCATGGGTGAGTTCGGCTGCTGCAAAACGATAGAGTTGTCCGTTGGCGCTGTAGTAGCCGGCGAAGACGGTGCCCGCCACTAAAATCCAAAAGTTCTTTGAATAGGCGGCATAGGCACAGACCAGTGACGATAGAATCGCCACAATCAAGCCTGTTTGAAAAGATTTTTTTCGACCGAGTKTCTTTTGGTACCTCGCAACAATTGAAGTGGATAGAGCACCGCCTACAACATAGCCCATGATCGGTAGTGTAGCGATCCAGGCAATGTTAGTCAGACTTAAACCCACCAAGCCGTTGATGGCAATGAAGGTCACGTTGTTGGTGAGAAAGATGCCTTGGCAAACAATCAGCAGAACTAAATTTTTATTAAAAAGCTTGTGTTCAGTTTTCATTTTTTCTGTGTGAAATCTCGTCGTTTGTGGCGAGATGGTCGGGCTTGGCTCGCAAGCCGCGAGCATCAAATAATTAAAACACGCTTAGCGCTCGCTTTTGGCTCATTCTACGAATTATTTTCGTTCGGCAAACTCAAAGCCAAGCATGCCAACGACCATTGCGCCAACGAAGAGCAGAGCCTGGCTTTGACCTGAGGCCATTGACACTAAGGCGGGGCCTGGACAAAAACCCGCCAAGCCCCAACCGACACCAAACAGCAGACTTCCGACCACAAGGCGTTTGTCGATCATGTTTGACTTGGGCAGGCTCAGGGCTCCACCTAAAAAATGACTTGTACGCTTTTTAGCGAGTGCAAATGCAAAAAAACCGACAAGAATCGCCCCGCCCATCACAAATGCCAGCGAGGGATCCCACGGGCCAAAAAGATCCAAGAAGCCCAATACTTTGTATGGGTCGGTCATGCCCGAAAGTAACAGGCCCATACCAAACACGAGCCCAACGATAAATTCACTTAGACGTTGCATGATGTTGCCTTTAAAGGACATGGCGTGCGATAAATACGACAGCAAACCCTGCAGCCATAAAGGCGAGGGTGGCGACCAGAGAACGCGGCGAGAGTCGCGCTAAGCCGCAGACGCCGTGCCCACTGGTGCAGCCCGAGCCATAGCGCGTACCAACGCCTACCAGCAGGCCAGCAATCACGAGCAGCACCACACCTGCGTCGATGCGGGGGGCTGAGAGCAGACTGGTTGGCGCCAACGCCTTGAAGACCCAAGGCGAGGAAAAAAGTCCGGCAAGAAAGGCGAGGCGCCAAAGCGCGTCGGTGCGTTTTGGCGGGATCAAACCGCCAAGGATGCCGCTAATGCCTAGAATGCGACCGTTGAGCAAAATGAACATAGCCGAGGCAAGCCCCAGCAATACGCCGCCTGAGAGCGAAGTCCAGGGGGTAAAGTGCGACCAGTCAATCGTCATGGGTGAACCTCGGTGTGCGTGCGTTGCGAAATCGATTCAATCCGCCAATCGCAGGTAGCGGCACAAATGAATAATCGCCCACAGCGTGTCTCTGACTGTGGGCGATTGTTCAAGTTTTTAGTGCATCATTGCACTGCAAGTTTCTAGTGCGCCACCTCAGCGCAGCGAGGCATTTAGTTTTTTCAAAGCCTCTGCGCCTGGGCAAAGTTGTTTCGAATCAAAGGCTGCCAGAGGGGTGTCGCTGGTGTTGAGCGAAGCGTGAAGATCGGTTGCGTCAGGATCCAGATACAACAACCCTGTGACCACTTCGCCGCGCGCTTGATGTTCATTGATATAGCTCAGTGCGCCATAACGGTCTGAAGGATCGTAGTCGTCGTGCAGCTTGCGCAGGCGCAGCGTCATGCCATCATGCTGTTCCACTTCAACGACCTCGCCAGGTGCATATTGCGTCGTGATTTCCTCGCGTGAGGTAAAGAAGTCGATACGACTGACCGCTTCGTTGTGTTCGCGTACATAGTCATAGCTTTTGGTGCTGCCGCTGTGGTTGTTAAACGCAATGCAGGGGCTGATCACATCGATAAAGGCCGCGCCACCATGGCCAATCGCACCCTTGATCAACGGTACGAGTTGGTCTTTATCGCCCGAGAAACTGCGCCCAACGTACGTGGCACCGAGTTGTAAGGCTAGCCCCACCAGATCGATTGGGCTGTCATTATTCACGACGCCCTTTTTGCTTTTTGAACCACGATCAGCAGTGGCTGAAAACTGGCCCTTGGTTAAACCATAGACCCCGTTGTTTTCGACGATATAGGCCATACTCACACCGCGACGCATCGCGTTGGCAAACTGACCTAAACCGATTGAGGCTGAATCACCATCGCCAGACACGCCTAAATAAATTAGTTCGCGGTTGGCAAGATTRGCACCTGTTAACACCGAAGGCATGCGACCATGAACGGTATTAAAGCCGTGTGAGGCACCCAAAAAATAATCTGGGGTTTTTGAACTACAACCAATGCCAGATAGTTTCGCTACGCGATGCGGCTCGATGTCAAGCTCCCAACAGGCCTGAACAATCGCCGCTGAAATTGAGTCATGACCGCAACCGGCGCATAAGGTTGAGACTCGCCCTTCATAGTCGCGACGGGTGTAGCCAACTTTATTTTGTACAAGGCTTGGGTGGTGCAGGGCTGGCTTGGTGATGTAGGTCATGCAACTTCCTTCTGTTTTTTAGTTTTTGAAGCAGTTGAGGCACTTGCTGGCAGGTGCGTGCGAATAAAGTCGGTGATGAAACGTGCCGTAATCGGTGTGCCATCGTAGTGAAGCACTTTGATCATTTTTGCTGGGTCGATTGACAGTTCATTTACTAAAATGGAATGCATTTGTGCGTCGCGATTTTGTTCAACCATATACACCTGATCATGCTCGGCAATAAATGCCTCGACAGATGCCGGAAACGGAAACGCTCTCAAGCGCATCGCGTCAAGGTAGATCCCTTCGGCGTTCAAGATGTCTAAGCCTTCTTTCATGGCAGGGCTGGTCGAGCCAAAGTAGATCACACCTAACTTAGTCGCTTTAGGTGCCTTGTCAAACAGTGGCTGTGGCACCATATCGGCGGCGGTTGCAAACTTACGTAGCAGCCTTTCCATGTTGTAGATGTAATCTGGGCCGCGCTCTGAATAACGCGCGTAGGGATCGCGCGTGGTGCCGCGAGTAAAGTAGGCACCCTTGGTGGGGTGGGTGCCAGGCAACGTGCGCCAGGCGATCCCATCACCATCAACATCTTTATAACGACCAAAGTCTTTGCCAGCCTCAAGCTCTTCTGCGGTCATGACCTTGCCGCGATCGTAGGTGCGGGCATCATCCCAGACAAAGGGCTTTGATAGGCGCTGATTCATGCCGATGTCTAGATCGGTCATAAAGAAAATCGGTGTTTGTAGCCGATCTGCTAAATCCAGTGCAATCGCACCGAACTCAAAACACTCGTATGGGTCTTCAGGCAAGAGCATCACATGCTTGGTATCGCCGTGCGACGCGTAGGCGCAAGCCAATAAATCAGATTGTTGCGTGCGGGTAGGCATACCGGTTGAGGGTCCCCCACGCTGCACGTCAATRATCGTGACCGGAATCTCGGCAAAGTAGGCCAGGCCGATAAACTCAGCCATCAACGAGATGCCGGGGCCTGAGGTTGCCGTGAACGCGCGCGCGCCGTTCCAGCCGGCACCCACCACCATGCCGATTGACGCAAGCTCATCTTCGGCTTGAACAATCGCAAAACGGTTCAAGCCCGTGCTCGGATCGGTACGATATTTGTCGCAATATTTTTGAAAGGCCTCGGGCACAGAGGAGGAAGGCGTAATGGGGTACCAGGCTGCCACGGTGGCACCGCCGTAGACGCAACCAAGCGCTGCAGCACTGTTGCCATCCGTAAAAATCTGATCGCCAACCTTGTCTGACTTTTGGACCCGAATACCAAGTGGCGCCTTCAGATTGTTTTTTACATAGTCACGACCCAAGTGCAGGGCACGAATATTTGAGTCGAGCAGCGCTTCTTTACCTTTGTACTGTTCAGCAAACAGTTTTTCAAACACCTCTGCATCGACCGCTAACAACATTGATAAGGCACCAACATAAATGATGTTTTTGAACAGCTGACGCTGCCGTGAGTCGGTATAAGCGGCGTTGCTGATTTCTGTCAGTGGAATACCAATAACATTGATGTCAGGGCGAAACTTTGATTCGGGTATTGGGCGAGTTGAGTCATAAAACAAATAGCCGCCGGGCTCGATCTCGGCAATGTCGGCATCCCAGGTTTGTGGGTTCATGGCAACCATCAGGTCTACGCCACCGCGACGGCCCAGATAACCTTTTTCGCATACCCGAGCTTCGTACCAAGTGGGTAGACCTTGAATGTTGCTTGGAAAAATATTGCGTGGGCTGACTGGTACCCCCATACGCAAAATCGCTTTGGCAAAGAGCTCGTTGGCCGAGGCCGAACCCGAGCCGTTTACATTGGCAAATTTAATCACAAAATCATTGACGGCTTCAATCGGCTTCATACAGACTCCAACATTGAACCAGTTGTCTGTTGGTCGCGCGACAGCGGTCCAGCATTGGTGGTCGTCAATAAAAACTTTTGCATATCCCAGGCACCCGTTGGGCACCGTTCGGCGCATAAGCCGCAGTGCAGGCACACATCCTCATCTTTCACCATCACACGACCAGACTTCAAATCGGTCGACACGTAAAGGTCTTGGGTAAGCACAAGGGCAGGAGCGCGCAGACGTGTTCTGAGTTCTGGCTCTTCACCGTTGTGTGTAAACGTGATGCAGTCTGTGGGGCAGATGTCGGTACAGGCATCGCATTCGATACAGGTCTTGGCATTGAATACGGTTTGTACGTCGCAGTTTAGGCAACGACTTGCTTCTTTAAAGGCCGTTGCCGCATCAAAGCCCAGCTCAACTTCAACCCGAATGTTGGCAAGCGCTTTTTCGGACTCGGCCCATGGCACTTTGAAGCGAGCGTCATTAGAAACATCGTTTTGATAGCTCCACTCATGAATGCCCATTTTTTGCGACATTAAATTTGTGGTGGGGGCGGGGCGCTTCTCGGTGTCTTCTTTGTTTAAGAAACGATCAATCGATACGGCAGCTTCGTGTCCGTGCGCGACAGCGGTAATGATATTTTTAGGGCCAAAGGCGGCATCTCCACCAAAAAATACGCTTGGCTGTGAGGTTGACTGAAACGAGTCGTTGCCTAACATCGGCTGGCCCCATTTATTAAAGTCAACACCGCTGGCCTCGTCGATCCACGGAAACGCGTTTTCTTGGCCGACGGCCAACAACACCGTGTCGCATTCAAAAAACACATCAGGTTGACCAGTGGGCACCAAGCTGCGGCGGCCCTGGTCGTCATAGGTGGCCTCGACGACTTCGAAGGTCATGCCAAGCAGTTTGCCGTTTTTATGTTCAAAGCTTTTAGGCACATGAAAGTTGATGATTGGTATGCCCTCATGGATGGCGTCTTCTTTTTCCCAGGGCGATGCTTTCATTTCCTCGAAGCCGCTGCGTACGATCACCTTGACGTCGGCGCCGCCTAAGCGGCGTGAAGAGCGGCAGCAATCCATCGCGGTGTTACCGCCACCCAAGACGATGACGCGCTTACCTACGCTGCTGATATGGCCAAACGACACCGAGGCTAGCCAGTCGATGCCGATGTGAATATTTGCAGCCGCTTCTTTACGCCCGGGAACGTCAAGGTCGCGTCCGCGCGGGGCGCCGCAACCGACAAAGATCGCGTCATAGCCTTCGGCCATCAAGCCACTGAGTGACTCGACGCGCTGACCTGCTTTAAAGTCAACGCCCATTTCAAGGATGTAATCGGTTTCTTCATCAATCACTGACTCAGGTAAACGAAAGCGTGGAATCTGCGAACGAATAAAGCCACCGGCTTTGGCCTCTGCATCAAATATGGTGACTTGGTAACCAAGTGGCAGCAGGTCACGCGCAACAGTCAACGAGGCCGGACCAGCACCCACGCAGACGATTCGCTTGCCATTGGGTGGTGCGATCGCAGGCATCCGCGCTTTGATGTCGCTTTGATCTTTGTTATCGGCTGCCACACGTTTTAAGCGGCAAATCGCAACGGGTTCGGGCTTGTCGCCATTGTTTTCTTCGACGCGCCCGCGCCGACAGGCGGGTTCGCAAGGACGGTCACAGGTGCGCCCAAGCACTCCTGGGAAAACGTTGGATATCCAATTCACCATATAGGCATCGGTATAACGACCTTGGCCAATCAGACGGATATATTCTGGCACCGGTGTATGTGCTGGACACGCATACTGGCAGTCAACAACCTTGTGAAAATAGGTGGGGTCTGTCAAATTTGTCGGTTGCAAAGCGAGTCTCCTGTTTGCGCGAACGCAATATTTTTTAAAGGCTTCATTCAGTCAAAGCGAGCGCATCAATCCTCTTTAGTAGCCATAGTCTAATGTGGCGCGGCGATTCTTGCACGTTGATATTAAGGCCTTCAAAAGAACGTTGCTTTTTAGGTATGCAGTAGGCTGTCCTTTATATTTGTTGCGCTGCATCAATTTGATTGTTTATCTGATAGCCTCTGTTACTCTGCAGGGCAAAATACCTTAATCATTTTTCAAGTGAGACAAGATGAGTTCAAGCGCCGTTTACACTCAATCGCAAGTTAGTACCCACCTGAACCGTTCCGCAAAAGACATACTGGTTCGTATCTTGGCGGTGGTGTCTTTCGCGTGGGGTGCTCTGGCGCTGGCACAAGTCCCTAACAAGCCAATCACGTTGCTGGTGCCCTTCGCGGCTGGCGGCAACCTTGATATCGTTGCCCGCCTGATCGCCCCGGGCTTAGCTAAGCAACTTGGGCAGGCTGTGGTGGTGCAAAACAAACCGGGAGCAGGAGGCGTGCTGGGTGTCACTGAGCTCTCAAGGGCCGAACCCGATGGCTCGGTTTTGATGGTGAGCACCCCTAACGCAATTACTGTCGCCCCCAAAATGATGAAGACGCCATACACGATCGATAGTTTTGCGACAGTGGGTTTGATTGCCTCAACATCTCTGTTGCTTGTCACGCGAACCGACCAATCAAAATTTAACGATTTTGCAAGTTTTGTGGCCTACGCAAAGGCGAACCCTGGCAAAATCAGTGTCGGCAATGCAGGAATTGGCACTTCAAATCACTTGGCCATTATGCAAGTGCAAAGTATTGCGGGCATTGAACTTAATGTCATCACTTACAAAGGTTCAGGGCCTGCCAATATCGATCTTTTGGGTGGCCAGATCGATGTCATGATCGATCAACTATCGAGCGCGCTTTCGCATCTTAAGTCTGGACGTTCACGTGCGCTGATGGTCGTCTCCCCTGCGCGCGATCCTTTGGTGCCTGACGTGCCAAGTACGACCGATGTTGGTTTGCCTGAGCTTGAGGTTAGCACCACCGCGGGGTTACTGGCGCCCAGCAAGACGCCTGCGGCAACGATTGCCCTCTTAAATTCGGCCTTGAATCAGATCTTGACTGACCCAACGCTACAAGAACAGTTCGCGCGTGCCGCGAGTCAGGTTCGCCCTGGGCCTCCTGCGGCGTTTATGACGTTGATGCAAAAAGAGGATAAACAAGCCGCAGAGTTAGCCGCGGCGGGCAAGCTCAAGTCCGAATAAGCGTTTAGTAACCGAGTTGTCGATTCACTTTGTTGTCGAGTTGTCCGGTCGTGATGAATTTGGCAAAGTTGGCAAACCAACAATCCAATACACGCTGCGTGTAATCGGGTGCGTCGCACGAGATATGAGGCGTGACGAGGAGGTTGGGTGTTGTCCAAAGAGGTGAGCTCTGATCAAGAGGCTCTTTATCAAACACATCCAAGATCGCCCCATCGAGCTGTTTGCTTGCAAGATGCTTRACGACTGCATCGTAATCCACAATCGGTGAGCGACCGATATTGATCAATCCCGCACCTTTGGGTAGCAACGCGATTCTGGCATCGGTGATTAAGCCTCGGGTATCCGCTGTGAGAGGTGCTGCAACAATCAAATAGTCGGTTCGAGGCAGAACGGTGTCGAGCTGACTCACGCTGATCGTTTCGTCGGCAAGCGGTTGCGCTGTACCAGAGCGAGTCACGGCAATCACTTTCATGCCGAGCCGTTTCGCGCCCAAGCCGGCTGCCTGGCCAACGTCTCCGAAGCCAATTACCGTCGCTGTTTTACCGCGGATATTGAACTCATGAATCATGTCCCAAATTTTGTTGGTTTGATTCGCAAGGATTTGAGGCATTTTATTGTGCAACATTAACAAGGCCATACTGATGAAATCTTCAGTCTTGTCGCCATGAATGCCGCTGCTGTTGGTGACCGTGATTTGTTCGGGCAACCAGTCGAGCGGCAGCAGGTGATCCACACCCGCGCCCGTCGTGTGAAGCCACTTTAGTTTTTTTGCTTGAATAATTTTTGGGCGATCGATTGGGCCCGCAAGCATTGCATCAGCGTCTTGCAGCGCATTTTCTAAGATGTCGCCATCCCATCCTACGGATACGTCGATTTGTTTGGCAAGGTCTGGGTGTCTTGCCGCGGCCTGCGTCCACTGCTCGTGCGTGAGGTGAAAGAGTTCGTTGCGAAGCCGGCCATTCTCTAGGTGAAGTCGAAAGCGAGTTGTCATGGTGTCAACAGTAAAAAAACAGATGAAGAAACAGAAGGGCAGTCAAAAGGATATTCAATACAATAGAATACTTTAAGCTAGGAGTCCGAATGCTTGGCGTCACCGATTACGAAGCTTTTGTCCTCGCTTTCACTATTTTTTTGTTGATTCCGGGGCCTGGCAATCTGGTGCTGATCACTTCGACGACGAAAGGTGGTTTGCGCGCGGGCTTGGCTGCAACGGTGGGCATTATCTTGGGTGATCAAGTGTTGTGCTGGCTGGCTGTTGCGGGTGTCGCTGCGCTATTGACGGCTTATCCAACCGCTTTTCAAGCTGTTCAGTGGCTCGGAGCGGCTTATCTTGCCTGGCTCGGCTTAAAAATGTTGTTTGCCAAACAAGGCGCGGCCCCGATCTTGAATATCAAGCCCTATCACTACCTGCGCCAGGCCTTTTTCATCACCTTGCTCAATCCCAAAGCGATTGTCTTTTATATGGCATTTTTTCCGTTGTTCATTGATCCGCTTACACAACGGGGTTTGCTGACCTTTGGCGTCTTAGCGACCACCATCGCGGTTCTGGCGTTTGCGTATGGCGTGCTTGCCGCGCTGCTCACGCATTTTTTTGCAGCACGCATGCGCAGCAATCCGCGCTTTGGTTTTCTTCTAGAAAAACTGGCCGGTCTCTGCTTACTGGGTTTCGGCGCGCGCCTAGTGTTTAGTCGTTAAGCACTCGATTGCCTGCGTCACACAGCAGTGCTTAAGGCGGTGGCACTTGCGCTGTGTACCATTGCGCGATGTCTTCACCGGTCACAAAACAAACTTCAGGTGTGGCCAGCAGCAGATCAAGCATTTTCTCGAAGCTTTCAAAGCGATGCGGCACACCAATCAAATGCGGGTGCAAGCCAAGCGACAAGACGCGAGGTTGTGTTCGACATTCTCGTTTAAATAAGCTTAGGGTATTGGCTAAGCGTTGATACATCTCGTTTGACTGATGTTTTTCAACGGCATAAATAATCGAGTCGTTGATTTCCAAGTTGTAAGGCAACGCTAACAGCGGGCCGTGCTTGGTATGCAACCAGTGCGGTACATCGTCGACCACCCAGTCAAAGACGTACTCAATCCCTTGTGTTTTTAAAATCTCGGGCGTGTCGTGCGACTCTCGCAGGCCCGGGCTTAACCAGCCTTTGGGCCGCTTGCCCGTAAACGCTTCAATCATGTCCAGACTCGTGGCAATTAAGGTCTCTTCGCCGTCAGCATGATTCAGCGCCTTTTGATGAACGCCATGGCCAATGAACTCCCAGCCTGCTTGGTGCATCGCTTGCGCCGCCCGCGGATAGGCCTGAATGACGCCTGCGTTAAAACTGGTCGAGGCTGGTAAGCCGCGACTTTGAATTGCATGGATGATTCTGGGCAGACCTGCACGCATGCCGTAGTCGACCCAGCTAAAGTTGGGCACATCGGGCACTGTCTCTTTGCCGTGTGGTGGCGTGAGGATGGTGCGCGGCATGCTTGCTTCAAATTGCCAGTGTTCGACGTTGACGACTAAATGCACCAAAATTGCACCCTCAGGGTGTGGCTGCAGTTGCGGGCCTTCATCAGAAAAGCGATAGGGTATACGAGGATTAGCCATGGTTGTGTCGAATGAGATTAAGAACGTCGAGCTTCATCTTAGTGAAGGCTTCGCTTGCCGTGTCGGCGACGCTGCGCGGGCGCGCCAGTGGTACCGTCAGTTTTTCTTGCAGGCGACCGGGCCGCGCAGACATTACATAAACGCTATCGGCTAAAAAAATAGCCTCGTCAATGTCGTGTGTGACAAAGATAATCGTTGGTTTGAGTTTTTGCCATACCGAGAGCAACAACTCTTGCATGGTGAGTCGAGTCTGGGCGTCAAGCGCACCAAACGGTTCATCCATTAATAAAACGCGCGAACCCAGCGTCAGGATGCGGGCAATGCCAACGCGCTGCCGCATACCGCCCGACAACTGTACCGGTAAATGTTGTTTGAAGTCTTGTAAGCCCACGATACTGAGCATCTCGTGTGCGCGCGCTTCGTAATCGGCCTTTACAAGGCCTTGCACCTTCGGGCCAAAAATGACGTTTTCCCAAACCGTTAACCACGGAAACAAGGCTGCCTCTTGAAACACCACGCCACGATCTGGGCCGGGTGCGAGTACGGGTTGGGTGTTGACGTGCAGTTGCCCTGTCGTGGGCAATTCAAAGCCTGCGACGAGGTTCAGTAACGTTGATTTGCCGCAACCCGAAGGTCCTAGCAACGCAATAAAATCACCTTCGCCCACTTCAAGATCGATATGATCAAGCGCCATGACCGGAGGTTGGGTTGGGTAAATTTTGCAGACGTTTTGTATGGATATTCTAGACATGGATGCTTCAATGACTTTGTAAAATACGCCACACCAAAATCTTGCGCTCGAGGAACACAATCAGGCGATCGCTTAAAAACCCCATCGCGCCAATTGACACCATGTCGGCCAGAACGATATCCATACGACCCATGTAATAGGCGTCCCACAAGACGTAGCCCAGACCCGATTTCACCGCGACCATCTCAGAGACAATCACCGCTGTCCACGAAATCCCTAAGCCGATGCGCAAGCCCGTAAAAATAGAAGGCATCGCCGCCGGCAGTACGACCCGATAGAGCAGCTGCGCGCGATTGGCACCCATCATCAGCGCTGCGCGCACCAAGTTGCGGTCAACATCACGGGCTCCTTGAGTGGTGTTGACAACAATGGCATAAAAGCCGCCCAGAAAGATCAAAAAAATCGAGCCAATATCCCGAATGCCAAAAAGCGCGATCGAGAACGGTAGCCAGGCTGTGATCGGGATAGGACGCAAGCTTTGAATCAACGGGTCGAGCATTTGCGCGATGAGCTTGCTCCAGCCAATCAACAAGCCCAGAGGCACGCCGATCAAAGCCGCCAACGCAAAGCCTTGGGCGACGCGCATCGAAGAGTACTCGACGTTAGACACCCAAGTGCCCAGGTAAGGATTCAAGCCTAAACCGGGCTGGCCAAAGATCCAGAGTTGCCAGCCTTCAAGCACCTTTAAGGGCGTGGGCATGATGCCAGCCATACTCGGCATACTGCCCATGATTTGCCACAGCGCAAGCACTGCGCCGGGCACTAACAAACCAAGCACGAAGCGCTTGACGTTCACCTCATGCTTCATTAAAAGTATCCTGATGCTTATTTTTTGATATCTTTGGCCATACTGTCGTCATAGAGTTCGGCAGCTTCTTTCGTRACGTTTTTTTGTACGATGCCTTGCTTGAAAGCAGCTTCGGCCAAGCGGGCGACTTGCGCTTTGTCGAGCACACCACCGAGCGTAATGATTTTTGCAGATTCGCTTGTCACGCTTAAAGGCAGCCCAGTGTATTTAGAATACGCGTCGGCAAAAACTTCTTTGCTTTTGCCTAATTGTTCTTCGGCGTTCAAGTAAGCCCACAAGAAACGGCGGACCAACTCTTTTTTAGTGCTCATTGCTTGGCCTGAGGCGGCCAGCATGCCAAGTTCGGCACCGACTGAGCTTGACTGACTGTAGTCGAGGTTTTTTGCAAAATAAGCATCGCCTTCAGCGACGGCTTGCGATTCAAAGGGCTCCCACAAAACCATTGCGTCAATATCGCCACGCTTCATGGCTTGCACAAACGCGGTGCCACCCCCTTGCACATTCACAGGCGAGAACGTGGTGTACGGAATATTCTTTTCGACTAAGGTCATGGCCCATTGAAACCAAACTGCCGAGCCCGGCGCGATCGCGATTTTTTTACCGGCAATGTCGTTCCAGTTATCGATCTTGACGCCTTTGCGGACGACCAGATATTTAGCCGAGCTGCCGACACCCGTCAGGCCGATCAAGTTTTTGCTGCCTTGCGCGGCGACGATTGCCAAATCCCCTGGGCCAACTGCCGAGACGTCGACTGAGCCCGAAAGCAGCGCGGTGCGTGCGTCGGCATAGCGAACAAACTCAGCGCGCTTGACTTCGATATTGAATTTTTTGAGCTCTTCTTCAAGCATTAACATGGCCGAAAGATGACCGACCTTGACGTAGCCGATGGTTAGCACTTCTTTTTGTTTGAGGGGTTCGGGGGCGGGGCCAACCGCCAGCACCGTACAGGTTGTCAACGACAGGGCCAGCAAACATAAATGTCTTAAAACGCGCATTTTTTTCTCCGGGGAGGGGGGCATTAGTCAAAAAGCTTAGTTATTTGCCTGCGTCGAGCAGTCAAACGCAACTTTTTCAAGTCAACTCCGATCATGACTTACTTTTTGCATCACCGTCAATCACTAAATTTAAGTCGGCGCTCGCGGTGTACTTGGTTTTGGTCGCGCCAACAGTATATAACCTTAAGCTATATAGAGGAGCATAATTTGTTGTTTGCGCTTTTTCGGCAACTGACTATCATTCGGAGCTTGTCCCAGGTGCCAAGGTGCCCAGGTAGCTCCGAAGACGGGTTGTGCCCGCGTAAACGAATAAATAGAAGTTGCTCATGGATGCTCGAGAAATATTGCTGTGGTCAGGGTTGGTTGTTGGTCTGTTGTTTGGGATCAATGGCCAGTGGTCGGGCTTTTGCCTAAATCGGGCCCTGAAAGGTGGCTGGGAGTCGGGTGCCAGGCAAAAAGCTCAGGCCTTCGCCTTGGCGCTTGTCGTGTCGGTTTTGGGCGCTCAGCTCCTTTCGGCTTACGAATGGGTCGATCTGAGCACCTCGATTTATCGCGGCAACGGCACTTCTTGGTTGTTTGTGATTCTGGGAGGGATGCTGTTTGGCTACGGCATGATGCTTGCGAATGGCTGCGGCGCGCGGGCAGTGGTTTTGTTAGGGCAGGGTAATCTCAGATCCTTTACGGTGCTGTTGTGCTTGGGGATTTCGGCCTACATGACGTTGACGGGACTGTTGGCCCCTTGGCGTTTAATGCTGGCGCAGGCGACGACCTTGCCTGCACACGGTCTGTATGAATTTGAAGCCACAACGCGGTTTGCTTTGATCGGGTTGCTAGTGCTCGCGTTGTTAGTCTTTGTGTTTTGGCGTGGTTCAATTTTTAAGCATAAAAGAGATTTAATCAGCGGAATCGTCGTTGGCGTGTTGATTACGGCCGGCTGGTTCGCGACAGGTTGGCTGGGGGCGGACGAGTTTGAGCCGGCGCCAAGCGCTTCCTTGACCTTTATTGCGCCAATCGGCGAGACGATTCAATACACAATGATTGCGACGGGAATGCGGCTGGGGTTCGGCGTCACGGTGATGGTGGGCGTCGTGCTCGGTTCTTTTGCTGCAGCAAAGTGGTCTAAGACCTTTCGGTTGCAAGGCTTTGCAACGCCTAGCGAGATGCTGCGCTATATGGTCGGAGGCACGCTCATGGGAGTCGGTGGCGCGTTGGCGATGGGCTGTTCGATTGGGCAGGGGCTCACGGGGTTTTCAACCTTGACGTATGCCTCGATGCTTGCGTTTGCAGCGATGATTGCTGGGGCGCGACTGGCTCAGCCTAAAGCGTAATTAAAGCGACTGCGTGCGCGTGTTGTCATGCAGCTCGCTCTGTTACGCAGCTTGCATYCAATGATGTCTTCGCTATTTGGCCATCATCTGAGGTAGCCAAAGAGCAATCTGTGGAAACAGCACGATCACCAAGAGCCCCACAAGCATCACCAAAATAAATGGGGCAGAGCCCGCCATGATATCTGTCATGGTGACCTCTTTAGGCACGATCCCTTTTAGTACAAATAGGTTTAAGCCCACCGGAGGGGTGATCATTCCGATTTCTACCGCGATGGTGACGATGATGCCTAACCAAACGGGGTCATAGCCCATCTTGCTCAGCACCGGAAACGCTAAGGGTAGTGTAATCACCATCATCGAGGCTGGGTCCATCAAGCAGCCTAAAATTAAAAGTACGACAATATAAAGTGTAAGCACCATCCAAGGTTGCAGATTGGCCGATGTGACGGATTCGATCATGCCATGCGCGATCCCCAGGCGAGACACTACAAACCCAAAGAAGCTGCCGAAAATGATCAGCATCATAAGCATGGTGGTCGTCTGGGCGGTGGTGAGCAAGACTTTGCTCAATCCGCCGTGGCGCATATCTGGGCGACGGATGGTTAAAAGCAGGGCACCCAAGGCACCGAGTGCTGCTGCCTCTGTGGTGGTGGCTAAGCCGCTATAGATTGAACCCATTACGATTAAAAATAACAGCAAAACTGGCCAAATACCTGTCAACGAGCCGAAGCGTTCAGACCAAGTCACGCGGATGTTGAGCGGTTTGGCAGTGCCCTCACGCATGCTTTCTAATACGACATAGGTAATCATTAAAGCCGCCAGAAAAAGTCCTGGCACGATGCCTGCGATAAATAGTGCGCCGATCGAGGTTTCGGTCAAAATACCGTAAATCACCATGACAACGCTTGGCGGAATCAAAATCCCTAAGGTTCCTCCCGCCGCGACAACACCCACAGCCATGCGTTTTGAGTAGCCGTGCCGAAGCATCTCGGGAATCGAGGCATAGCCGATGGCGGCTGCGGTGGCAGGGCTTGATCCCGAAATTGCGGCAAAAGCAGAGCATGCCACAATCGTGCTGACAGGTAAGGCACCTGGAACTCGGTTAAACCATTTTGTCGCTGCAAGATATGAGCGTTCGGCAATGTCAGAATGCGAAACGACCCCCGCCATCAAGACAAATAGCGGCGCGACCAAAAATAGATGGCTCGTCGATACGACAAAGCTCATACGAGCCATTTGAATGAGCATCGCTGGGTTCAGGAATAGAAACACCATAATGGTCGCGGTGATGCCCATTGAAAATGCGACCGGTACTCCGATTGTCATAAACACAAGCAAAAACGCAAACAAAATCAGAGTTAAACCTAACCAGCCGAATTCCATGGCGTATCCTTTACGCTGTCCCTACACTGACTTACCAGCTATCTTGATGAGGGAGTTCGCGTCCGTCGATGAATCGCGCCGCAATCACGAGTAACTGAGTGATAAACATCAAGCCCGCACCAAAAGGCATTGACCACTGAACGAGGGCGACCGGCCAGGCTAATTCAGTTTCATCGATGCGTGTGGTTGAATAGCCTTCAAAAAAAACTTTCCAGACCTGATAGAAAAAAAGACTTAAAAAAATTGTGGTGAGAATGTCGCCGATCGTCGTAGCGATACGTGTGGCCTTGCCCGGAAACCATTCTTGTAAGAGATCAATTCGCACATGGATACCCTCTTGCAGCGCGTGGCTCGTTGCAAAAAATACAACAAAGCAAAGAAGATAGGCGCAGACAGGATAAGACCAGGTGTCTGGCGTACCCAGCACGTAACGTGTGTAGACTCCGTAACAACAAATTAATGTGATGAGTAATACTAACCAACCTGATATCATCGCCAGAAAGTGATTCAGACGAAAGATCCGATCTCTAAACTGCGCCCAAAATACTTGCTGAATACTCATAAGCCTCCTGCGACGTCAATGGTGGTGCCAGTGACGTAGTCTGGGGCATCGAGCAGCGCCCAAATCACGACCTCAGCGATCTCTTTTGCCTCTGCGGCACGGCCAAGCGGCGTCAGCTGAGCTAGGCGCTCTATGCGTTCGGGTGCACCGGCAATGGCGTGTAATTTGGTCGCTACGCCACCCGGGGCAACTCCCGTGACCCGCACTCCTTCCTTCGCTACCTCGCGCGCCAGGCCCAAAGTGAAGGTATTCAAGGCGGCTTTCGATGCAGCATAGTCAACCCAGTCGTTCGGGCTACCGGTTCGGCTTGCGATCGAAGACACATTAATAATTCGTCCGCCGCCACCGCCATGCTTGGTCGAGAGGCGCTTGAGTGCTTGCTGGGCGCAAAGAATGGGACCAATGACGTTGATGTCAAAAGTTTTACGCAGAGTGTCGATGTCTAAAGTGTCGATGCGTCTGCCCGCTCTGCCAACAAATCCCGCGTTGTTGACTAAACCACCTAGCGCACCAAACTTTGCATCGCATTCCTCAAAAAGATTCAATATTGAGGATGGCTCTGAGACGTCGGCCTGAACCATGCAAAATACCTGACCTTGATCCTCGAGTTCGCGCGCTAGCAGTTGCGCCTCGGTGATACGGCTCGTGTAATTAAAGCAAACCGGTATTTTGCGCGCAGCAAGCAATCGGACAATTTCTGCCCCAATGCCTCGGCTCCCGCCGGTCACGATGACGGGTCGTTGTTTAGTTTTAGTCATCTTCAAACGCGTCTTAAGTTGTATCTTAAGGGCATTCAGAAATATCGCCGACTTGTGGTCGAGCTAACACTTGAGGCCGATAGCGTTTGATGAGTTCAATAATGCGCGTACCGTCTGCGCTCGTTTTGGGAGAAATCTCTTTGTCGAAGACATCCGTCGCCGCAGCAACTAAGCGATCAAATTCTGCTTGTTTAGGTACGCAGAATTTCGCACCGCGTTCTGCAAGAGTTTTCATCGTTTGTTCGTAACCCTGTGTGTAGGCAATGAGCCCCCAATCCATCGTCTCTTGGCCGACTTTCAGCATGATTGCGCGATCTGCTTCAGACAGGCGCTTCCAGCGGTCATTGCTGATGTTGATCGTTGCAAACGCGATTGAATGATCAACACGGGTAATGAATTTTGCGGGTTCATATAACTTTAAAGACAATATGCCGCTGTAAATCATGAGTGTGCAGTTCACTGTGCCCAGATCGAGCGCGTTATATAGCTCTGCGGGAGCGAATACGACGGGGCTTCCGCCCCAGCGCTTGATTGTCTCTGCTTGCCAGCGACCCGCAGTGCGAAGCTTGACGCCTTTCCATTGTTCGGGATTGCTTAAAAAACGATCTCTGCAAGTGATCGGGTCGGGTAATAACGCGGGTGGTGCCGAGACGGCACGCGAGCCTCTTTTTTCGTAGATCTTATCGACGAGAGGCAAGACCTCGCGATTAAAGGCACCAAGGCCTTTAGGGTCGAGCGGAAAACTGAATGGAACATCAAACCCAGCCAGATCAATGATTTCACCCGAAACATAGGGCGTAAACGATAAGGCTGCGTCAACCACGCCATCGCGCATGGCATCGACCATTTTGTTGCCCACTAAGCTGCCGGACCAATGAATGCGAAACTTAATGCGACCTTCGGTAGCTTTTGTGACGCCTTCTGTCCAGTGCTTGACCGAAAGCGAAGAGAAGTCTGACTCAGGAAATACTGAGGCGAACTCTAGGGTTTGTGCGTTTGCAGGCGCGATACAAGTTAGCGCGATCAAGCTCGCACAGGATATGGCCCAGTTTTTTAGCTGCTTTTTGATTAATGTCTGCATCATTGTCTCCATTTATCCATACGACTTCAGCGAGTCATTATTAGGTTAATTGATTGGTAATAATTTCGATTTTTCTAGACGGGTCTTTGCCATCCCAGTTCACCGAAGCCTGTTGCATTAAAGAAAGAAACTTCAACTGAGTATCGTTGTATTCGATCAGCTCAAGCATGCCGGGTAGATCGCCTGTGGTGTCAAAGTAGGCAAACCGAATGCCGCGTGGCGTCAGACCCTCAAAGGCCAACACATAGCCCATTTTTTGGTAGCGAGCCACATCGACCCCGTACTGGGTGGTCGCCATGCCTAAATGATGAAAACCATAGCCCTTTTTCTTGATGACATCCCAATATACCGAGGGCTTGTCATCAAGCGGCTGAATCACTTCAAAGCACATATTGCCCGAAAAACTCAGTGCCAGCCCCATGCGCATATCGGTGGGTTTGCCCCGATATGAGGCTTCTTTCAGCGTGTAGCCATTTGAGTAGAACCAAGGACCGATATTAAATTTTTGACTAAATTCAGTAATCGATTTTTGCAAGTCTTCAACGACATAAGCGACCTGCACAATGCCGCCCAAAGGTTGGCCAAAAATATTTTCAATCACGTGTGTCTCCGGTAGCGCAGCTAATCGGTTTTAGATTTTTGATTATTTGATCGAACGCGTGACGAGTTATAGCAGGAATTGACTAAAACGAGCAAGTGTTTCACGGCCAGTACGTCAGCTTTTTGCTCAGAGCTTGAGGCGTCGGTCATTGGCTTTTATCTTGCTCAACGACTAAATGCGTATGCGCGAGTTTTAATAACGGACACGAAACGCCTTTACTCACCCCGCGTTGAATCATCTGCCCAAGAATGTGCTCGTGCTCGGTCATGTTGCCTTGCGTCAGATCCCTAAGCATCGAGGCGGCGAAGCTTGATTTCACGTTGGTCAGCATGTCAAGAGAGCGTTTTTGTGCAGCGTCTTTGGTTGGAAAACCATTGGCCGCGGCGATCGCGCAGCTTTCGGCATAAAAACTGGTGGTACTTTCGACTCCCCAAGGTGTCGCTGAGATTTTACCGACGTGACCACGACAAAGGGTTGTCATGCCTGCCAAACTTGCCAAAAAGACCCACTTATCCCACAAAGACTGTTCGATGTTCTCGCTATACAAACGATCAAAACCTGCGTTTTCGCACAACGCATAGAAGTCTCTTGCAATGTGTTCGTGCGCAGCGGAACGATGACCCACGGTTAGCATGTGTAGGTCTGTGAGTTGCTTCACAGCGCCTGTTGGCGAAAGCGTCGCTGCGATTTGCGCAACGCCGCCCATGACGCGGTCTTTACCAAATTTTGTATCGAGCTGTTGGATGTGATCCAGGCCATTTAGGAAAGGCAAAAAGACACCTTTGCTGCTTGCGCCCTGAAGCGAGGAGAGTGCATCTTCGAAGTCAAAAGATTTTGGAGCTAGCACGATTAAGTCATAATCTGGCTTGAGTTGCTCCCGGGTGACGGTTTTGGGTTGAACAGTGAAGGTCTCTTTGGGTGTTTCGATGATCAGGCCTTCGGTCTGAATCTTTGCCTGACGCTTTTCGCGCAGCAGGTAGGTGACATCGGCGCCCGCTTTCAGCAAACGAGCTCCAAAATAACCGCCTACACCGCCCGCACCCAAAATTAAAATTTTCACTTGATGTCTTCCTAGGTTTTTAGTGATATGGTTGAATGAACACCACTACATAATTTATATCCCATCATTACATAAAAACGCTAGTTCTGGAGAACGACTTGACCAAGCTTAAACAGAGCCTGAATATTTTGGGTGCGCTGGCCTTGTGGTTAGGTGCCCTGTCCTTAGGTGTGGCCCAAGACGCCTACCCTAATCGGCCGATCAGTGTGGTGGTGCCCTTTCCGCCCGGGGGAGTAGCCGATATTGTGGCGCGCCCGGTTGCACGCGCGATGGGACAGTTTTTGAATCAAACGCTGGTGATTGAAAACAAAGCTGGGGCGGGGGGCGGTATTGGTATGGCGCAGGTCGCCCGAGCCGAGCCAAACGGCTATCACGTGCTGTTTGCCTTGTCCTCGGTCGTGGTGATCCCCGAGGCTGATAAGGTGCTGAACCGCGCGCCCATGTATCAGCTCAGTCAGCTCAAACCGATCGCCCGCTTTGCGGCGGATCCGACTGTGTTGGTGGTGAAGGCCGAGAGCCCCTGGAAGACCTACGCCGAATTTATCGCGTATGTCAAAGCAAATCCTGCAAAGGTATCGTTTGGCTCGTCAGGTAACTACGGTTCGATGCATATCCCCATTGAGCAGCTTACGGTCGCCACCAACACCAAAATGTTGCACGTTCCCTATACGGGGGCCGGTCCAGCCGTTGCCGCATTGTTGGGAGGGCAGATCGAGGTACTCTCAACTGGGCCTGCCAGCGTCGTACAGCAAATCCAAGCAGGTAGGCTACGTGCCTTGGCCCATTGGGGGCCTGGCACACTCGCCGCTTTGCCCGAGGTGCCAAGCTTGACCGCGCTGGGTGTGCCAATTGTGTACGCACAGTGGGCCGGTTTGTTTGTGCCCGCAGAGGTGCCAGAGCCAATTGTGCAAAAACTGCGTGAGGCTGCGCACTTTGCCGCAAACGACGCAGCAACGCAAAAAGCCTTGATAGCAGCTGGCACCGTGATGCAGTACCAAGACGCAAAAGAGTTCTCTGCCTATGTTCAGGTCGATGCAGAGGCAATGAAAGCGCTGGTGCAAAAGATTGGTAAGCTCGAGTGACTTGGTGTTGCAAGCTGCTTAAAACTCAAAGCCACCTTGGCGCCGAATGTGTTCAGATTGAGGGCCCGTCAGCCATTGCGCTAATTGTTTAGCAAGGGCAGGATGCGCGGATTGACGGCAAAGGCCCAGAGTATAGTCGGTAGCCAGTTCAAATTCTTTTGGTAAGTTGGCCACAAGAGCGACCCCTTCGGTGTAATTGATTTCAGTCGCTTGTGTACAGCCTATCAAGTCGGATTCATTGCTTTGCTCCATGGCTTTCATTGCAGTGGCGCCATTTGCAAACTCGCGAAGGCGTGCGCGGACCTCTTGCTCGAGGCCGAGTTCAGTCAGGACTTTCATAAAATGAATGCCCGCAGTCGATTTTTTTGTGTCGGGGCAGTAAATGGCCTTTGCTTGTCTGAAGGCATGGGCTAGGGCTTTGCGTGAGTCAACGGTTGGGTAAGGGGTGCCTCGCTTGACTGCAATCCCAGTTTGCACTTTACCCAAAGATTGAGCGCTGCCGTGAACAACATGCCCCGAGACGCTGAGTTGTTCGATGAGCGACCGCGTCAGAATGACTAAATCGCAGGGCGCGCCTGCCAGTAAAGCGTCGCGTATTTCACCGACCGCGCTAAAGCGACCCTCGAGCGTACAGTCATGCTCGCGCTCAAAGTTAGCTTGAACACCTTTGACCGCTGAGGCAGCTGCGCCGCCACTGAGTATGTTTAAAGTCAGCATTATTTCTCAAGTGAATTTTTAAGCTGTACGCCGTCGCGCGCACTAAGCTGCAGCGCAATGAGCCGTACCGCGCTGAGCCGCGCCGCACTAAGATGGGCTTCAAAGGCGGCAGCTGTACGTGTGAGCGAATTTACTCTTGTTTTGCGCCCGAAAGCGCTACGATCTTTGCCCATTTTTTCACGTCTTGCTCTAGGTAGGCTTGAAACTCGACGGGCGACATCACCATCGGCGTTGCACCTTTGTCGCTCCATTGTTTTCTAATATCTGGGCGACTAACAATTGTCGTGATGGCAGCGTTCAGACGATTCACTACTGTGTCAGGCGTGCCCTTTGGGGCCATCAAGCCAAGCCAAATCGTTGCCTCATAGCCAGCGACTCCTGCTTCAGAGACGGTGGGCATGTCGGGCAAAATACTTGAACGCACGTTACCCGTGGTGGCCAAGCTGCGCACGGTACCGGCCCGCGCGTAGTCGGTCATGGTGGTCACAGCGTCAAACATTAGGTCAACTTGGCCGCCAAGCAAATCAGTGCGTGCACCCGAACTTCCTTTATAGGGGACATGAGTGATATCAACCCCTGCCATCGCTTTGAACAACTCACCCGCCATGTGGTACGGCGTGCCGGTGCCCGAAGACGCATAATTGAGTTTGCCTGGTTTACTTTTTGCTAAGACGATAAGTTCGGACAAGGTTTTTGCAGCAACACTTGGGTGCACCACCAGCAACAAGTCTGAATAATTGATCGGTGCGATCCCAACAAAATCTTTGAGCAACGCATAGGGCTTTTTAGCCACTAAAGACTCATTAACGGTTTGTGCGTTTGACATCATCAACAGCGTGTATCCATCGGACGACGCTTTTGCGACCAGATCGGTACCGATAATTGAGCCTGCGCCCGGCTTATTTTCAACAATAAAATTTTGACCTAGCGTGGCTTGCAATTGTTGCCCCATGAAGCGCGCATAGTTATCAGCAGGCCCGCCAGCGGCAAATGGCACCACAATTTTGACCGCGCGTGTCGGGTAATCTTGTGCCTGAGTGGGCATGACTGTCGCGCCCAAAAGTAGCAGTCCAATCAGCGTTAATTTATAAACCTTGATCGTGTTCATTCATTGTCCTTATTGGTTTATATCGGCCACTTATATTCAGCAAACTCTTCTCGCAGTTTAAGTTTTGCCATTTTTCCTGTCGCCGTCAAAGGGATTTTTTCGACAAAAACGATGTCGTCAGGCAACCACCACTTGGCGACTTTTTCTGCAAGCATTTCCAGTAGTTTCGCTTTGATTACAGCAAAGTCGGTAGTCGAGGTCTCGCGTTTAACAACGACCAACAATGGACGCTCATCCCATTTGGGATGGGCAATGGCAATACAGGCGACCATCGCGACCTCGGGATGCGCGCTTGCAATGTTTTCGAGTTCGATCGATGAAATCCATTCACCACCAGACTTAATCACATCTTTGCTGCGATCGGTAATCTGAATATGGCTATCAGGGTCAAGCGTGGCCACGTCACCCGTTGGAAACCAACCGTCGATTAAAGGGCTATCGGCCACGCCGAAGTAGCTATCAATTGCCCAGAAGCTTTTCGCCAGCAGATCACCAAAGGCGACGCCATCATGCGGCAGAGATTGGCCTTTTTCGTCAACGATTTTGATATCAACGCCAAACATCGGTCGACCTTGTTTAGCAAGGATCTGATCTTGTTCCGTTTTGGTTTTTGAATAATCTTTTTGCTTGAGTTGAGCGACCGTACCGACCGGAGATAACTCGGTCATGCCCCAAGCATGGATGACTTGAACGCCTTCTTTTTCAAAAGCCTGAATCATCGCAGGTGGACAAGCCGAGCCGCCGATGACCGTTCGTTTGAAGGTGGTGAATTTAATTTTTTGGGCAATCACGTGCTGGATCAGGCCCGCCCAAATAGTGGGCACCCCCGCAGACATTGTGACTGACTCTTGTTCGATCAGCTCGCATAATGAGGCTCCGTCTAGCTTTGGACCCGGAAATACCATACGCGCACCTGCAAGAGGGCAGGCATAAGGGATGCCCCACGCGTTGACGTGAAACATGGGAACCACGGGCATGATCGACTCTCTGGCGGTGATGCCCAATGAATCAGGTAGCGCGACTGCGTATGAATGCAAGATGGTCGAGCGATGGCTGTACAACGCGCCCTTCGGGTTGCCGGTTGTACCCGAGGTATAGCAAAGGCTTGACGCTGCGCGTTCATCAAAAACAGGCCACTCGTAATCACCTGACTTTTGAGCAAGCAGAGTTTCGTAGCACTCAATTTTTAAGACGCTGCTTTGCGGCATTTTGTCTGCGTCTGTCAGGCAAATCCAGTGCTTAACCGTCGGACACTGTGCGTGAATCGACTCGATCAGTGGCAAAAAGGTGGTGTCGAAAAAAATCACCTGATCTTGCGCGTGATTGACGATGTAACGTAACTGCTCAGGGAACAGCCTAGGGTTGATGGTGTGGCAGACACGTGCACTGCCCGAGGCGCCATAATAAATTTCAAGATGCCGGTAACCGTTCCAGGCAAATGTGCCGACGCGTTGGCTGGGTTGAATTTGCAAGCGCTCAAGCATTTGTGCCACTTGCTTGGCCCGAGTGTGACATTGGGCGTAGGTGTAACGATGGATATCACCCTCGGTGCGTCGCGAGACGATCTCGGTGTCGGCGTGGTGACGCGCAGCGTGCGCCAGTAGCCCGGAGATCAGCAAAGGTTGACCCATCATTTGCCCCATCAACAAGGCTGAGGTTTTGATCGTTTTGGTCATGGAGTTCCAGTGTCTCAACGTAGCAGGCTGCTTAGGGCATGTCTTCTGTTGTTATCATAGCGACGGTCGCCACCATCGCGACGGTTATTTTCATAACGATAAGTATAAATGTACACTCGTTCTCTAGTTTAGCTTTAACTATTTCGTTGTCGGTTCGGTTATCAGATTTGTTATCGTTTTCTTTACCACTATTTTTTTGGGGTTCTGATGAAATTTTCCTTTTTACGCTCGTTCAGTTTGTTGGCAGCAGCTGGGATGGGTGCATTCAGCGGCTCCGCGTGGTCTCAAGAGTTTCCGACAGGGCAGACAATCTCTATCGTTGTGGGTTTTGTGGCGGGTGGCGCGTCTGACGCCTCGGCCCGATTGATTGCGAAAGAGTTGGCTAATAATTTGGGCCAGTCGGTTGTAGTCGAAAACAAACCAGGTGCCGGCAGTATGTTGGCGGCGCAACAAGTCGCAAATGCCAAGGCCGATGGTACGGTTTTGATGCTTGGCTCAATTGGTCCGATGGCGGTGATTCCGCACTTGATGAAACTTTCGTTCGATCCCTTGGTGGATTTGGCGCCCATCACCATGGGTGTCATTTTTCCAAATGTCTTGGTCGTGCCTGCGTCTTTGGACATCACAACGTTTGCTGAGTTTGTGGCACTTGCGAAAAAAAATCCAGGCAAATTGACTTATGCGGCAACAGGAATTGGTTCGGCCTCACACTTGGCCGGTGAGCTACTGGGGCAACGCGCGGGCATTGATATCGTCAATATCCAGTACAAAGGCGGTAGTGCAGCCATGATCGATTTAATCGGTGGCCGCATCGATGCTTACTATTCGACCCCTTCGTCTGCGGCACCACATATTCAAAGTAAAAAACTAGTCGCGCTCGCGACAACCGGTTTGACCCGTCCGGCGCTATTACTTGACTTACCAACTGTTGCCGAATCTGGCTACCCAGAGTTCAACGCGGTCAATTGGTATTCTTATGTGGCGCCCGGCAAAACGCCGGCTCCGATCCTCGAGCGCTGGAATACAGAGTTCGTCAAAGTTTTAAATACACCTTCGGTTCGCGATGCTTTGCTGGCGCTTGGCTTAACACCACAGCCAATGAGTCGCCGAGAGTCGGCTGACTATATGGCCAAAGAATCAGCGATCTGGAAGGCAGTGATTAAAGAGCGCAATATCAAGATAGAGTGAGTGCGCTTGCCGCAGGCGCTGCAATTTAAGGGACGCCTCACGTCCCTCGCGCACGCTAAGGCTTTTCAGCTTTTTCAGGTACATCGCGACGAGCAATTTGAACGCTGCGACGTTCGTGTTCTTTGTTGTAGCTAAAAGCAAAAGGGATCGGCTTGACGTCGGTTGACTGCTTGTAGGCTTGTGCAAGCGATTGTTGTTTGTGAGGGCTGAATTGCTCAAAGGGCAACGAAAAGCCTCCGTAAAGTCGTACATTACCGATTTTTTTTAGCTGCGCGTAGTCAACGCCGGTTTCATCTTGCACGACGACTGGGGCATTCTTAACAATCATATCTCGCAAGACGATAAAGTTACCGTCTTGTAAGAGGTGTGAGGCGGCTTTAATCAGCATGGGGTGTTGTGTCATATGACTCAGCCAGCCGCGCATGGGTTCATTGACTAGAAGGTTTTGATCCGAGAGGTCAAGGCTCACGTAGTCAAGCGCAACCGTTTTGCCGTTTTTCTTTAAAACCAGGCGCACCGAATTCCAGGACCCTTGCGCTTTAATGAATTGCCCCGAAGCAGGGTTATATGCAATTGGGTAAAGCTCGGCCACGTCATAGCCCGTATACAACGCAAAGGTAGTCAAAATCGTTGTGATACCGATGTGGGCGCTCTTTGCAAAGCGATCCGCCTCAAGCTCAGCCGTGATAAAAAAGGCGTTAAAGGCAAAGCGTTTCCACTCGCGTAGAAACTTTGTCTGAAAATGTTGTGCTCGTTCGGGTGACATCGGCGCAAGTAGCGCTGGCTCGCCTGCTGCCTGCATCGCCACCATGACGTAGCGATCCGCATCAGGATAAAGTTGATTCACCGTAACAAAGTCGGGGCCAGAGAAAGGATAAAAAACCGTGCCTGTACGTTCAAAGCGTACTTCGCTCTTAGCCCATTCTTTGATCGGCTGACCATGATCATTTTGGTAAATGGCCCAAGACTCATCGGCGAGTTTTTTGTTTTCTGCAGTTAAAAAGGGAAACGCAGCAGACGTTGTCGCGGCGCTTACTTGATATGTGCCTTGTGATGGCGGGGCTGCAGACGGCTTTGCTGCTGTAGGTGTAGCGCTAGGCTCTGTGGTTTGAGCCACCTGTGTCGTGGGCTCTGTTGTACTTAACGCAGGCGTTTGTGTCTGAGCTAGAAGCGGAAATCCGGGCGACAAGCTCAGCAGAAATAATGTGGTCTTGACGGCAAGAGTTAAAACACAATTCGTTCGGTTCATAGTTGTAGGCACGTATTCTTTAAGATGTCAGCGTGCGGGAGATATTAGCCTACCCTRCACTCTTGTGTGCCTTAAACAATCGAGCGTGCCGAGGTGATGCCCCCGTCTACTGTAAAGATAGCCCCCGAGGTGTAAGCTGATTTATCTGAAGCGAGATAAACACAGAGGTCAGCGATTTCCTGCGCAGTCGCAGCCCTACCCAAGGGAAGTTTAGCCAGTAATTCTTCCGTACGGTCTGCGTCACCAAACTCTGCCTCTGCTCGTCGACGCAACACCTTCTGAATACGAGGGGTCGAGACAGCGCCTGGGTTGACACCAACCACTCTTACGCCATCACGCAAACTGCGTCCACCAATCGCACGGGTAAACGCCATTAACGCGGCATTCCCAGTGGTGCCAGCGACATAATCAAAGTCGTAATTCTCACCGCCAATACCGATATTGTTAATGATGACGCCTTGGCCGCGGGCCTTAAAGAGCGGGTAGAACGCCCGAGTCATGTCGATGTAGCCAAAGACCTTAAGTTCCCAGCCCTCGCGCCATTGTGTTGCGTTGACATCCCAAAGATTACCTCCGGGAATGGTGCCTGCGTTATTCACCAAAATATCGATATCAGAGGCCTGTTTAACAATAGTTTCGATGGCACCCGCCTCGGTCATGTCCAAAGTGATCACTCGGGTTGAGACTCCAAAGCGTTTGAGTAAGTCGCTGGCGAGGGCCTGGAGTCGCTCGCCTGAGCGAGCAACAACGGTTAAGTCGCAGCCTTCGCGTGCAAAGGACTCGGCGAGCGCCTGACCGATACCTTGCGAGGCGCCGGTCACCAGGACCTTCTTGCCTGTTAGGTTAAGTTCCATCTTTATTCCTGAAAAGTGAAAGTGCTTAGCTGTGCGGCCGTTGGATACATTTCAAGGTTGTGAGTCTTTCAGTCGCTGTTGTAACTCTTGCATCGCGCTTGGGTTGTTCAGGGCCGACAGGTCGCCGAGCTTCTCAGCCATAAAGATGTTGCGGATCAGACGACGCATAATCTTTTGGCTGCGAGTTTTGGGCAAGTCTTTCATGACGTAAACGCGACTGGGTCGAAAGGGCTTTCCCATCCTGTTTGCGACATGGTTTTTAATCAATTCTTCAAGTTCGACTTCTGCGCCCATGTAGTCAGAAGAGGCGATGACGAAGACGATTAACTTTTGCCCTTTGCTTGGATCGGCCACGCCAATGGCGGCCGCTTCGCTGACTTCTTTGAGGGCGAGTAAGATCTCTTCAACTTCTGCGGGCCCCAAGCGTTTACCTGCGATCTTTAACGTATCGTCCGAACGGCCTAGGATATAGAAATGACCTTGGTCGTCGTGCAGGGCTAAATCGCCATGAATCCATTGTCCAGCGATTGTGCGCCAGTAAGCGTCCAGATAGCGTTCGTCATCCATCCAAAAGGACTGTGTCATTCCGACAAAAGGCGCGCGGATCGACAATTCTCCAATTTCGTTTCGTACGGAGGCGCCGACCGAGTCGACCACATCCGTCCTGACGCCTGGGCTCGCGGTGTTAAACGATGCGGCTGCAATTGGCTTAATCACGACGCTTGAAAGCAGCGCGCAGCTCGCCTCTGTCCCGCCCGTTACATTAATGATGGGGCAGGTGCCGCGACCAAAATGCGTTTCAAACCATTTGAAATGCACAGGGTCGATTGGTTCACCTGCGGTGATGAGTAAGCGGATTGAAGATAAATCTGGTTTCAAAGCAATCGCTGCGTGACTGGCATAGCCGCGAATGAGCGTAGGCGATGCTCCGTAGACTGTCACGCCATAACGCTCGATCAGATTTCCCATGCGGGTCCAGTCTGGGTAATCAGGTGCGCCGTCATAGGTGACTAAGGTCGCGCCATTCAATAGCGCCATGGTCGAGACAAGCGGGCCGGCGATCCAACCCATATCGGCAGGCCAGCAAACGACATCGCCACGACGCACATCAAAATGAACGGCCGAGTCGTGCGCCATTTTAAGAGGGAAGCCACCGTGCGTATGAACAGGTCCTTTTGGCTTGCCTGTTGTACCCGAAGTGTAAATGACCATAAAAGGATCGTCGGGTGACATGCGCGCGGAGACGAGATGCTGACCGGGTGTTCCTGTGGCGACATGCGACCAACTAATATCGTTGGTCTTTAACGCAGGGCCCTCAGGCGAATGCTTCCAGATGATCGTCTCAATGGTTGGCAATTGTGTACAAGCTGCCTCAATAATCGCACGCGCATCAATGAACTGTCCGCGACGACTAAAGCCTGTTGAGGCCACTAACAAGCGAGCGGTGCACGAAGACAAACGCGCAACAATGGCGTCTACGCCAAAACCGCTAAACAGCGGCACGACGATCGCGCCCAAGTACGAAAGGCCCAACAGCGTTATGTTCGCTTCAATACCATTTTCTAAAAGCAAACCGACACGGTCACCACGCCTGACGCCAAGTTCTGACATTCCTGCTGCAAAGTCTTGCACACGGATTTTTAGCTCAGCGTAGGACACGATTTGCGGCGCGATTTGCTCACGCTCGGCAATCAGTGCGGGCAATTGGGCGGTGGCAGGATCATCTGACCATCGCAGCACCGTATCCACCCAATTGAGTTCTCCACCCGTAAACCAGCGTGGAAATTCAGCGCCACGAGAGATGTCAATATATTGCGTGTACTCTTTTGACCAAACGATCCCGCAGAACGCATTCACCACTTTCCAATATTGCGCAGGTTGCTCAATTGAAAACCGGTAAAACGCCTCGTAATCTTTGAAGCCCAAGCGTTGCATCAAGCGCGCAATATTTGAGTCAGTCAGATCTTCGGGACGAGGCTGCCAAGCGGCTAGTAGGTTCGTTGTCATGTCGGTCTGGCAGCGTTAGTTGATCGTGAGTCCACCATCAACGGTCAGTATGTGCCCCGTTGTTGACAGTGATTCGTCTGAGGCTAAATAGAGTGCCGCGTACGCCACGTCTTTGGGCGGTACGACACCAAACATCTGTCCGGATAAGAACTTAGACGTCACCCCATCATCTTTTAGCAGCGTCAATACCCGGTCAGTGCCGGTCGCACCAGGTGCAATCGCGTTGACGCGAACTTTGCTCGGTCCATACTCGACAGCCATCGAACGCGTCAGGGCAGAAATCGCACCCTTGGCTGCGGTGTAGGCGTCTTTTCTGTGCGTGCCAATTAAGGCCACGACTGAGGTCATGTTAATCACGGCCCCGCCACCGCTGGCAATAATGGCTGGGATTCCATGTTGGCATCCCAGCCACGTGCCAAACAAATCAAGTTGCATTTTTCGCCAAAACTCTTCAGTCGGCCCCTCAGTGACCGCGCCGTCTTGTACGGTTGAGCCGCCGGCGTTGTTATGCAAAATATTTAATTTTCCAAAAGTGTCAACGCAGCGTTTGACGGCGGCCTGGACTTGCTCAGATTGCGTAACGTCGGCCTCAATAAAGAGTCCTTCGCTTCCCTGTGCGTTGAGCAGTTTTTCGGTTTCGTGACCACCCTTGGCATTTCTGTCAATGAAGGCAACTCGTGCGCCTTCTTGCGCAAAAAGTAACGCAGTCTCTCGGCCAATCCCTGCGCCTGCGCCCGTAATGAGGGCGACCTTGCCACTTAAACGTCCCATGATAATCCCGAGTAAGAAATTAAATACCGAGGTAGGCGCGTTGAATCTCTGCGCTATTGGCAAGATCCGCTGCTAACCCATGCATAGCAACTTCTCCGCGTTCGAGGATGTAGGCGTAATGCGAAATTTCAAGAGCAATCTCAGCGTTTTGTTCAACCAAAAGAATCTCGACTCCTGCTTTCGCAATCGATTGAATGATCTCGGCGATGGTGTCGACAATCGCTGGCGCCAGACCAATGGTTGGCTCATCAAGTAGAAGCAACTTTGGGCCCGCCATGAGTGCTCGCGCAACCGCGACCATTTGCTGCTGCCCACCGCTCAGGCTGGCTGCGCGTACGTTTAGTTTTTCTTTTAATGCAGGAAAATATTCCAACGTCTGCTCAAAATCGCGGGCGATTGCCACTTTGTCTGAGCGCTGAAAAGCACCCATCTGTAAGTTCTCTGTGACTGTCATGCTTTTAAAAAGACGTCGCCCCTCGGGCACTAATACCAGTCCCTGTTTGACCAAGACGTCAGTCTCTGTGTGACTAATGTTTTCCCCAAAAAGCTCGAGGGCTGCGCTTTGCGATGGGAGTAAACCTGTCAGTGCTTTCATTGTCGTAGATTTTCCCGAGCCGTTCGAGCCAATGATCGTCGTAATTTTTCCACGAGCGACTGAAAAGCTTATGCCTTTGACGGCAGGCACAATTCCGTAGTTCACAATGAGATCAGTGACCTTGAGTGCGTATTCGGTTGTCATGCTCGTTTACCTAAGTACGCAGAAATCACCGCGGGATTTTGCTTGATTTCTAAAGGTGAGCCATCAGCTAAAAAAACGCCATGATCAAGAACCACAATGCGATCGCAGATCTCCATGACGGCTTTCATATTGTGTTCAACCAACAAAATCGAAAGCTTAAATTCATCGCGAATTCGTCTGAAGATCGCAAGTGCACCACCTACCTCAGTCTGATTTAAACCTGTCAGAGGTTCGTCTAAGCAGAGCAACTTTGGACGTATCGCAAAAGCGATGGCGATACTGACCATGCGTTGTAAACCGTGCGGCAAATTACCAGCGATTTCTTGTAGATGATCTGAAAGGTTTAGTATCTCGGCGGTTTCGTGAACGCGACGTACGCGCTCGCTCTTTACACTAATCGTGCTGAAGGTCGCGATTAGAATATTGTCATAGACCGTCATATCCGATAGCAGGCTGTCGTGCTGAAAGGTGCGCACTAAACCTTTGTGACAGACTTGCGCGGTGTTCATTTTTGAAATGTCTTCGCCTAAAAACTCAATGCGGCCTTCAGACGCAGGGTAAAAACCACTCACGCAATTAAAGGTCGTGCTTTTACCAGCGCCATTTGGTCCGATCAAACCAAGAATTTCGCCTTTTTGTACGTCAAAGCTTAAATTTGAGACAGCGGTTAAGCCACCAAAACGACGAGTGAGTTTTTCGACTTTTAATAAGATCTCTGTTGTCATTTTCTCGTCTCGCGCTCAGTGCTTAGCTGCGGTTTGAGGCTTTGAGGCAAGGCCTAAAAATTTTCTGATGATTCCGACCAAACCATCTGGCATAAGCAAGACAGCAATGACGATTGCCGCGCCGTAAAAAATATGTTCGAACGGACCAAAACCCATCGCCACTTGAGCCAGTAGAGTCAAGACAGAGGCGCCTAAAATAGGGCCCGCAATATGTGATTCTCCGCCAACTTTAATATAGGCCAGTGTGTATACCGCTAATAAAAAGCTGAAGTCATCGGGGCTAATGACGTTATTGGCATGCGCGAGCAGGGCACCACCGATACCCGCAACAAACGATGAGATCGCCAAACACATGACTTTTGTTAAATGAACATTGATCCCGACCGTCTGAACGATTGCATCATTATTACGAATCGCAACTAAGACTTTGCCAAAGTCGCTTTGCTCGATCTTATAGAGCACAATTAAACTTACAAGCACAACGCCAACGACAAACGTTGGGTAATAGTCAGTTAACAAAACGGGTGGGAACACTCCGAGCATGCCTGAGTTGCTGCCAATATAGTCAATCTGCGTGTAGACCATTCTTAGCACTTCGGTGAAGGCAAAACTAATCAACATAAAATAAGGTCCCTTAGTGCGTAGCGTGATGTAGCCTACAACCAGACTAAGCAACGTTGCCGCCAGCGCTGCGCTGACTAAGGCTATAGCAAACGGCAAACCGAGTTTTGTGGTGCAAACGCCGGCAACATAGGCGCCAACGCCCACGAACCCAGCGATGGCAAAATTTAATTCACCAATCAATTGAACGAAGCGAAAGCTTGCCGCAAGCAAGACATTGATGGCAACCCAAATGACTAAGCTCGCTGCAAAGCCGGTGCCCGCAAACAGACTGCCACCCAGAGCGAGGAGGCTGAGGAGGCCGACATAAAGGACAGTTGAACCGCGCGCGTTACCCATTACCCATGATCCCTTTCGGACGCACCAGCAACACCAGCATGGTGATGACAAACATTGCTAGGGTCGCAAGCGAGGGGTCAAAATAATAGCCACCTACACTTTCGATCACAGCGATTAAGATGCTGCCAATGATCGAACCTGGGATGCTACCCAAGCCGCCAATCACAATAGCGATAAAGCCTTTTATGAGAAAGTCGCTTCCAACATTCGCACTAATGACGGTGACTGGCGCCAGAAGTGCACCCGCAATGGCGGCTAAAAAAGTTGCGATCAAAAATCCATAAAGAGCAGTTTTTCGGTAAGGGATACCTTGGAGCATYGCAGCCTCATGGTCTTCTGCGACTGCGCGCAAAGATTTGCCAAGTTTTGTTGCTGCAATGAGCCAACACATCGTGACCGCGACCAGTAAAGCGATCAGGGTGAGGACTAGTCTTTGGGTCGTGATGGCGCCCCCAAGAATGCGAAGATTACCCTCGATCAGATCAGGCAGTTTAATGGGTATGCCGCCAAAGAATTCTAAAAACAAACCTTGTATCAAGAGCGAAAGCCCGACTGACAAGACGAACGAACCCACCATGTCTCGTTGAAATTTTTTGAAAGCAAAATGATAAAGAAACCAGCCGCAAGCCATCGTCGCTAAAATAGAAACAGCGCCAGCGGCACCGTAAGCCACCACAAGCGGTACGGAGGGATTGTTCAACCAAGGGACAAGGACGGCGATTAATAAAAGTACTAAACCAAAAAATTCGCCGTGTGCGAAGTTCACGACCTTCATGACACCAAAAATCAATGTCAGGCCAAGTGAAAACAGAATATAGGCCGCACTAATCTGCAGGCTATTTAAAAAGAGTTGCCCAAAAATCTCCAACGTCTTGCACCCTCAAGCAGTTAGTAGTCCGCAAAAAATCAGAGACCGAACCCGAGGTTGGTCTCTGTCGGCCGGTCGGCTTATTTTGCGGCGGCTAAACGAGTCTTTAGCTCTTCGGGAATAATGCGTGTCAACTCAACCATCTTGCCATCTTGAACTTGCGTAATCATGACCGGCACTTGCATCTGTTGTGGGCTGTCGTAGATAGCTTTGCTACCAAAGACTGTTTTGCCGTATGAGGTTTCAAAGACCAAGGTGGGCAAGATAGCGGCAATTTTTTTAGGATCTATGCTATTTGACGCCTCCATTGCAGCCTTAAGCGCATAGACTGAGTCATAGCTTGAGACCTGCAGTGGGTTCAGTGGCTCTTTAAATTGCGCCAACATTCCTTGGTTCAAAATCTGTTGTACGGGCGTTGCGAGTGAGCTTGAGTAGTCGCCGGCATAACCCATGTAGGTGCCGTTGGCTGCTGCACCACCAATTTGTGCGAGCTGAGTGGCACTTGTGCCAACCGGCAGCACTTTGACACCGTTCCAGCCTAGCACGCCAAGCTCTTTAAGTACGATTCCTGCATCGGCAGGTGGAGCCACGCCAAGGTCAATGATGTCAGGCTTTTGCTCAGTGAGTTTGGCCGCCACCGGTTGAAACTGCGTGGTGCCACGTTCGTACCAATTAGAAGATAACACCTTCACGCCGAGTGCTGCCCACGCTTTTTGTGCGACCAGTTCAACCTCTTTGCCTGACGCATCGTTCGCGTTCAAGATCGCGACTGTTTTTGCCTTAGGATTTTGCGCCAAGACATACCTGTAAAGGGGATCAAGAATCTCAAACGGTGTATTGGATTGAGTAAACGTTAATGGAAACTGTGGGCCTTTGACACTTTTACCCCAGGCCGAAATAAAAATCATCACGCCGCTTCGCTCAGAGAGCGACTGCAGCGCTGAAATCGGGGCAGTGCCGATTCCGCCAACGATAAACTTAACCTTGTCGCGATTAATTAGGTTTTGTGCGACTTTTGTTCCTTCGGCCGCAGTGTATTTGTTGTCGTAAGCCACGACGGCGAAGTTATATTTTTTGCCTCCAGCTGTCACGCCGCCTTCAAGATTAATTTTCTCTGCAGCTTGTTTGGCGGTCCATTCCATTCCCAAGCCCCACACCGCAGCAGCGCCCGACATCGGTGCCGAGATGCCAAGTTTGATTATTTCTTGCGCGTGCGCGCTGTTAAAGGAGGCGAGGGATGCCAAGGCAAGCGTTACGTAAATCTTTTTAAGATTTGTCATGAAAGTCTCCGGTATATTTTAATTTTCAAGTGCTCGCCGTCTAGCTTACGAACCGCGGGTCAATTGAATTTACCACGACTCTGGTGGCTTTAAAAGTAAAAAATCTTGCGGTGTCATCGAGCGACACGGCAAGATTTTTTTGAAGACTGCCTGCGGTGAGTGACGACTTAGACGCCTTCTACAATTCGAATGTCGCGCTCAGCGGCATTGGTGCCTAAGGCTCGGATTGCCTCTTGGTACCCAGGGCTGTTGTATGCGGCTTGGGCGGCGGCAACGCTTTCAAACTCGATCAGTACGGTACGTTGCTTGAGACCTTGCTCTTTGGTGACGGCGGCTTCGCCTCGTGCAAGAAACTTGCCGCCGGCGGCTGTTAAGGCGGGGCCGGCAAGCTTGGCGTAGGCCGCCAGGGCTTCGGGGTTAGAGATTGAGCGGTAGGCGCTAATCCAGTAGGCTTTTGCCATGAGGAATTCCTTAAGGTGTGGTTGGTGTAACAGCATATTACCAAGCGCGTCGCGGTTCGCGGTCGCTTGAGTCTGAGCGCTGCCGTTTAAGTCGCCTGCCTGAGTTGTTGCACTGCCGCACAAACGTTTATCTGTAAAAGGGTATTATTTTTAGATGCCCTCGACTCTTACTGATGTTCATAGCTCTTTGCGCGCACCCTTTAAGGTGCGAAGTTTTTGCTTTCAGTGGCCCGCAGATTTAGCGGCCTCGTTCGCCTTTGAAATGGAAGTCCTCGTTCTCGGCTGGTATGTTTTAGTCGAGTCGGGTTCGGTCATGATGTTGGTGTTGTACGGCGCCCTGCAATTTGCCGGTTCGGTGTTGTCGCCTTTGTTTGGCGTAGCAGGCGATCGCTTGGGGTACCGATGTTTGTTTTTGTTGACGCGGGCGGTGTATACCGCTCTGGCGACTGTGGTGCTTATTCTGGCGTTTTATTCGTTGTTGACGCCTGTCGCGGTCATTGTCGTCGCGGCGCTGGTTGGCGCAATTCGACCGTCGGATAACATGATGCGCTATGCGCTGGTGGGCCAAACGGTGCCTGTCAGTCAACTGACAGGCGCCTTAGGAATCTCTAGGATGACGGCGGATTCGGCACGCATTGCCGGGGCCTTGACAGGGGTAGGGGCCGTTGCGCAATTCGGGATGGCTGCAGCCTATTGTGTGATCGCAGGGTTGTACCTAATGAGTTTTCTGTTCTCCTTGGGCGTTGCGGGTAAAGAATCTAAGACTGAGCCCAAGCCCTTGCGTTCTGCCGTCACTGAGTTGCTGGCGGGGTTTGAATATGTCTGGACCCGACCTGACTTACTCGGAGCGATGAGCCTCGCGTTCTTGGTCAATTTTTTCGCGTTTCCTTTCACGCTGGGCTTATTGCCCTACATCGCCAAAAATATTTTTGAAGTTGGGCAGGCGGGGTTGGGTGCGCTCAGCGCGAGTTTCGCCCTCGGTGCCTTACTCGGGTCTTTGATGTTGGGCTTAAATCGTTTTTCTTTAGGAACAGCGCGGGCCATGCTAGTGACGGCCGGTTTGTGGTTCGTCTGCCTGTTAGCCTTTGGTTTTTCAACTGAACTTAAAACTGGGATGTTCTTGTTGGTGTGCACAGGTTTCGTGCAAAGCTTGAGCATGACGCCGCTAGCTTCGGTGATGTTACGCGGGACCGAGCCCGCCTTCAGGGGGCGTGTGATGGGGATGCGTATGCTGGCGATCTGGGGCTTACCAGCCGGCTTGTTGCTGTCGGGTCCTCTGCTTGCTTGGTTCGGCTATCAAGCCGTTATTTTGCTCTACACCGGTCTAGGTTTAGTGTTGACGTTTTGCATTGCAAGGCGCTGGCACCACATCTTATGGAGTCAGGCGTCATCCTCAAATCGCCATAGCTAGCACAAGCTTTTAGCCAGAGCCTGCTCGCTCGAGCGCTGCTGCTTTCTGCAAGAAGATATGCTTTATGTTAGGGTTGACCCTGAGACAAAACAGATGCGCCCCAGAGCCCCATGAAGATTTTTTACGGTTGGAAAATGGTTTTTGCAGCGGCTTCGCTGCAATTTTTGCAGTCGATGATGCTGCATCAGGCCTTTGGCGCGTATTTGACTGTACTGATCCAAGAGAAAGGCTGGAGCAAAACCTCAGTGTCTGCCGCCTCAGCCATGATGTCAGTGGAATCCGCCATTATCGGCCCGATACTCGGTTGGTTTCTTGATCGCTTCGGTTCGCGCGGGGTAATCCGGATTGGCGTGATCATGTTTGGTATCGGTTTCATGCTGCTTAGCCAAATTGAAACCCTCACGCAATTTTATGCTGCGGTCATTGTGATTGCGATCGGCTCGTCGATGGCGGGTTATTTTCCGCTTAACGTGGGCATCATTCAATGGTTTGAAAAAAAACGGGCACGCGCGCTATCAAGTGTGGGACTTGGCCTTGCACTAGGCGGGATGTTCGTGCCTTTTGTGGCCCTGGGTATCCAGAGTTATGGTTGGCGCGCGACTGCGTTTGTCTGTGGTGTCGCCGTGATCGTATTGGGCTACCCTCTGGCCAGTATTTTTCGTAGACGTCCCGAGGATTTTGGCCTGACTGTCGATGGCCTGGGCGCCGCTCGTGGCACTGCCGATGTGAGCGCCCCCCCCGAGGCGACCAACGAGCCAGAATTTACCGCTCGACAAGCGTTACGTACCAAGTCGTTTTGGTTACTGTCTGCCGGACATGGCGTGGCCTTGATCGCGGTCACTGCCGTCAATACGCATGCCATTAATCACATGCGTATTTCGTTGGGCTACACAATTTCACAGGCGGCGGTCTACATCACCTTGATGACGGCGTTTCAGGTTGTTGGCGTGTTGATCGGTGGTTGGTTAGGCGATAAGCTGCGCAAGAACCGGATGTCAGCGGTCTGTATGCTCATGCATATGGTCGGCCTGCTGTTGCTCACCTATGCCTTGGGGCCGGTGATGCTGGTCGGTTTTGCGGTGCTGCACGGCTTGGCCTGGGGAGTGCGCGGGCCCTTCATGCAGGCGATCCGCGCAGACTATTTTGGCCGTAAATCAATCGGTATGATTCTGGGCTTGTCGGCGCTTCTGACGGCGGTTGGGCAAGTGTTGGGGCCCTTGCTCGCAGGCATCATGGGTGACGCTACAGGCAACTATATTCTTGGCTTTACCGTTTTGGCGTTAATCGCCGGGGCGGGATCGGCCTTGTTCTGGTTTGCGAAACCGCCACCATTACCCGTAAAAGTTTCCTAAATCTTGCGTTCAGCGGTATGCTTGGTCTTGGACTTTTTGCTAACAATAATTCAAGACCATGGTGGCGACAAAATGAATCAAAATCTAAATAAGATATCGCGGCAAAAATGGGTCGCACTCGGTTTAAAAGCGCTTGGTCTTACGATGGCGAGTTTTGCCTTGACTGTGAACGCACAGACATGGCCCACTAAGCCTATTCATCTGATCGTAGGCTTCGCGCCGGGCGGCGGCACCGATATCGTCGCGCGTGCATTAAGTGTGCCGATGACGGCGTCGCTCGGTCAATCCGTAGTGGTTGAAAATAAAGCGGGTGCCGCAGGGACGATTGGCGCAGACATGATTGCGAAGGCTGCGCCCGATGGCTATAACTTGTTAATGGGCCATTCAAACTCAAATGCAATTTCACCGTTTGTATTAAAAAATGTTCCGTACAATCCCGCGACCGATTTCACCCCGATTACGTACCTGGGGTATGTGCCCAACGTATTGGTTGTGAACACTTCGGTACCGGCAAACTCGGTCGCCGAGTTAATCGCACTCGCCAAAGCCAAGCCGGGCATATTGACCTATGGTTCTTCTGGTATTGGCAGCACTCAGCATTTAGCGGGTGCGTTATTTTGTCAAATCGCGGGTATCTCGTTGAATCACATTCCGTATAAAGGCAGTGGACAATCTATTATTGATTTGCTGGCGGGGCAGATCACCATGAATTTTGATACCCTGCCGCCCGTACTTGAACAAATACGTTCTGGAAAATTACGAGCGTTAGCGATTTCAACGCCGCAGCGCTTGCCTCAGTTGCCCAATATTCCGACCTTTACCGAGGTCGGCATCAAGGGTTTTGAGGTGACTAACTGGTATTCAGTGATGGGCCCTAAAGGTATGGCGCCTGCACTGGTCGCGCAGATTGACCGAGCGGTTAAAGCCGCGATGGCGGATCCAAAAACTAAAAAGACGCTCGAAGAGCAAGGTTTGCAAACAGTCGGTGCTGCCACGCCAGCGGCATTTGCGGCCTTTGTTCAAGACGAGCTCGTGAAATATAAACAACTCGTCCAAACACTGAACATCAAAGCCGACTAGTCCTCATGTCAAATGTTTTTCACCGCTTGCCCCGACAAAAGCTTCCTGTTGTGGTTTCGGGGCGAGGCATTGAGTTGCTTGACAGCGAGGGCAAGCGTTACCTTGATGCCTCGGGTGGCGCTGCAGTGTCCTGTTTGGGTCACAGCCACCCGCGAGTGGTGCACGCAATTCAACAGCAGCTTGAGCACATTGCTTATGCGCACACTTCGTTTTTTACGAACGAACCCGCTGAGCAACTTGCCGCAACACTTGCGCAGGCAGCCCCGGGCGACTTGAACCACGTGTTCTTTGTCTCGAGTGGCTCTGAGGCCGTCGAGGCGTCATTAAAGCTAGCACGACAATACTTTGTTGAGCGCGGCGAACTTGGACGCAGACACTTTATTGCACGTCGTCAAAGTTATCACGGCAACACACTTGGGGCGCTAGCCATCGGGGGTAACGCTGGCAGGCGTGAGCCCTTTTTGCCTTTGTTGGTACCCGCGCATCACGTCTCTCCTTGTTACGCTTATCGCGAGCAAGGAGACAGCGAGAGCGATGTCCAATATGCAGAGCGTTTAGCCGCTGAGCTTGACGCTAAGATTGTTGGCTTAGGTCCGGAGACCGTGGCCGCCTTCGTGGCTGAGACCGTGGTTGGCGCGACAGCAGGAGCGCTTGCGCCAGTGGGCGATTACCTGAAGCGGATACGCGCAGTGTGTGATCGCCATGGCGTGTTGCTCATCCTGGACGAGGTGATGTCTGGGATGGGGCGCACGGGCCATCTGTTTGCCTGTGCTGAAGATCAGATTACACCCGATATCATCGCGATCGCCAAGGGCTTGGGGGCAGGCTACCAACCGATCGGCGCGATGATCGCTTCGAAGCGGATCTATGAGACCATTTGTTCTGGCAGCGGATTTTTTCAACACGGTCACACTTATGTTGCGCACGTGGCAGCCTGTGCAGGCGCCTTGGCGGTGCAGCGCGTGATACAAGAAGAAAACTTATTGAGCAATGTTCTGGCGCGGGGCGAGCAATTGCGTTGGGCGCTTCGCGAAAAATTTTCTTCTCACCCAAATGTGGGCGATATACGCGGGCGCGGTCTGTTTGTGGGTGTCGAGTTTGTTCAAGACCGCGACAGCAAGGCGCCGTTTGACCCACAGCGCAAGGTGTATGCGCAACTCAAAGCAAGTGGGATGCAGCAAGGCCTGCTGACGTATCCTTCGGGTGGCACGATCGATGGTGTCCATGGCGATCACGTCTTATTGGCGCCGCCCTTTATTTGCACGGCACAAGATATTGAAAGAATCGTCGAACGTTTTGGTCAAGCTGTCCACGCTGTCTTACCGGACACGTTGAGCCGGCGCTAACGATGTCGAGTAGCTGCGAGCGCATGGGCTCTGCAGCCAGTTTGCTGTCGCAAGCGTGGCAAGCAATGACGTTGACGCCTGAGGGCGCTGTTGCTATTGGCCTAACTGCGCGCGATTGCGTTCGATGAAGCTGCCGAGCTTGAGGTGCTGAGCGTCTAAAAACGCACTAAATTCTTTTGGACTCATGCCCCCAGCGATCACGCCTAGCCCCGCGAAGCGCTCGCGTACGCTCGGTTGCGCCAACACCGATCTGACATCAGCCGAGAGTTGCTCTTGAATCGCGCCTGGGGTGGCGCTGGGCACCATCAACCCGTACCACGCTGTCATGTCAAACGTTGGCAAACCGACTTCGGTTGCGCTAGGTAGATCCCAGCCGGGCATTCTGTTTGTTTGACCCATGAAAAGCGCCTTCACGCGCCCGCCATCGGCGTGAGGTTTATAAACAGCACCCTCAAAAATACCGTCGATTTGTTTGCCGATTAAATCGTTCAAGGCGCCGATACTGCCAGACTTGTAGGGTGGGAAAACCATCTCGATCCCCGTTTGATTAGCGAACTCAAGTGCGGCAAGATGCATACTGGCGCCGATCGTTGAGATGCCAAAGTTCATCGGGCGATTTTGTGCTTTTGCGTACGCCACGTATTCGGCCACGGTCGTTGCAGGCACATCGCTTCGTACCATTAACGCCAAGGGGTAGCGACCCAACGATGTGATGGGCGCCAAATCTGAAGCTTTGTAGGGCAGCTCTTTAATCAGATATTGATTGGTAATCCAAGCAAAGGCGATATATAAAATCGTGTAGCCATCGGGTTTTGCTTTTGCGACGAGGCTTGTGCCAATGACCGTCTGACCGCCCGCGCGATTATCAACTACCACAGGCTGGCCCCACTTTTTACTCAGTTCCTGTGCAATGACGCGCGCCTGAGCGTCTGAACTGCCACCAACGCCGAAGGGTACGACGATCGTGACCGGCTTGTCCGGAAAAGCGGCGTAAGCGACGAGCGGGACTGCGCTCAGGGTAAAGGCTAAGGCGTTGCGGATAAGCTTGTGTAAAAGTCCAGTCGTAGCAGGTTTCATTTTGTCTCCGAGCGTTTGATTTTTTTATCGTTTAGATGGGATTTCTTGTAGTCAGGCTTGAACTAAGCAAGACATTTCCCTTGTTGTGCAATGTTCTATCCTAAATGATATGCCAAAGCTTGGCTCGCTTGACAGTCAGATTGTGGATAAATTAGGGTAAACCCCTTTTGCGTATTAAACTGCGACTCTGTTGAATGATCCGAGCTCTAGTAAGCGCCATGCCTCTGAAGTTTTTATCCTGTGTTCGTTGCTGTGTAGCAGTCATTTGCTTACTTGTCTTGGGCGGTTGTAGCATGCTTGGCCCAGATTACGATGCGCAGCGTGCCACGCAGGTGGCCAATCAACCGCAGGTGTGGCAGTCTCCTGTGGCGCATCAGGGCGACCTCAACGCATTAAAAGATTGGTGGCAACAGTTTAATGACCCAGTACTTGTTGAGTTGCTGCTTGCCGCCCAAGAGCAAAGCAATACGATGGCTCAAGCAGCCTTGCGCATTGCCCAGACGCGTGCCTTACTCGTCGGGTCGAATGCGGCGGCGTTACCAGCGTCGAGTRCGTCGGGTGGCTTGACGCGCGGCACCTACCAAGCGGGTGGGCCAGTGGTCTTAGCCACGACCAGTCAGGCTCAGTTGCAAACCAGYTGGGAGCTTGACCTCTTTGGTGGCTTGGCTCGCAGCAGCGAAGCAGCCCGTGCCAGGCTTGAGTCGCAGATCGCCAATTGGCACGAGGCACGGATTTCAGTCGCTGCCGATACTGCAAATTCATACACTAACTATCGCGCCTGTGAGCAGTTTGTCGCTCTGGCGCAAGCCGATGCGAGGTCTCGCGCCGAAACGGCCAAGTTAACCGAGCAACTCGCGGCCGCCGGTTTTCAGTCACCCGCGAATGCGGCACTCGCGCGCGCTAGCGCTGCAGAAGGGCAGGGGCGTTTGGTTGGACAGCAGACGGACTGTGATTTGTCGATCAAGGCGCTGGTCGCAATCACGGGTTTGACCGAAACAGATTTGCGTGGTCGCTTAATCGCACAGACAGGGCAACTGCCAAAGCCCGTCATGCCCCAAGTGCAACAAGTGCCGGCACAGGTTTTAGCGCAGCGTCCGGATTTGGCGAGTGCCGAGCGCGAGTTAGCCGCAGCCAGCGCCGATATTGGCGTGCGCGAAGCCGACCGACTGCCACGGCTTTCTCTTTTGGGTAGCATCGGGCCTTTAAATTTCAGTACAACAGGCTTAACCATTAGTGGGACTTCCTGGTCGATTGGTCCAACGCTCTCAATGCCGGTTTTTGACGCAGGGCGTCGCTCGGCCAACTTGGACGCAGCATTGGTTGCCTATCAGGCTGCCGAGGCGAACTATCGCACTCAGGCTCGACGCGCCGTGCGTGAGGTGGAAGACGCCTTGCTTCGTTTAAATAGTTTGGTGACGCGACAGACCGAGGCCGAGACTGCTTCAAGCGGCTATCGCCAATCACTGACGGCTTCTGAAGATAAATTTAAATTTGGCTTGGCAAGCGTGCTGGATCTTGAAGAGGTTAGACGTTTGTCTGTCAACGCCGACAACATTTTGGCCTCAGTGCGCCGCGACCGCGTCAACGCAGTGATTGCGCTGTACCGTGCAGTGGGCGGCGGTTGGACACCTGCTGAGTCATTGGCGCTTAGCGGGCTTGCGCAAACGGCTTTAAAAGACACGACTTTACGGACTGCAAAACCATGAACTTTTTTTCGCGCAGCGGGTTAAGCGCAGCTTTACTGAGCGCGYGCATTTGTGCGGTGATCGCGGCAACGGCGGTGTCCGCTGCGCCGCCCAGCCAAGCGGATACGAAACCAGGCCTTACCGTGACYGTGACCCAGCCGCAGACGAGCGAAATTCCCTCAGTAGTCACGGCCAACGGTAGCATCACTGCCTGGCAAGAGGCGATGGTGGGTGCGCAAGTGGGCGGTCTGCGAATGGCTCAGGTGCTGGTGAACGTGGGTGACGTGGTGAAGCAAGATCAGCTGCTGGCTGCTTTTGCAACCGACACTGTATTGGCGGATTTAGCGGTGCAAAAAGCGCAGCAGGGCGAGGCGGCAGCGGCGTTGGCCGAAGCAAAGTCGAACGCCGAGCGTGCGCGCAGCTTAAAAAATTCTGGGGCGTTGTCGGCGCAACAGATTAGTCAATATTTAACAGCCGAGCAGACGGCCCAAGCTAGACTCGAAGCGAGTACTGCACAGCTAAAGGTGCAAGAGTTACGCCTGAAGCACGCAGAGGTGCGCGCTCCCGATGAGGGCGTGATCTCGATGCGACAGGCTAACGTAGGCTCTGTTGTACCGGCAGGTGCCGAGTTGTTCAGGCTGGTGCGCCAGAGCCGCCTTGAGTGGCGCGCTGAGGTGACCTCCGAAGAACTGGGGCTGATTAAGGTTGGCATGCTGGTCAAGGTGTTTCCAGCAAGTTTACCCAAGGGCGCTGCGCCGGTAACCGGCACGGTGCGTGTGCTAGGGCCCACCGTTGATCCTCAGGCGCGCACGGCACTGGTGTATGTGGATCTGCCCAAAAATCCTAAGGATGAGCCACCTGTTCGCGCCGGGATGTTTGCAAACGGTCAGTTTCAATTAGGCGTCACCCAAGGGTTGACCTTGCCTCAAGAGTCAGTGGTGATGCGCGACGGCTTCAGCTATGTTTTTAAAGTTGCGGACAACAAGCGTGTCCTTCAAACCAAGGTGAGTGTTGGGCGACGTGTAGGCACGCGAGTCGAGGTACTAACTGGTGTAACCGTACAAGATCAAATTGTTGAAGCGGGTGCGGGGTTCTTAACAAATGGTGATCTGGTCGCCGTTTCAACACTGTCTCCGACCAAATAGGCGTGACGATGAATTTTTCGGCCTATTCGATTCGAAATCCAATTCCGGCGATTTTGCTTTTTATTTTGCTTTCTATTGCCGGCGTACTGTCGTTTAAAGCGATTGGTGTTCAGGATTTTCCGGATATTGAGCTGCCAATGATCACGGTCGAGGCCCAGTTGCCGGGGGCGGCYCCCGCGACACTCGAAACAGAAGTTGCTCGAAAACTCGAGAATTCGATCGCAACGCTGCAGGGAGTCAAAAATCTTTACACAAAAATACTCGAGGGTATGGTTGTCATCACCGTTGAGTTCGTTCTTGAAAAAGATCCCATGGAGGCCGTTAATGACGTGCGCGACGCCGTCACACGTGTGCGTGCAGAGCTCCCGGCCGATGTGCGTGATCCGACTGTCTTGCGCACCACCACTGCCGGTAAACCGTTACTGACTTTTGCAGTAACGTCTAGCCAAAACGATGAAGAGGCTTTGTCTTGGTTTGTTGACAATACGGTAGCCAAGCAATTGCTAACAGTCAATGGCGTGGGCCGCGTTAAGCGCATGGGCGGCTTGATGCGAGAGATTCGGGTTGAACTCGACCCAGCCCGCATGGCCGCCTTAAATGTCACTGCYGCTGAAGTCTCACGCCGCTTGCGGCAAATTCAGCAAGAGGCACCCGGCGGACGCGGTGACGTGGGTGGTGCCGAGCAGGCCGTGCGAACAATCGCGACTGCGAGCACCGCAGACGATTTGGGCAAGTTGGAATTGTCGTTGCAAGATGGCCGCCGTATTCGCCTTGAGCAGTTGGCAGTGGTGAGTGATACAACGGCAGAGCGTCGCGCGTTAGCTTTAGTGGATGGTCAGGCTGTCGTCGCCTTTGAAATCATGCGTAGCAAAGGGGCAAACGAGGTGACGTTGGCGCGAGATGTGCGCGAAGTCATCAAGACCTTGAGCGTCGCACGCCCAGACATCAAAATTACCGAACAGATTGATAACGTACAAAAAACAGAAGAGAACTTCGAGGGCTCAATGCATCTGCTCTACGAGGGTGCGATTTTAGCGGTGATCGTGGTTTGGTATTTTTTGCGCGACTGGCGTGCGACGATTGTGTCGGCTGCAGCTTTGCCCTTATCCATCCTGCCGGCTTTTTTAGGCATTTATCTGTTTGGCTTCACGCTCAACATGGTCACTTTGACTTCGCTCGCGCTAGTTGTCGGTATCTTGGTCGATGATGCGATTGTTGAAGTTGAAAATATTGCACGACATTTGCGCATGGGTAAAACACCTTTTCAAGCGGCACTTGAAGCGGCTGATGAAATTGGTTTGGCGGTCATTGCAACGACCTTTGCGTTGGTTGCGGTGTTTTTACCGACAGCCTTCATGGCGGGGATCCCAGGAAAATTTTTCAAACAGTTTGGATGGACGGCGGTCTTAGCAATTTTGGCCTCACTGCTAGTGGCGCGTTTGCTGACTCCGATGATGTCGGCATATCTCATGAAGGCGGTACCTTTGTCTGAGCGTGAGCAAACCGATGGCTTAGTGATGCGTCGCTATCTGATAGCAGTGCAGTGGTGCTTGACGCATCGCTTGCTTACGCTAGTTTTAGCAACATTATTTTTTGTGGGCTCGCTTGCCTTGGTGCCACTGCTGCCAAAAGGGTTTGTCCCGCCCGCTGATCGTGGCCAAACATTGGTCAATATTGAACGTGCACCGGGCAGCACCTTACAAGAGACGTTCTTAGCGGCCGAGCGCGCGCGGCTCAAACTTGAGGCAATCCCCGAGGTCGTGAAAGTCTTTAGTTCAGTGGGTGCGGGTGTTTCAGGAGACGCCTTTGCCCGCGGCTCAGCCGCAGAAGTGCGCAAGGGTAGCTTGACGGTGACCTTAACTCACCGCTCTGAGCGCAAAAAAAATCAGCAAGAAGTTGAAGCTGATATTCGAGAATTGTTGTCTCGAGAGCCCGGCGTGAGGATTACTGTTGGGCCGCAAGACGTTGGCGTCAAAATGCAGATCGTGCTGCAAAGCGAAGATCCTGTCGCTTTGGGCGCGGCGGCGCACGTGGTGGAAAACGAGTTGCGTGGTTTGAAGGGAGTTGGCAACGTCTTGTCCTCGGCAAGCTTGGTGCGCCCTGAGTTGATTGTGAGACCTGATTTTGCGCGTGCTGCAGATCTGGGCGTCACCGCGCAAAGCATCGCGGAGACCCTGCGCGTCGCCACAAGTGGCGATTATGACGTGAGCCTGCCAAAGCTGACCTTGTCAGAAAGGCAAATTCCAATTCGCGTGAGATTACCAGACATTGCGCGAACCGACCTTGAGGCTTTAGCGCGTTTGACGGTACCAGGTCGTTATGGACCGGTGATGTTGGGCAATGTGGCAAGTCTGACACTGGATAGCGGGCCCGCACAGATTGACCGCTTGAATCGCAGCCGTAATGTGGTGCTTGACGTCGAGCTAGGCGGGCGACAGTTGGGCGAGGTCTATGCAGAGGCTAAAACTCTGCCAGGCCTGCGCAATTTACCCGCGGGCGTGCGTCAGACTGAACTGGGCGATGCAAAAGAAATGCAAGCGCTGTTTGCAAGCTTTGGCCTGGCCATGGCGATCGGCCTGCTTTGCATTTATATGATTTTAGTCTTGTTGTTTCATGATTTTTTACAGCCTCTCACCATTCTGGGGGCCTTACCGCTTTCAATTGGTGGTGCCTTTGTGGCGTTGTTGCTCACAGGAAAAAGCTTTTCAATGCCCTCGCTGATTGGCTTGATTATGCTGATGGGGATCGTGACCAAAAATTCAATTTTGCTCGTCGAGTATGCGATCGTGGCACGGCGAAGTGGGGTCTCGCGCACAGAAGCTTTACTTGATGCGTGTCACAAGCGCGCGCGCCCAATTGTGATGACGACCATCGCGATGATTGCGGGCATGTTCCCTATTGCAATCGGTTGGGGTTCAGATCCAAGTTTTCGCTCGCCGATGTCGATTGCGGTGATGGGAGGTTTGTTGACTTCGACGGTGCTCAGCCTGCTGGTGATCCCCGCCGTGTTTACCTACGTTGATGATCTGGCTTTGTGGTTGCAGCGAATGAAGACAAAATTTGCACGTACGCATCACCCTGCGTAAGCGTCAAGAGGCTTGATGGCATAAAGCCGGCTAAGGCAGGCACGGCTGCGACAGATGAGTCAGCCTTTACGCATCGTGAAGAAGACGGGCCCTTGGGCCTGAAAATTTACCCAGCCCTTACGTAAAGCAGTGAGCTTATAGATGGCGCCCAACGGAATATACGGGACTTGGTCTAGCACCTGTAGCTGGATGTCTTGACAAAGCGCTTTGCGTTTTTCAAGCGTTGGGGCATAAAACCAGTCTGTACGGAGGGTTTCGATCGCTGGATTGGTGGGCCAGCCAAACCAAGCTTGCTTGCCAGTGCCACGAATGCCTAAGTTACTGGTGGGATCTAGGTTGCTAGTGCCCGTCATCGCTGTAAAGCCTACATTCCAACCTCCTGAAGCTGGCGGTTCTTGGCTGTTGCGCCGTTGCAAATAACTACCCCAGTCCATCGCACGCAAATCAACTTTGAGGCCTAACTTTTTGAACAGTTCTGCCGTGACTAAGGCCGAGGCGTGATGAGTGGGAAAGTCGACCGGATCGAGTAAGACGATCGGTTCGCCTTTGTAGCCTGCCTCTTTAATGAGTGAACGCGCAAGGTTAAAGTCACGCTTGCCTGTCAACTTATCTAGGCCTGCTGTGGTTGCCATCGGAGTACCAGGTGCCCACACACCGACCTTATCATTCCAGTACTCTGGAAACTCTGAACCATTGGCGGCAGTCATATACTCGGTTTGATCGACAACTGCCAAAATCGCACGGCGCATCAAGATATTGTTAAACGGTGGGTAGAGATGATTGAAGCGCATGATTGCGATCGACGGCAGGGCTGCTTTAATCAAAACAATCGAAGGATCTTTGCGCAAGACAGGTAAAAAATCGTTATCAACAGTTTCGATGCCATCCACTTCATTATTTTTTAGCGCTGCAACGGCCGTGGCACGATCGCTAATCACTTGCCACTTAACTTCTGTGATATGGGCGATTTTTGGACCCGCGGTGTTGACGGCAAGACCGTCTGCACGTGCAACGTAGTCGTTAAACTTTTCGTAGACGACTTGCGAGCCAGAGATCCATTTTTCGGCGATAAAGCGGTAGGGTCCGCTACCAATCATTTCTTTGATCGGCACGTTATCGGGAGTATTGGCCAGACGCTCTGGCATGATCGAAGACGACGCTGCCGCTAAAGAATACATGAGCAAAGGAAACGGCTTGCTTAAATCAATTTGAATTGTTTTTTCAGAGGTGGCTTTCAGTTCGCGAATCAATTCAAACAGCGTTTGCCCAAGTGGATTACGTTTGCCAAAGCGCGTAATGCTTGCAACGATGTCTTTGGCCTGCACCGCCGAGCCATCATGAAACTTCAAGCCGTCGCGCAGTGTGAGCTTCCAGGTTAAGTCATTGTTTTCAAGCTGTTGACTACCGACCATTTGTGGTTGAGGTTGATAGTTGTCGTCTAAACCGTAAAGCGTATCAAAGACCTGCAGTGCGTGACAGGCAGTGATTGTGGCAGTTGTAAACATCGGATCGAGTAGCGCAAGATCAGTCTCGGGAACCCAGCGCAACGCCGTTTTGGGAGTGCTTTGAGCAAAACTCGCTAAAGGCAGTTGAGACAGCCCTGTGGCAACGCTCGAAGTGAGGATGAAGGTTCTGCGATCCATGGTGGATTCCTTGTGTACATTAAAAAAAGTCAGCGGAGATTGGCCGAGCGCTTAAACCAAAGCAAAGACAAAAAGAGAGCTAAGAGGGTGAGCACCAGGGAGGCGGCACCGAAAAGTGCGCTGACCTCGGTATCACGCCTTTCTAAAGAAAATTTACTCGAAAGGTGTTGATAGACTTCTTTTAGATCTTGCGAATTACCAGCGCGAAAGAACTCGCCTGCCGTAATTTTGGCAACCGCTTGCAGTGCTTGTTCGTCGACACGGGCATAAAAAGAGTAGCCCTCATAGCCGGGAATAAAGCCCTGAGGTGTGCCAAAGGCAACGGTGTAGACGCGCACACCGCGTTGCGCGGCCTGCTTGGCTGCCAGCAAAGGGTCAGGACCGCTTGTACGCCGACCGTCTGATAATAAAATAATCGCGCCGTTTGTGTAAGAGCCTGGCGGCACGGGCGCAGGTGGGGGTGTTTGAGGCGCGGCGGGTTTGCGCTCGGCCAAAGGTTTGCTCCCCCAGCGTGAAAATTCTTCTCCATAGATTGCTGCCTGTAGGTCAACGCCAGACTTCGGCAACAAAGTTGCCAACGCCATTAATAAGCCACTACCCGTTGCGGTGCCACGCTGAAGCTGAAACCTGTCGATGGACGCGACTAAGGCTTCGCGTTCTTCGGTGATTTGTTGTACGAGTTGCGCGGTGCCTGCAAAGGACACAATCCCGACTCGAATATTGTTAGGCAGTTCGCTTAAAAATTCTTTTACGGTGGCTTGCGCGGCTTGAATGCGATTGGGCTCAACGTCTTCAGCGAGCATGCTTCGCGAGACGTCTACCGCAAGTACCAAGGTCATATAGTCCGCCGGTAACGTGACCTGGGCAGTGGGTCTGGCAACGCCTAGCACAGCGACGCAAAGGGCGAGCCACAAGAGTGCAGGAGGGGTGTGCCGGCGCCAACTGTTGCGCGTGCCAAGTGCCTGTCGAATAATGGTGAGATTAGGGTAGGTGTGAGCGAAGCGACGTTTGCGCTTCAGCAGCCAAAGGTAAATGATGGGCAGCGCCAGCACTAAACTAAAAAACCATAAAAAATGTGGCCAAATAAAGTGCATCAACTGTGCGTGAGAGTTATGATGAAATCTCACTTTATCACCGCTTTACAGACTCAGGGGTTTTTTATGAAGCGAGTTGCACTTTACAGCCGTCGTATCATCCCGGGTGCCAAGGCGCCTGAGGGGCTGAGCGTGGCTGTGGAGTCAGTTTCTGGCATGCCTGATGCTGGCATACGTGCGGTCTGGTCAAAACGCTATGAAAAGCTGGGCTTAGTCGTGCTCGGTGCGGTCTTAGGTTTATCACTTTTGTTGGCGCGCGACTACGTTCAAGCGCCTCGCACCGAACTCACGCAAGAGCAAATTGACGCTGCAGTGTTGCATACGCTAGCCACCAAAGACTTGCCCGCACGCGCCGCCCGGGCGGCCGCTTTGATTGGGCCGTCTATTGTTCGTATCCGAAGCGATGTGCTTGATGCCAAAGGGACTCAAGTAGGCGACGACGAGTTGGGTATTGGCACTGGGGTGGTCATCAAAGAAGACGGCACGATTTTGACGAATTTACATGTCGTGGCGACTGCACCGAGGCTCTTCGTGACGTTTGCCGATGGCTTAGAGTCGCCCGCAGTCATTGTGTCCGCTCAGCGCGACAAAGATYTGGCGGTTCTTAAGCCGCTCAATATCCCTGACGACYTGCAGCCTGCCACGATGGGTTCCAACCAAAATTCAAGCCCCGGTGACGAGGTCGTGGTCGTGGGTTTTCCGTTTGGTATGGGGCCCTCTGTTTCGGCGGGGGTGATCTCGGGCTTGAACCGAACCTTTAAGCCCGCCGAGGGCGCACCACTGACTGGCTTGATTCAGTTTGACGCAGCAGCGAACCCCGGTAATTCTGGTGGGCCGCTGGTCAATATGGCGGGTGAAGTGCTTGGCATTGTCACCGCGATTTTGAATCCAACCAGCGTCCGAACCTTTATTGGAATTGGCTTTGCGATCACSATAGAAAGCGCAGGGACTGCTTTAGGAATGCCTCCGTTTTGAACTAAATTCAAAGACTTAAACCAACGAGATGCCGATGAATAATGAAACTCAAGCCTGGAATCGTGGACAGTCACCCCAACCCGTCCACGAGACAGCGGCCTTAATGGAGCGCGTGTTGTATGAAGTTAAACGCGTGGTCGTTGGACAAGACCAGTTTTTAGAGCGTATGTTGGTCGCGATCTTGGCGCAAGGGCATCTATTAATCGAGGGCGTGCCCGGGCTGGCCAAGACTTTAACTGTCAATACGCTTGCAAAGGCGATACGAGGCTCTTTTAAGCGGATTCAATTTACGCCCGACTTGTTACCGGCCGACTTGGTCGGGACGCAGATTTACAACCAAAAGACGAGCGAGTTCAGTACGGTGTTAGGGCCTGTCTTTGCCAACCTTTTGCTTGCCGATGAAATTAATCGGGCGCCGGCTAAGGTGCAAAGTGCCTTGCTTGAGGTCATGCAAGAAAGACAAGTGACGATTGCTGGCCAGACCCGTAAAGTGCCTACGCCTTTTTTAGTGATGGCAACGCAAAATCCGATCGAGACGGAGGGCACTTATCCTTTGCCTGAAGCACAGGTGGATCGGTTCATGATGAAGGTGTTGATCGGTTACCCCAAAGAAGAAGAAGAGTTTGTGATTGTGCAAAGGGTGATTGGACCTGCAATCGACATCGCTGCGGTGGCGACGACTGAGCAGATTGCAGCCTTGCAGTACCAGTCTCGCCAGGGTTATGTGGATCCTGCTTTGATTCAGTATGCGGTCAAGCTGGTGTCAGCCACACGGGATCCTGCACGTTTTGGCTTGTCTGACATCGCTCGCTATCTGACGTTTGGTGCCAGTCCGCGAGCGACGATTGGTTTGATCGAAGGCGCACGTGCTTTAGCGTTTTTACGTGGACGCGGCTATATTCTGCCGCAAGACGTCGTAGATCTGGTTCCAGATGTTTTGCGACATCGTTTAGTGTTGTCATACGAGGCTTTGTCGGATGGCTTGTCGGCGGATCAGTTGATTGAACAAATCTTGCGGGCTGTACCGGTACCAGATAAACCACTCGAGAGCCATGTTCGCGTTTCTTAAACGATTCAAGACGCCACAGTTTGAGACGCAGGCAGCGCGCGCTCAAGCAGGGGTACAGTCCGTTGCGCAAACAACCCTTGGCGGGACAAACTCAGATGCGCTCTTGCGCCAGCTTGAGTGGACAGTGCTGCGACGTCTTGACGGTCAGTTACAAGGTGATTATCGAACGCTTTTTCGGGGGGCGGGCTTAATGCTCGCTGATCTGCGCGAGTATCAGGCACACGACGACGTACGCCATATCGACTGGAATGTGACCGCCAGGATGCAAGTGCCGTACGTGCGCGAACACCAGGAAGACAGAGAAATGACGGCTTGGTTTGTCGCAGACTTATCGGGCTCGGTCGACTTTGGCTCGCGCACGGTTAGCAAACGCACGCTGGCAATCCAGAGCGTAGGCGTGCTCGCGCGGTTATTGACGCAACACGGTAATCGCGTGGGGGCCTTACTTTATACCGGCGCGGGTGGTCACGCGAACGTGCATATCCCTGCTCGCTCGGGAAGACGCCAGGTGCTCCATTTGTTAGACCGCATGGCTCGGGCCGAATCAAGTAAGCGAACACAAGAAACCGATTTAGGGACGCTTTTAAAGGACGTTTATTCAATTTTAAAACGACGCTCAACGATTTTTGTTTTGTCAGATTTTTTAAGCCAGCCCGGTTGGGAGCGCGCCTTGAATCAATTGGCACGTCGTCACGAGGTGGTGGCGATTCGCTTGTTCGATCCTGTCGAAGCTGTCTTACCTAATAGCGGCTTGTTAGTGATGCAAGACGCCGAGACCGGAGAACAAATGTTTGTTGATACGCACGATAAAGCGTTTAGACACCGCTTTGCTCAACAGGCTCTTTTGCGCGAACAAAATTTACGTGAAAGTTTTGTAAAAGCGGGCGTTGATTGTCTGGAGTTAGAAACTGACGAGCCACTGGATCAGGCGCTGATTCGTTTCACGCGGCTACGCAAGCGTCGCAGTCAAGTTGTCGCTGGTGCCGCCGCGGGTATTTTTGCGAGCCAATGAGCCTATGTTGTATTTGAATTCTGTGACGTTACTGTGGCCCTCTTTACTTTGGGTGTTTGCTGGCTTACCATTTTTAATCGGCGCTTATCTGTGGCTTTGTCGTGGTCAAAAGTGGTCGCGTCACGGCTACGCGCTCTTGATGTTGTGCGGCATCGGTCTTGTCATGTTTTCGCTTGCACGCCCCCGGGCGGTATTGCTGTTGCCCGGACGGCTGGATACGGTCATGCTGGCGCTTGATACCTCTGGCAGTATGCGCGCCACTGACGTGCAACCCAGTCGAATTGAAGCAGCCCAAGCCGCGGTACGTACGTTTATTGCAGAGCAGCCTTCGCAGGTGAAGGTTGGCATTGTCACGGTTGCGAGTACCGCGGCAGTCGCACAAGCGCCGACGGTGAATCGCGATGAACTCTATCGTGCGATCGAGACTTTGCCGCTGCAAACCGGCTCTGCCTTAGGCAGTGGCATTCTGGTTGCGCTGGCGCAATTATTACCGGGCTCGGGTATCGAAGTCGAAAAAATCCTGACCGAAGCAGATCGACCACCACCAAAAGATACGGGCAAACCTTTGGGTGAAGGTCGAAAAGGCTCAAACCAAGTCAAGCTCGAGCCAGGATCGAATAAAGCCCTAGCGATTGTGCTGATTTCAGATGGGCAAAGCAATATGGGGCCTGATGTTCTGAAGATGGCTCAGCTTGCGGCAGATCATGGCGTGCGCGTCTATACGGTGGGTGTTGGCACGCCTGAAGGAATCGTGCTTAAAGCGCAAGGGTTGTCGATACGCGTCAAGCTTGATGAAGTTACGCTTAAAAAAATAGCCGAGCTGACGTCGGCTGACTATTATCGTGCGACCAATGCCAGTGATTTGAAAAAAGTCTACGAGGCGCTTGCGACAACGATTCGACTTGAAAAACACCAAAGCACTGAAGTGACGGCTTTGTTTTTAGCGCTGGGAGCACTGGTGCTGATGCTCGCTGGCCTACTCTCGTTGCAGCGCGATGGGCGCGTATTGTAGAGTCCTTGAAGGTCTTAGGGCTTTAGTAACCAAGTTTCGTTTGCATAGACGACGCGCTGCTCTTGGACGAGTTTTTGCAGATGCGCAAACAAAGAGCGCATGGCAACTTTGTGCAATTTTTCTGCGGTGTCCTTGTAAGCAACAGGCACGAGTTCTTCAAGCGTGACGGGTTGCTTAAACGTGCGCAGTGCGGCAACGACTTTGTTTTCGCGATCTTGACGATGAACCAGTATTCGTTCGACCGCCTCGGTTGGTTTGTCCATTAAAAAACCATGGCCCGGCGCCAGAAAATCAATTTTTTCGTCAAACAATAAACGTAACGAGGCGAGATACGTTGCCATGTTGCCATCGGGCGGATTGATGACAACGGTTGAGCCTTGCATGATGTGATCGCCTGTGAACATCAGACACTCGGTTTCGTGCAGATAACAGACCTGATTGGAGGCGTGCCCTGGGGTGTGAATCACGCGCAGAGTCGCGCCGGCCACCTGCAAAGCTTGTTGGTGTGTGACCTGCACATCGGGCGCAAAGGTTTGATCTTGATTGGGATAGGGTGGCGGTGGCATGCCGTATACCGTCGCGCCGGTGCGTGCTTTGAGTTCGAGTGCCGCTGGGGAATGATCAAGATGCGTGTGGGTGCAGAGGATCCATTTAATCGGTCCGCGGGCAGCTTTCAAAAGAGCGTCGATGTGCTCGGCAAGCGGCGGGCCGGGATCAATGACAGCGATACCCGTGTCTGGACTGCCGATCAGATAAGAGTTGGTCCCGGGGCCCGTCATCATGCCGGGGTTGGAGGCCGTGACGCGCAAGACGTTAGGCGCGATTTCAACAGCCACCCCAGGCTCAATATAGGTTTTGCCAACGCCAACGCCTGCTGCATCGATTTTGCCGAGTTCGGCATACGCATAATCGCCAGGAATAAGGATTTCGGGCTTTCCGTCTCGCCCAGTGCCGGTGCGTGGAGCCATCAACTGTTTGGGTTTAGGCGTGCGCGCGTAGTCAAGCAACTCTTGCACTGTCGCAAAGCGCGCCAAGCTTTCAAGCGTTTTGATGGTCGGAAACATTAAATCAATTTCGCCTAAGCGACTTTTTTCTATCGCGTCGACAGGCCGTACCCACCGGTGTCCAACGGTTTCGTAGTCGTCTTGTTTGGCTACCTGACCGACAGGTGCCTGCGCTACAAAAAAGCGAGTGTCATAGCGTTTAGGGCGGCCTGGCATCGTAATCCAATGGCTGTAATAAGCGATTTTGTCAGTCGCCACTCGAAACTGCTCGGCTTTGAGTACATCGACGAAGGTGATTTTATTTTCAGCTAACGCCGAGCGTAGGTCGGACAGGCGCAGTGCCTCGTGTTCAGCGAGCTGCACCAGCTCATTGTCATGACGATAGCCCAACAACAGGCCTGCCTCTTCAAAGCATTCGCGTATCGCTGCGATCCAGTAGGCGAGCCCGCCCTTGTCAATCCCAAGGGTATTGCTAGCTGTCGCGTCTGTTAGACCCACGCAGAGCGAAGCGATTTCGTCGTGATGGTCGGTGGGGTCTAGTCCGCCTCCCGGAAACACATGCATTCCCTTGGCAAAGACAACCTCTGTTGTGCGCTGCACCATAAATACTTCGATACCGTCGTTGGTATCACGCGCCAAAATAACGGTGGCTGCAGGGCGGGGTACAACAATGGGTGAAGTCACAGGCGTCTCGTCGTAGTTATTTTTATGTCGATTCTTTCTCTTCATATATTAGCTGAAGCTAGCAAATCAGACTCGCATAGGCCTTAGCCGTCGGGTGAACTCGCCCGAGCGGCTCTGTGTCACCCGGACTAGCCTGCTCACGCCTGTTTGAATGAGCTCCCACAAACACGTTAGACTCAGAGTGTTTTAAAAAATAAAAAACTTGGAGACGCTCATGAGAATGATGCAACGGCTATTGCCGCTTTTAGTGTTGAGTTTGCTCTGTGCCAGCGTACAGGCGACGACTTACCCAAATAAGCCGCTTCGTCTAGTTGTACCTTTCGCCGCTGGGGGCAACACAGATATCGCCGCACGGTTGTTGGCGCAGGGTTTGYCGGTTGAGTTCAAACAGACCGTTTACGTCGAAAATAAGGCGGGGACCGGAACTGCCRTGGGTACTGAGGAAGTTGCTCGCAGTCTAGCCGACGGTTACACGCTTTTGTTTACGACGGTTGGTCTTGCAGTGAACCTAATGAATCCCGCTTTACCGGCCACTAATTTCGACCGCGCTTTTTATCGATACTGAAACGCAGTACTGGGCGAATTTGATTAAAAGGCTTGGCATCACGGCTGAATAGCCAATCAGATGTTTTTTGGAGAACACAGTGCAGACGACCGGACAACAGTTGGTGTCTTTTTTAGAGGCAAATCACGTTGATCGTGTGTTTTGCGTACCTGGCGAAAGTTTTTTGCCGTTACTTGATGCGTTGGGCGCGAGTTCAATCGATACGATCACCGCAAGGCATGAAAGTTCGGCGGGTTTTATGGCGCTGGCCGATGGACGCCTGACTGGGCGTCCAGGTGTGTTTATGGTCAGCCGAGGTCCCGGTGCCACGAATGCCTCAATCGCAATCCACAGTGCCCAACAAGACGGTACACCACTGATTTTAATGATTGGCCAAGGCGAGCGCCAGCACGTAGGGCGTGATAGTTTTCAAGAAATTGATTATTCAAAAATGTTTGGCAGTATCGCGAAGTGGGTCTACGAAATCAATGATCCGACGCGCGTACCTGAAGTCATGGCGCGCGCGTTTTCTGTCGCGATGAGTGGCACGCCCGGGCCAGTCGTGATTTCGTTGCCCGAAGATATTCTTGCTGAGCAATTGCCTGACGTAAAGGCGCGTGCCTCTGTTGTGGCTAGCAGCGCCCCTACACCGATGGCGATGCAGCGCGTGATGAGTTTACTGGCCACGGCTGAGCGTCCTTTGTTGCTTGCTGGCGGTGAATTTGCCAGCGACGAGCAACGTGCCGCTTTGCGCGCAGCCGCTGAAAAATACAACATTCCAGTCATTATTGGTTTTCGACGTCATGGGGTGTTTTCTTCTGATCACCCGCTGTATGGGGGAGATATCGGTACGGGCACTTCTGCGACGCAAGTGAAAGCTTTTGAGCAAGCTGACTTGCTGTTAGCGATTGGGACGCGACTGTCGGATTGGGGAACCTTAAATTACAGGTTTCCGACCCCGCCCTGGCCCAAGCAAACACTCATTCATGCTTGTGCGGATGCCACGATGATTGGTAAGAATTTTCAGCCGGAGGTTGGGATCGTTTGCCATGGCGCAGAATTTATACGCGAACTGTTAGCCTGCGAGCCAGTGCCCGAGAAAAAAGATCGTTCGGCTTGGATTAGCGAATTACATGGCTATGCGCAAATGCAAGCTGTTTGGAAAAATATCCAAGCGTCTGATGGCGTGGCCTTTGGTAATGTCGTGCGGGCGTTAGGTGAACTCACACCTGATACCACCAGCATTGTCCCCGATGCGGGTATTTCGGCGGCCTTGGCATATAAATTTTTTCCGTTCAAAGGGCGCCGCAAACTCTATTCGACAATGTCGGGTGTGATGGGTTACGGCGTACCAGGCGCGGTCGCAATTGCCTTGCGCGAACCCGAACGTACTGTCGTTTGTTTAGTGGGTGATGGCGGTTTTATGATGACGGGTAATGAACTTGCTGTTGCGGTTGAGCGCAAATTGCCACTCAAAATTTTTCTATCTAATAATCGAAGCTTAGGTACCATTCGGCTGCATCAAGAACGCATGTATCCAGGGCGGTCGCATGCGACTGATCTCTCTGGGCCAGATTTTTCAAAATTAGCGCAAGCCTTTGGCTGCGAAACGTTGTTAATTGAAAAAGACGAAGATATCGATCGCGTGATTCGTAGTGCGCTGCAAGCTAAAGGTCCAGTATTCGTTGAAGTCAAAGCCAGTTTGTCGGCGATTTTGCCCAAGACCTAAGGCCAGGGGCTAGTCCAGCGTCGCTTTAGCCACCTGAACAACGTCACGCCATTGTTAAGTTCGTTTTGCGTGAAGGCGAGAAAATAATAATATTTCTGGGGACAAGGATGAGGACGCAAAAACAAGTAAGTGCGCCACGTGCAGAAAATTCGACGAGTCTAGCGGTTGAGACAGACTTTTCAGATGGGCTGATTGGCTTTTGTCGAACGTTTCGTGCACAGCCTCTGGCCGCTGAGACGGTGCGACGCTCAACCGACGCCATCACGGACACGCTAGCTTGCATGTTACTCGGCACCAGCCAAGCGCTCGAGCCTAAACTTCGCCGAGCGTTATTTTCGCCACAACCGCTTAAGCAAGTGTTGACACAGTTTGCACCTGCCGCATTGAGAGTCAGTTCAACCGATACGCAAGGATCGGCTGCGTTATATCTGGGTACGCTTGCGCATGCAGCGGATTTTGATGACATTAGTCATCCGGCTTATTGCCATGCAACGGCATTGCTGTTGCCTGCATTGTTAATTCGTGGGGTTGCGCTAGGAGTCAGTGGCGAAGACTTGATTCGTGCGCATGTTGTGGGCGTCGAAACACTTGGTCAACTTGGGCGTCGTTTAAACACTGCGCACTATGAGCGTGGTTGGCATACAACGGGCACCTTTGGTGCCATCGGCGCAACCGCAGCGTTGGCTTTTCTTGAAAACTTCACCGATGATCAGATGCGTGGCGCGCTCGGTGTGAGCGCATCGCTTGCGAGTGGTGTGCGGCAAAACTTCGGCACGATGACCAAACCGCTGCACGCTGGTTTAGCAGCACGTTCAGCGATTTTAGCGACTCGGTTGGCTGAGCAGGATTTCACCTGTGCGCCTGATGCGATCGAGGGTAAATTTGGTTTTATGAAGGTGTTCGGTGGCACTGCCCCAGCGAGTTATGCAAAACAGTGGGGCCATCCGTTAGAAATTTTGACTGAAACCGGTATCGGACTTAAAGCTTACCCTTGCTGCGCAGCCACGCATCCTGCGATTGACGCCACGCGCCGCTTACGTGAAGCACTCAAAGATAATTCAGTAGAAGACATCGAATCGATTCGGGTGGGTGCCTCACGCTTCGCGATGCAGCCTTTGATTTACGACCTTCCGAACACAGGCTTAGAAGGTAAGTTCAGCATGCGCTATTGCATCGCCTCCGCAATGATTGATGGTGCGGTTAAGATCGGAACGTTCGAGCCCGATCAGATCAAACGCCCAGCGATCGAGCGTTTAATGAAAAAAATCACGGTTGAAATCGATCCTCTTGTTGCGGATGATCACGAGTTCGCCGCGATCGTTGAGCTTAAATTAAAGTCGGGTCGCGAAGAATCGATACGCATCGATGTAGCAAGTGGGAAGCCGGGCAATTGGCTCAGCGAAACGCTATTAAAAGAAAAGTTCTTTGATTGTTTGGGGGCCGAACGATTAAATAGCCAAGCCGGTCAGGTCTTGTTTAAAGCGGCGCAGCAGCTGGCAGTGCAGAAGTCGGTTGAAGCGCTGTACCAGGCTCTGGTGCAAACCTTGGGTGAAGCGGATGTGAGTTGATATCTGCAACGAAGCCGCATGACTTTCATAAAAGGTATGTACTTGCAAGGTATCGCCCGTTTGATTCTTATTTAAAATGCAGGGCCGCGCTTCACCATGTTAGACATCATGTTTAATTGAAGATTGAAGCGTTGTAGGCCGAGTGGTCAGGTGTTGGTGACGATCCCTACCCAAAACAGCCTGTCAGGTCCAACATCGACATCATACTTTTGCAAGAAACGCAGCGTGCCATCTTCTCGAATGCGAAAGGCAGATAGCCCGCCTGGAACCTGTTGAACAGATCCGTCGATTAAGGCATCCCGGGCAATCATGCAGCCGGCAACCAGCGTGGTGCCACTTGGATCAATCGCAAACGTCCGCACGTGCATGCCACCTGTATCTTCGGTTTGAATCAAGATGGGTTCGCCGGTCTCTTGATTAATTGAAAATGTGCTGATGGTGTTTTCAGCACCGTTAAATATTTTTTTACCTTCGTGATCAACCGTGCCATCGGCACGATTTGATACATACACAAACCGGCCATTCGGGTGCACATGAATCGCGCCCACTAACTGACGCGGCTTGACTTGCTCTGGATGCGCGAGCGTTGTCTTGCGCCATAGAGGTCCGGCGACTGTTTTACCGAGCTCAAAAAAAGCGATTTGATTTTGACGTTCAATCGATAAGTACATCCAAGGTTTTGTTGGATGAAAAGCCACATGCCGCGGGCCAAATTCATAGCCTGCATTCGGGATGAGCTGTTGACGATGCGTCAGGATGCCATCGGCATAATCAAAAATTTCAATCGAGCCGGGCATTTCGGGATTACCGTGCTCGGGATCATTGCCACGTATGGGCAAGACGACACGGTGGTTGTCAGGAGTTACAAGAATTTGATGTGCACAGGCGCCGAGATCAAATGTATGTTGTTTAACCTCTTCGCCAATTGAGCCGTCCCTTTTAATTCTGTGCACGCTTAAGGCGCTTGGAGCGTTGTAGGCGAGCAAGAGGTGTTGCGAGCTGCGATCGCTTGATAGGTGTACAGGACGCGAGCGCAGTGTAGTTGGGGTGCCTTCTAACGTGAGTGAACCATCGGTTTGAATGCCCAGTGCACACACAAAATGCCTAGTGCCAGCTTTGCCTGGGCCGCCGTCGCTACAGGCAGCATACAAAATAGGCTTTGAGGCATGCCGCCATGCGTACTGAAGACCCGCGGGCAGTGTGATTGCACCGCGCTCGCTCAGCGAGCCATCGCTCAAGTTCAAGCTGTATTGCTTAAAATCTGTACCGATTGCAGCGTATATAAAGAATGTGGTCATGAAATTGTTAGCGTTARTTAATCGCGATACCAGCCTTTTTAACAATTGACGGCCACTGCCTGAGCTCGCGTGCAACCATTTCATCGACATAGCTGCCTGGCTTTGCAATGATCCTCACGCCATCCACCGTGAGTCTTTCAACGATTTGGGGATCTTGTAGTGTGCGGACAAAGGCCTTCTCTAGCGTTTGTACGACGTCTTKAGGTGTACCTGCAGGTGCAAGAACCGCCATCCAGAAGGTCGTTTCAAACCCTGGAAAACCAAGTTCGGCGACGGTCGGTACGTCTGGAATTTGCGGCATACGCTCTGAGCTAGTTACCGCAAGCGGCTTAATCTTACCGGCTTTGATTTGCACGGCCGAAGTCGGAAAGGCGTCAATCTTGAACTGATAGACGCCACCCAGCAGATCGATCATGGCTGGGCCTGCGCCCTTGTAGGGGATATGGACCATCTCAATTCCCGCACGGTCAATGAACAATTCAGTGGCCAGGTGAGGGAATGTTCCTGAACCGGCGGTTCCATAGTGAAGTGAAGGCTTGGTTTTTTTGGCGAGTGCAATAAATTCTGGCAGGGTATTGGCTGCGACAGAGGGGTGGATCACGATCAAGCCAGGCGTATCTCCGACCATCACGACGGATGTAAAGCTTTTGACTGCATCGTAGCCAAGAGATCTGTAGATCGATGGATTAGCAGTATGTGAATTGGTCGCCATCAACAAGGTGTAGCCATTCGCGGGGGCTGCGGCTACGAGTTGAGTGCCGATGGTTGCACCAGCACCGCCTTTGTTTTCGATGATGACGGTCTGGCCAAGCATCTCACCAAGTTTTTGAGAAATCCGCCGTGCAACGACATCAGTGGTACCGTTTGGTGGGAACGGCACAATTAAATGTATTGGCTTTTCAGGAAAGGCCGCTTGAGCCGTGATGCCGATGCACAGTAAAGCTGAAGCGATCGCCAGTTGTATACCTTTGAGGCTTTGCATGTGTTTCCCCTTATTGATGGCATTCATTTAATAAACGTAGCGGCGGTCTCTTGATCGCTTTCTTTAATTGTTATGCTGAATGCGCTATAGTTTTTCTGATTGTATACAACAACGGTCCAACCACCTAAACTCGAATAAAAATAAATTAAACGAGGTGACAGAAATGAGTTCAATCAATACCGTCAGCGGAAAACTTGCAGATTTTATTTGTGACCTGCAGATCGAGCAGTTGCCCAAAAGTGTGATTGAAAGAACGAAGACGCGGCTATTGGATTGTCTGGCTACGGGTTTAGCAGCGCATGGCTTGCATGTTCCCAGCGTGGTGTTGGCGTTTGCAGAGGGCGGTTCTGGGCCCGCGAGTGTCATCGGCTATCAAAAATCCTTACCTATTGTGGATGCTGCTTTTGTAAATGCAACGTTGATCAACGGGCGAAGCCAAGATGACTTTATGCAGAAGTCTCACCCGGGGGCCTTGACGATCCCTGCCGCGTTGGGTCTAGCGCAAGCCTTCAAGCGCAGCGGTGCAGATGTATTGGTGGGAATGGTGGCCGGTTATGAAGTGGTGGGCCGAATGTATATGGGTGCGCCTGGGATGTTGCCAAAGTTTCGTGCCTCGGGTGTGGCTGGTACAGTTGGAGCGGCCGCAACAGCGGCCAAAATGCTGAAGCTGGATTCGACCTTGACCATGAATGCCTTGGGTTGTTCTGCGGTGTTTGCTCATGGCTTTGGGCAAGGATTTTTTGCGGGTACGAATGAAGTGAAGCTCAATGTCGGGATGGCGAGTCGAAATGGCGTGACGGCTGCGCTGCTAGCCAAGCATGGAGCTACTGCTTCAGCGCTCGCGTTTGAAGGTGAGGCGGGTTACTTCCGAGCCTTCGACGGTTCGCTTGAGCATGTTGATGCAGCAACTCGAGGCTTGGGTGAACGTTATTTGATTGAAGAGACTGTTTATAAAGAATGCCCCGTCTGCATCTTTACCCAGACCCCGATTGCCTTGGCGCGGACTCTTTCTTCTAAGATTGATCTGAAAAAAATTCAAAAGGTGGTGGTGACGTCGCCTGAGCTCACACATACGAATCCGGGTTTTACAAATGTTGCGCCTTATCAGACCCATCTTCAGGCAGTGGTCAGTGCAAGGTTTTGTACCGCCGCGGCTTTACTGGGTCGTCCAGTTGAAGATTATGACTACTATGATGAGTTGCAAGACCCTGAATTACTAGAACTGGCTGAGAAAATTGAATTAAGAATGCGCGAGTATGATGACGATACGGTTGACGTTGAAGTCTATCAAACCGATGGTGTGATCCGAGCAAGTGGTACCGAAAACGAAACGCTTTTCCCGAGTTTGGATAAGGTCGTTGCAAAATTTTCTCGCATCACCTCCGACTTACCTGGTCTTGACCGAGACCGAATCGTCGAGACCGTGATGTCGTTGGATCAAATGGGTAACATCGAAGATTTGATGAAATTGCTTGTGGTCAGTGACGCGTTGATTGCCACTCGCTAGCAAGGGGCAATCAACGGGTTCAGTGCAACGACTCAGGGTTGTCGCGCGAGCGAGGTTCCGATCATCGAGTCACGCGTCACTAAGTCTGCTAGTTGAGCTTCGGTCATACCTTGAGTGCCATCAGGCCGATTTGGCAACACTAAAAACCGAAGATCTGCAGTGCTATCAGATACTCGAACTTCAACGTCAGCTGGGATGTCTGTACCAAACTCAGCCAGAACTTTACGCGGCTCGACGACCACACGCGAACGGTAATCAATCGATTTGTACCAAGCTGGAGGAATCCCGAGCAGCAAACGCGGATAGCAGGAGCACAACGTACAGACGATAACGTTATGCACCTTTGGTGTGTTTTCAAGCACGACGAGTTCAAGAGGTGTGGTGATGTCGAGTTCAAAGTGCTGGTTGATGGTTTTTAAGGGAGAGCTCAGCAATTGTTTTTTAAAGACTGGATCAAGCCAGGCTTTAGCGACGATTTTTCCACCGATAGCAGGGGTGAGGCTGTCTTGTTTGTCGATCTGCGCATGTAATTCGGCAGCAGAGATAATGCCTTTTTCATCTAACAGTTCGCGAATCGCAGTTTGTAGCAACACTTCATAGCGATCATAGCCGTCGTCATCATCGGGTGCGGGCGGGCTGTGGGGGTGATCGTGGCTATGTGCATGATCGTGGTCGTGATCGTGATGGTGCCCATGGTTTGAGCTCATGCTTTTTCTCCGGCGAGTGATTCGATCCAGTGATCGTAGATATCAGCCACAACAGTATCTTTTAGGCTGCCTGAATAGTTGGGCCAGATATCAGCCTGCTTGAAGCGCACGCGGTAGAGCACGCGCATGGGTAGGCCCGGCTTATGAAACGCTAATAAAGAAGGGTCGCGGTAACAGCCCATCACGTCTGTAATTTCACCTTTTATGCCACGCAAGTAAAAAGGCGTGCGGCAATGGGGCTCGGGTGGCTGCTGACGCACGCGCACGGGTGCGCCGACTGGCAGAGCTTGACCAGGGCGAGGTGAGAAAGCTGTCATGCGGCCACCTTTTTATGTTTGCTACGCAAGAGTTCCACTCGCGCCTCAATTTCGGCGCGGCTGAGGATTTGCTGTTCGACCACGAGGTCGCGTACGGCGCGTATCCACTTGTCGTAATAGCTAAGGTTGCGGTAATCGTCTTCTGTATTGGATTCAATCGTTCTGCGCATCGCATCAACCGTAAAGGCCTCAAGCGTGGAGCCCGATAAAATCCTTAGCAGCGCATCGACACGTTTTTCGTGCAAGGTGTTGGGATGTTCGTCTTGGCAGACCGGCCCCGCGGGTAGGCCGCCGATATCGTTGACTTTACGTTCTGTCATGAGTACGCTCTTTTGATGAAGGGCTAAAAAGTTGAAGACGGTATGGTTCTAAGCGTAACGCAATTTTCAATCCTTGTTGCATTAAGTTYAACCTTTGAACAGAGTTTGCATCTGATTGTGCCTTTATTTGGGTGCCATCCGATAAGCGACAATGAACCGCTACCAGCCCACCTTTGTATACGCACTCAATGGTGGTTGCTTCAAGGGTGTTGCTAGCAATCTCGGCTATTGGCAAAATTTGTATATGCTCCGGTCGAATAGCCGCAGTAATACGTTCATTAACGTCAAAAGCGCAGTGTGCGACTTGAACGGAGTAGTGATGGTAGCCAGATAAGGTGGCACCGCTCGCGTCGCGGCGGGTGACGACCATCGAAAGGATATTTGAACTACCCAAAAACTCCATCACCCTTAAGGATGAGGGCGTTTCATACAAGTTGACAGGTTTGCCGATTTCTTCGATTTGACCATCAAACATGACAGCGACCCGGTCGGCAAGGGATAAGGCTTCTTCTTGATCATGCGTAACGATAATAGTCGTGATGCCAAGTTTTTTTTGAAGCTGCTTAAGCTCTACTTGCATTTGATCTCGCAGCTTTCGGTCAAGAGCGCCCAGCGGTTCGTCAAGCAAAAGAATATCTGGTTGAATGACGAGCGCTCGAGCTAGTGCGATACGTTGTCTTTGCCCACCAGAAAGCTGCGAGGGCATTCTGTCTTTCATATGCAAGAGTTGTACCATCGCCAACGCTTGCTCAACTTGTTCAGATCTGGTGGGCCCATCAATTTTTCGCATACGCAAACCGTAGCCTATATTTTCGCTCACGGTCATGTGTGGGAAAAGTGCGTAGTCTTGAAAAACGAGTCCTACATTGCGTTTGTTCGGGGGTAAATTTTTTGTCGACTTCCCAGCAATGCTGACACTGCCTTCTTGTGGAACGATAAACCCGGCTATCGTTCTTAAGGTCGTTGTTTTTCCACAGCCAGAGGGGCCAAGCAAAGCAACGCACTCACCTTGTGCCACGCTCAAATCGATGTTCTTAAGGACATGTTGCTCTCCTAACCAAACATTGACACCGTTAAGTTCTAATCCCGACATACTTCAGCCCCTAGTGAATTGCATACGAGATGATGCGCCAGCGTTTTTCAGCAAAGAAAATAATGATGCTGACGATCGCAATGTACAAAGACGAAAAAGCCGCTGGCGTAGGGTCGAGGTTTTGTGTAATGTAATTAAAAAGTTCAATCGGCATGGTTGTCAAACCACCACGCACCAAGAATATGCTGATTGGATAGTTATCAAAGCTAATTAAAAAAGCAAAAATAAAGCCACTAATCAAACCAGGTTTCATTTGTGGCAAAGTGATCGTGATAAAGACTTGCCGACGGGTGGCACCGAGCGATCTCGCGGCCTCTTCAAGAGACATATTTGAAAGGGTGAGTGAGGCGACTAAGGTCCGAATAGGATACGCGAGCACCAACAGGATATGACCAATGAGAAGGCTATACCAAGTAAAAGCGGTACCAATCAGAATAAAAAACTGGACGAGTGCAATCCCCATCGCGACCATTGGAATCGTGATCGGCGATACCAAAAAAGCTGTGATGGCTGCTTTTGCTGGTAACTCGGTACGAACGAGCGCCAAACTGGCGCAGATCCCAAAGAGCGTCGCCACTGTCGCACTGGCGAAGGCGACTAATGCACTGATCAACGTAGCGTGCCCGATCCGATGGATCTTTGCGATGTTTCCATACCAGTCGATTGATAGGGCTTTGGGCGGAAACTCAATAAAAAATGAGGCATTAAACGAAACGATTACGGTTAGCAAGACGGGAAAGACTAAAAAAACGATTGTCAGCCAGCCGATTGAGTGAACAATGGCCTGATAGCGCCTGGGCTGATATTCACTAGACTGTTGCACGAAAAACCTTTCGCAAAATACTTGCGTAGGCAGCGACCAAAAGGAATGTCAGCACAGTCAGCGTTACGATGATGGCAGCACCCCATGGAAAATTCAACTGAACCAGTAATTGTTCTGCCGCGACCTGTGAAATCATCGAGGTCGAAGGAGAGCCAAGCATGAGAGGTGTGACGTACGCACTCATGCTCACCGCAAAAGTCAGCATGGTGCCACCAAAGACCCCGGGTAAACTCAGGGGCAGCGTAATGCTGCACAGACAGGCCCATTCACTTGAGCCCAACGACAGTGCGGCTTCGCGCATGGATGGCGGTATCCGTAACAATGATCCATAGATTGGCAGCACCATAAAAGGGATTGCAAAGTGCACCAAGCCTACGATGATTGCGCCTTCTGAATACATGAAGCGAATTGGTTGATTGATGAAGCCAAGACCGATTAGGACGCTATTGAGTGCACCGCCATCGGCCAGTACAACAACCCAGCCATAGTTACGAACGATTAAGCTAGAAGCAAGCGATACGAAGGTCACGATTAAAATGACCGTGCGCAAGCGTCGACTCGCACGTAAAAGCAATAAAGCAAGCGGGTAAGAAAAAGCAAGTGTAATCAGAACAGTAATCAACGAAATACGAAACGTTCGAATCAATACTCGACCAAGCCTTGCGCTATCGTAAGTTTTTAGATACTGATAAAATGTCCAGCCATCGTGTCGATTGGTATCGTTGGAAGAAAACGAAAAACTTTGCGCGAGCAGGTTTGTCAGTGGGATAACATAAAAGCACAATAGAAAAATAATAAGTGGTGTGAGCAACAAGATTCCCGAACGGTAGCGCTTCCAGAAAGAAAGCGGCGATCTCGAGAAACTTGTTGTCGTAAAGAGCATTGGCCCAATATCCTAAAAAAGTAACGAGTGCTTGTTCTCATCCAAAAATTTCATTCCACATTTCGGTGATTTTTGATCGATTTTTTGATAAAAATGCCCAGTCTGCGTATGTTGTGTTAGCGGGATCGCCGATCAGTTTTAGCGTGTCGGGTGACGTCACAACGTCGATATGGCCGCAACGAGCACGCAATACGCTATCAATTTTCGACTGAAATTCTTTTTCAAGGCTAAGATTCACATACGCTTGAGCGAGTTCAACATTCTTAGCATTGACCGGCATATTGAGTCCGACTATTTCTCCATGCTTGCCTTCTTTTAAATTGATCGCTGGAAAAATAGGGGCACCTTTGGCGACAAGGCCTGCTGCGAAGGCGACATAAAAAGGTACAAGCGGCACTTGTCCACTTTGCATCATCTGCAGCGCTTGGGGCGCATCGTTATAAACCACAGCACTATTCTTTTTAAGATTAGCTAAATGTTTGATGCCCGACTCAAAGTCGTACTGCGCTTTTTCAAGCGGTAAGCCAGTGGCAACTTGCGATGCCGTGACAACCATTCGTATGCCGTTGTTCCATGTTGCGGGCGGTATCGCAATTTTTCCTTTATTTGAGACTTGCCACAGTTCAGCCCATGACGTTGGTGCAGTTTTGATGACATTTGTATTATAAAAAATAGTATTCATCGCATCGATCATACCTGCTGAATAGTCGTCAGCCATGTTGAATTCTTTACGTAAAAATTTCCAGTTTGGTATGGAAGATGTCTTATATTGTTTGAGTAAGCCTTGATCCCGTGCTTGAAACACGCCCGCCTCTGAAAACTGCATTAAATCGGGCGGATTATCCTTTTGTGTTTTGAGCATGGCAAGCATTGCTCCAGTGACGGACTGTTGGATGTTTAGTTTTGCGCCAGTTTCTTTTTCAAATCTTGGATTGAGTTCATCGATCCACAGCTTCGCGAGCAACCCTTGATTTAAGACTACAGTCAGTTCACCTGCCGCACGGGCAGCACTTGTCATCCATGGACTTGAGATGACGAAGGCTCCAGCTAAACTGCGTTTGAGTAAAGTACGCCTCGAGATACTGGTGTTTGATGAGAGAGTGTTGCGGTTGGACATCATGTGGCTCCCGGTGTTGGTTGTGAGATCAGTTTTGAAGGTGAAGGTCGTATTTCTGTGTGCGACGTAGTGTCATTGCTTAAGATTGGCGTCCTTGACCACCTGGGCCCAACGCGCATAGTCGGTTTTGATTTGAGCGGCAAACGCCTCGGGGGTGCTGGCTATTGGGTCGAACGCATTGTTGCGATATCGATCTCCTACTTCAGGAATCGCTAATACCGCCGCGATGTTTTGCTGTAGTCGATCAATGATGGCTTTAGGCGTCTTGGCGGGGGCTAAAATACCGTACCAAGAATTGACATTGAAATCCGGCACGCCTAATTCAGCGATGGTTGGTACATCAGGTAGCGCGGGTGAACGCTTATCCCCAGCCACTGCGATGGCTACTAGTCGACCCTGTTTGATGTAACTGGCAACGGTCGGTACAACCGTAAAGAAAATTGGAAAATGTCCGGCGACTGCGTCCGTGACCGCTTGCCCACCACCTTTATAAGGAATATGCGACAGCTTGATGCCTGTGCGAAGGGCCAGTAGTTCACCCGCTAGGTGAGGTGTTGTACCCGGCCCAGACGAGCTGAACTGAAGCCCTTCAGGTTTGGATTTTGCTAGTGCCACGATATCGTTAATATTTTTAACGGGTACAGTGGGGTTGGCGACCAAAATAATTGTTGCATCATTGAGCTTAGTCACTGGTGCAAAATCGGTGAGGGGGTTGAAAGGTGCATTGAGCATGTTTGGCGCAACGACAATGCCACCATCAAATCCCATGAGTAGTGTGTAACCGTCTGGTGCTGCAGTCGCAACGCTTTGTGCCCCGATAAAGCCCGAAGCTCCAGGCTTGTTCTCAACAATAATTTGTTGCTTGAGTCGCTCGGCCAGTTTGTCGCTCATGTAACGTACGACAGCATCTCCGCCACCGCCAGGCGAAAACGGCACAACAATACGAATCGCACGATTTGGATAATCATCCTGCGCATGCACTGTGTGCATTGCACCGCTGAGACCAAAAAAGGCCAGGGTGCTGCTGAATAAACAGGCGCGTTTGACATCTCGATAGAAGGTAGATTTCATCATGGACTCTAAAACAATTCAGAAGCGAGCGCGACTGCGATGTATCGCGCTCAAGGGCGGTGACGGCGACTTTAGCGATCCCAAACTTCATCAGGTACGGGCAGACCTTTTAAATCTTCAACACTTAAGGGGCGATCAGGCGTGATGCCGTAAGTTTCAAGCATCAGTGTCATTTGCCGAGTGTGTTGAGCAGCATGCCAGGCTGTACGCTCAAAGATGTCGTGCATGGTGCGACGCCCGTAGTATGTGGATACCAAGTAGTCAAGGCTGCGGTTCGGTTCTTTTTCCCACCAAGCGAGCAGTTCGGCCCGTACGGTGCTTCCCCACTTGGCTAAGTCGTTTGCGGTCCAGTCATCGGGCGCCACTTCGTTAAAACTTTCAAACTTCAAGTCGATTTGATGGGCGGCTTCAACACCCATTTGTGCCACCCGAAAAATATGAAAAGCCGTGCCCGCTGGGTTGCGGTTGCGATTGCGAAAATTTTCGCGCAATTGATCCGGTTTGAATTGCTGGGTCAACCGGATAGCGGTTTGCAAGACGATGTCTAACTTTGCGACTAGTTGCTCTGGTGGAAGGGGATCCATCAGCTTTGTTTTGAGATCTAAAAACTTGATCACATCGTTAAATGACTGGCACATCGTGAATTTGCCACCGAGCGCTACGATTGGCACGCTGCGAGCACCTAAGGCACGTAATTTATCCATACCCGTTGGGTCGTTGTGCACGTCGATGGATTCAAAGTCGATCCCCTGTTTAGTTAAAAACTCTTTGGTACGTAAACAGGACGAGCAGCCAGGTTGCCAAAAAACTTGAACCCGGGCTGATTTTATAGTTTGCATATTTGTTGCCCTCTTAAAGTGGTCGTTTAGTTACGGTTTAAAGACTATGCATTCGGTTGCGGGCGGATTCTCTTTGTGTGGTGAGCGTCGAACTTGTTGCCCATACAAGGCGACCGGTGCTATAAGTTCGCGCATGCGAGCGATGTACTGTGGCTTGAGATAACTCAACCCATGCCGCTGGGCAAAGGCGTTTGCTTCTTCTATTGTGGGTTCGACTGTTTTTTTTGATCTGGTCATCATGGTTGCGCCCGTTTTTTACGCCATGTGGTCGCGTTTTCGTATGCCGAAGCCACGCGAATGATTGTCGCCTCGTCGCCGCGATTACCGACGATTTGCCAGTTTAGCGGAAGACCGCCCGAAAAACCGTTGCATTGCATCATGACGGGATGCCCCGACAGGTTGAATGGTGTCAACATCGTCTCAACGGTGAAGGTGGTCATTTCAGGTTCCACCCCCAGTCGTGGTTGCATGTGTAGAGTTCCAAAGGTGACGAGGGCGTCAAAGTCTTGTATTAGCGTGTCTAAGCTTGCGGCAACGCTGCGACGAAGTCGTTGCGCCGCTAGATAGTCGACTGCGCGGACGAGTGAGCCTGCCAATAGTTTGTCGCGAAGTGCAAAGCCCATCAGGTCGGCTTGTTCTTTTAATTCCTGCTCGTGAATTGAGGCGCTTTCAGCTGGTCCGATCATGCGTGATGCTGCAAAACACTCGGCGGCTGGAATGGGCAATTTGACGCGCGTGAGTTTTGCACCAAGTGTTTCGAGTACTTTAAGCGCTTGCTCAAACCCTTTTCGCAGTGGCGGATCCGCTGCTGGGAAGCCCGGTCCCGGGTCATCAACCACGGCAATTCGTAAGCCTGTTATTGGTAGCCCAACCGAGCGACGTAAATGAGGGCGAGGTAGCTCGTGTTTAGTGGATGGCTCGAACAATGTATCTAAAACGATTGCACAATCTTCCACGGTCCAAGTCAAGGGACCCGGAATATCAAGAGACCAACAATTAGGCAGGATCCCTTGGGTGGACAGCCGCCCTGGCGTGGCAATCATACCGATGGCACCGCAGGCCGCAGCAGGTAAGCGGACTGAGCCCGTGGTGTCGGATCCCAGTGCGAAAAGTGTGGTTCCTGCTGCAACGCCAGCGCCAGCGCCAGTTGAAGAGCCGCCCGTAAAACGGTCTGTGTTCCAAGGATTGCGGGCCGGTGGAAAGGGCAAGTCGAAGTACTCGCCGCCATTGCCTGTTCCAAACTCCCAAGTCGAGAGCTTGCCGATCAACACTGCGCCTGAGGCCTTCAGTCGTGCGACTAAGTTGGCGTCACGGCTCGGCACATGGTTCAGACGTAAGCGCGAGCCCGCGGTCGCCGGCATGCCAGCGACGTCGTAGTTATCTTTTACGGCAAAAGGTAGGCCGTGCAGCGGTCCTTTCCAATGCCCTGCAGCAATGTCGGCTGCAGCTTGTGCAGCTGCTTGGCGGGCATGCGCAGCAGCGACATGAATATAAGAGTGGATTCGAGTGTCTACCGCTTCGATGCGGTCAAGGTATGCTTCGAGTAAGTCGACTGGAGAAAGCGTTTGGTTAGCGATACGTGTTGAGGCTGAAGCAATGGTGGTTGCCCAAAGCTCGGAAGATTTTTTTATTTCTCTCTTTTTCATGTCAACCACCGAACGCCCGAGCGCTCAAGAAGTTGTGAAAAATCTGGCGGCTCGGTCGCACCGCCTCGGATACGCTGTTCAAGTGTTTCATCTTGTTTGCGTATTGCAATGAGCTTTTCTGAGGTGATGGCAAACTTTGAGGCAGGGATAACGACGATGCCATCGTCGTCTGCAACGATTAAATCTCCAGCGTGTATGACGACTGACCCCAGAGTGATGGGCAGTCCGACTGTGCCTGGACCAATTTTTGTTGGTGCCAAAGGAGAGGTACCAGCAGCGTAGACCGGTAAGTTGAGCCGGCGTAAGCCGTCAAGATCGCGTACCAAACCGTCTGTAATCAGGCCCGCACCCATGGCGTTTTTTAGAAGACCTGTAATGTGGTCGCCCAAAAGAGCACAGCCTGTGTAGGTCGAACTGGAAACGACTAGAACATCGCCAGGTTGAACGACCCGTAGAGCAGCGTAAGGCGCTAGATTATCTCCCGGAGAGGTCCAAACAGGTAGTGCCGTGCCAATGAGTCTAGTCGTGCCCGCAAATCGACTTAAAGCACATTTGAGTGAACCAACCCCCTCGGTCGCATCACTGAATTGGCTAGAAGAAGCTTGTAAAAAGACGGGATAGTTTTGAATCGACGCGCGTGGCCAGTTTTTAACAATGGTGAGGGCTGGTGTGTGCATATTACTAGCTAGCAAGCTTGTTAAACCAGCCAACAACCTCTGCTTTGAGGACAACGTCGCCATATTTGGCGTTGATGTCAAACAGCGCCGCGTCGTGCGGGCCGTCATGCCGATCACCTGAGCATTCGCGTGGAACAATGACGCGGTAGCCGTACTGAATTCCGTCTACCGCAGTTGCCCTGACACAACCGCTGGTTGAGCAGCCAATTAGCACAATGGTGTCGATGTCTAGGCTTTTAAGCGTTGAACCCAAAGAGGTTCCAAAAAAACAGCTTGGATATTGTTTAGTGATGATGAAATCTTGAGGCTGAGGCGTAATGTGGGAGTCTATTTCTCCAAGTGGTTCGCCTTTTACAAAAAGTTTGAGTGACGGTACTTTCTTAAAAAATAAGCCACCGTCTGCCCCTGAGGGATGGTAGACCACTTGGGTGTACAGCACTGGCACTTTAGCGACGCGCGCCGCCTCGAGTAAGGGTATCGAATGCTGTACCGCATCGACAACACCTTGGCCGAAAAAGGGAGCCCCTGGAGTCGTGTAGGCTTTGACGAAGTCAACCACGATAACAGCAGGGCGATTGCCATATCCAAGAGCGGTATCAAACACCCCGCGATAGTTTTCGTCACGTGTTGGTTCGGTCATCGTTTTCTCTTTTAATGATTGACTGGCGTAAATCTAGACAAGATAAGCTAGAGTCTAAAGGGAGAGTTTCAAAATAACAATATCAACTGTGGAATTGATTAAATTCGGTTGGATTGGCTTGTCTCGAAGTTCAGGTGTCTGATTTCTCGTCTTTTGTCTCGCACTGTGCTACGGTACTGTGAGCCGTTTTGTGTGTTGTCAGAAACCACGCGATGAACGATGATAAACCGCTTAAATTGCACCGCAAGACAAACTTAACTAAAAAAGTAAAGGAACCCCAAGTGAGCGATTATTTTTACGAACCCAGTAAAGGCCATGGTCTACCCCATAACCCGTTCAAGGCGATTATTGCGCCTCGTCCGATTGGTTGGATTTCTACCATCGATAAGCTCGGACGCGTCAATCTGGCGCCGTACAGCTTTTTTAACGCTTTTGCCGAAACTCCACCAGTCATCGGCTTTTGCACCAGCGGTGAACGCAAAGACAGTTGTAACAATGCCGACGAAACCGGCGAGTTTGTGGCTAATTTTTGTGGCGCGGATTTGGCCCAAGAAATGAACATCACTTCATCGTCGGTGGCTCCCGGCGTTGACGAAATGAAACTGGCCGGTTTGGCGGCAACCGCCTCGACCATGGTCAAGCCCCCGCGTATCACTAATGCCATTGCCGCGCTTGAGTGCAAACTGATTAGCACGACGCAATTGACTGATGCCAAGGGAGCTCTGATCAATACTTGGCTGACGCTCGGCGAAGTCGTCGGTGTGCATATTAATAATGCGTTTTTGAAAGACGGTATCTTTGATACGGCAGCAGCGAGGCCTTTGGGCCGTTGCGGCTATCAGGGGGATTACGTCGAAGTTAACACTCTGTTTGAGATGTTCCGTCCAAAAGATTATGTCGCAAAGTAGAGAGTTCAAGGAAAATCATGGCACAGACAGTCGAAAGAAACCCTCATAGCGCAGTGCGCCCAGAGTGGCTTGCGCTGCGCACTGAGGCGATTCTTGAGCCTGAGCTGAAGATTGTGGATCCGCACCATCACCTTTGGGATCGCGCAGACAACCCTTACCTGTTTCATGACTTACTGGCGGATATGAACGCAGGTCACAGGGTGGTGTCGACCGTGTTTGTTCAATGTCGCTCGATGTTGCGCAAAGATGGGCCTAGCGAACTCGCACCTCTTGGCGAAGTTGAATTTGTGACGGGTATCGCGGCGATGGCTGCCAGTGGTATCTATGGTTCTGCGCGTGCCTGCGCTGGCATTGTTGCAGGCGCGGATTTGCAATTGGGTGATCGGGTTGCGCCAGTACTTGACTTGATGGCGCATAGCGCGGGCGGCAGATTACGGGGCGTGCGCAACCCAGTGGTCTGGCACAGCAGCCCAGATGTGCAATCAAGTACTGCCGCGCCACCGCCCAAGGGCTTAATGGCCGATACAGCATTTCGCAAGGGTGTTGCGCAACTTGGTTTGCTTGGGCTCTCGTTGGATGTGTGGGCTTATCACACGCAGCTTGAAGAAATCTACGAACTCGCCAAGGCTAATCCAAACGTCACGGTGATTGTGGATCACTTCGGCGGGCCGGTCGGTGTAGGTCCTCACGCTGCGGATATGACTGATATGTTTAAACATTGGCGCGCCGATATTGCACTTGTTGCCAGCTTGCCCAATACCGTCATCAAAATGGGTGGGGCAGGTATGCCTGTGTTTGGTATCCGCTTTGATCATGAATCAACCCCGCCGGCGTCAGAACAATTGGCAGTGGCCTGGAAGGCTTACTTTGAAACCTGTATTGAATGTTTTGGTGTTGACAGGTGTATGTTCGAAAGTAATTTTCCGGTTGATAAGGGGATGTTTAGTTATCAAGTGCTCTGGAACGGCTTTAAGCGTTTAGCGCGAGCGTGTTCTGCGACGGAAAAGACTGCGTTGTTTAGCGCGACTGCAGAGCGTGTGTATCGCTTGCGCTAGTTCAAAGTCAGCGCTCGATACGTCATATAAACGCCAAGTAGCAGCAGGCCGCCAAAAAAACATTTTTTGAATAAGTCTTGCGGTATTTTATTTCGCAACCTTTGTCCTAAGAACATTCCGGCAAAGGCGGGGATTAAGGCGACTAACGAGGCCGCAGCCACGGTCATTTGGAATTGACCCGTTAGCAGTAAACCCACTGCCAAGGCGAAAGATGAGACGGTAAACGAAAGCCCTAGCGCTTGAATTAAGTCATCTTTTTTTAAGCCAAGCGCTGTGAAATAAGGCGCGACAGGTAAGGCTGAAATACCCGTAGCACCCATCAAGATACCGGTGCAAAAGCCCATAACGGGCGATAGCCACCATTCTGACTGAGGTACAACCGTCAGGCGCGCGGCGCTTAAGCCAAAGGCGCCATAAATAGCCAAAACGATACCTAAACCTGCTGTGACGATTTGCGTGCTGCCACTAGTGATAAAACTGACCCCAAAAGGGGTGCCGGCGCAGATGCCTAGCAACAAAGTCCCAAAGCGTCTGCTGAGCGCCCTGAAGTTAGGCCCTGCGATTAATTGCCATACGTTGGTGATCAGCGAAGGCAAGACGAGCATGGCGGCAGCTTCGACTGGAGCGATGACGAGTCCTAAAAAGCCAATGGCGATTGTTGGCAGCCCCATGCCAAGCACGCCTTTGACGAGTCCTGCTGCGACAAAAATTAGACCTGTTAAGGCAACCACTGTCAGATTATCTTGCATAGGGCTTTAAATTTTTGACCGAAGCGAGTAACTTAAACTTATTTTCATCATAGTGCATATCGAGAGCATCACATGCGAGTCGACACATTACCCCCCGAGATCTCAGGCCCTAGCGCCTGGCTCGGGCCTGAAGAGTCAACCAAGCAACACTGGCAACATGAGTTGACGCCTGAGGATTTGACTGAGCTTGAGCAAGCGGCAAGCTCTTGTCTGGGTAGCAACGCTGAACTGACTCAAATAAATCGACTGTCCTTCGTGTTACCGAAGTTAGGCCCGCGCTTGAAAGACATTCACGATGCCTTGTTGTCAGGTTGTGGCTTTGCGTTGATTCGCTCATTACCCGTACGGCAATGGTCGCTTGAGATCACCGCGGCTGTTTTTTATGGTTTGGGAACGCATCTTGGCAACCCACGACCTCAAAACGCGAAAGGCCATGTGCTGGGTCATGTCCTTGATATGGGCTTAGATGCGCAAGATCCAAATGTGCGTATCTATCAAACGCACGCGCGCCAAACGTTTCATACTGACTCAAGCGATATTGTTGGCTTAGTGTGTTTGCAGCAAGCGAAAGCCGGTGGCGATTCGGCGCTTGTGTCCTCAAACACGATTTACAACCAAATGCGGGCTCAGTATCCTCACTTGGCTGCGGCGCTCTTTGATCCGATCGCAACCGATCGTCGTGGCGAGGTGGCAGCAGGACAAAAACCTTTTTTTGAAATTCCTGTTTTCAGTTGGCACCAAGGCTTGTTGTCTACAATCTACCAGCGTCAGTATATTGACTCTGCCCAACGGTTTGAAGACGCCATGCGCTTGACACCCCTGCACGTTGAAGCCCTTGATTGTTTTGATGCCTTAGCGAATAGCGTCGATTTAAATTTTTTGATGCGCTTAGAAGCCGGTGATATGCAGTTTGTGCATAACCACACATTGCTGCATGATCGCACCGCGTTTGAAGACTGGAGTGATCCGAAGCGTAAACGACACTTATTGCGCTTGTGGCTATCATCGCCATCCGCGCGACCGCTCGCGCCCGAGTGGGCGCAGCGTTATGGTTCGGTTGTGCCAGGCTGTAGAGGTGGGGTCATGATGCCTGCCAGAGCTTGGCAGGCGCCTCTGAACCCCGTCTAGTGAAGGCAGAGTCCAGAGTGGATGCGTGTTTAGTCGGCGTAGCCTGGCAGTTCGCGGTCCAACACACGCATCATGGCGTCAAAGAACAACTCATCGCGCTCTTGGCGTGAATGACTATCGCCTGGGGCTGGGTTTTGTACGGCATGAACAACTTCATCTGACAACACTTGGATCGGCTTGCCTGTGCTCATAGCCAACACTTGCGCACGACAGACGCGCTCGAGTTTATACAGGCGTTTGTAAGTCTCTGCCACCGTGTCACCCACCACAAGTACGCCATGGTTTTTCATGAACAATACTTTTTTGTTGCCGACTTGATGTGCGAGACGCTCGCCCTCACTTAAGCCATCAGCGACGCCGGTATAGGTATCGTCATAGCCAGTGATACCCATAAAAAACGCCGCGGTTTGACTGGCTGGCAATAACCGGTTGTCTTGCAACAAATTCAGAGCAAGCGCCCAGTTTTGATGAGTATGCAAGACGACATTGGCACCGGTAATGCGATGAACAGGAGCATGAATACACATCGCTGAACGCTCAACGACGCCAACACCCTCAAGCGTTTCGCCTTTTTCGTTAAAAATCATCATGTCGCTCGCACGCGCTTCTGACCAGTGCAGGCCAAAAGGAGAGATCAAGTACTGGTCTTTACGTCCAGGTACGATCATCGTAAAGTGATTGTCAATGCCTTCATGCAGGTCGTCGAGCACGGCAAGACGATTCGCGGCGGCGAGATGAACCTTGGCTCGCTGAACAGCGTCAGACTGTTGTTTGATATTTAGATTGTGCACGGACATGACGAGCCTCTTTGAAAATGATTTGTATCAATGAGATTACTACCGTTGCAAGGGTCTCGCAACAGATTCTTGACGAAGTCTAAAGATTTGTTGCGACGCACAAATGGTCACTCAGGCTTGATCCCGGCTTGTTTAATCGCATCAGCCCATTTTGTAATTTCGCGTTGAACGAAACTGTCGCAGGCTTGCGGTGTTGTGCCATTGTTCTCGAACCCTTGCTGTGCGGTCTTTGCTTTGAATTGAGGGTCTTTCAAGATACGAACCAGCTCCGTATTCAATCGGTCAATGATGGCAGGTGGCGTACCTGAGGGGGCGAACATTGCCGACCACAAAACAGAATAAAAATCTGTTAAGCCTTCTTCGGCAACTGTCGGAATGTCAGGCGTGAGTGGCGAGCGCCGATTATCGCCAATCGCGAGTGCGCGCAGCTTGCCGGCGTTGATATGTGGAACGACTGAAGCGGCTCCACCAAAACTTGTTTGAATTCGTCCTGCGAGTAAATCCGTTGTTGCAGGGCCAGAGCCTTTGTACAGGATGTTAGTCATGCGTATGCTTGCCATCCAGTTAAACAATTCCATCGGTAATTGAGTGGCCTTAGATGAGGACGCAAAATTCAAGACATTAGGATTAGCTTTGGCGTAGGCAATGAGTTCTTTGACGGAATGAACTGGTAACGAGGGATGAACTACCAAGATCATTTGCTGCGATGCCGTTTGGCTAATACAACGCAGGTCTCGTATGGTGTCAAAATTAATATTAGGATGAATCGATGGGTTGATGCCGTGGCTACTCGAATTAAAGAGCAGCGTGTAACCATCGGCGGTGGCCCGGGCAACGACTTCAGAGCCAATCATACCGTCGGCACCCGGGCGGTTTTCAACGATGACTGATTGACCTAACGCCTCAGTGAGTTTTTGTGCCAAAGCTCTGCCCAAYACATCTGTGCCACCGCCCGCAACGTAAGGCACAATCAAACGAATGGTTCGGGTGGGATAGGTTTGCGCTAGGCTTTCAGTCATCCCAAAACAGGTCAGCAGGCACAATGAATAGGTGAAGGCCAAAGCAAAAAAGCGTAATCTGAGAAAGTTTTTCATGATGTATCTTTAATTTTTTTAAACGGGTTGAGAGCCACGGATTTGAACGCGGTGCATTAAGCGGCGTTGTCCAGGATAGTCGGCCAGTGCTAGGTGTTGGCAGCAACGATTGTCCCAAAAGGCAATCGACCCAGATTGCCAGCGAAACCGGCAGCTGAATTCAGGGCGCGTTGCGTGGTCATATAAATACTTTAAAAGTGGCGCACTTTCGGTAACGGTCATATTTTCAAACCGTTCGGTATGCATCACGTTTACGTAAAGCGCTTTTTTACCAGTGCCCGGATGGGTTCGAACCACGGGGTGTACCGACGAGAGTGTTGCTTGCGCAGCGCAGTCTTGCCCCGGTGGCAGGATATCGTCGACAGCCAGAGAGGCCAAAATCCGGCCATTCGAGTGGACGGCGCGAAGATCCTTTAGCATAGACTTCATGCCCGCAGAGAGTGTGTCATACGCCAGGTACTGATTGGCAAAGAGTGTATCGCCACCCACAGAGGGCAAGATACGTGCGGCTAAAACCGAGCCCAGCGGAGGAATCTCTAAGTGACTGGTATCGGTATGCCATTCCCAGCCAAACACCAGCGTGCCCTCAGGCTTCTTGTCGATGACCAGCAACTCAGGAAAATTTCCTGGCGCTTGACGATGCGGTGGGAGCATGGCGAGTTCGCCAAAATTTCGGGCAAAGCGGGCTAAGTCGAGATCTGAAGCATTTTGCTCGCGAAAGAAAATCACGAGGTGCTCGAGATGCGCCTGGCGAACTTCTGCCAAGGTCGCTGGGTCGAGCTCGGCTGAAAGGTCGATGCCAAAGACCTCGGCGCCCAAGGCGCCGGCGAGCGGTTGAACTTTTATTTTTTTATACATGAGCGTGTGCTCCTGAGCCTCGAGAAGTACAGCGATTAGTCGGCTTTGACTTTGGCAGCGCGTGCGGATTGGGCGAGTTTCGGTAGCTCTGTCTTGAGAAAGTCTTCGAAACTTTTGGCGCTGGTCCCCGCAATATCCCACCCCTGTCCTTCGAGCGTTTTGCGCAAGGCGGGGTCTTTCATGCTCGTTGCGATTGCAGTTTCAATTTGGGTGATGACAGTTGTCGGTGTTCCGGCAGGCGTCATTAAACCAAGCCAAATTCTAAAATCTAAATTTGGAAACCCTGCTTCAGTCATCGTGGGAACGTTAGGCAGTTGAGGCGATCGCTCTGGCGCAGCGCTGGCCAAGGCACGAAGCTTACCTGCCTGTAAATTCGACATAATCGCAGCAGGGGAATCAAAAATCCAGTCGATTTGTCCACCAAGTAAGTCTGCAAGAGCGGGCGAGCTGCCTTTGTAGGCAACATGTTGGGCATTGAGGTTTGCAGCAGTATTGAACGACTCAGCTGCCAAGTGCGCTAGGGTACCGCTACCGGCAGAACCGAAGTTTTGGGGACGAGGTGTCTGTTTTGCGGCATTCACAAGGTCGGCAACGCTGCGATAGGGCGAGGCGGCGTTGACCGTTAAGACCTCAGGAGCTGTGGCCAGTAAACCGATCGGCATAAAGTCGCGGTGAGCATCATATGGGAGATTCGCATAAACGACCGGACCAATACCGAGGGGGTTTGCGGCAGCCACCAGCGTATAACCGTCGGGTAGGGCCTTTGCGGCTGCGGCGTAGCCGATTGTGGCACCTGCGCCCGGACGATTTTCAACGATCACCTGTTGATTCCAGAACTGACCCAAGCGTTGCGCGACGGTACGCGTTAAAAGATCGATGCCACCACCCGCCGCATAGGGTGTGATGATGCGCACAGGTCGATTCGGAAACTCTTGCGCTTGCGCAGAACTTACGGACAGGCTTAGTAGCGTTAACAGTAGCGCGAGTAATCGGTTCAAGGTGCACCTCTTGTCATCATCAGTTTGTGTCTAAGGTCTGCAACGTGGCACTTTGATACCTAGGCCAGTAGTGACCCGTATCCCGGCAATACCGGTGCAACTCCGGCCAAGCGCAATGCGTTCCACATCATGGCGCTTGAACTTGAGATCACGGGCTTGCCTAAATCTTGTTCGAGGGCGCCGACAATAGACACAGTTGGCATTCCGACGCCACTTAAAAAAATGGCTTGCGCCTCAGGGACGTCGACTGACCTCCCTAAGCGATAAGCTCGGTTTGGTGGTTCTTCAAAGATGCTGCGAACATTGCGTAGCCAATCAAAGTTGACGACTTCGATGCCGTAGCTTTCAAGGTTTTGTTTCCCTTGCATCGTCAGATTTTCGTCATAAGGTGTTCCCAGCGCAACTTTTTTTATGCCTAGGGCGTTGAGTGCAGCGATGACGCTGCCAAAGGCGGTGATGAAGTGCAGGCCGAAACGATCTTCTAAACGTTTGGTCAGATCCGCTTCTTTTTCGCGTCCGAGGTAATAGCTCGTGGCCGTATGAGCCAGCGCAATGACGTCAGGTTTAATCATCGATAGCATCTCAACAGATTCATCCAGATGTTCGATCTGCGTCGCGATACGCGCTTCGATGCCGTTCAGTGTGCCGTCGGCACCGCGAGAAATCATCCGACCAAAGTGCACAGATACCCCCTGTGGGGCCATCTCAAACATCTCTGGTTCGACGGTGGGTGTTCCAGCCGGTACCAGAAATCCAAGTTTTGCGCGCCAACCAACCATGACATCAATCCTTTTTTATCAGTCGTTTATTTTTTGGTTTTTACTTTGGCGCTTGCTTTCGCTTGCGTGACCGCATCAAGTTCGGCCAGCAAGTCTGCCGGAGGCATCGCATAGCTACCCATGCGTCCAATCCCTATACCGAGCCTGCGTTGCATATTGATCATCATTTCGGCATACAAAAATGAGGTCGATACACAGTCGAGCACTGAGAGCCGACCGATCGGGTTGATATTGCTTCGCCCAATGATCAAGTTCAAAACGCCTTCTGCCGGCACAATGAGATCCGCGCCGTCTGCTTTAGCTTGTTCTGCAGTCGCTAAAAAATCAGTGACGACCTGTTTAGGCTTTTTAAGCGCCACATTCAAAATATCTTCATCTACAGGGTGTGCAAGCGAGTAATAGCCCGATACGCGGCTTTCAAGACCGTGGCGTTTAACAAGCGCCTTGACGCGTTTGACGTTTGCGGGTGCGAGGGTGGTCAGTGCAAATTTCTCGGCCATTGAACAGGCGACTAAAAGCGTGCATTCAGGCATTGAAATCACCGGAATGTTCAGTAAAGATCTGATTTCTGGTAAAAAGGGTTCACTAAAGCTGCCAAGAATCACTGCATCAAATTTATTTTTTTCGGCGGCACGGCAAATGTCGATCACTTCGGTTTGGAGGATCAGTTTTGCATAGCTGTATTGCAAGACTTCGGCGGGCATCCGGCCGTGATAGTTGTCTTCAGAGACGCCGTTAAAAACAATTTTCGTGCCGTCAGAGCAATATTTTTTTGCGTGTTCTTCAAGTGCCTTGCGATAGTTGGTTAACGTCGCGAGTTGAGTCATGGATTGATACCATATGCGCATGCCCATGATGTCTCCTGAGTGTCTTTATGTCTTTCGTTTGAATGGATTATATCGGCTGAATGTGTCGATATTTTGATCTTTAGAGGCAAAATGTCTCGTAAACTCGCAACACTCTATTTCAAAAATAAAAAGTAGTGGAGACAAAACGTGAATAAAAGGCAATTATTGTTGGGTAGTTTGGCGGCGGCATCCCTGTCTAAAATCGGGTCGAGTTGGGCTCAGGCAAGCAATTATCCCAATCGTGCGATTCATTTGATTGTGCCCTCAGAGGCGGGTGGTGGCACCGACTTTACGGCGCGCACAATTGGGCTCAAACTGACCGAATTGCTCGGGCAGTCGCTGGTTGTGGATAATCGACCGGGCGCGGCAGGCAATATAGGCGTTGAGCAGGGCGTTCGAGCAACACCTGACGGCTACACCTTGGTGATGCCAATCACCTCATTGCCGATGAGCCCCTGGCTTTATCCAAAGCTGCCTTACGATCCGGTCAAAGATCTATCACCGATTATTCTGGCCTGCGCTGCACCGCTCATCATGGTGGTCAATTCTCAGTTACCCGTCAATAATGTGCAAGAGTTCGTTGCCTTAGCAAAGAAACGGCCGGGTCAACTTAACTATGCCAATTCAGGCAATGGCACCACCGCACATTTGGCGGGTGAGCTCTTCAAGAAGATGGCAGATATCAAGATGGAGAGCGTGAACTATAAAGGTGGTGGCTCTTCAGTGATCGATACGGTCGCGGGTCGTGTGCAGATGTATTTTTCAACGATTCCTGCTGCTTTGCCGCATTTGAAGTCTGGTAAGTTACGGGCGCTTGCCGTGACCTCTAAGCACCGCGTCGAGATGATCCCTGATGTGCCAACCGTTGATGAATCAGGCTTACCAAGGTTTGAGGTGGTTGGCTGGTTTGGTATTTTTGCCCCGACGGGCACGCCAAACAATGTCATTTTGAAGCTCAACGAGAGCATCAATGTGGTGCTGAAGATGCCTGAGATTCGTGAGCGCCTAGCCCGACAAGGGCTGATTCCGGGGGGCGGTACGCCTGAGGCTTTGAGRGATTTGCTGAATGCTGATCTGAGCAAATGGGGAAAACTCATTAAGGAAATTGGCCTTAAAACGACTGAGTGAGCAKTGCCTAGTCTTAAAGCGACCGAGTGACTCACGCTCGGTCTTAATCGGTAAAGCAAAAATAAAAGGCTCCAAGAATGATGAACCCCGGCAAGCGGTTGCGCGAAATGATTGCAGCGCCTGAAATTTTGGTGATGCCTGGCATTTTTGATGGCTATAGCGCGCGTTTGGTGCAGCGCTCTGGTTTTAGTGCCGGTTTTTTGACCGGCGGTGGCATCAGCGAGTCGCGTCTGGGCCAGCTTGATATTGGCTTAATGGGCTTAGAAGAGAATCTGCAAACATGCCGCGCAATGGTGGCCTGTTGTGATTTGCCGATGATTGCGGATGGCGACACCGGTTACGGTAACGCGGTGAACGTGCACCACACGGTTCGTGCGTTTGAACAAGCAGGGGTGGGTGGGTTAATGCTTGAAGATCAAGTTTGGCCTAAACGCTGTGGTCATATGAAGGGTAAAGAAGTCATTTCGGCAGAAGAAAATGCTGAAAAAATCCGTTCTGCGGCTCAGGCGCGACGTAATCAGGATTTTGTGATTAAGTCGCGCACGGACGCGTATGGCACGCACGGTTTAGCTGAGGCGATACGGCGCTTAAATCTTTATGCAGAAGCCGGAGCAGATCTGTTGTTTGCAGATGCGGTGTTGGCCGAGCAAGATATTGCGACCTTAGTGAAAGAGACAAGCAAGCCAGTTTCGGTGAATATGGGTTTTGGAATCCGAACGCGCTCAACGACGCCTTTGATTTCAGCCAAACGGCTCGAAGATTTAGGCGTGTCTGCGGTGATCTACCCAAGGTTACTGACAGCGGCGGCGGTTCAGGGCATGATGAACGGCATGCAGGCCTTGAAGGCCTCGCTTGGCAAAGACGAAATCGTGAATCGTCCTGATTTAGCGATTTCGTTTGAAGAGTTAAACGAGTTGTGTGGTTACGCCGAGTCGCAAGAACTTGAGCAGCGCTATTTGACTCAAACAGTATTAGACAAAAAATATACGCGCTAGAAAGTGCTGGATGCCTATTGCGCCCACTCGAGGTCGTGAAAATTAAACCCACCTTCTAATGTTGGCTTGATAATTTGGAAGTAGGGTGAAACATCAAAATCGCGCGGTGTTAAAAGACTAAAGTGCTTGGGATTAAAGTGTGTGGGTTCAAACGAATATTGCTGCAAGGATGACAGGGCACTCGTGTCGCGAGCAAGAATCGGGTAGCGAACGGTTGTAAAGGCTTGAGCAATGAGGGTCGAGCAAATAGCGCGCGTGGGATCACCGCTACCAAGTTCCAGTAGTTTGCGGCGATACCGAGAGGGGATCGGTGGGGTCGGAAACAGATAGCGAGCCAGATCAAAGACGTTACGAAGATCATATTGGTGCCCAAGTTGTGATAGCGCAAACTGGACGACGGTCTCGCACTCGCTTGTACTCAGACCCACGGGTCGACAGATTCTGGTGTGTAAGTGGGCAAAACGTTCAAGACTACTGCTACAGACGCCCCGGACGGTGTCGGCTTCGATTAAGCAGTGATCTTCAGGCGCACGATCATCTAAATAACCTGATCCAATAAATAGCGCAGCATGTGACCAGGTCGAATGCGTTAAATATTTGATGGCAGAGCTTATTCTGGTACGCCCCTCTACAAGAAGAACGTCGCCTGGACGCAATGTTTCTTGCAAATGGAGTGGATTAGAAGGTGGYGCGGTCGAGCCAACTTGTATCTCTTTGGTGAGATAGGTGGCCATCCATTTACCAAGTGACAGTGTTAGCTGATTCATCGTTATTTTTTGCGACGTGCATCTACCCGTGCAACTAAATCGCGCTCAGCTGCATCGAGCTTTTCAAGCCCAACTAATTTTTGTCGTTCTTGAAAAGAAGTCATGCGATCGAGCATGCTCTCGGTTGTGCCCTCTTTACGCAGCACTTCGAGCCCCTGTCTGATAGCGAAGGAGCCAAGGTAGAGCGCAGCGTTTGCATACAGAATGACGTTAAAACCCATGGCAAGTAATTCTTTCTCGGGCACGAGTGGWGTGCGACTGCGCTCGATCATGTTGGCGACCAAAGGCGTGCCTTTGAACTCTTTGCTGATCCGCTGTAATTCTTCGAGGCTGTTTGGCGCTTCGACAAATACCATATCTGCACCAATCTCTCGGTAGGCATGTGCACGTGCCAAAGCAGACTCTAAGCCTTCAGGTCCGCGTGCGTCGGTGCGGGCAATGATCACAAAGTTTGGGTCTGTGCGGGCATCGAGGGCCGCTTGCAAACGGTAGAGCATTTCTTCGACCGGCGCGACAGACTTGCCTTCAAAGTGTCCGCAGCGTTTGGGAAACACCTGATCTTCGATGTGCAGTCCCGCAGCCCCGATCCGTTCGTACAACTTGATGGTGCGTTTGACGTTGGCCACACCTCCAAAGCCGGTATCACAATCGGCAATGACGGGCACTGAGACGGCATCTGAAATTCTTTCGACCTGACTGGCTAGTTCATTCAGTGTAATTAAACCAATATCTGGGCCACCTAAGTACGTATTTGCAGTGCCGCCACCCGTGACATAAACAGCTGGAAAACCAGCTTGTTCAATCAATTTTGCCGTGAAGCAGTCGGTCGCACCAGGTACGATACCGGGGCCGCCTGCGGCAAGGAGTGCTCTAAGTTTTGCGGTGCGTGGATTCATAGATCGTCTCGATAGCCATTAGTAAGGTGAATTGATGCGCTTATTGGTATTTGCGGCGTTCAGCGACCATGTCTGGTAAAAAACAGGCGACGAGTCCAAGAATGGGTAAAAACGAACATAGCTGATAAACGAAGCTCATCCCGTTCAAGTCGGCTAGCCATCCCATCACCGCTGCCCCGAGACCGCCAAGACCAAACGAAAAGCCGAAGAACATGCCGGAGACAAAACCGATGCGACCTGGCATCACCTCATGGGCAAAGACCAGAATTGCCGGAAACGCGGACGCCATGAGTAAGCCGATAATGATCGATAGCACGCCAGTCCAGAATAGATCCGCGTAGGGCAAGGCGAGCGTAAAAGGCAGTGTGCCCAGGATCGAAATCCAAATCATGGGCCTGCGGCCCAGGCGATCTGTGAGAGCACCACCGATTAGGGTGCCGACTGCGATCGCGGCCATAAATATGAAAAGCTGGACCTGAGCTGCTTGCACCGGTAATTCAAAACGCTCGATCAAATAAAAAGTAAAGAAAGAGGTCAGGCTCGCGCTGTAGACATTTTTAGAAAACAGTAACAGCATCAATATTGTGATTAAAAATAACATGCGGGCCCGCGGTAAATCCGAAGCTTGGTTTGCGCTCGCTGTCGTCGTTGATTCGTTGCTAGGCTTGATGTGAGCGCCATACCATTTTCCGATGCGTGTTAAGAACACGATCGCGATTAGTGCAGCCAAAGACACCCAGGCGATTGCCGTTTGACCGTGCGGCAACACAACAAACGCAGCAAGCAGTGGGCCGACAGCTTGACCGACGTTTCCACCAACCTGAAAGAACGCTTGCGCCGAGCCAAATTTTCCGCCAGAGGCCATGCGCGCGACGCGTGAAGCTTCTGGGTGAAAGATGGCAGAGCCTGTGCCGATGAGGCTGGCTGCAATCAAAATCATTGCGTAAGTGGGTGCAACTGAAAGCAATAGCAAACCGATCAGCGTCGAACCCATACCAATTGCAAGCGAAAAGGGCATTGGATTTTTGTCTGTATAAAAGCCCACCGTTGGTTGCAAAAGCGAGGCGGTCAATTGAAAGGCGAGCGTGATGATGCCGATCTGTGTAAAGTCTAGGCTGAACTCAGTTTTGAGTAAGGGATAAAGAGCCGGGATCAAGGATTGAATTAAGTCATTGAGAAAATGACAGAAACTCAAAGACACTAAAACCGGAATCGTCGCAGCTTGGGCGCTGGGCGGGTTGGCAGATTGTTCGTTGTTTGTTGCAGCAGTGTTCGTCATTTTTGCCATCAAGGTCAAGGAATCAAGCGCGCGTCAGAAAGTTTGCTTCGGCACGCGATATAAGTTGCACTGTACAGCGCGGCTTCAGGCGCCGCAACGCGGCCGCTCGCGACTCGGCTGACTCTTGCGGCAAGAAAGTGGACAGAGGTTTGGTTAAAATGTTGTACGCTATTATTTAGTCACCAAGTCGCGACATTGTTGCGCCGCCGCATTTTCTTGCCATAGACCTGTCAGCGTGGAGTACCCATGAACGTAAACGGCGCCTGTCACTGTGGGCAAATTCGCTATGAGGCAGTGATCGATCCTGCAGCTGTCGCGATTTGCCATTGCACCGATTGTCAGACGATTACCGGCTCAGCGTTTCGCGTGAACGTTCCGGCGAAAAAAGAAAACTTCCGAATGTTGGCGGGCGTGCCCAAGACGTACTTGAAAACTGCCGAGAGCGGCGCCAAACGCTTGCAGGCTTTCTGCTCGAATTGCGGCACATCCATCTATGCCACCACCGAATTTGATCAAAAGATTTTTGGTCTGCGCATCGGCGCCCTGGCGCAACGCGGTCAGCTGAGTCCAAAAAAGCAAATTTGGTGCGACTCTGCCATGCCATGGTTAGGTACCATACCCGGATTGCCCGGCACGCCGAGACAGCCCGGCTAGCTTCATTCACTGTGAGTGTTGACATGCGACTTTGGTATCAGAGTTTTTCGCGGTTTGATGCGTTCGGCAACTACGGCGCAGCGCTCAATAAGCAGATCGTTCATGCCGCCGATCCTGACACGCAAATAGAGGCGCATGGGCTCGAGCGTGGCGGCGGGGTGGCAGACCAGTACCGCTATCCTGAATACGTTGACGTCGCCGAGGTGATTGCGAATGGCCTGAGAGCGCAAAAAGAAGGCTATGACGGTTTCTTACTCGGCAACATTACCGATCCCGGAATTAGAGAGTTGCGCGAACTATTGACAATCCCGGTGTTGGGGCTATGCGAATCGACGTTGAGTATTGCGTGCATGATGGGCACGCTTTATACGCTCGTGACGGTCAATCCAAAATTTACGCCGCGTGTTTTAGAAAACGTTCACCGCTACGGGTTTTATCCCAGAATGGCGTCTCTTGAGGCGATGAAGGTTCACAATCTGCCTGATCTGGCCCCGGGGTTTTCAGAGGCGCCAGAACATGCCGTGGCGCGTGGGGCAATTTTTGAAGAGTTTCGTCAAGCTGCGCGGCGTGGCATCGACAAAGGTGCCGAGGTGATTATCGCCGCTGGTGGCGTGGTAATGGCGATGCTGGCCCATGCCAATATTCACGATGTGGATGGTGTGCCGATTTTGAATGGCACCGTGGCTTTGACCAAGATGGGCGAAACCGCCGTCAAAATTCAACGCCTGACTGGCAACTTCATTAGTAAGCGCATGACTTACGCCCCACCGCGCGGCGAGTTGCTTAAAGAGGTGCGACGAGTCTACGGGGCAGATGCCTATCCCGGTATCGAGTGATTCGTTCGGGTGAGTTCAGCGCCGGCAAGTTCTAGCAGTGCTGAGCGCTGAATTTTGCCGGTCGTGGTGCGCGGAATCGCTGCGAGTAACTTTAAATAACGCGGGACTTTGTAATCGGCTAAATTGCCTTTGCAAAACGCACGTAACTCAGCATGAGTCATTTGCATGCCGGGATGTGTCTGAACAAAGGCGAAGCCGACTTCGTCTAAGCGTGTATCAGGTACGCCCACGATCGCGACGATTGCAATCGCAGGGTGTTGCACAAGAAACTGTTCAACTTCCGCTGGATACACGTTCGTGCCGCCTGTTTTATACATATCTTTCAAGCGCCCGGTTACAGATAAAAATCCCTCGGTGTCAAAGCGTCCAAGGTCTCCGGTCTTAAGCCAGCCATCATCGGTGATGGTTGCGCGGGTCGCTTCTGGGTTTTTGTAATACCCCAGCATGACGGTTTCACCACGGCACCAAATCTCACCAACTGAACCGCGGGGCTGTTCATTTTGCGTCGCGATGTCGATGATTTTGACTTCGCTTGGGCCCAGAATCGGAGCACGATTTTGGCAGCACACTTCGATAGGATCTGACAAGCGATTAAAACTTGTTGAAATGGTATTTTCAGTCATGCCGTAGGTAGACATGAGTTGTTTGAGACCGAGCACCGTTTTAAATTTCTCAAACGTTGCTTGCATGACAGGCGAGCCACCAATCCAGGCGTTTTTGACGCTCGATAGATCTCGCTGCGTCACAGAGGGGTGGTTGACCAAATCGACAAAATGCGTGGGGATTCCACCGAAGGCGGTGATGCGCTCTTGTTCGAGTAAGTCGAGTGCGCGGGTGGTCTCCCATTGCGGCATATTGACAAAGCAAGCGCCAAGCGTGAGCGCCGGGATAAAACCCATGTATAAACCGGCTACGTGGTACAGCGGCATATGCCCAAGAATTCGGCCGCCAGGTTTTAGGTCAAGCGCTAAGCCGACGCGAGTGGCTTGTTTGAGCACGCGATGGTTGTGCATCACGCCTTTAGGTTTTCCTGTTGTGCCCGAGGTGTAGCAGATCAATAAAACATCTTCAACGCTGACGGCTCGCTCGGCGGCTTGAAGCTGTTCGTGGGCTTGCGCTTGCTGCATGAGAGCTTCAAGATGGACTGCATATACAGGTAAGGAACTGACTGGGGTCGCCTGCATCGTTGCGTATTCAGGCTCGCTCAGGATGACGCGCTTTAGTGCGGGAAGCTCTTTTAATTCGAGCAGATCGTGCTGGGCCCCTGCGAGGCTGGGTGCGATCTGTTCGAGCATGTTTAAATAATTGAGCCCGTAAAGCACCGAGGTCATGACCAAGGCCTTGGCATCGGCTTGCTCCAAAATATAGCTCGCTTCTAAGGCGGTGTAACGGGTATTGATTGGCACTAATACGGCGCCGATCCGTGCGCAGGCACAAAAAGTGAGTGCCCATTCAAGCGAGTTGCCAAGCCACACTGCGACGTGATCGTGTCGTCCTAAACCGAGTGTCAGGAGCGACTGAGAAAATTGGTCAACCTGTTTGTCAAATTGTGAAAAAGTGACTGATCCCTCGGTTGCTTTAAAAAAATCTTGATCAGGCCATCGTGCCCCTGATCGTCTGAGTGCCTGGCCAAGCGTGAGTCCATCGACCTCGGACAGCAATGGCTCATTCATACTGAGTAGCCACCATCCACGCACAGATGCTGGCCAGTGACATAAGCGGCAGCAGGTGTTGTCAAGAACGCTGCGACCCCGGCGATTTCTTCGATGGTGCCAAAGCGTTTCAGGGCCGTGTTGCTTTTCATTGCCTCAATAAATTCTGGTTTGACTTGCGGTTTCAAGCGATCAAATAATCCGCCATCTACAACCCCCGGCGCAACGCAGTTTGCGCGAATGTTGTAGCGCCCCTCTTCTCGTGCGATGCCCCTGACCAAAGCTTCGATTCCCGCCTTAGGTGCGGTCGATAAGATATCTAAGGGCGGATGACGATCGAGTCCGGCCGTTGTAATGGCGACGATGGAGCCGCCACCGGTTTGCCGCATCATTGGCAAGACAACCTTGATGACGTGGAAAAATCCATTGAGTTCATTATTAATGGTGCGATGCCACTCGGCGTGATCGATATTACCGACGAAGGTCATGGTGATGTCGGCACCCGCAGCAAACACCAGAGTGTGAATGCGGTAGTAACGGTTGTGGATATCTGTTAACGCAGCTTGGACCTGTTCAAACGAAGAGAGCTCGAGCGCAAACGCTTCGGCCGTTTGACCAAGTTGCTCAATCTCGCGCACGGTTTGTTGCGCGGCTTGAGCGCTTGAGCGATAGCTCAGCGCAACCTTAGCACCTTGTGCTGCGAGCGCAAGGCAAATGCCTTTGCCGATCCCGCCGCTTCCGCCAATCACGACGGCAGCCCCCGGTGGGTAGCTGCCATGCGGCGGCGTTAAGGTTGCGTTGGTTTGCATAATGGGTCTCATCTGCTGGAAGTCACTCGGGGGATTGGCCTAAATTTTCTTAAACCGACTGTGGTGCTTCGCTTTGCTGTAAATTAGCAGAAATGATACTACTAAGTGTCACCAATAACGATAAATAGACATTGCTGCAAACGGCGCAAATGCCCTAGACGCTCGGAGATAAATAAATGCTGCGTGATCTCAGAAACAAAATGTTAATGGTCGTTGTGGGTGTTCTGATCAACGCTTTCGCTTACAGTCAGGTGAGCGCTCAGGACTTTCCTTCGAAATCAATTCGTTTGGTCGCGCCGATTGCCGCCAGCGGTATGACCGATATCGTCGCGCGTCAAATGGCCCAGAAGTTGCAAGAGCGCTTGGGTGTGCCGGTGGTGGTTGACAACAAGCCTGGGGCGGGAGGCAACATTGGTGTTGAAGCCGTTGTGCGGGCGGCACCCGATGGCTACACCTTGTTGCTAGCTTTTCCAGGCCCCATCGTGGTGAACCCATCGTTGTATAAAAATCTGACCTACGATCCGGTGCGTGATCTGGTTCCTGTGAGTTTATTGACAAGTTATCCGTTGCTGTTGGCAGTCAATGCGCAGGTGCCTGTCAAAACACTTACCGAATTTATCGCGTTGGCAAAACAAAAAACCGGCGGCCTAAGTTATGGCTCTGCTGGCAATGCCTCGACTGCACATTTAGCGATGGAATTGTTGATGCGGCAGGCAGACATTCAAATGGTGCACGTCCCATATAAAGGCGCTGCGCCTGCCATGACCGATTTGATCGGTGGACGTTTGGCTGTCGTCTTTGATTCGATGACCTTGGTGATGCCACAGGTCGAGGCTGGCAAGATTCGAGCCTTGGCCATCAGTAGCAAAGTACGCTCACCCGCGGCTCCAGACTTGCCGACAGTAGCCGAAAGTGGCCTGAGTAATTTTGTGGTCGAGGGATGGTATGGTGTTTTAGCACCGACTGGCACTCCTGACGCAATTGTGAATCGATTATCAAAAGAGTTCACGGCAATTGTGAATGATTCGGAGGTTAAAAAAGACTTTTTGAAACGTGGTCTTGAGCCCTTAGGTAAAGACGCCGCATTTTTTGGGCAAGTCATCAAAGCCGAGCGACTGATGTGGCATCGCGTCGTGACCGAGAGCAACATTAAAATTGATTAGCTCAACGAAGCTTCACTTGAGTGATCGTCTGGTAAGCGCGATAGGGACGTGATATGCATTACAGAAGAACCGCTGCAAAACAATGGACTCGCAACACCTTGAGCGGGTATGTCGTGACAACCACGACTCCCTTTAAAAATGATCTAGAAATTGATTATTCTGGGCTACGTCACAATGTCGATCATTTGATTGGCTTGCCCGGTGCACGAGGTTTGTATTTGGGCTCGGTCTATCAAGAGTTTTGGACCCTTACCATGGACGAGCGTAAGCGTGTGACGGATACGATGATCGAGGCGAACGCGGGTCGTGTTCCTATTATCGCGGGCGTTTCACATACGTCCTACAAAGACTCGATTGAGTTAGCACGACATGCTCAGGCATCAGGTGCTGACTTAGTGATGTGTTGGCCGCCTTATTATGGCCCGCGCTCTGCCGATGGCGTGTTTGATTACTATCAGAACTTGGCTAACGCAGTGGATATCGGCATCTGTGTATATAGCTCAACCCTTTCTGAGCTGGGTTACTACATTACGCCAGCAGAGATGGTGCGCTTGGCTGGCATTGACACCATTTGTTTGGTCAAAGAGGCGGCTTTAAGCTTAGATAAGTATTCGGCCATGCTTGCCGCTGCCGGGCATCTGCTGCCGATTAGTTGTCCACTCGAGGAATATCATCTTTACGGGCTGGCTGCCTTTGGACCAGCGATCATGCCGAAGTTTTTATTTGGCTCGTCTCGTCCGCTATACATGCAGTCGAAGGCCAAACCCTATTGCGCCGAGTTTATGGCGGCCATTGAGGCCGGCGACTATGAGGCTGCACGGCAGCCGCTGCAACATATTGTGCGTATCGCCAATCAATTGCACAGCAAGTTCTTAGCCAAAGGTCAGCACAACGTCGCCTTGACCAAGGCGATTACTGAGATGTTTGGAATGGTAGGTGGGGCGGTGCGCCCCCCTTTGTATCGTGCGGCGTCGGATGAAGTGCAAGCTGCACGAGCGCTGCTTCAGTCAGAGGGCTTGTTGTCGTAGCTGAATTATTCAGCTTTCACTCCCACTGTTTTAATTAGCTTGCCCCATTTGGCGATTTCAGCCTTCAGAAATACGTCTGCCTCGGCGGGCGTGTTGCCAACCGTGATAATTCCTTGATCCGCAAAGCGTTTGATAAGTTCTTCGGATTTCAGCGATTCTTTGACCGCTAGCGACAACTTATCAACGATCGCCATTGAGGTGCCTGCCGGTGCAAAAAACATCACCCAACTTGAGGACTCAATTTTAGGGCCGCCCGACTCAACAATCGTGGGTACGTCGGGGTAGCTTGGCAGGCGCTTGTCAGAGAAAAACGCCAGAGCTTTGATCTTACCGGCGCGAATGTTTGCACCTACACCGCTTGGCGCATCGATTAACACCTGAATGCTGTTAGACATCAAGTCTGTCAGGGCAGGCGCGGTGCCTTTGTAGGGGACGTGCACCATATCGATACCGGCGGTGTACTTCAGCAGTTCAGATGTCAGGTGAGCCGCCGCGCCTACGCCCGAGGAGCCAAACGAGAGCTTGCCTGGATTGGCTTTGGCGTAGGCAATTAACTCGCCCATTGAGTTAACGGGCAAATCCTTGTTAACTGACAGCACCAAGGGTGTAATCGCCACCAAAGAGATCGGTATCAATGACTTGTAAGGGTCAAACGGTAACTTGCCTTCGTACAACGTGACGTTGGCGGCGTGCGCGGTGATCGTCGTGAGCATGGTGTAACCATCGGGCGCGGCTTTCGCAGCCTGATCGACGCCGATAATCGAATTGGCGCCAGGCTTGTTCTCGATGATGATCGACTGCCCGAGGATTGTCGCCATACGAGTCGTCACCAAGCGAGTGACGTTGTCGGTGTAGCCGCCGGGGGTGTAGGGAACAATCCATTTAATGGATTTGTTTGGGTAGTCTTGCGCGAAGCCAGCACCCGAAGCAAGGACGAGCGCCATCGCAGCGAGTGCGTGTGTTAGATTTTTCAAGATCATCTCCAACTTTCTAATTTCAATGTGTGAAAGGATAACCGTGAAATAAGGGTTGGGACGCGCTGCGCGTATTGGGTATAACCCTTGTATCCGCCGCTTCGTATTGCGGGGGCTCGATTCTGGCTTTACCATGGGTCACTTCTGTTTACACTGAAAGGGTTCACGATGACAGCTCGCCGCGATTTTCTACTCTCAACGACTGCGTTGGCCGCCAGCGCGCTGGTTCCTGGCTTGGCCCACTCAGCGACGTTTCCGACCCGAACCATTAGATATATTTGCCCGTGGCCGCCGGGCGGGGCTACAGATGTGGTGATGCGAGTGCTGGCTGAAAGCGCAGGCAAGATCTTGGGCACCAGTATCATTGTTGAAAACAAGCCTGGGGCAACCGGGGTGTTGGGTGGCGCTGAGTTGGTTAATGCGAAACCTGACGGGTACACGCTTGCGCAGTTACCGATTTCGGTATTTCGTGTGCCGCACATGCAAAAAACTACCTTTGATACGCTAACAGATTTTACTTGGATCATTTGCCTGACAGGCTACACCTTTGGCTTGGTCGTGCCGAGTGACTCGCCAGTTCAGTCAATTAAAGAGCTTGTGGCTTGGGCGAAGGCCAATCCAAATAAGTTTACTTACGGCACGCCAGGTGCGGGGTCGAGTCCGCACTTGGCGATTGAAGAGTTTGCGCAAAAAGCGGGTATTCAGCTTTCGCACATCCCGTTCAAAGGTAGTGCGCAAAATATACAGGCGGTGCTTGGTGGTCACACGATGGCCATGAGTGACTCTACAGGTTGGGGCCAATCGGTCGACTCGGGTAAGTTGCGCTTGTTAGCCACCTATGGCAGCAAGCGTACAACGCGATGGTCAAGCGTTGCGACCTTGACTGAGCTTGGTTACGACACCGTTTCTGACTCGCCTTTTGGTGTGTGCGGCCCTAAAAATATGGATCCGGCTGTTGTCAAAATTTTGCACGACGCCTTTCAAAAGACGCTAAAAGACCCAGCTGTTATTGCAATTTTTGCTCAGTTCGATCAGCCAATCATTGAAATGAATACTGCGCAGTACACCAAGTACGCGAAAGAAGCTTTTGTGGCTGAGCGTAAAACGATTGAAAGATTGGGGATGTTAAACAAAGATTAAGCTCAACCTCAACGCCTGTCTGGTGATTGAGTCGGGCTTAGTCGTTGCGCCCTCCAACACCAGATCGCGGCGGCAATCGTCGCAATCTATGGTGTGTGAATCTATTTTTTTGGGCGCGTAAGCGCTAAATGCTAAGCGGTTCGAGTTGCGGGTGTGAGCCATCGAGCAGTTTGTGGTTAGCAAGGACCATCTTGCTAACCGCCTTGCGACTGATCTTGCCCTGTGGGTTGCGCGGCAACGCCTGAACCGAAACATATAACCTTGGACGTTTGTGGCGCGACATGCCTTGAAGCAAGTCTTCGCATTGTTGTTGCCAGTCGGGCTGCGTGCCTTCAGCGACAGCAACGATAATCTCGCCCCAATAGTCTGACGCAAGCGAAGTCACACAGATCTGCGCGCACGAGGTGTTGGCCGCGAGCTGAACTTCAATCTCATCGGGGTTGACTCGATAGCCGCCTGTTTTGATGACGTCAGCGATACGCCCCGTCAAAACCACGCGACCGGCTTGATCGATATAACCTAAGTCGCCCGTGTGATGCCAACCTTCAGGTTCGTGAGGTCTAAAGCCATTGCTATCGATCAGCCCCGAAGACATGTGTGGCGAACGCAATAACACCTCACCATCGCTGCGCTCTTCATTTTGTGCAGTCAGTGCATCGGGTGTCTCGATTTTGATTTCGACCCCAGGCGCTGGCCAACCCACACACGCACCGGCTGGGACCTCGGTTTGTGAAAAATAATGATGCGTGTCTTGTGGGCCTAAAACCGTGATTGGGTTGACACACTCAGATTTGCCAAACGTGATGCGCACTTTAGGACCAAACATGGCATGCGCCCGCTGATAGAGTGCTGGGGTCAATGGTTGTGTGCCTGTAAAGATGCACCGCACGTGATCGTAGCGTTTGCCTGCGAGCGCTGAAGTGATTTTAGCGAGCACCGTCGGTGGGGCAAAAATTGCGTCAAGCGAATCACTTTCAAGCAAGGGGGCGACTTTTTCGATGTTGACACCGTCATGCAAGATGATCGTGGCGCCATGATCCAACCAGGCAAAGGCCAGCAATGAAGCGCCGTGCACAAAGGGCGTCATGAGTAAGATTGTGACGCCGGGCTCGGGCACGAAGGGGAGTGTGGCTTTGAGTAATTGCTCGCCCAGCCAACGCGCGCCGTTGGTGTACACCACGCCTTTAGGTTTGCCTGTCGTGCCTGAGGTAAAAAGAATGCGTGCTGACTGATTAAACGCAACCGGGGCAAGCGGTTGTATTGCAGTGTTCGGCAGCGAAGGCTCGGTAGCGATACCTTCTGCTAACAGTGTATTGAACCCCGCGCCTGACAGCTCGAGCGTTCGTTTTTCAAGGGTCAGAATAGTTTTAAATTGAGCCAGCTGGGCGCACCATTGAATTTCATCTAGGGTATACCCCCAACTGAGTGGGATTTCGGTAGCGCCTGCAAGGCGAATCCCATAAGATGTCCACACTGCCTCGATTGAATTGGGTAATAGTGACGCAATGGCTTGGCCGGGCACGAGTCCGTTTTGTTTTAATTGGCTAGCGAGGGCGTGGGCGTAGCGGTTGAGCTGTTCGTAGGTCAAAGAATGGCCTTGTCCGTCGATCGCTGCAATACGTTCGCGATAACGTTGGGTAAGTCCATTGAGAGCTTCAGACCAGGCAACGGGTGGCAGCGCAGTTTGATTCATGGTTCGTGGATGAGGTAAAAAGGCTGTACAAAAATTTAAGAATATTGCGTGGGTGCAGAAGGATTGGCGTGCAAGGCAGTGACTAACTGTGACCCGCACCCATGCGATGCTTGGGATAATAGTAAAGGTATTTACAATCTGTTTTTTAATCGACACTGCTTTGAGGGAATGCAATGAAAGTGAAAGCAAATCAGATGGCCGCTCTGGCCAAGCAACCAAACAATGGGCGTCGCGCGCTCTTAGCTGCGGCCGGGGCAACGCTTGCCGGCACGGGGCTAGGCTTGCCCCTGTTCGCGCAAGCGCAAGCGGCGTATCCGTCAAAGGCGCTCAAAATCGTGATTCCGTGGCCTCCCGGACAGGCGACTGATCTCGTGGGTCGTGCGCTTGCCATGGGCTTGACCCGCGTTCTTGGTCAAAGTGTGACACCTGAAAACAAGGCTGGCGCCGGCGGTATGATCGGCACCGATATGGTTGCCAAGGCAGCGCCTGATGGGTACACCTTGCTCGCCGCGTCAAGCGGGCCGATCACGGTAGCTCCCTTGCTGCAGCCAACGCCTTACAACGTGAGCAAAGAGCTGACTTTTATCGCGATGGCGGGTTTGTCGCCTTATGTCTTGGTGACCGCACCTGATTTCCCGGCGAAAGATGCTGCGGGTTTGGTGGCACTTGTTAAGGCGAACCCCGGCAAATACACCTTTGCCTCGTCCGGTACCGGTGCCACTGCACACTTGATCGCTGAAGCGTTCAACGCAGGCGCTGGCTTGAAGGCCGTACACGTACCCTACAAAGGGTCTTCTCCGGCACTGACCGACGTGATTGCAGGCCGTGTGAGCTATTGCATCGAAACAGCAGCGGCGACGATGCCTTTCGTGCGAGATGGTCGGTTAAAAGGGCTGGGGGTGTCTTTGCTCAAAGGTAGTGCGCTGTTGCCCGGTATGCCTCCTCTGGCCACGGCAGCAGGTATTCCAGGGTTCAATTTAGGTGCTTGGGTGGGTTTGGTCGCACCTGCTGGCCTGCCTAAAGATATAGCCACCCGCTTGGCTAAAGCTGTTCAAGAGATCATGCAAGCCCCCGACACGATTGAATTATTTAACCGTATCGCTGTTGAAATCGATTTCAAACAAGGCGCTGAGTTCGCAAAATATTTAAGCGACACCAGTACGTTATTTGCCGATGTCATCAAGAAAAACAACATCAAGGTCGAAGGCTAACGCCTCGCTTGACCATTGAAAATGGCCTAAGGTGTCGCACCTCGGGCCATTTTTTTGAGCCTGCGTGCCAAGCAAAACTTTGGGCGTGTGCTTGAATGACGCGCCAGACTTCCTAAAGATACGCTGCGGCGCAACATGGGGTTCGATTCGTGGGGCTAGATTCGATTCACGAAGTTCTCTTTTTTTGACTTGTTTGCGCGAATCAGTGCGTTTAGCGCGCTTTGCGGCGCAAGTCCGGTTGATAGAAACAAGCCGGCATAGAATTCTGCAAATAGGGCCGTTTTTAATCGTCCCAAAGCCCTGAGTGTCTACACGAAACGTTGTTCGACATATAGAATAGAATAGGATGATTTACGTAATGTACAAACAAGGTTCACAAAAAATGAACGGGGATGCGAGATGATGGAAATGCGTTTTGAAACACCCAAAACAGCCGAGGCTGCGTCAGCGCTAATCGCTGCCACACAAGGGCTGTCAAAAGTTTTATCAGGCGGTACCGACTTGATGGTTCATATGCGGTCGGGCAATATCAAACCTGAATTGGTACTTGATGTAAAAAGTATCGCCGAAATGAATGTGATCGCCGTTGAAAACGGCGGTTATCGTGTTGGGGCTGCAGTCTCCTGTATGCAATTGCTCGAGAACACCGCCTTCGCCAAAACGTGGCCTGGCGTGATCGACGGCGCGAACCTTGTGGGTTCGATCCAAGTGCGCGGGCGTGCGACGCTGGGTGGCAATCTTTGCAATGCGTCTCCTGGTGCGGATACGGTTCCTGCGATGATCGCTGCGGGCGCAATTGCCAGCATCGTTGGCCCCAACGGCCGGCGTGACGTGCCGGTTGAGCAAGTTCCGGCGGGTCCAGGCAAAACATCGCTTAGCAAGGGCGAGTTAATCGTGTCGTTCTTCTTGCCAAAGCGCGCGCCACATTCAGGCGATGCGTATTTGCGTTTTACACCCCGTACCGAAATGGATATCGCGGTGGTGGGTGTTGGCTTGAGTCTGACGCTCGATGACAAAGGTGTGTGCACACATGCCCGTGTCAGCCTCGGTGCGGTGGCCGACCGTGCTTTGCTGGTGCCTGAAGCTGCTGCTGCATTGATTGGTACGACAGTCGACGCAGCCGCCTTGGCTAAATTGGCCGCTGCAGCAAGTGCCGCAGCACGGCCAATTGACGACAAGCGCGGAACCAAAGTATTTCGAACCAAAGTATCAGGTGTGCTCGCCAGGCGCGCAGCAGAAAAAGCGCTCAGCAGAGCGAAGGGGAACAACTAAATGCCAAAGCATCACGTCACAACAGTTATTAATGGTGATCCGGTTGAGTTTTTGTGTCAGCCGAACGTCTCTTTGCTCGATGTCTTGCGAGATGAGTTAAACATGACCGGCACGAAAGAGGGTTGCGGCACGGGCGATTGTGGGTCGTGTAGCGTGACCCTTGATGGCCGTTTAGTGTGCTCATGTCTGGTCTTGGCTGTTGAGGCGCAGGGTAAAACTATTCAAACCATTGAAGGGATGGCCAACGGCGAAACCCTGCATGTGTTGCAGCGCAAGTTTCTTGAGCATGCAGCCTTGCAGTGTGGCATTTGCACTCCAGGGTTTTTGATTGCCGCGCGTTCGTTGCTTGAGCGTAATAATAATCCAACTGAAGAAGAAGTACGTTTTTGGTTGGCGGGTAATCTGTGCCGTTGCACCGGTTACAACAACATCATCACCGCGGTGCTTGAAGCCGCGCGCGAAATGCGAGGAGCCTAATCATGTTGACGAACACTAAAGACATCCAGCAGGTTATGAAAGTTGTGGGCACGAGCCCAGTACGCCCTGACGGTGTACCAAAGGTCACCGGCCAGGCACAGTACGGCGCTGATTATTCTTTGCCCGGAATGTTATGGGCAAAAATTTTGCGCTCACCGCATGCGCATGCGCGTATTTTGTCGGTTGACACGTCTAGAGCTCTGGCACTGCCAGGAGTTAAAAGCATCATCTTGGGTGCTGATTTTCCAGAACATCCGTTTGATTATGTCGGCCCAGAGCGTGTCGCGCAAAACTACTGGCACATGACGCGCAACATCATGGCGCGCGAAAAAGCGCTGTTTGAAGGTCACGCGATTGCAGCCGTTGCAGCAACTACCGCAGCAATCGCTGCTGAAGCGGTCAGCTTAATCGACGTTCAGTATGAAGTTTTGCCTCATTGCATTGATGTCGAAGACGCAATGAAGCCAGACGCGCCTTTGTTATTTGAAGACATGATCACTCGTGGTATTGAGCCTGCACCTAGCAAGCCTTCAAATATATCTAAGCGTTTAGAGTTCAGCACCGGTGATATCGCAGCAGGCTTTGCTTCGGCCGATGAAGTCGTTGAGATGAGCTTTAAAACGGCAGCCGTGCATCAGGGCTATATCGAGCCGCATTCATGCTTGGCGCGCTACGGTGCTGATGGCCAATGCGAATTGTGGTCAGCAAGTCAAGGTCACTTTGTCGTGCGTGCCTACACGGCAAAATTAGTCGGTATGGAAATCGGTAACCTGTTGGTTCACCCTGCAGAAATCGGTGGTGGCTTTGGCGGTAAAACTGTTGTGTATATTGAACCGATGGCCGTTTTGCTGTCGCGTAAAACAGGTCTCCCCGTCAAGATCATGATGGGCCGTGAAGACGTATTTAAGTCAACGGGCCCAACGTCAGGTTCTTCGATGACGGTCAAGATTGGCGTCAAAAAAGACGGCACCCTTGTCGCAGCAGAAGGCTTGTTCAAATTTCAGGCAGGTGCCTTTCCAGGTTCACCTGTGATGAACGCCACGATGTGCGCGTTCGCACCTTACATTATCCCTAACGTTAAGTCGGTGGGTTTTGATGTAGTCAGTAACCGTCCAAAATCGGCTGCGTATCGCGCACCAGGTTCACCAATTTCTGCTTTTGCAGTTGAAAGCGTGTTGGATATTTTGGCCAAAAAGATTGGTATGGATCCACTCAAGATGCGTTTGAAAAACGCTGTGAAAGCCGGTTCGCCAACGGCTTGGGGTCCAAAGCATTCGCACGATGGCTATGCTGAAACGATTCAGGCCTTGCTTGACCATCCCCAGTACAACAAACCTTTGGGCAAAAACCAAGGGCGCGGCGTGGCTTCAGGTTTCTGGTTTAACGGCGGCGGCGAATCAACAGCCTCGGTGCATATCAACGAAGATGGCACTGTGGTGATCGCTACAGGGAGTATGGACGTAGGCGGTTCACGCGCTTCGATGGCCTTGATGGCGGCTGAGACGCTGGGCGTGTCTTACGAGTCTGTGCGTTCAACGGTCGCTGACACAGCTTCGATTGGCTACAACCACGTGACGGGCGGTTCACGTGTCACGTATGCAACAGGTATTGCGGTCGTTGAGGCCTGCAATAAAGTGATCGAAGACTTGCGCCTGCGTGCGTCGTTGATGTGGGATACCGACATTAAAAACGTCGTGTGGTCTGATGGTTATGCCAAGCCCGTTGACCCGAGCGTGGGCAATTTTGAACCACTCTCGCTTAAGGCGATTGCAGGCAAGCGGGCAGTAACAGGTGGCCCAATTGGTTACGAAGCATCAACCAACGCAGGTGGGCAGGCTCCAGGCTTTTCGACACAGTTTGTAGATGTTGAGGTTGATCCTGAAACGGGTCATGTCAAGATTCTGCAGTTTGTGGCTGCTCAAGACGTTGGCCGCGCCATTCACCGTGATTATTGTGCTGGTCAAATTGTTGGTGGTGTTGTGCAGGGCATCGGTTGGGCCTTGAACGAAGAATACATCTACGACAGCAAGGGTCGTCTTTCAAACGCAGGTTTCTTAGACTACCGTATCCCGGTTGCCTCAGACTTGCCAATGATTGAAGCCGTCTTGGTTGAGGTGCCTAATCCAAGCCATCCATTTGGTGTGAAAGGCGTAGGCGAAGCCAATATTGTTCCTCCGATGGCAGCGATTGCGAATGCAATCGAAAACGCGATCGGTCGAAGAATGACTGAGTTGCCGATGTCACCTCCAAGAGTATTGGCCGCGATTGATGCAGGCTGAAGCTGCCGCGACTCCTGTTAAAGCCGTTAAGGTGACGTTCACCGCCGGCTTTAGCAGACGTTACACCGATAGCATCAGAGAGTTTGAGATTCAGGCAAAAAACATTCGTGGCGTCATACGCGCCATGAATGATTTGTTTCCTGGTTTGGGCGAGACCCTCGAAGAAGAAACCTCAATCGCCATTGATGGCGTAATCCACGAGGTTGACTACACCCAGCCCGTCAAGCCCGGCTCTGAGGTATTTTTTATTCCCAGAATCGAAGGTGGTTAGTGGATTATGCCGCCTGCTGTCGCCGCAGGTAAGGCTTCTTAGCCAAGCACCCTGGGATCATGAAGCAATAACGCTCTTCGGCACGCGACGACTAAAGAGACCGACGAGCCTCATCAAGATAACTGTGGTTGATGTAAGACTTGGCCTGTGTATGGGCGCGGTTTGGAATGGCTCTTAACAAAGCGCTGATATCGATTAAGGTTTGAATCGATTCTGGATTTGCCTGTGCATCGCGCGGGAAAATCTCGCTTGACGTGTATTCATCCCAAGCTCGATCAGCATATTCAGCAGTGATGCCGGTTTCGAGCATGGCGATTTTTTGACAGCCCGCTTTGTTTGCATAGAACCAATCGTGTGCACGAATAAAGGCACGCATGAAGCGGATGACGGTGTGATGGTTTGCGCGCGCCCAACGACTATCGATATTCAGTGAGGTGAACTGAAACCACGGAAACTCATCACGAGGTTCGCACAGTGAATGAAAGCCTTGGTCTAGTGCGATGTAGTTCAAGGGCGCGCCTTGTAAGCCTGCATCGATCTCGCCGCTTTGTAGTTTCTCCCAGCGCGCGAGGATAGGGCCGCAGGCCACGATTTTATAATCTTGCGGGTAATGCAGGCCGTGTGCAGTCATCAGCTTCATGACCAGCGAAGAGCTGCCTGCGTCGATTGACGAGACACCAATCGTTTTGCCTCGCAGATCTGAAAAAGACTTCACGTCTTTACCAGAGATCATCGAAAAAGGTAGGCGATTAACGTTACCGCCAATGATCTCAAGGTGACCGCCACCTTCGCTGTCTAAGATAATGTGTTCGGTCACGCCTAAGGCAATATCCATCCGGCCATCTTGAAGGCGCCTCCACACCTCATCAATCGGCTCGTGCAGGTCAAGCGTGACGTCAAGCCCTTCGTCTGTGAACATCCCTTGATGGGCTGCGATCCAGAAGGGCATGTTGAAATAATTTCTCGAGATGGCACCAGCAACGATTTTTTTCATCATTTTTTTGTGGAGTGATAGCATTCGTACTTTACTGCAAAAAGCCCAGTTGCGAGACGTTACATGTTAGCTGCCAAAAAAACATAAAAGCTGCAGGATTATTCTTGGTGAATCTAGCATTTCGTTGCTAATCTTCGGGTACGACAACATGACAGAGGACAAAAAAATGACTCAACCTTTAGCTTTAGTGTTTGGTGGCTCGCGCGGAATTGGTGCTGCCTGTGTGCAGGCATTGGCGCGGGACGGTTTCCGTGTTGCGTTTACCTATGTGAGTAAACCTGACGAGTCCAAAGCACAAGAAAAAGTTGGACAGATTAAGGCCTACGCGGCCGATGTTCGCGATGCGGCAGCCGTACAAGGTGTTTTTGCGCAAGTCGCCAAGGATTTTGGAGTGCGCCCCCAGACGGTTGTTGTGAATGCAGGGATTAATCAGCCTTATGTCCCCATGGGGCAGTTCACGCACGACAATTTTCGTAAGTTGATGGAGGTTAACGTATTTGGCGCTTTCAACGTCTTGACTGAGGCGGCTAAAGACGTGCTGGATGGTGGATCAATTATCGGAATTACAACGTCCATGGTTCGCAATGCTGTGCCTGGTGGCGGTCCGTACACGGCCACCAAGGCTGCAGTCGAATCGTTGTTGCGTTCAATGGGCAAAGAGCTGGGCCCTCGCGGTGTGCGTGTTAATGGAGTGGCACCTGGCGCTGTGGACACGGATTTGTTCCATGCGGGCAAGACCGAAGAGGCCAAACAGCGCGCCGCATCCATGAGCCCGTTCAATCGTATTGGCAGACCCTCCGAGGTCGCGGATGCGGTGGCGTTCTTGGCCTCAGAGCGAGCCTCATGGATTCATGGGCAGATCATCCAGCCTAACGGTGGACTAGTCTAGATTACGTGTATGCGTAACAGAACATCGATCACGCACACATAAGGCTCCTGTCGAAATAGTTATGTTGGGAGGCAAATATTTATTGACGGGGGATATTGGCGCTAATCACCACATCACCGAGACGCTTGATCTCTGCAGCGATGAATGCGTTGAACTGCTCGGGAGTTGTGGGCGCTGGGGTCACTCCTTGGGCGCTGAGTGATTTGATAACAGCCGGAGACTTCAGCACCTCATTAGCGTCTTTAGAGATCTTTGCAACAATCGCTGGTGGTGTTTTGCTAGGCGCCAAGAGGCCATACCAGTGGTCATAGATCATGCCGGGGATGATCTCCGAGATTGCTGGGATATCGGGCATGAGTGCTGCGCGTTTATCGGTGCTAACAGCTAAAGCGATGAGCTTACCGTCTTTGATAAATGGTAATGTCAGCCCAAGCGGCGACCAGTAAAACGCAGCGCGGCCCGCTGTGGTGTCTACCAGTGCCTCGCCTGTTCCCTTATAGGGCACGTGCACGATGTCAAGCTTGCCCATGCCTTTAAACATTTCACCGTTAAAATGCGTGCCGCTACCAACACCTGCAGAAGCAAAATTTAACTTGCCCGGTTGCGCGTTAATGAGCTTGATGAGCGCCTGAACATTTTTGACTCCAAGGGATGGAGAAACGACAAGTACATTCGGTACGCTTGTTCCAAAGGTCACACCGGTGAAGTCTTTGAGCGTATCGTAGGGTAATGATTGGTATAGCGTTGGGTTGATTGCGTGAGAGGCTGAGGTAAACATTAACGTGGTGCCGTCGGGGTCGGCGGTTGCAACGACGCGGCTACCGATTGTGCCACCCGCGCCAGGACGATTTTCGACGATCACGGGTTGACCCCAAATGTCCTGAAGCGCACGCCCAAGCTCTCGCGCAACAATGTCAACCTGACTGCCTGCGGTGAAAGGAACCACAATTTTTACGGGCTTGGTTGGAAAGTTGGTTTGAGCGGCAGCTGCACCGGCCAGAACGACTCCGAGTATGGCAATCCCTAAGGTTTTTACGAATGTTGAAAGCATGATTATTATCTCCTGGTTTTATGGTTCTAAATAAGTACAACTATGACAACTGAGCAACTCCGTTGGCAAGCCCTTCGTCTGTGAACATGCCTTGATGGGCTGCGATCCAGAAGGGCATATTGAAATAATTTCGAGAGATGGCACAAGCGGTAATTTTTTTCATATTTTTTTAAGTAATAGCGTTGTGACTGCAGGCGGTATAAACGGTCTAATTAATTAAGGCTAATGTTTGCCTCAACAACAATTCGTCCCCACTTGTCTGACTCTGAGATCATAAGTTCGCGCAATTTCTCAGGTTTTCCGCCAACAATATTAAAGCCCATTTCAGAAAGACGCCTATTCAAACCAGCCTCGTGTAATGCTGTATCAAAAGCGACGTTAAGCATTGAGACAATCTCTTTTGGGGTTCCTTCTTTGACAACAAAACCATACCAAGAGATCAATTCAAAGCCAGGTACAGATTCACTGACAGTTGGAAGGTTCGGGAATTGAGGCGAACGCTCTAATGTGGTGATCGCAAGAGCGCGAAGTAGGCCGGCATTGACCAACGCCATTGACTCTGGGAGTATTGCGATAGACATTGTCGTCTGGCCACCGGCTAGCCCTGCGAGTGCGGGGGCACCACCTTTGTAGGGTACATGCGTCATTTCTATACCCGTCATTAATTTGTACATTTCGTTGCCGAGATGCCCTGGGGAACCATTGCCCGCTGTTGCGTAGTTATCCCGATTTGGTCTGCTCTTGAGATAAGCAGTCAACTCTTGCATCGTTTTTACAGGTACAGAGGGGTGCACAAGCACCTGACTTGCTTGCTTTGTAGCGAGAATAATCGGCGCGAGATCCTTTAGTGGATCGTAAGGTGAATTTGCCTTGTAGAGATGCGGATTCACAGCAAGCGCAGCAGAGGTTCCAAGGAAGATGGCGTAGCCATCTGCAGGTTGCTTGAGAAGTTGACTCACCGCAATATTTCCGCTGGCACCTGGAACATTCTCAACAACAACCGACTGCTTGAGTTTCTCACTCACGGCATTGCCAAGAGTGCGGGCAAGCAGGTCGGTCGATCCTCCGGGCACATAAGGAACAATTATTTTAATAGTCTTGCTTGGATATTCAGCCTTAGCCGCTTGAGCATAAACGCTAGCAGACGGCAGTACGCCACACATTACAACAGCAGAAACCAGCGCTACGATCAGTTTCATATAGATACCTTTTAAATTCATTAGAATGAAAATATTTTGTATGTTGCGTAATGAGATGAATATTACTTTTGTGACCTGTTTAGAGTGAGATTGAGGCCTAACAACCTCTAGATATATTGATGTAGACTATCATAAGACTGCAATGCCTCAGACCTCTCGCTTGACGCACCATACCCTCCACCACCGGGCGTGCGCAGGATCACCTCGTCGTCTGGTGCCAGGATATGAGGGCGACGACTATCCACAACTAATCCGTTTATCAAAACCTCTCCGCATGCTCCATCTCCGCCACCACCAAGACCAGGAGCTGGAACACGAATTCTTTCCGTTAGAAAAACGATAGATAGTAGTCCCTCATGCTTATTAACAAAGCAGATCTCTTCACCTAAGCCACCACGCGTGCGGCCGATTCCGCCGGAGCCAGGCCTGAGTCGCTTATATTGAAAAAATATCGGAGAATCCCTTTCTGCAACCTCCACGGGTGTTGGTGAAATATTACTAGGCCAAGACATCGCAGACGAACCGTCCTTATTCGCCGTCGCACCCATTCCGCCGTTATAAAACAACACCGTGGCAAACGGCTTACCATCGGATCGAATTCCGCTTAAATTTGCAATCCACAGTGGTGATCCGGCGCCCGCCATGACACGGTCAGGTAATACAAATTGAAGTGCGCCAAAAATCAATATCGGTACATAGTGGCCTGTGCAGGAGCGCCCTCCTACCGGGGCGGGCGACTTAGGGTTAAGAAGTGACCCTTCAGGTGCGCAAACGCGTATCGGCCGAAACAGACCATCGTTATTTGGAAGGTCGGGCAATAACAAACACTTGATCGCATAAACAGTCATCGCATGGGTATAAGCCATGACACAATTTATTGCACGAGGCTGCTGAAGCGACGTCCCTGAAAAATCGCACTCAATATCGCTTCCATTAATCTTCACTGCCACAGAAAATCTGAAATTAGTTTCAAAGCCATCTGTCTGCATCTCATATCGATACACACCGTCCTGGAGTTGAAGTATCGACTGCCTCATTGCTAGCTCACCACGCAAAAACAAAGCTTCAGCAAGCTCATCGACACCGTCGAGTGCATACTCTTGCAAGACATCACTCAGTCTGTTTGCTACAAGCTCTACAGCACCAACATGAGACCAGATATCGCCAACCGTCTGCTCTGGCGTGCGAACGTTAGTCCGAATCAGGGCGATCAAACTATCGTCTGGCTTGCCTTCTCTTAAAAACCGCATGATCGGTATATGAAAACCTTCTTCATAAAGTTCACGGGCATCCACTGATCGAATTTTTCCACCAATATCTGGAACATGGCCTGCAGTCGCTGCAAAAGCAATCAGCTTATTCAAGTGAAAAATTGGTTTAACCAAGCACACATCGTTAAGATGTCCTGTGCCAATCCATGGATTGTTGGTGATAAAGATATCTCCCGGACGCATCTCATTGACACCAATCACAGACATTGCTGCCCTAACTGTGCGGGGCAACGTCCCTATAAATGATGGAATACTTCCGCTATTCTCTGCTAACGCTCGTCCTTCAGAATCAGTAATAACAACTGCAAAATCATTGGCCTCGGTCGAAAGCGTTGAAAACGAAGTCCTGATAATCAGTTTGGCTGCTTCATCTGCAACTGATCGTACACGTGTCCAAAATACTTCCAAAAAAATTGGATCAACGGCTCGATTTGCCTGAGTAGATTTCTTAGTCTGATTCATAAATATTAGTCCTTAATCGTAATGACTAAATTACCGCTAGCGAGTTGCTCGACGCTGCCTTTCGGACCGACCACAAGTGATGAGCTGACATCCTCAATCAGTAAGGGTCCCGATGCCGAAAAGCCGACCAAGAGCGCTGATCGCTCATAGATCGGAGTAGTCTGATAGCGATCAGACTCCCTAAAATATACCTGCCTAAACCCCTTTGGCTCAACGGTTTTTCCGGAGCTTAATAACTCTGGCACAAACTCTGTATGCGGTGGTGCATCTCCTGTGACACGCACATTGACAAACTCTACCTGCACATCGGGAGGGGTACGCCCAAACTTCTCCCTGTAAGCAACTTCAAAAGCTTGCACGAGCGTGATACGAATATTCTCTTGCGAGTGACCTAACCCCTCAGCATAGGGACCTTCAGGCAATTTCACCGAAAGATTAAAGCCCTGACCAACAAATCGACCATCCGTGTGCCGCGTTAAGGAAATTGGACCGAACGATTGCGAGAGCGTTTCTAGCGACAAACGAGCTTCGACTTCTAATGCGTGGTAGGCCTCTTCAAGCACATCAAGCGAATTCGAGGACATTCTGAAATTCAACGTGCGTGAACGATCTGAACGTGCTGAAGCCATCAGCAACCCGTATGCTGAAGCAACACCTGCCGATGGAGGACAGATAATCTTCCTTACCCCAATCTTCTGGGCGACACAATAAGCATGTAGTGGACCGCCACCACCCGTACACACCAAGACAAAATCTCTTGGATCTCGTCCGCGTTCGGCAACATGGACACGTGCAGCGCCAGCCATACTTTCGGCAACGACATCATGAATGCCCCAGGCAGTGTCAATCAGGCTACAGCCAAGCAAACGACTGATCTGCTCAAGCGCTTCTGTCGCTTTTGTTGGATAGATAGATATGGTTCCACCTGCAAAATAATCAGGATTGAGATATCCAAGAATCAAATTGGCATCTGTTACCGTAGGCTTGACCCCACCCAGGCCATAACATGCTGGGCCGGGCTCAGACCCAGCGCTCGCGGGACCAACTTTAAGCAAGCCGAGTTGATCCTGATAAGCGATACTCCCTCCACCGGCTCCGATTTCAATTAAATCGACAGTCGTGATACGAATCGGCAGCCCACTTCCCTCGGCAAAACGCTTGCGACGAGCGACTTCAAATGTAAAGGCGATAGACGGCTGACCATTCTCGATCAAACTCAGTTTGGCGGTTGTGCCACCCATATCAAATGCAAGAAGATTGGAAAAATTATCGCGCATTCCATAATGAGCAGCTGAAATCGCTCCCGCGGCGGGTCCAGACTCAAGTAAATCAATTGGATTTCGCTTTGCCTGCGAAATGTGGGATAAGCCGCCGTTCGAGAGCATCATGAGAACGCCACATTCAATGCCCAAGCTGGTCAGACCTTGCTCAAGTGCCGTCAGATAGCGGCTCGCCATTGGCTTGATATAGGCATTAGCAAGCGTAGTCGAAATTCTCTCGAACTCGCGAATCACTGGTGCCACATCTGAAGACAGTGTGACTTCCATTTGAGGAAAAAATCGATTAATCCATTGCGCAACAGTTTGCTCATGACCAGCAAAGGCATAGGAGTGTAAAAGACATACTGCAATCGAATTAACGCCTAAAGCCGCTAATCTAGTGACGGCAGACACAACGTCATCTACATTCAATTTCTCAAGTTCATTGCCCTTCGAATCGAGTCGCCCAGAAATCTCCTCGCGCAGATTACGGGGTACCAGTACTGGCGCTCGTTCAATACTTAAATCATAAAGATCAAATTTTCTTTCATTACCGATTTCGATAATATCTTTAAATCCTCGGTTGATTAACATCCCTGTGCCGATCGCACGACGCTCAATCAGGGCGTTGGTAAAGAGCGTCGTCGCATGAACGACACGTTTAATTTCTGATGGATGAATATTGCATGTTTGGATGAGATTTTTCACGCCATCCGTCACTGCCTGAGCCGGATCTCCATGTGTGGTCAAAACCTTCATGCTGAAAAGTCTACCCGCCGAATAGTCAAGCGCTACAACGTCAGTAAAGGTACCGCCAATATCAATACTAATCGACCATTCAGACACAAGTGATCTCCAAGGCGGTTAAGGGTTATGAACGATTTCTATCACCATCCAAGTCTCACTTTTTATTTACATGTTGGCCGCATGTGATAACGCAGGGTTTTATTTAAGACCTAGTTCTTTGATCAGTTTTCCGAGCTTTTCGTATTCTTTCTTTATATGCTCTGCAAAAGCATCTCCCTTCAGAATTGATTTTTCTACTCCCGCAGTTTTGAAGAATTCGACAATCTCTGGCGCGTTAACTGCTTTCTCAAACGCATCCTGTATTTTGCGGATAACGTCTGGGGGTGTGCCTGACGGGGCAATCAGGCCGTGCCAGAGCAGCAACTCTATGTCGGCCATACCCAACTCATCTAGGCTAGTCGCTTTAGGTAAAGACGTGGATTTTTTTGCTGAGGTCAGAAGCAAGCATTTTGCTGTTCCGGCTTTTTCCATGGCGACAGCCGGAGGGACAGATCCTACGTATATATCAATCACTCCGCCAAGCAAAGCTGGCATCGTTTCTCCTGCGCCTCGGTATGGGATATCGCGCGCTTTCACGCCATACTCTCGAAAAATAAGTTCGGATGCTAACTGAGCAGGCCCGGCTACCCCGTCTGTACCGTAGCTGTATTTATCTGGATTGGACTTCAGTAGATCTAAAAACTCTTTGCCTGATTTCGCTGGGAAATCTGGTCGAACGCACATGACATAGGGGGCGCTGTCGATATATAAAACAGGTATGTAATCGTTTAATGTGTAGGAGGTTTTGATGGTGTGGGGAACTGTTGTAATCGGTCCCATCCAGACACCAGCGAGCGTATGGCCATCGGGAGCAGCTCTTGTCAGTTGCGTGACGCCAATCGAACCTCCGGCCCCCCCCGCATTTTTTACTACTATGGTTGACTTCAGATGTGGTTCTGCATAGCGGGCGATCGCCCGAAATAGTGTGTCGGTCCCTCCACCAGGGCCGGTGGGAATGATCAGAGTTGTGACATCATTGGCTGCTGATACGTGTGCAAATGCCACTAAAAGCGCAGTACCTAAAGCTTTATATTTGTTCACTATAGTGTCTCCAATTCCTGTTTTTTTATAATCAGATGTGCGACTGAATGTTAAATGTTTGCACGGGTGTTGCCCAGAAACCCGAATAAGGTTTGAGGGGTGTTGACTAAAATATTATTACGGATTTTTTCATCAGAAACCCAGGCAAATAGCCATTCGATGCACTGATCATAGACCACCGTGTTCTCAAAGCCAACCCAAGGCCAATCGGTTGCCCACACTGCCCGCTCACCGTTTCCGTGTGTCGTTATCTTTTGAATCAACTCATTTGGACTCGTGTCGCGCAAGCGATAGGGCGCTGACAGTTTCACCCAAGTGTTGCCTTGATCAATCGCGTTGAGTAGTGCAATAAAACCCTGACTATGCGATGCAGCTGGCCCAAGTGGATGACCGAAGTGATCTATGACAGCCTTCGCACCGCTGCGGTTGATGGCCTTGAGCACCGGAGCTAAAAACTCACCTTCTAGGTAGACCTCTATGTGAAGACCTACATCGCGAGCTTTCGCTAGAAGTGCCGTGTATGGCTTGGATTCGATGTCAGGGAGTTTTTCGCGGCGGATCCAGTTCAGTCGTAGACCACAGATGCCTGCAGCTTTTATTTTTGCCAGTTCGATTTCAGTGATCATAGGCTCTACGATAGCGGTTCCTCGCAAGCGGCCATTCGCGATTTTTAATGCGTCAAGCAACACTTCATTGTTTGACCCATAAAAACTCGGGGCAGTTAGTAGTCCGTAGGTGATTCCGTGCGCATCTAATAGTTGCAGATACTCTTGGACATCGCAATCGCGGGTAGGGGCAGAATGTCTTTGGGCAACGAGTGCTGCATTTTTCTTCAATACGTGGGCATGACAATCCACCGCGCCGAGCGGAAGACTATTTTTCACTGTTTCTTTCATTATTTTGTCTTTTTCAGATTGACAGGTGCGACGTGCTCGTTGCCGTACTTGGCCCTTTTTTGTGTCTCGGTTAAGAACCGGGATTCAAGCGATTGAATGTGCGCCATCCCCATGACTTCATTGAGATCTTCGAAGCTGAAAGCAGCATCTGGTCGGTCAACGACTTCACCGCTTGCTAGCGACTGCCCAAGCAATTGCAAGCCTAGTTTCATGCCGGCAAGGGCGCAAGCTGTCAGTAATCGGGGATAAATGACAACAGCAACACCTAAATTCTGCAGTTCAAAGGCTGAGAGCAAGGGTGTAGTGGAACGCTGTCTTATTCCAAATCCCATGTTTACGCACAATGGCTTGGGTACGTTCTTTGCGACTAAGCGAATCTGTTCGGTGTCCAGAAGTGCATCTGCAAAGAGTAAATCCGCTCCGGCTTCAGCGTACGCATTTAGGCGACGTATGACTTCATCAATGCCATGCGTGGCGAGTGTGTCGGTACGCGATTTGATGATGAAATTTGGGTCGCGACGCGCTTCACAGGCTGCGTGAAGTTTTTCGACCATTTCTTCCTGCGCAATGACTTCTTTTCCGCGCATGTGACCGCATCGTTTTGGCCAAACTTGATCTTCAAGCATGACGCCTGCCACGCCAGCCTGTTCAAATCCCCGGATGGTGTAATACGCATTGACAGCGTTGCCGTAGCCAGTGTCTCCATCGGCAAGTAAGGCCAACTCTGAGCAAGCCACCATTGCGCGCGCGCCGGCGACGTTCTCCTCTAACCCCATGATGCCGACGTCTACTTGCCCAAGTCGCGATTCACTGACGCCACTGCCAGTGATGAAAGCGCTCGGATAGCCAAAGTGTTCAACTAATCTAGTGCTAAAACCATCGAATACTCCTGGCAGAACAAGTATTTCGGGCATGTAGATCGCTTCTCGCAGCGCCTGTGTCTTTGACATACATGTATCCCCTTTGTTTTATTCGTATGATGTTTAGATGAAAGTGTTAAAAAAGAGATTAAGCAGTTGCGTCTAAGACTGAATTTGTTGGATTGMCTTTGATGTCACCAGGAACACAAGTGACCGCTTGCAAAAGTACTCCTTAACGTCATACGCTCAAGGCGCGACCAACCGCGCCGGCATCGTGTGTTTGACCAACCGCGCGACACGCGGCAAGTGCCTGTGTGGCTTGCTCACGTGTCATGACTGTTGACGCTAAATCCATAAATTTTGCATCGACTTGTTGATCGTTCATCGGCCGTTCAATACTTCCCAAGGCGTGTGCGACATGATGGTGTAGTGTGCGTCCATCCCGTAAGCTGACAGTGACTTTAGCCTCATCTACCCGCAGTCCAGGCTCAATCTCGATCTGTACTTTTTTGCGCAGTGCTGTGACGTCGGGATTTTGCACAGCAGCATCTGAGTATTGTCTTGCCTGACTTTTGCCTTCGTGGGTGACGATCGCAGCAGAGTGCTGCACGCTGAACTTACCCTCTAGTCCGGTCGTGGGGGCACTTTTTCCAGTGAGCTCTAGCACCAAGGGGTGAACTTTTAGATCAATCTGTGTGACATCTGCTGGATCAAATTGATGCTGCTGACGCAAGGTGAGGCAGCCATCGATAATTGGATGAATCACGAGGCCGCAGGCATAGGGTTTAAAACTATTTTCAAGGGTATGCCAAACCGTCCCTAAGCTGTCAGTCATTTTTTCAAAATGTTGTTCAGTGGATAGAACATGTGCGAAACCGCGAGGGGCTTCAATTGCACGCATTGAACTGGTGAAGCCTGTTTGAGCCATGAGTGCTGCGCTCAGACCACTTTGTGCCGCGCGCCCGGGGTGTAGGCTTTTGCACATCGTACCAAAGACCTCACGCAGCCCCGCCGCCTGTGTCGCCGCGATGCCAAGCGCCCAAGTCATTTGCTGGGTATTGAGCTTAAGTGCGCGACCGACTGCCGCGGCTGCACCAAAGCCGCCGACCGTACCTGTGACATGCCAGCCGATATCGTAATGGGCGGGGCACACGCCGAGCGCGATGCGACACTCAACTTCGATTCCGAAGACAATCGCCTCGACGAAGGTGTTGCCGTCGATTGGGTGGTACTCAGCCAACGCCAGTAAAGCCGATAGTACCGGGCCGCTCGGGTGTACCAGCGTCGCCATATGTGTATCGTCGAAATCGAGAACGTGTGAGCTAATGCCGTTAAACAAGGCGGCATTGAGTGCATCGACGCGTTCATTTCGTCCAATGACACTTGCCTGTGGGGCGCCAACAAACGGGCGAAGGGCGCTCATCGCGTTCAGTAGGGCGGGGTGACGTGCTCCGCCTAAGGCGCAGCCCGCCCAATTGACGAAACCGCGCACGGCGATTGCACGCACCGGTTCGGGAATCTTTGCTCCATCAAAATCTGTGATGAAAGTTGCGAGTGCTTCAGTCGTGCCCATGTTGACGCAGTCTGTTGTGTTGTAAGCAGGTTGTCATTAATAAAAATTTACTCGGCTTTTAACTTCATGCGCTCGTTTTTTTAAAAGAATTTTATGGATTAGAGTTTTTTATTCATAACGTTTTCAATACACTGCGCTGTTTGCAGTGCAAGGGTATCTTGGCCTTTCGGGCAAATAATTTCAAGTCCAATTGGAAGCGGGCCAGGTAACGGAATCGGGATATTGACGCTGGGCATTTCTAGAATTGTCCAAAGTTTGCTAAAACAAGAATCGCCTGGATCCTTAAGTTCAAGTAATGGTGCATAGCCCGGCGAGCTTGGGGTCAGGATGCACGTAGCGCCTGCAAAGAGGCTAGCGCTTTGCTCACTGCAAGTTCGAGCCAAACGCTTGGCCTCTTCATATACTTGCGGTTTTATTGTCTGTGCGCGCTGAAGTTTTTCGTGTACACCGGCCGAGAGGTTCTCTCGGTGATACAGCCATTCATGTTTAAGCGAGGCAAGCCCTTCAACATCGCCGATTACGTCAAGTGCATCCCCTAGTTTTTCAAAGCCAGAGGGCAAGCTAATCTGGATGATGCGAACGCCAGCCCGCTCAAGTCGCTCGCGAGCCAACGACAGCGCCTCGCGGGTGGCGGTCTCTGCCAGCGGCCAAAAGGGATCTTCACAGATACCAACGATCAACTCAGTTGTTAAGCCTCGTTCGAACTCTTGTAAACCTTGCCAGTTGGATAAAAGGCTCAAGGTAATGGCGGCGTCTTGAACGCTGCGGGTATGCCAACCTAGCGTATCAAGCGTTGGCGACATTCTTTTGACGCCTGAGATATCAATTAAGCCATAGCTTGCCTTGAAGCCAACGACCCCACAATACGAGGCAGGTCGCACAATCGATCCGGCGGTTTGCGAGCTCAGCGCCAAAGGCACCATGCTGGCAGCGACTGCAGCGGCAGAGCCACTCGATGACCCACCGGGGCTGTGCAGGGCTGAATGAGGATTGCGCGTGGGGCTGACGTTGCCGCGAGTGGCAAACTCTTGCGTTGTGGTTTTTCCAAGAACGATGGCGCCAGCATCGAGTGCCCTCGTGACGATATTGGCATTGGTGGTTGGTCGATGCGTTTGATAGATCGGAGAGTTGTAGCTGGTGATAAAGTCATCAGTGTCAATAATATCTTTGACGCCAATCGGAATGCCATGCAGCAGGCTGCGAGGTGGCTCTTGATCGAGTTGCCGGGCGCGCGCTAGCGCAGCCTTGGCATTTAGACTTGCCCACGCCAGGACAGCAGGGTCAACCTGTGCAATGCGCGCCAGGCAACTGTTGAGCAGTGCTTCAGACGTTAAGCTGCCAGCGCGGATTGCCTGGGCCATTTGGCCGAGCGTGAGTTGATAGGGTTCAGTCATGTCTCTTAGGGTCTTTTTAGAATACTCTTTTTAGAGTACTTTACTTCATATTGTGTTTTGACCATCACGCTTAGGATACTTTATGGACTCTAAACAGACTGACCAAGCCGTTGCCGCTTTATTGCCGGCTTTTCGTGATCATGGTCGCCTTGTGGCGCTCGACCCCAGCTGTCGCCCAGCCAACCGTGCTGAGGGATACGAGGTTCAAGCGGCCTTGCTTGAGGCGATCGGTGAGCCGGGCATCGGCTGGAAAATCGCAGCCACGAGTGCCGCAGGTCAAAAGCATATTGGCGTGAGTGGGCCGCTTGCGGGCAGACTCTTGCAATCACGGTGCCTACCAGATGGCGCCACGGTGTCGTTAATAGGCAATTTTATGGCTGTCGCAGAGGCAGAGTTTGCGTTTCGGATCGGGCGAGATATCAAACGTGTCGGGCACGCACGCTTAAGCGTGGCAGACGTCATGCAGAGCGTTGAGGCCTTACACGTAGCGATCGAAGTGCCTGCCTCACGCTTTGAAGATTTTGCAACAGCAGGCGAGGCTCAATTGATTTCGGAATTTGCTTGCGCGTGCTTTTTTGTTTTAGGAAAAGAAGTCACAACAAATTGGCGCAATGTCGACCTAAAAGACCATCAGGTCAAAATGCTAAGCAACGGAAAAACTGCGGCGCTTGGGCAGGGCGCCAACGTGTTGGGTGATCCTCGTCTGGCTTTAACGTGGCTCGCAAACGAACTGCTTGAGCACGACAATTATCTGCAAGCGGGTGATGTCGTGATGACCGGCACCTGTTTGGTACCCGTTCCAGTCAAAGTCGGCGACGAAGTGACTGCTGATTTTGGTAGCTTTGGCTCTTTGTCAGCAAAGTTCAGTTAGGGTTCACCTGCCCTAGGGTTTGACCTGCCCTAGGGTTTGTCCGTGTCAAATATTGGAGTAAATACGTTTACTCTTTGCGCGATGATAGCTCAAACCCTAAACGCCTGATAAGTAGAGGTCAAAATGTATAAAAATATTTTGCTTGCCTACGACGGTTCTGTACTGGATCAAAAAGCACTGATTGAGTGTCAAGAGCTTGCCAACTGGGGCTCGGCACAAATCACCTTACTGACGGTCACGCCTAATTACTACGCGTCGTTGGGCATAGACGGCGGCTTTGTTACTCAAGAAAAAATAGATCAAGATGAGCAAGCGCAGCTTGAGATTTTAAACGCAGGCGTGATGACGCTAAAGTCTGCTGGCTATCAGGTCAAAGGAGTCTGTTTAAAGGGCGATGCAGCAGTTGAAATCGCGAACTATGCAAAACAAAATCATTCAGACTTGATCGTTGTGGGCCACAAGCACCAATCTCACTGGGCTGCCCGTTGGTGGGGAAGCTCTAAATCCAAGGCTTTGATAGAGATCGCTCACTGCAGTGTGTTGATTGTGATTTTGAAAGACGATCTCTGAGTACCTGCTTATACCTGCGGTCCCCAAGGGGCGGCTAAAAGCAGTTTATTTTCTTGCACTTGCAACAAGGGGCGCAGTTGCTTAGCAAAGGCCATGAAAGCCTGGTCGCCATAAACTCCATCCCAAAACTTGCGACGATCTGCCTCGTCATCGAATTTCCAGAGATGAACCAATTGGTTCAGGGCGCCGATATCGCCCGTAAAATAGCCGCAAAGTTTTGCTGGGTGTTTAGAAAGCGCGGGCCAGCCCTCTGCTTTGTACAGGGCAACAACGTCGCCCATTTTGCCAACGGTGACGGTATAGGTGCGTAATTCATAAATGGCCATGCGTGTCTCCAGAAAATATTTTTGGTATCGTCAAAAAAATTTACGCTAAGGCTTCGGCTGCAACCGCAACCGCCTGCGCGACTTGCGCGCCGCGCACGAGTTTGCCGGGTAATTTGCCAGTGGATACGCCATCGCGATAAGTGACAACACCCGCGACGATCGTGGCGCGATAGCCTTCTGCAATTTGACCTAAACGCCGTCCACCCGCAGGTAAGTCATGGACGATTTTTGGTGCTCTGAGCTTAAGATTTTCAAAGTCGATGACGTTGACATCACCTTTGTAGCCTGGGCGCAGTAACCCACGATCAAGCAAACCTACCGTGGCCGCGGTGTCATGCGTTTGCCATTTAACGAGTGTTTCAAGGGGGATTTTTTCACCGCGTGAGCGGTCGCGCGCCCAGTGTGTCAGCAAATAAGTAGGGAAGCTTGCATCGCAAATGAAGCCATAATGCGCGCCACCATCGCTTAAGCCGGGTACGGTATCGCGATCAAGCAACATCTCGCGCAAGACGTCAAGATTTTGCTCAGCGTAGTTATATAGCGGACGATATAAAATCGCCGTGCCTTGGTTTTGTAACAGGTAGTCGTAGGCATACTCTGTGGGATTGACTCCGGCGCGTTGAGCAAGACCTGCGACGCTGTCTTCAGGCTTGGGTTCGTATTCGGGTGGATCGCCCAATGGATACAAGTTCTCAAAGTTCGCGACGCGCCGCTTGTAAAGTGCTTCAGTGTGTTCTTCAGCCAAAATTTTAGCGCGTAGTACCGGGTCTTTTAAACGTTCGAGCCGTTCGGCCAAGGGGAGCTTGGCCAGCGCCTCGTATGAAGGCAGTTGCGAAAACGGACAAATCGACAACGAAAAACTCAGCAATAAAGCCACGGGTCGCGCACCGACTTGTGCTTTCATTTTTAGACCTGCATCGGTCGCCTCGTGCATGTGCTGCATGACACGGCGCCAGCGCATGGGCAAGTGTTCATGTTGCAACAGTGTCAAAGAGAGCGGGCGCCCAGAGGCCTCGACGATGCGTCGAAGCATCGCGAACTCATTGTCAGTATCATCAAAATCTGAAACCAGCTGCAGCACGCCCTGACCTAAAGTGCCCAGGCCTTTGGCAATCGTCGTCAGTTCGCTTTCGGCTGCGCCTAAAGTTGGGGTGTGATTGCCATCGCTGCTCTTGTGTAGGATCGTGCGTGAGGTCGTAAAGCCTAGCGCGCCGGCTTGAACCGCTTCGACGGCTAAACGTGCCATTTCGGCGCTGTCTGCCTCGGTTGCGACTTCACGCGCAGCACCGCGTGCGCCCATCACATGAATGCGCAAAGGGGCGTGACCAATTTGAGTTGCAATATCTGCGTCGTATTGGCGGGCTTCGAGCGCATCAAGATACTCGGGGAACGTGCGCCAGTTCCAAGGCAGGCCCTCTTCGAGCACGACGCCTGGGATATCTTCCACGCCTTCCATGAGCTTCATCATGACTTGGCGATGCTCTGGATTGCAGGGTGCAAAGCCGATGCCACAGTTACCCATCACAACGGTGGTCACCCCAAGCTGTGAGGACGAGGCGATTTGATTGCTCCAGGTCACTTGGCCGTCGTAGTGCGTATGGATATCGACAAAGCCTGGCGTGACGAGCAGGCCCTTGGCATCGATTTCTTCAGTTGCCGTACCGGTGACGGTACCAACTTGTTCAATAATGCCATCGACGATTTTAAGATCGCCCACATAGGGTTTATTGCCAGTGCCGTCGGCAATCAGGCCGTTGCGAATAATCAAAGATGCAGGTTTTGTCATGATGTGGTCTCTTTTATTTTGAGTGCTACTGTTTTAGGTCATATCACTCGCCGCAGCTGCCTGTTGGGCAGCTGCACTTGAACTTAGGGTAATTGCGTGATGATCTGACCCACTGCCGCTGTCAGTTTTTTTGCAAAGGGTACATGTAAAAATTCGTTCGGACCGTGGGCGTTGGATTTGGGACCTAAGACGCCACACACCATCATCTGCGCAGTCGGAAAACCTTGGCTGAGCAGGTTCATTAAGGGAATCGTCCCGCCCTGACCGATATAGCCGACAGGCGCCTGAAAATGCGCAAGGCTGGCTTGATTGAGCGCCTGTTCAAACCAAGGGGCGATGGTCGGGGCGTTCCAGCCCGTCGAGGCACCTTGCGCTTCGAACGTGACTTTGGCTTGATAAGGCGCGTTGTCTTCTAACAGCGTCTTGAGTTCGGCGACCGCGGTGGCCGCATCGATCAAGGGTGGTAGGCGCAGACTCAGTTTGAACGCGGTGTAAGGGCGCAAAACATTACCCGCGTCTTGCAACGTCGGAAACCCTTGGGCTCCGGTCACGCTTAAGGTAGGCATCCAGGTGCGTCGCATCAACGCTTCGACTGGATCCAGGGTCGTTGGAATCGCCACCAGGGTCGAGCCACCGCAATCATGGTGCGCCCAAGGAAACCGCTTATAAATCTCATCGCCCAAAATAGCGGCTGTGGCACGCGCTTGCTCGCGGCGTTCACTAGGAATCTCGCAGTGAAAGCTTTTGGGCAATAAACGACCGGTTTCACTGTCTTCAAGGCGGTCAAGCACATGTCGCATGATTCTGAAACTTGAGGGCACTAAACCTGACGCGTCTCCGGAATGAATACCTTCAGTCAGGATTTCAACTTTCAGTACGCCCGCTGCCATGCCGCGTAGACTGGTCGTCAGCCACAGCTGGTCATAATTACCGGCGCCGCTATCCAGACAAATTACCAGGCCCACGTCACCGAGTCGTGGTTTGATGACGTCGATATAGGGCAACAGATCGGGTGAACCACTTTCTTCGCAGGTTTCGATGATACCGACAATACGGGGGTGTTCGACGTGTTGCGCTTTGAGCGCTTGAATCGCGGTGATTGCTGCATAGGTGGCGTAGCCATCATCGGCGCTGCCGCGGCCGAACAGCTTGCCGTCAATATATTTTGGAGTCCAGGGCCCCAAGCCCGCCCGCCAGCCATCAAACTCAGGTTGTTTATCAAGATGGCCATACATTAAGACGGTCTGGCTTGTTGGCGTTTGGGGGCGCGTTGCGGCGACCTCAAAAAACATGAGTGGTGTGCGGCCTGGCAGTCGAATGATTTCGGCTTTCAAACCAGGGACTCTTTGCTGCTCAACCCAGGTGGTAGCCCGTTGAAGCACGGTTTCAAGGTAACCCGCTTTTGCCCAGTTGGCGTCAAAGGCGGGTGACTTTGCCGGAATCTCGATGTAGTCGCTCAGCTGTCTGACTAGATCGTCGTCCCAGGCGCGACTGACCGTTGAAAGCATTTCTGCGGTATCAAGCAGTGGGACGGGTGCGTTCATGTTGATTCCTTAAGAAATTATGCTTTTGCTTTGACCTTGAGGCGCCAGGCGTGCAAAAGAGGCTCGGTATAGCCACTCGGTTGCACCAGCCCTTTAAAGACTAAGTCACGTGCCGCCCGGTAGGCCGACGACGCCTCAAAATCTGGAGCCATCGGCGTATAGAGCGGATCGTTGCTGTTTTGATTATCAACGACTTTGGCCATGCGCTGCAGGGTCTCATTGACTTGCGCCTCGGTGGCGATGCCGTGCAAGAGCCAGTTGGCAATGTGCTGACTTGAAATACGCAACGTGGCGCGATCTTCCATCAGACCAATGTTGTGAATGTCAGGCACCTTTGAGCAACCAACGCCTTGATCCACCCAGCGCACTACATAGCCCAAAATCCCTTGGGCGTTGTTATCAAGTTCTTGGGCGATGTCGTTGGCAGACCAGTTGGGCTTTGTGGCGACGGGCACTTGCAAAATCTCGTTCAGCAAACGATCGATTTCTGCATCGCTAGCGGTTCTTTCGAGCTCTTGCTGAATGGCTGCCACATTGACCTGATGATAGTGCAAAGCGTGTAAGGTCGCCGCAGTGGGCGAGGGCACCCAGGCAGTATTCGCGCCGGCCTTTGGGTGACCAATTTTTTGTTCGAGCATAGCGGCCATCAGGTCAGGCATTGCCCACATGCCTTTGCCAATTTGAGCGCGACCTCGTAAGCCGCAAGACAAACCGGTTAAAACATTGCTGCGTTCGTAGGCGGACAACCAAGCGCTTGACTTCATGTCGCCCTTGCGCAGCATGGGGCCTGCCTGCATGGCGGTGTGCATTTCGTCACCGGTGCGATCTAGAAAACCGGTATTGATAAACGCGACTCGCGCACGCGCTTCGTTGATGCAAGCTTTTAAATTGGCGCTGGTGCGACGCTCTTCGTCCATGATGCCAAGCTTGACAGTGTTTGCGGGTAAGCCCAAAACGGCTTCAACGCGACCAAACAGTTCGCTGGCAAAAGCCACTTCGGCGGGGCCGTGCATTTTTGGCTTAACAATATACACCGAACCTGTGCGAGAGTTGCCGTACAGGTGTTCTGTTGTGCGCTTGAGATCGTGCAGCGCGATCGTAACGGTAACAACCGCATCAAGAATGCCTTCAAAAATTTCGTTACCCTGACCATCCAGAATCGCAGGGTTGGTCATCAGATGGCCGACGTTACGCAAAAACAAAAGCGAGCGACCGTGCAAAGTCACCACGCCATTCTTGGCCTGCAGCGCGCCGACACCTGCTTGATATTTACGGTCAGCGTTGAGTGTGCGGTTAAAGGTTTTGCCGTTTTTAGTGACGCTTTCAACCAACGTGCCTTTGAGGATACCCAGCCAGTTGGTGTAGGCTAAAACTTTGTCGTCTGCATCGACCACTGCCACCGAGTCTTCGAGATCGAGAATCGTTGAAAGCGCCGATTCGATCACGATATCGTTCACGCCGGCAAGATCATCTTTACCAATGCCTTTGGTGCTATCGAGCTGCAGGTCGATATGCAAACCATTATTCACTAGCAAAATCGCCGAGGGTTCAGCCTCGCTGCCCTGGAAGCCGACAAATTGTTTGGGCCGTACCAGGCCGGTGGTGTTGCCGTTTTGTAAGGTGACACTTAGTTCACCCGCCTGCACCCTATAACGCTGGACTTGGGCATGCGAGCCCGTAGCCAGGGGGGCTGACTGATCTAAAAATTGGCGGCCAAATGCAATGACATGCGCGCCGCGCAGTGGGTTGTAGCCCGTACCGTTAGGGGCGGCTTTAGAGGCGCCCTCGGTTTCGGGCAGAACATCGGTGCCGTAAAGTGCATCGTACAAAGAGCCCCAACGCGCATTGGCGGCGTTTAAGGCGTAGCGAGCATTGAGTACGGGTACCACCAGCTGCGGCCCCGCTTGCAAGGCAAGTTCTGCGTCGACATTGGTGGTGGTAATGGTGACGTGGCCAGGTGCGGGTGTCAGGTAACCAATCGCGCTCAGGTGACTGCGATAGGCTGTCATATCTTGGATTGCGCCAGGGTGAGCGCTGTGCCAGGTATCCATGGCGGTCTGGATACGGTCGCGTTCTGCGAGTAAGGCAACGTTTTTGGGCGACAGGTCATGCACCAACGCATCAAAGCCTTTCCAGAAGGTGAGGCTGTCGACGCCTGAACCCGGAAGCACGCTGTCTTCAATAAAACGGAATAAGGAGGTTGCGACTTGAAGACGATGAATTTGAGTGCGTGCAGTCATGCTAGAAAGCCTTACATAAAAAGAGGAAAGGAGTAACAGTATTTGGCGAAACATATTGGGCAAAACACTCGCGGGGCGCGTCAAAGTGTGGGGATCACTTTTTGCACCGTCATTGAATATTTTACTGACTTATCATATTGCTAACGTCAAATTCACGAGCGCGTGTGGGTATTTCTCAATGCCTCAGTAAGTTTGTAGACCGTTGTGCAGCAAATCTAAAGGCAGACTTAACGCCCAGGCCGCTGCGACTGCAGCCAAAACTGGCACGATATTTTCTTGAAAAGACGCTGGGTTGGCGTTGAGCAGGGGCAGTGTCGAGACCTGACAAAGTGGGGTGCGAACCGAGCCCTTTGCCAGAATAATTTGCTCTGCAACCAGCAATACTGCACGGTGCCCGCCAGCGAGATGTGTCTGAATCAGCGTCGAGTCAGGGTTTTGGCTAAAGTATGTCAGCGAACCATCGCAATATTCGGCGAACGCCGCAACGATAGGGTCGTCGGCGTTCAGTACCCCCGTGCCGGTTGTGTAGACCACGTCAATCTGAGTGCGGTAGACCTTGATCAAGTCTTGCGCAGTCTTAAAATTATGATGTTCAACGGTGGCACCTTTGAAAGTTTCGCTAAAGGTGATGTCGGTCACAATGCCCACGAGGCATCTGTTGTAGTCCAGACCTTGGGTCAGTAGTTGCATGCCGTCGTTTTCAACAATGGCCGCCTCAAGTTGGCAGTTTAAAAGCAAACGCTGCGTATTTGACCAAGACGAAGACACACTAACGGGCAAAGCGCGGTCGTTGACACGCACACCTTCACTGTTAGATAAGCCAACGTGAAGGCCGCTTTGCTTCAAAAAATGAAACAGTAAACGTGTGACCAGCGTGGTGCCGGAGGCGCCCGTCACGCCAATCAACGGAAATACCTGATAGTTCTCTGGCGGAAACATGTAGTCGATGATGGCTTTGCCCACTTCGCGCGGCTGACCTTCAGCCGGTTTTAAGTGCATCAAAAGCCCAGGGCCCGCATTGACTTCAACAATCGCACCGCCCGTCGCTGAGAGCGGCTTGGAAATGTCTTCAGTGACTAAATCGATGCCGGCGACATCGAGCCCTACGGCTTTGGCGGCGAGCGCGGCGAGTGCGGCGACTTCAGGGTGTACGTCATCGGTGCAGTCAAAGGCAACATTGCCGTTGCGCTGAATTAAGACTTCGCACCCGGCAGGCGCAACGCTCTGAGAATCAAAGCCTTGTCGTTTGAGCTCGAGTCTTGCGGCCGAGTCAATGCGTACTGGGTTCAGAGGTTGATCTTCGCCGCGCCCACGACGAGGATCCGAATTGATTTGCAGTGCAATGAGTTCATCAATCGTGTGCTGACCGTCTCCGGTGACAAGCGCAGCTTGGCCTTTTGCTGCCGCCGCAAGTTTGCCGTCGACGATCAATAATCTGTGTTCATTGCCGCGAATAAACCGTTCGACCAATACGCCCGAACCCTCGTCGACCGCAACCGCGTAGGCGGCTTCGATTTCTTGTTGTGTGTTGAGGTTAATAAATACGCCGCGGCCGTGATTACCATCAACGGGTTTGACCACGACAGGCAAGCCAAGCTCTTGTGCAGCTTGCCATGCGTCTTGCGCATTGACCACGGCTCGCCCCTGCGGAATAGGGACCCCACACGCCTCAAGAATTGACTTTGTTAAGTCTTTGTCACGCGAAATCGTTTCGGCGATGGCGCTAGTTTGATCGGTTTCTGCTGTCCAGATGCGTCGCTGTTGGTTACCGTAGCCGAACTGAACTAAGTTGCCGTCATTTAAGCGCACTGCTGGGATGGCGCGGTCTTCGGCTGCGAGCACCATCGAGGCAGTGCTCGGACCTAAACAAAGGTCTTGTGTCAGGTCTCTGAGGTGCTCAAGCACGGCCTCTAAGTCGAAGGGCCGATCTTCGATCGCCGCCATCACCAGATCTCGGCCGGCGTAAAGCGCGGCGCGTGTGACCTCTTCTTGCCAGCCACTGACAACCACCTTGTAGACGCCTCGTTTTTCAGTTTCGCGTGCGCGACCAAAGCCGTGCCCGGGCACGCCCGCCAAATCTTGTAAGGCTAGAGTGACATGCTCAAGGATGTGACAGGGCCAGGTGCCAGTTTTCAGGCGCTGCAAAAAGCCGCCACGCACGCCGGGGCTGCAGCGGTGCTCAATTAAACTTGGTAGCCAGGCCACCAGCCTTTCATAAAGTCCAGGTACGACGTCCGACGGGCAATCTTCAAGGTCGCCGATATCAACCACCGCCTCGATCGCTGAGCAGTATGTCCATAAATTCGGTCCGCGCAGATAGACGATGCTCTGGATGACCATATCGCGATTGTTCATGACTAGACGGGCTTCACGGGTAAGGGCTGAGCCTCTATTATCGCCTATCAGACGAGGTGTTGCTTCGGGTAGGATCGCGGTTTGGTTAAGCGCGCAGACGGCGTCCAACAATCGGATATTGTGGGTCTGTGAAGCCGTGGGTTGAGGCATAGCCCGGCGGCACCAGCGCGTCGACGACAGTTTCGTCCTGAGCTGTGATGGCAACCGACATTGCTGCCAGATAATCGCGCCATTGCTCGAGCGTTCTGGGCCCACCAATAACACCACTGATCAGTTTGTTGTTCAACGCCCAGGCAATCGCAAACTGAGTGGGGCTTAAGCCGCGTTGTTGGGCGTGTTCTTTTAAAGCATTCGCAACCGAAAAAGATTCTTGTCTAAACTCTGTCTGGTGTAAGCGACGATCGCCGCGCCCAGCCCGACTCGTGGCATCGGGGGCGACATCGGGTTGATATTTTCCGGTCAAAACGCCGCGCGCGAGCGGGCTGTAGGCAATCACACCTAGGCCATAGTGTTCGCAGCAGGGGACAACTTCGGTCTCGATCAGGCGGGTGACGGCGCTATAGGGGGGCTGGCAGACAATCGGCTGCGGGATCCCCATTTTTTTTGCCATCTCTACCATCTTTGCGATGCGCCAGGATCTGAAATTAGACACACCGTAGTAGCGAATTTTTCCTTGCTCGATGAGCCGCGCAAAGGTGGATAGTGTTTCTTCCATCGGCGTGACTTCATCATCGCGATGCATGTAGTAAACATCGATCCAGTCGGTGGCTAGGCGTTTGAGGCTATTGTCGACCTCGGTAAGCAGCCAGCGTCGTGAGGTGCCTCGGTCATTGGGCTCTTGACCGATTGGGTTGGCAACCTTCGTGGCCAAGATCCAGCGAGCACGGTCTTGTGCGATCAGACGCCCGACCATGCGTTCGGATTCTCCGCCAACGTAGCTGTCTGCCGTATCGATGGCGTGATAGCCGGCGTCTCGGGTGGCCGCGACGATATCCCGCGCAACGTTTTCGTCAGTTTGGTCACCAAACATCATGGTGCCCAACCAAAGGCGAGGGACACGCAAGCCACTTAATCCGAGGGGCGCGTAGCTAGGAGTTTGAGTCGTCATGAGAATCTTTAGCGTGTGAATCTTAGTTGTGTGAATCTTTGCTGAGTGAAGCGTTGCGGGCCTGGGCTTAGGCCGCTTTTGAAAACTTCGCCAGCAAGGGTGTGAGCTCGCGGATATTTTTAATTTGTTCGAGCTTTTCAAGTTTGGCAAARAGTGCAGGGATCTCGCTCGTGGGCAGAACGCGCTTGGCGCAGTCGTTGAATTTCTCCCAGAGCTCGTCGCTGGTCAGCGGGTAGTCTCCACCACGCCCCACTAGGCTATTGATGCGCCGCGAAAGAGTGCGACCGTCTTTGAGCGCGACGATCACCTCAGCGCCAAACTGATCGGGTGAGTCATCGGGCATATCTGGGTGTGGATTAGCGGTTGTTTTTGCCATGATTGCGCGCACGTTGCTATCAAAATGTGCTTCACCCTCAAAATCGTCTAGGCGAACAGCTCCATCGACCAGCGCGCGGGCAACGGCGTACTGCACTGAAAATTTGGCGGCAAGCGGCGTTTGCGGATCGGGATTGTTGGTGTGCGGCAGGCGTCGGCGGTGCGGCAGAATATCGACTTTCGTGATGTCTTGCGGGCTGAAGGTTTCTTGTTGCCGTAATTGCAAGGCCATCGTGACCGCGGGATGGGTGCTGCCGCAACAGGCGAATTGTTTGAGCCCCATGCTCGGACTTAATACCTCAAGGGGATTCGCCCAGTTTTCAAAAATCAAACTAGCGTCGTAATTACCTTTGCCATTAAACGCATTAAAAAAGCCCTGATGGTGTTCAAGCGCCTCTGGGTTGGCGTCATAGCCTGCATCTGCCATCAACGCTGCAAGTAAGCCGTTACGCGCGCATTGACCCACATGCAAGGGTTTAACCATTGTGCCGAAGTTAGCTTTGATCCCCGAGGCAAAAGACGCGGCAATTGCCAGTGCGATGGCTTGTTTTTTTGCGTTGAGTCCAAGCAAATGACCAGAGGCGGCGGCGGCACCAAACACGCCGAGCGTCGCGGTTGGGTGCCAACCCTTGTCATAGTGATAGAAATTCACGGCGCGAGCCAGACGAATCTCGGTTTCGATTCCAACCACATACGATTGAAGCAACTGCAGGCCAGAGGCCCCGCGCTCTTCAGCCAGAGCCATCAGTGGCGCGACTAACGGAGCCGATTGGTGTCCGCCCATGGGTTGACTAAAGTCGTCATAATCCAGCGCGTGCGAGGCCGTGCCATTGATAAAGGCTGCATCAAGCGCCGAGGTTTTTTGTGCGGTGCCAAAAATGGTGCAAACGCCCGGGGCTGAGGCTACGCCAGGGGTGCGCAACAGATTGGTGGTGCAAGGCTCAATCGCGCCTGCAAGTGTGACGCCAAGCGTGTCGATGATCGCGATGCGTGACAGAATCAGGGCTTGTGACGTAATGGCACTCAAATCAAAAGCAACGATGCGTTCGGCGATTTGCTCGAGGACTGTTTGGGTAGGCTCTGGCTGCTTCAAGGGTTGTGTCCTATTATTGTTTTGACGTGAAGGCTAAAGTCTGTGGTGCGTACGCAGACGAGTCGATTGGGGTTAACCTTGATTTTACCCATGATGCGAGCAAGAGTTCAAATAGTGGAGCCAGATCTGTTTGTGAAGGACTAAATTGGGCGAGAATGTCAGAAGGCACAGAGTTTTAAATGACTCTAGAAAAAAATCAAACAAAGACGAGACACAATCGCGTGAAGCAAGCACCGCCCGCTGAGGACTTGACCCGTCATTTTGTTGAGATCTTACTTGACTGGCCAGCCCGCGAGCCGGCACTCGAGCGACAGTGTCGTTTGCTGCTTTTAGATGGCCTCGCGGTCGCCTTGGCAGGGGCAAACGAGCCAGGCCCCAGTATTTTGGCAAAGCTTGCCCAAGGAGCGGTGCCAGACGGGCCCGCCCGAGTGATCGGTAAGGGGTTTTTGACTGGCGTGGTGCAGGCTGCGCGGATTAATGGCGCGTCGATGCACGTGCTCGATTTTGAGCCGATGTGGAATCCTCCCAATCACGCACTTTCTCCGTTGTTGCCCGCTCTGCTCGCTCTGGCCCAAATGCGCGAGCACGAGGGGCAGGGGCCTCAGGGACTTGCTTTGTTGCGTGCCCTTGCCAAAGGCATCGAAGCGCAAGGACGGTTGCGGCTAGCTTCAGGCCAGCTTGAACCGAGCAAGTTGACGATGCACCCGCCGGGTGCCGTAGGGCCGCTAGCGGCCGCACTTGCCTGCGCGGCCTTACTCGAGTTGCCCAAAGAGCAAGCCTTGGCGGCGGTGGGTATCGCGGCTTCGCGTTGCGGCTCGGTCTTGGCCAATGTTGGTACGATGACCAAAGCACTGCACTGTGGCGATGCTGCGGCAAACGGGGTAGAGGCGGCACTATTGGCAGCCGAGGGATTTACGGCAAACGTCGATGCGATCGGCAGTCCGAGGGGCTGGGGGCCTGCGCTGTTTGGCGCAACCTTCGAACCTGAGCATTTAATTGCGCCTCTTCACACTGCGCGTGCCTTGTCGCCGGGTCCCGCCTGGAAGTTGTTTCCGTCGCAGTTTGCGACCCATTTTGTGATTACGGCGGCACTCGAGGCGCGTGCGTCCAATACTGAAGTGCAGTGGGCTGCTGAGGTGCAGAGCATCGAGTTGCGGACCCCGGTGATGCATTACATTGATCGACCCAAGCCTGAAACCGGTTTAGATGGTAAGTTCTCGTGGCAATATACGACAGCGGTAGCGCTGCTTGACGGTCGAGTCGAACCAAAGAGCTTTACGCAAGTCAGGCGCTTTTCTGCAGATGTCATTGGTTTGCTCGATAAAATTACCTTGAACCGAGACGAAACAATTTCTGGGCGTTTGGATCAGATGTACGTTGAGCTCACTGTTATTTTGCGCGATGGTCGCAGGCTTGTTCAGCGCTGCGATGCGCCACTCGGAAGCTGGACACGTCCGGTTGGCCCCGAGCGCATTCGTGAAAAAGCGCGGGGACTCATCGCTGAGGTTGCGGGAYCGCAGGTCGCGACTGAACTTGATGCGCTGGTCATGGGAACAGATAATTTTATGGTGCAAGAACTGTTGGCTTTAGCCCGCTAGTTTGAGTGCGAAGCAGAGAACTGCGCGCACTCTTTTATTCAGACGAGAGGACTTAATGATTTTAAATTCTTTAAAGCACCCGTCTAACTGGCGTGGCGCCGATCTTGAAAATGATCAGCGTTGGGTTTTCAGAATCGACGAGTCGGCACGCCAAGAAATGATCGCGACGGTACTAAAAGTGCAAGATCCCGACAAGACCTTATTAGATTATCGTCGGTCGGACTTTTCGTTTAATAAAACCTGGGCGACGTTTGCCGCAGCGCTTAAAGAGGTCAAGCAAGGATTAGGGGTGGCTTTAATCAAAGGCTTGCCCCGCGCAGAATTGACAGCCAAGCAATTTGAGCTATTGACCTGGGGCCTGGGCCTGCATGCAGGCGTGCCGAGGCCTCAAGGTAAAGACACCCATTACATCTCTGCGGTTCGCGACGTAGGGATGGCGTATCGCACGGGCACTGGGCGTGGCTATTCTTCAAGCGCCGAACTCGATTTTCATACCGACTCTTCAGATGTTGTTTTTTTAAGTTGTTTTAATCAGGCCGTCTCGGGCGGTAAAACAATTGTCAGCAGTTCGATGGCTGGGCATGATGCGATGGCGCGCGAATACCCCGAACAATTAAAGTGGTTATATGAGCCTCTTGCTTTCAGTCGGCAAGGCGAAGGCGCACCTGACGAAGGCCCTTACGTGATGCAACCGGTATTTTCGCAAGAACAAGGCAAATGGTTTGGTCGCTGGAACTGGAACCGCGTGCGTAGCGCGCAAAAAATCGAGGGTGCACCCCAGTTATGCGCAGAACAGTATGCGGCACTTGAACAGTTTGATCAGATTGTGCGTCGCCCTGACATTGCTTTTGAGATGTGGCTTGAACCAGGCGATGTGCAAATCGTCAACAGCCATGTGACCCTGCATTCGCGCACTGAGTTTCAAGATCATGAAGATCCTGCGCTGAAGCGTTTGTTATATCGACTTTGGATTGCGCCACCCGATAGTGACGTATTGCCAGAGTGCTGGCGCGATTTATATCGCTCCTGCGAAGCAGGCTCGGTGCGTGGTGGGATACGTGGCTTTAGCTACGACGAGCGTTGCGCTCAGTTTGAAGCACGCCAGGCGCAAGACTGTGCCATGCGCGACGCCGCCGCGCACTGACCGTCCTGGCCCGGGCTGAACTCACTCAAACCCGTGTAATCAGAGGCGCCAGACTTAAGCAGCCGCACGCAGTTTTTCGCTGATGGCAACAACACGTTGGGCGGCATAGACGATTGGGTAATCAATAAATTGCCCGTCGAGCTGAATGGATGAAGACCCAGAAGCTTCTGCTGCAGCAAAGGCCTCAACAATTTTTGTGGCGCGCGCGACTTGTGCCTCGGTTGGGGTGAAGGCTTTGTTGACGACCGGAATCTGATCGGGATGAATGCAGAGTTTGCCCTGAAAACCAAGGTCGCGAATTTTGTTGGTCGAGATTTCAAAGCCTTCAGCATCTTGCAAATCAACCCAAACCGTATCGATCGGGGGTTCTTTGTCATGCGCGCGAGACATCAAGACAACCTGATTGCGGTAGGCCAGCAGTTCAGTCTCGTCACGTGACCATTTCAAATTCAGGTCTAAAGTAAAGTCGCCGGCACCAAACGCCACGCGCTTGATGCGCGAGCAGCTTGACAGGATTTCGCCTAGGTTGGCGATGCCCTTAGCGGTCTCAATAATTGGAATGAGGTCGATGGCACCTTGCGTTAAGCCTCGCTCGCGCTCAAGCTCGGTCATGAGCCAGTCAGCGGTTTGGGCCTGGCCAGCGTTCTCGACTTTGGGCAAAATCAAACCGTCAACGCCAGCTTGGACCGTTGCCACGAGGTCGCCATAGGCGTAGATCGTTGACATCGGATTGACGCGGATATACCCCAGACAGTTACGTGGCCGTTGCATGGCTTGTACGGCTAGGGGGCGACTAATGACTTTTTCTGAGACGGCGCAGGCATCTTCTAAGTCAAGAATGACGGCGTCAGCCCCGAGCGTAAAGGCCTTCTCGGTGCGTCGTGGATGGTTGGCGGGTGCGAACAAAAATGTTCTAAAAGTCCCCATGCTGATTTCCTGAAGTGAGGTTTAATGTTTTGGCTGCTATTCAACGGTCAACTTGATCTGCTTAAGCAACGCCGCAAAGCTGTCGAGTTCTTTTTTAACTTGCGCTGACATCTCTGCTGCAGTGTTGCCGACAGGTTCGGCACCCGTGGCTAACAATTGGCTTTTCACCTCTGGGATATTGACGATTTTAGTGATTTCTGCGCTGAGCTTATTCACAATATCGCTTGGGGTTTTGGCAGGCGCCATCAGTCCAAACCAGGTGCCTACGTCGAAACCAGGCAAAATCGTTTCGCTCAGTGTCGGGACATCGGGCAAGGCAGACGAGCGCTTGGCTGTGGTAACTGCCAGTGCACGCGTTTTTCCGCCTGTGACTTGTGGCAAGCCAGCGGTGATGGTGTCAAACATTAATTGAATTTGACCGCTGACTAGATCGGCGATCGCGGGCGCACTTCCTTTGTAGGGGATGTGGGCAATGTCTGTTTTGGCCTGCAGATTAAACATTTCGCCAATCAAGTGATGGGCAGTACCTGCACCCGCAGAGCCATAGTTCAGTTTKCCCGGCTGCGTTTTGGCCAACGCAACAAACTCTTGAATCGTATTGGCTGGAACCTTTGCGTTGATAACAACCATGTTGGGGATCAGGGCAATGACGCTCACTGGGGCAAAATCACGACCAATATCGTAGGGTACGGTTTTATATACATTTTGAGCAATGATGTGATGTGTGGCAGCCAGCAGCAGGGTGTAGCCATCAGCCGGTGCTTTTGCAACCAGGTCAGCACCCAACGTTGCACCTGCGCCAGGCTTGTTCTCGACAATGACGGTTTGCCCCCAGCCAGTGGTCATCCGTTGTGCCACTAGGCGTGCTAAGAAGTCGCTTGAACCGCCCGGTGCGAACGGCACCACAATTTTAATACTGCGATTCGGAAAGTTAGTCGCTGTTTGCGCAAACGAAAGCGAGGTTAAACAGGAAAGCGCGGCAGCTGCAAAGATTTGATAAAGAGTAGTCATTTTGTGTTATCTCATTTTTTGTAATGAACGCGAACTGATCTTGTGGGGGACGCGCACGTATCCTTTAACTAACGCGTAATAACCTTATGAATCACGCGTACCTATTCAGGCTCTTTGAAGACGCCCATGTCCTCTAGAAGCTCTTGTACCAGATCAAGCCTGAGTCGAGGGTTTTCCATGGTTAGAAGGTGCTGCTTTTGCTGCGAAGGCAAATCGAGTAACTCGGCGCATCGGTTGGCGACCCACGCACAGTCCTGCAACTGATAAGGTTGAATAATGGGGCGTTGGTCGGGCGCAATCCCTTGGTCTTCGAGCGTACGAATAATTTTAGTCAGGGCGTCCGCAGTTGGCAGAAGCTCTGGTGGGATGACGACCACCTCATCGGGCGCGATCAGCTCAACCTCAGCACGCCACAAACCATTGGCTTGTAACTCGCACTGCAGAATCTTAAAGCGTTGTCCGCCCTGGCAACGCAGCATAAACAGGCTGGGCTGTACTGCCTCAAAGTGAATGATAGTGGCCAAGGTGCCGACCTCCGCAAACTCAACCTGTTTGCCGGCGACTTGGACTTCTATCCCTTGATTTAGGGTCACGATGCCAAAAGGAGTGTTGTCGCGCAAACACTTTTTTGTCATGTCAAGGTAGCGCACTTCAAATATCTTGAGTGCCATCATTCCGTCGGGAAACAAGGTGGCGCCGATTGGAAAAATTGGAATACTGAGCGTTTGCATAAAAATCAAGGTTCGTCTGACAAGTTCAATAGCATCTATTGTGCCTGAGATTGACGTTAAGCGAGCCACCCTCTAACATCAAGMCGTCTTCCAATGGCTCCCAACGCTCGCGGTCTGAAAGGTTTTCATGCTGGCTTACACCCTCCGGCGCGTGCTTTTGACGCTGCCGGTCATGCTCTTTGTGGCGCTATTCGTTTTTGGCCTGTTAAGCCTGACTCCAGGCGACCCCGCTGTCTTATTGGCGGGAGAAGACGCGACCCCTGCGGATATTGCCCGAATCCGTATGACCTTGGGTTTAGATCAGCCCTTTTTGATGCGTTTTGGCGACTGGCTTTGGAAAGTCTTGCACGGCGACTTAGGAGTGTCGCTTTTTACGGGCTTGCAGGTCAGTCAAATGATCGGGCAAAGACTGGCGCCGACCTTTACGCTGATGATCATGACGCTGATTTTATCGGTATCGCTTGCCGTGCCGCTTGGCGCCTTAGCGGCCTGGCGACATAATAAATTGTATGACCGCAGCATCATGATGCTGGCGGTGCTGAGTTTTTCAATCCCCTCGTTTGTGGTCGGCTATTTGCTGGCCTACGGTTTTGGCTTAGAGTTGCGCTGGCTGCCTGTGCAAGGCTATGTCCCTTTTTCGCAAGGCTTTTGGCCCTCGATTCGAACGTTGATACTACCGACCTGTGCATTGGGAAGCGTATACGTCGCGCTCATCACTCGCATTAGTCGTGCGACCTTACTCGAAACCTTATCCCAAGACTACATTCGCACCGCGCGCTCGAAAGGGGTGAGTCAAAAGGGCATTTTGTTTCGTCATGCCTTAAAAAATGTTGGTGTGCCGATCGTCACGGTGGTGGGCAGCGGAGTGGCACTGTTAATTAGTGGCGCCGTCGTGACCGAAACTGTTTTCTCGATTCCGGGTGTCGGACGCTTRACTGTTGACGCGATTTTAAGACGCGACTATCCGATTATTCAGGGCGTGATCCTGATGTTTAGCTTGCTGTACGTTCTGGTGAACCTGACAGTCGATCTTTTATATCGCGTGTTTGATCCAAGGATTAAATATTGATGCACGGCTTCGCTCAAACGTTCAGACGACATCCCACCATTGTTGTGGGTGGTTTGTTGTTGTTGTTGTTGTTTTTGATGGCGCTCTTGGCGCCTTGGCTCGGGACAATCGACCCAACGGCACTTTCGCCGATTCATCGCACTCGGGTACCGAGCGAAAAATTTTGGTTTGGAACGGATTTGCTAGGGCGCGATGTTTATTCACGCGTGGTGTATGGGGCAAGGGTCTCGTTAACAGTGGGGTTTTCAGTGGCCTTGCTTTCGGCGGTCATCGGCACGGTGATTGGGTTGGCGGCAGGTTTTATCAAATGGATTGATGCCGTGGTGATGCGCATCATGGATGGCTTCATGTCGATTCCGACCATTTTGCTGGCGATTGCACTGATCGCTCTGTCGCGCGCCTCGTTGGAAAACGTGATTTTAGCGGTCACGATTGCTGAAGTCCCGCGGGTCGTACGCTTAGTGCGAAGCCTGACCCTATCCCTGCGCGAGCAGCCGTACGTCGAAGCGGCTGTTGCCGCGGGGGCGAGTCGTTTGCGCATTGTTTATAAGCATATCTTTCCGAATACGATCGCCGCCTTGACCGTGCAAACGACCTACATTTGTGGCCTGGCGATTTTGGCTGAGGCGAGTTTGTCTTTTATTGGCGCAGGGGTGCCGCCTTCGATTCCCTCTTGGGGAAACATTATGGCCGAGGGGCGCGCCCTGTGGCAGATTAAGCCACACCTGATCGCGTTTCCGGCTCTGTTTTTATCGATCACGATTTTAGCGATCAATATGCTGGGCGATGGTTTGCGTGATGCAATCGATCCTCGTATGGCCAAAAGGATTTAAGTCATGACAACCTCAGAACTGACTTCTGAACGTCGGGTGCTTGATGTCCGTAATTTGTCTGTATCGTTTGGTCAGGGTGCGACAGGGGTGCAAGCGGTGAAGGCCTTGAATCTACACGTTGACCGAGGCGAGACCCTGGCGATTGTGGGCGAATCCGGCTCTGGTAAATCCGTTACGTCGTTGGCCATTATGCGGCTAGTCGAATTCGGAGGCGGGCAAATCCATCAGGGCGAGTTGCTGTTTCATCGCGCCGATGGATCGCAGGTTGACTTGCGCGCAGCCTCTGAAGAGCAGATGCGCAGGATGCGTGGTGCCGATTTAGGCATGATTTTTCAAGAACCCATGACCTCGCTCAATCCTGTCTTCACCGTCGGTTCGCAGATTGTCGAGGCGATTCAGTTGCATCAGGATTTGAACCATCAGCAAGCCGTTGCCGCGGCAAAAAGAATTCTTGACCAGGTGCGTATTTCGGATTCAGCCGCGATTTTGGGTCGATATCCACATGAATTGTCTGGAGGTATGCGGCAACGTGTCATGATTGCGATGGCGCTATCCTGCAAACCAGCCTTATTAATTGCTGATGAGCCTACAACAGCGCTTGATGTCACGATTCAGGCGCAGATTTTGCAACTCATCCGTGAATTGCAAAAAGAGATGGATATGGGTGTGATCTTTATCACCCACGACATGGGCGTCGTGGCAGAGGTCGCCAATCGCGTACTGGTGATGCGTCTCGGCGAGGTCGTCGAAGACAATGCGGTGATTCCGTTGTTCGCCAGTCCTCAGCACCCCTATACCCAGACACTTTTGGCTGCAGTGCCAAAATTAGGAGCGATGCGCGGGACAGCGCAACCCGCTCGCTTTAATCTGGTGCTCAACGGTCAGGCACAGTCGGTACCAGTAGCGCAGCCACCTGTTGCTGAACATTCAACACAGACGGCGCGGGTCGTATTGAGCGTTAAAAATCTGGTGACACGCTTCGATGTGCGTAGCGGTGTGTTTGGCTTTATAAAAAAACGTATTCATGCCGTCGAACAAGTCAGTTTTGAGCTGCATGAAGGCGAAACACTTTCGTTGGTGGGAGAGTCGGGGTGCGGCAAGACAACGACGGGCCGCTCGCTTGTGGGCTTGGCAAAAATTACCCGTGGATCAATCGAATTTGATGGAACGCGCGTCGACACCACGAATACTCACTCTTTGCAGGCATTGCGGCGTAATTTGCAATTCGTGTTTCAAGACCCCTTTGCTTCGCTGAATCCGCGCATGCGAGTGGGCGACTGTATTAAAGAGCCGTTATTGATACAGGGGCTTGCGCAAGGGCTGAAAGCAGAGCGTCTGGTGGCCGAACTCATGGAACGCGTCGGCCTAGAAGCTTCGATGGCAAAGCGCTGGCCGCATGAGTTTTCAGGAGGTCAGCGTCAGCGGATTTGCATTGCTCGTGCCTTGTCCGTCAAGCCGCGAGTATTGATTGCAGATGAAGCGGTATCGGCGCTTGACGTATCGATTCGCGCCCACATCATCAATTTGCTGATTGATCTACAGAAAGATTTAGGGGTATCTTATTTGTTTATTTCTCACGATATGGCGATCGTTGAACGCGTCAGTCATCGCGTCGCGGTGATGTATCTTGGTCAGATCGTTGAGATTGGACCACGTCAGGCGATCTTTGAAAATCCACAGCACTCTTACACCCGCAAATTGATGTCTGCGGTGCCGGTTGCCGATCCGACGGTTCGACGTACGACTAGTCTTGAGGTCTCTGAGATCCCGAGCTCCGCAAGAAAGCTTGGAGATGAGCCGCTGGTGTTGCCACTGGTGCAAGTCGGTGAAGGTCATTTTGTTGCACAACATCACGTAGGAGGGCAGTATTAATGAAACGCCGACATTTTTTGCAAGGATCGAGCGCGGCCATCGCGCTGGCAGGTGCCCCTTCCTGGGTAGGCGCGCAAGCGCCAAAAACTATTTTTCGCTGGGTGCCGCATGCAGATCTCACCTTGCTGGATCCTCTTTTTACAACAGCGTTTATTACCAATATTCACGCGCAATTAGTGTTTGACACGCTGTTCGGCTTAGATGCGCAATATCGGCCCTCGCCGCAGATGGCTGCGGGGCATACGGTGGAAAATGACGGATTGCTCTGGAAAATTACCCTGCGCGGCGGTTTGAAATTTCATGATGGCTCGTTGGTGCGAGCCGCCGATGTTCGCGCCAGCTTAGTGCGTTGGGCCAAGCGCGATCTGATGGGAGCTTCGCTGATGCAAGCAACCGAAGCGCTTACGGTGCTTGATGACAAAACGATACAGTTCAAGCTCCTTAAGCCTTTTCCGTTGCTTTTGCAGGCGCTCGCGCGTCAACAAGGCAGCATGGCAGCAATTATGCCCGAGCGTTTGGCGGCAGGGCCCGAGAGCGTGCCCGTCAAAGAGATGGTGGGTAGCGGTCCGTTAAAATTTATGGCGGATCAATGGGTGTCGGGCTCGCACATCATTTATGACAAATTTCAAGACTACGTGCCGCGTACAGATAGCTTTGCTCCGTCGTTCACGGCAGGCCCCAAAATCGTGCATGTTGATCAGGTCAAATGGGTGATTGTGCCGGATCGCGCGACGGCCATTGCCGCCTTGCAAACAAACGAAGTGGATGGCATCGAAACCATCGACAACGATTTTTTGCCCGTGCTTCGCAAGGATCCGTCGATTACGCTTCTAAAACGTACTCTGCCCTCGATTTCTATTTTGCGTTTTAATCACTTGCATGCCCCTTTTAATAGTCCGCTGATGCGTCAGGCAATTTTGTCAGTGATTGATCAGACAGAGTTTATGACCGCAGTCAACGGAGCCGACTTTCCTGAATACTGGAACGATCGTTGTGGTGTTTTCGTGCCCGGTTCGCCCTTAGATAGCAATGCGGGAATGGAAAAACTAAAAGGCAAGCGTGACCTCAATCGCGCGCGTGCAATGATCAAAGAGGCAGGCTACAAAGGCGAGACGGTGGTGCTCTTAGATCCGGTTGATTTTCCGGCTCACCATGCGTCTGCGCTGGTGACGGCCGATTTATTTAAGCGACTCGGCATTAAGGTTGAGCTACTTGCAATGGATTGGGGCACCGCGGTGCAGCGGCGCAATAGCCAAGAACCACCTCTGAAAGGTGGTTGGAATGTGGCGTTTACGGCCATCACGGGCCCCAACAACTTAGATCCTGCTGGCCACCTCGCTTTGCGTGGTAATGGAAAGCAGGCTTGGTTTGGCTGGCCGACAAGCGAGCGCCTTGAACAGTTGCGCCTGGCCTGGTTTGAGGCCGCCGACTTAGAGGTACAAAAAAAAATCGCGCGTGAGATTCAATTGCAAGTCTTTGAAGATGTACCTTACATACCACTAGGCGCAGTTTATGGCGTCACCGCCCTGCGTAAACAGTGGCGTGACTTTCAACCTGAGATGCCGTTGTTCTATACCTTTCGCAGGGCTTAAGCCTTTGTTTAAGCGGGTCATCATCAAAAAAATCATCCTATAAGACTTTGCTCATGTCTAAACTGAACCCCCGAGTCGCCATCGTTGGCTTTGTGCTTGAATCGAATCGCTTCGCACCTTTGTCGKTGCGAGAAGATTTTGAAAAAAGCTGTTGGGAAGAGGGTGCACGTATTACCGACCTGGCGCGTCAGGCCAGTCACTTGCCAGGTGAGATTCGTGGGTTTTATGAAAAAATGGATTCGTATGGTGAATGGACGCCCGCACCCTTAATCGTGATTGGTGCGCCACCAGGCGGGCCAACCAGTGACGAGGTCTGGAAAGAATTCATACACAAAGCGGAAGCGTCATTGCGCGCTGCCTTACCTGTCGATGCTGTATATGTGTGCAACCATGGTGCCTCGACTGCCGACCACGAAGACGATACCGAAGGCGTCATGATGACCATGATTCGCAGTATCGTGGGCCCTGATATCCCTGTGATCGCCACGCACGATTTGCATTGCAATGTTTCACCACAAACTGTTGATGCGCTGGATGCCTTGGTCGCGTATCGGACCAATCCGCACGTCGATCAACGCGAGCGTGGTGCTGAAGCCGCCGACCTGTTAAACGAAATGTTTGCTGGCATGAAAACGGTAAAAGCTTTTATCCGTATGCCGATTACACCGCCTTCCGTGACCTTACTTTCGGCACGAGGCCCCTACGCCGATTTGTTGAAGCTTGCTTATTCGTTGATGCAAAAGCCCTCAGAGGGGCCAATCGCGAACGTCTCGGTGGCGGGTGGCTTTGTGTTTGCAGATGTGCCTAAGTGCGGCATGACGATTACGGTGACATCGCGTGGGGATTTGGCTGCCGCTCGCGCGGCGGCTTTAACCGTAGCCCGTGCGGCGTGGGCTGATCGTGAGCGCTACGTCGCAGATACGATTGAAGTTGAACAGGCGGTCAAACTTGCTCGTGCTGGGTTGGCACCGATGTTGTTTGCCGATGTGGCTGACAATCCTGGCGGCGGCGGGCGGGGCAGTACCGCTTGGTTGCTGCAGGCGTTTCACGAGGCACGTATCCCAGGTGTGGTGCTTGGGGTGTTTATTGCCCCCGAGTTGGCTGCGCAAGCGCATGCACTGGGTGAAGGTGCTGTGTTTGATGCGGTCTTTAACGCCACAGAGCTCGAACATTCAAAACGTTTTACTGCCCACGCAAAAATCATTTGTTTGCGTGATGGCTTTCAAACGGGCCGACGCGGCATTATGAAAGATCGTAAGTTTTCACTCGGGCCCAGTGTTTTGCTTGAGTTGGTCGATTCGGGTCTGGAGGTTGTGGTTGGCAGTTTACGGCGCCAATTGGCCGAGCCCGTGATGCTTGAAATGCACGGCATCGATATCTCAAAGGTTCAATGTCTGATCGTTAAGAGTCGCGGCCATTACCGTGCTGGGTTTGATGAGTTCTTTTCTGATGAACAAATTATCGATGTCGATAGCCCTGGGTTAACCACGCCTAATTTAAAACGCTTAAGCTTTAAAGCCTTGCCTAGACCAGTCTGGCCCATCGATGAGAACGTGGTTTGGAAAGAGCCAGACTGGGCTGAATGAGTGAGCACCTATCAACTCCGAACGATCCCATAGGCGATGTGAGCAAATGATGTCCAAGCAATAAAACCAACGTTTGCTGTTTTCTCAATTGCGCTCAAGGTTGATCGCGTCAGCAGTCTTGCGCCATATTTCAAGTTGATCTCTATTGAATCGATCCATCTTGGCAGGCGTAGCGCTCTGAAGTTCAAAGGCAATCTTTCTAAGTTGCTCGCGTACGTCTTGCCGAGCTGCAACATTTTTCATGGCAAGCGCGACGCGATTCATCACCTCTGTCGATATGCCAACGGGCCCATATAAACCACCCCAAGGGCTAATCGACATATTGTTAATACCAACCTCTTGCGCAGTTGGCGCAGTAGGTGGCAGAGGGCTGCGACTTAATAATAACGTCATCAAGACTCGCATGCGGCCCTCTTCAACCTGTTGCAAGGCGCCGCCTGGGGTACCAATCAGCATTTGCACTCGTCCAGCAATCAAATCGGTAGTCGCCGACGCATCCCCTTTAAAGGGGAATATGAACCATATCTAGCTTCGTTTCTTGTGCAAATTGTGCTGTCGTAATGATGCTCGTTCCGTTGCCGCTAGCGTAGTTTACTTTGCCCGGGTTCGCACGGACGTAAGCTAGAAACTCGGCCATGTTTTTTGCAGGCATCTCGGCGTTAATCATCAGAAAAAAGCCAAATTGTCCGACCAAGGAGGTAGGGGTGAGGGCAGTCAAAGGATCATACGGGGGCACCTTGCGCACCGTCGGCGCAGCATTCATTCCAGTCGTGGTGGCAAACAGTAAGGTGTAGCCGTCAGGCAGCGAATTGATTGCGGCTACGCCTGCAATCGCACCGTCTGTACCATCTCGATTATCGATAATGATCGGCTGGCCGAGATCTTCAGACAAGGCTTTTGCCACAATGCGGGCGGTCACTTCAGCAGCGCCAGCCGGAGGGAAGGGCACAATCATCTTAATTGACCGGTTGGGATACCCCTGCGACCAGCTCGTATTGGGTAGCCCGCCAAGCGCGAGTACCGACATTGCGAATATAAGAATTTTTTTTATTTATCCTTTCAAAATATTCTGTCGCTAAGGTAATAGTTAAAGCGGGTACCGTCTACAGCGCTTATCCATTGCCCGCCGACTATGTCCGTGACCTAGGTCGAGCAACAGCGTGCGGTGTATTCGAATGGCGTACTGCTCATCCCCCAAGTGCGCCCTGTGTATTCACGTATAACGAATAGATCGAGTGTGACGAGGCCATAAATAAGCGGTTGCGTTTCAGTCCACCAAAGCACAGATTGGCACAGCGCTCTGGCAACGCAATCCGACCAATCATTTTGCCTGCAGGCGAGACGACCATCACGCCATCAAGTTCTGGCGTACCCATGCCCCAACCGCACCAAAGATTGCCATCGATGTCGACACGTAAGCCGTCGATGCTGCCGGTACCTGCATCCAAAAACACGCGACCGTTTTTGATTTTTGTGCCGTTGTCGGCTACGTCGTATACCTGAATCAAGCGGTTTGGTGTGGCGCGTGATTCAATGACATAGAGCAGGCTTTCGTCTGGTGAGAAACATAAACCATTCGGCCCTTTAAGTTGATCAGTCATCAACGTGGCAACACCTGTGACGCCGTCGATGCGGTACACCGAGTGGGGTAATTCGATCGGTGATTTGACACCCTCGTAATTGCCTAAGCTGCCAAAGGGTGGATCCGTAAACCAGATTGAATCATCTGACTTCACGACCAAATCATTCGGGGCATTTAGTTTTTTACCTTGAAACGAATCTATCAGTATGGCGATGCTGCCATCGTATTCGGTGCGGGTGATGCGGCGCCCGTGTTCACAGCTGACCAGGCGGCCTTGTCGATCACGGGTATGGCCATTGGCCCAGTTTGAAGGCTTACGAAACACGCTGACTGCGCCAGTTTCTTCTTCCCACTTCATGATTCGGTTATTGGGGATATCGCTCCAGAGCAAATAGCGCCCATCGCCAAACCATACCGGGCCCTCTGCCCAGCGAAACCCAGTCGCGAGCCGTTCAACAGAGGCGAGCGCTAAGCGATAGGCGTCAAACGAGGGGTCTAACGAGATCACGCGTTGGTCGGGGTAGCGTTCGCTTTCTTCCCACATAGCTGGCTCCTGAATGTAGTTTATTATGGGTTTAATATACTTGTTTGCTAGCCAGATTGGGGTAAGCCAAAAGCCTGCCTGTATACTTTTTTTATTTCCTGGGTGTAATTCTGATGGCATTCAACCCTCTCGTTGTGTCTGCGGTGAAAAGGCTGACGATCAGCAAAACTATTCCACTGGGCTCGTATCGTTCAATTCCCTTTGTGCGCCTTGAGGGCATGGCCCACGGCGAGTTATGTCCAACAGAACATATCTCTGATTTGGATAAAGCCCCGCGTAACGCAAACGGCAACGTTGAATATCAAACGCGCTTTGTTCTTATCGCGCCGGCAGAGTTCAAGCAAGGTCAGGGGCGCTTGTTGGTAGACGTGCCAAACCGCGGCTTACCGGTGACTCACGCTTTTTATAACAGTTCGCGCCAGCAGCCTCTGCCGATTGGTTCACTTGATACGGGTCTTGGTTTTTTGCAAGAGCAGGGTTTCATGATGGTGTCGACGCAATGGGAGCTGGGTCAGGGGTTCGAGCCGCCGTGGTTTGTCGATGAACAGGGCGTGATGCGCTTTGTTGAAGCCGCAGGCTTTGCTGCGGTGCGCGACGTGGCGCGTTTTTTACGAGACAGCGTGCAGCCAGATAATCCGTTGGCGGGTGCGATTAAACGAATTTACGCAATCGGCTATTCGCAAACCTCTCGGTTCTTAAAAAGCTTTTTGCTCAATGGTTTTAATATTGTGCAGGGTAGGCAGGTTATCGAAGGCTTTCATCTGGTGGGTGGGGCTGCGGGGCAACTCCCGCTAATGGCCTCGGGCGCAGGCCCAGGCACTGTGGCGGGCAGTACGCCGGCACCCCCTAATCTTGAACATCGAGGGGTTCACGAAGAACCCTTCACTTACGCTGCGGTGATTGCAACGCTGCAAGCGCGCAATGAACTGTTGCCCAAAATATTTGTGACCCACTTCAATATCGATTATATGGGTGGTCGCGCCTCGTTGACCCGCACCGGCGCGCAAGGCACTGCTGATCTTGCGCTGCCCGATAGCGTACGCATGTACGACATTGCGGGCTCTGCGCATCTCAATATTCGTGAACAATACAAACTGTGCGAATCGATGCATGGACAGCTGGATTGGTCGCCACCGTTGCGTGCGCAACTGATCGCGCTGGATCACTGGGTATCCGAGCAGCGTGATCCCCCGCCCAGTTGTCTAATGCTTTTGAGGCACCCGCGAGCAGATGAAGCAGTGTTTGGTGCGCCTCAATATTTACCCGAGGCCACAGTGCTCGTGCCTCAGACCGATGCAGACGACAATCCGCTTGGTGGGATTCAAGTGCCCGACGTGGCCGTACCTCTGGGTACCCATGGTCGACCCAATGCTCCGGTCACACATGTGATTTGCCGCACAGCGGGCACGTACAAGCCTTTTTTTGCGCTTCAACAAGAGCGCTTGCAGGCCAATGACCCAAGGTTGTCACTCGAAGAGCGTTACCCAGAGGGCTTAAATCAATATGTGCAGCGGGTGCGAGAAGTGAGCGATCAACTTGTTGCACAGAGATATTTGCTTGCAGCCGATGCTGCAGTGATTATCAACGCCGCGGCAGACGAAATGCATTTAAAGCCGACTCCGACACGCCCAATATTTTGTTTGTAAGGGCAGGTCRGCAAAAAGGCATGAGGTCTGGAGTTGAGACACGCCGCTTAGAACTGCGCTCGGCCTCTTAACGCCTTGGTTTCAGAAAGCTTGCGCTTGCCCTCAAGGCGACGTTGTTTTGAGCCATAGGTTGGCTTGGTTGCGTGCCGGGTTTTGGGTGGTCGAGCCACGCTGTTGACCAGTTCGTTAAGCCGCGCCAACGCCTCTGTGCGGTTCATGTCTTGGCTACGGTGGGTTTGCGCCTTGATCACGATGGCGCCATCGCGGGTGATGCGATGATCATTAAGCGCAAAAAGGCGTACCTTGACGTCAGCGCTCAGTGTCGAGGTGGGGATGCTGAAGCGCAGGTGGATAGCGCTTGAGACTTTATTGACGTTTTGACCGCCGGCACCCTGCGCACGCACAGCGGTAATCGTGACGTCGTCTTCAGAAAGGGTAATTTGGGCGTACATTGTGAGATTGAGCGATTGACCTGTAAACTACATTATCGTTTATCTCAGGGAGCTTATCGTGGCCAAAGGTCAACAGAAATCCAGTAAAGAATCAAAAAAGCCTAAAAAAGATACTTCGACGCCCAAACCCGCTTCAGGACTGACCGATCCGGTGCGTGCAACGACCGTCAATACGGTTTACACCCGCATTAAGAATAAAGACAAATAGGCCGTTAACCCGCTCGATTGCAGCTTGGGGTGTTGTTAGGTCTTGCTGGCAGGCATCATGCTCGGATGAGTTCGGCATTATTGAGTCGTTCGAAGTCAATCAGCTCGGTTAAGGTTTTGCGCACCGGCGCGATGTCATTCAGACTATTCCAGTTTGAACTACTGAAAAAATCTGTGCGCGGCTTCCAGTAATTTGGGTTGCCAAACATCGAAAGCCAAGACTGATTGTCTGCTTGAAGAAAGGGATGATGATCGATCGTGACAGCGTTCCAGAATTTATTAGGATTTGCGAGAATGCCCAAGGGGACTGGAGGTAAATCCCAATTTGAGACCGTGGCTGAGTAGCGGATGACCGGTCCTAAGAAGTGCAGGCGCCCAAAGCCGGTATCGCGCTCAAGCATGAAACGCTGCAACACATCAACGGGTACGACTGGCGTTATGGCGCCTGAGTCAGTGAGCCCTTGTTGCATCAGCATCATTGCGGTGCGAGTCAACGATATTCGTATGCGCCAACTGCGCCCAACCAGGTTGAAGTTGCCAGGGGCTGTCAAAGCCAAAGCAAGATATGGATACATAAATAATGCCCGGTTGTACTGCGGCAATTTTCTCTGGCGGAAACATGGCGCTCACACTGCCAAGCCGGTAGCTTTGCGCAAACACATCAGCTTCACTGACCAGTGCCAAAAGTTTTTGTTGATCCGGAGGTTGCTCGATGTCCAAAAAGGCAGAAAGCTTGCCGTGTCCCGTATCGATATCGAAAGGAGGCATGGTTGCGCGGTAGGGTGAATAAATGTGAAGGGGCGTGGCGCCTTCTGAGGCAAGAGCCTTCGCGCTGTTGCTGCATTCAGGCAAATCAAGAAGGCCGCTGCGTAACACCGGATAGCCGCCATCGATCATGACATGTCGACCATCTTTGGTCGGATACATGCCAATGGTTGGGTAGTCGGGTTCTGGCAGCGCGATGGATTAATCCCAAATACGCTGATGAAAGACGCTTTGCATCGCCAGTGAGGCGCCCTGCAGATCAAAGGAAGCGGTCTGCGAACGACCTGTGCGCATCTTCCAAATATGGTTAATCAGCATCGCCTGAGCACTCAGCACTGAGGCGCAAACTTCAGCAGCGCGCAGACGCGTTTGTAGAATAGGAGACGCCGCGTCAACGGTCACGCTATGGGCGATAGTGCTGACTCCGGTACCCTTGATATTTTTTTGCGCGAGTAATCGGATCATAAAAAATGCCTCTACTAGGGGTCAGGATAACTGACTCGCCTAGATAGGGGGTAGGTCATTTTTAAGCGTTTGTATTTAGATGACTCAGTGTTGGCACTTATGCAAGGTGCTTTGCGATTTTTGTATGTAGATGGTGTCAGTTGAGGGTGAAAGCGACGCTCATGGCACTTGATGCATCTTGTTATAAAAATCAAGCATCGCAACGACGTCTTGGCCGCGATAGCCTGCGGCGGTACCTAACGTAAAGGCCTCTACTGCAACCAAAATATTACCCATCGCCATCATATTGTTCACAAGCTTAACGGTCTTGCTCGTACCAACGCCACGGGTGTAGTGATATGCAGAGCTCAAAGCTTTYAGCATACTGTCGACCTCTGCAATTTCGTCTGAGTTGCCTCCGGACATTAGCACCAAGTTGCTGGTTGCGGCTTCTTCAGGGCCACCGCTGACTGGCGCGTCCACCATGCGTACGCCTTTTGCTTTTGCCGCTGCGGCGATTTGTCGCATGGTCTCAGGATCGATCGTACTCAGTTCGATACCGATATTGCCCGGTTATGCGTATTGCAAGATGCCGGTGGGCCCTAACCAAGCTTGGCGAGCAGTTTCGGCGTTTGGTACGCTGCTTAAAATCACTTGGCGATTATGCAAAGCCAGTTTTAAATCGGCCTGAACCGTTAAGCCGCTTGCCTGCGCAGCGCTGCGGCTTTGCGCGCTGATGTCAAAACCTAAGACATCAAAGCCTGACGCACTCAAGCGTCGCGCTATGCCACCACCCATCTGTCCGATTCCTACGAAAGTCAGAGCGTGTTTCATTTTTTTCTCCGTGCGAATATGTGTGATTAAGTCGACACGCTAATTCATGACGATGCCGGCAGTTTTCACAATGCTGGCATATTTGCTGACTCAGTTTGCATCAGCTTGCTGAGTTCTTTTGGCGAACCGCCAAGCGCTTCGAACGATAGCTCTGCAAACCGCTTTTGCAGTGCCGGCAAGGCAAGCGTGCGGTTGAGCTCTTGAAAAAGCTTTTGCGTGATGTCAGCAGGCATTTATGCTGGGCCCCATATCCTGTACCATGAGGGCAACTCAGGAAGTCTTCAAACGTCGAGGCCGGAAACTCAGCCTGTACGCCAAGGCGTTGCGGCACATAACCAACATAGCATACCGGGGTAAAGTCCTTGATGGGATCGAACGGAACGGCGTTCGCAATCAACGGCGTAATAATATGGTTTGCGGCATTCAGCAAAAGGGATGCGTCCAAGCGTATCGACCGTGCCACCCGGCGGAAAGGGCGCAACAATTTTGATCGCACTCTCTATAAAAACCAGCCGCCCGAACCCAAGGTGCTGCCAGGCTAGAGCCCAGTAACGAGGCGCTAGAAAGTAAAAGTTTACGGCGTGAGCGGTTCGAAGCGTTCGCTTCGTGCATTTTGTTCTCCTGATTATTATTTTCTTCTGACAAGTTTACCGCCACGCAGGCTGCTTGTCCTCAGCTAGAATGCGCGGTGCAGTTGTATCTGTTTGTCTGGATACGGCGAACACAACAAAAATTGCTAATGGATCGCTTACTCAATATGAAATTGCTGACGAATGAAACCTTTGGTGCACTTGAACTGCGTAATCGCGTGGTAATGGCGCCGTTAACCAGAATGCGCGCCCAGACAGGTGATGTGCCGGGCGAGCTCGCTGCACAATATTACGCCCAGCGCGCAAGCGCGGGCTTGATTATTTCTGAGGCAGCTCAGATTTCTGCCTTGGCCAAAGGCTACCCCGCGACGCCCGGGATTTATAGCGATGAGCAGGTGCAAGGCTGGCGAAAAGTGACCGAGGCGGTTCATGCCGCTGGCGGGAAAATTATCTGTCAACTCTGGCACGTCGGCCGCATCTCGCATACTTCGTTGCACCCTGAACTCGGTTTGCCGGTGGCACCTTCGGCACTTGCACCTAGTGGTAAGGTGTACACAGCCTCGTGGGGGCTTGAAGCATTTGAGACACCGCGGGCACTTGAATTAACTGAAATTCTAGGCTTAATTCAAGACTATGTTCACGCGGCCGAACAGGCTAAGCGCGCTGGCTTTGATGGTGTTGAAGTGCACGGTGCAAACGGTTACCTGTTAGACCAGTTTTTGCATAACGGCTCTAACAAGCGTACCGACCAATATGGTGGCAGCGTTGAAAATCGTAGCCGTCTGTTGCTTGAAGTCCTGCAGGCGGTCTGTAATGTCTGGGGTAGCGATCGCGTTGGCGTACGGTTATCGCCATATGGCACGTTTAACGATATGTCCGACACCGATGTGAAAGGGCTGTTCACTTTCCTAGTGGGTGCTTTAAGCAAAATGCAGTTGGCGTTTTTGCATTTCATCGAGCCGCGTTCAACTATGGCCGGTGGCACAGATAAAGTGGCCGAAGATCAACCGAGTACGTCGAAACTCTTTGGGCCGATGTTTGGCGGTAAAGTGATTTCAGCAGGCGGCTATGGTCGTGATGATGCTGAGGCTGTCGTCGCAAGTGGCCAAGCCGATGCGGTGGCGTTTGGGCGCTTCTTTATCTCTAATCCTGATTTGCCCAAACGGTTTGAGTTAAATGCACCCTTGACACCATACAATCGTAAAACGTTTTATGGTGGCGACGCGAAGGGTTATACCGATTACCCAACGCTCTAACATTCAATCAACGCTGATTTTTCTGGCGATGATTAGATTTTTCCAGCGTTGATTTTCACTCGTCACAAAGCGAGTGAACTCTTCAGAGGTGTTTGCAACAATCGTAATGCCAAGGTCTTGCAGCTTCTTAACGGTTGCAGGATCTTTCATGGCCAAGATCGCCACGTCGCTGAGTTTCTTTTTTACGTCGGCTGGTAAGCCTTTAGGCGCGGTCAAACCTTGCCAACCATAGACCTCCATTCCTTGCACGCCTGCCTCGCCAAACGTTGGCACGTCGGGTAGAGCAGGTGAACGCTTGTCAGAGGTAATCGCAATCGGGTGTAGTTTGCCTGCGCGAATCTGTGGCAAGACCGCATTGATATTGGTCATAAAGAAATCGACCTGGCCGCCCAAGGTATCTTGAAGCGCAGGCGCACCGCCTTTGTAGGGGACATGCACACCCGTGGTGTTGGTTTGTTGCCAAAGTAGCTCAGCCGACAAATGATCCGAGGCGCCAACCCCAGAACTTGCAAAGGTCAGTTTGCCTGGGTTTTCTTTCAAAGCAGCTAACACTTGCGCCACTGTGCGCTCAGGACGCTTAGGCCCCGTCACCAAAACGTTTGGCGCCTGAAAGGGCAGGCTAATGTAATCAAAATCGGCGATGGGATCGTAGGCGACAGACTTGATCAGATGGGGCGCTACCACAAAGGTGCCGATCGAAGACACAAACAAGGTGTAACCGTCTGGGGCCGAGCGTTTAACTTGCGCGCCGGCGATCGTACCCGTGGCACCGGGCTTATTTTCGACGATGATGGTTTGACCGAGTGCAGTTTGAAGCGCGGGCGCAAGGGTGCGCGCGGCYAGGTCAGTGGGCCCGCCAGCCGGAAACCCAACAATCATCGTGATGGGTTTATCTGGCCACTTGCTTGTTTGTGCTTGTGCACTTACGCTCAAGCACAAAGCAGTCAAAGATAAAACGAGTTTGATTTTTTTTGTGTCCATCGTAATCACCGTTTTAGGACTTCTGGGTTAACCACAAATTGTGGTGAGTTACCGGTTAACACTGCTGCCATGTCATTAGCCATTGACTTAAAAATTCGTCGCATTGCGCCTTCACTTGTGGCCATCGCGTGCGGCGAGACTAAACACGTTTGCAGGCTAAAAATAGGATGCGTGTGATCGGGTGGTTCAACTAAAAACACATCGAGCGCTGCGCCACGCAGTTGACCGCTGAGTAGCATTTCATAGATTGGATCGAGGCTCTCGATCACGCCGCCGCGCGCCAGGTTCAGTAAGAACGAACCGTGCTTCATTTGTTGTAGTCTTGCGCGATTGATCAGGCCCATGGTTTCATCATTTTGCGGACAATGCAGCGTAACAAAGTCGGCTTGCGCAAGTAGGGTCTCAAGGCCGACGAGTTCGACCCCAAGCGCCTTGGCGATCACGGGGTCAAGGTATGGGTCGTAAGCAATCGTCGTCATTTCAAAAGGCTTGGCCATTTTGGCGACAATTTGACCAATGCGTCCCAAGCCAATGATGCCCAAGATTTTTTGATCGAGATCGGTGCCTTGCGAAGCAATGCGTGACTGCCAGTTGCCGCGTTTAGTTTCGTGATCCCAATGCGCAATCATTTTGCATAAAGCCAACATGAAGGCAAAGGCCGCTTCAGCCACGGCGCGTGCACCTGCGCCGGGGGTATAGACCACTGCGATGCCACGCTCGGTTGCCGCTCGGATATCGACGGTGTCATAGCCAACTCCCGTGCGTCCAATCACCTTTAACTGGGGTGCGGCATCCATCAACTCTGCGGTGATTTGCACTTGGCCGCGCACCACCAGAGCAAGCGCCGGTGCTATCTCACGTTTGAGACCTTCAAGGGTGGGTTGCGCCGCGATTTTGAAGGTGCCAAAGCGCGCAAGTGTTTTCTCGGCGTAGTCGTCAAGAGGCTGGGTCGAGAGGATGATTGATGGGGTCACGGTGTACATATTAAAAAAATAAAGGATAAATTTGAAATTGGTTTGATGTTACATGCGACTTTGCTTTGAGTCGTCGCAAATCAATGTTGCGTTGCAGTAAATAAAATGGCATACCCCGTGCTACTCTGATCAATCGTTTTTGTGCGAGAAAAGCCGAGAATTTATGCTTGAGTTCATGCTTCGTCGCATCTTGGTCGCTGTGCCGGTTTTGTTGCTGGTGAGTTTAATTTCAGCTTTGATCATGGAAATGGTGCCCGGTGATCCCGCTGTATTGCTTGCGGGACAAAGTGCGACCGATGCTGAACTGGCGCAGATGCGCGAGCAGCTTGGCTTGRATCGGCCGTTTCTTGAACGATTAACAGATTGGTATCTGGCCTTGGCTCGAGGCGATCTTGGCGACTCAATTTTGTTGAATCGACCGGTCACCCAAGCGATCGCAGAGCGCGTTCCGGTCACGCTTGCCCTCGCGGGCTCGGCTTTGTTATTGACAGTGTTGCTTGGCGTACCTTGCGGCGTGCTCTCGGCGGTCTATGCCAATACTTGGATCGATCAGGCCTTGTTGACGTTTGCTTTACTTGGTGTGTCCATTCCAAATTTTTGGCTGAGTCTGATGTTAATCGTACTGTTTGGCGTCATGCTCGATTGGCTGCCGGCGGGTGGCTACATTGCGTTTGCGGATGATCCGGTGGGCTGGGTCAAGTGTCTAGTTTTACCTGCGTTTTCGTTGGCGCTATTGCAAGTTGGCTTATTAGCTCGCATCACTCGCTCAACGATGCTCGAAGTCTTGCAGCAAGACTATGTGCGCACTGCACGTGCAAAAGGCTTACCGGTTTTTATGGTCGTGGGTAAGCACGCCTTCAAAAATGTATTGATACCCGTGATGACGGTGATAGGGATCAGCTTTGGTTTGCTTCTTTCGGGCTCTGTCGTCATTGAGACTGTGTACTCGCTCCCCGGCATGGGACGCCTGTTGGCTAACGCAGTGTTTGGTCGCGATTACCCCTTGATACAGGGCGGGCTGTTAGTGACGGCCGCTGTCTTGGTATTACTAAATCTAGTTGTTGATCTTTTGTATGTTTTGGTCGATCCGCGGGTCAAATATGACAAGCGCTAACCCCGAAAATGAAATAAATCACGCGGGCGTCTCGCACGGACTTCAAGCGCGAGCGCCTTCGCTTTGGAAAAAACTGCTGAGCCATCGCTTATTTATGACAGGGGCGACCCTTCTGTTTTGCATGTTGCTCTTGGCGCTCTTCGCAGATTTGATTGAGCTCAGGCCTCCCGAAAAAATGCAAGTGCGTCTTCGTTTTAAAGCGCCTGATTTTCCGTATCCGTTAGGAACAGACAACTACGGGCGTGACATTTATAGCCGTTTAATTCATGGGGCGCGTTTGTCGCTCGCGATTGGGTTTGCCGTTGCGTTGGTCACGGGTATTTTTGGTACATTGATCGGAGTGTCGGCGGGTTACTTCAGGAGGCTAGATGGCCCCTTGATGCGGCTCATGGATGCGTTGATGGCGTTTCCTGCGATTTTATTAGCCATTGCAATCGCAGCTGCTCTTGGACCCTCAGCGCTGAACGCTGTGATTGCCCTTTCGGTGGTTTATACCCCCCGAACCGCTCGAATTGTTCGTTCAACGGTTTTGGTCGTCCGAGAAACCGATTATATTCAGGCGGCCAAGTCCTGCGGTGCACGCGATCTTTGGATCGTCTGGAGACACGTGCTCCCAAATAGTTTGGCCCCTTTGATTGTGCAGTTAACTTTTATTTTTGCCTATGCCATTTTGGCTGAAGCCATTTTAAGTTTTTTGGGGGTTGGCCCACCACCGCCTACGCCGACTTGGGGCAATATGATCGCAGAGGGCAAAGACTATTTGCGCGAGGCGTCTTATATTTGTTTTTTTCCGGGTTTGGCGGTGGCCTTGACTTGCCTGAGTTTGAATCTGCTTGGCGATGGGTTACGCGACGTACTGGATCCACGACTGCGAGTACAAATTGGTTGAGCCACTACTTCGGGTGAGCGACTTGCGGATTGTCTTTGGTCCGCGTGGTCGCGAACAGGTGGCAGTTGATGGCGTGAATCTCACGCTGGCTGCAGGCGAGGTGTTGGGCCTTGTTGGTGAGTCGGGTTGCGGGAAAAGTTTGACTGCGCTTGCTATTTTAGGGCTGCTTCCCAGGCCCGCGGGTCGTATCGAGCGCGGGCGAATTGACTTTAGAGGTAAAGATCTCGTGCGTGCCAGCGAGTCTGAAATGAATCAGGTTCGCGGCAAAGATATTGCGATGATTTTTCAGGAACCAATGACTGCTTTAAATCCTGTCATCAAGGTGGGTGAGCAAATTGCCGAAACGATCAGAGTTCACGAAGGTTTGCCTAGCTCGGCGGCGCGGCGACGGGCACTTGAACTGCTTGAGCGAGTCGGTATTAGCAATCCCAGTCAGAGGATTGATCAATATCCACACGAACTGTCAGGTGGAATGCGGCAACGTGTCATGATCGCGATTGCTTTGGCCTGTCGTCCTAAAATCTTGATTGCAGACGAGCCAACGACGGCTTTGGATGTCACGATTCAAGCGCAAATTTTGGCGCTTTTGAAAGATCTTCAGACAGAATTTGGTATGGCGATGATCTTAATTACACACGATCTTGGCGTAGTCGCGCAGGTGGCCGATCGCGTCGCCGTCATGTACGCAGGCCGAATCGCAGAACAAGGAACCGCAAGCGAAGTGCTCGAAAGTTCTGCGCATCCTTACACGCGCGCCTTGCTGTCAAGTATCCCTTCGCTTGAGCAAACCTCTGCGCGGTTGCAAACGATCGCGGGGATGGTACCAAGTTTAGTGAACCTTCCATCTGGTTGCCGGTTTCATCCTCGTTGTACAAAGGCGCGCGAGCAGTGCGCTCAGCATGCCCCCGCGCTGACTGCGCTTAGTTTGACCCATCAGGCTGCTTGTTTAGCGCTCACTGGATATCAAACGAATGGCTAAGACCTTGCTTAGCGTAAAGGGCCTGACTAAGCATTTTGTGCTGCGCGAACGCGGGTTTTTCAAAAAAGCAGCGACGACTGTGCGGGCTGTTGACGGAGTGGATTTTGATATTCAACAAGGTGAGACTTTTGGTCTGGTAGGTGAAAGTGGTTGTGGCAAAACTACCGCTGGCCGACTCGTATTGCGAATGCTCGAAGCGACCGCAGGCAGCGTAAATTTTAATGGCGATGAGTTATTTACCCTTTCAGAAGAGCAGCTGCGTGCGCGTCGTCAGCAAATGCAAATCATTTTTCAAGATCCCTATGGATCGCTTGATCCTCGTATGACGGTGAGCCAGATTGTCGAAGAACCCTTGCGGATTCATCTTCTCGGAGATCGCGCGATGCGCGCCAGACGCGTGGCAGAGTTACTCGATGTTGTTGGGCTGCGAAAAGAGTACGCTCAGCGCTATCCGCACGAGTTTTCGGGCGGTCAGAGGCAACGCATCGGAATCGCGCGCGCGCTGGCGCTCAATCCAAAGTTCATTGTGGCCGATGAACCGGTGTCGGCGCTTGACGTATCGATTCAGGCACAAATTGTGAATCTGCTGATGGATTTACAAAAAGACTTTGGTTTGACTTACTTATTCATCGCGCATGACCTAGGCGTAGTCAAACATATGGCCGATCGGGTTGCGGTGATGTATCTCGGAAAGATCGTTGAAATCGCAAGTAAAGAATCGTTGTATCGCAACCCCCAACATCCCTATACGCGAGCCCTGCTGGCGGCTGTGCCAATTGCGCGGCCTTCGCTTGCGCAGAAATTGACTCTGTTAAAAGGTGAGATACCGAGCCCGAGTCGCCCGCCTGCGGGCTGTCATTTCCATACAAGATGTCCGCAAGCTCAGCCCCAATGCACCCAAACTGCTCCTCTCTTGCACGAAGTGCTAGCCGGGCATCTGGCCGCTTGCCATTTACTGACGCCCACGAGCGCAACGCTACCACTCAGAAAGTTTTCGAAGATTTCGAGTGATTAGGGTTAAACCTTGAAACCACCTTGTTTAAACGAGAGCCATGATGTCAAAACCAGTCAGCAGAATCAGTTCAGAGATTGATTTCAATCTTGAAGGTAAGCAAGTTGGATTTTTGCGCCTGCCGCATTCAGTGCATCGTTCAGCGTATGGCTGGATTCCGATCCCTGTTGCTTGCATTAAAAATGGTGAGGGTCCGACCGTGTTGTTGATGGCGGGCAACCATGGTGATGAATATGAAGGTCAGATCGGGCATGGTGTTTTGTTACGTACGCTTGAGGCTAGTGATGTAAAAGGGCGCATTATTTTTTTGACTTCAGCTAATTTCCCGGCCGCGATGGCGGGTATGCGTACATCGCCGATCGACGAAGGTAATTTAAATCGTTCGTTTCCCGGCGATACAAACGGTGGTGTCACCGCTCAGATTGCCTGGTACATCGAACACGTTTTGTTGCCACAGTGCGACTATGTTTTTGATCTGCACTCGGGTGGTAGTTCGTTGATGTATCTGCCAAGCGCGTTGTGCAGACGCAATAGTGATCCAAATAAAATGCTGCAGTCCCTCGAGATTCTGAAGCTGATGGGTGCGCCGGCGGCGTATGTTGCCGATTCTCCGCAAGGTGACGATCGAACGTTAACCGCAGCTGCTGGTCGACAAGGTGTCGTGCACTTTGGCAGCGAACTCGGAGGAGGCGGTACCTTGACGCCCTCAGCGCTGCGCGTCGCAATCGACGGAATCCGTCGGGCGCTTAAACACCTTGGCATTTTAAAAGCCTCGGTGTCTGTTGCACCGGCTGAACCCACGCAGTTGCTACAGGTGCGCGGTTTAGATTATTTTGTTTATGCGCCTGATTCGGGATTGTTTGAACCCCTGGTAGAACTCGGTGAGACTGTCGAGGCGGGGCAGGCTGCGGGCCGCATTCATTTTCACGACACCCCCTGGCGTGAACCGAGCGTTGCGTACTTTAAGCGTGAGGGTATCGCCCTATGCAAAAGAATGATGTGTCGTACCGAGCGTGGCGATTGCTTGTTTCATTTAGGGACGCCGTTTGAACATTCACTGAGTAAGGACGCATGATGAGCAACAGCATGCTTTGGACCCGCGTTGATTACGAAAAAGACGGTAAGCAAAATGGTTGGCTACAACTGCCTCATTCGGTGACGCGCTCTGCCTATGGCAATATTTCAATACCTTTGACCGTGATTAAAAACGGTAAGGGTCCAACCGCTTTTTTGATGGCGGGTAATCACGGCGATGAATATGAGGGACAAGTCGCGTTATGCAAGCTAATTCAAGGGCTTGAGGCGCAAGATATTCAAGGAAGAGTGATCGTGATTCCGGCGATTAATCTGCCTGCGGCACTTGCGGGCGTACGAGTCTCGCCGATTGATCAAGGTAATTTAAATCGTGCATTTCCGGGTGATCCCAATGGATCGGCAACGTTTGCAATCGCACACTATATCGACACGGTGTTGTATCCCATGGCTGATATTCATCACGACTTACACTCGGGTGGCTCTTCGCTACAGTACTTGCCGTTCGCTTCGATGCGCCAAAGTCAAGATGCGTCACTGAACGCTCGCGCCCTGAGCGCGCTGCGCGCCTTTGGCGCGCCGATTGGTTTGATTTGGGCTTATAGTCCCGATTCAAGGTTGTCGTCGGTGGCTGCGGTTAATCGCGATTTAGTCGCGCTAGGCGGTGAGTTTGGTGGTGGTGGCTCGGTGACGACCTTTGGGGTGCGCATAGTCGAACAAGGGTTGAAGAACTTATTAGCGCATGCCGGTATTATCGAAGCATCGCGCGCGGTTGGTCCATTTTCTGGACCCTCTCGGTTAATGGAAATTAAAAGTCGGGATTATTATGTATATGCCACCGAAGCGGGTTTGTTTGAGCCAGCGGTTGAGCTCGGTGATTCGGTGCGGCAAGGACAACTGTGCGGTAAGGTTTATTTCGTTGATAATCCCGGTCGTGCGCCTGAGGCCTGTTACTTTGACGGGGACGGCATGGTAATTTGTAAGCGTCACTTTGGGCGTGTCGAGCGTGGTGATTGCGTGGTTCATCTTGCGACGGATGTTATTTAAGAATAAAACATTCAACCTAGTCTTTGCGCTTTTAGTTTTATTTGTATGGTATAAATATTTTTGTTACTTGGGTTCAAAATAAAATGAAAAACACATCTGAATCAAGTCGGTGCAACAACGGTCGGAAAATTGAGCGCGCGTTCTTTCACCAATGTCTGATCGTTTTGGGGTTTTGCTTTACCTTAACATCGGTCTCTCTCGTCGCGCAGGCGCAAGCTTTAAAGCCGCTTTTGGTCTTTGGCCAAGAGGCGCCACCGCCCACGCTTGATCCTTATTTCACAACGGCGATTTCGACACGAAACGTTGCGATGCACATTTTTGAACAGCTTGTCACGCGAGACGAAAAAAACGCCGTCGTTCCCGAGCTAGCTGAAAGTTGGCAGATCAGTCCGGATGGGTTGACCTACACTTTTAAACTCCGGACGGGCGTTAAATTTCATAACGGCAAGCTGATGACTTCGGCTGATGTCAAGGCTTCTTTCGAACGTTATAAGCGGATGGCCTTAGCAAGGGTTACGCTCGCGTCGGTGAGCGAGATCAATGCGCCAGATCTCACCACCTTTGAACTCAAGCTCAAGCAACGCCAGCCTGTATTTTTGGATGAGTTGTCGGCATTTGTGACCCCGATTGCGATTATTCCTGCTGAGCAAGCTGACCGAGAGGGCGGCAAGCTTGAGTTGATTGGCACGGGGCCGATGCAATTTGTTGAGTGGGTACCTGATAGTCATATCCGACTGAAACGTTTTGTCGACTATCAGCCTGATGCTCGCTATAAAGGGACAGACGGTTTCGGTGGTAATAAAAAGGTTTGGTTTGATACCGTTGACTTCAAGTTCGTAAAAGAGCCCGGCGCTCGGGTGGCGGGGCTCGAGTCTGGACAGTTACAAATCATCGAAGATTTGCCCCCGGAGTCTGCGAAGCGTCTTGTTAGTAATAAGAATATTGTCATGTACGATCTAAAGAATTTTTGGCTGCATGGTGCTTGGGTGAATCACCACCGAGCCCCTACGAATGATGTCAGAATTCGCAGAGCCATACAGATGGCTTTGGATATGGACGAAATCATGGAGATCTCGACAGATGGGGCGTATTCGCTTCAACCAGGTTTGCAATATCCTGGAAATCCTTATCATGTAAAAAATGGTGAGCAGTATTACAACGTTAATAATCCTAAAAAAGCGGCCGCTTTGCTAAAAGAGGCTGGCTACAAAGGCGAGGAGTTGGTGATCATCACGAACTCGAGTTATCAAAGCATGTACAAAGCGGCGCAAATCGTCAGCGAGCAACTAAAAGGCATTGGAATGAAAGTGCGTGTTGACGTCTTTGACTGGGCGACTGCAATGAATCAACGACGCAATAAAGAGGGTTGGAATCTATGGTTCACTGGGCAAGGRTCTGGTCCGTCGGTCGGACCTTTTTCGGCATTAAAAGACGTCGTATCGCCGCARAATAATCAGTTTGTCGCAGATCCAATTTTAGATCGACTTTTTGCAGAGTTAGTGGCGGGCGAAACCTTTGATGCGCGTAAAGAGACTTTTGGAAAATTTCAAGAGCGAGTGTATGAACAGGTGCTGTTTTTAAAGTTTGGCGACTTGATGCGCAAGCAGGCCTCGCGCGCCAACGTGAAAGGTTTTATTCCATACCGGATTCCTAGGCTTTGGAATGTTTGGATTGAGGGTTGACCGGCTTTGACGCCTGAGTCGTCTGAAACGTAAACGTGTGACGCACGTTTGGTATCGACTCAAGGTGGTCATTAAAAATAAATAAAAAAATAGGCGACAAACTATGCTTAGAGTTTTATTCGGTGTTGTGTTCGCAGTCGCGTTTTCTGGGGCTGTGCTGGCTCAGGGTTTTCCTTCAAAATCGCTCACAGTGATCGTTGGTGTCGCGCCAGGTGGCACGCTCGATACCTTGGCACGACTGCTTGCTAAAAACATGTCGGTAGACTTAAAGCAGACGGTGATTGTTGAGAATACAGTCGGAGCAGGCGGGTTGGTGGGACTCAAACGCTTAATGCAAGCGCCTGCTGATGGTCACACTTTAATGTTTACGAATATGTCGCTGGTGATTATTCCGCATTTACACCCAAGCGCTAACGTGAATCCCGTTAAAGAACTTGAGGCGGTTGGGTTGGTGGCAACAGTACCCATGGTGTTATCTGTTAGCAATAAAAGCGGACTCAAGAGCTTGCCAGAGTTGCTCGAACGGATGCGCAAAGAGCCAGGAAAAATAAATTTAGGGTCAGGTGGCCCGGGTACCACCGCGCACTTATCTGAGGCGCTATTTTTACACTTGTCTAAAACGAAAGGTGAGTTGGTGCAATATCGCGGTTCTGGTCCTGCACTGACCGATTTGGTGGCTGGCGTGATGGATGTGGTGCTCGATCAGACCGTGACGATGATGCCGTTGCATCAAGATAAAAGGATTTTAGCGATCGCCGTGTCGTCGCAGCAAAGACTGCCGCAAATGCCTGAGGTACCTACCTTCAAGGAAGGTGGTTTGCCAGAGTTTGATCTAGCGATCTGGAATGGTGTCGTTGCGCCCAAGGGCTTGCCTGTCGGCGTATCGGCGCGCCTAGTCGAGTCGATTTCGCGTGCGATTGACGGCCAAGAGTTTAAAGAGCGTCTGGCGCAACTCGCGGCGCAGGCACCTTCTCAAAGTCAGAGGGGCCCAGCGCCTTTGATGAAGCTCATCGAGCAAGACAGTGTGATGGTGGCCGGATTAGTCAGGGATGTTGGTTTAATCCCAAAATAATTACAAACTTGCTCAATACCATTTCACAAACTCGTCAAGCTCCAGGCGTGTACTTTGATACGCGTTCAGTGGTGCAGAAAGATCCGGATAGCCCATTGACATCCCGACGATCAGTTTTTTAGTCTGTGGGATGCCTAAGCAGTCGCGTATGGCGTCGGGGTAGCCTGCGAGAGAGGCTTGCAGGCAACAACCTAAGCCCGCTCCGTGGGCCGAGAGTGTGAGGCCTTGTAAAAAGATGCCCATGTCAAGTGTCGACCACGGTCCCAAGGTGCTATCCATAAACATAAACATCGCACAGGGAGCATCGAAGAATTGAAAATTCTTCAGCCGTAATTCGTTGCGTCGACTAGTGTCGCCTCGGCCAACTCCCAGAGCTTCAAAGCGGCGTGAACCGTGAACCTTAGCGCGCTGCTCATGCGCCTCGGGCCAACTCGTAGGGGTCAGGACGTCGTAGTTGGTTGGCGTGTTTGAGCGTGCCAGTTCGTACAAAATCCCACTGAGTTCATCGCGTTTGGCGCCTGTCACCACAGCGACTTCCCAGGGCTGCGTATTTGTATACGATGCGCTACGCCCGGCAGCCTTCAGTACTGTCCGAATGAGGTCTTGTGGCACTGCTTTGGGTCCAAATCCTCGAATGCTGCGGCGTGTTTCAAGGCCGTGTAGTAGTTCCATTTTTAGTCTCCGTCTTTTGATGCGCAAGATGTTAGCACTAACCCATGCGCTCGATTCGATCGCCGAGCGCAAGAGCTTCAGAGTGACTATGGGTCACCATCAAGGTTGTGACGCCTGTCCGCTTCAGAATGATGCGTAACTCTATGATCAAGCGCTCGCGGGTATCTGCGTCAAGATTTGAGAATGGCTCGTCTAGCAGCAAAATCTCGGGCTTGGGCGCCAGGGCGCGTGCCAGCGCGGCGCGTTGTTGTTGCCCGCCTGATAACTCGTGCGGAAACCGTTTTGCATATGCGACGAGGTCGACTAATTCAAGCATGCTCTGTATTTGTGCTTGCCGCGCTTGGCGCGATAGTTTTGTTAAACCAAAGCCGATGTTTTCTGCAACGTCTAGATGCGGAAACAGCGCGTAATCCTGAAACATAAAACCCACTCGGCGATGCTCGGGGCCAAGCGTCTGCGTTGCAGAGGACAGCACCGAGCCGTTTAAGGTGATGGTGCCGGCATCGATGATCTCAAAGCCCGCGATAGCACGTAGCAAACTACTTTTGCCGCAGCCAGAAGGGCCAAGTATACAAACGGTTTCACCCGCAGCAAGTTTCAGACTGTAGTGCTTAAGTACAGAGACTGTTCCCGCTTTAGAGGTATAGCTTAGGCTTAACTGTTCAACGTTTAAAAGACTGTTCACAGTGAGTATTCCTAAGGTGAAACCGGTACGGTGGGTTTGATTGCTTGCTTTTTTTTGTATTGAGTTTGCGTGCGGGTCAACAGAATCACAGGAAAAAGGCTCACCAGTATGATAAGTAGCGCAGCGATCGCACCTTCTTCATAGGTGCCTCGCGCAGCCTCACCATACAGCCACGTGGCAAGAGTTTCGACATTGAGTGGACGCAATAGCAAGGTGATCGGTAGTTCTTTCATGGTTTCGACAAACACCAACAGCGCAGCAGAAAACAGGGCGGGCTTGAGCAGCGGCAGGTCAACGCGCAGCAGCACGCCAAGAGGCGAGTGACCCAGCGAGCGTGCGAGTTGATCAAACGCAAGTGGGATGCGGGCAAAGCCAGCTTCAAGTGAGCCCGAGGCCACGGCCAGTAAACGCAACGTACAGGCCAGAATCAGACCCGCGCTTGTGCCTAGCAGCCAGAGCCCAGTGGTCGTTTGAAAGAGAGACTGGCTGATGACATTTGCCAAGTCGTCAATGAGCGCAAACGGCGCGAGTAAGCCCAGTGCGAGTACGGTGCCGGGTAATGCATAGCCGATGGTCGCAGTGCGTGCCAGACGCTGCCCTAAACTTGCGCGACGTCGCGTGGTCCAGCTACGGGCTGCCCACGCCAGCAATAATCCCCCCAAAACGGTACAGAGTGTGACGGCTAGTGAAATCAGCACCGTGTTTAGGGTGGCGTCCTTGAGTAAGCTCGATACAGCGCCCACCTGCTCAAGTCGAACAGCGGCTTGCCAGCCCAGATGCAGCACCGGAATCACAAAGCCCGCCAAGACGGGCAACAGACAGAATAAGCTCGCGAGCAGGCCTTGCCAGCGCTTGAGGGGCTGTGCTTGCATGGGGCGCGATTGGTCGGTGTTGATAAAGCGCTGCTGGCGTCGGGCGTGACGCTCCAGCGCACTTAAGCCAAGCACTAAGACCAGCATAAACAAGGCGATGTAGGCGGCGCCTGCTAGGTCAGAGCGCGTGATCCAGGTGCTGTAGACGGCAACTGTGAGTGTCTGCAGACCTAAAAACTCTGAGGCGCCGACATCGTTTAGCGTCTCAAGCAAAGCCAGTGTCGTGCCCACCACGATGGCGGGGCGTGCCATGGGTAATGCGACCCGCCAAAACAGACTGAAGGGGCCGTGCCCGAGGCCGCGCGCAGCTTCGATTAAGTTGGCGGGCTGGGTCAAAAACATATGACGTGCGCTGAGATAAACGTACGGATAGAGCACACTACCTAAAATAAGAATCGCCCCCAGCATTGAACGGGTATCGGGCAAGCGAAACTCACGCGGCGAGCTCAAACCAAGGGCTGCACGCAACACACTTTGCACCGGCCCTAAAGGGTGCAGTAAATCAAGATAAGAATAGGCCACCACATAGGTGGGTACRGCAAGCGGTAGCAAAAGTGCCCAAGCCAGCACTTTGCGCCCCGGAAACTGAAACGCGGTTACGAGCCAGGCCGCGCCGGTACCTAAGAGCACCACCACGATACCGACTCCCGTTAATAAGAGTAGCGTGGTGAGTGCCGCGTCTGGTATCACGAAGCCGATTAAATGCATCCACTGCTGAGTGTTTGCGCCGAGGGCCGATACAAACAGAGACAGCACGGGTGCGCACAGACAGGCCGCGAGCAAACTGGCGAGCGCCGTGGGCCAAAAGCCTGTCGCGAGCCAGCGTACGTGGGGCGTTAGCAGCGTCATCACAAGGTCGCGTTATCTGTCAAAGCCTAAGCGGTCAACTAGCAGGCTGGCCTCTTTACGGTGCTTGGCAATCTCGGTGAGTGATGTCCGATCCGCCTTTAATGGTCCGAAGCTTTGTGCGATGGCGTCAAGTTCAACGTCCGCACGCACAGGGTATTCAAAGTTCACGCGAGCATAGAGACTTTGCGCTTGCTTGGAGATCAAAAACTCAAGAAAGACAATGGCGCCTGCTTTGTTAGGTGCATGGGCTGCGACTCCGCCACCCGAGACGTTCACAAACGTGCCGTCTGTTTGTGCGAAAGTCGGACGAATCACTTTGATTGCCTCGCCCCATTTGCGCGCCTCAGTGCCGGGAGCTGCGGTTTTCATCTGACCCGCGTAATAGGCGTTGGCTAAGCCTAAGTCGCAGATGCCGCCTAAGATGTCGCGGGCAACATCGCGATCGCCACCGGCCGCTTTGCGGGCAAGATTGGCTTTGACGCCGCGCAGCCATTTTTCGGTTTCGCTGCTGCCGTGATGTGCGATCATCGAGGCGATCAGCGCGTTGTTATAGGGGTGTTGCCCCGACCGAATGCAGACCTTACCTTTATAGGCTGGGTCGGCTAAGTCTTCATAGCGAAACGTTTTTAGCGCAAGAGCTTTGTCGACATAGAGCACGCGATCACGCAAAGACAAGGCAAACCACAAGCCATCGCTGCTGCGAAGCGAGGCGGGTATCGCCGCGTTTAACGCCTCAGAGTGAATGGATTGAAATAAGTTGGCTTGGGCCAAGTCAAGCAGATTGCCAATATCGACAGTCATCAAGACGTCAGCAGGTGAGCGAGCGCCTTCTGCTTTCACCCGCTCAAGCAAGCCGTCTTTTAAAAAGACGGTGGCGACCTTAATTCCAGTTTGGGCCGTGAAGGCCTCGAGCAGGGGTTGCATCAGGCCGGGTTCGCGAGTGGTGTAAAGGTTAATGTTTTGCGTTTGCGCCTGAACGGGTGCCAGCGAGATGCTCAGGGCAAGCACCAAGCCAAGAGTCTGTAGGCTGTTGAGACACAGTCGCCTGGCGCGGTGGCTYAAGCCTGATTGCGTGTCTAACAGTAAAAGCTTGCTTTGAATCCGATTGAACAAAATATACCTTTTTGGCTTTGCTTTAATATCTAAATGCAAATGCGAATGATTCGCAACAAGATTAAATGGTAACACTTTTTTCTTTTGGTTGCTTTCACGCGCAAGCAACTGCTTTTGTGGCTCTTTGGAAAGCGCCTGAGCGTAAAAAACCCTTTTTGCCACTATTTCGAGTAATGTTTGCACTTCGCAAGATAGCGATAAGCGCACAATTTTTGTGACTGAGCGCGCAAAACACGGCATCCGGAGTCTTTATGTTGTTTCCCACCACAATCGTTGGCAGTTATCCACAGCCCGACTGGCTGATTGATCGCGAAAAACTGGCAGGGCGGTTTCCGCCGCGTGTGCGAGCAAAAGAGCTTTGGCGGGTGGCGGAACCTTATTTGCAGCAAGCCATGGAAGACGCCACCTTGATCGCGATCCGGAGTCAAGAGCAGGCGGGCCTCGATATCATCACCGATGGCGAAATTCGTCGTGAAAGCTATTCAAATCGTATCGCGACCGCGCTTGAGGGAATTGATATCGATCACCCCGGCACAGCACTTGATCGCTCGGGGCATCCAAACCCTGTCCCCAGAATCGTCGGCGAGATTAAACGTGCTCGTCCCATCGAGGTCGAAGATCTTTTGTTTTTAAAAGCGCACACAACGCGTAAAGTCAAGATCACGGTGCCTGGCGCYTTCACCATGTTGCAACAGGCTCAAAACGATTTCTATGCCACCGAAGAAGAGGCCGCGATGGCTTATGCAGCAGCCTTGAACGAAGAGATTAAAGATTTGTTTGCGCATGGCGCTGATATCGTCCAGATCGACGAGCCCTATATGCAGGCACGCCCCGAAAAAGCGCGTCAATACGGTATTAAAGCGTTGAACCGAGCCTTAGAGGGTGTAACGGGTCAGACGGCAGTGCATATCTGTTTTGGCTACGCTGCGGTGATTCATACGCGCCCCTCGGGCTATGATTTTTTGCCTGAACTCGCAGGGTGTTCGTGTCATCAAATTTCAATCGAGACGGCACAGTCAAATCTTGATTGCAGCGTGCTCGAGTCTTTAGGCAACAAGCAGATCATGGTCGGGTGTCTGGACCTAAGCGACATGAAGATTGAAACCGCCGAAGTGGTTGCGGCGCGTATTCGCAAGGCACTGAAATATATCAAGCCCGAGCAGGTGATCTTAGCGCCAGACTGCGGCATGAAATATTTACCTAGGGCGGTTGCCGATGGCAAGTTAAAGGCCATGGTCCAAGCGGCTCAATTACTTCGAGACGAGTATGCCAGTCATTGATTACGGTGCGCGGCTGCGCTTAGGAGTGATGGTGCCTTCGGGCAACGTGATCGCCGAGCCACAGATTCACGCCATGTTGCCCGCGGGCGTGGTGGCCTACATCACGCGTTTAGAGTTACGTGGAAGTTCTGAGGCAGAGCTGATCGAGATGAGCCGGCACGTCGAGGCAGGTGCAAAGCTCTTGGCCGATGCGCAAGTTGGGGTGGTGGTGTTTCACTGCACCGCAGTCAGTACGTTCAGTGCGAAGTTGGGACAAGAGATTCAACACCGCATTGAACAGGCGAGCGGGTTACCTGCTTTTTCAACGGCTCAAGCGCTTGTTTCGGCGTTACGAGCGTTGCAGGCAAAAAAAATAGTGTTACTGACGCCGTATATTGAAGAGGTCAATTTACGCGAGTGTGCATTTTTAGAACATCACGGTTTTGAAGTCCTTACGCAGGTTGGCTTGGGTATCAACGGCAACGCTGAGATGGGCAAACTGTCAGAGCAGGTCTGGGTGGATCTAGCCTTAAAATATCAAGATCCCCAAGCCGATGCTTATTTTATTAGCTGTACAGCGGTACGTTCGGCCGAGGCCATCGAACGAATCGAAGCCTTGCTTGACCGACCCGTCATTACCAGCAATCAAGCCATGGTGTGGTTTGCGCTAAGAAATTATGGAATTACCGACCATGCCGCGGGCTATGGCCGACTGTTTGCTGTGCAAGCCCCGGCGCTGACGGGCTGACACCTTACTGGTTCTTGATGCCCGCGGCCTTGATCACAAGAGCCCATTTTTCGAGTTCTGCAGTCAGATGCATCGCGAGTTCTGCCGGAGTGCCACCCAACGGCGTGGCCCCAATGTCGGCGAGTTTATTTTTGAACACGGGCTCTGCCAAAATCTGATTAATTTCAGTATTCATTCTGGCAATAATGGGTTGTGGCGTACCTTTGGGCGCGAGCACGGCAAACCAGGTCGATGACATCAGGTTTGGAAAGCCAAGTTCTGCGGTAGTCGGCACCTGCGGCAACGCCGGCGAGCGCGAGGGTGACATGATTGCAAGGGCGCGTACTTTATTGGCCTTCACTTGTCCCGCAATTCCTGGTACGAGTTGAAACATTGCTTGAATGTCATTGGCAATTAGATTGGTTGTGGCTGTACCCGGCGCGTTGTAAGGCACATGCACCATTTTGGTTGAGGTTTCGCGCATAAATAGTTCACCGGCTAAATGCATCGAACTGCCAATACCCGTTGAACCAAAATTTAATTTTTCTGGATGACTTTTCGCATAGGCGATGAACTCTTGAACACTTTTGATGGGCAGCTCGTTATTGACCACCAAGATATTTGGCACATCGCAGATTAGCGCGATCGGTTCAAAGTCTTTTTGAGGGTCGTAATTGATGGTGGCGTAGAGACTTTTGTTGACCGCTAGGGTGCCCGCCCACGAAAAAAGAAACCGATAGCCATCTGCTGGATATTTAGCGGCTGCTGTCGCGCCGATGTTGCCATTTGCGCCCGGCTTATTTTCAATTACCACGCTGGTTGTTAAACGCAGTGCGAGTTGCTCGGCCAACATTCGGGCAATCGTGTCGCCGGTGCCGCCCCCGCCGGGTGCAGGGACGGTGAGTTGAAGCGCTTTGTCAGCTATCGGCCAAGGATTTGCCAGCGCCGCAAAGGAAAGACTGGCCAGAAGCGCAGTGCCCGCGAAAAGGTATTTAGTGTTTAAGCGCATGAGAAGCCTCGCAAAAAAGAATGTTGTTGAACTTGCGGTAACGCTTTGTGTTTCAGGCGAAGACAGGTTCGCCCAGATTCAACATCAGTCGGTTCGCCCACGCAAAGATTGCCACCGAATGCATTAAATCCAAGATTTCTAGCTCAGTTAAGCCAACGTCTTTTAGTGCTTGTATGTCAATAGATGAGACCGCATCAGGCGTGCGGGTCAAGGCAAGCGAAAACCGCACGATCGCGCGTTCGCGTTCAGAGGTACCTGCAGTGTGAGGGTCGTTAAAAACCTCAATAATTGCGTCGGTACGTTTGGCTAGTTGTTCAAACCGCTGAGCGTGCACCGAGGCGCAATAGACACAGCCATTGACACGCGACACGACCGTTGCACCGAGTTCGCGCTCTGCTCGAGGCATACCACCTGGCGCGTACATGATTGAATTAAAGGCAATCGAACGCTGTTTGAGGACTTCGGGTTGATGCACTAAAAAAAGATAGTAGTCAGAGACCTTAGCCTTCGGATGGCTTTCTTCAAGGACGGCCAGTTGTTCGGGTGTCGCAGACTCTAGGCTGACCACATCAAGCCAAGCCTTCCAGCCTAGCGTGGCATTGGTGAAGCCCTTGATTTCAATGGGTTCGCTCATGCTTGTTGCTCCAACAATTTCATGGCGTTTAAGCCCGCCACCACACGCACTTGATAAGATACAAAGGCAATCAGCTGCGCAAGCATGACGACCTCTGGTGTCGATAAACCTGCCTGCGGCAGCGCTTTTAAAGCGACCTGATCCGCCTTGACGGGATCCGTAATTAAGGTGCGCGTGAACGTCAACATTGCATGAAGCCGCAGCTCTGTGATGCCCTCTAAAGAAACAGTCGAGACGGCTTCTAAAAGAGCGCGATCAACGCCTAAGAGCGTGAGTCGGTGGTGGTATTCGGCAGCGCAGCGTGCTGAGGGTGTGAGCTGGCAAGCCAGCAACGCCACCAGCAGTCGCTCGGCGAGTGTCAGGCCTGGCAAGCGGGGGTCAAATAAGCCATCTTCGCTTTTTTGGGTCGCGGCAACAACCTTGTCTCGCTGATGGCGTACCGAAAATGTGCTGAGCGCAGGACCGAGTCCTACCAGACGATCAATGGTGTCAGTGGCTAGATTATTTGTCATAGGATTGAGTCAACTTTTGAATAGTGAAGTGTGTTTGCGGGCGTCCATTCATCGCCAAGCAGTTCTGGGTCGGCATACGCCTCCATGCGTTTATAGTGCTCAGCGATGTCTTCGCGGTAAAACAAGCTGGCAATCCCCGTAGACAAACGTTTTGCGCCCTCAGTGATTGCCGGAATATCACCGGATACGGTGCCGTGCGATAAGGCAGCGGGGTAACAAAAGCAATGAATGTTTGAAAGGCTTGGGCAAGCCCCTGGTGTGATTTCTTGAAACTCGAAGGCGCGGCCAAGGTCGGGCGAATCGAGCATTTCTTGGCTGGGCGGTTCGGTGAGTTCAAGTTTGCGATGCCGCCAGGCAAGTACGTGCGGGGCGATACTGGCGTATTCAGAACGTGCCCACCAATCGATTTTGAAGCCAGTCGAGAAGATTAAAAAATCAAGTTCGAACTGACCCAGAGGCGTTTCGACCAGCAAAATATTATCTTTAACTGTTATGGCTTCAAGAGGACAGCTCAAGTTAAAACGAGCATTCGCGTGCCTCGATACTCGCAGCGTGCTGCCGCGAGGGGCGGGGACCTGTTCAACCCCTAAATAGTGGCGAATACGCCATTTCCAAGCGTCGGGCAGATCAACAAAACCAAGATTCATGCCGGCGTGGCCAGCGCCTTTACCTTTGTTGATGCGTGGCAAGTCGGGGCGGCGAATYAACAAATCAACGCTGGCGGCGCCCGCTTCAAGTGCGGTCGCTGCACTGTCCATCGCCGACGCACCTGCACCAACGACGCCGATGCGTCTGCCTGCAAGAGTGGCGTAATCGAGCTTGTCAGAAGAATGTGCCCAGAGGGCGCGTGGCAGCGTTGCCGTGATTTCAGGCAGGTAGGCACCGCCTAAACCGTCGCGCCCAGTGGCCAGCACGACGCGGCGCGCGTAGACCGTTTGTTGGCCTGAGGGAGTCGCCATGACCAGGCGCACCAAGCCCTCGGGGCGCGGCTCGATCTTTGTGACGTGGTGCTCATTGCGTAAATCGAGCTTAAGGGCTTGCCGATACCAACGAAGGTAATCCATCCACTGCGTGCGCGGAATTTTATCCAGCGCCGCCCAGGCCTCAAGTCCGAACTGCGCTTCAAACCACGCACGAAAGGTTAAGGCCGGCAAACCTAGGGCGGGTCCTGTCAGTTGCTTGGGTGAGCGAAGGGTCTCCATGCGCGCTGTGGTGACCCAGGGGCCTTCAAGCCCGGCGGGTGCCCGATCAAAGATTATCGCCTCAATGCCCGTCAGCGTGAGCGAGGCCGCTGCCGCCATGCCTGCCATACCGCCGCCAAYCACGGCAACTTCAAGAACGGGTTGACCTTCGTGCTCGCGCGTGACGACCCAGCGCTTGGCTGGAAGTTCAAGCCAGGCGAGATCTTGTTCGAGTCGCGCTTGTAACTGAGCCAAACCTTGAGCGGCTGATGGTGTGCCCGCCATATTTATCCTGAAATTATGAAAGAGTGAGCGAAGATTGCCTGCTGACGCGAGTTCTTTGCTAACGATTAGGCTAAGAATAATCGTCTAAGCGAAAATTGCAAAGTGCACGCTCTCTTTTTAGAAAAAAAGAGGTGCTTGCAGATGTGAGATCGGTGTGGTTGTTCAATAGGTGTGATTGTTCTGTAGTAATCTTTAGCGCGGTCGCAGCCTTAAACAATTGAATCCACAGAGGCAATGATGAAAAAAATGAATGATCAACGTTGGTGTCTGCTAAGCGCTGCCGTGTTGCTGTGCGCTGCCGCAGCAGTACCCGTGGCGGTTTGTGCCGCGTATCCCGAACGCGCGGTGACTTTGGTGGTGACGTATCCCCCGGGCGGAACGGCAGATTTAGTGGCAAGAATGCTGGCGCCCGAAGTTTCTAAAGACCTTGGTCAAAATATCGTGGTTGAAAACCGCGGTGGCGCGGGTGGCATGATTGGTGGTGCGAGTGTGGCCAAGGCCGCGCCTGACGGTTACACAATCATGCTTGATGCCGCGAATCACGCGCAGAATCCAGCGGTGCAGCCCAAGATGCTGTTCGATACCTTAAAGGATTTTGCACCGATTACTTTGCTGCAACGTGTGCCTAACGTTTTGGTGGTGCGCCCCGATAATGCGCTTAAAACTGTTGCCGGCCTGATCGCTGCGGGCAAGCAAAAAGAGCCGTTGTTGTATTACGCGTCTTCGGGCCCAGGCGGCGCACAACACTTGGCGGGGGTCTTGTTCAATGCGTTGTCGGGTACGCACCTTGAGGCTGTGCATTACAAAGGTGGTTCGCTGGCGCTGACAGACGTCATGTCAGGCCAAGTGACGATGATGTTTTCAACGGTCGGTACCTCCTTGCCGCATGTTCGTGCGGGCAAACTTCGTGTCATTGCCGTAGGGAGCGATAAACGTATCGCGGCGTATCCAGATGTTCCGACGATCGCTGAAGCGGGCGTGGCTGGTTATGCAAGCTATGAGTGGAATGGTATCTACGCGCCCGCTGCGACGCCACCGGAAATCATTGCGCGGTTGAACAAGGCCTTTGTTTATGCCTTAAAGCAACCTGCAGTGATCGCGCGTATTCACGAATTCAATGGCGAGATCATCGCTTCAACTCCAGAAGAGCTAGATGTTTTCAGGCGGGCTGAAATCGCTAAATGGCAACGTGTGGCGAAAGAGTACAACCTTCAGTTACAACCTTAACGGTTGCTTCGAGTTTGTGAGTGTGCCTTGTATCAAACAGTTATTTTTGGAAATTGCATCAACAAAATTTCTGCACCGACCGGACCCGTTGTCAGCTCTAGGCGAGGTTCAGTCGGTGTAATAAAAATTACTGTGCCAGCAACAAGCTGCTGCTCGTCGTGGGTGGCTGAACCCGCAGCAATATAAGCAAATTGTCCACGACCAGTTTTTGGTTCTGGCCCGAGAATGGTTTGTTGGGCCGGAGCTTGATATGCGGTCGCACATAAACCATCTGGCTGCGCAGCGATCGCGTTGTGTTCAAGTGTGTGGGCTAAAGTCGTGCGTGCGGTATCACTTAAGCTACCGACTGGCGGACCCATCACATGACGGCGCGGCAGGTCTTTCATTTGATCGCGCTGCTCGGGTAAGTAGCCAGCGCCGCTGTCTTTACCTAATCTAAAAACCATGTAGTGTAGGCCTTGCTCGCCCGCGGTGATCGGACCATAGCCCGTGTGCTTTGCCGCAAAGTGCACGGTAAAAGGCCAAACCTTATGCTTGCCCAGCAAGCCTTCGCCCGCCACCATAATTTGAAATTGGTCGACAATGTGAAAATGGGATTGCAAAACTGCGCCGGGTTGCTGTTCGATTAGTTTGCAGTTTGGTGCGTCTGACTCGGCATCGCCGGTTTCAAGGATCAAATCGCTTCTGAAGACAAAGCCCCCAAGCACGCCCGGGGCAGAGGGAATCGGGCGTTCACGGCGGTTGCTGCGCGCTTCGTTGATCGTGTTGATGATGGCCATGGCAGTGTCTCTCTTGGCGTGGTGTGGTTGGGGCGTGCTCAAGGACTTAATCTACCCGTTATTATGGCACGTTAGATTTGACAAAGAACAGGGCGTGGCTCATGACAAAATTATTAGAAAATCGTGTGATTTGGGTGGTAGGGGCATCGGGGGCGTTGGGTGCGGCAGTCGCTCGTCGCATTGCGAGTGAAGCGGCAATTGTTGTAGTGTCGGGCCGTTCAGTCGAAAAACTTAAGGCGCTAACAACAGAAATTGTCGCAGCGGGCGGGCGAGCGCTGGCGTTGACGCTCGATATCAAAGATCGTCAAAGTGTTGATGAAGCCGCTAAAAATATTCTTCAACAATTTGGTCAAATCGATGGTCTGGTGAACTCAACGTCGATTTCAGATTTTGGCCCACTCATGAGCTTGGATGATGAGGTGTGGCTGGATGTGTTGAATTCAAAATTATTGGGCTATGTTCGCACAATGCGTGCGGTATTGCCCGCCATGTCAGAGCGCAAGCGAGGGGCGATCGTGAACCTGTCGGGTCGTGGGGGCAAGCAGCCCACCGCTACGCACTTGCCAGGCGGTTGTGCAAACGCGGCGGTCAATTTGTTAGCTAAAGGGGTTGCGGATGCTTATCTAGCTTTTGGCATTCGAGTCAATACGGTCGCACCGGGGCCGATCGCCTCAGAGCGGTTGGATCAGATGATGAAATCGACGGGTGCGATGTCTGAGCGCAGCGCGCAGACCTTTAATCGGCCAGGCACTCCTGAAGATGTGGCCGAGGCCACACTTTGGCTGCTTTCTGATCAATCTAGACATGTGACAGGCGCGATTATTCCGGTCGATGGTGGCGCTACCTACACGGTTTAACGAGAGGCAGTCTCTGATGAATTCTTCGCACTTAGTTCCTGACGGGTTTGCTCCGATTTTTATGGTTGAACCCTTCACCACGATGATCGGGCCTATCTATTCGAAGCCTGACGGTGCAAATCTGTTCAGGCTTGGGTTTCGCGTTTCACAAGAGCACCTAAATATCGAACGCGTGGTACACGGTGGAATGCTTTCGACAGTGGCAGATCAAGCGATTGGGGTGAATGTGGCGCACGCCAATAACCAAACGAATGATGTGTTGACGATGCACCTATCGGTCGATTTCATTAGTCCAGCAGTGTTGGGCGATTGGGTGGAAGCCAGCGTAAGCTTAAGCAAGGTGAGCGGTCGGGTGCGCTTTGGTAACTGCGAACTGCGCGTGGGTGATCGCTTAGTGCTTAAAGCCTCAGCGATCTTTGCCGCGCGGGTTCATAAAGATCGGTAGCCCACGGCGCTGCGTCAGTGTTGGCTACCTCGTCAGTTTTCGAGTTCGACTTGCAGTGCATCACTCCGGTTGCATTCCTGCCTCGGTAAAGGATTGTTTCCAGTCTTTGAGTTGGCTTGATACATAAGCACCCAGCTGTGCAGGGGTAGAACCTTCGAGGTCAAATCCCTGCCTTTCGATGCGCGCGCGTACCTCGGAGTTAGCCATCGCTTCTCTGATGGATTCGCTCATTTTCGTGGCGATTGTAGGGGGTAGCTTAGCAGGACCAAATAGCGCCGCCCAGCTTTCAGCACCCAATGAGGGCAGGCCAGCTTCGCTAACGGTAGGTACGTTAGGCAGCAGAGGGGAGCGCTTATTCAGTAGCATCGCCATCGGAATGAGTTTGCCATCGCTGATGTGCTGCATCGTGCTAATGGTCGATACGAAAGTGAACTGCACATGGCCGCCTAATAAATCGTTGACATTGGGCGCTTCGCCTTTATAGGGAATTAAATTCATTTGAATATYGTTTTGTTTCGAAATGCGACTGAACATCAGTTGCGTCACGCCGCTATGACTGCCAAAGTTAAGTTTGCCTGGATTTTGGCGTCCGTAGGCGATTAACTCGGGCGCAGTTTTGTATGGAAGTTTTGAATTGGCGACCATCACAAAGATGTAGCGACCGATCAAGGTCACGGGCGAAAAGCTAGTAATCGGATCATAGGGCGGATTTTTTTTAAGCAGAGGAACCTGCATCATGGGCGTATTGGTCGCCATGAAAAAGGTGTGGCCATCTGGCTCTGCACGGATGACATATTCGGCCGCGATGAGTCCGTCTGCGCCAGGTTTATTTTCGACTACGACAGTTTGTCCGAGCGAGGTCGTTAAGTGCTGCGCCAAAATCCGGGCAACCAAATCAGTGGCACCACCGGGAGGAAACTGCAACACAATCCGTATTGGCTTGCTTGGCCAGGTTTGGGCGCTCGCAAAGTTGGCATTGAACACGCAGGCAAGGGCGCAGACAACAAGGGTAAACTGGCGGACACAATTCAAAGACATAGAGCACCTAAGGTTTGGTGTTGTTAGTTTGGCGTTGCAATCACTTAGCTCAGCCCAGCAACTGCGGCTTCGCAGCAGGTCATGATCATGTTAAACCGGCTACAGACAACTGCAACAAATTCAACTAAGATTTCATGTCGATTTTTATTAGGGATAACCCATGTTGCTTTATGATATGACAAGTGCAATGAATCCTCGCCGGGTGCGAATTTTTTTAGCTGAAAAAGGTCTGTCCATCCCAACTTGCCAAGTTGATGGACTCAAGCACGAGAATACGCAGCCTGCATTCTTAGAAAAAAATTCGCTGGGCAAAGTGCCAGTTCTTGAACTCGACGATGGCACGCTGCTCACTGAGTCGATTGCGATTTGTCGCTACCTTGAGGCGCTTCATCCCCAGAGGCCGTTGTTTGGGCGCACAGCGCTTGAGCAAGCACAGGTCGAGATGTGGACGCGCCGTCTTGAGTTTGAAATCGTGATGCCAATCATCACAAACTTTAGACACACAGGGCAATACTGGATTGGGCGCTCGCCCCAAGAGCCTCTTTGTGGTGAGTACTATCAGGCACGCGCCTTTGAGGCGTTCGAATGGCTTGATCGCGAACTTGCTGGCAAAGAGTTTATTGCAGCCGATCACTACACGATCGCCGATATCGTGGCGCAGTGCGGCTTTTTAGTCGGTAAGGCGACGGGCACACGAATCCCCCCAGAATTAAAAGAGTTAACACGGTGGTACAGCGCAATGGTGGCACGTCCCACCGCGCGTGCTTAGCGTGAACACAGGCAATCAAGCTCGTGCGGCTCAAAAAGTTTGTTTGATCGTGGGTGCCGGAGATGGCACCGGAAGCGCGGTTGCTCTAGGCTTTGCGCGCGCTGGGTACGCAGTGTGTGTGGCGCGACGCACACCAGACGCAAGTCAGGGTCTGCTTGCCACCATCCGCGCTGAGGGTGGGCATGCGCTAGCCTTTGCGCTAGACGCGCGTCGCGAAGACGAGGTAATTAAGGTCTTTCAAACGATTGAACAAGATGTCGGTCCGCTCGCTGTCGTGGTGTTTAACGTCGGCGGAAACGTACGTTTCCCCTTGCTTGAAATGACAGCGCAAAAGTATTTTAAAACTTGGGAAATGTGCGCGCTGGCGGGTTTTCTGGTTGGGCGAGAGGCAGCGCGTGTGATGTTACCCCGGCGCTGCGGCACCATCTTATTCACGGGCGCGACGGCAAGTTTACGAGGCGGTGTCGGCTTCAGCGCCTTTGCAGGAGGCAAAGCGGCACTCAGAGCCTTAGCGCAAAGCATGGCGCGTGAGTTCGGTCCGCAGGGTTTACATGTTGCGCACGTCATTGTTGACGGGGTGATTGACTCAGAACGGGTTCGCTCGACCCAACCCGAGCGCGTCGCCGCGTTAGGCGCTCGAGGCTTGGTCGACCCCCAAAATATCGCACAAGCCTATCTGTGGCTACACCAACAAAAACCTGACGCCTGGACGTTTGAGCTTGATCTGCGCCCAGCCACTGAGAAGTGGTAAGGTCATTCAGACCGTTACACTAAAATCTTTCACGCATACCCACTGACTGGCACTTATGACAAACACTGAACAAAATAAACCAATTGCGCGTTTCGCGATTCCAGCGCTGACAGAACTGCCTGCAGATATCCGCGAAAAAATTCTGACGGTGCAAGAGAAATCGGGTTTTGTGCCGAACGTGTTTTTGGTGTTGTCGCGCAGGCCAGACGAATTTCGGGCTTTCTTTGCTTATCACGATGCGTTGATGGTGAAAGACACTGGCAGCCTAACTAAAGCCGATCGCGAAATGATTGTGACCACGACAAGTGCGAAGAACAACTGTTTATATTGTGTGGTAGCGCACGGCGCGATTTTGCGGGTTTATGCAAAAAACCCGCTAGTGGCTGACCAAGTCGCGGTCAATCATCACAAGGCGGATATTTCGCCTCGACAAAAAGCGATGCTCGATTTTGCCGTCAAGGTCTGCCTAGACTCGCAGGCGGTCGGTGATGAAGACTACACYGCGTTAAAAGAGCACGGCTTTGATGACGAAGATATTTGGGATATCACTGCTATCACGGGATTTTTTGGGATGTCGAATCGACTCGCTAACGTCTTATCCATGCGGCCCAATGATGAATTTTTTATGTTGGGACGTCTGCCTAAAAAATAGCTAGGTACCGCAAGCGACTCAACCCCAACGCACTGAGCGGGGTCGAGTCTGTGCCGGACTACTCATCAATTTTTGCACCAGAGTCTTGAATCGCTTTGGCAAATTTGACGACTTCAGCTCGCAGATGCGTATCAAATTCAGTCGCAGTCATGAGTTTGGTGCTAAAGCCCATTTCTTTAAACTTGTCTTGCACGTCGGGTAGGCCCAAGGCGCGATTCACATCGGCGTTTAACTTATTTACGATCGGCGTTGGTGTAGCAGCGGGCGCATACAGACCAAACCAAGAGACGACGTCAAAGCCTGGTAAACCAGACTCAGACACTGTTGGCACATTGGGTGCGGCAGGGACACGCGCTGCGCTAGAGATGGCAAGCACTTTGATACGCCCGCCATTTGCGTGCTTGATTGAGGTTGGGATTGGATCAAAAAGCATCGGAATTTGGCCGCCTAATAAATCGGTGAGAGCGGGCGAGCCACCTTTGTAGGGGATATGCCTGAGCTGCACACCTGCGGTTGTTTTGAAAATCTCACCCGCTAGGTGCGCGCCACCCCCAGGTCCACTTGAGCCATAGTCAAGGCCCTTAGGCTGAGTTTTGATGTAGGCGATCAGTTCTGTGACCGAATTTGCAGGCACAGAGGCGTTTACGATGAGTAAAAAGGGTGCGATCGCCAGATGCGCAACGGGTACAAAGTCTTTTAAGGTGTCGTAAGGCAGCTTTTTATATAGACTCAGATTAATCGAGTGCTGGGTGCCCTGTAGCAATAAGGTATAGCCATCGGGAGCCGACTTGGCAACCATATCAGAGCCTACGGTGCCGCTTGCGCCGGCTTTGTTCTCGACAATCGCTTGCTGCCCCCAAGTTTCGGCTAGTTTTTGGCTCAGAATACGTGCGACAACATCTGTGCCGCCTCCGGCCGGAAACGGCACAACAATGCGAACCGACTTAGTCGGATAGGCCTGCGCAAGTGCCAGGCAGGGGGCGAACGATAGGGCGAATAGGGCGGCGAGTAAGTGTTTCAAGTTTGTCTCCTGGCTTGGTGGGAACCAAGCTTCTGTTTGAGCCTCTACAATACGATGATTGTCACTAAATTGGAATCTTTCTTATGTCTGGCCCGCTTTCTCACATCAAAGTTCTTGATCTTTCGCGTGTGCTAGCCGCCCCGTGGGCCGCACAAAATCTGGCCGATTTGGGCGCCGACGTGATTAAAGTTGAGCGTCCGATCAAAGGTGACGATTCGCGTGCCTTTGCCCCTCCGTTTTTGAAGGATCAAGCTGGCAATACCACACGTGAATCGGCCTATTTTTGTGCGGCGAACCGTGGCAAAAAGTCGATTACGATCGATCTGTCCAAGGCCGAAGGTCAGCAACTGGTGCGCGAACTGGCAAAAAACGTGGATGTGATTTTTGAAAACTACAAAGTGGGCGACTTGGCGCGCTATGGCCTGGGCTACGAGGACATCAAGGCGATCAATCCGACGATCATCTATTGCTCGGTGACAGGATTTGGCCAGACCGGACCTGAAAAAGATCGGCCAGGTTACGATTTTATGGCGCAAGGTATGGGTGGTTTGATGAGCATCACCGGAGAGCGTGATGAACTTCCGGGCGGTGGTCCGCAACGTGTCGGTGTGCCGATTATTGATTTGACAACGGGCATGTATGCCTCGGTTGCAGTGTGTGCGGCGATCGCGAACCGCGCGGTGACGGGCAAGGGGCAGTGGATTGATGTCTCTCTGCTAGACTCATGCGTGGCGTTTTTGGCGAACCAGGCGATGAATTATTTTGCAACGGGTGAGTCGCCCAAGGCGATTGGTAATGCTCATCCAAATATTGTTCCTTATCAAACTTTCAAAACGTCTGATGGGGCATTGATTTTGGCCTGTGGTAACGACAATCTGTTTAAAAAATTCTGCGCAATCTCTGACAGTGCGCATCTTGCGCTAGACCCTCGCTATTCAACCAACGGCGAGCGGGTAAAAAATCGCGAAGAGATCACGGCTATTCTCAATGAAATCTTTTTAAAGCACACTACGCGCGAGTGGGTCAAAATGCTTGATGAGGCGGGTGTGGCCAATGGCCCCATCAATACGGTGGCCCAAGTATTTGAAGAGCCTCAAGTGCTGGCGCGTGCAATGAAAATAGAATTACCTCATGCAGTGGCCGGTTCGGTTTCTTTAGTCGCCAGCCCCATGAAGTTTTCGGGCACGCCGCTCAAGCACGAGATCCCACCACCCGCGTTAGGCCAGCATACTGACGAGATCTTAAGTACTGTATTGAACAAAAACGCAGAGCAAATCGCTGCGCTCAAAGCGACAGGCATTGTTTAAGCGTTAGACTTATTCTTAAAATATAAAAACGGAGAACATAACATGTACGATTTAATTATTCGCAATGCACAGGTATTCGATGGCTTAGGTCATCCCGCAGTGCGCGCGGATGTCGCGATCAAGCAAGGGGTCGTTGCCGAGATCGGCGCAGTCGGGGGGCCGGCGACGCAAGAAATTGATGCGAAGGGCTTGTCGCTCATGCCAGGCATTGTCGATTTGCACACGCACTTTGATGCTCAGGTGACTTGGGATCGCACGATGTCGCCCTCGCCAGCGCTTGGAGTGACGACAGTCGTTATGGGTAATTGCGGGTTTGGCATCGCGCCGTGTCCAGCACCACAACGCGAAACCATGATGAAAAATTTATCTGTGGTCGAGGGGATGGATCTGACCTCTCTGCTCACGGGGGTGAATTGGGGCTTCGAAACCTTCAAAGAATATATGGATCAGTTACGCTCGATCAAGCCGTATCTGAATACAGCAGTATTTGTGGGCCATTCGGTTGTGCGCACGGCGGTGATGGGCGAGGCGGGTTCTGAGAAGGCCGAGCCCTCGCCGCAAGAACTCGAAGCGATGTGTCAGCTCGTGCGCGAGGCGATGGCGGCGGGTTCTATTGGGTTTGCCTCCTCGTTTTCACCTAACCATAGCGGCTATGCGGGTCGGCCAATGCCTTCGACGATTGCCTCTGAGCAAGAGTTAATGGCTCTAACCGGCGTATTGGGCGAGACGAATAAGGGTGTATTTATGATGGCAACCGGCTCGCGCGCCACACCTGAGGTCATGGAAAAGGTCGCTGCCAATAGTGGTCGGCCCGCTTTTATTTCGACAGTATTGTCGATGTTTAACCCGGCCAATCCAGACCTTGCTCTCACCTATTACGACAAAACCGCTGAGATGCGTGCACGTGGGAACGAAGTGTATATTCTGACTAGTTGTCAGCCGCTTTCGTTTGACTTCACGCTGGCCGAGCCTTATCCGCTGATTAGCCACTCGGCCTTTGATGCGATTAAAAATAAGTCGAAAAACGAAATCAAAAAAGTCTATGCAGATCCGAATTTTCGGCAGGCGTTGCGCGAAAATTTAAAAAATCCAAAAACAGGGATTCTTTTCTTAGGCGACTGGAAATATCTTGAAGTGGGTGAAACGTATCTGCCCGAACACGACGGGCTTGAAGGACTCACCATTGAGGCACTCGGTAAAAAATGGAGCAAAGATCCACTTGACGCCTTTTTTGACTTAGCGATCAAAGAGGAGCTGCAAAGTCACTTTACGGGTAAGTTTTTTAATCATATCGATGAGGGCGTAGCCCCGCTTATCAAGCATTCCTCTGCCGTGGTGACCTTGTCGGATGCGGGTGCGCATTTGATCTATATGTGTGATGCGGCGTTCGGCCTACACTTTTTGTCACATTGGGTACGCGAGACCGGACATTTTTCTTTAGAAGAGGGCATTCAACGGATCACGAGTCAGGCCGCCGATCGGTTCAAGATTCCAAATCGGGGGCGTTTATTGGTGGGCAGCCCTGCAGATATGTTGTTGTTTGATCCCGCAACGGTAGGTATGACCAAGGTCGAGACGCTTAACGATTTGCCTGGGGGTGGTTCAAGAAAAGTGCGCGCGGGTAATGGTATTCACGGCGTTTGGGTCAACGGCTGTTTGGTGCACGACGGTAAAGATTATGTCGAGCTAGAGGGTGGTCCGGGTCATGTCTTAGATCGCTTTGATCACTAACCGACTACGCTAATCCAGAACGATGGCAACAACCGCGGCGCTCATGCAAGTGGCCATCCCACCCACTAAGATTGAGCGCAAGCCAAGCTCGACAATTTCGGCTCGTCTGGTGGGCGCCATCGCACCTAAGCCACCAATCACAATGCCTAAGCTGCCAAAATTAGCGAAGCCACAAAGGGCATACGTCATGATGAGCTGGCTGCGCGCGGATAACGCCCCCGCGGGTAGTTTGGCCAAATCTAAATAAGCGATCATTTCATTCAGCGCGAACTTGGTGCCCAAGAGCTGACCCGCCACACCCGCTTCGGCCCACGGAATACCGAGCATCCAGACGATGGGCTGCATGGGGATACCGATTAACCGCTGTAAGGTGATTGGCTCACCTGCAATTAGCGGTAAAAGCCCTAAAGCACTGTTGAGCAACGCAATGAGTGCGACCAAAACGATCAGCATCGCGGCAATATTGACTACTAGTCGTATTCCGTCGCCCGTGCCTGTGACGAGGGCGTCCATTGTGCTTGCGTAAGTCGCCGTTGGCTGGAAGGGTACCTGCGAAAGCCCTGAGGGCAAGGGCACCATCAGGCGGGCGAGCATGATTGCTGCGGGGGCACTTACAACAGAAGAGATGAGAAGGTGGCTGGCAGCGTCTGGAACAATATGACTAAGGACGCTTGCGTAAATGACCAGCACAGTGCCTGCAATGCACGACATCCCCGAGGCCATGACAACAAACAGGTCGGCTCGGCTCATTTGCGCAAGGTAAGGGCGAATGAGCAAAGGTGCTTCAACCATGCCAACAAAAATATTAGCCGATACAGCAAAGCTCGTTGCACCATTCATGTTTAGAACCTTGGCTAGTAGCCAAGAAAATACGCCGACAACTTTTTGCAAAATGCGCCAGTGATAGAGCAGCGCGGCAAAAGCACTAATGAACAACGCAAGTGGCAAGGCTTGAAAAGCCAGCACGTAAGCTGCGCCTGGCTGGTTTTCGTTGAAGGGCAGCGGGGCACCGCCTAGGTAGCCAAAAACAAGAGAGGTACCGGCTTCGCTTGCTTTTTGCAAGGCAAGTACCCCTTGGTTTAACAGCGCTACAAGGTCTTTCACAACAGGAACCTTGAGTAAGACAAGCGCCAGCGCAAATTGCGCGGCAATTCCAACAGTAATCAGCGTCATTTTTTTAGCATGACGGTTTTCGCTCAGCAAAAGCGTCACAAAAGTGAGTACCAAAATGCCGCTGAGTGGCTGAAGCTTTGAAAGCATGTTGTTAACCTAGTTAAACCGTTTCCTGCTCATAAGACCCCCTTTATTTCCTAAATGTTAGGCTAAGAAGTGTCTACAAAACTAGTAGCGATTCATTGGACGTCGCTCCGATTTTTTGGATCCTATCCCTGATGTCTTTTGCAAACGAGTGTGCTTAACTGCCAGGCAATGAGTGTAATTCTGGGAAAAATAAATCAGTCCATTTTTCGGGGCGATTCTTCAAAGTACCGACCTCCTGCATGAATTGGGCGTACGGTAATACTTTTTCGGGCGTGAGTGTGATCTGAATATCTGGATCATTGAGCATCTTTAAGATTGACTCAGCGGTTTCTTTGCCACCAGTATCCTTCACATATAGCCGTGCGGCGTCTTGTTTATTTGCATTGATCCAGTCAGTCGCTTCCTTAAGCGCATCAAATACTGCCCGATAAGATTTTGGGTTGTCTTTGCGAAACGCGTCGGTTGCCCAGACCATTAAAAAAGTATTTCTTCCACCCATTATCTGATAAGAATTTAAGACAACACGTACGTCTTTATTTTCGAGGGCCATGTATTGAAATGGCGGGGTGGTGAAAGTTGAAGTTACCTCGGTGCCACCGCTTAACATAGTCTTTAAGCCTTCGGGATGCGGTAAGTTGACCATGAGCGTATCAAGTTTTTTGTACTGGGCGATTCCCCAAGTCTTTGCCGCGGCCATTTGTAAGTAGGTGGTCTGTACGGAAGAGCCCGCGCCGGCCATTGCGATTTTATTATTGCTACCAAAGTCGCTGATGGTTTTAATCTTTGGGTCGCGTGTGACGAGTAGGTTTGGCATCGAGCTTAAAGCAGCGACACCGTGCACCTTTGCGTTGTTGCGGGTCTTATCCCAAAGAATGAAGGCCGGTCCGGTCCCACCTGCCGCAAAGTGAAGTCTTCCAGAAAGCATTGCGTCATTGGCCGCAGAGCCACTTGCGAAGCGCGCCCACTCAACCTTGGTATTCGCCAAGCCGACGCTCGCTAAGTGTTTTTCAACCAGCTTCATTTGATCCATCACAGCCAGTTGTAAATAGCCAATACCAAATTGTCGGGCTAACACGACCTTGTCGACTTCCGCTTGTGCGGTAAGCCCCGCGCTCAGGATGACCCATGTGCAACTCGCAAAAAACATCTGTTTGATTCTTTTCATGTTCCGTTCTCCGAATGGTGTTGAGATACGACGGTTGACTAATATGCAGCGAGTAGTTTGATTGAAACAATTAAGGCCGAACCCCAAACTTTGCTTTTTGACCAAGTGTGGTTGCCAGGCGGTATTGTGCGGCATCGATAAAACGACAAAGATAAGGACGTGTCTCGCGAGGGTCAATAATATCCTCTACGCCAAACGCCTCGGCRGTACGTTGTGGTGAGGCCTTTGCGGTCAGCTCCATCTCGATTTCTCGCTCGCGCGCTTTAGGATCGGCCGCCTCACTGAGTTCGCGTCTAAACGCCACCGCGACTCCACCTTCAATAGGTAGCGAGCCCCATTCGGCAGAGGGCCAGGCGATTTTAAAGTCGAGTCCACTTTTGTCGGTGGCACCCATGCCCGCCATGCCGTAACACTTTCGGATCACAACGGTATACACAGGAACGCTCGCTTGCAGTGCGGCTTGCACGCTGCGCATACCGTCGCGCAACGTACCGGCGGCTTCGGCGTCTCGACCGACCATAAAGCCAGGTACGTCGACTAAAAAGATTAAGGGAATATGAAAGCAGTCGCACAGATCAATAAAGTGAGTTTGTTTGCGAGCCCCCTTGCCATCGACGGCGCCGCCGTAAAACATTGGATTGTTCGCAATGATACCGACGACCTTTCCGTTCATGCGCGCCAGAGTTGTAATGATCGCTTTGCCAAAACTTGGTTGAATTTCAAAGCCCGAGTCACGATCGATGATCATGTTGATGAGCTTGCGCATATTGTAAGGTTTGCGTCGATCTTTGGGCACGATTGTCGCGAGCGCCTGATCGCAGCGATCGACCGGGTCATCGCAAGTCACAACGGGAGGAAGCTCCCAGACATTTTGCGGCATGTAACTTAGGTAGCGACGAATCATTGCAAAGCACTCTTGCTCGGATTGCGCGACGTTGTCGATCGTGCCCGCCAGATCAACCGCAATAGCAGCTCCGCCGAGTTCTTCTTTAGTCAGTTTTTGTCCAAGCGAGCGCTCAACGACCGGAGGTCCGGCGGCGAACACCTGACTGGTTTGATTAATCATGACAGTCCAGTGCGACAAGATCGCACGTCCGGCGGGCCCACCCGCTGCGGTTCCCATGACGGCAGAGACAACGGGGACCTCACCAAGTAGTTGCACGGATTGCTCGAAGCCATTGACGCCCGGAAATACCGAATGACCCCTGCGCAGGATGGAGGTCACACTACCGCCGGCACCATCTATTAGGTTGACAAGGGGGATGCGGTATTGGTGAGCCAGGTCTTCGATAAAGCCACCTTGACCACCTTTCTTACGGTCGCCTGTCCAACTTGTGCCGCCACGAACGGTAAAGTCTTCGCCGCCCAAAGCAATGGGTCTGCCGTTAATATTTGCGATGCCCATGATGTAGGGAGCGGGGGTCACGCCAACCAGTACGTTATTTTCGTAGCGACCTTGGCCTGTGAGTTTGCCAATTTCTTGAAATGAGGCTTTATCCACTAGTTGTTCGACACGTTCACGAATGGTGAGCCGACCCGCTTCATGATGTTTGGCTACGGCAGCTGGGCCTCCCATCGCTTGAGCCTGCTCGCGTCTAAACTTTAGCTCTGCAAGTTCTTGGCTCCAGTCGCTACTTGGTGTGGTCGTCGACTCTGTTTTCACGTGGCGATCTCGGCTAAAAAGGGGTGGATTAATGGCGTCGTGAGTCTGACGATTTTATCGTTCGATAATTGCGAGCACTTGGCCTTCGTTGACCGCGTCACCCTCGCTGACGCAAATTTCAACTAAGGTGCCACCCTCCTCGGCGACCAGAGGGATCTCCATTTTCATCGACTCAATAATCAAGACAGTGTGTTCTTTATCAAGCTTTTGTCCGCTGGTTGTTTCAATCTTCCAGATGGATCCGGTGACTTCAGACTTTAATTCGTGGCGGCTCATGTTGTAGGTTCCTATTGATATTGTGGCCAAGACAGACTGCAAGGAGTTAAAAACTAGTTGGCCAGGCACGCATGAGGTGCTGCCCGATACCATTGGTGATCGATAAATGGTGCACCTCTAAAGTACGGATGAGGTAGTCGCGGGTGTGTTCGGGTCGAATGACTGATTGCAAAGCATAGATCGACGCGGCATCCCAAACCTGGCTGTCTTTGTTCATGGCAGCAAAGGCTTCAGAAAAGCCAGGGGTCCCTGGCTCTAAGCCATGAACAACTTTTACACCAAACTGCGGATCCATAAAACTAATTTCAGCAGTTGGCCAGGCAATCACTTCATCCGAGTTGCGACCGCCCCCCATGTTTAAGTAGGCTTGACCATAGGTTTTTCGCAACAGTACAGAAATTTTTGGTACGGTCGTGAGCGCCAACGCATTCATAAAATTCATAATCTTGCCTGGTGCGCGATTACGTTCGGCTGTTGTGCCAATTAAAAAACCCGGCGTGTCGACAAACATAATCAGTGGAATATTGAAAGAATCACAGAGCACAATGAAGCTTGTGATTTTTTCACAGGCATCGGTATCCATGGCGCCGCCTTTCACCAAGGGATTATTGCCAATGATGCCGACGGTTTGTCCGTTCAAGCGTGCAAGACCCGTCGTGACCACTTTACCGAAACGAGCTTTGAGTTCAAAAAAACTATCTTTATCGACAATCGTGCGAATGATTTTTCGGACATCGTAGACTTGCGTTCGCCGAGCGGGCAAAAGGTTCACGATGTCTGCCATCTGCGCTCCCGAACCGGGCGGTACCGCGCACACGGGCGCAGTTTCGCGGTGATGACTCGGCAAATAGCTCAAGAAACTTTTGATCGCGGTTAAGGCCTCTTCATCGGTATCCACAACCATATCGGCAAAGCCCGTGACTTCGGCATGAAGCTTCCAGCCGCCCATCTCTTGGGCGTCGATTTGTTCTCCGGTTGCTAACTCGGCGAGCAAGGGGCTTGATACCGCCAAGATTGCGCCTTTTCTAATGACGTTAAAGTCTGACAGAACCGAATACCACGACGAAGAACCGTACGAGTATCCCAGTGTGGCTGCGGCCCAAGGTGTCTCGCGCGTGCGTTGATACTGCAAACCGTCATTGCCTAATAAGGCGCCCATACCTTTGGCACCCATGTGATCAGGCATCCGCGCCCCTGCAGATTCGCCCAAAAAAATCATTGGCATGCCACGCTGTGTGGCAACGCGTTTAAGATGAGCGAGTTTTTTTCCGTTCGTCGCACTTGATGATGAACCCATAACCGTAAAGTCATTGGCCGCGATTGCAGTTTCACGATCGCTGATTTTTCCAAAGCCGGTCACCTTGCCGTCTGCGGGTGTTTTATCGCGATCAGCCCAATTTGAGGCTGAGGTACCAAAAAGACCTGATTCAATAAATGTGTCGGGATCGCAAAGATAGTCGATGCGCTGCCTGGCGTTTAATATCCCCGCCTTGGCGCGTTTGCTTAATTTACTTTCGCCCCCCATTGCTTTGGCGCGTGTAATGCGGGCATCGTAATCATCCATCAAATCAGCGAAAGTTGCCTGCGCGGGTTCGGCGATGGTCTTGGTCACAGGCGAGGTCATCCGAGGTCCTTATTCAAGGTGCTGCGAAGGGTCGCAGTACACAATTTTTAACGCGCTGAGTCGTTGAATTTCTGCATCATTGAGTGCGAGCAAAGCGCCCAATACTTGCCGAGTATCTTGTCCGATACGACGTCCTGCATGGCGAATTTCGCCAGGCGTATCAGACAAGCGAGGTACGACCGTAGCCATTGCAATCGTGCCAAGTTTTTCGTCAGGCGCGTGGACGATCGAGCCTCGCGCTTTGTAGTGAGGATCTTTAAAGATATCTGCAATCGTGAAAATTCGAGAGGCTGGCACACCGGCGTCTTCAAGTTTTTTTTCGAGTTCGCTTAAAGACAAACTCGCTGTCCAGCGCGCGATGAACTCATCAAGGGCCGCATCGTTTTGACCGCGAGCAGTGGCTAGTGCAAAGCGTGGGTCGCTCGCGAGCTCGGGTTGGCCCATCACTTTGCATAGGCGAGCAAATACGGCTTGACCCATCGCTGTGATGTGTATGAACTCTTGATCGGCAGAAATGTAGAGATTGTTTGGAGTGCTTTCAGGTAATCGCGAGCCCGTTCGATTGGCGATGTGTCCGAGCTTATCGAAGGCCGGGATCCAGGGCTCCATAAAAGTGAAGGCAGACTCATAGAGTGCTGAGTCGATGACTTGCCCACGCCCAGTATGTTGACGGGCCAAGACAGCCATCGTGACGCCAAAAGCTGAATATAAGCCTGTAATGTAATCAGTCATTGATACCGAAACCCGCGACGGGGGTGAGTCAGGATCGCCCGTCAGATGCCGTAAGCCGCTGAGGGCTTCTCCTATGACGCCGTACCCTGCGCGTTGACTGTATGGACCTTGTTGCCCGAAGCCACTAATCCTGACCATAATGAGACCGGGATTTAAGACGCTAAGCACCTCATAACCTAAGCCCCATTCTTCCATGCGACCGGGTCGAAAATTTTCAACCACAATGTCACTTTTCTCAATCAATTGCTTAACGAGTTGTTGGCCTTGAGGCTGCCTCAGGTCAAGCGAGATAAGTTGCTTGTTGCGCAAGAGGCTCGCAGCATAAAGCGATTGACCTTCGAAGCGCTTTCCCATTGTGCGCAGTGGATCCCCCTCGGCTGCTTCGACCTTGATGACCTCCGCACCAAAGTCGCCCAGTAATCGTGCGCAAAAAGGCCCCGCGATTGTTGAGCCGAGCTCGATGACGCGAAGGCCGGCGAGGGGGCCGCCTGTTGTTTTTGATGAGGGCGCAGAAAGAGGCATCGCGGGTTCTCTTTAAAGTACGTATTTAATGTACCGAGTTAAAAACGCTTTGGCGTTGCGAATATTGGCTCGACGCAAGCGTTCGGCTTCATCGCAGTCGCCTCGGCACAGAGCCTCGAGAGTGGCGCGATGTTCGATCACGCCGACTTCGCCTCGTCCGGGCAGTAGAACAATGCGGCGAATCAAGACTTGAGTTTTCTCGTAAATATTATCCAAAGCGAGAGTGAGCTCTGGATTATTGGCGGCTTGAATGCAGCGTCGCCTGAATTGATCATAGACTTCGGTGTAGGTGTCAAAGTCGCCTTGTTTGACCGCGTCAACGACGGGCCCAGAAAAAGCGGTTAATAAATCACGCCAAGACGCGGGGTCGGTATTCTGACAAGCGAGCCTGCAGCAAAGCCCCTCTAGCACTTCGCGCACATCATAAATATGAAAAACTTGAGTGGGATCGAGCCGTGCCACCATCGCGCCGCGGTTGGGTGTGCGTTCGATCAGCCCCCGTTGCTCGAGCGCTAAGAACGCATCACGCACGCGTGTGCGTGGAATCTTAAATTCTTGAGCCAGATCGTATTCGTTGAGCTTGGCGCCAGGCGCGAGTTCGTACGTGGCGATGCGGTCGCGCAAAATCTGCAAGATATTAGGTGTCAGTGCGGCCGGTGACTGTGCCGCACTTCTAATAAAACTCGATCGTTGCTGGGCAGCCATGGCGGCAGTTTTGGGCTTTGCGGGGACTATCGCTTTAGGCATCAGGTGTGTGAAAGAAGAATTATTTTGTTTTTCGACTATTTAGYTAACTATATTATTTCAAATTGGTTAATAATTTTAATATTTATGTAACATATTGATTATTATGATAATTGTTTTATGATGTTTTTCAAAGTCAGCAATACATTTTCGATATAAAACTGCAAAATAAGCATTGAGTCAAGGCTGACTTTAGTCGTGCTAGCATCAATGATTCGTCGCTTAGCTGTCATCTAAAGGGGTCGTCATGTTCAGGTGCTTATTTGATCGATTTTTGCTTGGTCTGCTTTTAGTGAGCTGTTGCAATTTGTCGTTCGCTGACACTGTTTGGCCCAAAGCGCCGGTCCATATCGTGGTGCCGTTTCCCCCCGGTGGCAGTAACGACGTGATCGCTCGTCGCCTGTCCGCGCGTTTGACCCAAACGCTTGGTCAACCCGTCATTGTTGAAAACAAAGGCGGTGGAGCCGGCTCGATCGGCGCGCAGGCGGTCGCGATATCGCCCGCTGATGGCTACACATTTTTATTTGTTTCGAGCTCACTCGCAACGGCCTCTGCCGTGCAAAAGACACCCTATGATCCTGCCAGATCTTTCGCTGCCGTGGCGCGGGTCGCCCGTGCGCCGTTTATCATTCTGACGCGCACCGGCTTTGGGCCTAAGTCCGTGCCCGAATTGGTTGCTTATGCTCGAGCCAACCCCGGCAAAATTAACTACGGCAGCGCGGGCCCCGGTGATACCACTCAAATGGCGACTGAATTATTTAACGAGACAGTGGGAGTAAAAATGACCGCTGTGCCCTACAAGGGAATCGCGCCTGCTCAGTTAGACTTAATTGCGGGTCGACTAGATTTGATCGTGACCACGATGGCCTCGGTAAAAGGAACTGCGGCCGATCAGCTGCCAAAACTGGCGTTTACCGGCGAGGCCCGAGAGCCTGACATGCCTCAGATTCCCACCGTTGCCGAGGCAGGCATACCCTATTCGGTCGATGTGTGGTGGGGGGTGTTCGCACCTGCCGCGGTGCCTGTTGCAGTGCGCGACAAAATGAACCGAGAAATTAATTCAATCCTGATCGAGCCTGATTTTGTGGCTTTTTTAAAGAATGCGGGCGCCTCAGCCGCACCTACAACACCTGCAGCCTTTCAAGAAATTTTGACTAAAGATGTCGAACGCTGGAATATCATTGCCAAGCGCGCAGGGGTGCAGTAGGGCGGAGGGTGTCAAAACGCAGCAAGAGGGCCATATGTCTGACTTAAAACAACAAGAGATCGCTTCGATGAAAAACGCTTTGCAAGCCACGGCAAAGCGGTTGCATGCAATTGAGTCGCGTTCGGATGTCGAACAAATCGCAGCAGAAGTCTTGCGACTTAACGATGCGGTACGCGCTGGTGCGAACGGCCGACTTCACTACGGTGACCATCCGCAAGATTTTGCGCAAGCCTTATTGTTTCATTCAGACGCTACCAACGGCAAGAGCAGCGAATGACTATTGAGCTCTTAGACAAAAGCGCTTTACTCGAGCAATCGATCACTCAGATTGGTCAGGCGCTGCGTCTCGGCGAGACATCGTCGGTGCAATTGACTCAAACGGCCCTAGCCCGTGCCCGACAAGTGGAACCCCAAATTAATGCCTTTATCGAGATCAGAGAAGAGCAGGCGCTTGAGCAAGCGCAGGCGCTTGATCGCGAGGCGGCGCAAGGCCACTGGCGTGGCCCGCTACACGGCGTGCCTCTGGCTCACAAAGATTGTTTTGAGCGACAAGGGTTACCCACCACGGTCGGTTCAAAAGTGACGGGTATAGCGTTGGGCACGCGTACCGCGACTACGCTCGCTCTGCTTGAGAAAGCTGGCGCCGTGGATTTGGGGCCCCTTAGTATGAATGAAATGGTGGCCGGGCCGACCGGGCAAAATCCGCATTTTGGAGACTGCCGCAAYAGTTGGGACACTGAGCGAATTTCTGGGGGCTCCTCCAGCGGCTCGGGTGCGGCCGTTGGTGCTGCAGTGGTCTACGGCTCGTTAGGCTCTGATACGGGGGGCTCGATCCGTTTGCCCGCGTCAATGAATGGTTTGTTTGGCTTGAAGCCGACCTATGGCAGAGTATCGCGAGCGGGTTGTTTTCCCCGCGCYTTTTCGCTCGATTGCGTTGGTCCGCTCACGCGTTCGGCGCAAGATTGTGCGTTGATATTGCAAGCGGTCGCCGGCAGCGATATCAAGGACGCCTCAAGTGCGGTGGCTCCCGTGCCTGACTACCCGAGCCTGCTTGAATCGGCTGCGCTGGGTAGTCGWGTCGGAGTGTTATCAGGCATCACAAGCTATCACCCAGAGATAGAAGAGGGCTTAGAGCGTTGGCTTCAAATCGTAAACAGATGCTTTGGCCGCGTTGACCGTGTCGTGTCAGACGAAATCAAGACCTGTTACGCCATGGCAGATGTTTTTTCAAAAGTCGAAGCGGCAACCTTACATGGCGATTGGATGCGTGAGCGCGCCAAGCTGTATTCGCAGGCTGTTTTTTCGCGTACTGAGCCGGGCTTACACATACCGGCAGTCCGTTATCTTGAGGCCTTGCAAATGCGTGCGAAGATTTTGAATGATTTTTTGATGCACACTATGAAGAATTTTGATGTGCTGCTGTGTCCGACCATGCCGATTCCGGTGCCAACGCGAGAGGAGGCTGATGTTGAAAGTGCTGGTCGAGTCTTTGGTGTGGTGGCCGCTTTAACACCACTGACACGGCCTTTTAGTTACTTAGGCCTGCCGGTATTGACCATGCCGATGGGTTGTGATCAGAGAGGGCTACCCATGGGCGTGCAGTTAGTTGGGCGTCCGTTTGGCGAGGCGCGGCTGTTATCGATGGCGCATCTGTTAGAAGTGCAAAGCGGCTGGGATCGCTTAGCCCGACTGCGGCACGCTCAGCAATTAAAAGGCTAAACATAATGACGGCGTGGGAGTCTTATCTAAGCGAGCAAGATCGCGCTGTTTTAGCGCGTGGAAAATTCGGACGACGCATGGGCTTTGGAAACAAACCTGCGGTGATCGTGATTGATGCGCAAAAGTATATGGTCGGTGAGGCTGGCCATGACCAGCATTGGCCTTCGAGTTGTGGCGAGATTGGTCGGCTGGCGGTACACCAAATTGTCAAAGTGGTGCAGGCAGCCCAGGGCGCGCAGGTGCCTTGTTTTTTTACCTTATTCGAGATCGATCGTTCTGGCAACGACATGGGGATCTACCGAAATAAGCGTGATTTACTGGATTCAGAGCATTGGTGTCTGGCGGGCTCGGTTGGTGCAGAATTARTTGAACAACTAAGCCCATGTTCGCGCGACATTGTTTTTGTTAAAAAGAAACCGAGTGGTTTTCACGGTACGCCTTTGTTAGGGTACTTGCTTGAGCGAGGCATTGATACAGTCATTATCGTGGGCGGAGCCACGAGTAATTGTATTCGCGCGACGGTGTTTGATGCGGCTTCATATAATCTTCGAGCAATCGTCGCACAAGAAGCTGTATTCGATCGAATCCCGGTATCGCACGCGATCTCTTTATTCGATATGGATCGCCAATTCGCCGATGTGACTGCCGTGGCCGAGGTGGTGCAGTACTTAAATACTTATTCAAAAAAAATAAAATTTAAAGGTCAAAGGCATGCGCAGTAAATTATTTGTACCCGCCTCACGCCCTGAGCTGTTTACGAAAGCGCTATCTAGCGCGGCCGATGCAATATCTTTTGATCTTGAAGATGCCGTCGAAGAAAGCCGTAAGCCAGCTGCGCGCGTGGCCTTACAGAATCTTTTTAAAGAGGATTTGTCGGCAAATCATAAATTGATTGTGGTGCGGATCAATGCGATTGACACACCTCATTTTTTAGCAGATCTTGACGCCATCGTCTGTGCAGCAACGCAAGTGATTAATATTCCGATGGTAGACGATCCAGCTACGATTAGAGCCGTTGCCGAGGCGCTTGAAAAATTTGAGTCTCAACGGGGGCTTACGAGACCGATTGGGATTTTGGTCAATATAGAGTCCCCAAAAGGATTAAGGCGTGCCGCAGAACTAGCGGGTGCGCACTCTCGCGTGGTTGGTTTGCAAATTGGCTTTGGCGACTTGTTCGCGCCCCTTGGGATCGCGTCATGCGAACCGGCGGCGTTGCAAGCTGTGCGCGTCGCCGTGCGCTTTGCCGCAGGCGAGGCGGGCGTTCAAGCCTATGATGGCGCGTTTGTTGATATCGCGAATCCCGAAGCCTTCAAGCTTGACGCTCAAGCTGCGCAACGCTTAGGCTTTGCGGGTAAAAGCTGTATTCATCCGACTCAGATTGCGGCGGCCAACGAAGTATTTAGACCAAGCGATGCCGCGATTGCGCACGCTGTGCGCGTGCTCGAGGCCACGAATCACAAGTTGGCAGCTGGGGTGGGGGCCTTTGTTATCGATGGCCGCTTGATTGATGGCCCCTTTATTACCGAGGCTGAGCATACGGTGGCGCTTGCTAAGCGCTTAGGATTATTGGCCTAGTTCGTGCACGCGCAAACGCGAAGAGTCTAAACAATCGTCAATACGTCAGTTACCGGCAAGCGTGGTTTTTGCGGCCAATTGCCGGCTGCGGCGTAGCCCACTGCAACCAACATTGCCGGAATGTCGTTGGCTGAAAGTTTGAATTCACGCGCGACGTCAGCGGGTACGAAGCCGATCATGGGGCCGCTGACTAAGCCCATGCCTTGCGCAGCCAGCATCAGCGTCATGGCGCCCATTGAGGCCGAACGAATGGCTTCGTCGCGTTGGCGTTGTGGATTATTTTCGTGCCCACCGGCGGCCATCGCGACCCAGCTATCGTGCGTGGCTTGATCGATGAGCCCTGCAGCGACCGACGGTTTTAAGGCGTGAGAGAGCGTCTTATGCGCCTCAAGCGTGCCACAAACGATGAAAGTTACCGAAGCATCGACAACCTTTTGTTGACCATACGAGGCGGCTTTTAAGCGCTCTTTGGCCTCAGGGGATTGCACGGCGATGAATTTCCAGTTCTGAAAATTGAAGGCGGTGGGTGCACAGGTGGCGAGCCGAACCAACTCTTGAATTTGTGCAGTACTGAGTATTCTTGTCGGATCAAATTGGTTAGCTGAAATGCGTTGTTCGATTACGTTTTGAATAGATTCGGTCATGTTGTCATTTTAAAAAAAGGAAAAAGTACTACACCCTCAAGGCTTGCGCGAGTAACTGAGCAGTGTGCACAGCCTTAAGCTCAGCACCATCGTGAATCTGATGCCGACAGCTTGTGCCGTCTGCAACGACAACTGTGCTCGCTGTGCGATTACGCACAGCAGGCAACAGGGCGAGCTCAGCCATTTGCAAAGAGGCCTGATGGTGCTCTGCTTCATAGCCAAAACTTCCGGCCATGCCGCAGCAAGAGGATTCAATCGTCGAGACTTTGAGCTCGGGTATCCAGCTTAAAACGGTTTGAACAGGGGTCAGTGCATCAAACGCTTTCTGATGACAATGGCCGTGCAGTAAGGCGTTGTTGTAGTCAACGGGCTCAAGCTTGAGCTTAAAACGCCCGGCTTTTTGTTCACGGACTAAAAACTCTTCAAATAAAAACGCCTGCTTAGCCAGTTGCTGCGCCTGCTCGCCATAACCATAGTGCAAAAATTCATCACGTAGCGTGAGTAAGCACGAGGGTTCAAGACCAACAATTGCCACGCCCTGTTCGACAAAGGGCCTTAAGGTGTCAAGCGTGCGCTTGGCCTCGGCCTTGGCTTGCTCGATCAAGCCTGCAGACAAGAAGGTGCGCCCGCAGCACAAAGGGCGTTCTCCCGCCCGTACGTTGAAGTGAACGGTATAGCCCGCAGCTTCTAGCACGCGCTGTGCGGCGTGCGCGTTCTCGGCTTCAAGATAATTACTAAAGGTGTCGACAAACAGCAAAACGTTTTTATTTCCGGCAACAGGCGAAGCTGTGCTCACTTTTGAGCTGTTTAAAAAAGGTGTCTTGAAATGCGGCAATGAACGTTGTGTCGCAAAACCCAACGCTCGTTTAGTCAACGCGCCCAGTACCGGTAGCGCTTGGGCAAAGTTTAATAAAGAACCAAAGCGACACGCCCACGGCGCATAGTGCGGCATAAAGGCGATTAAGCGATCGCGCAGGGTAAATCCGTGCGTTTTGCCCCAGGCCGCACGCGCCTCGATTTTCATCTTGGCCATATCGACACCCGTTGGGCAGTCGCGCTTACAGCCTTTGCAAGAGACACAGAGATCCAACGCCTCTTTGACTTCTATGCTTGCTAAGCCAGCAGCACCAATTTGCCCAGAAAGTGCCTGACGTAAGGTATTGGCGCGCCCCCGAGTGACGTGTTGTTCGTCTTTAGTGATGCGATAGCTTGGGCACATCGTGCCCGCATCGAACTTGCGGCAATGCCCATTGTTATTACACATTTCGACGGCAGAGGCTAAGCCGTTGGTCAGGTCTACACCCGTACCGGCTTGGGTTTCAGCGCCTGTTAAGGGGTCGCGTAAAACGTTCCAGCTTGACCAGTCGAGACCGGTTTGAAGCGCTGGCACTTGATAATCAGGTGCATAGCGAAAATAATTGCGATCATCCATTTTAGGTGGATGAATCATCTTATCTGGATTGAAGCGGTTGTCGGGATCAAACAGCGTTTTGATTTCGGCGAAGGCCTGATGAATACGTGGGCCGTATTGCCAGGCGACCCATTCGCCGCGGCACAGACCGTCGCCATGCTCGCCTGAAAACGCACCTTTGTATTCGCGCACCAACGCCGAGGTTTCTTCAGCGATCGCACGCATCTTAATTGCTCCATCGCGTCGCATATCTAAAATTGGTCGCACGTGAAGCGTACCAACACTTGCATGGGCGTACCAAGTGCCTTCAGTACCATAGCGATGAAAAACCTCGGTCAAACGCTCGGTGTATTGCGCCAGATGCTCGAGAGGAACCGCGCAGTCTTCAACAAACGAGACCGGTTTACCATCGCCCTTCATGCTCATCATGATATTTAAACCGGCTTTGCGTACATCCCATAAAGACTTTTGCGCGCTGGCCTCGGGCATTTTGACAACGCTGTTGGGCAAACCATGATCGCCCAAAAGTGTCTCAAGTGCCGCAAGTTTTTTGAGTAACGCGTTTTGCTCTTCGCCGGCAAATTCGACTAATAAAATGGCGGCAGGTTGTCCAAGTAGGGCTTTCTCAACAACTGGCCTAAAAGCGGGGTTAGACATCGCTAGGTCGATCATGGTGCGATCGACTAACTCGACTGCTGTTGGGTTGAGTTTCACGATGTGCTGTGCCGAATCCATCGCTTGATAAAAGCTCTGAAAGTTCACCACGCCCAGCACTTTGTGAACAGGCAGGGGGCAGAGCTTAAGAGTGATCTGACGGCTGTACGCTAACGTTCCCTCAGAGCCAACTAAAAGATGCGCCAAGTTGGCGATGCCATCGTCGGTGTATGCGCGCGGATTTTGGCAGTCAAATAAGTCGATGTTGTAACCCGCGACGCGACGCAAGACCTTTGGAATGCGCTCGGCTAACTCGGCGCGTTCGCGCGTGGCAATCGTTTTGAGTGTTTCAAGAATACTTTGTAATCGAGCACCAGAGACGGGTTCGCTTAACGAGCCAAAGCGCGCTTGGGTTCCGTCCGCCAGCACCGCATCGACCGCCAGCACGTTGTGCACCATGTTGCCATATTCGATCGAGCGCGAGCCACAAGAATTATTGCCAGTCATTCCACCAATCGTGCATTGCGCACCCGTCGAGACATCAACCGGGAACCATAAGCCGTGCGGTTTGAGCCAAGCATTTAAGTGGTCAAGCACCATGCCCGGCTCGACGGTGATTGTTTGCGCGGTAGCGTTAAAGGCAATGACATTGCAAAGCCATTTGCTGTTGTCAATGATCAGCGCATCGCCAACGGTCTGCCCGCACTGACTGGTGCCAGCGCCGCGCGAAAGTACCGCGATTTTTTGCTCACGTGCGATGTCAAGTGCGCGCAGCACATCGGCTTGATCGCGTGGCACAACCACTCCAATTGGGGTGATTTGATAAATCGAAGCGTCGGTTGAATACCGTGCGCGCGAGCCCGCGTCAAACAAAACATCGCCTCGCAATTCTTTGCGCAACAATTGAGCGAGGGGCGACCCAGTGCTAGCCGTCGAGGGTAAAAAGTGCAGAGGTTTAGCCACCCCTGTTGTTGCAAGTAGACTCATTGTTTTCTCTGCGAAACCGTGTCGTTGAGAGCAAAGACGACCTTATGCTCCGTAGGAAAAATAATCCATGCCGGCTTGCAAGCCACTGCCGGCAAGCTTGACGCCCGATAGCTTTAAGCCCATCTCGACCCCAGCTAGCGTGGCCAGCAGCGTGAGGTCGTTGCTGTCGCCCAGGTGCCCGATTCTGAACATGCGGCCTTTGACTTTACCCAAGCCCGTGCCTAGTGACAAGTCAAAACGGCGGTGAATCAATTTGCGAATTTCGTCGGCGTCCACGCCAACAGGTGTGATGACGCCGGTCAAAATCGGCGAGTAGACGCTTGGGTCTGCGCACTGAATCGGCAAGCCCCAGGCATTCACGGCGGCGCGCACGCCTGCTGCCCACCGTTGATGGCGCGCCAAAATATTGTCAATACCTTCTTCGGCGAACATATCAATCACCTCTGACAGGCCATACAGAAGATTGGTGTTCGGGGTCGAAGGCCAGTAGCCACCTTTGTTTATCTCAATGACTTCATCCCAGGCCCAAAACGAACGCGGCATTTTGGCGGTTTTTGAGGCCTCAAGCGCGCGCACTGACAAGGCGTTAAAGCTCAAGCCCGGCGGCAGCATTAAGCCCTTTTGCGAGGCAGAAATCGAGACATCTATCCCCCACTCATCGTGCCGATAATCGGCGCTGCCCAACCCCGAAATGGTGTCAACCATCAGTAAGGCCGGATGCTTGGCATCGTCCAGGGCTTTTCTGACAGCGACGATGTCTGAGGTCACGCCGGTTGAGGTCTCGTTGTGGACGACACACACAGCTTTGATGCTGTGCTCGCGGTCTTGCACAAGGCGGTCGTGAATTTGATTCGCTTGAACGCCCCGGCGCCAACCCGCCAAGTCGGGAAATTGATCGTCGTGGCCTTGAAATGCTAAGACTTCGGTCTTGAGTCCAAGGCGGGTGGCGAGTCGATCCCATAAAAAGGCAAAGTGGCCCGTTTCGTACATTAAAACGTGATCGCCTGGACTTAAGGTGTTGGCCAACGCGGCTTCCCAGGCGGCAGTGCCCGATGCGGGATATATGATAACGGGCTGTTTGGTCTTGAAAATGGTCTGCATGCCTTCAAGGGCTTTGCGGCCTAGGCTCGCAAATTCTGGGCCGCGGTGATCGATTGTTGGCAGGCTAATGGCGCGCAGCACACGGTCTGGTACGGGACTGGGACCTGGGATTTGTAAAAAATGGCGACCAGTAGGGTGAAAGTTAAGTTTAATCATCAATGCTCCAAACGATTCATAGGGCAAATTACCACAGTCAGCCGAGTTTTGATGGCAAAGCTGACTTGCGCTGCGGGTCGCTTGGGCAGCGAAGCTAAGCGAGACAGTGAGCGAGACACTGAGCGAATCGACAAGCAAAAGGTGGTATCTTGTATTTTATGTTGTACGGGTGGCTGGCGAGCAAAGTCAGGCGCCAATAAACAAAAAGACAAAAAAGGCACGTGCGCGGCCGGTGAGACAACGATTTATTCGCTTTGGAGTTTTTAAATYATTGGTGGTGACGACCGTTGTGGGGTCGTTGTCGGCATGCGCGCCCTTGCCACCAGAAGATTCGCGTTTTGTCGAAAAAACTAGTCAAAATTTCTCTACGACAATCACTTTTGCTGCGTTGCCGTCGCTCTGGCCAAGTGAAGACTGGTGGTCGACGTATCGCGACGAACAGTTTAATCAGTTGATACGCGAGGCATTAAAAGATTCGCCCGATCTGGCGCTGGCACAGGCACGGGTACAGCGGGCTCAGGCCTTGGCTGAGGTAGCGGGGGCACCGTTGTTGCCCCAGATAACGGGCTCGGGTGCCTTGACCTCTCAGCGTCTCAGTTACAACTACCTGACGCCTGAGGCTGCGGTGACGCGCGGCTGGAACCAGTTTGGGCAGGCTGCACTCAACCTGAACTGGGAGATCGATTTTTGGGGTAAGTATCGCGCTGGACTGGCGGCAGCGACCTCAGAAGTTCAAGCCAAGCTTGCCGAGCAGGCGCAGGCTGCACTGATACTCACAACTGCGACCGCGACGGCTTACGCAGAGCTTGCCCGCTTGTTTGCCCAGCAAGATGCAACACTGCGTGCCGTTGAAGTACGGGGAAAAACCGCCAATTTATTTGCCGAGCGGTTTAAGCACGGCCTAGAGACGCGCGGTGGGGTGCGCGAGGCTGACGCGAAAGGCGCGCAGTCAAAGACTGATCTGTTGTTGCTTGCCGAGCAAATTGGCTTGCAGCGCAATCGTTTGGCAGCCCTGATTGGAGCGGGGCCAGACCGTGGATTATCAATATTGCGTCCCAGCGTAACGCTTGACGCTGCTGTGGGTCTGCCCAAACAGTTAGCGGCCGATTTATTGGGCCGACGGCCAGACGTGGCGGCAGCCAGAGTGCAGGCCCAGGCCCAGGCCTCGCGTATCGAGCAAAAACAAGCCGATTTTTATCCGAACATCAATCTAGCGGGTTTTCTTGGTTTGCAGTCGCTTGGGCTCGAACGTCTTGGGCAGGGCGGTTCGTTGTTCGGCAGCGTGGGCCCTGCGTTGACCTTGCCTATTTTTACTGGCGGTCGCTTGCAGGGCGAATTAAAAAGTGCACGCGCCAGTTACGATGAAGCGGTGGCTAATTACAACCGTACCTTAGTACAGGCGTTTCAGGATGTGGCCGACGCCGTGACGAGTCTTCAGGCCTTGTCCGGTCAGTTAGAGCAGGCCGAGGCAGGCCTTGAAGCAGCGCAAGAGGCCTTTCAGATCGCTTCGAATCGTTATCGCGGTGGCTTGGCAAATTATCTTGAAGTATTGACCTCTGAGGACACCATGCTCTTGAGCTTGCGCAGCGTGACCGACCTGAGGGCGCGTCGTTTTTCTTTATCGATCGCCTTAGTGCGCGCCTTGGGCGGCGGCTACCAGTCTTCAAATTTGAACCCTTTGTTATCGCCTCGAACATGACAGATCAAACCATCGACGAAAAATTTTCAAAGGGTCTTGCTGCTCGTACCGCAGAGCGCAAAAAATGGCTGCTTAGATTACTGTTGCTAGTGATCGTTGTTGGCGGCTGCTGGCTAATTTATTGGTTCATATATTCTTCGCGCTTTATCTCGACAGACAATGCCTATACGGCGGTTGAGATTTCGCAGGTGACCTCCTCGGTTGAGGGTACCGTGAAGACTGTGAATGTGACCGACACGCAAGCTGTGCAGGCGGGTGATATTTTAGTGATGCTTGACGATGCCGATACGCGCTTGGCATTGTTAGCGGCGCAGGCCGATCTTGGTCGCGCCATTCGTCGGGTTGAGAGTTATTTTGCGAACGATCAGGCGCTTGGTGCGCAGGTACTTGCCCGAGAGGCTGAGGTTCAGCGCGCACAGGCGCAACTCGATGCCTCTGAGGCAGATGATAATCGCGCCACGATTGATTTACGTCGGCGTAAGGCGCTCGAGAAATCAGGTTCTGTCTCGGGCGAAGAATTGACGCGTGCTGAAAACGCCGCGAGTACTGCGAATGCTAATTTTTTCGGGGCACGCGCCAATCTAGCGCTGGCGCGCGCCAATCTCGAGGTCGCGCGGGGCGCGAGGTTAATGAATCAGGCCTTGATTGTTGACGCCACGCTTGAAAATAATCCTGAAGTGGTATTTGCGCGTGCAAAAGTCGAGCAGGCGCAACTGAACCAGACGCGCACGACCGTTCGCGCCCCAGTCAGTGGAGTCATTGCCAAGCGGCAAGTACAGGTTGGTCAACGCGTTCATACGACAACACTGATGTTGTCAGTTGTGCCAACGCAATTTATGCACGTCAATGCAAATTTTAAAGAAGTACAGTTGCCAAAGGTCAAGATTGGTCAACGGGTTGAGTTGAGATCTGATCTGTATGGTGATGACGTAGTGTTTAAGGGCACTGTCGAAGGTTTTTCTGGTGGGACGGGTTCTGCGTTTGCCATCATTCCCGCCCAAAACGCGACCGGTAATTGGATTAAGGTCGTGCAACGTGTTCCAGTGCGCATCAAGTTAGATTCTGACGAATTAAAAAGATATCCCTTAACGGTTGGCTTGTCGATGACGGTTAGTATCGATACCTCAACGCGGTAGCACTCATGACTGCGACCTCTACGCGCGACCCAGACGTAGCCCCGCTTGAGGGCCGCATGCTTTGGATGGCTGCGATTGTRATTGCTGGCGCGAATTTTATGGCCGTGCTTGATCTGACGATTGCCAACGTCTCGGTGCCGAATATTGCCGGAAGCCTGGCTGCAACAACTAGCCAAGGTACTTGGATCATTACCTCCTACGCGGTGGCCGAGGCAATTATCTTGCCGCTTACTGGGTGGCTTGCTGCCCGCTTTGGCTTGGTGCGCACATTTATTTGGGCGATGAGTTTGTTTGCTGTATTTTCTATTTTATGCGGCTTGTCGACCTCGCTAGGAATGCTCGTCGCGGCGCGTGTATTGCAGGGGTTGGCGGGTGGTCCGTTAATGCCGTTGTCGCAAACACTTTTGTTACGTATTTTCCCGAAAGAAAAGGCTGGTACGGCGATCACACTTTGGTCGATGACGACTTTGATAGCACCGATCTCAGGTCCCGTCTTAGGTGGGTGGATTTGTGAAAACTGGTCGTGGTCATGGATTTTCTTTATTAATTTACCGCTTGGCTGTGTGTCGGTTTATTTTGCGATGAAGTTATTGTTGCGTTACGAGTTGCCCCTCAAACGTCTGCCCATCGATACAGTGGGTTTGTTGTTATTGGTGATCTGGGTGGGTGCGCTTCAGATTTTGCTTGATGTCGGTAAAGAGCACGATTGGTTTGCTTCAACTGAAATGACTGCGTTAGCTATCACTTCTGCCGTTGGTTTTGCAGCGTTTTTAATCTGGGAGTTGACCGCCGAGCATCCGATCGTTGATCTGAAAGTGTTTCGACACCGAGGTTTCACCGTCGCGGTCATTGCGATGAGTATTGGCTATTCATCCTTCTTGGTGTTGAATGTATTGACTCCGTTGTGGTTGCAACTGAATATGGACTACACCGCCGGGCAGGCTGGTAGAACGATCGGTTGGACTGGTGTGTTTTCTTTGTGTATGGCTCCGCTCGCGGCACGTCTGGCTTTAAAAATTGATCGACGCAAACTTGTCTTTGGAGGCTTGCTTTGGCTGTCAGGTGTGACAGCGTTGCGGTTTATTGGAAGCACAGACTTAACCTATTGGCAGATCGTTTTTCCTTTGATGGTGATGGGACTGGGTATGCCGTTTTTCTTTATTTCGGCCTCTGGTATGGCGCTTGCCAGCGTCAGCGTCGAAGACACAGCCTCTGCTGCGGGGTTGCTCAATTTTTCACGTGCTTTAGTGGGTGCCTTTGCTGTCTCGGTGATGGCAACGGTTTGGGATGATCACTCAACTGTCAACCATGCCGAGTTTGTCGGTTTAGTAGATGGCGACGGTGGTTTGTTGCGCCTACTTTCAGAAAATGGGCTTTCGACTGAAATGAGTCAAGCAATGCTTGACCGATTGATTCACAGTCAAAGTGTCATGATCGCCACGAACGAAATCATGATGGTAGTTGCTGGTACCTTTTTTCTGGGCGCTTGCGTGATTTGGCTGGCCCCTCGTCCGCGTTCTTGGCACGGCACCTCCGAGGGCAAGCCGGTTGCTTCAAAAGACGCTTCTGTTTGACAGTTTGACGGTTTAAGTTGAACCTCTGGCTCTATACTTGGTCAGAGTCGTATCTTCAACAGCTTTGACGAGGTCTGCCAATGAACATCCAAGAACGTGACATGTTGAACGCTTTTCTTGCCCAACTGACGCAAGCCCAAGTTGGCGCCAAAGACGCCGACGCCGATTTGCTCATTTCCCAAGCGCTGTCAAAACAGCCGAGTGCGGGCTATTTGCTTGTGCAAAGGGCGATGCAGCTAGATTTTGTTTTACAACAATCTCAGGCAAAGGTTGCTGAGTTGCAGGCGCAGCTCGAACGTCAGCAGCCCGCTGCGCAAACCAGCTTTTTAGGCGATGCGCATGCGTGGGGTCGCGCGCCTTCAACGTCGGCGTCTGGGGCTGGCTTGACGTCTGCTCCCGCCAGGGCGCCGATGGCGGCTGGTCCTGTGGCCAACGCAGCAACAGCACCCGCAACGGCGGCTGCTGCGGCGCCCGCACCGGCCGCGGCAGCGCCGTGGGGTTCGAGCATGATGGGTACGGTGGCCACGACAGCGGCAGGGGTTGTGGCGGGTTCTTTTTTATACTCAGGCATTCAAAGCTTGATGGGTAATCAACATTCGGGCGGGGCCTTTGGTTCAGGCAAGGGGCACGACAATCAACAACCGACAAGCCATACCGAGAACAACACGGTTGTGAATAACTATTACGCCAACGAACCGGCGCCGACTTCGGCCTATGATCCGCCAGAACTGTCAGGCGGCTACGACGTCGCCGATTCCGGTGACGACTTTGGCGGGTCTGACGATACGGCTTAACGTTCGCGGCACCTCTTGACTGAGGTGCCGCCGCCTCTGTACAACACTCTGATACACACAGGAGGTGGCATGGCGCAGATAAAAAAAACGCAACGTTTTGGTTTGTTATTACCATCATCTAACACGACCCAAGAGCCCGAGTTCATCCAGGCTTTGCCTGCGTCGGTCTCCTTGCACTGCGCCCGTTTATCGTTAAGCCAAATCGACCCAGAATCGACCATCAAAATCGTTGCTGAACTCGAAACCGAGACCCGTAAGCTAAGCGATGCGCGTGTCGATGCTGTKGTGCTGTCGGCCACGGCTCCGTCTACCCGTATGGGTAAGGGTTACGACCAAGATATTTGCCAGCGTATTGAAAAAGCCTGCGGCAAGCCCGCCACTACGGCTGCAACGGCGATGTTGCAGGCTTTTCAGGTTTTAGGCATTAAGCGGATTGTGTTGGCGGCGCCCTGGAGCGCTGACACCAATCAAACGGTTGCTGCCTTTATCGAGGCACATGGCGTCAGCGTGTTGCACCAAGAGGCCATGGGCATCGTCAGTAACCTTGAAGTCGGCGATCTCGATGCGCAAACGGCCTATGCCTGTGGTCGCAAAGCTGATCGCCCCGAGGCCGACGCTATATTTTTAGCCTGCGGTAATTGGATGACAATGGATATCATCCAGGCGCTTGAGCGTGCGACGGGTAAGCCGGTCCTCAGTACAAATAGTTGCGCACTTTGGGCGATGCTAAATATTTTGGGCGGTCATCAGTCTCTGCCCGGGTACGGCACTCTGCTGGGCGAGCATCTGGTCGCTTGAGAACGTCCGCCGCGTGCCCACAGCCCAACGGATCTGCTTACCAAAAGCGATCATTTATATCGTCGTCAACACTGGATAGCTATGCTCGTCAAAACCACTGACTTACCTCTTTGTCGTTCGTATTTGTCTTGCGTTACCTCGGTGCGGGCCGCGCTGATCGCGTTGATGGTGTTAACAGTGCTCGCAGCGCCAGCGCAAGCCGCAGGTACGATTCGTTTTTATGCCATCGTCGCCGCAGGCGGTAGCGTAGACGCGATGGCCCGTATTGTCGGAGAAAAATTTGGTCCGCTGGTCGATGCGACAGTCGTCGTTGARAACAAACCAGGCGGCGGTGGTAATCTTGCAACCCAAACGGTGGCACGCGCTGCACCAGACGGATTATCTCTTTTAGTGAGTGGCAATAACCACACGTCTAATCTGTCGCTTTACAAAGAGACTGGCTATCAAATGGATGATTTGATTCCGGTGGCCGAGTTGATGCGTGGCCCGGCCGTGATCGTGGTGGCTGCTCAATCGCCGTATCAATCCTTTGATCAGTTGCTGGCAGATGCCAAAAGGCGACCCAAAGAAATTTCTTTTGGTACCGCGGGTATCGGTACGGCCAGCCATTTTGCAGCTGAGTACACATTTTTTACGGCGCAGGTCAAAATGACTTCAGTGCCCTATCGTGGCTCGGGGCCCTCCCTCACCGATTTGTTAGGTGGACAGATTCCTGTCGCGGTGTCGTCCTTAGTGGCGGCGATGCCATTGATTAAAGCGGGCAAGCTACGCGCGCTGGCTGTGACCTCGCTTAAGCGCTGGCCAGGTGCAGAAGGGATTCCAACGGTTGCCGAGTTTGGCATGCCTGGCTTTGAACAGTTATCTTGGATCGGTTTATTTGCACCCAAAGGGACACCTGCAGCAACGATCGAGCGATATAGTCAGGCGGTTAAAAAAGTGTTGACCGATCCCGACGTGCAGCGCAGAGTCGCCGGTTTAGGAGGCGTCGCAGGCGAGTTAGGTGCGACAGAGTTTAAAAAATTTGTCGACCAAGACTACGTAACCGTACAGCAGATCGTCAAGAGTGTCGGCATGAAGCCAGACTGAGCGTTCAAGCGGGCCGGTGCAACTCAATACCGGTTCGCGTTTTGAATGCGGCAAGATCTTCGGCTGTATCAATGTCAATAATAAAATGATCGTTGTCGGTTGGATACGGATCAACGCGTTCTGGGTGCTCTTGAATAAAGCCCTTGCAGGTCACACTTGCCGGGGCAGCGACGATTGTCGACACAACGTCTTTAGAGATCGCGACCGGGTTGCCGCGTTGCCCGTTTACGAGCGGATAACGAATGTCTGTCGTGGGTTGTCGATCTGAAAACGCGTGAATCAGCTCTATAAAATCCGCCGCAGCCAACAGGGGCTGGTCTGCAAGGGTGATAAAGCTGAAATCAAAGGGTTCGCGTAACTGACTTAAGCCAAGTCGCACAGACGCTTGTTGACCGTCTTCAGGCTTAGGGTTGCGAACGATTCCGACGCCTTGCTCTTTGAGCTCAGCCTCAATCAGAGCGTGAAAGTAGCCGGTCACGACAATAATATTGTGGATACCCGCCGCGCGCAGTGCAGCGATCTGGCGTTTTAGCAGCGATTGGCCGTTTAGGGTAAGCAAGCTTTTTGGCATGCCACCTAAGCGTGAGCCTTCTCCCGCCGCCAATAATACGGCCGCCAGTTTTAACGAGCGAGGGCTTGCTTGTTGTTCACGCATCAGGTTTGCGGATTCGGTCGGCGAGGTCACGAAAATAAGGTAAGCGCCACGAGGCTGAAGTGGTCAGGTCACTGGCGCCGGATTAAACAAGACTAGGGCGTTCGCAATTTTCCAGTGCTCTGCCCAAGTTTTTTTTCCGCTTGCGACGTCGAGCATCAGTCTAAAAATTTCCCAGCCAAGCTCTTCGATCGTCAGTTCGCCATCAGCGATACGCCCGGCATTGACATCCATGATGTCGTGCCAGCGACGTGCCAGATCGGTTCGCGTTGCGACTTTAATGACAGGGCATTCGGCCAGACCATAGGGCGTGCCTCGGCCCGTTGTAAAAATGTGCAGATTCATACCCGCCGCAAGTTGCAGAGTCCCGCAAATAAAATCACTCGCGGGCGTGGCGGCATACACCAGGCCGCGCTGGTCACGCGCAAGTTTTTCACCGGGTGGTAAGACGCTTGAAATCGCTGAGCTGCCACTTTTAATGATCGAACCCATCGCTTTTTCAACGATGTTAGATAAACCGCCTGCCTTGTTACCAGGCGTAGTGTTAGCGCTTCGGTCAACGTTGGCGCGCGCAAGATAGCTGTCGTACCACCCAAGTTGCGTCACGATGTCTTGGGCCACACTGGCATTGACTGCGCGCGAGGTGAGTTGATCAACACCGTCGCGCACTTCGGTGTTTTCGCTAAACATGACTGTGGCGCCGGCACGTACCAGCAAGTCCGCCGCGATGCCTAAGGCAGGGTTGGCCGTGACGCCACTCAGGGCATCACTTCCGCCGCACTGCATGCCAACTATCAGTTCGCTGGCGGGGACGGTGTGGCGAGTTCGTTGATTCAGGCGGTTTAAATGAATGGTTGCCTCGGTCATGATCGCCTCAATCATCGACATAAAGCCCACGTGTTGCGCGTCTTGCAAACAGACAGTATCGACACCCGTTGAGCGATCGTCTTTGATTGGAAAGCTGCCCGGGGGCAAGAGTCTGTCGGGTTGTAACTTTTCACAGCCAAGGCTGACCACCATCACTTCGCCCCCAAAATTCGGATTCAGGCTGATATTGCGAAGCGTGCGGATCGGAATGATGGCTTCGGCRGCATCGATGGCCACGCCGCAGCCGTAAGTATGCTCAAGACCGACGACATCGTCGACATTAGGATATTTGGGCAATAGTTCGGTTTTAATGCGAGTGACTGCGTATTCAACGACTCCGGCCACGCACTGCACCGTGGTGGTAATCGCAAGAATATTACGCGTGCCGACCGAGCCGTCACCATTGCGATAGCCCTCAAACGTATAGCCTTCAAGGGGGGCGGTCGAGGGTGGCTGTACGGTGGCAATAGGTAGGTTTTCGAAGTTGCGGGCGGCTGGCATTCGCAACAGCCGTTCGTGCACCCAACTGCCTGCAGGAATCGGTTTGAGGGCGTAGCCAATGGCAAGCCCATAGCGAATAATGGGTGCCTCTTGGGCAAAATCGACTAAGGCGACTTTGTGTGCTTGGGGTACCTTGTTGACTAGCACCAGGCCAGACGGCAAAACGGTACCCGCGGGCAGTCCCCCATCGTTGCCTACGATGGCAACGTTATCGAGCTCGTGCATCTTAATCAGGTGAGGCTTAGGATTTGTCTCTGCGTCTGTCATCTTGTTCTTTTAGAAGGCTTGAGGTCGTAGATCGTGCTAAAAAAGCGCATTCTGAGTGTATCGTATCGCCTAAATAAGCAATCTCGCTATTTTTTTGCAAAATCCCTGTTTGCGCCTATGAAAATCACCGAAATCCGCGAATCGACTCGTCCAATTAAATCTAATATTCGTAACGCTTACATTGATTTTTCAAAAATGACCCTGAGTCTGGTCGCTGTTGTGACGGACGTCATCCGCGAGGGTAAGCCAGTCATCGGCTACGGTTTTAACTCGAACGGGCGCTATGGGCAGGGCGCTTTGATGCGAGAGCGCTTTATTCCCCGCGTGCTGGAGGCGACCCCAGACTCTTTGCTCGATGCGCGGGGTGTTTTGTGTCCGCATAAGGTCTGGGCCACGATGATGAACAACGAAAAGCCTGGTGGGCATGGCGAGCGTTCGGTGGCGGTCGGTACGATTGATATGGCCGTCTGGGATGCTGTGGCAAAAATTGAGGAACTACCACTTTATCAATTACTGGCCGATCGCTACGGCGACGGCAAGCCAAAGCGCGAGGTTTTTGTTTATGCAGCTGGTGGCTACTACTGGCCGGGGCAGGGTCTTGAAGGTCTGACCCGSGAGATGCAGAGCTATCTGGATCGTGGTTATTCGGTGGTCAAGAAAAAAATCGGTGGGGCGTCTTTAGGTGAAGACTGCAAGCGCATTGAAGCCGTGCTTAACTTGCTTGGGCCAGGCCAAAGGCTAGCGGTCGATGCCAATGGCCGGTTTGACTTAAACACTGCGATTGAGTATGGCAAAGCCTTAGCGCAATACGACTTATTTTGGTACGAAGAGGCCGGTGATCCGCTTGATTTCGAGCTGCAGGCAGAACTAGCGAACCATTACGATAAACCCATGGCAACGGGTGAAAACTTGTTTTCAATGCAAGACGCGCGTAATTTAATTCGCTATGGCGGCATGCGTCGTGATCGTGATTGGCTGCAATTTGACTGCGCGCTAAGTTACGGCCTCGTTGAGTATCTGCGCACCCTTGAGATGCTCAAAGAATACGATTGGTCACCCAAGCGGTGTGTGCCGCACGGTGGTCACCAAATGTCGCTTGCGATTGCCGCGGGCCTGGGCCTGGGCGGTAACGAAAGCTATCCCGATCTTTTTCAACCCTATGGCGGATTTCCTGACGGCGTCAAGGTCGAGAACAGTTTTGTGACCTTGCCTGAACTCGTTGGGATTGGTTTTGAAGGTAAGGAAGATTTGTACGCAGAGATGAGGGCGTTGGCGAGTTAAATACCTTTCACGCTTGCGCGACTTCTAAACATGGCAGGTAACAGCAGAGACATTTATGACCAATATTCGTTTGAGCTTCGTTCGTGTGTGCACGCTGATCGTCGTAACAATGTTAGGGCTCGGCGCGAGTTTCGGTATTTACGCGCAGACTGTGTTTCCGGCCAAGTCAATTCGTCTTGTCGTACCCTTCACGCCCGGGGGCGTCACCGACACGAGCGCGCGTTTGATTGCAGAGTACATGTCTAAAAAACTTGACCAGCAAATCATCGTCGAAAACAAACCGGGCGCTTCGGGCAATATCGGTGCGGCGCAAGTGGCTGCGGCTGAGCCCGACGGCTACACTTTGTTGCTTGGGTTCGACGGCACGATGGTCATTAATCCTCACGTCTTTGCCAATATCCCTTTTGACACGCTTAAAGACTTTAGGCCAGTCGGAAAAATCGGTGACGCGATTTTGATACTGGTCGCCTATCCTGGCTTTAAAGCGCAAACGCTGCAAGAGATTATCGAACTCTCTAAACAACCGGGTGCGACAGTGAATTTTGGTTCTTCTGGCATAGGTAGCCCACAGCACGTGGCGGTTGAATTACTCAACCAGCGCACGGGCTCAAAGCTGATTCATATTCCGTATAAGGGCGGCGGGCAGGCCATGATAGATGTTCAAGGTGGCACAATCCCCTTGGTTTATACGGCTGTCGCAGGTGCCTATCCACACATCATGTCTGGCAGGATCACCGCCATTGCTGTGTCCAGTGAAAAGCGCGCACCCTCGTTACCCAACGTACCCACTTTTATCGAGAGCGGTATTTCTGATTTTATTGTCAACTCGTGGGTTGGTATTTTTGCCCCGTCTAGAACACCGACCGCCGTGATCCAGCGTTTAAATTCTGTATTAAACGAGGTACTGTCCGACACAGAAGTCATCGCCAGACTTCAAAAGCTTGGAATCAGCGCGACGCCAGGCACGCCTGCAGCGTTCGGCGATGCAGTAAAAAAACATCTTGACGAGTACGGCCAAATCATCCGCTCGGCGGGTATTAAGCTCGAGTAATTGAAAAAAAGATTGAGCATGACCTGTAGCTTGCGCATATAGCCTTAATTGGATAATGGTATGAARCTCACTCACCGTTTAGCACCCCGCTCTTGAGTAACGACTCCTTGAACCCCGAAGCCTTGAATGAGAACAAGGCCCATCGTCAGGCGATCGTCAAGGTGCTGAACGCGGTAAAACCGAATTCTGTTCTTGATATTTGCTGCGGTGATGGTTGGTTGTCAACGGCATTCACACATCCCACGGTGCTTCACGGCCTTGATTTTTACGCCAAGCCGCCGCCGGGCTATGCTCAATTTTATAGCGCTGATTTTAATCAAGGTGTTCCTGACGCCTGCGGGCAATACGATGCAGCGCTCTGTTGCGAGGCGATGGGCTATCTACAAAACCCGGGGCTGTTTTTACAAAGCGTGCACAGGCATCTAAACCCCGGTGCGACCTTCGTCCTGTCGTTGCCAAATCCCAACTATGCGGGGGCGCGTATCAACCATCTGATTCAAGGGTTTCCGCGTTCGTATTCTTGGTTTGCGCAAAATACAACGGCCGAGCCCCACATGCCTTGGCTGACCCTGGGCTTGTTTCAACTTTGGCTGTTGCTCGGTTTAAATGGCTTTACGAACATCTCGGTGCATGAAGTCGATGAAAAAAAGCCACGTCGTCAGTTTGAAAAACTTGCAGGCTGGTTAATTAAAGCCTACGCGCGAAAAAAAATAAAAACAGCTGCGTCTGTCGCAGTGGCAGCCCTGTGGCGTCAGGCGCTCTCTGATCAAGTGGTCTATGGCAGGCAATTAGTGATTTCTGCTACCGTGGTCAAACCAAAATAGACTGCCAACCCTCCTTGAGCTACGCTGCGTCTAAACAGGCGTCGCGGTTCCCCAACTGATAAAAAAACTAGCGTGCAATGACGACTCAAACACACACCTCCAGCGCAGACATCTCTGTCGGCTTGGCACAATTCATTGAAAACTGTCGGTGGGAAGATATTCCCGATGTCGTTCGACACGAGGCTAAGCGTTCTTTATTGAATTATTTTGCAGCGGCCTTATCTGCCTGCTTTGACCCGACCGTTGAGCGCGCAGCCCAGGTCTATGCGCGTTTTTCTGCGGCTCAGCAGGCGACAGTGATTGGTCGCGGGCAACGGCTCGATATGCTGACCGCTGCTGCGCTAAACACGATGACGGCGAACGTGTTTGATTTTGACGACACGCACATTCCCACCATCATTCATCCGACAGCACCCGTGGCTCCGGCAGTGTTCGCGCTCGCGCAAACTCGACCACTGAGCGGCGCGCATTTGTTGCTTAGTTTTATTTTAGGCGTTGAGGCTGAATGCCGGATCGGACAGGCGGTGTCGCCGGGGCATTATTCGCGCGGTTGGCACATCACTTCGACCTGCGGAGTATTTGGTGCGGCGATGGCGACGGGTAAGTTGCTGGGCTTAAGCACGCGGCAATTGGTTTGGGCCTTAGGCTCGGCCTCAGCGCAAGCTTCGGGCTTGGTCGAAACCCTTGGCACCATGTCTAAAAGTGTCAGTATGGGTAACGCCTCACGTAACGGCATGTTGTCTGCTTTTTTGGCGCAACAAGATTTTGATGGCCCAGCGCGACCGCTTGAGGGTGTGCGTGGCTTTTTGAATGTCACGGCTGACGCGCCCGATTGTCAGAGCATTATCGGCGAATTGGGAACGCGCTGGGAACTGCTGAACAACACCTATAAGCCGTTTCCGTGCGGTGTCGTTTTAAATCCAGTCATCGAGGCGTGCCTGGGATTAGCCAAACATCCAGAGTTGTTACAAGAAAGCTTGCACGCGCTTGAGCGTATCGAGTTGCATGGCCACCCCCTATTAAGGCAGCGCACCGATCGCCCAAACGTTGCGACCGGTCGCGAGTCGCAAGTCAGCGCACAGCATGCCGTTGCTGTGTCCTTGACGCGTGGCAAAGCGGGCCTGGCCGAGTTTAGCGATCAGGCGGTGGCAGACGAATCGTTGCGTGCGTTAGGGCGCAAAGTTGTTTTTGTGGAAGATACCTCTTTTGCCGTTGAGGCGGCCACCGTCAAGCTGCATTGGGCGCAAGGCAAGACCTTGGTTGTGGCGATTGATATTGCACGCGGGGCGCGCGCCAAACCCTTGTCTGACCAAGAACTTGAAAACAAAGTGCGTACGCTGTGCGAATATGGTGGTTCGGGCTGCGAGCCCGAGGCTTTRATTCAAGCGGTTTGGACGATGGATCGTGCGACCGATGTTGGACAAATCATGCAGTTGGTCGCCGGAAAAAACAAATGACACGCAAGTGTCAGTTCTAAAAAATATAAAAACGGAGTCAACCATGTCAATAATGATCGCAGCATTCAAACGCTCAGTTTTACCTAGCCTACTGGCAGCTTGCTCGCTGCTTGGCGGGTTGGGACCCCTTGAGGCCATTGCACAAGCGGCTTTTAAACCCTCCGGGCCCGTCAAAATTGTGGTGATGTTTCCGCCGGGTGGGGGCACGGATGCGGTGGCGCGTATCGTGGGAGAAAGGCTAACTGACTTATGGCAACAGCAAGTCGTGATAGAAAATAAAGCTGGCGCGCAGGGCAATATCGGCACCGCATATGCGGCAAAAGCAGCGCCGGACGGCCACACTTTGCTGATTGCGCATCAGGGCGTGATGACCGTGAACCCTCATCTCTATAAAGACATGGGCCTTGATGTGACAAAAGACATCGTACCTGTGGGGCGCTTAACACAACAACCCTTCGTGCTCGTGGCACATCCGTCGGTTCCGGTTAAAACACTCAAAGATGTTGAGGAGTTGGCTAAAAATCAGCCCGACAAACTTAGCTACGGGTCAAGCGCCGCTGGCCCGCAGCTTGCCGTCGAGCTCTTTAAGTTCACGACAGGAGCAAAGCTCTTGCATGTGGCTTACAAAGGTGCGGGACCCGCGGTGATTGACGTGTTGGGCGGAAATATCAATCTGCTGGTCGCGAACCCCGCATCGGTGGCGCAGCACGTGCAGGCTGGTAAGCTCCGCGCCATTGTCTTGTTCGGTTCGCAAGGGGTAGGGGTCTTGCCAGGTACGCCAACGGCGATTGACGCAGGCTACCCTGCCTTGGGGGATATCCCTGAGTGGTACGGGCTTGCCGTGCCGGCCGCCACGCCTGCTAAAGTGCTTGAGCAGTTGAATCAGGATCTCAACATTGTCTTGTCGCAGGCCTCGGTTCAAAGCCGCATCAGCGCTTTGGGCTTGAATGCTTCGCCAAGTACCTCAGCAGAGTTTTCTGAGCAAATTAAACGGGATTACGCCCGCTGGGGACGTTTAATTCAGCAGGCTGGCCTCAAAGTCGAGTAACACGAGGGATGTGCAGGTCAGTTGCCTGCTGCTCGTTGCCGCTACGCGTTAGCCCATTGTTTTGGGTTTGGCGGTTGTGGTCTTTTTAGGCTTAGCCGCTTTCTTTTTTGGGGTAGTGCTCTTTTTTGCAGACGCGCTTTTTTTAGCAGCGCTATTCTTTTTAGGCGCTGTTTGTGTTGGGGCTGTTGAGGTTTGAGCGGCTACTGGCGCCATTTGAACTAAACCAAACGAGGTAATCATTAAAAGTACAGCTAATTTCTTGATCATTAAGTATTCCTTCAAAAAGCAGGCACGATGAGTGCTCGCAGCACGTTAACTTAATCTCAGACGTTACCTCAACCTACGTCTAGTTTAGCCGCCCCACGCAGAAATTCAATTTGAAACCCCCGATCCCGCATAAAAATCCGCCAGAGAAGTCAAAAAGTGCACATAAAACACCTTCTAACCTCGATTTTGATGGGATTGCGCTGTGCGGGTAGTCCATAATTCGTACAAGTCATCTATTGTTTGAGATCAATATGTTTAAAAAAATATTGCTGCTTGGTCTGGGCAGCTTAAGTTTTGTGTCAGCATTTTCGCAGGCACAGTCGGCYCCAGTGGCGCCGTGGCCCAATCAGCCTGTACGAATGATTGTGCCGTTTCCGGGTGGCGCGAGCACGCTCGATGGCGTAGTGCGCCTGCTGGTGCCTGAGATGGCCCGCGACTTGGYAGGGCCGGTTTTTGTTGAAAATAAACCCGGTGCTGGCACCGTGATCGGTGTCGATGCAGTCGCCAAAGCGTCAGACCGTCACACCTTCGGTGGCGTGGCGAACAGTTTTACGGTGAACCAGACTCTGGTAAAAAACTTACCTTACAACTTGGATAAAGATCTCGTGCCGGTCATTTTGCTGGCGCGTACAGCCAATGTGCTGGCGATTCGGCCCGACTTGCCGATCAAGAATCTATCTGAGTTGGTTGCCTACGCAAAAAAGAATCCAGGCAAACTGTCTTATGGCTCTTTCGGCAATGGTACAACGCCTCATTTTGCCGGCGAGATGCTGAAATCGATGGCAGGAATCGACATGGTGCACGTACCTTACAAGGCGCAAGGGCCTGCGCTTAACGATTTGCTGGGCGGCAATATCGACCTGATGTTTGGCAATTTGCCCGATTTTTTGTCGCATATTCGTTCAGGCAAACTCAGAGCGTTGGGCACAACCTACTTGACGCGCGCGCCATTGGCCCCTGAGATCCCGACGATCGCTGAGCAGGGCCTACCAACGTTTGAGACTGACTCTTGGTACGGAATCATCGCTCCAGCGGCCACGCCAAAAGAGGCACTCGAGCGTTTGAACTTAACGTTGAGGCAGGCGCTTGCCCAGCCGGGCGTTCAGCAGAATCTGCGCGAACGCGGGATTGAAATTATCGGTGGTACCGCAGCCGAGTTCGGTACCCACCTTCAACGCGAAATCGCCAAGTACGCTGAAATCGTTAAAACCTCGAATATGAAAATTGACTGAGTAAAAAAAGATGTCAAACACATTAAATAAAAAACCCTTGCGTATTGCGATCGCTGGCCTGGGGGCCATTGGTAAAGCCATTGCTGTCACGCTTGCGAAGGGCKCAGTGCCTGGCGTCGTGCTGACCGCGGTCTCGGCAAAAAACCACGAAAAAGCACAGCAATTTGTGTCGACGCTTGGCGTGCCGGTGAAGGTACTGAATTTATCGCAGCTTGAGCCTGAGGCCGATCTTGTGATTGAGTGTGCACCGGCAGCCCTCTTGCCAGACATTGCGACGCCGTTTTTGAAAGCGCAAAAGCAAGTCATCGTCTTGTCGGTAGGCGCGTTGTTGTTTAATCAAGGTCTGATCGATTTGGCTAAACAAGAAGGGGGCATCATTCACGTGCCAACGGGTGCCTTGATCGGACTAGACGCTGTGATCGCTGCGGCCGAAGGCAAAATTCATTCAGTCAGAATGGTCACACGTAAGCCGCCAAACGGTCTGGCAGGTGCACCTCATCTGCTTGAAAACAACATTAGTGTCGAGGGTTTAACCGAGCCTAAAAAAGTATTCGAGGGTAATGCACGTGCGGCGGCTAAGGGGTTCCCGGCAAACCTAAACGTAGTCGTGGCGCTCGCCCTCGCGGGCGTTGGCCCCGAAAATACCTTGCTTGAAATTTGGGCGGATCCAACGGTTGTGCGTAACACGCACAGCATTGTGGTTGACTCAGATTCAGCGAAGTTCACCATGACCATGGAAAACATTCCTTCTGAAAACCCCAAAACTGGGCGCATCGTGGCGCCAAGCGTGATCGCCCTGTTACGCAAGATGCAATCAAGCTTTAAGGTCGGCACTTAGCGCCCAGTCACTTGGCAAGAGACCACCGACCCGCACCCTGACTTCAACGCGGGCACCTGKGGCGCACCTCGGTCTTCGCAGGTTACGCCGCTTGCGCGACTACGGACTGGCGCGGTAAATCTAAGGTGGTGACGCGCGTGAGTTCGCGCTTGTAGGCCTTGTCGTCAAACGGTCGCGCCCGATGCATGGTGCTGCGATTATCCCAAATGACTAGGTCGCCCAAGGCCCATTCGTGATGACCTAAAAACTCAGGCCGAGTCGCGTGCTCGATCAGGTCTTTTAATAACAAGCGTCCCTCGGGCACTGGCCATTCGATCACGCGCTCGGCGTGCGAGGCAAGATAAAGCGCTTTGCGAGGTGAGTCTGAAAAAACGCGCACCAACGGATGTGTCGCACCAGGAAGTTTTGCTTTTTCTTCAGGCGAAAAATCGAATCCCATGGTGTGACGCGAATACGCAATCGAGTGGTGCACGTGCAGAGAGTCGATGGTGGCTTTCATTTTATCGTCAAGCGCATCGTAAGCGGCCCGCATATCTGCAAACTCGGTGTCGGCACGTACGGGTGGGATGTTGCGCGCAAACAGCATCGAATAGCGTCCGGCGGGGTCTTCAAACGAGGCGTCGGTATGCCAGATACGGTTGCTGATGCCGTTCATCCGCCGACGATCATCCGCAGCCAAAATCGCTCCGTCAGCCCCGACATTTGAAATRTCGGTCAGCGCTTCGTTACCAAAGCGATTTTTGACCAAAACAGACGAAGAGGTTTTGGCATGCAGTTCGCCGTCAAGGCGTTGAGCGAAATCGAGTTGCTCCTGAAACGAAAGCTCTTGCCCTTTGAATACCAGGACGCCATATTCCGTCATGCCTGCACGCAAGCGCGCTAGGCTCGGTTGGTCGTGCACGTTGCGCAGATCAAGCGAGCTGACTTCGGCCATAAAGGTTGGACTGAGCTGTTTGAAGGTGATGGTCATGAGCGGTCTCTTTCGCTGTTTTCAGTATTTAGGCCGTCTCGTGCACTGAGCACGGGTGCACTTGTTAGAATCGTTAGAATAAATATACTCCTTTACTTCAAAAACACATGACTTCAAAGCTGATTTTTTTAACAAATCCGATTCATGCGCAGGTACAGGCAGAGCTCGAAACCTTCGCGCACGTCTTGGTGGCGAGTTCGACGCGTGACGAAGATTTGCTTGCAGGCGCCCGCGAGGCTTCGATTGTCGTGGTGCGTAGCCCCATCCCTGCGGCCTTGTTTGCGCAGTCTCCCCACTTGCTTGGCGTGATCCGTCATGGGGCGGGAGTCGATATGATCCCGCTTCAGGCAGCGACCGAACACGACGTCGCGGTCGCGAATGCACCCGGCACGAACGCGGTCACAGTGGCCGAGTTCGCGTTGGGACAGATGCTGGCCTTGGCGCATAAAAGTGCGGTAGTCAATCAGCGAATGCGCGCGGGTGGCTGGGCAAGCGCGCGCCCGTTGGCGGACCAGGGCGTCGAGCTTGCAGGCAAAAGAGTCGGTTTGGTTGGGCTAGGTGCCATCGGGCAGGCGGTTGCAAAAATGTGTCATTTTGGCTTTGGCATGCAAGTCTGTGGTTATCGACCCAGCGGGCTTGCCTCGCTTGACTTTATTGAGGTGACTTCGCTTGAGCGGGTCTTTGCGCAGTCAGACTTTATCGTACTGGCCTGTCCGCTAAACGAAACAACAACAGGGTTGATCAGCGCCGACTTGCTGCGCCGTTGCARGCCCRAGTCCTATTTGATTAACGTCGCCCGCGGTGCTGTCGTTGACCAGCAGGCCTTAGTCCAGGCGCTTAGTCAGGGGCGTTTAGCCGGCGCAGCACTCGATGTATTTGTGCAGCAACCGCTGCCGCTGGATTCGCCACTTTATGGCATGGAAAACGTCTTGCTCTCGCCGCATATGGCAGGCGTGACGGATGATAGTTTGCGAGCAATGGGAAGCTCGGTGGCGCGTCAGGCCAGACAAATCCTGAACGGTCAGTTGCCCGAACACTTGGTTAACCGCGAGGCTGCGGCCAACGTACAACAGCGCCTGACTCGAATGACCCAGCGCTAGGCGTTCATTACGCTGTTCAATTATGCAGCTTTTTAGTCGAGCGCCAAGCCAGCGTTTAGTCGCCACCGCCGCTCTGCCCAGGTCTAATTGCGCAAACAATAAGCACCACTGGTGTGATACCCCGAAGGGCAACTGCCGCTTTTGACGATTGCGGCTTTGGCACCGCCACTGCTGGCCAGGCAATACGCACCACTGGTGTGATAGCCCGAGGGGCACGAGCCGACGTGAGGCAAGGCAAAGCGTGCGTTCGCAGAAGAGGGTGTGCAGTAGTTGCCACTGCTGTGGTAGCCGCTCGGACACGCGCCTTGCTTGGCGACCGGCTGTGCCGCCGGCGTTTGAGCTGCAACCGACATGCAGCCTAAGGCTAAAAGGCCGCTTATGATTCCTTTACAAACGAGTGAAAAGGTTCGAGGCGTGAAGGCTGCTAAGTTGGCTAAAGAGGTCATCGCGTGGGGGTGCACCTAAAAGGAAAAGCATAAGCGAGTTTGTCAAAGCAAAGCGAATTTGCCAAAATAAAACTGAACCTCAGGGTCGTCAAGCCAACGGCGGCTTGGGCTACGCGGGGATATTGCGTGAATTGGGTGCTCGCACGATAGCGACAACAATGGGGTGGTTTGAAKGTTTGAGTCAAAAACTATAAGCAAAAGTTAGGYTTAAGTCTTTAGYTTGTTGAGCGATTGCGGTTATTTTGACGAAATGCGCAATTCTTGAGCGAAATGCGCATATGTTTCGGTGCGGCAAGGGTGAGTTTTTCGTAAGAACGCGCGCGGTGCTACTATTTCCGATTATTGAAGTTTGCCCAATGCAGTCAAATTGAAACAAGCCAATGACTCTGACCTTAAACGCACCTGATTACGTTCACCACGCTGGTCTAAAACAATGGGTGGCTGACATTGCCGCAAAAGCCAAGCCCGCCAAGATCGTCTGGTGTGATGGCTCGCAAGAAGAATACGACCGCCTGTGCGCCGAGATGGTGCAGTCTGGGATGTTGCACAAACTGAATCCTGCGAAGCGACCGAACTCGTTTCTGGCGCGCTCGTCGCCCGATGACGTGGCGCGTGTGGAAGACCGTACGTTTATCTGCAGCAAAAACAAGTCAGAGGCCGGCCCCACCAATAACTGGATCGAGCCTGCAGAAATGCGTACCAAGCTCGACGAGTTATTTGAAGGTGCGATGGCCGGTCGCACCATGTACGTGATTCCGTTTTCGATGGGCCCGCTGGGTTCGCCGATTGCACAAATTGGCGTCGAGTTGTCTGATTCGCCTTACGTCGTAGTCAATATGCGCCTGATGACTCGCATGGGCAAAAAAGTGTTCGACGTGCTGGGTCCAACGGGGGCGTTTGTGCCCTGCGTGCACACCGTAGGCGCGCCTTTGGCTGCGGGGCAGGCCGATGTCGTTTGGCCGTGCAATAACACCAAGTACATCGTGCATTTTCCCGAAACCCGTGAGATTTGGTCTTATGGCTCGGGCTACGGTGGCAACGCCTTGTTAGGTAAAAAATGTTTCGCTTTGCGCATCGCCTCGAACATGGGCCGCAGCGAAGCATCCGCGACTTCACCGGGCTGGCTGGCTGAGCACATGCTGATTTTAGGTGTGACGGCCCCTTGGGGAAAAAAATACCATGTCGCGGCAGCGTTTCCATCGGCCTGTGGCAAAACGAACTTTGCGATGTTGATTCCGCCTAAAGGCATGGCACAGCAAGGCTGGAAAATCACCACGATCGGCGACGATATCGCCTGGATCAAACCAGACGCAAAAGGTAATCTGCGCGCGATTAACCCCGAAGCCGGTTACTTTGGCGTGGCGCCTGGCACCAACGAACAGTCGAATTTCAACTGCATGGCGACACTGGCGCAAGACACGATCTTTACCAACGTGGCCTTAACTGATGACGGTGATGTGTGGTGGGAAGGCATGACTAAGATCGCCCCCGCGCATTGCATTGACTGGCAGGGGCGCGACTGGACACCCGAGCAGGCAAAAGACAAGGGAACTAAAGCCGCGCATCCAAATGCCCGATTCACAGTTGCCGCGACGCAAAATCCAGTGCTCGATCCTGAATGGGACAATCCTGATGGCGTTGTGATTGATGCGTTCATTTTTGGTGGGCGCCGTTCAACTACAGTGCCTTTAGTCACCGAAGCGCGTGACTGGTCGGAAGGCGTCTATATGGCAGCCACCATGGGCTCTGAAACCACCGCCGCGGCGGTAGGCGAGCAAGGTGTGGTGCGTCGCGACCCCTTTGCGATGTTGCCTTTCTGTGGCTACAACATGGCTGATTACTTTAACCACTGGCTGACGTTAGGCGAGCATCTGCAGGGCTCGGGTGCTAAATTGCCCCGTATTTTCTGTGTGAACTGGTTTCGCACAGACGCCGATGGCAAGTTTGTCTGGCCTGGCTTTAGCGACAACACCCGCGTCTTAAAGTGGATGTTGAGCCGTATTGAAGGGCAAGCCAAAGGTAATGAGCACGTTTTTGGCATTACTCCCGGTTACGAAGACCTTGATTGGTCGGGTATGGATTTTTCTTTGGATAAATTCAACATCATCACCTCAATCGATCAGGCTGCCTGGCGCAAAGAGTTCGAGCTACACACTGAACTCTTTGAGAAACTGGCCTTTGGCTTACCGCCAAGGCTGCTCAAAATCAAAGCAGATTTTGAAACGCGCTTAGGCTAAACCCGAGGCTTCGCGTGCTTTACATTTGACTTTGCCACGTCGTCGTTAATTCAAACGGATACACGGGGTGCGCGAGGTTGCGGTACGGAAACCGTGAATAGTCAGAACTCGTCACGCCCCCGCCATCACACTCGACGACGGCTTTGGCAAGCGGGACAAACACCGGCCGGCAGTACATTCTGGATTTCAGCAACACAAAGCGATGCGCTGCCGCCTCAATACCGATGTGAGTGAAAATGCCCAAATCCCAGTGCTCTTGTGGCGTCTCGGTGACTAATACGAGTGCCTGTGGCAATTGCAGAAGGACTGTGCGACCCATATAAATGCGYTGGCCCGTGTAGGTTGGGCCGCTGATGACATACTCACCGTCGGTGATACGCGCAACAAGACCCGCTAAGAGACGAGGCGTTGTGGTGATTCCCAGCTGGGTCAGGGGGACTTTGTCTCCGACCGCGATCGAAAGCGTTGCGCCTATTCCTGCCTCAATCATGAGCGAGACGGCCTCCGGGTCGCAGATTGGCCCAACTACGATGTCTTGCAAGCCTTGCGCGAGGGCTTCGTGCAAAACATTCATGTCGTCGCAGGTGCCACCCGACATGCAGTTATCGCCATGATCCAATAGCAGGACGGGCCCGGAACCGGGCTGCTGCGCAAGCGCCTGCGCCTGAGCGATCGAGGCGGTTAAACTTTCACTTTTGTAGACAAAACCTTCACGGTTATCCCAGATGAAGCCCGCGACCACGTCGGCAAATTGTTCGGCGGCGTCAGGGTCTGCATCACTGATTACCACCACGCTGACACAAGGTGCGGCGATATCAGCCAACGAAAAGCCTGCTAACACTGACACACCCAGCATGCCTGCAGCCTCAGCGGCACGCGCCAACTCCACGGCTTCGTGCATGGCGCCAATGTCAGTACGACTGCACAGCGTGTGCGAGAGCAGCGGCAGGCGGCGCCAGGCCATCGTCGGCTTAATTTTTTTCTCGAGCATGTCCAGCAGCAGACGCGCGGCATGCGCGCCGGTTTCGTACATGTCGATATGAGGATAGGTTTTGAAGCTGACCACGATGTCGCTATTTGCCATCGTTTTTTCGGTAATTTTGCCGTGTAAATCAAACGCCACGGCAATCGGAGCGTTTGGCAAAGCGCTTCGAAGGCGTTCAAGTAAATCGCCTTCGCCATCGTCAGAGTTTTCGGCGACCATTGCGCCGTGCAGGTCAAGCGCGATCGCATCGCAGCCAGTTGCAGCCGACACAATCACGTCGCAAAGATGGGTGTAAGCGTCTGCGGCGACCCGTCCGCTTGGGTTGGCGGTGGCATTGCAGGCCACGACCACCTGATGGCCCGCTTGTTCGAGCAAGTCGATGTAGGCCGCGATACCGGTACGCGTCCCTTTTGATTCGGCATAGGCCTGCTCGCCATAGGTGGGGCCCTGAGCGCCAAATGACGCGAGCGGCGTGGGGACTGGCGAAAAGGTATTGGTTTCGTGATTCAGACGCGCAAGCAGAATTTTCATTATTCGCTCGCCCGCGCAAGCATTGCGTGCAGCAAGACGTTACAGCCAGCCTCGAGGTGCTCAGACTTGGCATCTTCGATTTCATTGTGGCTGATGCCATCTTTACAGGGCACAAAAATCATGGCCGTCGGGGCAACGCGCGCCAAGTAAACAGCATCGTGGCCGGCACCGCTGACGACGTCCATTTCTGTGAGTCCAATCGTTCGGGCTCCCGCACGCACGGCTTGTACCAGTTCGGGGGCAAACGCTGCGGGCGGAAAATAAACGACCTGAGTCAAGGCAACACTGACCTTGCCCTGTTTGGCAATCACTTGCGCCCGAGCGTTAAGCTTGTCGACCATTTCAGTCAACGTGGCGTCTGAGTCTGCGCGAAGGTCGACCGACATTTTGACCGTACCCGGGATGACGTTACGTGAATTAGGGTACACGTCAAGCATCCCAACGGTGCCGCGCGCGTGAGGAGCGTGGTCTAGCGCGAGTTCGTTGACCAGTTGCACCAGATGCGAGGCCGCTAGCAAAGCGTCGTGACGCAGTTGCATGGGGGTCGGACCTGCATGCGCTTCAGAGCCGGTGATGACCACGTCAAACCAGCGCTGTCCTAACGCACCCGTCACAACGCCAATCGTGATGTCGTGCGCCTCAAGAACCGGTCCCTGCTCGATGTGCGCCTCGAAATAGGCACCGATCCCGCGAGGGCTGACTTGCGATGTGCCGGCATAGCCAATCGCGTTCAGGGCTTGCCCGACCGTGATGCCGTCTCGATCTTTTTGCGCCAGAATAAAGTCAGTTTTGAATTCTCCGATAAAGGCACCCGAACCCATCATGACAGGAACAAAACGCGAGCCTTCTTCGTTGGTCCAGACCACGACCTCAAGCGGTGCATCGGTGGTGATTTTGGCATCATTGAGCGTTTTAAATACCTCCAGGCCCGCCAGCACGCCGTAGTTACCGTCAAATTTTCCACCGGTTGGCTGCGTGTCAATGTGACTTCCTGTGAGGATGGCGGGTAAGCTGTCATCTCGCCCGGCGCGGCGGGCAAAAATATTACCCACGCAGTCAATGCGAATGGTACAGCCCGCCGCCTGAGCCTCGCCCACAAAAAAATCACGCCCCTCGCGATCGAGGTCGGTGAGCGCCAGGCGGCACACGCCGCCTTTAGGTGTCGCACCGATTTGAGCGAGCTGCATCAAACTGTTCCACAGCCGTGTCCCATTGACGCGCAGAGCGGTGTGGGATGTTAAAGAAGCAGTCGACATCAGAAAACTCCGAGGTTAGGGTAGATGAATCAGGTAAGCTAGCGAATAATCGTAATAGTGCCTGAATTCAATCTAATAAGGTTCAACAAACAATGAAACTCGATGCGATCTCGCACCGCAATCGCAATACCAAAATTGTAGCCACTCTGGGGCCCGCAAGCAGCGAACTCGCCATGATTCGACGGTTATTCGATGCAGGTGTCGATGTGTTCAGGCTGAACTTTAGCCACGGTACACACGCGGATCATCAATTGCGCTACGACGCGATCCGTCAGATCGAAGCCGATGTCGGCCGCCCCGTGGGCATCCTGCTAGATTTGCAAGGGCCAAAACTGCGAGTGGGCAAAATCGTTGGTGGCAAACAGTCTCTCGAGACGGGTCAAAAGCTAAGGTTTGATTTGGATCCAGCCCCAGGCGAAAACGGCCGCGTGCCGCTGCTGCATCCAGAGATTTTTGCAGCGCTCAAACCGGGCGACGACTTGCTGATTGACGATGGCAAGATCAGAGTCCGCGTGCTGGCATGTGATCCGACGCACGCTGACGTCGAGGTGATTAACGCCGGCGTGATTTCGGATCGCAAAGGGGTGAATGTTCCGGGGGCGATCCTGCCTCTGTCGCCCATCACCACGAAAGATCGCGAGGACTTAGCTTTTGGGTTGAGTTTGGGGGTCGATTGGGTGGCGCTCTCGTTTGTGCAGCGCACTGAAGATATCGCCGAACTAAGGGGCCTGATCGGGGACCGCGCCTGGATTATGGCCAAGCTTGAGAAACCCTCGGCTATCGAGTCGCTCGAAGCGATTGTTGCCGCCTCAGACGGGGTGATGGTTGCACGCGGCGACTTGGGGGTTGAGCTACCGCCCGAAGAGGTCCCTGTCTTGCAAAAGCGTATTGTGCGGGCCTGTCGCGAGGCTGGCAAACCGGTGATCGTTGCCACCCAAATGCTCGAGTCGATGATCGCCTCTCCGGTGCCGACGCGAGCAGAAGTCAGCGATGTCGCAACCGCTGTGTATGACGGTGTCGACGCCGTCATGCTCTCGGCTGAGTCGGCCTCTGGCGCTTATCCGATTGAAGCCGTCAATATGATGGATCGCATCCTGCAAAGCACCGAGCGCGACCCGATTCAACGTTTAACCATGGACGCGGCATTTCGGCGCCGTCACCGCGATGCGCGCGATGCAATTTCTGCAGCGATTCGTACCGTGGCAGAGACCCTGCCAGTTGCGGCTACGGTGGCTTACACGTCTTCGGGTTCAACGACGCTACGCGTGGCCCACGAGCGCCCTCGGGCTCCGATTCTCAGTATGACGCCTAATGCTGCGGCCGCGCGTCGTTTGTCGCTTGTTTGGGGGGTGCATTCGATACAAGCCGCTGTGGTGCAAAGCACCGAAGATATTGTCTTGCGTGCCACGCAGGCGGCCGAAAAGAATGGCTTTGGACAGCCCGGTGAGGCCTTGCTGATTATTGCGGGTACACCCTTTGGGGTATCGGGTACCACCAATCTGTTAAGGATCGCCTGGATCGGTGACAAGCCCGATACGGTCTGATCCGTTAAACTGAAAAAAATATTTCAATAAATATGGCAGGAGACAAACAATGGCCCATGCAGGTTTGAGATTTGGTATTTTTTTAGCGCCGTTTCATCAGCTTGGCGACAATCCAACGCTTGCCCTCGAGCGTGATCTTGAACTGATCGAATGGCTCGATCATTTGGGTTACGACGAAGCTTGGATCGGCGAGCATCATTCAGCCGGTTGGGAGATCATCGCTTCGCCCGAAATCTTTATCGCTGCCGCCGCGCAACGCACCAAGAGAATTATGCTGGGCTCTGGCGTCACGAGCCTRCCATATCACCACCCCTTTTTGGTGGCGCAGCGTTTTGTGCAACTTGATCACATGACGCGTGGCCGGGTGATGTTGGGGTGTGGCCCCGGCGCGCTGGTGTCAGATGCCTATATGATGGGCATTGAAGCCGAGCGCCAGCGACCAATGATGGACGAGTCGCTTGGCGCCATCATGCGCTTGCTTGAGGGTAAAGAGCCCGTCACCTTAAAGACCGACTGGTTTGAGCTTAAAGAGGCGCGACTGCATCTTGCGCCCTACACTAAAGGGTGCTTTCCGATTGCCGTTGCCACTTCAACCACCCCCTCGGGCGTCTTAACGGCCGGCAAGTATGGGGTGGGGATGTTGTCGCTTGGCGCGGGCTTGCCGGGTGGGCCGCAAAAGCTTGCCGAACAATGGAAGCTTGGTGAAGAGCAGGCTGCAAAATTTGGCAAGACGATGAACCGTGAAGACTGGCGCCTGGTGGTCAATATCCATGTCGCTGAAGATGACGCAACCGCCTTGCGTGATGTTGGTGTGCGTGAACGTATCGAGACACTCAGTTATTTCAGCGAGACGCTCGGTCGTCCGCCAATGCGCAGCGAAGATCCTTTGGGTGATGGTTTAAAGGCCGGCACCACCATCGTAGGTTCGCCCGAGACCGTCGCCAACGGCATTGCACGCTTGCTTGAGTTCACAGGCGGGGGTGCGGGCGCTGTGATGTTTCGCTCACACGAGTGGGCAACACGCGAACAAACCCTGCGCAGCTATGAGTTGTTCGCCCGCTGGGTCATGCCAAAGTTTCAGGGCAGCATGGATTCGTTATTTGCCTCGCGTGAGTGGGTCAGCGAAAACCGTAGCGGGATTTTTGGYCCACACATGGGGGCAATGCGTAAAGCTTTCACCGATGCCGGGCAAGAGGTGCCAGATCATATGCGCCTGAGGTTGCACACGGGCCCAACGCCTTTGATTGTAAAGTAAGCAGGAGGGCGTCTGATGTGCGATCATGGAAAAGCCGATTTTTGTGGTTGGAAGGGTTGGAGCCAGGTGCCGACACCGCAGGCCGGTGGCGGCAGCGGCCCTTGGGTCGACCTGACTCATCGGCTGACGGAGGAGTTGTCTCGCGCGTCGATTTTTCCGCAACCGCGGATCCGGCAGATTGTAAAAATGCCCGAAAGTCCACTGAATATCACTGAGATTCACATGGTGGCGCATCATGGTACGCATGTGGATGCGCCCCGACACTTTTTAAGTGACGGGCCTTGCTTTGATGAAATCCCCCTTGATCGTCTTTATGGCCCTGGAGTGGTCTGGCGCATCGAAAAAGGCCCTCTTGAATTGATCGAGCCTGCGGATTTTGAGGCGGCGCGCCCTCTGGTGCAGCCTGGCGATATCGTGCTGCTCGATACAGGTTGGGCGCAACATGTGAATACCGAATATTACGAAGACCACCCAAGCTTAAGTGCCGAAGCGGCGCAATGGCTGGTAGATCATCGCGTTAAATTGCTGGGTGTCGATTTCAGTACGCCTGATCTGACAATTCACAAACGCCCTGAAGACTTCGACTGGCCGGTACACCATATTTTGCTGGCGCACGGTATCTTGATCGCTGAGCATGTCACAAATTTAGATGCACTTTATAACCAACGCGCCGAGATCTTATTTTTGGCCTTGCCCTTGGCGGGTTCGGACGGCGCGCCCGCGCGTGCTTTAGCCAGACCGATCCTGTCAAGCACCTCAACTTTTGAGCGTTTGATCGCTTAGTGCTGTGGTCGATCTGTGCCTGAGAGGCGCAGTCGTGCACGTCCCAGAGATTCAATCCTCTGGTGGTATTCCGGCCGCTTTGATGAGATCGCCCCAAGCGAAAATCTCTTCTTTGAGCAAGTTTTCAAACTCTGGCGCAGTGGACGTCTTGACCACCAAACCAAGTGCAGTGTATTTCTTGGCAAGGTCTGGACTTTGCAAAGCGCTTTGTTTTTAGAAAAAATTAGCGTAGTGGTCGCTTAGAGTCTGCTCATCAAGCGCTATGATATGCGCTTTGCGCTGGCACTTTGGTCATTCAACTGCACGTACGTTATCTTTAGGATACAAGCCATGGATTTGAGTCGTTTCCCCCGCCGTCGTTACTCGCAAGGTCCTTCGCCTATTGAGTTTCTGCCTAACTTCACCAAAGCGTTGGGTGGACCACGTGTTTGGATAAAGCGCGACGATATGCTGGGCTTAGCGCCGGGCGGTAATAAAACCCGCAAGCTTGAGTTTTTGATGGGTGATGCGTTGGCAAAAGGCGCAGACACGCTGGTAACCTGCGGCGCGCCTCAGTCAAATCACTGCCGCATTACCTTGGCTGCGGCGGTTAAAGAAGGGCTGAAGTGCCGTTTTGTGATTGAAGAGCGCGTGCCTGGCAGTTATAAAGTTGATGCGAGTGGCAATCAGTTCATGTTTCGCTTGCTGGGGGTTGAGGCCGTTACGGTGGTGCCGGGTGGCAGCAACATGGCTCAGGCCATGGATCAAGTCGCCCAAGAGGTGCGAGAAAGTGGTGGCAAGCCTTACGTTATTCCTGGTGGCGGCTCGAACGCGGTGGGTGGCTTGGGCTATGTCGCCTGCGCCCAAGAGTTGCAGCAGCAGTTACTACAAATGGGTCAGCCGATGGATCATTTTGTGGTGGGATCGGGCAGCTCGGGCACCCACGGGGGCTTAGTTGCCGGTTTTCTGGGTAATAATATTCAGATTCCCTTAGTGGGTATCGGTGTGAGTCGCGACCCTTCAGACCAAAATCCCTTGGTGCATAAAGAAGCGCAGGCGATTTTGGATTTACTTGGCGTCAAGATCCAGGTGCCTGCCGAGGCCGTCTTAAGTTTCGGCGATTGGTGGCGTCCTAAATACTCGATGCCTAACCCCGCGATGGTTGAAGCCGTGCAAATGCTTGCGCGTACCGAGGCGATCTTATTGGATCCGGTTTACACCGGGAAGATCATGGCGGGCTTGATCGGCTTAAGCCGTAAAGGCTATTTCAAACCTACCGATAACGTGTTGTTTTTGCATACAGGCGGCGCAACAGCCTTGCATGCATACGAGTCGGTTGTGCTCGGCGACCCTTCTGCGGTCGCTTAAGTCAAAAGAAGATTTTTTTTTGACAAACCTGCTGCACAATAAAATAAATATATCCGGAGATCATAAAAAATGAAGCTTGGTTTAATTGGTCTCGGGAACATGGGCCATCATTTTGGTAACCGGTTTTTAACGGCCGGCTATGACTTGATCGTTTTTGACAATAACCTTCAGGCGCTGGCGCGTTTACAACAAAAAGGCGCGCGCGTCGCGGCAAGCGCTCAGGCCATGGCCGACGAGGTCGAATTTGTTTTACTGTGTTTGCCGATGCCTTCGATCGTGCAGGCTGTTGTTCAGGGCCCCGCTGGGGTAATGCTTGGCAAAAGCGTCAAAATTATCGTTGACCTCTCAACCACTGGCCCCTCAGCGACTGATTCCATCGCAAGTGTTGTTTCGGCAAAAAATATTGCCTGGGTTGGATCACCTGTCAGCGGTGGCACGACCGGCGCTGAAAAAGGTACCTTGACTCTAATGGCTTCGGGGTCTTCGGCGGCGTTTGAGCAGGTCAAACCCGTGCTTTCGATCTTGGGCACCAATATTTTCTATCTGGGCGAACAACCGAGCCTAGGCCAAACCATGAAAATCATCAACAACACGCTTTGTGCGGTCAACATTGTGGCTAGTTGCGAAACCTTGGTGTACGGCGCCAAGGCGGGCTTAGACGCTAAAACGATGTTGGATGTGATTAATGTTTCTAGCGGCCGCTCGTTTATTACCCAAGAAAAAGTTCCTCAGTGCATTTTGACGCGCGAGTTTCCCACCCGCTTCACGACAGATTTGTTGCATAAAGATATCAAGTTGTGCGTCGAAGAGGCCGAAAAACTTGGCGTACCGATGACAGTGAGCCCGGCAGCCAGACAGTTTTTATCGTTTGCGATCGGGCAGGGTGACGGGCCCAAAGACTATGCCAATATCATTAAACATATCGAGGGCTGGGCGGGTGCTGAGTTTGGTACGACAGTGCCTTGAGCACAAGCGTTTCAAACATTTTTTTTTACGACTCTTTTAATTGTTAACGGGGGTAATTATGACGTTTCGTTTTCTGGTAGGTGCCACGTTTATTGCAGCCACCTTGGCTGCCAGCCCACTCTTTGCGCAATCGGCAGAGGCGACAAAGCTAGGTGACGAAAAATACGAGCCGCGTGTTGGGCAAAGTGGCAAGGATGTTATTTGGGTGCCTACTAATGACGCAGTAGCCGAGGCCATGCTAAAAGTTGCGAAGGTCAAGTCGACCGATTTGGTGTAYGACCTTGGGGCGGGTGACGGCAAGATTGCGATCGCGGCGGCAAAAAACTTTGGCGCAACCGCAGTGGGTATTGAGTACAACAAAGAAATGGCTGAACTGGCCACTCGCAATACCGAACGTGCTGGTGTTGCGGACAAAGTCAAAATCATTAACGGTGATATTTTTGTCGAAGACTTTTCAAAAGCCACCGTGGTCACCATGTATTTATTACCCGATCTGAATTTAAAAATTCGCCCAACGATTCTAAAAATGGCACCCGGCACGCGCATCGTGACCAATTCGTTCAATATGGGTGACTGGGAACCCGATGACACGGTCGGCACCGGGTATGCGCAAGGCTATTTTTGGGTCGTGCCTGGCAACGCGGCCGGCAAATGGCTGTTAAAAGGCGTAGAAGGCTCGCAACAACCCGTATCGCTTGAAGTGACGCAACGGTATCAGCGTGTCGGAGGTACCCTCAATATATACGGTAAAACACAGCCAATTTTGAGCGCCACCTTGTCGGGCAATCGTCTGAAATTTACGTTTTTGGATCACAGCAATCAGTCGCGCTTCATGGATGTGACGCTCAATGGCAGCGAATTTTCGGGTCAGGTCTTTGAAAATTCACCACTCTACTCGGTCACTGGTACCCGTAACTAAATATGACTACGCCTCACGACACCAGAACGCAAACAACTGCCGCAGGCACCGAATCTCAGACGTTGAGCAATGCACCCACCAAGCAGTTRAGCGCCTTCAGCGCGATCGCGATTATTGTCGGAATTGTGATTGGTGCCGGTATCTTTAAAACACCTTCAATGGTCGCGGGCGTAACGGGTGATGCTGGGTGGTTGATTGTGGCGTGGGTGTTGGGGGGCGTGATTTCTTTGGCGGGGGCACTCTGCTATGCAGAGCTTGCCACCACCTATCCACACGCGGGCGGAGATTATCATTTTTTGGCGCGTGCCTTTGGCAAGCCAGCTTCTTTTTTATATGCGTGGGCCAAGGCAACCGTGATTAATACGGGGTCAATTGCCTTGCTTGCCTTCGTGTTCGGCGACTACATGAGCAAAGTGATTGATTTGGGTGCGCATTCAACCGCGCTGTGGGCGATTGGGATTGTCGTCGCCATGACCCTGATTAACTTGATTGGCTTGCATGCGGCGTCGTGGGTGCAGACCTGTCTGACTATGATTGAAGTGACGGGTTTGCTGTGTGTCGTAGTTGCAGGCTTTGTGTTGTCGGGCGAGGCGCCTGCGTCGCCAGCTTTGTTTTCGTCTTCACCAAGCTTGGGTATGTTTGGGTTGTCGATGGTTTTTGTTTTACTGACGTATGGTGGCTGGAACGAAGCCGCCTACATCTCGGCCGAAGTGCGTGGGGGCAAGCGCGCGATTGTGCCGGTCATTGTGATTAGCATCATGCTTCTGACACTGATTTATTTGCTTTTCAATATCGCGGTACTCGCGGGCCTGGGCCTATCGGGCTTAGCAGGCAGTAAAGCGGTGGCGGCCGATCTGATGGGTAAGGCCTTTGGGCCTTGGGGCGAAAAAGCGCTTGGTGTTTTTGTGGCTGTTTCTGCTTTGACCAGTATTAATGCGACCATGATTGTTGGCGCGCGTACGAACTATGCTTTGGGCCGCGACTGGCCCGCTTTACGTTTTATGGGTAACTGGCACGCTGGGCGTGGTTCACCCGTCGCAGCCTACTGTGTGCAATCCCTTTTAAGCCTGGCCTTGGTTGGTCTGGGCATTTGGCAGACCGACGGTTTTGAAGTCATGGTTGAATTTACGGCACCGGTATTTTGGGCCTTTTTATTTTTGGTTGGCGTGTCGCTTTTTGTGCTAAGAGTYAAGGATCCCGAAGTAGAGCGGCCGTTTAAAGTGCCGCTTTACCCTCTCACACCGGTTTTGTTTTGTTTGACCTGCGCCTTCCTCACGTATTCGAGCGTGACCTACGCAATGAGTAAAGGGGCGGTTTATATTTCTTTACTGGTGATGGCGGTCGGGGTGGTAGCCTTGGTGATTACGCACCTTTCAAACAAGCGGGCCTGAGCGCGCAGCTCAGGCCCGCATCTTGCTGCTTGAGCTTTTGCGCGAGTCACTATGCCCCTTGTTTTTCAGCGCGAACTCGCGCTCACCTCAAAGCAACTATTGTCTGATCCGCGCCTTGAGGGTTGGGTAGGACACACACTAGAGCTCTGGCTCTTTGAAGACGTGCAGGCGCGTCAAGCGTTAACTGCGCAACTGCAAAAACGCGGCATCGAGGCGCGCGTACGCAGTGCCTACAAGCCGCTGCTTTATGCGTTTCTTGAAGAAATCGATATCACCAGTCTTGCTGCGGTACACATCGAGTATCCCTGTCATGGCGGTGCTGATCTGCGGCGTTTTTTACTGGAAGGCTATCCACTCGAAACCATTATTCCCGAGGTTCAGTTATTTTGGGGCGCCGCTGCAGAGCAGACTGTGGCAGAGCAACCCACGTATCGCGTGACGCTGACGACGCGTGCAGGGGTTAAACAACGGCTGACGATCCTGGCGCCCAATGCGCTAAAGACCGATATTGCCCTAGGGCTTGAATCGTTGTCTCCCGTGGGATACCTCAGAGTGCTTGCGCCCCATTCGTCTCAGGTACTCTGCGCTCAGACCCTTGAAACTGAATTTGAACAGGCATACGCTGAACTGATGCRGTGGATCAGCGAGGAGTCTTGGCTTTTGCCAGTGCCTTTTTTTGAAAGACTCGTGCTGCGCGTCGAGCTCCCGGGTGCCGAAATCTTTGATGGACAGGGACGCTTGCTGGCGAGCACTTATGAAGCTTTGCACGAAGACTTGTATTTTTCAGCACTTGAATTCTTTCAACGCTTGTCAAAAAAATCGCCAGGAGATCGGGGGKTGCAGCCTGGTCAGATTGTGCCCGATATTCGCGTCACCGCAGGGGCAGTTAAGTTAAGCGTTGAGCGCTATCCGGTTGGTGCTACCTTGCCGGACTTGCGGTGGTCAGCTGCCGAGCGCGGCTCATTGAGCGCAACCGTAACCCCAACCGCAAACCTTGCAACTTGTCGCGAGCCACTGGATTCAGAGGTGGTGCACGCCGCGCTTGCCTTGCTGGAGGGGCAGGCGTTTGAGGCAAACTCGCGTCAGGGTCGAACGGTAAAAGGCATTTATCGCAGAGGCAGTTTGCCAGGGCTTGTCTTGACGGGTGGGCAGCACGCGAATGAGGCTTCGGGCGTGGTCGGCGCGCTGAGAGGCGCGCAGTGGTTGGCAGCTCAGCCGCAGGCGCATTTCGCCGTGGTGCCGCTCGAAAAYCCCGACGGGTACGCGCTTTACACGCAATATCGCGCACTTCATCCGCAGCACCTACATCATGCCGCACGTTACACCGGCTTGGGTGATGATCTTGAGTATCGCGAACAGGCTCCTTGGTACGAAGCTCAGGCGCGTCAGCAAGCCGTTGCCCTGACCGGTGCTCAATTACACCTGAGCTTGCATGGCTATCCCGCCCATGAGTGGACGCGACCGCTTACAGGCTATGTGCCGCGGGGGTTCTCCGACTGGAGCATCCCGCGAGGATTCTTTTTAATTGTGCGCTATCAGGCCGCCTACCAACAGCTGGCGTTGCGATGGCTCGAGTCGCTAACCGAGTCTTTGTCGCACGTCGCGGGTTTGGCAGACTTTAATCGCACCCAATTGCGGCAGTATGAGTCGTATGTTGGTTCGAGCGACTTTGACGTGAAACACGGCATCGTATGCCTGCTCGCACAAAACGATCGTCAAAATGTTGGGATCAAGCTGGTCACGGAGTTTCCGGACGAGACGATTCTTGGCGAGGATTTTGTCTTTGCGCAGCAGATTCAGGCAGAGACCGTACGGTTCGCAGCAACGCACTGGTGGCGCTTAGCGCAAGCCCCCTCAGTGAGCCAACCCTAACACGGCAAGGCTTTCAGCATACGCCACGGCGGTCTCGCACAAAAAAACGACGACGTCTTGGGGTTCCATGTTTTCTAGAATTTGGACGACTTGCTCGGTGATATCGCCCGCAGCCTCGATGCCAGCGACGTGCACTTGCGCGCCACTCTCAAAGACGGCGAGGGGGATTAGTTTTTCGACCACTGCCATGTCAACCGCAGAGATAACGATATAGGCGCGGATATGCAAATCATCAGCATTGACCTCAAGCACAACGCCGGTCTCGAGTGTTTCGAGAATCTTGCTCGTAATCATGAGATCCATGCTCGCTTCTTTGTGAATGCTTAAGCCGCTTTTGCGGTTAAGACTTTTTCTTCTAGGGCCTCGATTAGCGCGCACAGCATTTGATTGAGTTCGGCGCACATCAGGGTGAAATCTCCGTCAAACTGTTCGTTGGCGTCGGCGGGCATATTTTGTTCAGACTGATCTAGAATATCTTGTGCGACGACGCGTTTGATATCCAGATTTTCCGTCAAGACAAACGAGACGCGACCATTGAAGGTGAGGGCTAGGCGCATACATTGTTTGCCGGACTTGATGTGCTTTTGGATGTCATCGCTATCGAGTGCGTGTTTGACATAGCGCACCGCCGCAGCCTTGTCGCCACCCGCACGCAATTCTGCATCTTGATCTACCGAAAAGTTTGCTGGGCCRTRTCCGCCCAATACCCAGTCTGTCATGGCCGCAGCCGGGCTGATTGTGACTTGGATTGGCTCGACCGGAAACGGATAGAGCGCTTTTCCGAGAGCGGTGAGGATTTCTTCAGACTTTGACGCTGAGGCCGTGTCAATCACGAGCCAGTGATTGACTGGGTCAATCCAGACCCGGGTGTCGCGGGCCAGGCTAAAGGCGCGCGGCAGCAGGGCTTGTGTGACCTCTTCTTTCAGGTCACGTAATTGCTTGCGTCCGGGTTTAAAGCCTTGTTGGTCTTCAAGCTCTTGGGCGCGCACTTTAGCAAACTGATTAATGACCGACGTAGGTAGCAATTTTTTTTCGGTACGGTAGGCGCACAAAATTTGGCGATTCACTCCGTAAACAAAGCGCACATCTTCTTCGCGTGGGGCCACCCAGCCAGCAGACAACGGGGCGGCAGCACCAGCGGATACAAACTGTTCTTTGGCTAAAAGTGCGTCGAGCTGAGGGACTGTCCAGGCAAAAGACGGTGATAGACGAAATAATTTGAGATTTTTAAACCACATGACGCACTCGCAAAAAAGAAATCGATTCTAGCCGATGCCTTAGACAAGGCGGGCTGCGTCGCAGGTCAGTTTTGTCCAGTCATGCCCTCGAAGGTCGTATGAATGATCAGCTCAACAATATCTTGATCTGAGAAAGCACCACCCATTTTTAAGAAGTCTGCAACCGGATCGCACGACCGAGCAAAAATTGTGTACAAAATGACTTCGCCCGGCAGCGAGGCGGACAAGGTGCGCACGGCCTGAGCCTGTTCAATCCAGTCACCGAGTTGCTCGGTGAGTGTACTCAAACGATCAATGTAAGGTGAATAGGCCAACAGTGCTTGTTGAATGCTCGAGCGAGTCGACGGCAACAATGGCATGGTGCCGCCGAGGTGCTCGGTGACAGCCCACCGCACAACGGCCTTGAGTTTGTCGAGCGGCGTGTGATGCTCGGGCAACCCGTGGGCAAGCGCTAGGGCACTTTCGAGCAGACGCGTCATTGAGGCTGCAGCCAACTGCTCTTTCGATTGAAAATGTTTGTACAGACTGGCTTTAGCAATGCCGACATCGGCCGCCACCTCATCCATGGTCATGAGGTCAAACCCTTTTTGCGCGAGTAGTCGGTTCACCGCATCAAGAATCGCGTTCTCGCGAAATTGCAACTGCTGTTGCTTGAACGACAGTTTGACAGGAACAGTTTCGATCATTCGGGTTCGCCAAGGAATGCGGGCCAGGATAAGCACAAAATTATGTCTATTACGTATATTTTATTACTGTTTAGTATTTTTTTATACTTTATAGTGTAAATTGTTCAGGTTCATTGTTTTTATATAGATAAAGTTTAATTATGCCTGCAAGCGTGTCCCTTGACGATGTTTCTTCGCTGTTTCGGTCGCCGGACTTGCCCGAGCACGTGGTGGCGCAGACCGGCAGCGCTTGGAAGTTGTGCGGCGAGGGCGTTTTTAGCTGGAGCGTTTTTAAGTTTTATCGCATCCGCTTGCTCAGTCGCACGGGGCACTTTGATGCCTCACAACCCCACCTCCTAGATCTGGCCTACTTGCGTAAGCTATCTGCGCAGCAAATTATTACGATTTCCCTGCAAGAAATCCAGAGGCTAGTGGCACCATCCCCAGAACAGCTGGCGAGCTGGCGTCATGCCCTTGAGGCGATCGTGCCCGATGTTGGTCTTGGTGATCGTCTGCTGGGCTGGTTTGTGCCGGGTAAAGGGGTGTACTTTTTTTCGGCGCACGCCGCGCTAGAGGCGATTCTTGAACCCGCCTTTGCCAACGCCTTTGCAGCGATTTGGCTCGATCCCAACACCCAACGTCCGGCGCTTCGTTTGGCGTTGCTTGGTGTAGGTCGCAATACGCCATGACTCTGCAGGCAAATAGCTTTGCCACTAAGCCCGCCGCGGCAAGTCGGATTGCTGTCATTGGCTCGGGCATCGCAGGATTGTCCACAGCTTGGCTTTTAGCAGAACAATACCCTGTCACGCTCTTTGAAGCGGGAGACTATTTTGGCGGTCACTCGAATACGGTTGACGTGACGCTCGAGGGGGTTACGCATCCGGTAGATACTGGATTTTTAGTACATAACGATCTGACTTATCCCAATCTTGTTCCGCTCTTAGCGCATTTGGGCGTTCCTGTTCACGCCAGCGACATGTCCTTTGGTGTGTCGATCCACGAGCCAGACATCGAGTGGGCAGGTACCAATCTTCGTTCTGTTTTTGCACAGCCGAGTAATCTTTTCCGGCCAAAGTTTCTTGGTATGTTGCGAGACATTTTGCGCTTTAACCGCGAGGCCGAACGCTATCTGCTTGAAGTGCGTCAAACCCCAATGACCTTGGGTGCTTTACTGACGCGTGAAAAGTTCGGGCGACCTATGCAAGAGTGGTATTTGCTGCCGATGGCCGCTGCGATTTGGTCAGCACCAGTCAGTGCAGTGCTTGAGTTTTCGGCAGCGACTTTTCTGTCTTTTTGTCTGAATCATCGTTTGTTGCAAATAGAAAAACGCCCGCAATGGAAGACCATTTTGGGTGGCTCGCGGTTGTATGTGCAGGCGATGCTCAAGCGACTGACGGATGCGCGGTTGGCCTGCCCGGTGACGCAGGTGCGGCGCACCGCAGAGTCTGTGGTGGTGAGTTCGCCGCGAGGCGACGAGATTTTCGATGCTGTCGTGATGGCGTGTCACGCACCCACTACGCTGGCGTTGCTCGAGCCCACACTCAACGAGCAGCGAGTGCTCTCAAGTTTTCATTATCAGACGAATGAAGCAATCTTGCATACCGATGTGGCCTTGCTTCCTAGACGGCAAAAGGTGTGGTCTGCCTGGAATTACATGGCGGCAGGCGGGCAAGGGGCCGAGCGTCCCGTTGCCGTGAGCTATTTAATTAATCAGCTGCAACCCTTGCCGTTTCAGACGCCAGTTATTGTGACACTCAATCCACATCAGCCTCCCAAACCCGCTAAGGTGTTGGCGCGGTTTTCGTATGAACATCCGGTTCTCGATCAGGCTGCCATTCTGGCCCAGTCAGAATTACCTGCCTTGCAAGGTCAACAAAGAACTTGGTTTTGTGGTGCTTGGACCGGATTTGGTTTTCACGAGGACGGCTTGAAATCTGCGCTGCGCGTGGCGCGCGCGTTTGGCGTAGAGCCTTCCTGGAAAGCGACCTATGAGTAACGACACAACTCGGCAAGAGTCCCTTTTKCTTTGTCGTGGGCGCGTGATGCACGCACGCTTGCGCCCGTTTGTGCATCGGTTTGTCTACCGAGTATTTTGTTTGCGCCTGCGGCTAGACCAGCCTGCTGATTTAGCGCGGTACAACAGTTGGTTATTCGGTGTCGAGCGCGCGCGACCCGTCAGTTTTCGGGCGCGTGACCACGGTGCGCGTGACGGTACAGCTTTGCTGTCATGGCTYGCGGGCGTGCTTGAGGCAAGTGAACTGCGCTTTGAAAGAGGGGCGGTGTGGCTACAGTGTTTTCCCCGCGTCTTTGGTTATGTCTTTAATCCAGTGAGTTTTTGGCTGGTTCATGACAAAGGGGGTGAGCTCAGAGCATTGCTTGCCGAGGTCAACAACACCTTCGGGCAGCGCCATCAATATCTTTTGACTGCGCCGAACGCAGAACCGATTCAGGCGAGCACAAAGCTTAGTTGTAAAAAGGTGTTTTATGTGTCTCCCTTTTGCGCCGTGCAGGGGCGCTATGAGTTTGAACTAGACGAACGCGCGGGTCAACCGAGGCTCGCGATTGATTATTTTGATTCAGAACAAGAGCTCAGCCCTTTGTTGCGCACTGCCATTCTCGTTCGGCCCGAGCCCTTGCGCACGCGCGCGTTGCTCGCTGCGCTGCTGAGCATGCCCATGATGACGTTCGGGGTGATGCTACGCATTCACCTGCAAGCGTTCAAGCTTTGGCGGCAGGGGGCAAAATACCGCGCAAAGCCACCTTTGCCGCAAGACGAAGTGACACATAATTTTAAGCTTTAAAAATGAGTGCGTAAGAGCAATGTTTTTTTCCAAGATCTGCAAATGAAGCGACAAGACAAACAGTTTTTTTTTAAGGTTTGCAAATGAGTCTGCAAGAACAACAACTTTCACTTGCCTCAACGCGTTTGCGTTGGTCGGGTCGTTTGTTGCTTAAGCTTTTAAAACAAATCACGCGCGGCTCGCTGACGCTGACCGACCCACAGGGCTCGAGTATTGAGCTCGGTCAAGCGGGTAGTCCGCTACACGCCTCGCTGCACATCTACGATTGGCGGGCGGCSGGTTTGATTTTGCGTCAGGGTGATGTTGGCTTTGCCGAAAGTCTGCGTCGCGGTTGGGTAGACTCGCCCAATCTACTCGCCTTGTTCACCCTGGCGATGCGCAACGAACAGGTTTCAGAGGCGGTCGACGGGCACTGGTGGGCCTTGCTACTCAGAAAACTATCTCACTGGGTGCTCAAGGACAATAGTCGCAAGGGTAGTCGTCGCAACATCTTAAGTCACTACGATGTGGGCAATGCCTTTTATCGGCTTTGGTTAGATCCATCAATGACTTACTCGGCGGGTTGGTTCGAAGGAGATTCGCTGCGTCCTTTACAAACTGCGCAAGAGGCAAAGTACGATCGCATTTTGAATCAATTGCAGGCCACGCCCGGGCAAACAGTACTCGAGGTCGGCTGTGGCTGGGGCGGGTTTGCTCAGCGCGCAGCTCAACGTGGCTTAAAAGTGGTCGGCATCACTTTGTCAGATGCACAGCTTGACTGGGCCACACAACGCATCCAAGAATCAGGCCTGAGTCAACAGGTGTCGTTGCGTCTGCAAGACTATCGCGACGTGCCTGAACAATATGACCATATCGTTTCAATCGAGATGTTCGAAGCTGTGGGCCTGCTGCATTGGCCAAGTTACTTTCAAATGCTGGCGCGTTGTCTGAAGCCCGGTGGACGGGTGGTGGTACAGAGCATCGACATTGAGAATCAACGCTTTGATGCCTACCGACGTGGGACAGATTTTATTCAACAATATATTTTTCCGGGCGGCATGTTACCAAGCCCGACGCGCTTCGAAAAAGAGTGCGAGGCGGCGGGGTTGCACGTACACGAAACCTTGTCTTTTGGTTTGGACTATGCCGAGACTCTCAGGCGCTGGGCACAGCAATTTGAAGCCTCAATTGCCAGCATTCGCGACCAAGGATACGACGAAGCGTTTGTGCGGATCTGGCGGATGTATTTGGCCTATTGCGAAGCCGGTTTCAGAGAACAACGAACGGATGTTAAACAATGGACACTATGCGTAAATTAATTTGTGCCGTCCTGTTGCTTGGTGCGCTGTGCGCGCAGGCAGTGGCGAGCGGCTCGACGCCATTTTTGCCAAACGCGCAGTTAGTGGGGCAGGGTCAGTTCACTCGGTTTGGTTTTTCAGTGTACGAGGCGCGCTTATGGGCACCACTTGGGCGTTACACCCAGGGTGAGCCCTTTGCACTGTCTTTGACCTACTCACGTGAAATCGCGGGTGAGCGTTTGGTGCAGGCCTCGGTTGACGAGATGCAAAAGCTTCAGGCGCCGCTTGCCCAGAATACCCAGTGGCGCGGGGCGCTTGAACGCGTGTTGCCCAATGTGGTTGCGGGCGACACCATTACTGGGGTGTATCAACCGGGGAAGGGTGCCACATTTTTTCATCGTGAGCGGCAAACCGGACAAATCAGTGAGGAATTGGCCAGACATTTTTTTGCGATCTGGTTGGATCCTCGTACGAGTGAGCCGGGTTTGCGTCAAGCCTTGCTGGGTTCGCAGCGGTGACGAAGGTGGGACTGCTGGGCTATTCGGCGCTTAGTCTGCCACTGGCGATGTCGATGATGCCCATTTATATGATTTCGCCTAAATTTTACGGCGATGTGCTCGGGCTTGAATTAGCAGCCTTGGGCGCGGTTTTGTTTTTGACTCGCCTGCTCGACACCGCGCAAGATCCATGGCTGGGGCGTTTAGTGGATGCCGTACAGCGGCGACAGAATGCCTGGGCCTGGCTCATGTTCGGTGCAGCGTGTGTCTTGGGAGTCGGATTTGTGCTCTTGTTTACGCCACCAGCGTGGTCGGATACGGGCTTGTTAGTTTGGCTGGCGGGTTCGCTCGTGCTGGTTTACGGCGCGCACAGTTTATTGAGCGTCTGTTACCTGACTTGGGGTGCACGCTTGACCGATGATTTGAACGGCAGAGCTCGCGTCACAGCCTGGCGCGAAGCGTTCGGCTTAGTCGGAGTGATCACGGCTTCAGTCTTACCCGCGGTTTGGGTTACGCAGCACGGAGCACGGGTCGGGTATCAATGGTTCGCGTGGTTGTTTGCCGCGTGTCTGCTGCTTTTGCTGGGATGTACGCTTGTCTGGTCGCCAAAGCCGCAACCCGCGCCTAAGCAAGCTCGCGAGCGTTGGCGCGAGGCCTTGGCGCCGCCGGACGTGCGCCGCGTGCTGTGGTTTTATTTGTTCAATGCCATATCAGTTGCGGTGCCGGCAACCTTGGTGTTGTTCTTTATTGCTGATGTGGTGCAGTCGCCCGAACAGGCCGGGCTCTTTTTAGGGCTCTATTTCCTAGCGGGCATGTTGGCCTTGCCTCTTTGGGTGATGCTTGCAGATCGTATTGGCAAAGCGCCAGCTTGGCTGATCGGCAGTGTTCTGGCTGCGGTGTCATTGTTGTGCGCGTATTGGGTGGGTGCAGGCGATATATTTTTTTATGGTTTGGTGTGCGTGGTGGCAGGAGCCGGACTTGGCGCAGATGTCGCGTTGCCACCCGCAATGCTGGCCGATGCAATACCACCCACTCACCGCCAAAGCACGGGTTTTTACTTTGGGATTTGGGTGCTACTCGGTAAGTTCGCACTGGCGCTTGCTGCAGGTTTAGCCTTGCCCGCCTTGCAACTATTTGGCTATCAACCCGGGCGTACCGATTCAGTTTTACCCCTGAGCCTGTTGTATACGCTGTTGCCCTTGTTTTTTAAGTTGATTGCGATGGGCGTTTTATTTTCAAGCGCCTTTGAATATTTTTTTACGCGAGCGCACGCTCGCAAGGAGTCATGATGAGATTAAAAACCTGGATCGCCTCGGCCACTGCCGCGTTATTGACGGCCTGCGGAAGTGTTGATGTTGCGCACTACGCGGCAGAAAAGCCAACACTCGAACTGCCAATTTTTTTTAACGGCACGATTGATGCCTGGGGCATCTTTCAAAAGCGCAGCGGTGAAGTGGCACGCCGCTTCAATGTCGAAATTCAAGCAAGCTGGATAAGCCCCAACGAGGGCACGTTAGACGAACGCTTTACCTATTCTGATGGCGAAAAACAACGGCGTGTGTGGACGCTCAAGCGTCAGGCGGATGGAAGCTGGCAAGGGACTGCCGATGATGTCGTCGGTGTGGCAACCGGACGCGTGTCGGGAAATGCCTTACGCTGGACCTACGTTTTACGTTTACCGGTTGATGGCAAAGAGTATCTGGTGAACTTTGATGACTGGATGTGGCAAATGGATGAGTTCTCGATGATGAATCGCTCTACCATGTCAAAGTTTGGGATCGATCTGGGCGAAGTGACCCTGTTTTTTCGTAAGCGCGGCGAGGTCAAGCCCTCATGATGAAAGCGCTTAATCCACCAATCACCACTTGGACGGGTAAGCGGGTCTGGCTGATCGGGGCTTCTAGCGGGATCGGAGCGGCCTTGGCAGAAAGTCTGTTGACAGCAGGCGCAAGCGTAGTGTTGTCGGCCAGACGGGCCGAGCAATTGACCACTATTGCGGCGCCGCACTCAGCCGCTTACGTGGTGCCCTTTGACGTGACAGAGACCGAGGCATGGCCGCTGGCCCTAGCCAAAGTGCTTGAGCACTTGGGTCACATCGATCTGGTCGTGTTGGGTGCCGCTCGTTATGACCCGACACACAGTTGGACAATTGACCTTGAGCAAGCTGAAAAAAGTTTCGATCTGAACGTTGTGAGCGTTTATCGGGGGCTTTCTGTGATTGTGCCTCACTTGCTCGAGCAAGGTAGTGGGGGCGTGTCGCTCATTGCTAGTATCTCTGGCTATACGGGTTTGCCGCGGGCCTTGATCTATGGCGCAACCAAGGCGGCCTTGCAAAACCTATGCGAGACGCTCTATTTTGAACTGGCGCCCAAGGGACTTGCTGTGTATCTGATCAATCCGGGCTTTGTACAAACCCCGATGACTTCGGGTAATGATTTTCCGATGCCGGGGTTACTGACACCCCAACAGGCCGCGCAGGCTATCATGCGAGGTTTTGAGCGCGGGCACTTCGAGATTCGATTTCCAAAAGCGTTTTCTTTTGCACTACGCATAATAAGCATGCTACCTGACCGCTTGCGCTTTGCGCTCTTACACCAGACGACAGGAATGTGATGACGTCTTTTCATACGCGCTTTGACGAATTGGCCGAGTGGTTTGAAACCCTCACCCCTGCGTCTTTACAAGACATTGCAACAGTCTACGCGCAGACTGCCACGTTTCGCGATCCGTTTAATGACTTGCGCGGAGTGGCGAGTGTGCGTCAGGTGTACCAACACATGTTCGAGACACTTGTTGAACCACGTTTCGTAATCAAAAGCAAGCTGATCGAGTCTGCCAGTGCTTTCATGACCTGGCGTTTTTTGTTCACGATCCGCGGCAAGGCCTACGTGATCGAGGGAGGCACCCATTTCGTCCTCGACGAACAAGGGCTGATCGCGATTCATCGGGATTATTGGGATGCTGCGCAAGAGCTTTATGAAAAGATACCGGTGTTAGGTGCGGTACTGAGAGGCTTACGGCGAAAATTATCCATTCCCAACGCCCAGCGCGGCGATGAGCACTCGTAAAAAAAGCCCTTAAGGGGCTTTTTTTACGACACCCTTTTAAAAAATGCTCGGGTGGCTTCTTGTGGTTGTACGATCAAGCTCTATCTGGCAGAGTCACCGCGCAACGTTGGGTAACGTACATGGTCGACCAAATCTTGAATGTCTTTACGCGGCGCAGGGGTAAGCAAGCTGACGATGATAATCAGCGCGAAACCCAGCGGCACACCAAAAACACCAGCAGAAATTGGCAGAATGCCGTACCACAACTCGATTGGCGAGGTTACTCCAAAGATGCTACGTAGCCAGGGCTGTGTGGTGACCATGTAGTAGAACGTCACGCCCAAACCACCGGACATACCAACGATTGCACCCCATTTGTTCGCACGCTTCCAGAAAATCCCCAGAGTGAGTGCCGGGAAAAACGCCGCGGCCGCAAACGAGAACGCCGCAGACACCAAGAACAAAATATCCGCCGGTTTTTGCGCTGCTACATAGGCCGCACATAACGCGACGACTAACAACAAGATTTTAGAAATCAAGACCCGACGCGCAGTGGGTGCGTTGGGATTGATCATCTTGTAATAGAGGTCGTGCGACAAAGCGTTTGCGATCGTCAGCAGCAAGCCGTCTGCCGTTGAAAGCGCAGCAGCTAAACCGCCGGCAGCAACCATACCTGAGATCACGTAAGGCAGGCCACCAATCTCTGGAGTGGCCAACACCACGATATCGCCACCGATACGGATTTCACCTAATTGAAGGATGCCGTCTTTATTAATATCAATGATCGACAACAGGTTAGGGTCGACCGTGCTCCATTGCGCAATCCAAGCGGGCAGCTTATCAAAGGGCGTGCCCACTAAGACATGGAACATTTCATACTTAACCAGAACGGCGAGCGCCGGTGCGGTGAAGTAAAGCAAGAAAATGAAGAATAACGACCACGTCACAGACTCGCGCGCTTGTTTGACTGAAGGCGTCGTGTAATAGCGCATCAGAATGTGCGGTAAAGCCGCCGTACCAACCATCAAGCAAAAGATCAAGGCCAAGAAGTTTCGACGCGAAGTGTCGAACGCTGTTTTGGCTTTTTCATCGCCGTTCGGATCGCCCGCGAACTGATTGGCATGCCGTGGCATACCACCCAAAGGTGCAGTGCGAGCCATGTTAGCCGCCTTATCTCTGGTGTACTGAACCTTAGCGGCGGCCTCGTTGGCTGGCAGTGCTGCCAAGGCTTTCGCAGCAGCGTCTTGCTGTGCTTTAGGCGCGTTGGCCGACTTCAAATCGGCAATAGCCTTTTCTGCTGCAGCCTTGTCGGCAGCCATTGCGGCTGGCACATTTTTGAGTTTGACGTCGGCATCATCCGCACGTTTTTTAAACGCAGCGATCACTTCAAGCTCTTTCGGGTCTTTCAGCAGTTGTGCTTCTTTTGCCGTGACCTTCTCAAGCTGATAGCCGTAGATCGCCTGTGGAATTGGGTTGCCAGTTTGTTTGACTGAGAGCCAAATCACAGGAACCAAGTAGGCGATGATCAGGATGATGTACTGGGCAACTTGAGTCCAGGTCACGGCGCGCATACCGCCCAAGAACGAGCAAACCAGAATGCCGCCTAAGCCCAAGAAGATACCAATCTCAAAAGGCACGCCAGACAAACGGGTGGTGATTAGACCCACGCCATAGATCTGGGCGACAACATAGGTGAATGAGCACAAGATCGCTGCAATAATACCCAGCAACCTTGGCAGGTTGCCGTCGTAGCGCTCGCCCAAGAAGTCAGGGATGGTGAATTGCCCAAACTTACGCAGGTAGGGTGCCAAAAATAGTGCGACCAAACAATAGCCGCCAGTCCAGCCCATAATAAAGGCAAGGCCGCTATAGCCGGTTAAATACAGCGTACCGGCCATACCAATGAATGATGCAGCCGACATCCAGTCGGCTCCAGTCGCCATGCCGTTATACAAGGCGGGCACTCTGCGACCCGCAACATAATATTCTGCCGCGTCATTGGTGCGACTCATAAAACCAATGCCTGCATAGAGCAAGACGGTGGCTGCTAAAAAGACATAACCGATCCAGGCACGGGTCAGGCCCATCTGTTCAGCAACAGCCAGCACAGCAACGAAAGCAATAAAGCCACCGGTGTACCAGGTATAAACTTTATTCAGTTGTTTTTTAAACGCTGAGTTGGTGGTGTTTGATGAAAACACACCACCCTCGTTAGGTGTCATTCCGGCCATGTTATTCGTCCTCGTCTTCGCTCACGCCGTGCAGCACGTCGAGCTTGTTCATGTAATTGGCATAAAACCAAATAATTAGGCAATAAACCACCAACGACCCTTGCGCGCCCATCCAGAAGCTAAAAGGCCAGCCAAAAAAAGTGAAGTTCAGATCGCGCGCAAAATAGCTCACGACAAAGGTGACCACAAACCAGATCAGCAACAAGATCGATGTGATCCTTAAGTTTGCTTGCCAGTAGGTCCGATGTTTTTCGGTTAATTGCACGGTAATGCCTCCTAAGCTTTTTTACAGGCCAGATTGCTCTGGGTTGTTTCGGTCTTGAATCGGCCTAAGCCTCATCGAATCATAAAAAAATTAAAGTTTAAACAAAGAGCGACGTTGAAAGACGTATTACAAATCACATACAAGAGCTAGCTATCTCAAATGTCAAATCAGGCTTCAGCCAGACAATCCTGTTTCGCGCTCAAGCTGCGCGGCAAACTTTGGTTCAAAACTCTTCAGATGGTTGATGATTTTTTTGGCGGCCTCGGGCGCACCGCGATCGAGGTGGACGCGTGCAAGTTGATACCAAGCGTAGGGGCTCATCGGCTGCAGTTTGGTGTTTTGTTCGAGTGCCTCAGTGGCGTCTTCCAGGCGACCTTGCTCGATCAGTACCAAGCCCAAGCCATACCAGGCCTGATCTAGATTAGGGTTAAGCGCTAAGGCTCGACGAAACGAAGACTCTGCATCACGCAGGTGCCCCAGCTCTTGCTGCAGATACCCCAGGTTGAACCAAGCCGAAATCGGAGCTCGCTCATCTCTCACCAACTGTTGATAGACACTGACTGCGCCGGCCTGGTCGCCAGTCTCAGCCTTTAGGTGGGCGAGGCTCGAAAGGGCATAGATGTCTTTGGGGTCGCGCGCGAGCATGTCTGTAAAAATATCGGTCGCTTTCTTTTTCGCGCCGACAACGATACAGCTAATGGCTGCCCACTTAAGCCAATGCCACGTGAAATCAATGTTCATTTGCATGCCTGCACCCCAGCTGACACACAGTGTTCAATTTTGACGACGGTCACAGTGAGGTATAGCGCAGCCACGACACAAAATCCGACAAAGGGATGATGGCGCGCGGCGATTTGTTTAGGCGAAATCAGCGCAGCYAAGAAAGTCCAAGGCTTATTGATCACTTCAAAAAGTTGATAAAACAAGTTAGTGTCTCGTTTAGCGCCAGCAATAATAAACAATAGACCCTGCCCGGCAAGTGCCCAAAGGCCAATGTATAAGATCAGTTGAAGAAGGTTCAAAATGAATAACAACTCATGTCTCCGTCAAAAGCTTTTGCGCGCTCAACTAAGCATGTTTTCACTGCTAACTCTCGTTAATGTAAGGTCTTTATCTGACGCGTGACTGACACGCTTGTGGTAATTCAGCACCATTCCATCCGCCAGCCTAGTCTGCTTAAAATAATACACTCTTATTTTCCCCTAAGTGTTAACCCTATTTTGAGATCGTAAGAGGCCATTTGGGTGAGGGTGCAAAGCAACTCAGTCGTCGCTGCTAGAGTGTGCAATGAAGCTTAATTCGAAACGAGCACCCGTTGCGTCACTGCCTTTATCAGAAAAATCACACACATAGACCTCGGCTCGATGACGTAGCGCAATCTCTTTGACGATCGCAAGTCCTAACCCGCTGCCCTCTGCCTTTGCACCGAGAACCCGATAGAACCGATCAAACACTCGAGAGCGCTCTTCAGCCAAAATGCCGGGCCCAGAGTCTTGAACAGAGAGCACAATAGCGTTCAAGCGTTCGGTCACCGCCACGGTGATGTGCCCAGGTGCTGGGGTATAGCGTAAGGCGTTATCAATCAAATTATTCATCGCCTCTGCTAAAAGAATGGGCTCCCCGTTAATCATCAGGGGTTGATCAGCACCTTCAAATCCAAGGTCTAGACCTTGCCTGAGTGCCTGATCAACCCACAACAAAGTCTGTTCGCGTGCCAGCGCGACGAGGTCAATTGGACTGAGTTTGAGTTCGTTGGGATTTTCTGCTGAGGCCATTAACAACAGTTGATTCACTAAGCGAGTGGCGCGTTGCGTGCCTTGAACAATTTGCAGCAGACTCGCTTGGGTTTGCACCTGAGCGTCACTGCGCAGCGCGAGTTCGGCCTGAGTCCGTAAGCCGGCCAGCGGTGTCTTAAGTTGGTGTGCCGCGTCAGCAACAAAACGCCGTTGTGTCAGGACGTTGGCTTCGAGCCTGATCAAAAGATGATTCATCGCATTGATCAAGGGTTCAATTTCTGATGGTGCAGCATGCCGGTCGATTGGCGATAAATCGTCCGGGCGCCGAGCACGTAAGCGTTTTTGCAACGCATTGATCGGTGCGATGCCGCTTGATAATCCAAACCAAATTAAAAACGCTGCAATTGGGAGCACAAAAAATTGTGGAAAGATCACACCTTTAATAATGTCGTTGGCGAATTGAGTGCGTTGATCGATCGACTCAGCCGCGAGTAAAAGTATGGGAGCGCTGTTACGTTGTCCGAAATCGTTCCACAAATAGGCCACACGGATTTCAAAATCTCGCAGAGTGTAATTTTGGTAATAAACGTGATTTTTTTTCTCGTTCGGTGTGAATTGGGGAGAGGGCAGTTCGGTATCCCCACCGAGAAGCTCTCCGCTGCTAGCTGAGACCTTCCAAAATACTCCATCGTTTTCTCGTGTGCGTAAGGCTAGACGCGCGGGAGCTGAAATCTTTAATACAGCTTTGTTATCTTCAATTTCTACCTGTTGTCCCAAAATCAGCAAGGCATTTGCTAAATTTTTGTCGAAAGGTCCATTCGCTAAGTTTTGAGCAACCACGTAGGTGATAGCGATGCTCATCGGCCACAATAAAAAAAGTGGTGCGAGGAGCCAGTCGAGAATCTCACCTAGCAGAGAGCGGCGAGCGGGAGCATCAAATGCCTCCGAGCCTTCTGCAGGTTGAGCGGCGTCGAGTTCACTTTTTGGCAGCGTGCGTGCAGGGATGACACTTGAATTTTGCATAAAGGCCGTCCGTGTCTAAAGGCGCTTGTCCTTCAGCGTTGAGTGACCGGTGCAGACGCCTCACGTTCGAGGCAATAACCAAGCCCGCGAACGGTCGCGATTTTTACACCACTGTCTTCAAGTTTTTTACGCAGCCGATGCACATACACTTCAATCGCGTTCGAACTGACTTCTTCGCCCCATTCGCAAAGGTGCTCAACGATTTGGGTTTTACTGACCATGCGGCCGCTACGCGTTAATAAAATCTCTAGCAAACTGACTTCGCGGGCAGATAGTTCGAGCGGTTGATTACTGACTGAGGCAACTCGGCCGGTTTGATCGAACTTAAGTTTGCCATGGAGCAAGAGCGTACCGCCGCCGCCAGCACCACGCCGGGCAAGAGCTCGCACGCGCGCTTCAAGTTCTGACAACGAGAAAGGTTTAGCCATATAGTCATCGGCGCCGTGATCAAGCCCGTTGACCCGTTGCTCGATGCTGTCGGCTGCTGTCAGAATCAACACAGGTACGCGTGACTGACGCGCCCGCAAACGGTTGAGAACGGCGAGGCCCGACAGCCGGGGTAAGCCTAAGTCAAGAATGAGCAGGTCGAACTCTTGGGCCATCAGCGCGGCGTCTGCCGCGATTCCATCGCTGACCGCGTCCACCGCATAGCCATGCTGACGCAAGGAACGCGTCAGACCATCGGTCAAAATACTATCATCTTCTGCGATCAGAATACGCATGGTCAAAAAGAGCCAATCAGTCACGAACAAAAGCTATTCTGTCATAGCATCTAGGTTCTTCCTACGAAGTTATCCAGAACGAGGGTTATCCCTAGCTTTAATATTTATTGTAAAAAGATCTTGCAATACTGTTTATTTGTACAGTACAATTATTTTATTCATTTTTCCCTAAAGGATTTGTCATGGAAGAAAAAGCCCTCAAAGCCGGCTCCCCCGAAAAAGCAAAGGCGCTACTTGCAGCACTTGCGCAAATCGAAAAGCAGTTTGGCAAAGGATCCGTCATGCGCTACGGCGATAACGAGGTCGAACATGACATTCAAGTTGTTTCTACCGGCTCTCTGGGCTTGGATATCGCGCTTGGCGTAGGCGGTCTGCCACGTGGCCGCGTGATTGAAATCTACGGCCCTGAGTCCTCAGGCAAAACTACGCTCACGCTGCAAGTGATTGCCGAGATGCAAAAAGTCGGCGGTACTTGCGCGTTTATTGATGCCGAGCATGCGCTTGATGTGCAATATGCTTCTAAGTTAGGCGTCAATTTGACCGATTTGTTGATCTCTCAGCCTGATACGGGTGAGCAGGCCCTCGAAATCACCGATGCGCTTGTGCGCTCGGGCTCGGTTGATTTGATCGTGATTGACTCTGTGGCAGCACTCACGCCAAAAGCCGAAATCGAAGGCGAGATGGGTGATTCCCTGCCTGGTTTGCAGGCTCGGCTGATGAGCCAGGCGTTGCGCAAACTCACTGCCAGCATCAAGCGTACGAATTGCATGGTGATTTTCATCAATCAAATCCGCATGAAAATCGGTGTGATGTTCGGTAACCCCGAAACCACCACAGGTGGTAATGCGCTTAAGTTTTACGCCTCGGTGCGGTTAGATATTCGCCGCATTGGCGGTATCAAAAAAGGCGACGAGGTCGTGGGTAACGAAACCCGCGTGAAGGTCGTTAAAAACAAAATCGCGCCACCTTTCAAACAAGCCGAATTCGACATCATGTACGGGGCTGGCATTTCTCGCGAAGGCGAGATCATTGATTTGGGCGTTGTTGCGGGCATCGTTGATAAAGCCGGTGCTTGGTTCAGTTACAACGGCGATCGCATTGGTCAGGGCAAAGACAACGTGCGTGAGTATCTGCGCGAGCATCCAGCCATGGCTGTTGAAATTGAAAATCGAGTCCGTGAAAAGCTCGGCGTAGTCGCTCGTACACCGTCGGTAGCTGAGGCCGCCGCCACTGCGGCTGCACCTAAAGCAGCCTCAAGTAAAGCGTCAAAAGCCGTCGCAGCCGAGCCCGACTCCGACGACGATCTGTGATTCTGTGATTCTTTGTTTCTTTGATTCTGGGGCTCTTGCAGACAATGAATGACGAGTTCGAGTCGGTGCAAGCAGTCACCACTCAAGCTAAACCGCGGTCCGGCCTGTCCCTCAGGGCTCGGGCCGTTGGTTTATTGTCGCGGCGCGAGCATAGTCGCGTTGAACTGAGTCGCAAGCTTTCGGTGCATGCTCAGAGCCCCGACGAACTTATTGAATTGCTTGACGCTTTAGCTAAAGAGGGCTGGCAGTCAGACGAGCGCTTCGTGCGGGGGTTCGTGCATCGCAAAGCGGGGCGGCAAGGTTTAGTCAAAATTATTCAAGAATTGACCCAGCAGGGCATCGATGCGGCGCAAGTTGCCCAAGTACGGCTCGATCTCAAAGGTTCGGAGTTTGAACGTGCGCAAGGTGTTTGGCAAAAAAAATTCAACCGAAGTGGCCCCCCATTGACTGCGCCTGACTATGCTCGCCAGGGCCGGTTTTTAGCCTCGCGTGGTTTTTCATCTGAGGTCATACACCGAATTCTCAAAGAGCCGCCCGAGTACGAGACCTAAGTATTCTTCAACTGTCCGCTGTTTGCTTCAGGCGTGGGCGCAACACAGCCTCTTCGAATTTCTAGTTAATCTCCCTTTGCTGCGCTATACTTCTACGCTTTGTTGCATTGTGTCATTTGACAAGCCTAGCCCGTATGCCTTTGCCTTTATCTGCCTATTCCCGCAAGCCTCTGCACAATCGTTCGATTCAAGTCCATTCCTTTGAGCGTGAGGATGGTTTGTGGGATGTTGAGGCTGAACTGATCGATTCAAAAGCCTTTAGCTACTTCAAGCGTGATGGTAGCGAGCAAAAAATTGGGCAGGCTTTTCATCACATGCACCTGCGCATCACGATCGACAGCACCTTCACTATCCTTGATGCCATGGCTGCTTACGATGCATCGCCCTTTGGTGAACCCTGTACCTCAATTGTTGGGGCGTATCGTGATCTGATCGGCATGAATCTACTTAAAAGTTTTCGCCAGCAGGTCAAAGAACGCTTTAGCCGCACCGCCGGCTGTACGCATATGACTGAATTAGCCGCCGTATTACCTACGGCCGCAGTGCAAACCATGTCAGGCCAGCGTCGCAATGCGGCCGACCCCACAAAACGCCCGTATCAGTTAGGGGGTTGCACGGCGTGGCGTCTTGACGGTGCGATTACCAAAGAGCAATACCCGCAGTGGTACGTTGCACCTGAAGTCGTTGCAACAGAAGCACCAAAAAAATAGTCTTCTCAGGTCGCTCCCGATAGGTTTGGGAAGGCTTAAGTGCGTGAGTTGTTGTCATCATTATTTGTTTAACGTTCAGGATCCCTATGAAAATCCACGAGTATCAGGGCAAAGAGTTGCTGCGTCAGTTTGGTGTGGTCGTGCCACGCGGCATTCCGGTGTTTAGTGTCGACGAGGCGGTTGCTGCTGCCCAGACACTCGGGGGCCCAGTGTGGGTAGTGAAAGCGCAAATTCATGCGGGTGGACGGGGTAAGGGTGGTGGTGTGAAACTCGCGCGCTCTCTTGAAGACGTCCGCAAGATTTCTGGCGAAATTCTTGGTATGCAATTAATCACGCACCAGACCAGTACGCAGGGCCAAAAGGTCAGGCGCCTGCTGATTGAAGAGGGCGCCGACATTAAAAAAGAATACTACGTTGGCATTGTGACCGATCGCGGTACCCAACGTGTCTGCGTGATGGCTTCAAGTGAAGGTGGCATGGATATCGAAGAGGTAGCTGAAAATCATCCGGAAAAAATTCTTAAAGTTTTTGTCGATCCCGGTACCGGTTTGACAGAGGCAGACGCCCAGACTTTGGCGCGCGGAATCGGTGTGCCTGAAGCCTCAGTGGCCAAGGCGGGTGCCGAGTTCCAAAAGCTATACAAAGTGTATTGGGATACCGATGCGTCTCTGGCTGAAATCAATCCTCTGGTTTTGACCGGTAGCGGCGACATCATTTCGCTTGACGCCAAGTTTAATTTCGATACAAACGCATTGTTTCGTCATCCTGAGATCGTGGCCTATCGTGATCTTGACGAAGAAGACCCCGCCGAGATCGAAGCCAGCAAACACGAACTTGCTTATATTCAACTCGATGGCAACATCGGATGCTTAGTGAACGGCGCTGGCCTGGCCATGGCAACGATGGATGCCATTAAATTATTTGGTGGCGAACCGGCTAATTTTTTGGATGTAGGTGGTAGTGCCACGGCCGAACGCGTCACTGAAGCGTTCAAAATCATGCTCAGCAATAAAGAAACGAAGGCGATTCTGGTCAATATTTTTGGTGGAATCATGCGCTGCGATGTGATCGCCCAAGGCGTGATCACTGCGTGCAAGGCTGTGAATTTGAGTGTGCCCTTGGTGGTACGTATGAAAGGCACCAACGAAGAGTTGGGCAAAAAAATGCTAGCCGATTCGGGTCTGCCTATTATTAGCGCCGACACAATGGCTGATGCCGCAACCCGCGTCGTCGCGGCTGCTAAATAATTCTGCCAAGGATACTGAGATGTCGATTCTGATTAACAAAGATACAAAAGTGATTACTCAAGGTATTACCGGTAAAACCGGCCAATACCACACGCGCACTTCACGCGCCTACGCCAACGGCGAAGCGGCCTTTGTGGCCGGAGTGCATCCCAAAAAAGCGGGTGAAAACTTTGAGGGCATCCCGATTTTTGCATCGGTTAAAGACGCTAAAGCACAAACGGGCGCCAATGTCTCGGTCATCTATGTGCCACCCGCAGGTGCCGCCGCCGCAATTTGGGAAGGCATTGAAGCCGAGCTCGATCTCGTCATTTGCATCACCGAAGGAATCCCTGTTCGCGATATGCTCGAGATCAAATATCGGATGGCTCAAATCAACAGCAAAACACTTTTGTTGGGTCCAAACTGCCCAGGTTTAATTACCCCAGATGAAATTAAGATTGGCATCATGCCAGGCCATATTCATCGCAAAGGCCGCATCGGTATTGTCAGTCGTTCAGGCACTCTCACCTATGAGGCTGTGGCGCAGGTGACCGAACTTGGCTTAGGTCAGTCAAGCGCAGTGGGCATTGGTGGCGACCCGATCAACGGCTTGAAGCACCTCGACGTGTTAAAGCTGTTCAATGAAGATCCTGAAACCGATGCTGTGATTATGATCGGCGAAATCGGCGGGCCTGACGAAGTCAACGCCGCATTGTGGGCAAAAGAGCACATGAAAAAGCCGATGGTTGGCTTTATTGCAGGCGTCACGGCACCCGCTGGTAAGCGCATGGGCCATGCAGGAGCCCTGATTTCTGGCGGCGCCGATACGGCCGATGCCAAGCTCGACGTCATGGAAGCCTGCGGCATTCGCACCACGAAAAACCCCTCTGAAATGGGCAAGCTCCTGAAATCAGTTCTGTAAGTTGGTTCTGTAAGACTTTAGAGTCTAATTCCATCAGTGCCGACCCGTTTTGCTGCGGGTCGGTTTTTTTTTGCTGGTCGTGTTCCAATTACGGTGTTTAGATCACTTTGGACTTCTCTGATGACAACCCCACCTCTGCCCGCTCAACGCGGACAAACAATCCTGCAGCGCTTGTTGCTGCTGGCCGTGATTGGAATCGTCGCGACTGTTGTTTTTAACTATCTTCGCTAAGGGTTTGGCTCGAGTGACTCTTGGCCGTTTAACCATCGCGACGCGCGCAAGCCGCCTTGCTGTCTGGCAGGCCGAGCACGTGCAGACGCGCTTAATTGCCTTGTATCCAAAGATGCAAGTCTCTTTACTGGAACTTAGCACTCGTGGCGATGAGATACTCGATCGCAGTTTGTCAAAGGTCGGTGGTAAGGGCCTGTTTGTGAAAGAGCTAGAGAACGCTCTGCTTGATGGTCGCGCCGACTTGGCCGTACATTCGCTTAAAGATATGCCGGTCGATATGCCAGAGCCCTTTGAAATTTCAACTATTTTGGCGCGTGCAGATTGTCGCGACGCCTTTGTGTCGAATCATTACCAAACGCTGGTCGACCTGCCGCAAGGCGCGGTCGTCGGAACCTCGAGCCTGCGGCGCGAAGCCCAACTGCGCGCGCGTGATTCAACGCTTAAGGTTGAGCCCTTGCGTGGCAATATCGACACTCGTCTCGCCAAGTTGGATAGTGGTCAGTACGCGGCAATTATTTTGGCTGCAGCCGGACTCGAGCGTTTAGGGCTTGGGCACAGGATTCGTCAACGACTGTCTGTGCAAGAGTCGTTGCCTGCAGCGGGGCAAGGCGCTTTGGGGATTGAAATCTTGCGAAAACGCGTTGAATTGCCCGAAATTTTAGCGCCACTTTGCTGTCACGAAACGACTGCCTGTGCTGTGGCCGAACGCGCGGTGTCGCGGGCGTTGGGCGGCTCTTGTCAGGTGCCTCTGGCGGCGTACGCCTCACTTGATGGACAACAACTGAGTTTGCAAGCGCTTGTTGCTGCACCCGATGGCCATGTTATGTATCGCGCACGAGCGACCGGGCCAGCTTCACAAGCTCTGGCTCTTGGCCTTCAGGTGGCCCACGACTTGCTTGCGCAAGGTGCTGCGGTGCTTCTGGCTAGTTTGGCGGATACGGCTGAGCCCGAAGGTTAGTGCCGATGGCCAATCAGCCCACTCAAGCGTTGCGCCCCCAACCGGTGGGTCAGACAACGCCTGACGTAACGGCGGGCTTCGTACCTGCGACGGCGATTTTGACCCGTCCCGCTGGGCGCAACACGGCCCTGGCTTGCGAACTTGTCCGTCTGGGCTGGCCGGTCCTTGAATGTCCGGCACTCGAAATTCAAACGGCTTGGGTGTCGCCTACTACTGAAATCCCCCGGCTCGAAGATTTTGATTTGGTTGTGTTTGTCAGTCGGGCTGCAGTTTCCGGTTATCTGAGTCAAAATCCTGAGCGAGGGCGTTGGCCCGAGGGGGTGGTGGCGGCCTGTATGGGGCCTGTGACGGCAGCGGCGATCGTTCGTGCGTATGGCACTGGTTTGACTGTGTTGCATCCCGAGGGCGCCGCCTCGCAAGACTCTGAGGCACTTTGGCCGCTGCTTTTGGCGCAAAAAATTTTGCCGCAACGTGTTTTGATCTTGCGCGGCCAAGATGGTCGCGAATGGTTGGGCGAAAAACTGACTAACGTCGGCGCTGCTGTGACCATCCATCAAGCCTATCAACGTGAGGTTGCGGCCTGGCCGCCGCAGTTGTGCGACGCTTTGCGTACGCTTGCGCTTTCGGGTTCACAACCGGTGTGGCTGCTGACGAGCACCCACGGCATCATTGCGCTCACCGCTAAGCTGAAAGAGTTGAATTTAATCCCTTGGTTTTGTTCGTCGGTCTTTGTCTTGACGCACGAACGCCTCAAACCGATTTTGGCTAAAGCCCTTGGCCTGGACGCGCAGCACTTGCTCCAAGTGCTCGCAAGCCCGGATGATACAGCGCTCGTGTTGTGTTTTGCACAAATAAGCCAGCAGCTTAACCACCTTTAACGCATTGAAAATGCACGTTTGTTCAGGGTAACGATTACAATAACTGGATGACAGAACCTATCTCTTCGCCTCCGCCCCTCGCACAAGCCGCGCCGGTAACGCCTGCGGTGAATCCTCAGGCCTCGGGCACTGAGCCATCTCTGCGGTTTCGCCGCAAAAGCTCTGGCCCTTCGTGGTCGGTTACCTTGATGGTTGTGTTCTTAATGATCGCCTTGGTTGTAGGTGGAGGCGCTTGGTTTGCGCAAAAGCGTTTTGATTCGGCTGGTCGCGAGGTCGCCTCGCAAGTACAGGGCTTTAACGCTCAACTCACCGATACCAAACGCGAGGCTAAACAAGCGTTTGCGCAGGTTGAGTCGCAAGCCAAGCTCATTGCCGAATTACAACAGTCTTTGGCTGAGGCCAAAGGGCAGTTTGCAGGTCTAGAACAGGCTTGGACGAGCTTTAATAAAGGCATGGAAGATTCAATACTAGCTAATGACATTGATCGTTTGGTCACCTTGGCGAGTCAGCAGTTGCGCTTGGCAAGCAACGTCAATAACGCCGTCATGGCGCTCGAAACAGCGCTTTCCACTTTAGTGCGTGCTGATCGGCCGCGCTTTGCTGCTGTTCAAAGAGCCCTGAGTGCAGATCTTGACCGCCTGCGTTCAGTTCCTTTAATAGACGTTGGTGTGATTTCTATACAACTTGAGACGCTCACGGCCTTAATCGGGCGAGCGCCGCTTTTGGTGCCTGATGCGGCCGTACCCAAAGTGGCCGCGATCGCGCCCGCCAGCGTCCAGTCAAACTCACCGGCGCCCAGCGCCTTGGTAAAAGACGCGGCGACTGTCGCCACAGCTACCACCGAGACCGAAGTCGCCCCGGCGCTATCCGCCGAGCCTTGGTGGAGTCTTGCTTTAGCCAAAACGGTGTCTTGGTCGAAGGCTGTTGCAGTCTTTATGGCCAAAGAGCTCGCCAGCGTTGTGAGTATTCAGCGCGTCAATGATGCCAGCGCTTTGTTGCTGTCGCCCGAACAAGGCGCCCAGCTGCGGGCAAATTTGCGTTCCCGAGTCTTAACCGCTCAGATGGCGTTGCTCATGCATCAGCCTTTGGTTTGGCGTGCTGAAATTACGGCACTTCAAGCATCTTTGGGGACTCGCTATGACCCTAACGCGGCTGATACAGTGGCTGCCCTACGACTGGTGCGTGAGCTTATCGCTGTGCCTTTGGGCGTGGCGCTTCCGGGTATGACAAACAGCATCGCTGCTCTTGAGGCGGTGCGGCTACAAGAGCCCAACAACAAAAGCGAGGATTAAGTATGCGTACTTGGTTCTGGACCTTGTTGCTGACCACGGTTGCCGTGGTACTGGCGGTTGCGCTGCGAGAAAACACCGGTCAAGTTCTGATCATGTTAAACGCGTGGCGCGTTCAGGTGTCGTTTGCCTTCGCCGTCTTGGTGCTGGTTGCAAGCTTCATCATTTTGTATGTGGTCGTGCGCGCACTGGTCTGGTTGACCGGCATTCCCATGCGCGTACGGGCCTGGCGCGATCGCAGGCAAGTCCGACTTGACCACGAATTACTGGAGCAAGGCTGGACCGAATTACTTGAGGGGCGTTATGCCAATGCCGAAAAAGATCTGACCAAATTGTTAGATCAAAGTCGCAGTGTAAATCGTCAAGTTCTTGCGGGCTTATCGGCTGCTCGGGCTGCTCACGCTCTAGGAGAGTTCGCAAGGCGTGACAGCCTGCTTGCACAGGCCAAAGACAAGGCCGGCTCAGATACTGGCCTGAGCGAGGCCGTGGCAACGGCGGCAGCCGACCTGTATCTGGATCAGGGTTTAGCGCARCAGGCACTTGAGGTCTTGCTTCCCTTGCAGCAGGCCGGCGCACGTCATGTGCATACACTGCGTTTATTGTTGCGCGCCTACCGACAGCTGAACCGGTCTGATCAGGTACTTGTCTTGGCTCGTACCCTCAGCCGCCGTAAAGCGTTGCCAAGTATCGAAGCGCGGCCGCTGATTGAAATGGCGGCAGCTGCGCGTCTGCGCGAAACCTTGCCCTCGGGCGATTGGCAGAAAATCTGGAAAGACCTCAAATCAGACGAGCGCACCTTGACCGAGGTCGCCTTGGCGGGTGCAGCTGCGTTTGAAGCCGCAGGTCAACCGCTTGAGGTCTCAAAAATTCTTGAAGCGGCCCTTGAGCAGTCGCTCGATTCGCGGTTGCTCGAGGCCTACGCCCGCTGCGATCCTTCGCAGGTCGCGCGCCGTCTCGAAAAAACCGAAGCCTGGTTACAAAAGACACCCGAGGCGCCAGAGCTGTTGACAACGTTGGGTAATCTTTGTTTGTCGGGTCAGTTGTGGGGCCAGGCTGAACTTTATCTGACGCGTAGTCTGGCGCGTCGTAGCGATGCGCGCGTGCATGCACTGCTTGCCAGCTTGTTTGACAAACTAGAACGCCCTCAAGAAGCCGCCACGCAGTGGCGCCTGGCAACCGCGGTTAGTACAGTTTTACCCGTCTTGGCGACAGACTCTTTTTTGCCTGCGGCTGATATCGATTCAGATCCAGGTGTGTTTCACGCAGAGGGCTTGGCTTACCTCACAGATAGTGGGTTTCCCGCTAAATGGGCGCAGGGGGATCATGGCGTCCAGGCAGAACCTCCTCGTGGAGTAAATACCTTACCCGCGAGCACTGACTTTGCCTCGCGGTCGAACGAGCTTGACGAATATTTTGACAGTGCGCCGGTTGCGCATCTAGGCGAACCCGCGGCAGTAGCCCCTTATGCCGGCCACACTCTTGGCGCCGAGCCCTCAGGCGCGGCAGTTGCTCCAACCCCAACCCCAACGGCCCGTAGCGGTCAAGCCACAAGTCAACGTGACACGACTAAAGGTTAAGGCGACGAAGTATTAAGGCGTTAATTTTTCAATTGTTTTTATTTTTTTCAGGATTCAAGTATGAGTCAGTATGCGGTAGAGGCCCCCGCCATTGTTGGCTTGCCAATCGCCGGAAGCGCTGAATTATTTCCGGTGCGTCGTGTCTACTGTGTGGGGCGTAATTACGCCGAACACGCAAAAGAAATGGGTTTTACCGGTCGCGAAGATCCTTTCTTTTTTTGCAAACCGGCCGATGCGCTAATTGCCATTCCTGCGGGTCAGCCTGGCCAGATTCCCTATCCTTCTAAAACAGCCAACTTGCATTACGAGATGGAACTTGTCGTTGCGTTGGGTCGTGGCGGGGTGAATATCGAAGTCGAACGCGCAAATGACTGCGTGTTTGGCTATGCGTTAGGTCTGGATATGACGCGCCGAGATTTGCAAAATGATTGCAAAAAACAAGGCCGTCCCTGGGAGATTGGCAAAGGCTTCGACGCCTCAGGGCCGATTGGTCCGATTCACCCTCGTGCGGTCACCGGGACGCTTTCACAAGGCAGCATTACCTTGTCGGTTAATGGCGTGCAAAAACAATCCAGCGACTTAGCGCAGATGATCTGGAATATTCCCGAAAGTATCGCGTATCTGTCGGGGTTGTTTGAATTAAAAGCGGGCGATCTGATTTTTAGCGGAACCCCCGAGGGCGTAGGCGCTGTCGTCAAAGGCGACAAAATGATCGGCCACATTGCCGGCCTAGGCGACTTCGAGGTGCATGTCGTCTGACGACCGCGGGCGCAGCGTGGGCCCGGAGTCGTTGGCTTTTTTTACGACACGGCGCAGACCTGCTTCAGATTACGCCGCGGGCTTTAAAGTCAGCCTGTTGCGTTGCGCTAAGCCCCAGCGAGTCTAGAATTTCGGTGGTGTGCTGACCAAGCAAGGGCGCAACGCGCGTGATTTGACCCGGAGTCTTGCTCAATTTCGGTACGATGCCCGGAACCTGAATCACCGAGCCATCTGCGAGTGTGGTCTGAAGGATCATGTCGCGCGCTTGATAGTGAGGGTCGTTTGCGATGTCTGAGGCGTCGTAGCTTTTGCCTGCTGGCACGCCTGCAGCGTTCATGGCGTTCAAGACCTCGTCTAAAGGGTGCAGTGCCGTATAAGCTGAGATCGCAGCATCGATCAGTTCGGCGTGTTCTGCTCGCCCTGCGTTGCGTGCCAGCCTTGAATCCTCGGCCAGGTCTGCGCGTCCGATCATTTGCATCAGTCGTTTGTAGATACTATCGCCGTTGCCCGCGATTAAGGCATATTTGCCGTCTTGGCATAAATAGGCATTGGTGGGGGCGATACCAGGCATGCTGGCGCCCGAGGGCTGTCTGATTGCGCCGAATTTAGAATATTCGGGCAGCACGCTTTCAAGCATATTAAAAACAGATTCGTACAGGGCAACGTCAACCTCTTGGCCCACACCGCCTTGTTGTTCGCGGTGACGCAAGGCCATCAAGACGCCGATGACACCGTGTAAACCAGACAAGGTGTCACCAATCGAAACACCCGTGCGCACTGGAGGGCGTCCGGACTCGCCGGTTAGATAGCGTAAACCGCCCATTGCTTCACCGATCACACCAAACCCTGGGCGATCTTTATACGGGCCGGTTTGCCCATAGCCTGACACGCGGAGCATGATTAGTTTGGGATTGATGGCATGCAAGTCTTTGAAGCCGATCCCCCATTTTTCTAGCGCACCTGGGCGAAAATTTTCAATCACAATATCGGCATCTTTGGCTAACTGACGGATGATCTCTTGGCCTTCAGGTTCGCGCAAATTAAGTGTGATTGAGCGCTTATTGCGCGCATGGGCGGCCCACCAGACTGAGGTGCCGTCATGCAGCATGCGCCACGTCCGCAAAGGATCGCCAGTTTCTGGTGGCTCAACTTTTATCACGTCAGCGCCAAACTCCGCTAACATTTTTGAAGCAAAAGGTCCGGCAATTAATTGCCCAAGTTCAATGACCCGCAGGCCACTCAAAGGAAGTGTCATAGATAGTGTTGAGATCGCGTTGAGTCGTGGGGCGCGCGGGGCGCTGATCTCTCGGATTATGCCAAACTTAGGCTAAGTCTGTGCGCGGCTGAGTAAGGTTCTGTTTACCCCTGCTTGGTGAGCCAGTCGTGCAGGCAAGCAAGGTGATGAGGGGCTGCGCCCTCAAAGTTGGGCTATAAACAGCGTCTGATCACTTTTAGTTGGTATTCAAGGATTTAGCATGAGTCAAAAAATCAAAACAACAATTGCCGGTAGTTTGCCCAAACCCGCATGGCTCGCAGAGCCCGAAAAGCTTTGGGCACCCTGGCAACTTTCAGGCAGAACGCTTGAGCAAGCAAAAACGGATGCGATGCGTTTGGCTGTTGATGATCAGCTGCGAGCCGGCATCACGGTAATCGGAGATGGTGAGCAAACTCGTCAGCATTTTGTCACGACATTTATTGAAAGCTTGTCCGGGGTTGATTTTGTGAATCGTAAGACGGTTCGAATCCGAGATCGTTACGACGCGGCTGTGCCCGTAGTCGTTGATAAAGTGACACGCACAAAATCTGTGTTTGTAGAAGACGCAAAAAAATTGCGCGTTTTGACTACAGGGCCAATTAAGCTGACGTTGCCCGGGCCGATGACGATGGTCGATACGCTCTTTGACGGCTATTACAAAAGCCGTGAAAAACTCGCCTGGGCTTTTGCTGAAATCTTAAACCAAGAAGCAAAAGAACTCGCAGCAGYTGGCGTGGATATTGTTCAGTTTGACGAGCCTGCGTTTAACGTGTTTTTTGATGAAGTCAAAGATTGGGGCGTCAAGACACTTGAACGTGCGGCGGCAAACTTGGGTTGTAAAAGTGCTGTGCATATTTGTTATGGATACGGAATTGAAGCCAACGTCAAATGGAAAAACGCGTTGGTGGGCGAATGGCGGCAGTACGAACAGGTATTTCCGCTTTTAGCAAAAAGTACCATCGATCAAGTGAGTCTTGAATGCATCAACTCGCGTGTGCCCATGGAACTCATCGCGATGCTGAAGGGCAAAGATGTTTTGGTCGGCGCCATTGACGTGGCGAATCATCAAATCGAAACGCCCGAGCAAGTGGCCAATGTTTTGCGCCAAGCGGCTAAATTCGCCGACATTCAGCACATTTATGGTTGCACAAATTGCGGGATGGTGCCTCTGGCTCGTGAAGTGGCGAGCGCCAAATTGCAAGCCTTGGCCGCTGGCGCTGCGTTATTCAGTCAAGAACTCGGTCTGAACTAGATGTAGCAAGCCACGAATGTTTTGCATGGTGCGCACGCTCGAAGGCTTCGATGTCGGCGCGATATCCTAAGGTGAGCGCTAATTCGTCGACGCCTTTGAGCAGGCACTCTTGCCAAAACGGTTCAATACTGAAGGGTAACGCTCCTGAGATGCCTGGGCCTTGTACGGTGCAACATTCAAGGTCTATGGAAATCTGAAGTTCGTTGGCCTGATGCTGTCTTTCYGCGATTGTGGTCAATGTTTGCCTAAGCGTCAAAATCGTTTGTGCAGCGAGTTTGAGTGGCAAAACACCATTTTTTAAACAGTTATTAAAAAAGATGTCACCAAAGCTTGGCGCAATAACAGCTCGGATTCCAAAGTCTGCCAGGCAATAGACCGCACCCTCGCGCGAAGAGCCACAGCCAAAGTTTTCATCGACCACCAAAATTTGTGCGCCTGTGAAGGCAGGGCGATTCAAAACAAACTCGGGTCGCAGCTTGCCCTGAGCGTCAAAGCGCAAATCGTGAAATAAATAGTCTTTATATAAGGCATCGCGATTCTTTTTTAGAAAGCGCGCTGGAATAATCTGATCCGTATCGACGTTGCGACCTTCAAGAGGCGCAGCAAGAGCGCGTAACTGGGTGAAAGCCTGCATGGTGTCGTTACCTCATGAGTGTTCGTACGTCGGTGAAGTAACCGGTGATTGCAGCAGCAGCAGCCATGGCGGGACTCACAAGGTGGGTGCGCACGCCAGGGCCTTGGCGACCGACAAAATTTCTGTTTGAAGTTGAGGCAACCCTTTCGTTTGCACCTGCCAAGTCACCGTTGATCCCCACGCACATCGAACAGCCGGGTTCACGCCATTCAAGCCCCGCAGCTTTGAATACTTGGTCAAGGCCTTCGGCCTCTGCAGCTTGTTTGACCAGCAGCGAGCCCGCTACGACGATGCCGGGTACCACGGCGCGTCGTCCTTGTAAGATTGCCGCTGCGCTGCGYAAATCAGACAGACGGCTATTGGTACAAGAGCCAATGAACACGCGATCAATTTTGATTGCGTTTAAGGGCGTACCCGGTTTGAGATCCATGTAGGCCAGTGCTGCGAGTGCGGCCTGTCTGGCGTGCGGGTCGCTAAGCAGCGCGGGGTCTGGCACGACCCCTTCAATGGACACACCGGTGTCTGGTGAAGTGCCCCAAGTCAGTATGGGGGCGAGGTCGGCTACGTTGAGGGTCAAGGTTTGGTCAAAATGACAGCCGTCATCAGAGGGCAGGGCTCGCCACTCATTTAAAGCCAATTCCCAGGCACGGCCCTGTGGTGCAAAGCGGCGGCCATACAAATAATTAAACACGATGTCATCCGCGGCGATCAGGCCCGAGCGTGCACCCGCTTCGATCGTCATGTTGCACATCGTCAAACGATCATCAAGCGATAACCATTGCAGTGCGGTTCCCGCATACTCGACGGCATAACCGACAGCACCTGCAACACCAAGCCTTGCTATGACGGCCAGAATAATATCCTTGCCGCTGACGCCGGGTTTGGGTCGGCCCACGAGTTCTATGCGCATTTGCAAAGGCTTGGTTTGCCAAAGTGTTTGGGTCGCCATAATGTGAGTGCTTTCGGACTGACCGACACCAAAAGCCATCGCACCGATGGCGCCGTGCGTTGACGTATGGCTGTCACTACAGGTAATCACCGAACCCGGCAGCGAAATGCCTTGTTCGGGCCCCACCACGTGAACGATCCCTTGTCGGGGATCTTTGATTGAAAAATAATGGGCACCCGACCACTTCATGTTTTCGTCAAACTTGAGAATGACCTCTTTGATTTCTGGGGTGGCCGCTTCTTGGGGCTCGCGGCTAGTGGTCGGGACGTAGTGGTCAGCCATCCCAAACACTTGTTGTGGATGACGAATCGTTAAGCCGCGCGCGCGCAGATCTTTGAACGCGTGAAAAGAGCCTTCGTGAATAATGTGGCGGTCGATGTAAAGCAGAGAGGGGCCTGCACCCCGAGGCAAGACCACGTGCTGATCCCAGATTTTCTCAAACAATGTGCGCCTGGCAGATTTAAGTGTCGGAGTCATTTTTTTGAAATTGAGGGTAAAGCTCGGTCGTCCAAAAAAGAAGGCACGAGCGTGAAGCCAACTTTTGCTCGTTTTGAGTCTAGCATCAGGTGGGCGCTTGTTGTTGCCTGCGGCGTTGGTGTCCTTTGCGCAGGCGCGTTGTGCGCGTTGCCCCGACCAAGCGAAACAGGTGCACTTTTAGCCCAGACTTGAAGTGTTTGGCTAAGATACAGTACACTATGGCAGGTGGCTTAAAAGGAGTATGATTTAAGACAACAGCTTTTAGCCTAGCTCGATTCGCTGACATCGACACTCTAAGTCGCGCGATTCTGGGTATGTAGCCTGACACGCTTGGCGTGGGGCAGTGATTGAGATCACACCGTTTCACTTTCACAGATTTGTCTATTTGTCGCCTGGCGCTCAGTTGCGTTTGTCGTACTAGATGAGGCTCATGGTCTTAATTGACACATGGGTGCCCATACTAAAGATTTAAAAAATTTGTCCTTTCGGTGCGAGCTTGGTAGCCAAGGACAGTGGGCCGGCCGGCACTCGGGTAGCCGTTTGTACAGTTGCCAGCTTTTACGCGAGGCTGCTACCCGTTTTATTTGTGAGCTTTGCTTGTGAGCTCTCGTCTTCAATTTTTTGCTTAACGTCTAAGGCAGACGAGGACTAAATGAATGTTATTAGTAATTTACAAAATAAAACTGGCCGAGCGCCAAAGCGACCGACCAGTTGTATTTGGTTGCGGGGGCAGGATTTGAACCTACGACCTTCGGGTTATGAGCCCGACGAGCTGCCAGACTGCTCCACCCCGCGTCTGAAGGTATCTAGTRTAGCGTAAAAAGCGCTTTCGCACAAGTCGTCGTTAGAACACGCCTTAAGGATGTTGAAAAAAGATGAATGAACAGCAAGATAAACAGCCCGAGAGCACCATGCTACAAACAAGCGTGGCGTTGTCAACTTTAGAAGTGATTGCACAGACTGTTACAAACTCAAGGCCACCGCCGACTATGACGCTTGCGCTTGAAACAGCGCTGCTGTGCGCGTCAGCTCCGATGCCGTTGCCTGAGCTGCAAAAGTTGTTTGCAGACGATGAGCTGACTAATGTGCAACTCAAACAGATGCTTGAGCACTTGCAGCAGGCGTGGTTGGATCGCGGAATGGAACTCGTTGAACTGGCCAGTGGCTGGCGGTTTCAGAGCCGCGCCTCGATGCAACGCTACCTTGAGCGCCTAAGCCCCGAACGCGCACCAAAATACTCGCGTGCGGTGATGGAGACGCTTGCGATTATTGCCTGGCGTCAACCTGTTACGCGAGGCGACATTGAAGATATCCGCGGTGTTACGGTGTCTTCCCAGATTATCAAGACGCTAGAGGACCGTGGGTGGATCGAAGTCATTGGTCATCGCGACGGACCCGGCCGCCCGGGCTTGCTCGGCACGACGCGACAGTTTTTAGACGACCTTGGTTTGCGAGCGCTTGATGAACTGCCAGCCTTAGGTGCGGCAGAAATTACCGAAGCCTTGCAGTCGCTCGCGCTTGAAGGGCAGTCGCTCGCCCCCCAGCAAACGAACGGTGACTTAATCGATCAGGCAAATAGCGAACAAACAAGCGAACAAACAAGCGAATCGGCCCAGTCGTTGGATCACGCAGCGTCCGCTCTTGCGGCGCATTACGAATTTGACCCGTCAGCCCTTGAGCCGACGCACCCCTCTTCATTTACCCCGGAGTCCAAGTGACTAATACAAATCCCGAACAACCCGCGCAGGCTTCGCAAGAATCCTTCGCCCCTGCTGTGACCGAGCAGCCCGCAAAAACGGCTGACGCTGCGGTACCAAACGAGCAGATTGAGGTGGGTGCRAAGCCACGCGGTCGTAAGTTACGCACGCCGTTTCGTCGGCGGCGCAGCGAGTCGGGCTCAGTCGAAGGTGACGCCGAGTCCAGTGCACCAGAGCGTAAGTCGCGCAGCAAAGCGTTCGAGCCCAATATCCCCGAAGAGGTGATTGACCCGCGCGATGTCATCGAGGTAGGTGATCCGATCGAATTTGAAAAAGAAGCCGAGCAAGCCTTGGCTTATTTGAATGGAACCGAGCGTATTGAGCAGCGTCTGAACAAATATCTCAACAGTGACCTGTTGATGCCTAAGCTGCACAAGGTGCTGGCCGATGCGGGTGTGGGTTCGCGCCGCGAAATGGAAGAACTGATTATCGCCGGTCGAGTGTCTGTGAACGGCGAGCCCGCCCACATTGGACAGCGCGTTGGTGTGAATGATTTAGTGCGTGTCAACGGCAAGCCCGTGACACGCAGCAGCACGCGTAAACCTCCTCGGGTGATTGTGTATCACAAGCCTGCGGGCGAGATCGTGAGTCATGATGATCCGGGTGGACGTGCGACGGTCTTCTCGCGCCTGCCCAAGATGAAGGTCGGTAAGTGGTTGTCGATCGGGCGCCTGGATCTGAACACCGAGGGATTGTTGATTTTTACAACCTCGGGTGACTTGAGTAATCGCTTGTTGCATCCACGGTATGGCAACGAGCGTGAGTATGCTGTGCGTGTGTTGGGCGACCTTGGCCCCGAGCAACGTCAGTCTTTGATTGATGGCGTGATGCTCGAAGACGGCCCTGCCAGTTTTGGAATGGTAGAGTTTATCGGTGGCGAAGGCAGTAATCGTTGGTACCGAGTCACGCTCAACGAGGGCCGCAACCGTGAAGTTCGACGGATGTTTGAATCAATCGGTTTGACGGTCAGCCGATTAATTCGTACGCGCTTTGGCGATATTGTTTTACCAACAACCTTACGCCGTGGTCGCTGGGAAGAGCTCGATTCCAAATTGGTCTCGGCCCTAATGATTCAAGTTGGGCTGCTACGTGACGAGGACGACCCTGGCGAGGGCCACGCGCGCGTGCAGCGTCAACCGGCCTCGCACGACAGCGCCTTGCCCCCGGGTTTTGGCACACTCGACCAAAATGGAACCCACGGGGCCCGAGTCGGGCGTCGTGGCAACATTCAAGGCGGTCGTTCGGGTAAACCGGCGCCGTTCGCTCATCCTTCAGACGCTTCACCAACGGTGCTAACAGTTGGCGGAGGCTACGCAAATGGTCATCCTGGCGGGCAAGGCGCAGGTCGGGGTGCACGCGGTAAATCAGGCGAGGGAGGCGGCGCTCGCCCAAGCGCTCCGAATCGCCCGGGTACCCCTAAAAGTGGTTTTGGTAAGGGCGCGAACCGAGGTGGCCGGCCTGGTCGTCCCGATGGGCGCGATGAGGGCGCGGGCCCCAGAGCAGACGGCAGGCCTGGCGCGCGCGCACCGCGGGGCCCGGCTTCTGGTGCTGCATCGGGCGCTGCGGGCGAAGCACAGGCGCAAGCAGGGACGCGCGCAGAAGGCGGGGCCCGTCGGTCGCGCCCCCAGGGAGCTCAGGCAGAGCAAGGTGTTGGGGGGGCTCGTCCATCGGGCGCTCAACCCCGTGCGCGTGGCACTGGCCGGCCCGGCGGTGGTCGTGGTCAACCAAACGCGGGTAATAGCAACGCAGGTAGCGGAGCTAAACCTCGCTCGGCCCCGCGCGGCGACGACTGGCAGCCCAAAGGCGCCGCAGCGCATGAGTCGCGTCTGCCATTTTCGAAGTCTTCAAGGGGTGACCGCTAGCCGGGAGGCTCTAATGTGGTAAAGCGTTGGAATAGCAAGACATTTTTGTCAAAAGCATGCTAAAATGCTGAGTGAATGTAAGTGTTTTTCCCGGGTACGTGCTTTTACACAATAAACGTGTTTTTGTGTAGAGCGCAGGTAGTTTGAGTGCACCCTGCAAGTCAGTTTTTTATGGCATGCAAAATGTTAAAACACAAATAAAATGATGGTAATGGGCTGTTTTGCAGCCCATTTTTTTTGATTGTATGACTGATCTCTTTTCTCTTACGCAGCAGTCTCTAGCCTCAATGGATGTCGAACTCGTCGACGTCGAAAGAGGCGCGCTCGGCCTGTTGCGGGTCACGATCGATCGGCCAGAGGGTGTGCGCGTTGAAGATTGCGAACAGGTCTCGCGCCAGTTATCGCGGGTATTCGAGGTCGAAAGCATCGACTACCGCAGGCTTGAGGTCGGTTCGCCTGGCGTAGATCGGCCTTTAAAGACAGAAGCTGATTTTGAAAGATTTCTTGGCGAGCGCGTCGAGGTCAAGCTGAGGCAGGTTGTTGAGGGGCAAAAAGTTTTTTTAGGTGTTTTAGTGGCCGTCGAGGCAGCCACCGAGGCGGCAGGTTCCGTTGGGGTGGTTAAACACTTCGGCATCGAGTTTGAGGCAAAAAAGGGCGAAGTTCAGCGAGTCACGTTCATGTTTTCAGATGTTGAGCGCGGCAAGCTAGAACCAGTTCTGGATTTCAAGGGCAAAAAGCGATGAGTCGCGAAATTCTTCTGTTGGTAGATGCATTAGCACGTGAAAAAAACGTGCCACGTGATGTGGTGTTTGACGCCCTCGAAGGCGCGCTGGCTCAGGCCATGAAAAAGCGCTTTAAAGAGGACGCTGATATCCGCGTATCGGTAGACCGTACAACGGGTGACCACGAGGGTTATCGCCGCTGGCTGGTCGTGCCCGACGAGGCAGGTTTACAAGAGCCTGATCAGCAAGAGATGTTGTCGGATGCACAAGAAGTGGTCGCCGACATCGAGGTTGGTGAATACATCGAAGAAGCGCTCGAACCCCTAGAGTTTGGTCGCATCGGCGCTCAAGCCGCAAAACAGGCTATCTTGCAGCGTATTCGCGATGCCGAGCGCGAGCAAATTCTTGATGACTTTCTTGATCGTGGTGAATCGATTGTTTCTGGTTCGATCAAGCGCATGGACAAAGGCGATCTGATTGTCGAAACTGGCAAAATTGAAGCTCGGCTGCCGCGCAGCGAAATGATCCCCAAAGAGAACCTGCGCGTGGGTGACCGTGTGCGCGCCTGGGTCTTAAGGGTTGATCGTACAGCACGTGGTCAGCAAGTGATTTTGTCGCGCAGTGCGCCTGATTTTATTCGGCAGCTCTTTGAAAACGAAGTTCCAGAGATTGAGCAGGGCCTGCTAGAGATCAAAGGGGCCGCACGTGACCCGGGTGTGCGCGCTAAGATTGCGGTCGTGGCGTACGACAAGCGTATTGATCCGATCGGGACGTGTGTGGGGATGCGCGGTTCGCGCGTGACTGCCGTACGTAATGAGCTTGGTGGCGAGCAGGTCGACATTGTGCTGTGGTCGGATGATCCGGCGGAATTCGTGATTGGCGCTTTGGCGCCTGCTAACGTCGAATCGATTGTGGTCGACGAAGACCGGCACGCCATGGACGTCGTCGTTGACGAAGAAAACCTGCCAAAAGCAATTGGTTCAAAAGGGCAAAATGTTCGTCTGGCTTCAGAATTGACGGGTTGGCAGATCAACATTATGACCCCCGAAGAAAGTCAAAATCGGCAAGAGCAAGAGCGTTCGCAATTGCGAGCAACCTTTATGAGCCGTCTGGATGTCGACGAAGAAGTGGCCGATATCCTGATCGACGAAGGGTTTACGGGYCTTGAAGAAATTGCTTACGTGCCGATGCAAGAGTTGCTTGAGATTGAATCGTTTGACGAAGAGACGATTCAGGCATTGCGTACCCGCGCTCGCAATGCCTTATTAACCGAAGCTATTGCGCAAGAAGAGCGCGTAGAAACTGCGAATGATCTGGTCTCGCTCGAAGGTATGACGCCTGAACTGTTAAACAAGCTTGCTGAGGGTGGCGTCAAGACCCGCGATGACTTAGCAGAGCTCGCAACAGATGAGCTCACTGAACTCGCTGGCCTCGATGAGGCCACAGCTAGTCAGTTAATCATGGCGGCGCGCGCGCACTGGTTTGAAGAGCAGTAGTTGAATATTTGCATGAAGAGCAGTTATTTTTGGTCGCCGTCTTCGCTTGAAGTTGTCACGCGGTAAAAAGGTAAGAGAGAGAGCCTAATGTCGAGTATCACAGTCGCCCAGTTCGCCATTGAACTGAAAATGCCATCCAACGTGTTGTTAGAACAACTGCGTGAAGCGGGTGTGAGCCTGACCTCGGTGGATGCCAGTGTCACGGACAGCGACAAGGCTAAATTGCTCGAATCTTTGCGCCGCTCGCACGGTGCAACCGAAGGCACAAAAATCACGCTGACTCGGCGCAAAACGTCCGAAATTCGCCAGGCTGACGGAGCAGGGCGTTCGCGYACCATTCAAGTTGAAGTTCGTAAAAAACGCACGTTCGTCAAGCGCGACACGACAGAAGCTGGCGAGTCTTTGGGCTCAGAGACTGAGGCGCAAGTTGCAGACGCGACGGTGGCAGTGTCTTTGCCTGTAACTGGGCACGACACAGAGGGCATGGCTCCCGCTCAGGACGCGACAGCAGCAGCCGTAGCGCCAGAGGGACTCGCCGCAACGCAAGTCTCTTCGACCAAAATTCAAACTTCAGAGGTCGTGACTCCTGAGCCTGTGGCTGACCCCGCGAAAACGGCAACCGCAACGACTCAGGTTCAAACGGCAGCCGACTCGACCGCCAGTCCCGAAGTCACTCCAGCTTCAGTCACGCCTGCCACCGCCACTCCTGAACCCGTTGCCGCGCAGGCTTCGCCTGCGACTGAGGCAGCTGGCGCAGAGGCCGAGTTTGCCCCCATCGCCAAGCAATCACATCCGACTTCAAAAGCGCTCACAGAGCCCGGCCCAGCGGCAACCGATACGGCTGCAACCGCGGCTAGCGCTTTGCAAGCAACGCCTGCCGCGGGTCAGTCTGGGTTCGCCGGTTCAGCAGACGTCCCTGTCGCAGGGCTAGTCGCTCCAAAAGTATTTAAGCCTATACGCGGGCGTGCGGTTGCACCGGCACATTTGGTGGTAGAGGATGCCCTACGCGATGAGGCGCGTCGTGCCTCAGAAGTCGAGGCAGCCGCGCTTCGCGAGATGTTGAATCGGCCACGTAAGGTCGTTAAACCGCCAGAACCAGAAGCCGCAGCTTTGTTAGGCACATTGCATAAACCTGCAGTTGCGCCAGCGGCTAAGGGCGCCAAAAAAGAGGGCGCCGAAGCGTCGCCTAAAAAGATTCTAAAAGCGGGTCAGGTTGCTTCAACGTGGTCTGATGATGCATCGCGTAAAAAGCCTGCCGAAAAACGTGATGCTCCTGCAGCACCTGGCCGTGACGGTTGGCGTGCCGGTGGTAAAAGCAAGTCGGGTAGCCGCAAAAGTGGTCGTGGCGCAAACAGCCAGTCGCAAGAGCAGCGCGAACCAGTGCCGGTTGAATTTATTGCGCGCGAAATCCACGTGCCTGAAACCATCAGTGTCGCTGATCTTGCGCACAAAATGTCAGTCAAAGCCGGTGAAGTCATTAAGCATTTGATGCAGCTTGGTCAGATGGTGACGATTAATCAAGTGCTCGATCAAGAGACCGCAATGATTGTCGTGCAAGAACTCGGGCATACAGCAATTGCGGCTAAATTAGACGATCCAGAGGCGTTTCTCGATGAAGATGCGCCGCACATCACTGATGTCGTCTTGTTGCCACGCGCTCCGGTTGTCACGGTGATGGGACACGTTGATCACGGTAAAACTTCGCTACTGGATTACATTCGTCGGGCCAAAGTCGCCTCTGGCGAAGCCGGCGGAATTACGCAGCATATCGGCGCTTACCATGTTCAAACCGAGCGCGGGATGGTGACGTTTTTAGACACACCGGGTCACGAGGCGTTTACGGCGATGCGTGCGCGTGGTGCGAAAGCAACGGACATCGTTATTTTGGTGGTTGCGGCGGACGACGGCGTGATGCCTCAGACAAAAGAGGCGATTCATCACGCGAAGGCCGCGGGTGTGCCCTTGGTGGTGGCGGTCAATAAGATCGATAAGCCCGAAGCGAACCCTGAGCGCGTCAAGCAAGAACTGGTCGTCGAGCAGGTTGTCCCTGAAGAATACGGTGGCGATGTACCGTTTATTTCGGTCTCGGCCAAAACGGGTCAGGGCATCGATGACCTGTTAGAAAACGTGTTGTTGCAGGCTGAAGTGCTTGAACTGAAAGCCGCCGTTGAGGCGCCGGCCAAAGGCCTCGTGATTGAGGCACGTCTGGATAAAGGTCGAGGTCCGGTTGCGACGATTTTGATTCAAAGTGGCACGCTGCGTCGCGGTGATGTGGTGCTGGCAGGTTCAAGTTATGGCCGCGTCCGCGCCATGCTCGATGAAAACGGCAAGCCGATTCAGTCGGCAGGCCCCTCGATGCCGGTTGAAATTCAAGGTCTGACTGAAGTGCCTGTGGCGGGCGACGAACTGATGTCGTTGGCCGACGAGCGCCGAGCCCGTGAAATCGCGTTGTTCCGTCAAGGTAAGTTTCGTGACGTTAAGTTGGCGCGCCAGCAGGCTGCCAAACTCGAGTCGATGTTTGAAAACGCCACAGAAGGTTCACAAAATCTTTCGCTTATCGTCAAGACCGATGTGCAGGGCTCGCAAGAGGCGCTGGTCAACTCGCTGGTTAAGCTCTCAACCGATGAGATTCGCGTWCAAGTTGTTCACGCTGCCGTTGGTGGGATCTCAGAAAGCGATGTCAACCTTGCGATTGCGTCTGGTGCGGTTTTAATTGGCTTTAACGTACGGGCCGATGCCAGCACTAAAAAGCTTGCCGAGTCCAACGGTGTTGATATTCGTTACTACAATATTATTTATGATGCGGTCGATGAGATCAAATTAGCGATGTCGGGCATGTTGGCACCTGAAAAGCGCGAAGAAATTATTGGCTTGGTCGATATCCGCGAGGTCTACACAATTTCACGTATCGGTACCGTCGCGGGTTGTATGGTGGTAGATGGGGTGGTGCGCCGGGATTCGCAAGTGCGTTTGCTGCGTAACAACGTTGTGCACTGGGCCGGTTGGCTTGACTCTTTGCGTCGGTTTAAAGACGATGCCAAAGAAGTTAAGTCGGGCTTTGATTGCGGGATTACCTTGCGTGGCAACAACGATCTCCAGGTCGGTGATCAGCTCGAAATCTTTGAAATCAGAGAAGTGGCTCGCACACTCTGACCATCTGAATGACACGTCATAAGCAAAAAACCGCGCCGGGTCGAAATGTGCGACTCGCTGACCAGATCCAAAAAGATCTGGCTATTATTATTCAGCGCGAAATCGACATGAGCCGCGCAGGGTTAATTACGTTGTCTGGTATCGAACTGACCGCGGATTATGCGCACGCCAAAGTGTATTTTACGGTGCTTGGCGCTGAGCCCGAAGTGGCTGCCAAGTTACTTAACGAAAAAGCAGGTTGGTTTTATTCACAGTTGTACAAATTACTGCATATTCACACGGTTCCGAATTTGCGATTTTTTCACGATCCCCAACTTAAGCGTGGCATTGCGATGTCGGCGCTGATTGATCTGGCGAACTTGCCCGGTCAGTATGCGGGTGTCCCTGACGAGCCTGAAGACAAGCCGTAAGGCTATCGTCTTATTCTGGAATCTGACGATGGCTAAGCGACACGGGCGTGTGCTCGATGGAGTCTTGTTGCTAGATAAACCGGTTGGTTTGTCTAGTAACCACGCGTTGCAGCGCGCCAAACGTGCATGTGATGCTCAAAAAGCGGGGCACACCGGCACGCTAGACCCTTTCGCGACAGGTCTGCTCGTGTGCTGCATGGGGCGGGCAACTAAGATTTCAGGTGTGATGCTAAGCGCCGACAAGGGTTATCTGGCGACGATCGCCTTTGGACAAGAAACAGATTCAGGTGATCTGACCGGAATCATCGTCGAACAGGCGTCTCAAGGCTTTACGGGCGTCTCGCAAGAGTCGTTGACCGCCGTGTTGCAAACGTTTTTGGGTACGCAGTTGCAGATTCCGCCCATGTTCTCGGCGCTTAAACGCGACGGAAAGCCGCTTTACGAGTACGCCAGGCAAGGCATTGTGCTTGAGCGCGAACCACGTGAAATTACGATCCGTCACATTGATCTGTTAGCCTTTTCTGCGTGGTCGGCTCAAATTCAGGTGCACTGTACAAAAGGCACGTATATCCGAACGCTTGCGCAAGATATTGGTCGTGCGCTTGGTTGTTATGCGCACTTGTCAGCGCTCAGGCGAACGCAGGTCGGTCCTTTTATGCTTGAGCACGCAGTTGAACTTGAAACCTTGCAAACAATGGCGAGTCCCGAGTCGCGCTTGATTGCCCTGAGTGATTTACCTGCTGGACTTGTTCCGGCAGCCAAAACCGCAGTTTCACCGAGCGTTGTCATGCTTGGTTCTATTCACGATTTACCGGCAGGCATCGAGCCTGTGCAGGCTCTCTAAAGGATTTGTATGTCACGCGCATTGCGTAACGTTGCCATCATCGCCCACGTTGACCACGGCAAAACAACATTGGTTGACCAACTTTTGCGTCAATCGGGTACCTTCCGTTCGAACGAAAAAATGACCGAACGCGTCATGGATTCAAGCGATCTTGAAAGAGAGCGTGGCATCACGATTCTTTCAAAAAATTGTGCAGTGGAATATGACGGCACACATATCAATATTGTCGACACTCCTGGTCATGCTGACTTCGGTGGTGAGGTCGAGCGCGTGCTCTCGATGGTTGACGGTGTTTTGCTTTTGGTAGACGCCGTCGAAGGCCCGATGCCTCAGACACGGTTTGTCACGAAAAAGGCCTTGGCCTTGGGGCTAAAGCCAATCGTCGTCGTCAATAAAGTCGATCGTCCAGGCGCGCGTATTGATTACGTGATTAACGCGACCTTTGAATTGTTTGACAAGCTCGGTGCAACTGAAGAGCAACTTGATTTTCCGGTGATTTATGCATCAGGTTTGAATGGCTTTTCTGGCATGAGCCCAGATGTGCGCACGGGCACGATGCGCCCTTTGTTTGATGCCATTCTGCAGTATGTGCCAATGCGCGACGACGATCCTGAGGCGCCTTTGCAGTTTCAAATCTCATCGATCGATTACAGCACCTACGTGGGCAAAATCGGTATCGGACGTATTCGTCAGGGTCGCATTAAGACCGGAATGGACGTCGTCTGCCTGAACGGGCCAGATGGCGTGCCGGTTAAAGGTCGCGTAAATCAGGTGCTGAAGTTCAAAGGCCTCGAGCGCGAAATCGTCGACAGCGCGATTGCGGGCGACATCGTCTTAATTAACGGTATTGAAGATATCGCAATTGGCACCACACTTTGCTCGCCTGACAGCCCTGTGGGCTTGCCGTTGCTCAAGATTGACGAACCCACGCTCACTATGAATTTTATGGTCAATACTAGTCCGCTGGCGGGTCGCGAAGGTAAGTTTGTGACCAGTCGTCAGTTGCGCGAGCGCCTCGAGCGTGAGATCAAGTCCAACATGGCCTTGCGCTTTAAAGAGACTGATGATGACACCGTGTTTGAGGTCTCAGGTCGCGGCGAATTACATCTGACAATTTTGATTGAAACCATGCGCCGCGAAGGCTATGAAATGGCTGTTTCGCGTCCTCGCGTGGTGTTTCACGAAGAAAACGGTGTCAAAACCGAGCCCTACGAGAGCTTGACGATTGACCTTGAAGACAACACCCAAGGCGTTGTCATGGAAGAACTCGGTCGGCGCAAGGCTGAACTGCTCGATATGGTCAGCGATGGCAAAGGGCGCACGCGCCTCGAGTATCGTGTGCCCGCCCGCGGCCTGATTGGGTTTCAGGGCGAGTTCATGACTATGACGCGCGGCAACGGTTTGATGAGCCACACTTTCGATGCGTATGGTCCGGTCAAAGATGGCTTGCTTGGCGAGCGTCATAATGGCGTGCTGATCAGCCAGTACGATGGCGAGGCTGTGGCCTACTCCATCTGGAAGCTTCAGGATCGTGGCCGTATGTTTGTGTCGCATAACGATCCTGTCTACGAAGGCATGGTCATTGGTATTCACAGCCGTGATAACGATTTGGTGGTCAATCCCATTCGCGGCAAACAGTTAACCAATGTGCGTTCTTCGGGTACGGATGAAGCTGTGCGTTTGGTGACCCCGGTTGACTGCAACCTTGAGTACGCCGTCGAATTCATCAGCGATGATGAGTTAGTTGAAGTGACGCCTAAAAGCATCCGTATTCGTAAGCGTTATCTTTCAGAGAACGAACGCAAGCGCATGTCGCGTTCTGACGCTTAAGGTTCGCGAACACGAAAGGCGCTCGCCGCAGCGAGCACCGAATTAAAAAACGCGCTCAGTTGAGCGCGTTTTTTGTCTGAGTTTGTTGTGCTTGAGCTCAGACGGCCCGATTGGGCTGTAGCTTGAGGATCTCGGGGTGCGCTTGATAAAAGTCAACCAGGTGTCCAACGATTTGTTCAGGCTCGTCAGCAATAAAAAAGGTTTTGGGATCGATTTTATTGATGAGTTCGTTGGCCGCTAAATGTTCGTCAATCCAGCGCATTAAGCCACGCCAAAAAGTGCTGCCGACTAAAATGACCGGCCCAGAAGGTACCTTGCCGGTTTGCATCAGCGTGAGTGCCTCAAAAAGCTCGTCCAGCGTTCCAAACCCTCCGGGTAACACGACGTAAGCCAGACTGTGCATAAAAAAAGTCGATTTGCGTGAAACAAAGTGCTGAAACGGCAATTCAAGGGTTAAAAAAGGGTTAGCTTGTGTCTCGTGGCTGAGTTTGATGTGCAGACCAATGCTGGTGCCCCCCGCCTCAAAGGCGCCTTTATTGGCGGCCTCCATGATGCCGGGCCCGCCGCCTGCGATGACAGTAAAGCCGACTTTTGCCAGCAAGCGAGCAATTTTTTCGCTTTTTTCATAATACGGCGAGTCAGTTTTGATCCGAGCGCTGCCAAAGAGGCTGATTGCGGGCCCAATATTGGCCAAAGCCTCGGCAGCTTGCATCATCTCTGACATAATTTGGGTTGTTTGCCGTTGAATTGGCGAAATCTCTTCTTTTTTGTAGCTCATGAAAAAAAACCTGCTGCTCGTCGATGGTTCAAGTTATTTGTATCGCGCTTTTCATGCGATGCCTGATTTGCGTAACGCGCAAGGTGAACCCACTGGGGCGATCTATGGTGTGGTCAACATGATGCGTCGTATTCTGCTTGATTACCCCTCGCAATACGCTGCTTGCGTCTTTGATGCCCGCGGCAAAACCTTCCGCGACGAGCTATACCCTGACTATAAATCACATCGCCCCTCAATGCCGGAAGAACTTGCGAGTCAGATCGAACCGATCCATGCTGCGATCCGCGCCATGGGGTGGACGGTGTTGAGTGTGCCCGGCGTTGAGGCCGACGATGTCATCGGCACGCTCGCGAATTGGGCGCAGCAGCAAGATATCCATACCATGATCTCGACCGGTGATAAAGACTTGGCCCAGCTCGTGACCAGTCATATTACCTTAGTCAACACAATGTCAAACGAAGAGCTTGACCCCGCTGGCGTCATGCGTAAGTTTGGCGTTGCGCCTGAGCGCATCGTTGACTATTTGATGCTGGTGGGCGACACGGTAGATAACGTGCCGGGTGTACAAAAAGTGGGGCCTAAAACCGCGGCAAAATGGATCGATGAGTTTGGCTCGATCCAGACGCTGGTTGAGCGCGCGGCCGAAATCAAAGGCGTTGCAGGCGAAAATCTACGCGCAGCGCTTGGTCAGTTCACCTTAACCCGTGAGCTACTGACGATCAAGACTGATTGCGAACTGAACGCCGAGGTCCCAGAGATTGAGCGCCTTGCGCCTCAGGCGCAAGATAAGCAAACCCTGACCACACTCTTTGAGCGTTATGGCTTTAAGTCGTGGCTGCGTGAGTTGACGGGTGAGCCCACCCGGGTCCCTAGCGGAGACGCTCGTGTGGCGGCAGAACCTGTGCGTCCAGGGGCGCCCGAGCATACCGATTACCAGATGGTGACTGACTGGGCCACACTCGAGCACTGGCTTGCACGGGTCGCTGTCGCACCGTGCGTGGCCCTAGACACCGAGACCACAGCGCTCGAGGCGATGCGTGCGCGCTTAGTGGGCATCTCTTTGGCGATAGAACCTGGGGTGGCTTGTTATATCCCGGTTGCGCATCGCGGTGCCGATGCACAGGAGCAACTGCCGCGCGCCGAGGTCTTGGCACGCTTGAAAACTTGGCTTGAAGATCCACGGCCTACCAAGCTTTTACATCATGCAAAATACGACACCCATGTCTTTGCCAACGAGGGTATCGATTTGCGCGGCATTGCCGATGACACGATGTTGCAGGCCTATGTGCTTGAGTCGCATCGTGGCGTAGGGCTTGAAGACCTTTGTTTGCGGCGTCTGGGTATCAAGGGGATGTCGTACGAGCAATTGTGCGGCAAGGGTGTCCATCAGATTGGTTTTGATGAGGTCGATCTTGAGCGTGCGTGTCACTATGCCTGCGAAGATGCAGACTTCACCCTGCGCTTGCATCATGTCTTACGACCGGAGGTCAAGGCGCTAGCCTCGCTTGAGTACATTTATCAACTTGAAATCTTAGTCTCGCGCGTATTGTTTGAAATCGAGCGTAACGGGGTGATGATTGATTCGGTTGAGTTGGGCCGGCAAAGCCACGTGTTGGGCCAAGAGTTACTCACCCTTGAGCAGCGAGCCTACATCATCGCAGAGCAGCCCTTTAACTTAAATTCACCCAAGCAGCTTGGCGACATTCTTTTCACAAAAATGCAATTGCCTGTTGTGCGTAAAACACCCGGCGGGGCGCCCTCAACCGACGAAGACGTGTTGACCAAGCTGGCCGAAGACTATCCCCTGCCTAAGGTGCTGCTCGAGTATCGAGGCTTGGCAAAGCTCAAGTCGACCTATACCGACAAGTTGCCAAAGATGGTCAATGCGGTAACCGGTCGGGTACACACCCACTATGCGCAGGCAGCGGTGATTACGGGGCGTTTGGCTTCGTCAGAGCCAAATTTGCAAAATATTCCTGTGCGCTCTGAGGCAGGACGGCGGGTACGCGAGGCTTTTATTGCCACGAAGGGTGTCATTATTTCGGCCGACTATTCGCAAATCGAATTAAGAGTCATGGCGCATGTCTCAAACGATGCAAATTTGCAACGTGCGTTTGCAGCGGGTGAAGATATCCATAAGGCAACGGCCTCGGAAGTGTTTGGGGTCGGCTTGCAAGAGGTTTCTTCCGAGCAGCGTCGCGCGGCTAAGGCGATTAACTTTGGTTTGATTTACGGGATGGGCGCTTTTGGTCTGGCAAGCAATCTGGGCATTACCCGAGATGCCGCACAATCTTATATTGATCGTTACTTTACGCGTTACCCAGGCGTGGCGCAATATATGGCCGAGACCCGCAACCTGGCGCACGCACAGGGCTATGTTGAGACCGTCTTTGGGCGGCGCCTGTGGTTAGCAGATATCAACGCGGCTGGGGCGCGCCGTGCGGGCGCTGAACGCGCTGCAATCAACGCCCCGATGCAGGGCACGGCCGCTGATTTGATTAAGCTGGCGATGGTGGCTGTGCAAAACTGGCTGGCGCACGAAAAACTGCAAACAAAAATGGTGATGCAGGTGCACGATGAACTCGTGTTAGACGTACCTGTCGATGAAATCGAACGTGTCAAAGCCAAACTGCCGGGCTTGATGTGCGATGTCACCACCTTGCGCGTACCGCTTGTCGCCGAGGTAGGTGTGGGCCCCAACTGGGAACAAGCGCACTAACCTGCTGGGTTCGCCGAGCGTTTTAGCCAGGCGACTGAGAAGCGCGTCTGAGCAGCCCAGTTTGCGTGCTCACTTGATGCGTAAGTTTTGCAAGGCATTGATACGTGCGTTGATCGGTGGATGAGTGGCGAACATGGCGCTAATTCCACCACCACCGCTAATGCCTGACGCTTCAAAACTTTTTGGCAAGACACCGGGCGTGAGGCCCCCTAACCGCGCCAGTGCGCGAATCATGGGCTCGCGCGAACTCAGCAGTGACGCTGATCCCGCGTCTGCGCGATACTCACGCTGGCGTGAAAACCACGCTACGATCAGGCTAGCTGCGATACCGAAGGCGATCTCGCACACAATCACGGTGGCGTAATAACCAAGCCCAGTGCCCTTGTCATTTTTGAGGATGACGCGATCGACGAAGTAGCCAACGATTCGGGCTAAAAATACGACAAAGGTATTTACGACCCCCTGAATTAAAGTCAGGGTAATCATGTCGCCGTTAGCAATGTGAGCCACTTCGTGTGCCAACACGGCGGTGACTTCTTCTTCGGTCATGCTGTCGAGTAAACCGGTCGAGACGGCGACGAGTGATTCATTACGAAACGCGCCAGTTGCGAAGGCGTTAGGCTCGCCCTCATAGATTGCCACTTCGGGGCGACCGATACCGGCCCGATCAGCAATTTGATGAACTGTGTCGACGAGCCACTGCTCTTTGGCACCATTCGGTGCTTGCGGGTCAATTACCCTTGCGCCGGTGCTCCGTTTGGCCATCCACTTGCTGATTAAGAGCGAAAAAATAGCACCGGTAAAGCCAACAATGACAGAAAACACTAGCAGCATCTGAACATTGAGCCCTTGCTCCGATATAAACCGATTGACGCCCAAAATGCTCAGCGTGGCACTCAATACCAGCATGACCGCAAGATTTGTCAGCACAAAAAGAATGATTCGTTTCATGATCTTTTAAAAAAGAAAAGGGAAAAAGATTAAAAGGTTTGTTGCAGTCAAACAGTACAGACTAAAGCACTAGAGCTTACACCAAGCAATATTACGCAAGCGGGACGGCCTTTGGCTAGTGTTGGCTTGGGCCAAGCTTTTGGACCGAAGTCATAGCCTTACTCAGCATAGACAAGGGTTGCCGTTAAAAGTTCTCAGTTTCGTTCATTGCTTTGCGATACCACTCATGAAAGTGCTGCATGCCGTCTTCCATGGGTGACTGATATGGGCCCGTCTCTGAGGTGCCCCGCGCGAGCAGCGCCGCGCGTCCGGCGTCCATGCGTTCGGCGATTTCATCATCTTCGAGCGCAGTTTCCATGTAGGCTGCGCGCTGTGCTTCGACAAATTCACGTTCAAACAATGCGATTTCTTCGGGGTAATAAAACTCGACAATGTTGACGGTTTCGGTGGGTGATTTGGGATAAAGCGTAGAAAGCACAGCCACGTGAGGATAAAGTTCAATCATGTGTGTCGGAAAATACGTCACCCAAACAGCGCCGAACGCGGGTGCCTGCCCACCGCGGAACYCTAACAATTTGTCATGCCAAACTTTGTACGCGGGCGAGCCCGGTTGTGACAGGGCGTGATGCACCCCCACGCGTTGCATGCTGTAGTGTTCGGTGAATTCCCAGGATAAGTCGTYGCAGGTGACAAACTGCCCTAACCCCGGATGAAAGGGGGCGACGTGATAGTCTTCAAGGTAAACCTCGATAAAGGTTTTCCAGTTGTAGTTGCACTGGTGAACTTCAACGTGATCCAGGACGTAATCCGAAAAATCAAACTCCGGACGTTTAAACAGGTTACCGAGTTCGGCCAAAGGTTCGCGCGAGCCCTCAAACAACAGGCCATGACATTCTTTCAGCGCAAAGCGTTCAAGGTTCAGGCAGGGCGAGTGCTCAAAGTGTGGGGCGCCTAGCAACTGTCCCTGCTTGTCGTAGGTCCAGCGGTGTAGGGGGCAAACAATATTGCCACCTGTATCACTAAGATTCCCATAGTTATTGGTGTTTCCTGTGACGTTGCCCGTTTGGCCGCCTAGCATCAAAGCCTGACGGTGACGACAGACGTTAGAGAGTAGTTCGATACCGTTTTGGCTACGAACGAGTACGCGTCCGTTATTTTCGTGAGACAGGCTGCGCCAGTCTCCGGGTTGTGGCACGCTTTTTTGGTGCCCAACGTAACGCGAAAACTGTTCAAAAATACTTTTTTGCTCTCGCTTAAAGCGGGCCTGGTCAAAATATGTATCGACAGCCAGCTGGGTTCGAGCGGGCGCCAAATGCGCCATCCGACCAATGTCGGTCATGATTCCCTCCGCACCGATAAAAAAGCCAGCACGGATCGTACCGTTCTGGCGCGAAGAAAAATCGGTTTGGCCGATTAACCTTAAAGAACTATTGTACCTCAAGGTGTTTCGGCTGATTCATCTCGTACAATCAGAGTGGATCTGTATTCGCTCTGCATCTGCTAGAGCCATACAGACGAATTTTTCGCTTTCGGAGCATCGCTTGACCAAAGCCACTCAAACTTCCGTACTTGCCGCTTCAGSCGCCACCGAGGTCGACGCGACCTTACCTCAAGATTTTGAGACGGCGTTGGCCGAACTCGAAGCACTCGTGGCCACCATGGAATCCGGTTCGCTCGCGCTTGAGCAATCGTTGACGGCCTATACGCGAGGTGTTGCGCTCACGCGCTTGTGTCAACAAAAGCTTGCGCAGGCTGAACAGCAAGTCAAAGTGCTCGAGGCCGGTATGCTGCGCCCCTTYGACGGGCAGCTGCCCGACGGCCTATGAAGGCACCCGTTGTTGAGTTTTCTGATTGGCTCGCTGAACGCGCGCAGCACGTTGGGCTTGTTTTAGCGCGCGCCTTGCCCAGCGAAGACGTTGCGCCGGCAAGCTTGCATCAGGCCATGCGTTACTCGGTGTTGGGCGGGGGCAAACGGGTGCGAGCGGCGCTCGTTTTTGCTGCGGCTCAGGCCTGCGGCCCCGCGATTTCGTCGCAACAACTGGCACAGCAGGCGTTGGCCCAAGACTACGCCGCGGCGGCGGTTGAGCTCGTGCATGCTTATTCGCTCGTACACGACGACTTACCTTGCATGGATGACGACGTCTTACGCCGTGGTCGCCCCACTGTTCACGTGCAATATGACGAAGCAACCGCGTTGTTGGCGGGCGATGCCTTGCAGCCTTTAGCCTTTGATTTGCTCGCTCAAATGCCGCTTTCGCCTGAGCTGATTGTCCAGGCGATTCGTGACTTGGCGCGAGCGGCAGGCAGCCTCGGCATGGCGGGCGGGCAGGCCATCGATCTTGACAGCGTGGGTAAAACCCTGACGCAGCAAGCTTTGCAACAAATGCATATGCTCAAAACCGGTGCCTTGCTGGGCGCGAGCGTTGCTCTGGGTGGTTTAGCGGGCGGGGGCAGTGCCTGGCAACGCGAGGCCCTCGAAAACTATTCCGCCGCAATCGGTTTGGCGTTTCAGGTAATCGATGATGTGCTTGATGTCACCGCTGACCGTGCAGTGCTTGGTAAAACCGTCGGTAAAGATGCCGCGGCAAATAAGCCAACTTATGTCACACTATTGGGCGTAGAGCAGGCGCGCACCTTCGCGGGTGGCTTGCATCAGCGCGCGCTAGCCGCTTTAGCGCCCCTGGGCGAGGCGAGCCACAGGTTGGCCGAGCTCGCTGATTTTATTGTTTTACGCGATCATTAAAATCGTCGCGATGATTTTTGTATAGAAAATATCCTTATGCTGACCGATTTGCTCGACCGTATTCACTCACCAGCCGACCTCAAGGCGCTCGATAAACGAGAGCTCAGACGATTGTCCGACCAGTTACGCGAGTTTGTACTGGCGTCGGTGTCTCGAACGGGTGGTCACCTCTCGTCTAATCTGGGCACGGTCGAATTAACGGTTGCGCTGCATTACGTGTACGACACACCGCACGATCGTATTATTTGGGATGTTGGCCATCAGTCGTATCCTCACAAAATCTTGACCGGCCGCAAAGCGGCCATGAGTACGTTGCGTCAGTTCGGCGGGATTTCCGGCTTTCCAAGGCGTGGCGAATCTGAGTACGATGCGTTTGGCACCGCGCACTCCTCTACGTCGATCTCGGCTGCGCTTGGTATGGCCGTCGCCTCACGCAATGCCGGCGTGTCGCGCCAGCATATTGCCGTGATTGGCGATGGTTCGATGTCTGCCGGGATCGCGTTCGAGGCGATGAACAATGCGGGGGTGACTCCCGACATGAACCTGTTGGTGATTCTCAACGATAACGACATGTCGATTTCGCCACCAGTTGGCGCACTCAATCGTTATCTTGCTCGCTTGATGTCTGGTCAGTTTTACGCCGCGGCAAAAAATGTGGGACGCTCGGTTTTGCAGCATATGCCCCCAGTGCTCGAGCTTGCGCGGCGCTTTGAAGAACACGCCAAAGGTATGGTCACCCCAGCGACCTTGTTCGAAGAAATGGGCTTTAACTATGTGGGTCCGATCGATGGTCATGACCTCGATTCTTTGATCCCAACCTTACAAAATATGCGCGCCTTGAAGGGCCCGCAGTTTTTACATGTTGTGACCAAAAAAGGGCAGGGTTATAAGCTTGCCGAGACCGATCCCGTTCTTTATCACGGCCCCGGTAAGTTCGATCCTGCCATCGGCATTCAAACACCCGCTGCAGCGCCCAAGACGACCTATACGCAGATATTTGGGACGTGGCTGTGCGATATGGCAGCCCAAGACTCGCGCTTAGTGGGTATCACGCCCGCGATGCGTGAGGGCAGCGGCATGGTCGAATTTGAGCGCCGCTTTGCGAAACGTTATTTTGACGTGGGTATTGCCGAGCAGCACGCCGTCACTTTTGCAGCAGGCTTAGCCTGTGAGGGGCAAAAGCCTGTCGTCGCGATTTATTCGACCTTTTTGCAGCGCGGCTACGATCAACTCATTCATGATGTGGCTTTGCAAAACCTCGATGTGACTTTCGCACTAGACCGCGCCGGTCTGGTGGGGGCAGACGGCGCTACGCACGCAGGCAATTACGACATTGCCTTTATGCGCTGCATTCCGAATATGGTGGTGGCAACGCCTTCTGACGAAAACGAAACTCGCCTCTTGCTTTCAACCTGTTATCACCATCCCGGCCCGGCCGCAGTACGTTACCCTCGCGGCGCAGGGGTTGGGGCYTTGCCTCAGGCTGAGCTTGCGACCGTCGAACTCGGTCGCGGTCTGATGCGCCGTCAAGGCAAAAAAATCGCGATTTTGGTCTTCGGTACGCTGTTGCCGGCTGCACTCAAGGCCGCCGAAGCCCTGAACCTAAGCGTGGCAGATATGCGCTTTGTAAAGCCGCTAGACCTTGCGCTGGTGCTTGAACTGGCGGCCTCTCACGCTGGACTTGTCACGTTAGAAGAAGGCGCGATCATGGGCGGAGCCGGTAGCGCCGTCGCCGAAGCGCTTGCCGCTGCAGGGGTGGTGTGCGCGCTCTTGCAATTGGGTCTGCCCGACCGTTTCATCGATCACGGCGAGCAGGGCGCTTTATTGGCGAGCGTCGGACTCGACGCGGCGGGGGTAGAGCAAGCCGTTCGTACCAGATTTGGTGCCGAGCTTGCGTTAAATAGCTAAACATACAATAATACAAGGCTTTCTTGCTTGACCAGCCAGTTTTTGGCGTGGCAGGCTGCCCCCGAAAAGGGCTGTGTTGAAGTGGTATTTTGAGCAAAATAGCTGTCTGGTCGYGTAACCGCCGCAGTTTCTRAACCGCAGCAGTTGTGTCGCCGCAGTTGTATAACTTCAGTTGATGTTAAATATCAACAGCCTCAAGCCCCCATCGCTCACAGCTTCTTGCCGGACACCCTCAGGAGTTCAAATGCGTCATTACGAAATTGTTTTTATTGTCCATCCCGACCAAAGCGAACAAGTTCCCGCGATGGTCGAGCGCTATCAGGCGCTGGTGACCACCCAAGGCGGTAAAGTCCACCGCACCGAAGAYTGGGGTCGCCGTCAACTCGCTTACCCAATTCAAAAACTGGTAAAAGCGCATTACGTGTGTTTCAACATCGAATGCGGTCAACCCACGCTCGACGAACTTGAACATTCGTTTCGTTACAACGACGCCGTATTGCGCCACCTTGTCATCAAGACCAAAGCTGCTCAAGCCGAGCCTTCACTCATGATGAAACAAGTTGAACGCGACGAAGCCCGCAAAGCTTCGGCCGAAACAACAACTGGCGAGGCTGAGTAATTCAGGCCTGTTGTGAATCGGCTTGAAGTGCAAGGGCAAATACTTGAGCTTTCCCCCTTACGGTATACGCCAGCCGGGATTGCAGTGCTCGAGTTTCTTCTTTCACACGAGTCCGAAGTCACTGAGGCAGGTAAGGTGCGTCGCCTAGCTTTTACGCTGGCAGTTGTTGCACTCGGAGACCTGGCACAGATGGCTAGCACAACAAGTTTGGGTCGTGCGGTACGCGTTCAGGGGTTTTTGGCACCGGTTCGAAAAGATTCACCAAAATTCAGGCTGCACGCGCAGCATATTCAACAGATTTAAGCGAGGCACATCATGGCTTTCTTCGGTAAACGTAAAGAAAAAAAGAAATTCACCCAACAGAATCCTTTGTTCAAACGTCGTAAATTTTGCCGCTTTAGCGCAGCAAATGTCGATCAAATTGATTACAAAGATCTCGATACTTTGCGTGATTTCATTCAAGAAAACGGCAAGATTATTCCTGCACGTCTGACCGGAACGAAGGCGATCTATCAGCGCCAACTCGACACCGCGATCAAGCGCGCACGTTTTTTGGCACTGTTGCCCTTCACCGATAACCATAGCTAATTCAGGGGCATACCATGCAAATTATTCTTCTCGAAAAAGTTGTTAACGTCGGCAATCTGGGTGAAGTAGTGCGCGTGCGTGATGGCTACGCTCGCAACTTTCTGATCCCCCAGAAAAAAGCGCGTCGCGCGACTGAAACGGCACTCAAAGAATTTGAAGTGCGCCGCGTAGAGCTCGAAAAAATTCAAGCCGAAAAACTTGCTCTGGCACAAGCCTTAGGCCAGCGTCTTGAAAGCTTTGCACTGAGCATTACTCAAAAAGCGGGTGTAGACGGTCGCTTGTTTGGTTCGGTAACCAACATGGATATCGCTCTGGCACTGGTTGCTGCAGGCTTTACCGGTATCGAAAAAGCGCAAATTCGTCTGTCTGAAGGTCCGTTGAAAGCGGTCGGCGAGTTTCAAGTTCAGGTAGCGATTCACCCCGACGTCGTCAGTAGTATTTCAGTAATTGTGGTCGGCGACTTAGTCTAAGTCACAGGTGATCCCTGGCAAAAAAGCCGGCTCAGGTCGGCTTTTTTGTCTCTTGGTGTTTGGCTAAGTGGGTGTTTGGTAACAATAACAAGGCCTTTTTGAGTCATCATGAGCACCGACGACCCCCAGTTTGAGCAAGCCCTAAACATGTGGTTAGGTCAGCACGCCAACGACCCAGCCGGTATTTATTTTGTCGAATTTGCCGGGCATCACTGCGTGGTGAAACGCCAGCACACTCGCCGGTTTGTGGCGTTACGTCGCGCTTGGCAAGTGCTGCGTGTTGCTGCGCTAGCCTGGCTTTGTTGGTTGCTGCTGGGCGAGCGCCCGTCGACGCAGGTGCTGCTGCAAAACTCTTTGGTTGACGAAGCTCGCCGCTTGATTCGCCTTAAGTCGTCTGGTCTGCGTGTGCCGACCGTTTGGCATCAAACGCCGCAGTTGTTGGTCTTAGAGTTCGTCGGCCAAGATATGCCCTATCTGATTCGACTTGCGAATCCAGAGGTACGACTCAGTCTAATGGATAGCGCTGCGCAAGAGCTTGCTCGGTTTCATCAGGCCGGCTTTGTCCATGGTGGGGCACAGTTGCGCAACATGATGATGCAAGATGGGGTGTTTACCCGTATTGATTTTGAAGAAAATATTGCAGAGGCGCTGTCTTTACCACTTGGTCAGGCGTACGACGTGTTTCAGATGCTATCGTCCATGGCGGGGTTGCGTGGCCATGAATTTGACGTCAACGAGCGTCAGGCGCTTTGTGAACAGCTGCTCAAGTCCTACCTACAAGCAAACCCTGATCCCTTGCTGCGCAAACAGTTACAAAAATTCGAGCGTAAAACCTCCTTCATCGAAAATTACCTTGGCGCCTTGCTCAGGCGTGTTCCCGGGCGTGATATCCAAGGATTTTTGTGCGTCTCGAAGTGCTTACGGTTATTATCAAAACGATGAATACTTCGCCTGATCCGCAACTCGAATACCTGCGAGTTCCTCCTCACTCAATCGAGGCCGAGCAATCGGTGCTGGGTGGCTTGTTGCTTGACAATGGTGCCTGGGAACGCGTCACTGACGTGGTTAACGAAGAAGACTTCTATCGGTTTGATCACCGCTTAATTTGGCATCACATCGCGCGACTGATTAATTTGTCTCGCCCCGCAGATGTGGTCACTGTCAACGAGTCTTTAGCCAGTGTCGGAAAATCCGAAGAAGTAGGGGGATTGGCTTATCTCAATGCTCTGGCGCACAACACGCCTTCGGCTGCCAATATTCGTCGCTATGCCGAGATCGTTCGCGAACGCTCGCTGCTTCGTAAACTTGTGACGGTTGCCGACGAAATCGCTGCCACGGCGTTTAATCCGCAGGGCAAAGAGGCGCGTCAGTTGCTCGATGAGGCCGAATCCAAAGTCTTCAAAATTGCTCAAGAAGGTGCAAAAGCGACGGCAGGGTTTCGCGAAATTCAGCCATTACTATCTGAAGTGGTCGATAAAATCGATGAGCTGTATCACCGTGAGGGCAACACCGATGTCACAGGTGTGCCCACGGGGTTTACCGATCTTGACAGAATGACCTCGGGGTTGCAGGGCGGCGATTTAGTGATTGTAGCTGGCCGACCCTCCATGGGTAAAACCTCGCTCGCGATGAACATCGCCGAACACGTGGCTATTGAACAAGGTATTCCGGTAGCCGTATTCTCAATGGAAATGGGCGCGGTGCAACTCGCGATGCGAATGCTAGGCTCCGTGGGTATGCTTGATCAGCATCGGATGCGCACAGGTAAGCTCTTGGCGGATGATTGGCCACGCGTGACGCATGCTGTGCAACGTATGCAAAACGCACAGCTCTACATCGACGAGGCCCCCGCCTTGAGTTCTGTTGAGGTCAGGGCGCGGGCGCGCAGGCTCGCACGYCAGTGCGGCAAACTTGGTCTGATTGTGATCGACTACTTGCAGTTGATGGAGGCCAGCTCGTCAGGCGAAAATCGAGCGACTGAGATCTCAGAAATTAGTCGCTCGCTAAAAGCGTTAGCCAAAGAGCTTGATTGCCCCGTGATTGCTTTGTCGCAGCTGAATCGTAGCCTTGAGCAACGCCCCAATCGTCGCCCAGTCATGAGCGACCTACGCGAGTCTGGTGCGATCGAACAAGACGCTGATTTAATCTTATTTATTTATCGCGATGAGGTCTACAACCCAGACTCGCCCGAAAAAGGGACGGCCGAAATCATTATCGGTAAACAGCGTAATGGTCCGATCGGAACAGTCAGGTTAACTTTTCAGGGCTCAAGCACCCGCTTCTTGAATTTTGCGAGTGGCTCTGGGGGCTCGTCGGGTTACTGAAGCGGGTTACCGTTAAGCCCTGCGACCACTTGTTTCTGCTGTACCCATTGTTTGATTTTGACGGCATCACCAACTCGTGTGCCTTTGCCTTCAGCGTTAAGAAGCACAATTGCCACGTCGCGATTATTGATCCGCGCCAGCATGACCAAGCACTGACCCGCTTCGCTGATATAGCCGGTCTTAGACACCTTGATATCCCAAGTGGGATTTAACACCAGCATGTTGGTGTTACGAAAAAGTGTGGGGTGTCCGCTTGAGCGCACCTCGTGCTGATCATCGGTGGTGTATTGCCGAATGGCTGCACGCGAGGCTGAGGCTTGCAACAGTATGACGAGGTCTTGCGGGCTTGCTACGTTTTCGCTCGATAAACCCGTGGGCTCAACGAAACGGCTTTGTGTCATGCCCAGTTGTTTGGCTTTGCTGTTCATGGCAGCGACAAACGCAGTCATGCCGCCGGGGTAATGGCGCCCCAGGGCATTTGCTGCACGATTTTCTGACGACATCAACGCGAGGTGCAACATGTCACTGCGTGACAATTTAGTGCCGACCGGCAAGCGCGAACGGCTGTGTTTAACGGTGTCGATATCGCTTGCTGTGACTTCGATGAGTTCACTCATCGCTTGATTCGCATCGACAATCACAATCGCAGTCATGAGCTTGGTGATCGAGGCGATCGGCCGAGGTGGGCCGTCGTTCCGAGCAAATAAAATGGTGCTGCTGCCGAGGTCTTGCACGAGCACCACGTTCGAGCGCACCGCGCTAATTGCACCCGTGCTGGTGCTTGCACCCGCGTTTGCAACTGCCCCCGCGCCTGCCACGCCTGCGGCAACACCTGCTGCTGCGGCGGCGCTATTACGCGCGCGTGGTGCAGTCGAGGGTTTAACTGCCGTTGCTTTGAAATTATTGTTGGTGGCCTTGCCAATGGGTGTATTCGCGGCCTCGGCCACTGAGCGACTGCCTTGTGGTGTACCTGAGGCGACCACTTTCTTTTTTGTATTTTTGGCGTTGTTCGTTGTTTTTTTTGCTTTTGGCTGATTGGCGACAGAGGTTGTTTTTTTGGCCGTGCTGGCAGCGGGTTGAGCCGTGGTTTGCGACCAGGCGGATGCGCAAAAAAAGGCAACAGCCAGGCTCACCAAGCAACTTAGCCAGGGCTTGCGACAGGATAAATTAAATTTAAAAGTCATTCTCAGTGCCCTGCAAAGCATAAAAACTAGGCAAATTATATACTTAGCTTTGATACTTAACCTAAGTTTTGACTAATTTTTATTCAATTTAGGGTTAACCCTAAATTGTACGTAGGCGCTCAAGGGTGTTTGAGCAGAGTGAGTGCGGTCTCGAACGCGACTCTGAGCGAAGAAGGATCTGCGACGTTTTTACCCGCGATATCGAACGCCGTGCCGTGATCAACACTGGTACGCACAAAAGGCAGACCCACTGTGATGTTGACCCCTTTATCCACACCAAGATATTTGATTGGGATCAGGCCTTGATCGTGATATTGAGCAACGCAGATGTCGAACTCGCCGTTTCGTGCGCGCATAAAAAGCGTATCACCAGGCCAGGGGCCTGAGGCGTCGATTCCGCGCGCTCTGGCGCTCGCAATCGCCGGCGCGATGAGCTGGAGCTCTTCGCGGCCAAACCTGCCCTGTTCGCCGGCGTGTGGATTTAAGCCCGCGACGCCGATCCGCGGTGCGGCAATCCCCATTGCCTGACACGCTTGTTGCGCGAGTTCTATCGTACGCAGCTCAAGTTCGACGCTCAGGGCGGGCGCAACCTCAGACAGGGAAATGTGAATGGTGGCCAGGATGACGCGCAGGTGGTCGTTGATCAGCATCATGGCAACCTTCGGTGCGCCCGAGCGCTGCGCTAGGATTTCTGTGTGCCCCGCAAAGTCCAGCCCGGCTGCGTGCATCGCTTCTTTGTTCAAGGGCGCCGTGACGATTGCTGCGACCTGACCAAGCAGTGCATCATCAATGGCCAGACACAGAGCCTCATAGGCAGCCCTACCCGCGCGTGCGTCGACTAAGCCTAACGGGAGGTCAGCGGGCAGCGCGGGGCTGGTTGGGCGCACAAAGATACAACCGGGTTCGCGGTAGCGCTCGCTGGTTGCGTCTAGCGCTGTGAGTTCGACGATGCGAAGTGGCTGGGCAAGCGCTTGGCACGCACGCCGCAGGGCGCCTGCATCACCATACACGACACAGGCCGCAGGCAAGCCTTCAGCGTGAAGCTTGACGACGATTTCTGGGCCGATGCCAGCTGCATCCCCAAGCGTCAAGGCGACCGGGGCGTGGGGGAGTGGGCGAATGCAAGCTGTAGGCATGGAGTTAAGGGCTCAGTGGTTGCAGCTTGCGCTGAGCGCTAAAGAACTTCGCCCGCGTAATCGGCCAGGCGCGAGCGCTCGCCGCGTTGCAGCGTGACGTGTCCGGCGTGGGGCCAGCCCTTAAATCGGTCTACCACAAAGGTCAAGCCTGAACTGCCTTCAGTCAGGTAGGGTGTATCGATTTGCGCGATGTTGCCCAGGCACACCACCTTGGTGCCGGGCCCTGCACGGGTGATGAGCGTCTTCATTTGCTTAGGCGTTAAGTTTTGCGCTTCGTCGATGATGAGATATTTATTCAAGAAGGTGCGCCCGCGCATAAAGTTCAGCGACTTGACTTTTATTTTTGAGCGGATGAGTTCCATTGTGGCAGCCCGGCCCCACTCGTTGCCATGGCTGTTGCTTGAGGTCGCGCCACCGCTTTCAGTCTCGCCCATGTTCAGCACATCAAGATTATCCTCTAAAGCGCCCATCCACGGCATCATTTTTTCTTCTTCGGTACCGGGTAAAAAGCCAATGTCCTCACCCACTGGCACGGTCACGCGCGTCATGATGATTTCGGTATAGCGTTTGGTTTCAAGCACTTGAGCCAGCCCGGCGGCGAGCGTCATCAAGGTTTTGCCAGTACCGGCCTGACCCAGCAACGACACAAAGTCACACTCTGGATTCATCAGCAGATTCATCGCAAAATTCTGCTCACGGTTACGCGAGGTAACCCCCCAGACATTATTTTTACCGTGAGTGTAGTCACGCAAAGTAGCCAGCACTGCAGTTTTGCCGTTGACCTCGCGCACCTGCGCGTAGAGCGGCATCGGGCCTTCAAAAAAGACGAACTGATTAATCATGAACTGGCTGCACAACGGACCGCTCAGGCGATAGAACGTGATGCCACCTTGCTGCCACGACTCAACGCCCTTGCCGTGTTTGTTCCAAAAATTCTCGGGCAATTGCAACACGCCCGTGTAGAGCAAGTCTGAGTCTTCAAGCACGTGGTCGTTGAAGTAGTCTTCAGCCGCCATCGCCAGCGCGCGCGCTTTTAAGCGCATGTTGATATCTTTGGAGACCAGCACCACTTCGCGAGTGGCGAACTGCGCTTGCAGCGAGCGCACGACCCCCAGAATTTGATTGTCGGCCTTGCCCATCGGCAAGTCAGGGGGCAGGGTGCCAGACATCGCCTTAGTTTGGAAATAGAGGCGTCCGGTTGCGTCCTTGTGCCCTAAGCCGTCAAGAGGCAAGCCTTCATCGAGTTTGGTGTTGTCGCCTACCAGAGTGTCGAGCGAACGGCTCACTTGCCGGGCGTTACGCGCGACCTCGGTCATGCCTTTCTTTTGGTGATCAAGCTCTTCGAGTGTCATCATCGGCAAAAAGACATCGTGCTCTTCAAAACGAAACAACGAGCTCGGATCGTGCAGCAGCACATTGGTGTCCAGCACAAACAGCTTACTCAAGCCCGTGGCAGAGGGCTTGCTGCCCGTACGCTTCGGGCCACGTGAAGCGCCTGGCGAGCCCGTTGCGCGGCCTTTCTTTGCCAATACGCTTGTTGACGCACCACCCGCGCGAGCGTGTGTGTCGCGCAGGAGCGAGCGTGTGGCGATTGCTGGCGATGTAGGGGGCGGTAAGACTGCGTTTAGGTGTGCAGAACTTGTTTGGTGCTGGGTATGGATAGGCGTCGTCTGCCCGGACGGTTGCGTGCCTTTTAAGCCTTCGAGCTCTGGTTGGATCTCTTCGGGTTCGCGCGCAGTCGTTTTTACGCGCAGTTCAACAGCCGTCACATCTAAAATCGCAGCGGGGCGTGTCGGTAGCTTGGGCAAAGGCATGAAGGGCGGTCCCCAGAAAATGGTTAAAAAAATGAATACTCAGTTAGCACGTGATGTTTATGTTTGCGTCAGCGCCTGTGCCACAGTCAACACCTCTTGCGCATGCCCCGGCACCTTGACGCCTCGCCATACGCCCGCAAGTTTGCCCTGCGCATCAATTAAAAAGGTGCTGCGTTCGATGCCACGCACTTGTTTGCCATACATGTTTTTAAGCTTCATGACGCCATATAGGGCGCACAGCACCTCGTCAGAGTCTGCGATCAGCGGAAACGGCAGTTCGAGTTTTTTACTGAAGTTTTCGTGAGACTTTAAAGAATCGCGTGAAGCCCCGACGATCGCGCAGTTAGCCGCCAGGAACGCCTCGTGCAGATCACGAAAATTTTCGGTCTCGGTGGTGCAGCCCGGGGTGTTGTCTTTGGGATAAAAGTACAGCACGACCGCACGCCCAAGGCACTGCTGCAGGGTGATTTGACCAATCGTGCTTGCTACGGTGAAGGCTGGGGCGGGTTTTCCGAGTAAGTCTGAGGGCAGAGGTGCAGTGGCGTTTGTGGGCATGTCGTGTGTGTTCGGGCTCAAAGCTGTGGGTCCTCGGGGATCAGGGCGGCGATAACTTGGCGCCCCTCGGCCATCAGGATGTTGAAGGTACGGGCAGCTGCCTGCGTGGTCATACTCTCGACGCCGACACCGATTTTTAAGAGCGGCGCCGTGATGTGGTGAGGTAGCATCATTTGCTTGGTTCCCGTGCCAACCAAAAGCACTTCGGGCTTATCACCGAGCACTTGGCGCGCGCCTGTCTCGTCTGAATCAAGAAAGGCCATCGGATCCAAAGGCGCCAAACTTAACCTAGCTGCAGCAAGCAGCAGATCAGAAGAGATATCAAGGGAGCTTTGGGCCGACCAGCGGGCGATTTCGCCTAACGGCCCAAAGGCAATCGCGTGATCAAAGCGAACTTTGTTGATTTCGACAAACCCGTCGCCGTAACCGGTCACGGTATTCATTGCCGAGTTGGTATCTGTGTGAAGCTTCAATCAATACTCCGGCAGGTTCGTTAGACTATAGCGCAATCGCTTGCGGTTTGTATGGCGCAAGATGAGGGGTTTTCAAGACAAAATGGTTAAATTTTTATAACTTTTCAAGCTGATTTGCGAGACCGGGCGGGTTGCGCTAGATTAGAGGGCTTTGCTGTAGCGCAAGCAGGTGAATCGAAGTGTAATAGAGTTCAGAATTACTTAGTGCTTACCCTAGCGTTGCCCCTCCCCAACAAGGATGCATGAATGAAGAGGTTTCCTCGAATTGAGCGTTTGCCGCCCTATGTTTTTAACATTACGGCTGAGCTCAAAATGGCGGCGCGCCATCGCGGCGAAGACATCATCGACATGTCAATGGGTAACCCCGACGGCCCAACCCCACCCCACATCGTCGAAAAATTAGTCGAAGCCGCTTCGCGTCCGACGACCCATGGTTATTCAGTGTCAAAAGGGATTCCCCGCCTACGTAAAGCCATTACCGACTGGTATGCGCGCCGTTATCAGGTGCAATTTGATCCCGACTCTGAGGCAATTGTCACCATTGGCTCAAAAGAAGGACTGGCACATTTGATGTTGGCCACGCTCGATGCGGGCGATACGGTGTTGGTGCCAAACCCAAGCTATCCCATCCATATTTATGGCGCAGTGATTGCCGGGGCTAATATCCGTTCGGTGTGCATGACGCTGGGCACCGATTTTTTTCAAGAACTTGAGCGCGCCGTGCGCGAATCCATCCCAAAGCCCAAGATGATGATTTTGGGTTTTCCAAGCAACCCGACTGCGCAGTGTGTTGACCTTTCGTTTTTTGAACGTGTCGTGGCTCTGGCGCGCGAGCACAACATCATCGTGGTGCACGATTTAGCTTACGCTGACATCTGCTTCGATGGCTACCAGGCACCTTCGATTATGCAAGTGCCTGGCGCGCGCGAGGTTGCCGTCGAATTCTTTACCATGAGTAAAAGCTACAACATGGCTGGCTGGCGTGTGGGCTTTATGGTGGGTAACGCCGAGCTAGTCAACGCGCTTGCGCGTATCAAAAGCTATCATGATTACGGCACCTTTACCCCCATTCAGGTGGCTGCGATTGCGGCACTCGATGGCCCGCAAGATTGCGTGGTTGAAGTCGTGCAAAAATATCAAAGCCGCCGTGATGTATTGGTCAAAGGTTTGCACGAGGCGGGCTGGATGGTTGAAAACCCCAAAGCGTCGATGTATGTCTGGGCCCATATCCCCGAGCAGTATCGGGCCAAAGGCTCGCTTGAATTTGCCAAGCGTATTCTTGAAGAGGCCAAGGTCGCGGTCTCGCCGGGCATCGGGTTTGGCGATTATGGCGATGAGTATGTGCGCTTTGCCTTGATCGAAAACGAGCAACGCACCCGACAGGCCGTACGCGGCATTAAAGAGATGTTTCGAAAGGACGGGTTGCTGTAATGGATTCAATCAAAGTTGGTTTGTTAGGTTTAGGTGTGGTCGGTGGCGGCACCTATAAAGTGCTGGCACGCAATGCACAAGAAATTGCCCGCCGGGCGGGTCGCAAAATCGAAGTCACGCGTGTGGCCGTGCGCGATGTGGCCAAAGCGCGCAAACTCGTGGGGCCAGACATATTGGTGGGTGTTGACCCCTTTGAGGTGGTGCAAGATCCTTCGATTGATATTGTGGTCGAACTGATCGGCGGCGATACGCTGGCGCGCAAGTTGGTGCTAGAGGCGATCGCGCAAGGCAAGCACGTGGTCACCGCCAATAAGGCTTTGCTTGCCAAATACGGGACTGAAATTTTTGCTGCGGCCTCGGCGCGTGGCGTGATGGTTGCCTTTGAGGCTGCGGTAGCCGGCGGTATCCCGATTATTAAAGCGATTCGTGAAGGCTTAACCGCCAACCGAATTGAGTGGGTGGCAGGCATCATTAATGGCACGACCAATTTTATTTTGTCAGAGATGCGGGCACGCGGTTTACCCTTTGCAACAGTGTTAGCCGAGGCGCAAAAACTTGGCTACGCCGAGGCCGATCCTACTTTTGATATCGAGGGTGTCGATGCCGCGCATAAGCTCACCCTGCTGGCTTCCTTAGCCTTTGGCATCCCGGTGCAGTTTGATAAAGCGTATATCGAAGGGATCTCGCAACTTGCGGCTGAGGATATCAAGTTGGCCGAACGTCTTGGGTATCGCATTAAGTTATTAGGGATCACCAAGCGTCGGCCTGAAGGGATCGAATTACGTGTGCATCCAGCGCTTGTGCCAGTCAAATCGCTCTTGGCGAATGTTGAGGGCGCCATGAATGCCGTGCTGGTGTGCGGCGATGCCGTGGGGCAAACGCTTTATTACGGCAAAGGTGCAGGCGAAGAGCCCACCGCCTCGGCGGTGGTCGCTGATTTGGTGGATGTGACACGGCTGCACACGGCAGATCCTGAACATCGCGTGCCGCACTTGGCGTTTCAGCCTGAGGCAATGGCCGATACGCCGATCTTGTCCATCGACGATGTGGTCACGTCTTATTATTTGCGTCTCACGGTCGCCGATCAGTCTGGTGTACTTGCTGATTTGGCACGTGTTTTAGCGGATGCCAAAATTTCGATTGGCTCGATGATTCAGCAACCCGCTGAACAAGGCGCTGATGCCGAACTAATTTTCTTAACGCACGAAGCGATCGAGCGTAATGTCAATGCTGCAATTGTCAAAATTGAAGCATTGCCGTTTGTACGCTCGCGTGTCACGCGCTTGCGTATGGAAAGCCTCGCATGAAGTATGTCTCAACCCGTGGTGGCATGGCGGCGCAAGGCTTCTCAGATATCTTGCTTGAAGGCTTGGCGCCCGATGGCGGGTTGGCGATGCCAGAAAGCGTGCCACAGGTGTCGGCAGCGCAGCTCGAATCTTGGCGCAGCTTGCCGTATCACGCACTGGCTGCTGAAGTCTTATCGTTATTTATTAGTGATATCGAATCTGCCCAACTTAGGGCTCTGACGCAGGCAGCCTATCTCCCCAAAACTTTTCAAAGCACCGAGATTGTTCCGCTGCGCCCACTTTACGGCGGGCTCTCACTGTTAGGCTTGTCTGAGGGGCCGACGCTGGCCTTTAAAGACATGGCCATGCAGTTCTTGGGGCAGGTGTTTGCGCAGGTGTTGCGCGCACGCGGTGCCACGCTGAATATATTGGGTGCGACGTCGGGCGATACCGGTTCAGCCGCTGAATACGCGATGCGCGGTAAAGACGCGGTTGCCGTATTTATGCTTTCGCCCTACGGGCGCATGAGTGCGTTTCAGCGTGCTCAGATGTATTCACTGCAAGATGCCAATATTCATAATCTTGCTGTGAAAGGGGTCTTTGACGAGGCGCAAGACGTTGTCAAAGCCCTCGCCAGTGATTTGGCTTTTAAAAATAAATACCATTTGGGCGCGGTCAACTCAATTAACTGGGCGCGTATTGCTGCACAAATTGTCTATTACTTTCACGGTTGGCTGCGTGCCACCACCGGCCCAGGTCAACCGGTGTCGTTTGCCGTACCGTCGGGTAATTTTGGCAATATCTTGTCCGGGCATATTGCGCGCAGCATGGGCTTACCCATCAGGCGCTTGGTTCTGGCCACCAACGAAAATAATGTTCTCGATGAGTTCTTTCATACGGGTATTTACCGGCCTCGCTCTGCCGCCCAAACGTTGTTAACTTCAAGCCCTTCAATGGACATCTCTCGCGCTTCGAACTTTGAGCGCTTTGTGTTTGACTTAGTCGGGCGCGACGCTGACCGGGTCGCCAAGCTTTGGCAGGAACTCGCGGCGCAGGGCTCGTTTGATTTGTCTGCCTACCTGCCCGAGTTTACCGAGCGCTATGGATTTGTGTCGGGTAGTAGCTCGCACCAAGAGCGCTTATCGACGATTCGGCAGGTCATGGATCGCACCGGTATCTTGATTGATCCACATACCGCTGATGGTGTGAAAGTCGCCGCGCCTTTTGTGGAAGAGGGTGTGCCGATGTTGGTACTAGAAACGGCTTTGCCTGCGAAGTTTTCAGAGGTCATTCAAGAGGCGCTCGGTCGGCCCGCACCCGTGCCACTTGGGCTTGAAAACCTCGAATCGTTACCGCAAAAAGTCACTGTGTTGCCGTGCGATGTGGCAAGTGTGCGGGCGTATATCGCCGAGCACGCGAGCCTATAGCCATGGCGCTGTTCACGCCCTTTCATTTTGTTGCGATTGCGGTGGGGGCAGCGCTGGGTGCTTGGCTGCGTTGGCTGCTTGGCCTGTGGCTCAATCGCCATGCTGATGCGATCCCTTGGGGGACTTTTTCTGCCAATATGGTGGGTGGTTATCTGATTGGTTTAGTGGTTGGAGTCATTGCCGCGCACCCAGAGTGGCCACCCTTTTGGCGCCTGTTTATTATCACTGGCTTTTTAGGTGGGCTCACCACGTTTTCAACATTTTCGGCTGAAATGGTTGCCTTCCTTGAAGAAGGGCGTTTGGCGATGGCGGCAACCTATTCTGCAGTCAGCCTTGCCGGTTCGCTCGCGTTAACGCTGCTGGGGTTGTACACGGCGCGCGCGTTGCAAAGCTAACCGATCGGTCATCGCGCCGGGTAAGTTCGACAAGCGTCAGGCCACCCACTACCAAGCTGGCATGTTGCGCGAAGCCTCAGGCTTAACCCGTGCCACGCTGCAATGCTTCGATCAGCGTGCTGGCAGCTCGTTTGCCGCTGCGCACTGCCCCTTCAAGTACCGCAGGGTATCCCGTATCTGTCCAGTCACCTGCCAAGCTCAGACGCGGCCACGGGCTTTGATTCGCTGGGCGTTGCAAGCCAGGCACCGCAGCAAAGGTGGCGCGTTTTTCAACGATCAGGCGATGCGAACGGATAGCAGGCATTGGCGGCTGTGAACTGCGACGCGAGTTTGGATGACGCTGGACCTGCTCACGAATTTGCGAAGCGATATTGTCAACAAAGCTGACGCGTTCATGCTTTAAATAATCACTGGCATCACTGATGACCACTGTTAATTGGTCATCTGCTTGCGTGCGCGTGAATACCCACTGGCCAAGATGCCCTCGCGTTGGGTCTTCGTCCAGCAACAGGATTGGTTGGGGTGGATTCCAAGGTGCGTCTAATTGCAACGTGAGCGTTGCAATCGACCGATATTCAAAGGCGCCTAGTTGGGCCAGTAAAGTATCGCTTGTGCCACTGCTTTCGCTAGGCTTCAGAATACGTGCGCACGCATAAGGTGGGGTCGCTAAGACACAGCCATCGAATACTTCGCCGTCAATGCTGACAGTCGCTGCATTCGGGCAAACCTCTCGCACAATATGGCGATAACGCATCGTGACGGTGTCGGCCGCCGCCTGTGGCCATAGCGCGGTTAAGTCAACCCGTGGGATCAGCATGTCAGAGCGCGCGCGCGGTGCGTCTAGGCTATCGCGCAAGACATTTAAAAATAATTGCGCGCAGGCTTGATCGGTTGATGTATTCAAACTCGCCAGACATAACGGTATCCAAAGTCGGCGGCACAACCGAGCTGATTGATGATGTTGCTCAAGCAATTGGGCGACGCTCAGCATGGCAGGTGCCTGCCATCGCTTTCGCTTGAGCAAAACGACCATCCGGATCGCCTGCCAACGGTCTTGCCAAGACAAACCGCGCGCGGTCAGTAGACCCCACAGGGTATGCAACGGCGCCATCACGTCTGCGGCTGTTAAGCAAAAGTCTCCGTCTGCGCTTTCAAGGTGCAAAGGGGACCGGTGAAGCAATTCGTCAACCGGGCGCTCAGGGTGCAAGTGCTTGAGCAAGGCAAGCGTCTCGGTATACGCGCCCAATAATAAATGCTGACCGTTGTCGATTGCGCCCATGTGCAAGTCATCGACGCGCCGTGCGCGTCCGCCTGCAAGAGGTGCTGCCTCAAACACGGTGACAGCTGCCCCAGTTGATTTCAGTGCCACCGCGGCAGTCAAGCCGGCCCAGCCCGCGCCGACCACGGCAAGCTTCATGAGGCCGCGCTCGCTCGCTTAATTTGGCGAATGACGCTGGCGCCTTCGCCGATAAAGTTTTTCCAGGCCAGCCAGAGTTTGCGCACGGGCGTGAGCGAAATCCGTTGATGCAAAACCTGCCATTGTTCGTGTTCGATTTCTGTGAGCAAGGCGTAATAAATGGCTGCCATCATCAACCCAGGGCGCTGAGCGCGCTGATCCTGCTGGGGTAGCGCGGCGATCGCCTCGGCGTATAGCGTGCGTGCGCGTGCGGCTTCGAAGGCCATCAGCGCAGAAAATTTTTCAGAATAATTACCATTCAAGATATCTGAGGCACGCACCCCAAATTGTTGTAAATCGCTGAGGGGCAGGTAGATGCGGCCTCGCCGTGCATCGTCACCGACATCGCGAATGATATTTGTGAGCTGAAAGGCCAACCCCAATTTGGTGGCGTACTGCAACGTCGAGGCTTCGGCATAGCCAAAGATGCTCGCTGACAGTTCGCCCACGACCCCTGCTGCATGCCAGCAATACGTTTGCAGGGCGGGCCAGTCAAGGTAGCGCGTCTGATCGAGGTCCATCTCCATGCCATCAATCACGGCCAGTAGTCGTTCGCGCGTGAGCTTAAACGGGCTCAGGCAGGGCAACAGCGCCTTCATCACTAAGTGCTCGGCTTTGCCCTCAAAGAGCGCGTCGACTTGTGTGCGCCACCAGGCAAGCTTAATGCGCGCCAGTGAAGGGTCGGTGCACTCATCAACGACATCATCGACCTCGCGACAAAACGCATAGAGTGCCGTGATAGCCTGGCGACGTGCCGGCGGTAAAAACAGAAAGGCGTAATAAAAGCTTGAGCCGCTTTTAGCTGCTTTATCCTGACAATATTCTTGAGGCGTCATGCGTTCAGGTTCGAAGAGCGCGTGCGAGCATGAGTGTCCAGTCGTACACGCCAAGGGTTGGTCGACGTTCAAACACGTCAAAGTCAACATGTTCGATTTTTTCTAAAATACGCAGGCCACCCTGAACGATGAGCCTAAGCTCTAGCCCGATACGTCCGGGCAGTCGTCGCCCAAGTGGCTGCCCAAAGTGTAACAAGCCTCTGCACGCGGTGACTTGATCTTGCATCAGGGCTTTCCAGGCCGCGTTGACTTCGCCATTTGCAATCGCCTCTTCGGTCACGCCAAAGCGCTTGAGCGCTTGCTGGGGAAGATAAATGCGATCTTTTTGCCAGTCGATGGCAACATCTTGCAAGAAGTTTAGTCGCTGCAAGGCCGTACAGATGGCATCGGACCAAGCCAGCATGTCTTCAGCGATCGCACCATAAAGGTGCAGCATCAGCCGACCCACGGGGTTGGCCGAGCGTTCGCAATAGTGATCAAGCGCGGCTTGATTAGCGTAGCGTTTTTGCGAGATATCTTGTTCGAACGCCGAGAGCAGGTCTTCAAAAGGCTTGAGTGGTAGCTCGTGGTCAGCGATGGTTTGTCCCAGCGGTGTGAAGATCGCGTCAAGCGCTGGATCAAGCGCGATAGGCCGTTGTACGCAAGGCGCATTGCAGGCCTGGAGTGCATCGCGATAGGCTTGCAAGGCTTGCAGACGTTGCGCGTTGCTCGCGTCACCTTCATCAGCGATGTCGTCAGCGCTGCGAGCGAACCGATAGATGTTCAGTACGGCCCGACGCAAATGTTTGGGCAATAAAAACGATGCAACCGGAAAATTCTCGTAATGATTAGCTGACATAAGTGGTGGTTTGACCTCATCCTTGCCCGGGTTGAACAGGGTTTACGCGCAAATCGTTAAATGTCGAGCCTTAAGAACATCGTTTATCAAGTCAACCTTGATTTTTGCAGCTTTGCCTCCAGTATATTAAGGCTGGGTCAGCGTAGGCTGCGGTAGACTAGCATTAACAGGTACTCGTGTGTGCGGGTTCGGAGACCAAGTTGAAAGACAGTTGTGTATTAATCACTGGCGCCACCAAAGGCATTGGCTGGGCGCTCACCCAGCGTTTGGCTGATTTGGGCTGCCACGTGGTTGGCATCGCGCGTAACACGGCCGAAATCGATTTTCCTGGCTATCTTTACGAATGCGATTTATCAGACGCTGGTCAAACGCAAGAGGTGTTGCAAGTCATACACGACAAGTTTCCGGTTGACGCCGTGGTCAATAATGTGGGTTCGGCAATTTTGCAACCGCTTGGTTCCGTTGAACTTTCAGCGCTCTACGAAACMTTCGACCTGAATGTGCGCACCGCGGTGCAGGTCACGCAAGCGTTTGTCGAATCCATGAAAATACGCCGCAGCGGACGCATTATTAATTTGTGCAGTCTGTCTGTGCGCGGCGCGCGCGACGCCACAAGCTACGCGGCCGCTAAAGGCGCCATTATTGGTTGCACCCGCACCTGGGCCTTGGATTTAGCTGAGTATGGCATTACCGTCAATGCCGTTGCCCCCGGTGCCATTGATACCGAACTCTTCATGAACGCGACGCCTGCTGCCGATGTCGCTGCCTCTGCGGCCAGCACCGTACCCCTGGGACGCTTAGGCACGGCCAACGAGGTGGCCGCCTTGATTGGATTTTTGTTGTCGGCTGACGCGGGGTTCATCACGGGTCAGATCATCGGGATTGATGGCGGCGGCAGCTTAGGCGGCACCGCGTCGTAAGGTCTTCTTGAGCCGCAAAGGCCGCGGGGCTCGCAGTGCGCATCGCCAAGCCTTGTTAAACTAGCACATGGCAAAAATTAAAACGATTTTCACCTGCACAGAGTGTGGTGGCGTGAGCCCAAAATGGCTGGGCCAGTGCCCGCATTGCCACGCCTGGAACACGCTCGAAGAGTCGCGCGAGGCCCCGAACTCGGGCGCGCAGGCCGAGCATCGTTATGCGCCGCTGACTGCCTCGGCACCGTTACGCAGCCTGTCTGATGTTGAAGCGCTCGAGCTACCAAGAATCTCTACCGGTATTGCCGAGTTCGATCGCGTGTTGGGTGGCGGTTTAGTCGCGGGCGCTGTGGTCTTGATTGGCGGCGATCCAGGTATTGGTAAATCGACCTTGTTACTCCAGGCGCTCGTGGCCATGTCTGGTCAGGCACGGGTGCTGTATGTCACTGGCGAGGAGTCTGCAGAGCAAGTTGCTTTGCGCGCGCGGCGTTTGGGCTTAAGCGGCGGTGCGGTCGATCTTTTTGCAGAGATTCGTCTAGAGGCCATTCAGCACGCCTTGCTTGAACAAAAGCCGGCGGTCGCGGTGATCGATTCGATTCAAACGATTTACTCCAGTGAGCTCAGTGCAGCACCCGGGTCAGTTTCGCAGGTCAAAGAGTGTGCGGCTCAACTCACGCGTTTAGCCAAACAAGCTGGGATTCCGATTGTAATGATTGGGCACGTGACAAAAGATGGCACCCTGGCCGGCCCCAGAGTGCTTGAGCACATAGTTGATACGGTGCTCTACTTTGAGGGCGATACACACTCGTCGTTTCGTTTAGTCCGAGCGTTTAAAAATCGTTTCGGTGCGGTCAACGAGCTAGGTGTGTTCGCCATGACCGACCGCGGTTTGCGCGGAGTCTCCAATCCCTCTGCCTTGTTTTTATCTCAGCACACCAATGAAGTGTCGGGCTCTTGCGTGATGGCCACCCAGGAAGGGACTCGCCCGCTCTTGGTCGAAATTCAAGCCTTGGTCGACACCGCGCACGTGCCCAATCCGCGCCGCCTGTCTGTGGGGCTCGAGGGCAATCGCCTGGCAATGCTTTTGGCGGTACTGCATCGCCATGCAGGTGTGTCAACGTTTGACCAAGATGTGTTCGTCAATGCAGTCGGGGGCGTTCGCATCACCGAGCCCGCTGCTGACCTTGCAGTATTGTTAGCGATTATTTCGTCGCTGCGCGATCGACCCCTGCCTAAAGGCTTGATTGTCTTTGGTGAAGTGGGCTTGACGGGTGAGGTTCGGCCTGCACCTCGCGGCCAAGAGCGTCTGCGCGAGGCCGCTAAGCTGGGTTTTTCAGTGGCAATTATTCCTAAGGCCAACGCGCCGCGCCAGCCTATCGAAGGGCTAGACGTTTGGGCAGTTGAGCGTTTGCAAGAGGCGCTTGATCGTTTACGCTAGGTTGCATCTGCGTGTTGAAGTGCTCCCGTTCAATCGAGCGAGAGGGATGGCGGAGAAAAAATGAAATACCTCAGACTCGCTTTGAAGCAAGCTTGGCGCGATGCCAGGGCGGGCGATCTGCGCTTGTTGCTGCTCGCGGTTGTGGTTGCGGTTGGCGCCATCACCAGCGTTGGGTTTTTAGCCGATCGCGTGGGCAGGGCKCTTGAGCGCGAYGCCGCTCAAATGCTGGGCGCAGATCTGGTGTTTGAATCAGATGCGCCGATACCCGAAGGTTTTTTAGCGCAGGCGCAGGCACGTGGGCTGACCACGGCCTTGACTTGGCAGTTTCCGTCGATGGTTGGCTCAAGTGAAAACCTAGTGCTGTCTTCGCTCAAGGCAGTTCAGGCTGACTACCCCTTGCGCGGCAGTTTACGTACCGCGACGCAACTCGCAGGCCCGGATCAGCAGACCCAAGAGGCGCCTGCTTTGGGACAGGTTTGGGTCGATGCACAAATTTTGGGTCAAACCAGCTTGCAGTTGGGCCAGCAACTCAACGTCGGCGATATCAAGTTAACACTCACGCGGGTCATCACCTATGAGCCCGATCGCGGGCCACAGTTCGTCAATTTAGCGCCGCGCGTCATGTTTCGGGCTGAAGATTTAGCGCACACCGGGCTGATTGCGCCAGGTAGTCGTGTGCGCCACGCATTGTTAGTCGCCGGTGAGGCACAGGCCGTTCAGGATTACCGCAGCTGGCTCGAGACCGAAATCAAAAGCGGTCAAAAAATTCTTACGGTCGAGGCTGGGCGCCCTGAAATCCGTCGCTCGCTCGATCGGGCGCAACAGTTTTTAGCGCTCGTAGCGATGCTGGCCGTTTTAATCGCTGCGGTTGCCGTGGCGCTTGCCGCGCGCCGCTTCGGACAGCGTCATCGTCAAAGCGTGGCGTTAATGCGTTGCTTGGGGGCCACCCAGTCTGCGGTGTCGGTCATCCTGGTGGGTGAGTTTGTGCTGGTCGGCGTTGTAGGTTCGYTGGCAGGAACAATCTTGGGTTGGTGTGCGCAATTTTTAATGATCGGGGCCCTCGGAGACTTGCTCGGCGCCGATTTGCCTGCGGCGTCTTTGATGCCGGCTTTGCAGGGCTTGTTCGCGGGCTTATGGCTGTTGCTCGCGTTTGCCTGGCCACCGTTGCAGTCACTGCGTTATGTCGCACCTTCGCAGATTTTTAGAGTTGCCCGAGTACGGATGCCTAAAAGCACTCTGCTGGGCTACGCAATTGGTGTGAGCGGGTTTACCGTACTGATGTGGTGGATCGCTCATGATCTGAAGCTAGGGGTCGGTCTGGCCCTCGGTTTTATCGGAGCGTCTTTGATTTTTGGCGGCGTCAGCGCGGGTGCGCTTTGGGCCCTGGGGCTGTTGCGTACACATTTGGGTGCCTTCCCAGTGTTGCGCTTTGCGATAACAGGTGTTGTGCGCCGTCGTGCGGCGACTATCGCACAAACGAGTGCTCTCGCCGTGGGCATGATGGCGATTCTGTTGTTGACGATTGTGCGCACCGACCTATTGGCAGGCTGGCAGCGTACCTTGCCCCCTGAGGCGCCGAATCGGTTTCTGATCAACGTCCAACCCGATCAAGTCGTGCCCGTCAGTCGGTTCTTGCAAGGCTTGGGCTCAGCCGAGCATGTCATGTCGCCTATGATCAGAGGGCGCTTGGTGGCGCGCAACGGTCAGGAGTTAGGCTCCTCAGATTACAGTCAAGAACGCGCGCAGCGTCTGATCGAAAGAGAATTCAATCTGTCCTACGCAGAGCAGCTTCCTGAAAAGAGCCAAATCGTTGCCGGSCGCGACCTTCGCCCCGAGGCTCTTGAGGTGTCGCTTGAAACCGGCCTGGCGAAGACGCTCAGACTCGAACTTGGTGACGTGTTAGATTTTGACGTGGCGGGCGAACGTCTGAGTGTCACAGTCACTAGCTTGCGTCGAGTCGATTGGGATTCAATGCGCGCAAACTTCTTTGCCATCATGACGCCTAAAGCCTTACAGCTTGCCCCGCAAACCTTCATGACCGCACTTTATTTGCCGCCCGATCAAACCGAACGACTTCAAACGCTCGTGCGCGAGTTTCCAAATTTGACGGTGTTTGATGTGGGCGCGATTTTGGGGCAACTACAAAGTATTCTGGATAAAGTGTCCGTGGCAGTCCAGGGCTTGTTCGTATTTTCGCTGTTCGCCGGGGCTCTTGTTCTGGCGGCGGCGTTGTCTTCGACGCGCGACGAACGTGTGCGCGAAGCCGCGTTGATGCGCGCGCTTGGCGCGTCGCGGCATCAGTTAGCGACCGCCCAACGCCTAGAGCTGTTAGCGGTCGGAGCGCTTGCGGGCTTGTTGGCGGCGGGCGGGGCCACGCTAGCGGCTTGGGCTTTATCCACTTGGCTGTTTGAATTCAATATGCGCTTCACGTTCTGGCCTTGGGCGCTTGGGGTTACGCTCTGTATGTTTGCTGCGTGGCTTGCTGGCGCTGTGGCGTTGCGCGGGGTGTTACAGACACCGCCCTTGACTATTTTGCGTCAAGTCTAAGCCAGAGGCAAACTGACCCATGACGCCTCCCAAAACCCTCGCGAGCTCTGTACTTGTGGGTGCGAGCCAAGACGCACAGGCCTTTAAGGTGCTTGAACTGACACTGGCTCAGGTTCACCTGCGCTATGACAGCGTCTTGACAATACCCGTGTTAAATAACTTCGATCCTACCTTTGCGCCCTTGCAGGCGCAGAAAGTGGCCTCGGGTGGTCGTGCAGCGGCCTGGTATGTTCAGCTGTCAAGCCTTGAGGGGGTCTTGCGGCAGTTTAGGCGTGGTGGCGTCATCGCGCATTTGGTGAGCGAGCGCTATTTCTGGACTGGCTTGGCTCGTACGCGGTCGTTTGCGGAATTTGATTTACTGCGCATACTGTGGCTGGCGGGTTTGCCTGTCCCCCGGCCGTTGGGGGCCGCGGTGTGGCGCAAGTGGTTTACGTACCGCGCGGCGGTGTTAACGCAGCGCATCCCTGATGCGAAGCCCCTTGGCAAACGCTCCGAGCCCGCGGTTTGGTTTGCTGCCGGCTTTGTCGTGGCGCAGATGCATCAGTTTGGCGTCTGGCATGCCGATTTGAATGTCTTTAATCTGTTGGTTGACGCGCAGGACAAGGTCTGGCTGATTGATCTTGATCGCGGCCGTCAAAACGGGCTGACAGAGGTACTGCGTGCCGAAAACCTGTCGCGCTTGTTACGATCGTTGCGCAAGGTGTGCCCTGAGCTTGAGGACAGTTGCTGGGGGGCGTTCAAACAAGGTTACCAATCATTGAACCTCAACGTCTAAAAAACACTATCATTTCAAACATACTTGGAATACAGCAAATGTCTTTAAAAGTGTTTGGGCTTGTCCAGTGCAGTACCTGCTTAAAAGCACGCGCCTGGCTTGAGCAACGCGATGTGGCTTATCAGTTTGCTGATTATCGGGCGCAGCCTTTAGCCCCCGAGGCATTAGCACATTGGGCGCAAGCACTTGGGGGGTTTGAAAAGCTAGTGAATCGAGCGTCGATGACTTGGCGTCAGCTAGAGGAGGCTTCAAAAAATCCGCAAACCGTCGCGCAATGGCTGGCACTGATTGCAGCGTATCCGACCTTGATTCGGCGGCCTTTGATAAGCTACCCAGATGGGTCAGTGACTGTGGGTTTCAATGAAAAACGTTTGACCGAAAAGCTGGACCTGACGTGTTAGAAGCCACTTGGTTGTTAAGCGTCTGCGCGGTAGCGGCTGCAATCGCCGCCGGCGTTGCTGTTCTGATCTGGCTCAAAGTTCGCGCACCGGTGGCTGTTCCCTCAGATCCTAAACTTGATCAGATTCTTGCTGCACAAGAGCGCTTTGAGCGCACGCAGCGCGCCGAGCAACTAGACAGTCAGCGCCAGCTGCGTGACGAACTGTCGGGGTCGTCGCGTGCCTTGCGCCTTGAACTCTCGCAGGCTGATGCCGAGTTCAGGTCGGCTGTGGCGCGCGATGCTGCAGCTGGGCGCAGCGAAAGCGCCGACTCGCTCGCGCGGTTTACTTCGGGCTTTACGGCTCAATGGCAGGGCTTGATTCAAACAAACGATCAACGGATGACTGAATTGCGCGCAGCGGTCGAGCAGCGTTTGCTGTCGTTGCAAACCGACAATGCCAGCAAACTTGACGAAATGCGCCGTACTGTTGACGAAAAGCTGCACGCCACGCTTGAGTTACGGCTGGGCGAGTCGTTCAAACAAGTGTCTGAACGACTCGAGGCCGTGCAAAGAGGGCTCGGCGAGATGCAGACCCTGGCGACCGGTGTGGGGGATTTAAAGCGCGTGTTAACCAATGTAAAGACGCGTGGTACCTGGGGTGAAGTGCAGTTAGCGCGCCTGATTGAAGACGGGATGACACCCGAACAATATGGTCGCAATGTCAAAACGGTGCCCGGTAGCGACGCACAAGTCGAGTTTGCGATTCGTCTGCCTGGCAGCACTGAGCTTGAGAAAGTCGTTTGGCTTCCCATCGATGCTAAATTTCCAAAAGAAGAATACGAGCGCCTAATGGACGCCCACGAGCAGTCAGACCGCGACGGCATCAAAGCGGCGGGATTAGCACTCGGTAAAGCAGTTGAGACGCAGGCAAAGTTGATTGTTTCAAAATACGTGTCACCGCCGCACACCACTGATTTTGCGATTATGTTTTTACCGAGCGAAAGCCTGTACGCCGAAGTGTTACGCCAGCCTGGCTTACTGGATAAGCTCCATGACCTACGAGTCAATGTGGCGGGTCCGGCCAACTTGGCGGCCTTGCTCAATAGCTTGCAAATGGGATTTCGTACGTTGGCGATTCAGCATCAAACCTCTCAGGTTTGGCAGGTGTTGGCTGCGGTTAAAACTGAGTTCAATAAGTTTGGCGACACCTTGGCGAGCGTTAAAAAATCGCTTGAGACCGCCAGTAATAAGCTCGGGCAAACTGAAATCCGTACCCGCGCCATGCTAAAAACCTTAAAAACAGTAGAAGCGCTTCCTGACGACGAGGCCCGTGCACGCTTGCGCGAGGGCCTGAGTGAAGCGCAAGCGCAAGCGCTTGACGAGGTTACGCCAGCGTCTGAGCAAACCGAGGCTCAGACGCCCCAGCTAGGCGCTGACAAAGACTAGGACGCTCAGGTAGATTATCGAATGAAATCAGCTCAGCTATTTTTAAAGGATCGTTAAATGTTGTCGCAACAAGATCTCAAGCAGCAGGCCGCAGAGGCCGCCTTAGCCTACCTCGAACCCCTGCTAAGCGCCGAGGCAGTGATTGGGGTCGGAACCGGTTCGACCGCTGATTTGTTTATTGATGGGTTAGCGCGCTATCGCAGTTTGTTTCGTGCTGCGGTTGCAAGCTCTGAGCGAAGCGCAAAAAGGCTGTCTGCACTAGGAATCCTCGTGCTCGATTTAAATGACGTTCAGACGATGCCGGTCTATGTCGATGGCGCAGACGAGATCAACGCCCAAAGACAGATGCTGAAAGGAGGGGGCGGGGCGCTCACCCGTGAAAAAATCGTCGCCTCAGTCGCAAAAAAATTTGTGTGTATTGCCGACGAATCAAAACTTGTAAAAATTCTGGGTAACTTTGCGCTACCCGTTGAAGTGCTGCCGCTGGCGCGCGAAGCGGTCGCGCGTGAGATCCGGGCGCTTGGCGGCAAGCCCGTCTTGCGGGTGGGCTTTACGACCGATAACGGCAATCAGATACTGGATGTTCACGGCTTGAGCATTACCGAGCCGCTTGCGCTTGAGCGCAGTTTGAATCAAGTGCCCGGTGTCGTGACGAATGGGCTATTTGCGTGCCGCCCCGCGGATATTGCCTTGTTGGCGACACGACAAGGGATAAGGACGCTTTAAGTGCGAGGGGATTACCCGAAGGGACGGATGGTAGCATTCACAAAACTGTCATAGTCTTGTTTTACACTAAAAGCTTCCATCTGATTGGATTCGCCATGACCGAGCACACCAATAAACAATTTGACGCAGACCTTCAGCGCATCCGCACCGAGTTGCTGCAAATGGGTGGGTTGGTTGAGGCCATGGTCTACGATGGCATGCAAGCGCTCACCGAGGGCGATCTTAGTCTGGTCGATCGCGTGCGTGAGCACGAAAAAGAAGTCAATCGGTTTGAGGTAGAGATTGACGAGCGTGTCACTCAGATTTTGGCGCGTCATCAGCCTACCGCAGTCGACTTGCGTACGTTGTTAGCGGTAACCAAGATGCTGACTGACATAGAGCGCTCGGGCGACGAGGCCGAAAAAATTGCAACAATGGCGCGGCGTATTCATGAAGATGACCGCTCGTTCATGCCAGATATCGAATTGCGTCACATGGCCAAAAATGTCAGATTGATGATGCGACAGGTGATGGATGCGTTTGCGCGTCAAGATGCGATTCTTGCGGCAGCGGTCGTGCGCAGCGACAAAGAAGTGGATAAAGAATGGAAAGCCACCCTACGCAACCTAATCAGCTACATGATCGAAGATCCGCGCACGATTTCTCGGTCGATCGACTTGCTTTTTATTGCTCGCTCAATGGAACGCATCGGCGACCACTGCAAAAAYATGGCCGAACGAGTGATTTACATGGTGCATGGTGCCGATGTTCGACATCGCGGTTTGAAGATGGCAGAGCGTCTGGTGCGCGGCGAACCCGAACCCACCCCCGAAGAAAAGCTTGCAGCCAAAACGCTGCGACAGGCAGAGACGGCTGCTCGCGCGGCTCGCGATCAGGCCGGCGCAGGCTCGGGCAATTGAGCTAGGCAAGCAAGCGAGTYAGGCTTTTTKGTATTAAGCCGTTGGCGGCACGAAGCCTTGTGCCTCAATATCGCCACCTTCAAAAAGAAATTTTTCCATTTGCTCTTTGAGGTATTTTCGTGCGCGCGTATCGGCGAGATTCAGTCGATTTTCATTGACGAGCCTAGTTTGGACGGCTTTCCATTCTTCCCAAGCCTCTTGCGAGATGCTTTGCCAGATTTTTACGCCCATCTCGCCAGGGTACGGTGGGTACTCAAGGCCYGGGGCCTCTTTGTTGAGTTTGAGACACTGAACGGTACGACTCATGGCAACATCCTGCNAAAAAAAGTAGAGTGAATTGTAGAGGGATTCAAGRCGACGCGAGCAGCAACCCTTGAGCTTGACAGGCGTTCGATAAAAATCACAGGCGTTTGATAAAAATCAGGCTATTGCGCGACCGATTGTAGTGGGCCTGTTTTTCTTTTGGCAGATCGGCCACGCCACCTTGCACAAAACCACGTTTGATAAACCAGTGCGAGGTACGGGTCGTTAAGACAAACAGCCGCTTGGCGCCATGTCCACGGGCACGCGACTCCATATGTCGCAGCAAGATCTCGCCTTCTCCGGTGCCCTGCCATTCAGGGTGCACGATCAGGCACCCCATTTCGGCCATTTGATCATCGGCAAAATCATTTAGCGTGGCACAGCCATAAATGACACCATCGTGCTCAAGCACCGTAAAGTTCTCAACCTCGCGTTCAATAATGCCGCGGCCGCGAGGCAGCAACGTGCCGTCGAGTTCGAGCGGTTCGATCAGTTGCAAGAGCGCGCCCACATCGTCGATGGTGGCGGGGCGTAGGTCATCGAGGGTGTCTTCGACCACCATTGTCCCGATCCCATCGTGGGTAAAAATCTCAAGCAAGACGACGCCATCCATCGAAAACGGAATTAAATGGGCGCGCGTCACGCCGCGCTTGACTGCACGCGAGGCATATTGCAAATAAAAAGCGGTGTCGGGGTCGATTGAGCCCTCTGCCAGCAGGGCATCGGCATCGAGCCGTGCAAGCTCGGTATCAACCGAGCCGTCGGGTGAAATCACCCCAGGTGTTTCGGTCAAAAAAATCAATTTTTCTGCGCGACACGCGGTCGCGACGCTGGTGGCTAGTTCTTCCATCGACAGGTTGAACGCGTCGCCCGTGGGTGAAAATCCCAATGGCGAGAGCAAAACGATTGAGCCCCGTTCGATCGCAAAGCGCAGCGCCTCGACGTCAATCTTTCGAACCTGACCCGTGTGCTGGTAGTCGACGCCGTCAATAATGCCGGTGGGCCGTGCGGTAACAAAGTTACCCGAAAGTATACGAATCTGCGCATGCGACATCGGCGTGTTGGGCAGGCCCTGACTAAACGCGGCTTCAATATCGAGGCGAATCTCGCCAGCGGCTTCTTTGGCGCATTCGAGCGCATTGGCATCCATTGGTGCGCGTCCACGACCGAATTGCTGTTGAAATCCTTTTAAACGCAATTGTTCATTGACTTGCGGGCGCGAGCCGTGCACTAACACCAGCTTAATGCCCAGTGCCGAGAGCAAAGACAGGTCTTGTACCAGCGTGTTTAAAACATTGGCCTGAACCAGTTCGCCGCCAAACGCCACGACAAAGGTTTTGCCTCTAAAAGCATGCACGTAAGGCGCCACCTCGCGAAACCAGCGCACGAACTGAGCGGCTGCAAATTCAGGGGCCTCTTGGGCGGATAGGGTCTCTTGCTCGGGCGTGTCGGACATAGTGGCTTGTATTGAAAACCTCTGGGTGCTGTGAAAGATGTGGATAAATTTTATAATGCGATCTCGTTCGGATCAGAAAATATGTCTCAATCAAAGCCTGACGCSGGGATAACGCCCAGAATAACCCCCGAAAGCGTTGTCATTTCCCCACGCCAGCCTCCTCAGATCGTTTATCCCGAAGATCTTCCCGTCAGCGCGCGCCGGCTAGAGATCGCGCGGGCGATCGCCGAGCATCAAGTGATTATTGTCAGCGGCGAAACCGGCTCGGGCAAAACCACCCAGTTGCCCAAGATTTGCCTAGGGCTCGGGCGGGGTCTAGAAAAGATGATCGCGCATACCCAACCACGGCGAATCGCGGCAAGTTCCGTCGCTAAACGAATCGCCGACGAGCTCAAAACTCCCTTGGGCGAGTGGGTTGGTTATCAAGTACGGTTTCAAGACCGCAGCAGCGCGCAAACCGCGATCAAACTCATGACCGATGGCATTTTGCTTGCCGAGTCACAACGTGACCCTTTGCTGCGTCGCTACGACACCATCATCATCGATGAGGCGCACGAGCGCAGTTTGAATATTGACTTTTTACTCGGCTACCTCAAACAGCTGCTGCCACGACGACCCGATCTGAAACTGATTATCACGTCGGCCACGATCGATGCGACGCGGTTTTCGCAACATTTTGCTGACGTTCAGGGGCTTACAGCACCTGTGATTGAAGTCTCAGGCCGGCTCTACCCCGTTGATATTCGGTATCGTCCAGTCAATGATCCCGAACGTCTTGAGGCCGGGACTGCAACCCAGCCTCCGGCAGGGCAGTCTGAGCGCGGCTTGGCGCGCGACGAAGAACGCGAGCTGATCAATGCCCTCGTCGATGCCGTCGATGAGTGCGCAAACGTCGGGCCTGGTGATGTCTTGGTCTTTTTGCCCGGCGAGCGTGAAATTCGTGAAGCAGCTGAAGCGTTGCGCAAGCACCATCCTCCRGGCACCCAAATGTTGCCCTTATATGCGCGCTTGTCACAGACCGAGCAAGAAGAAATCTTTAATCCACAAAGTAGCGGACGGCGTATCATTTTGGCCACCAACGTCGCTGAGACATCGCTGACGGTTCCAGGCATCCGCTTCGTGATTGATACGGGTCTGGCACGCGTCAAGCGCTATTCGTGGCGCAACAAGGTCGAACAGTTACGCATCGAGCCCATCAGCCAAGCCTCAGCAAACCAAAGGGCGGGGCGCTGTGGCCGTTTGGGGCCCGGAGTCTGTATTCGTTTGTACGACGAACCAAGCTTTAAAGAGCGCCCGTCGTTCACTGACCCCGAGATCTTGCGTTCATCGCTTGCCGGCGTGATCTTGCGCATGAAGGCCTTGCATCTGGTCGAGATCGAACAATTTCCGTTCGTTGACCCACCCTCAGGTCGTGCGATTGCCGATGGCTATCACTTGCTGCAAGAGCTTGGCGCCCTCGACCCCGACTCCAGCACTGATACCGGCCTGACGTCCACAGGCCAAGCCCTAGCTAAATTACCAGTCGACCCTCGTATCGGACGTATGATTTTGGCCGCCCGAGAACAAAACTGCCTGACCGAGATGCTGATTATTGCCGCGGCACTCTCAGTGCAAGATCCTCGCGACCGACCCATGCAAGCGCGCGAAGCGGCCGAGCTGGCACACGCCAAGTTTGCTGACGACAAGTCTGAATTCCTCTCTTACGTGAAGTTGTGGCGTTGGTATCACGAGCAGGTGGATCACAAAGCCTCCCAGCGTAAGCTGGTGGCCCAATTGCGCCAGCAGTTTTTATCGCCCGTGCGTTTGCGCGAGTGGCACGACATCCATCGACAGTTGTTGGCGCTTGCCGGCGAACAGGGCTGGCGATTGAATCAAAGCGATGCCACTTATGATCAATTGCATTTAGCCCTGATGTCAGGCTTGTTGGGTAATCTTGGTTTGCAGTCTGACGATGCGGGGCACTTCATGGGCGCGCGCGAACTGCGCTTTTGGATTCATCCTGGGTCGCGCCTGGTAAAAAAAGCGGGTAAGTGGATTATGGCCGCCGAGCTGGTCGATACCAGTAAGGTATACGCCCGCTGCATAGCAAAAATTGATCCGAYCTGGGTTGAAAAGGTTGCCAAGCATTTGCTCAAGCGCTCCTGGAGCGAGCCGCGCTGGGAGAAAAAACTTGGGCAAGTTGTCGCCAATGAAAAGGGCACACTCTACGGGTTAAACGTTTATTCAGGGCGGCGCGTGCATTACGGCCCGATCGCACCCACAGAGGCCCGAGCGATTTTTATTTTGCAAGGCTTGGTGCCTAGCGAGCTTGACAGCCCGCTGGCGTTTGTCGCTCACAATCGCAAACTGATTGCGCAAATCGAGCACCTTGAACACCAAACCCGACGCCCGGATATTTTGGTTGATGACAGTCTGATCCAGGCGTTTTACGATCGCTTGTTGCCTGCGAATATTCATCAGTTAAGTACGCTTGAGCACTGGGTTAAGGGTTTAGCTAAAGAGAAGGCACAAGAGCTATTTTTGACACGTGAAGCACTGATGCGACACGAAGCCGCAGGCGTCACTACCGACGTGTTCCCAAAGTTTTTTGACTGGCAAGGCACACGTCTGRCGCTTGATTATCACTTTGAACCCGGCTCGCCACGCGACGGCGTGACGCTGGCCGTACCGTTGTTTTTTTTGAACCAACTTGAGGCCGAACGTTGCGAATGGCTGGTGCCAGGCATGCTCAAAGAAAAAACCAACCTGTTGCTCAAATCGTTACCGCAAAAAATACGCCGACACTGTGTACCACTGCCTGAGTATGCCGCTGGATTTTACGAACGCTGGTTTGAAAAGCTTGGCGCGCCCGGTTGCTCGCTGACCGAGGCTCTTAGCCAGGACATGTGGTCACAACTCAAGCTGCGCCCAGTGCTCACTGATTTCAAGCTTGAGACCTTGCCCGCGCACCTGTTCATGTCGTTTAAGGTAATCGACGAACATGGCCGAATGCTGGGGGCTGGGCGCAACCTGGCGCAACTCAAAGCCGAGTTTGGCAAGCAGGCGCAGGCCACCTTTGCGCAACTCGCCACGCGTGACCACGAGGTCGCTAGTGCGTTGTCGCAAGATGAGATCGTTGACTGGAGCTTTGGTACCTTACCCGAGCTCTTAGAAATTCGCCGAAAAAACAGCACCGTTGTGGGTTACCCGGCCTTGGTCGATCGAGGTGCCGCCTGTGCGCTTGACGTGTTTGATGACCCGCATGCGGCCAAGCAAGCGCATCAACGCGGGTTGCGACGCCTATTTAAAATCGCCTTACGCGAGCAGGTCAAGTTTTTAGAAAAAAACCTGCACGAACTCACTAAGCTTGGGATGCTTTACCTCACTCTGGGCACGCAAGAGCAGCTGCGCGATCAGTTGATTGATTGTGCGATTGAACGTGCTTGCTTACACGAGCCTTGGCCGCTCGACGCGCAAACCTTCGAGACCCGTCGGCTTGAGGGTAAAGCCAAGATTGGCTTGCTGGCCCAAGACGTTGCGCGAACCGCCGGCGTGATCCTTGAAGCCTGGGTCGCAGCTGTGCGTAAGTTGCCCCAGGCAAAAAGTCACGCGGCTGCGTACCAGGATATTCAGGCGCAATTATCGCAACTGGTATCGGCTGACTTTATTGTTTGTACCCCCACCGTGCAACTCGCTCACCTGCCGCGCTATTTAAAGGCAGTAGTCGCGCGCGTTGACAAACTGCGCAGCGATTCGGCACGTGATGCCCGCTTGCAGTCTGAGATGGCGCCACTGGTTGCGCAATAYACGCGAGTTCGCAGTACGCTAAAGGGCGCCCCAGATCGAGGGCTTGACGAATTTCGCTGGCTGCTCGAAGAGTTGCGGGTGGCCCTGTTTGCGCAAGAGCTGCGCACGCCGATGCCGGTCTCGGTTAAGCGCTTGCAAAAGGCGTTTGAGACAATGCAACGGTAGCAGACTTGAAATCTTCCCCTTGAACGGAGAGAGTTTGCGCGCAGGCCGTTAAATATAAATAAACAGACCAAGCGCTGACGCTAGTAGAAAAAATTTGGTGAGTTTGTAAAGCGTTCGGTTCGTCTTTTTAAACGCACGGCGCTTCTGGTCCACTTGCCAGTGGTAGTGCGTGAGTTTGTTGATAAAGCCGGTCTGATCCGAGCTGACGTCATTTGGTGAGTTTGCTGCCGCCATCCAGACGCGTCCGAACCAGTGATTAAACCGCTCGGCCCAGGCCCATTTCAGTGGGCGTTCGATGTCACAAAATAAAATAATCCTGTTTTCGAGTGTACGGTTGTACGCGCTGTGCACGTAAGTTTCGTCGAAAACGACGCCTTGGCCATCGCGCCAGCTATGACGAACGCCATCGACCTCAAGGTAGCAAAGATCGTTGTTGGGGGTGCTCAAACCAAGGTGGTAGCGTAAAGAGCCCGCAAAGGGGTCGCGATGCGGATTCAGTTGTCCGCCCGCAGGCAGTTCAGCAAAAAGAGCCGCTTTGACGCTTGGTAATTGGTTAAGCAGGGCTACAGTTTTTGGGCAGAGGCGCTCGGCTGAGGGGTGACTGACGTCGTACCACTTTAGGTAGAAGCGTTTCCAGCCGTATTTAAAAAACGAATTAAAACCCACGTCATTGTGTAGTTTGGGGGCTTGGATGGCGTTGAGGGTCGCCAAATGCAGAGCCTCGTCTCGAATCGTCTGCCAGTTATCTTGCAGCAACCTGAGCTCAGGCAGCAGAGCGGTCGACAGAAAAGGTGTGGTCGCCACCCGTGAGCCCAGCACCATCAGCGCGTTTAAAGGAGCTAAAAAGATAGAATGATCAAGGAGTTGGCGCCCGACAGGCAGGCGCACCTTGCTTCGAAAATGAAAAAACAAGATCGAACTTAACCAAACGCTTAAGATAATCCATTTCATGCGGGTTCCTAGGTGAACGCATCTGGGTGTCTAGCTTCGAAGCGCGGCCAGCCACACAACTGACCACGCAGTAGAGTAGGTACAATCCTGTTATGGATACCGTCGGTCAGATTCCACCCTTTGTGCATTTACGCGTTCACTCCGAATTTTCGGTCGTTGACGGTATTGTACGTATTTCTGACCTGATCGAACGTTCGGTCGCCCAAGGCCAGCCAGCGGTTGCGCTCACAGACCTGTCAAATCTGTTTGGTTTAATCAAGTTTTACAARGCGGCGCGCGGTGCTGGGGTCAAGCCGATTGCCGGCTGCGATGTCTGGCTCACCAACGACGAAGACCGCGACAAACCCTATCGCATTTTGTTGTTGGTCGCGAGCAAGGCTGGCTATCTTGTTCTCTGCGAACTCCTGACTCAGGCTTGGTTGGTCAATGGCCACCGCGGGCGAGCTGAAATGCGTCGCGAATGGCTGGTCAACGTTCAAGGGTTGATTATGTTGTCTGGCGCGCGTGCCGGCGACGTTGGCCAGGCGCTGATGGCCGGTAACCGCGAAGCCGCGCTTGCTTACGCGCGCCATTGGCAAGCCGCATTTGCAGGCTCTTACTACCTCGAATTACAGCGCACCGAGGCCGAAGCCGATCAGGCCTATTGCCAGGCTGCGTTGTCGGTCGCAGCCGAGTTGGGCTTGCCGGTGGTGGCCACTCATCCCGTGCAGTTTCTCGATCGGTCAGATTTTCGGGCTCACGAGGCTCGGGTGTGTATTTCAGAAGGTCAAATCCTGACTAATCCGCGCCGTCCGCGCTGGTTTACCGAAGATCAGTATCTGCTGCCTTCTGCCGAAATGGCTCGCCGGTTTAGCGATGTGCCTTCGGCGTTAGCCAATTCTGTGGCGATCGCGCAGCGTTGCAATCTGACTCTTGAGTTGGGTCAGCCGCAATTGCCAGACTTTCCAACGCCCGAGGGAGTTACGCTGGATGATTATCTGATTGAGTTGTCAGAGCTTGGTCTTAAAAAGCGCATGGTTCAGTTATTTCCAGATCCYACCGCGCGCGCGGCCGCGCAAATGCAATACTCAGAGCGCCTGACCCTCGAATGTCAAACCATCATCAAAATGGGGTTTCCAGGCTATTTTTTGATCGTGCAAGACTTTATCAATTGGGGCAAAAGCAACGGCGTGCCTGTGGGACCGGGCCGCGGCTCGGGTGCTGGCTCTCTGGTCGCCTATTCGCTTGGGATTACCGACTTAGATCCGATTCGCTACGATTTGCTGTTTGAACGGTTCTTGAATCCCGAGCGCGTGTCAATGCCCGACTTTGATATTGACTTTTGCCAAGACAACCGCGAACGCGTGATTGAGTACGTCAAAACCAAATATGGGCGTGCGGCCGTCAGCCAGATTGCCACCTTCGGCACGCTTGGCGCCAAGGCGGTCGTTCGTGACGCGGGCCGAGTGCTCGACATGCCCTACATGCTGTGCGATGGCTTATCCAAGCTTATTCCACACAATCCGGCTGATCCCTGGACGCTCGAACGCGCGCTCAAAGACGAACCTCAGTTTAAAGAGCGCTACGAAAAAGAAGAAGAGGTGCGCGCCCTGATCGATCTGGCACGCCCACTCGAAGGCCTGACCCGCAACGTGGGGATGCATGCCGGTGGCGTGTTGATTGCACCCGGTAAGCTAACTGATTTTTGTCCGCTTTATTGCCAGCCCGGTCACGAAGGCAGCGCGGTTTCCCAGTTTGATAAAGACGATGTCGAGGCCGCGGGACTCGTCAAATTCGACTTTTTGGGTTTGCGTAACCTGACGGTCCTGGATTGGGCCGTCAGGTTTGTGCACAAATTTAACGACAAACTRCCTGATTTTGATGTCATGTCGGTGCCGCTTGACGACCCCGTCACCTATCAGCTTCTTTGCAAGGCAAACACCACGGCGGTGTTTCAGCTTGAGTCGCGCGGCATGAAAGACCTGCTCAAAAAGCTTCGCCCCAACACGTTTGAGGACATCATCGCTGTGTTGGCGCTGTTTCGTCCTGGGCCGCTCGAGTCGGGCATGGTCGATGATTTTGTCAATCGTAAGCATGGCCGTGCGACAGTAGATTACTTTCATCCCGACCTCGAATCCACGCTTAAAAGTACCTACGGCGTGATTGTCTACCAAGAGCAAGTGATGCTGATTTCTCAGATCATTGGCGGCTATTCGTTAGGTGGTGCAGACTTGCTACGTCGCGCCATGGGCAAGAAAAAGCCCGAAGAGATGGCCGCGCACCGCGAGTTGTTTGAACAGGGCGCGATTAAAAAAGGTTACGACCCTAAAGTCGCAGTCAAATTGTTTGACCTGATGGAACTCTTCGCAGGCTACGGTTTTAACAAATCGCACTCAGCGGCTTACGCTCTGATTGCATATCACACTGCCTGGCTCAAGGCGCATCATCCTGCAGAGTTCTTGGCGGCGACTCTGTCGTCTGATATGGATGACACCGATAAAGTCCAGATCTTTTGGCGTGATTGCCTGGCCAACGGCATCACGGTCTTACCGCCTGATATCAATGCTTCGGCCTACCGGTTTGAACCCGTAGCTGACGCAAAAACCCAAGAAGGTTTGCCACCCCGCACGATTCGCTACGGAATGGGTGCAGTCAAGGGCACCGGGCAGGGCGCGGTCGCAGATATCTTGCGTGTGCGGCAAGACAGCCCCTTCGTTAGTCTGTTCGATTTTTGCCGAAGAATCGACCGTCGAGCTGTCAATCGACGCAGTATCGAGGCCTTAATCCGAGTGGGCGCCTTCGATGCGCTCGAGCCTAATCGCTGCGCACTCCTTGCCTCGTTAGCGACAGCACTCGAGGCGGCAGAGCAGCACGCACGCAGCGCCAATCAGGCGTCTTTGTTTGGTGACGATAGCCACGAGGTGGTTGCGGTTGAACTTGCCTCGACAGCGCCCTGGAACCTCCACACCCTTCTGACCGAAGAAAAAGCCGCACTGGGATATTTTTTTAGCGGTCATCTGTTTGATGTCTGGCGTGACGAAGTCCGGCTCTTTGCTGCCAAACCGCTGGCCCGTCTTGAGCCCTTGCGCGATTCTCAATGGATTGCGGGTGTGATTAGCGGTGTGCGCAGCATGATGAGCTCAAAAGGCAAACTTCAATTCATTACGCTAGATGACGGTACGGCACAAGTCGAGGTTACCGTCTATCCCGAACTCTTTGAGCAACACCGTCACCGCTTGCGCGACGACCAGTTAGTGATTTTGCAAGTCAAAGTCACCAACAACGAACGTTCAAAGGGCACGCGCGTTGTTGCCGAGAACCTCTATGATTTGCAATTGGCACGCGAGGCGCGTGCCAAGGCGCTGCGGATTCGTCTAAATGGCAACGCAGACGCGCTTTTACTAAAAAAAATGCTAGACCCCTTTCGCGTCACTGCAACGGGCTCGGCACGTGGTACACCCGTCGAGGTACTCTACGAAAACGCAGGGCTGGCTTGCGTGCTCAGGCTAGACGAGACGTGGCGAGTGCGTCTGTCTGATCATTTAGTCGAACAGCTGACGGCCTGGACGTCAGCATCCGACATCGAGGTAGCCTACTGATGAATCAGATGCGTGCGCTGCGTATCATTCACTCCGAAGCCGCAACAAGCTTTGGTGGCCAAGAGCATCGTCTGTTTAAAAAAATGGTTGCCATGCGAGAGCTTGGTCATCATCTCGAGGTGATTTGCCAGCCGGACGCCGAACTAGGCGCGCGTCTGCGCGACGCAGGTTTTTTGGTGCATACACTGTGGATGGATGGCCTGGTTAACATCGTACGCGGCGTCTTCGCGATCAAAAAAATTTTGCAAGCCGGTAGGTTTGACGTACTCAACACCCATAGCAGACAAGATACGTTGATCGCTGCAACGGCGGGGCGTTTGGCTAAAGTTCCATTGATTGTGCGCACGCGCCATTTGGCAAGTCCGGCGACTTCGCTCTTAACGTACACATGGCTGCCGCATCGGGTAATTGCAGTGAGCGATGCCGTGCGTCGACAATTGATTTTGCGCGGGGTTGCGCCTGAGCGTATTGATACGAT
>NSIQ01000003.1 GCA_002737415.1 Alcaligenaceae bacterium | reverse complement strand
CTGCGCCCCAATAAAGGTCACCTCTCGTTGATTAACGCGATGTTGCCTTTGTTGCGCGCGCGCCCCARCTTACATTTGGTGATCGCTGGCGGTGGCTCCCCCCTGTTTGAACAGTTGCAAACGCATATTTTGCATAGCGGTTTAGGCGCGCGCATTCATTTGTTGGGCGCGCGTCGCGACATACCCAATGTATTAAAGGGTCTAGATATATTTTGTTTGCCGACTCGCCAAGAAGCGCTGGGTACAGCTTTTCTCGAAGCGGCTGCCAGCGGTTTGCCAGTGATTGGTACCGATGTAGGGGGTGTTAGCGAGACCATGGTTCCCGGCGTGACGGGTTTGCTTGTGCCGCTTGATGACGAACGAGCGTTGCAAAACGCTTTGGTGCAGCTAATCGATTCTCCCGAGCAGCGAAAAAAAATGGGACAAGCTGGGCACGATCGAATGCACGCGGCTGAGGGTATTTTTGCGCTTCAGACGTTCGCTAAGCGCACCGAGTTTTTCTATCGTCGGTGGCTGGACGAATTGTCTGGTTTGATCAACGTCCAAACCCCAACGCCGACAAGCGCTAACGTCGGGCACCCAGAAGCATGACCTCGACTGCCCACTGCGTGCCCGTCTTAATGTATCACCACGTGTCGCCCGCGGCGGGTTCGATCACCACGTCGCCTGAAAACTTTGAAAATCAGATTGCCAGTCTAGCAAGGTGCGGCTATCGCTCGCTCACGGCTAAGCAGTTTGCCGATTTTTTGGCGGGCACACCTACGCCTGCGAAATCGGTCTTAATTACGTTTGACGATGGCTATCTTGACAACTGGGTCTATGCCCACCCTGTCTTGCAAAAGTACTCCATGCAGGCTGTTCTTTTTTTAATTACGGGTTTGGTTGGTCAGGATGTTGCACGACCGCACGCCGGCCAGACTGGGGCAGAGGTTCCGGCGGTGCTTTGTCACTCGCAAAGTAAGGCGGCGATTGCCAGCGGTGCAGCCGATTTGGCGATGCTGCGCTGGGCCGAGGTTCGGGCAATGCAAGAGGCCGGTACGTTTGAGGTGCACAGCCACACGCATACCCATCAGCGCTGGGATTTAACCGACGACGTGCGTGAGGTTTGCCTAAAAAATCTCACACAAGACTTAAGCGATTCTCGCGCATCGCTGCGACAGCAGCTTGGGTCGGTTTCAGAGCATTTTTGTTGGCCCCAAGGTTACTTTGCTCAGGACTATATCGCCGTGGCGCAGTCGGTGGGTTTCAAATATCTTTATACAACTGTGGCACATGGCCAAAACCTGGCGGGGGTCTCACCGGCCCATATCTATCGCTTTGCCGTGCGCAACCGGGGCGGGGCCTGGCTCTTGTTGCGGATCTGGTTTGCCGCCCACCCCATGGTTGGGCCGCTGTACAATAAATGGAAACTATGGAAGCGAGCGCCTCGCGCCAAAGCCTAGGGCTTTCGGTCATTATCATTACCAAAAACGAAGCAACGCGCATCGCTGACTGCCTTGCGTCCGTCTGCTTTGCAGACGAGGTGATCGTGCTAGACGGCTTTAGCACCGACGACACCGCTAGCGTGGCTCGGGCGATGGGCGCGCAAGTGCATCAGGTTGCCGATTGGTCTGGCTTTGGCCTGCAAAAAAATCGTGTCTTAGCCTTAGCGACCCAGCCTTGGGTGCTGTCGCTTGATGCAGACGAGCGCGTCACACCCGAGCTACAAGCTGAAATTATTCAAACTCTTAGTGATCCAGCTTATGACGGCTATCGGCTTGCCCGACTCTCAGAGTTTTGCGGAAAAAAAATTCATCACAGCGGTTGGTGGCCCGACTACGTCTTACGCCTGTTTCGCCGCGAACTCGGCGCCTTTGACGACGTACCGGTACACGAACAAGTCGTGCTCACAGGACGCGTGGGTAAACTCAAGGCATGTCTGTTACATTTTCCGTTCGAAAATCTCGATGCGCTTGTGGTTAAAATCAACCGTTATTCAGGCGAAGCGGCAAAAATGATGGCTGCTCAAGGCAAGCGCATTGGCGTGCTTGGGTTGATTGGCCACAGCGTCTGGACGTTTATCCGCATCTATCTGCTAAAAAGAGGGTTTCTCGATGGTCGTCATGGCTTTGTACTCGCGGTGACGGCCGCTTCGGGTAGTTTTTTGCGGTATTCAAAACTAATGTTTTTAAATGAAGCGCGCGAGCAAAAAAAATCGAAATGAAAATTTTGTTCACTAACTTTCATCCGCGTAATGGTGGTGGCCACGTCACCTACATTATGAATTTATTGCAAGGGCTGCCTGACTCTTTTCAGTGTACGGTCGCAACGCAAGCTTCGAGCCGTTTGTATCGCTTAGCTAGCCTGATCCCCGGTGTACGCGTGGTGGATTTGGCCTTTACCACGCGCCCGATCTCTTGGTTTAAGGATCGCAGAGCCTTGCGCCACTTGATAGCCTCAGAAGGCTTTGATATCGTTCACGTCAATGGCTCGGCCGACCATAAGCAAGTGATGCTGGCCTTGCTTGGTATGCGACACCGCCCTCGGATCATTTTTACAAAACACAATGATCATCCGTTGAATAGTTTCGGACACGCTTTGCGCGCGTTCTTCTCGACTGATCACGTCATCGCAGTCAGTGATCACGTCAAACGATTTCTGTTGCGTTCGCCCTACAAGCGCAAGCCGATCACGACGATTCRTCATGGTATTGATACAGACTATTTTGCGCCGGTCGATGGCGCCGAAAAGCGACGCTTGCGCGAGCGGCTGCTCGGCCCAGACTTTGAGCGCAAAATCGTACTAGGCAGCGCTGCCGGAACAGAATACGCAAAAGGCTGGCTCGATTTAGTTGCTGCGGTTGCGGCTCTGCCCTCTGACCAGCGCGAGAGATTTCATATCGTTTTGGTTGGCGACCGGCCACATGATTTTCATTGCGCCGAGGTGGCAGAGCGTGCAATGACCGCGCAGGTGAGTATGCCCGGCTTGCTTGACGATGTGCGCCCCTGGCTTCGTGCCTGCGATCTTGGCTTTGTGTTGTCCTACGAAGAGACCCTATCGTTTGCCTGCCGAGAATTGATGGCACTTGGTTTGCCGGTGCTGATGACGCGAGTGGGTGGGTTACCCGAAAATCTGTCTGCCAAACAGGACGTCGGCCTGCCCCAAGTCCGTGAGGGCTGGGTGGTGCCGCCACGCTCCCCCGAGTTCATTACAAAGGTTCTTCTTGAGTTGCTTCAGCAACCCGAGCAGCTGATTCAAATGGGGCAGCTAGCCCGGGTGCACGCAGCCCAAGAGTTCAGTTTGCAGGCGTTTGTGGATGCGACGCTTGCTGTGTACAAAGATCAGGTTTAACCCATTTTGTTTAACGCCTACGTTTGAGTGCCTTCACGATGCCCTCGATCCCTATTCTGATGTATCACCAGGTTGGCCCAACGCCACCTCGACACTCGTCTTATCGCGGGCTCACCATACACCCCAAAAGTTTCGCCAGGCAAATGTGGGTGATGCACCAATTGGGGTATCGGGGATTAAGCATGCGCGACGTGTTGCCCTACGTTAGACGAGAAAAAGTCGGTAAGGTGTTTGGCATCACCTTTGATGATGGCTTTCGTAACGTCTTTCAAAACGCCTTGCCGGTATTACTCAAATACAACTTCACATCGACAAATTACCTGGTGGCCAACCTTTTTTCCCAAACAAACTCTTGGGATAAGGACAGAGGCGTGCCGCGTGCCGAGCTGATGTCGATTACCGAGATGCGGGCTTGGGCGCAGGCCGGGCAAGAGATTGGCTCGCACACCTTGGATCACGTGCATTTACCCGAGTTGTCCTTGGCAGAGGCGCGTGAGCAACTTGTTGGTTCCCGACAAAAACTGGTTGAGGCGCTCGGCGCTGATGTGACCGCTTTTTGCTATCCCTATGGCGACTTTAACGTCGCACTCCAGCGGCTGACCCAAGAGGCGGGCTATACCAACGCCACGACGACCAAACGCGGTCTGGCCAAAATGACAGATGACGTGTTTGCGATCCCACGCGTGGGGATCTGGCGCAGCACGCCTTTGTTACGCTTTTTATATCAATGTTTATCCCAACACGAGAATCTTCGACGTGCCTGAACGCCTGCGTATCGCCTTGTTGATTGATCGTTTTGGTCGTCGCTTTGGTGGCGCTGAGGCCTACGGAGTGAACGTATTTGAGGTTTTGGCACAGAGGCATGACGTGACCGTCATCGCACACGACTTTGAGCACACCTTACCCGTTAAACAAATTCAAGTCAGCAGCAGTCGCAGGTGGCCGAGTTGGATTCGGGTCTGGCTTTTTGCGCGCGCGGCAGCACGTCTGACGCGTGACAATTACGATGTGGTGCATTCGCATATGAATGGTGGTGCGGGGCAGATCCACGTGATTCATGTCGTGCCCATTCGTCATCGACGTATCTTTGCTAAGACCTGGTGGCAAAAAATAGCGGTCTATCTTCAGCCGAGCAATGTGATGTATCTGCTTCTTGAGGCGGCGGCAATGCGGCCTAAGCCAGGCAGTTGTGTTGTTGCTGTATCCCCTTGGTTAAAAGATCGAATACACGAGGCTTACGGTACCCCACTGGCGGTTCAAACGATTGCCCCAGGCGCCTCGTTTGTCGCACCTGATCCGCTGGTGCGTGCGCGCGTGCGCAACGAGCTTAGTTGCGTGCCAATTGAGGTTGTTTGTTTGCTCGTTGCACGCAACCCCATGCGCAAAGGATTGGCTGCTGTCTTGCGCGCTCTGGAGCGTCTGCCAGAGCACTTTCGTCTGATTGTTGTGGGTGCGCAGCCGCAAATAAAAGATTATGTCAGCGTCAATCACCCCGGGCTCGTGTCGCGAATCAGTCTGGTGGCCCCGACGCCCGACGTGTCGTCGTATTATCAGGCCGCCGACGTTTATGTTCACCCAACCTTGCTCGACAGTTTTGGGCTGGCGCCTTTTGAGGCGATGGCACACGGCCTGCCTGTGCTATTGAGTGGGCCTCAGTACTGTGGTTTTGGTCGTTACGTCACGCACCGCCATGATGCGTGGGTGTTAACCGACCCCGAAGATGCCAGTGAAATTGCGCAGGGCCTTGGGCAACTCATGACAGATTCTGTCTTGCGCGCTAAGATTTTGACCAACAGTCTCAAGTTGGTTGAGTCTTTATCCTGGGAGCAGGCCGCTCAAAAATTCGAAGCGCTCTACGCCGAAAGTATCGAAGCTCGTCGCTAAAAGTGGCTCAGGCTAAGCCCAGCCTCTGAGCCAATAGCCTAAAAGTCCCAAATACTCTTTAATGATGGTGCGACTGGCCTCAAGACTGCGAATGTGCGGTAGCCAAGGATTCAGGTCTTCATCTTCGGGCAGAGTAATCTGAGGGGCGCTTGAGGCCGGTGACGCATCCACCCCGCGCTTGATAAAGGTTGCTAAGGCGCGTGGCATGTGTAAGGCAGACGTCACCAAAAGTGCCCGTTTTAACTGCATACGTTGCATCACGCGATCTGAAAACTGCGCGTTTTCGTAGGTGTGGCGGCTATCATTTTCCAGGATCAACGCCGCTTCTGGCACACCGCGTTGGCGCAAGCTTCTGGCCATGATGGCGGCCTCGCTGATTTTTCCCTCGAGCGCGCCGCCCGACAATAAAATTTTTGGGGCGCGCCCCGCAAAATACAGCGCGGCAGCGCGGTCAATACGGTCCAAGGCCGTCGCGCGGTTATAGGGTTCAAACCAGTTTGCACGGTTGGCTTGAGTGTTTCCGCCCAACACCACAATGACATCGGCTCGAGGCGCACGCGCCGCCTCGACATAGGCATAGTGTCGTTCGAGTTTGCCGCCAAAATAAAGCGATGAGATGGGCAGCGACCAAAGCAACATCCAGCTAAGTCCTAAAAGCGAAAACAATACCGCCGTGCGCTTGTGAGACCACAACGCAAAAAGCACCGCAAGCACCAGGAGCAAAAGCCCAAGACTCGGTGGATATAAAAACAGGTTAGAGAATGGTATCTGTGAAAGCAAGGGGCTTTGCTCCTGACGAGCTACCGACGCAAGAGTGCGTCACGCTGGTTTCGATAAAAAAACGTGTTGCAAACGGCTGACGACTTCTCCAACGGTTGGCCATTGACCCGAGCGACCCAGGTTGATGCTGTCGGGGGCCCAGGCCCGCGTGCGAGCGGGGTCGGTTACGCCAAAAAGAGTTACCTGCTTGGCACCGGCCGCCGCACACAGGTGCGAGACCCCCGAATCATTACATACGACAACCTGGGCTAAACGCGTCAGGGCACAAAAGCCCCCCAAGCGCAACGGGTCGATCATATCGGCGGTGGGTACAGCACGCAAGGCCGCCGCCTGTTCAGACTTTGGTGGACACATCGCCACCCGCACCCCATTGTTTTGAAGGATTCGGGTGAGCGCGTCAAACTGAGGCCACACCTTTTGCTGGCCGTGATGCGTACCAGTAGCGGTTGGTGCGATCAGGACAAAATCACCCGCTTTGAGTCCGGCAGCGCTTAAGTGATCGTGGGCGCTTTGCGTCTGCGCTCGGGTCAGGGCCAGGTGCAGCCGTTCGGGTAAGGTCTGCGGGCTTGCCTCTGTTCCCCAGGCCTGCAGGGCTTGTTTGGCCAGGGCAAAGGTGCTTTGAACCACGTGTAAAGGTTCAGTGGGCTTGTTTAGCGGCCACTTCAGCAGCAAGCTGCGGCCATCATCGCGCCAGCCGGCACTTTTAAGGCCTGCCAGCCGAAAACATAAAGCACTTGAAAACGAATCGGGCAACAGCAACGCACGGCGATACTGCGGGTTCTTTTTGCGCCAGTCTCGCGTCTCAAAAATATCCTCAAGCAGCCGGCCAGACATGGGCACGAACCCTTCTAGTTTCATCCCTGCCAACAGATCGCGCGCCCAGCCTCTTGCGCAGACCGCGAAGGGTATGTTGAGTCGGTGCAGCATATCTAAGGCGGGCAAGCTCATACAGACATCCCCTACCCAGTTCGGCAAACGGATCAAAATTGGTTCTTGTTGCATCGTGTCTTTCGTCTGAAGTCAATTACGCAAGGATACGACAAGTTTAGCGGGCGACGCGTGCAAAGATCCGAAGCTAAAGGCTGGGGGCGGCAGGCATCAGGTTTGAGCAGTGAAGGGGGTAAACTTCAGGTTTCAGGCTAACCAGAGCGTTATGTTGACTCCACCGATCGGCCCAGCGGCCAACTCCTCGTCTGCCCTGAGCGCGACCCTTTGGCGCCGCATCTACGAGCGCGTGGGTGCCTACTGGAAAGGATTGGCCGTCGCGGTGTTTTTTATGGCGGGCGCGGCGGCAACGCAACCCACGCTCGCGGTGGCAATGAAGCCCCTGCTAGACGAGGGGTTTTCTGGTGCCAAGCCAGAATACGTGTGGCAAGTGCCGTTGGTCATCATCGCGCTCATCTCTTTGCGAGGAGTCTGCAATTTTTTTAGCGATTATTTGCTGGCCTGGGTGGCGAACAATGTGTTGCTAGGCGTACGCGCGGACATGTTTGAAAAACTGCTGTCGATGCCCGATAGCGAGTTCAAAAAAGGCGATACCGGCCGATTATTAAATCGCTTCACGGTCGACGCAGGCAATGTGACAAGCTACGCGACCGATGTGCTGACGGTGGTTGTGCGTGAGTCGTTGGTGGTGGTGGCCATGATCGGGGTGTTGCTCTATATGTCCTGGCAACTCACGCTGATTATTTTATTGACCATGCCCGTTTCAGTGTTGATTTCTCGCGGCTTTATCGATCGGCTGCGACGGATTAATCGCGATACGGTCAACATGAATGCCGAGCTCACGCGCGTGGTCAACGAAGGAATCGACGGTCAGCGCGTCGTAAAACTCTTTGACGGTTATGCGTTTGAGCGCAAGCGCTTTGCTTATGTCAGCGGTCGCTTGCGTCGCTTTGACATGCGGGCGGCAACCTCGGATGCCGCACTGACACCGATTACCCAAGTGGTGACGGCACTTGCCGTTGCGGCGGTGATTGCGGTGGCACTGAACCAGGCGAATGCAGGTGCCCTGACAGTGGGAAGCTTTGCTGCGTTCATGGCAGCACTTGCGCAAATTTTTGATCCAATCAAGCGTTTAACCAAGGTGGCCAGTCGCACGCAAAAAATGCTGGTATCGGCAGAAAGTGTATTCATTCTGGTGGATCAGGCGTCAGAGACAGACACCGCGACCGGCACATTTGACGGTCGGGTAAAAGGGCGCGTTGAATTCAAGCTCGTCTCGCATCGGTTTCCCGACGCCGAAGTCAACACCCTTGACCAAGTCAGCATCGTGGCCGAACCCGGTCAGACGATTGCGCTGGTCGGGCGCTCTGGAAGCGGCAAGACCACGTTGGTCAATATGTTGCCTCGTTTCGTGGGGCCGTCTGGCGGGCAGGTTCTGATTGATGACCGCGACATTGAGTCGATTTCTTTGCGCGACTTGCGCGAGCAATTGTCGCTGGTCAGTCAGGATGTCGTGCTCTTTGATGACACGATCGCGGTTAACGTGGGTTACGGCGCTTTGCACGAGGCGTCTGAAACCGAAATCCGTCGGGCACTGCAGGCTGCCAACTTGCTTGAATTTGTGGATAGCTTGCCGCTTGGTCTGCAGACCCGAGTCGGTGAAAACGCGACGCGTTTGTCTGGTGGACAACGGCAGCGCGTTGCGATTGCGCGGGCGCTGATTAAAAACGCGCCAATCTTGGTACTAGATGAGGCAACGTCGGCTCTAGACAACGAATCCGAGCGTCAGGTTCAAGCCTCACTCGAAACCCTGATGAAAGGCCGCACAACGCTGGTGATCGCGCATCGCTTGTCGACCGTGCAAAACGCGGACAAGATCATCGTGATGGATCAGGGCAGGGTGGTAGAGCAGGGTTCGCACACAGAACTGCTGGCGCGCGGCGGCGCCTACGCCGGCTTGTATCAAATGCAGTTTCGCGAGGCTTAGTCGCCTGTCTGCGAACACCTCCAGACCAAAAAGGTAAAACATGAGTCACGAAAATGAGCAACTGACTGAGCAAATCGCCCGCGCGGCGCAAGCGAGGTTTGGCGAGCCCTTYGCGGTGCCCGCTGGCCTGRCACAGGCGACAGAACTTTTGCGCTTGTTGACACACAGCTCACATCGCCGCTGGACAGAACAGACGGTGGCGCCCGAGTTGCTCAGGCTGTTGTTTGCTTGCGCCTTGGCTGCCCCCTCTAAATCTGATCTTCAGCAGGCCGACATTATCGAGGTTCGTGGTCGCGAAAAAATCAAAGCGATCGCGGCGTTAATCCCAGATATGCCTTGGATTAACCACGCGCCGGTCTTTTTGATATTTTGCGGTAACAACCGACGTCTTCGCCAGCTCTCAGAGTGGCGCGGCAAACCCTTTGTGAATGAGCACCTTGATCATTTTATGAATGCCGCTGTCGATGCGGGCTTGGTTCTTGCGCAATTTATTGCCGCGGCCCAAAGTGTTGGTTTGGGCACCGTGCCGATCAGCGCCGTGCGCAATCACGCACGCGAGACCAGCGAGCTGCTCGGCTTACCAGAGGCCGTATTCCCAGTTGCAGGCTTGTGCGTGGGTTACCCAACCGAGGGCGGTCGTATTATTCCTCGCCTACCCCTGAGCGTGACGGTGCACACCGATGTCTTTGACGAGACCGACCTGCGCGCTCAAGTCGATGCCTACGATCAGCGCAGGCACGCAGTGTTKCCGTTGCGCCAGCAGCGCTAYGCGGCGCTGTATCCCGATGCTGAATTTAACGGCTGGTCTGAAGATAAGGCGCGCCACTACTCTCAACCCGAACGCGCAGGCTTTGGCGAGTACATACGCGCTCAAAAATTTAGTTTAAARTAAATTGGCCGTCACAGGCAGCTAAACAAACACGCAGGGCGGKGGCTGCGCTGCTAAAGCAACACAATGTCGTATTGCTCTTGCGTGTAGCCGCTTGCGACTTCTAATGAAATGCGTTTGCCGACGAAATCGCCTAGTACGGCCAAATGTTGGCTTTCTTCTTCCAAGAATAAGTCTACAACATTTTGCGAAGCAAGAATCTTAAATTCCCGAGGATTAAACTGCCGCGCCTCACGCAAAATCTCGCGCAAAATTTCGTAGCAGATACTGCGGTTGGTTCTTACATTGCCGCGGCCTTGACAGTTCGGGCAGGGCTCGCAAAGTTGATGCGCCAAAGAATCACGCGTGCGTTTACGCGTCATCTCAACCAGCCCTAACTGCGTAAAGCCATTGATGGTCATGCGCGTGCGATCGGGCGCTAAGGCCTTTTGCAGCGCTGCCATGACCGCCTCGCGGTGGCCCGGCTCATCCATATCAATAAAGTCCAGAATGATGATTCCACCAAGATTGCGCAGACGCAGTTGACGCGCTGCCGCCTGCGCGGCTTCCAGATTTGTTTTGAAGATCGTATCGTCAAAGTTACGGCCGCCAACGAAGCCTCCGGTGTTGACATCGACCGTCGTCAAAGCCTCGGTCTGATCGATAATCAAATAACCGCCAGACTTTAGGTCAACTCGTCGCGACAGCGCGAGTTTGATTTCTTGTTCAGTGTTGGCGGTATCAAATAACGGTCGCTCGCCGCTGTAATGCACAAGGCGCTCTGTGACAGAGGGCGTATAAGTGTTGGCCCAAGCCTCCAGTTCGGCGTAGGTTGCACGCGAATCCACCATAATCTGCTGCGTGTTGGGAGACACCATATCGCGTAGTACCCGTTGCGCCAGGCTCAGGTCTTGGTGAAGCAGGCTCGTGGCGGGCAGCGTGCGGGCAGCGGTTTGTACGTTCGTCCAAAGCTTTTTTAAGTACCCCAGATCGGCGCTAAGCTCGTCATCGCTGGCAAGTTCTGCCTGCGTGCGCACAATAAACCCGCCTTTCTCTTCTTCAGGCACGAGCGCCTGCACCCGTTCACGCAGCGCCTGACGCTCGGTCTCTGAACCAATCTTCTGCGAGATGCCGATATGCGGCTCGTGGGGTAAATACACCAACATACGCCCCGCGATGCTAATTTGTGTCGACAGACGCGCGCCCTTGCTGCCGAGTGGGTCTTTAATGACTTGTGTCATTAGGCTTTGCCCTTCGAAAAGGAGTTTTTCGATCGCGATGGGTGGCGTATTCTGGGTGCGTGCCTGCCGATTTTCACGTAAGTCGGCAATGTGCAAAAACGCCGCCTTTTCAAGGCCAATATCGATAAATGCGCTCTGCATACCCGGCAAAACCCGAACCACTTGACCTAAGTAGACATTGCCAACCTGGCCGCGCTGAATCGCACGCTCAATGTGCAGTTCTTGAACGACTCCCTGTGCGACGAGCGCCACGCGTGTCTCGAAAGGAGTGACATTAATGAGAATATTTTCGTTCATATGTATCTTCTGCTGGATGTGGCGTACGTATTCATGCTATAGTAGTGGGCTTGGCAGTAAATAAGTTGCAGCCTCGCTAGTTAAGCGTTTTAGTGGATATTTTGTACTTGTTTTGCAAATCAAAGCGTTTCAAATAACTGAATAGTTTGATTTGACACAGACAAAAATATCCCTCATAATTTCGCTTCTTTGCTGATGACAAATCATAGGTAGGCAACTGCTTCTGAGTCAAAAGCTAAGTAAATAGTACTTAACACCATGTTCTTTAAAAATTTGACAACCGATAAGTGTGGGCGCTTGGAATGAGTGTCGCAGATTTGGTGGCTGTAACAGGTCATTAAATTGCAAACGAAATCAAGTGCTCACAA
>NSIQ01000002.1 GCA_002737415.1 Alcaligenaceae bacterium | reverse complement strand
ATGACGCGGTCGAGGCCATCACTTTAAAACCCTCAGGCAGACGCGTCACCTGATCACCGTGACTCATCCAGACCTTGAGCATGCCATGCCCTTCGGGCGTGGTGAAGTCGTCGATATCTTTGAGTAACCGCGTATGACCGCGTGCGCGCACTTCGGCATAGCCGAATTCACGGTGATCGGCGTAACTGACCTCGCCGCCAAGCTGTTGCGCCATGGCTTGCATGCCATAACAAATGCCTAGTACCGGCACCCCTACAGTAAAAACTTCAGCAGGTACTTTTAGCGAAGATTCGTCATAAGCCGAGGCGTGGCTACCCGAGAGAATGATGCCTTTTAAACCCTGCGACAACTGATTCTGTAAAAACTCGGCCGAGACATCGCCTGGATGAAGCTCGCAATACACGCCAGCCTCGCGCACGCGACGCGCAATCAACTGAGTCACTTGTGAGCCGTAATCAAGAATCAAAATGCGCTGGTGCATGAAGGATTAACCTGTATAAATATCTAAATGAAAGACACCGGCCACGAGACCGGTGCAAAAAATCAAAGCTTGATATTGAATAGCTGTTACACGTTACTCTGAACGATAGTTTGGTGCTTCTTTAGTGATTTGCACATCGTGCACGTGCGACTCGCGAAAGCCGGCAGAGGTGATCTGCACAAACTCAGGCTTGGTACGCATCTCTTCAATCGTTGCGCAACCGCAATAGCCCATTGAGGCACGCACGCCGCCCACTAGCTGAAAAATAATCTGCAACACGCTGCCTTTGTAGGGCACACGACCTTCGACGCCTTCAGGTACGAGCTTGTCGGCATTGTTGGCTGGGTCTTGAAAATAACGATCGGCTGAGCCGTCAGTCATGGCACCTAAGCTGCCCATGCCGCGATACGATTTATATGAACGCCCTTGATACAAGACCACTTCGCCTGGGGCCTCTTCGGTGCCAGCAAACATACCGCCCATCATCACTGATGACGCACCTGCCACTAGGGCTTTGGCCACATCGCCTGAAAAACGTACGCCACCATCAGCAATCAATGGCACGCCAGTGCCTTTTAAAGCGCGAGCCACATCTGAAATCGCGGTGATTTGCGGTACACCCACGCCTGCCACGACGCGGGTTGTACAAATCGAGCCTGGGCCAATGCCCACTTTAACGGCGTCTGCACCGGCTTCGTGCAATGCGCGCGCGGCATCCGCCGTTGCAATGTTGCCACCAATCACTTCTACCTTGGAATAGTTGGCTTTGATCCAACGCACACGTTCGATCACGCCACTTGAGTGGCCATGGGCGGTGTCAACCACGATGACGTCGACACCGGCTGCTATCAATTTTTCGACACGTTCTTCAGTGCCGTCGCCCACACCCACCGCTGCACCCACGAGCAATTGCCCGTGACTATCTTTGCACGCCGCTGGGTGTTCAGTATTTTTGACGATATCTTTAACGGTTGCTAAACCACGTAACTCAAAGGCATCGTTGACGATTAAGACGCGTTCGAGGCGATGCTTATGCATCAAGGTCTGGGCTTCGGCAAGCGTAGCGCCCTCTTTCATGGTGATGAGGCGGTCTTGCGGTGTCATGACGCTGCTAAGCGGCGCGTCGAGACGCTCTTCAAAGCGCAAATCACGATTTGTGACGATACCGACAACCTTGAGCCCTCGCACCACAGGCAAACCAGAAATACCATGTTGGCGCTGCAACGCGATGGCGTCGCGTACTTTCATGTCGGGGGTCACGGTGATTGGATCGGTGACGATACCGAACTCGTGGCGTTTGACGCGTGAGACTTCTTTAGCTTGTTCGTCGGCGGTTAGATTTTTGTGAATAATCCCAATGCCACCCTCTTGCGCCATGGCAATCGCCAGGCGTGATTCGGTCACGGTATCCATCGCGGCCGAGACTAAGGGGATATTTAACGAGATGTTTCGGGTTAAACGGGTAACCAATGAGGTGTCGCGCGGCAACACCTGTGAGAACGCAGGTACAAGCAGTACGTCATCGAAGGTGAGCGCAGTTTGGATAAGACGCATAAAAAGCTCCTGACGCAAAGCGTGATTATACGATGGACGAACGACTTCTTTTGAGAGGCAACTAGTGCTAAAAAGCATCTTGCCCTCATGATTTGAGGCTCATTTGCTCAGCTTTTGACCGAAAACGACCAAAACTCCTTAAGACTTTGACTCATGACCCCTGAAAATACCCTTGCACAATGGCTAGAAGACGAACAAAAACTACTGGCCAGTATGCCAAACGGGCGCCTGGTTGGGCTGCTAGACAAGTCAAAAACCGCAACAATGACGGGCATGGAAGTGATGCAAGCGGTGATGCATGGTGAACTGCCCAATGGCCCAATGGCTGCCACCTGCGGCTACATGCTTGTTGCACTCTCGCCAGGCGAAGCCACGCTGCAAGGAAATCCCACTGAAAGTGTCATGAACGTTCAGGGGTCGGTACATGGGGGCTGGTTTGCCAGTATTTTGGACGGTGCAGTCGGTAACGCCATCCACACCATGTTGCCCGTTGGCACCGGCTACACAACCTTGGACCTAAGCGTAAAAATGACGCGCCCCATTGTGCCTACGGCTGGCGCCCGAGTGCGCGCGATTGGCAAGATCATCCAGGTGGGTCGTCAAATCGCCACGGCAGAGGGGCGCATTGTGGGCCCAGATGGCAAACTTTATGCCCACGCCACAACAACCTGTCTGATCGTGACTCACGCTAAAAAGTAAGCAAGTCGCGCGATCCGCGACCCTTTTAGGGTCGGATCGCCTAACAAGCTGCCCCTAAGCGATTGCTACCCGTGCGTTTTGGAAGAACCTCATCCACGGGGTGTAGGTACCCTTTGTGTCGTTTGGCCCCCAGCTAGGCGGCGCCCAAGACATCATCACGTTGCGGGTCACGCGTTCGGGATGCGGCATCAACACGGTAAAACGTCCATCGGCTGTCGTCACTGACGTGAGGCCGGCAGGGCTGCCATTTGGATTAAACGGATAGGCCTCGGTAGCCTCCCCTTTGTGATCCACAAACCGCAGGGCTGCAAGCGCGGACTGAGCATTGCCTTGACGACTGAAATTTGCAAAGCCTTCGCCATGCGCGACGGCAACGGGGATCGTTGCACCAGCCATCCCCTTGAAAAACAAGGATGGTGATTCAAGCACTTCGACCAACGAAAAGCGTGCTTCGTATTTTTCAGACTGATTGCGGGTAAAGCGTGGCCAGTGTTCAGCACCTGGGATCATCGTGGCCAAGGCCGCCATCATCTGGCAACCATTGCACACACCCAAACCAAAGGTATCTGTGCGCGCAAAGTATTGTGCAAACTGATCAGACAATTGCGCGTTGAACAAAATGCTGCGCGCCCAGCCCTCGCCCGCACCAAGCGTGTCGCCATAACTAAAACCGCCCACAGCCACTAGGCCTTTAAAACTAGATAAGTCTGCCGCGTCCGACTGAAGATCGGTCATGTGTACGTCAACCGCTTCGAAGCCAGCTTTATCAAAGGCCCAGGCCATTTCAACTTGGCTGTTGCATCCCTGCTCACGCAGGATGGCAACGCGTGGGCGTGCACCCATGCCAATATAAGGCGCCGCAACATCTTGCTGAGGATCAAACTGAACTTGCGGTGACATACCAGGATCCGCTGCGTCTGCCCACAGACCAAGTTCCGCTTTGGCGCAGGCTGGGTTATCACGCCGCATAGCGATGCGATAGCTGACATCGCTCCAGAGCGTGCCAAGGTCGGCACGAGGACGCGACCAGATGCGGTTGCCGTCGCGAAACACCTCGACTGTGTCGGTGGTGTTAGGCGAACCAATCACATGCGAATGCTTAGACAAGCCTGCAGCCCGCAGCACTTGCATCACCGCATCGCGCTCGGATGTGGGGACTTGAATCACTGCACCTGCCTCTTCTGAGAACAAGGCTTTGAGGGTCAATTCATTGCGCTGTACCGCAACTTGCGCGGCGCGAATATTGTAGGCATCCCAATCTTGCGCATTGTGATCAAAGCACAACATGTCGATGTTGAGCGACACGCCTGTGTGACCCGCAAAGGCCATCTCGGCGACCGTTGCCAACAGACCTCCGTCAGAGCGATCGTGATACGCCAACAAGATACCCGACTGTGCGAGCGCGCGAATGGTCACGAAGAATATGCGTAGGGCTTGCGCATCATCGATGTCAGGCGTTTGCTCACCGAGTTGATTACAGACTTGAGTTAGGATCGAGCCACCCATGCGCTGTTTACCACCGCCTAGATCAATCAAGATCAGGCTAGTCGGACCAACATCGGTGCGCAGTTGCGGCGTTAAAGTCGTGCGGACGTCTTGCACAGGGGAAAAGGCCGTCACGATTAACGAAACGGGTGCAATCACTTTACGAGCTTCGCCGTCTTGCGACCAACCCGTTTGCATCGATAACGAATCTTTACCGACCGGAATCGATAACCCAACGTCTTGACAGAGTTTGCTCACCGCGGCGACCGTATCGTACAGTGCGGCATCTTGCCCAGGAGCCCCACAAGCCGCCATCCAGTTGGCAGACAGCTTGATGTCTTCCAGACAAGCCACATCTGCTGCGGCCAAGTTTGTCAAGGCTTCCGCCACGGCCATGCGGCCGGAGGCAGGCGCATCAATCACGGCAAGCGGTGTGCGCTCGCCCATCGCCATTGCTTCGCCGCGTGTACCGTCGTGATCCGCTAGGGTCACGGCACAATCGGCAACCGGTACTTGCCAAGGGCCCACCATCTGATCACGGCTCGATAAGCCGCCTACGGTGCGATCGCCAATCGTAATTAAAAAGGTTTTGTTTGCAACTGTTGGGTGTTGCAAGACACGCGTGATGGCGTCATCAAGCGTAATTAATGTCAAATCTAGGGGCGCGCTTTGGCCAGGCAAACGCTTGACATCGCGTGTCATACGTGGGGGCTTGCCTAAAATCACATCGATTGGCACGTCAACGGGACGCAGGCCTCGTGCGGGTACGGGTTGATCTAAACCGGGCAAACCCTCGCCATACAATACCTTTAACTGGCGCGCCTCGGTTGCGATACCAATCACCGCAAACGGACAACGTTCACGCTCGGCGAGCGCTTTGAAGCGCTCGAGATCTTGTGGCATCACTGCCAACACATAACGTTCTTGCGACTCGTTGCTCCAGATTTCGGCGGGCGACATCCCTGATTCTTCGAGATGCACGCGTTTGAGTTCAAACGTGGCCCCACGACCTGCGTCGTTCACCAACTCTGGAAACGCATTCGATAAACCACCGGCGCCCACATCGTGAATCGCCACAATTGGATTATTCGCACCTTGTTGCCAGCAGCGATCAATCACCTCTTGGCAACGGCGCTCGAGCTCGGGGTTGCCACGCTGCACCGAATCAAAATCAAGTGCGGCTGTGTTGGAACCCACTGACATACTTGAAGCCGCACTGCCACCCATGCCGATACGCAAGCCGGGCCCGCCCAATTGAATCAATAAGGCACCGGGCTGGATCACATTTTTTTTAGTCAGGCCCGCATCAATACTGCCTAAGCCGCCCGCAATCATGATGGGCTTGTGATAACCCCAGCGAGTATCAGCGGTGGATTGCTCAAACGATCTGAAATAGCCAAGCAAATTCGGGCGACCAAACTCATTATTAAACGCGGCCGCACCCAAGGGGGCTTCGATCATGATCGATAGCGGGCTTGCGATACGGTCGGGGCTGCCATGATGATCGGCTTCGTAGACACGTGGCGCATCATCAAAGCGCAGATGTGAAACAGTGAACCCAGCCAACCCCGCCTTGGGCTTAGAGCCCCGACCGGTGGAACCCTCGTCACGAATCTCGCCACCTGCGCCGGTTGCCGCACCTTCAAACGGCGCAATGGCGGTTGGATGGTTATGGGTTTCGACTTTCATGACAGTGTGCACAAGTTGAGGCTTGGTGGCATAAACGCCGCCCCGTGGCCCACCCGGCAACGCCGCCTGAAAACGCAGCGCCTCAACACCCTGCATGATGGCTGAGTTGTCTGAATAAGCCACCACGGTGCCTAAAGGCTGCGCCGCATGGGTTTCTCGAATCATGCCAAACAAAGTTTTGTCAGTAGGCTTGCCATCAATGACCCACTGCGCATTAAAAATCTTGTGGCGACAATGCTCGCTGTTAGCTTGGGCAAACATCATCAGTTCGACATCGGTGGGATCGCGACCAAGCTCAGTGAACGATTGCGCCAGGTAATCGATCTCGTCCTCAGATAAAGCCAAGCCCAACGCGGTATTGGCCTCGAGTAAAGCCTGCTTGCCTTGCGCCATGACGTCAACGGTACGCATGGGCTTGCCCGGCAGCGAGGCAAACAGTGCTTGGGGATCAAAGCTTGCATCAACGACCGTCTCGGTCATGCGATCGTGCAAACAGTCAGCCGCCTGCGCAAGCATTGCCGCGTCAAGTTTTTGTGTTTTTAACCAATTGCGCTCAGGGGTCAAAACATAGTGGAGTCCGCGCTCGATGCGAAGCACGCTTGCAAAACCGCAGTTGTGGGCGATATCAGTGGCCTTGCTGGCCCAAGCAGACATCGTGCCTAAGCGCGGAATCACACGCAAAATCAAGGCAGAGGCGTGGGCCTCTGCTGCTGCCTGTGGGCCATAATCAAGCAACTGCGTCAGACGTTGCGTGGTGGCAGCATCAGGCGCCTGTTTACACCAAACAAAATGCTCGTACCGCGCCTCAACGCCAGCGATGGGCAAGCCCTGCGTCTTGAACTTAGCCAGCAAACGTTCTTGACGAAACTGAGATAACGCAGAAGAGCCGAGCACAAGCAGAATATGAGACACAGTCAGGACCAATTAGCGGTTAGTTTTAGACAAACAAATTCGGTAAAGTTAGGGAAAACATCTATTTTAGCGCTCATCGACACATAAGATACGGTTCCGCCTAGCATTGTGCTAATTGTTTTAGGATCAGTTGCTGGCGTATCGATCGCTGGTTGATTTCAAAGCGGCGTGGTGCAAAGCCTGTCGAGCTTTTTGACGACTTTGCCCGGCGGTGTTGCCGCCTTTATGGTGGTCACGATTTTAGTGTTCTTGATTCTTGGGTGTTTGCTTGAAGGCTTACCGGCGATTTTGATTCTGGCGCCGATTATGTTTCCGATTGCCAAAAAACTAGGGATTCACGACATTCATTACTCAGTGGTCGTGGTCTTGGCCATGAACATTGGCTTAATGATGCCCCCGATCGGCGTGGGCTTTTATGTGGCCTGCCGCATCGGCGACGCTTCACCAGATGAGGTCATGGGTGCGATCTGGACTTACATCGTTACCTTGTTGATAGGTTTGATTGCGATTGCAGCCGTGCCATGGTTTTCGACCGTGGCACTCTAGCGTTGCTTTATTTTTTAACCGGTGGCAAGTCTGTGCAGTGGCCCTCGGCGGCCTCGGCAGCTAACCCAACTGATTCACCTAGAGTTGGATGTGGGTGAATGGTTTTACCGATATCAACCATGTCTGCACCCATCTCAATTGCAAGTGCGACTTCACTAATCAAATCGCCAGCGTTGGTGCCCACGATGCCACCGCCGAGGATCTTATGGGTTGCAGCATCAAACAGCAGTTTTGTAAAACCTTCATCCCGACCGTTGGCAATCGCACGACCCGATGCCGCCCACGGAAACATCCCTTTGGTGATCGCAACGCCCTGCTGCTTGGCCTCGATTTCTGTGAGCCCTACCCACGCCACTTCAGGGTCTGTGTAAGCCACTGAGGGAATCACACGTGCATCAAAATAACTTTTTTGCCCAGCGGCCACTTCAGCTGCAACATGACCTTCGTGCACAGCTTTATGTGCCAGCATGGGCTGACCGATCAAATCGCCAATCGCAAAGATATTGGCCACGTTGGTACGCATTTGCCGGTCGACCTCGATAAAGCCACGGTCGCTCACCCACACACCCGCTTTATCAGCCCCGATTTTTTTACCATTCGGTGTGCGACCCACCGCTTGCAACACCAAATCGTAGCGTTGTGGTTCTTTTGGTGCGCTTGCACCTTCAAAGCTGACATAAATACCGTCTTTTTTAGCGACGGCACCGACCGTTTTTGTATTTAGCATTAAGTTATCAAAACGATGGGCGTTTTTCTTTTGCCAGACTTTGACTAAATCACGATCAGCGCCTTGCATCAGGCCGTCTTGCATTTCAACCACATCCAGACGTGAGCCTAGCGCTGAATACACGGTACCCATTTCAAGGCCGATGATGCCGCCACCCACAATCAACATTTTTTTTGGAATATTGCGCAACAACAGCGCGCCGGTAGAATCGACCACGCGCTCATCTTCAGGCATAAACGGCAACTTCACCGGCTGGCTGCCCGCTGCAATAATCGCCTGCGCAAATTCAATCGTTTGCACACCCGAGGCGGTTTGAACTGAAACGTGATTGGCAGTGACAAACGAACCTAAGCCTGTTACCACGGTCACTTTGCGGACCTTAGCCATGCCCGCCAGGCCACCCGTTAGCTTACCGATCACGCCGTCTTTAAAGACGCGTAATTTATCCAAATCAATCTTTGGCTTGCCAAACGAGATACCGTGCTCAGCTAAAGCCTGCGCTTCTTCAAGAACGGCTGCCGTGTGCAACAAGGCCTTTGAAGGAATACAACCCACGTTTAGGCACACACCACCCAACGTTGAGTAGCGTTCAACCAACACTACGTTCAAGCCAAGATCTGCGGCACGAAAGGCTGCTGAATAACCACCAGGGCCCGCGCCCAACACAAGCAGATCGCACTTGCTGTCGACCTTGCCGTTGTATTTGGCCATCGCAACGCTTGGGGCGTTATTTGCGAGCTTAGCGGCAGCCGGTACTACAGCCTGCGTTAATCCTAACGAGCTCGCAGCAGATCCTAACGCAGCGACACTACTCGAAGACGCTGAGGCCGCTGCGTCAACTGCAGCGCCCGCCTCTGCACTGGCCTCAAGCTGCAAGATCACCGAACCTTGCTTCACTTTGTCGCCGATCTTCACGAATACTGCCTTGACGACTCCGCCTTGATTTGAGGGGATCTCCATCGACGACTTGTCGGATTCGACGGTGATCAGGCTTTGCTCGGCCTTTACCGTATCGCCGACCGCCACCAACACTTCAATCACATCGACCGTATCAAAATCGCCGATATCAGGGATTGGAATATCAATCAGTTTGCTCATCTTGCCCCCTTACAGAACGATACGGCGAAAATCCGCCAACAGACCGCCGAGGTAAGCGTTAAAGCGTGCCCCGGAAGCACCATCAATCACACGGTGGTCGTACGATAACGATAACGGCAAAGTTAGTTGTGGCACAAACTGTTTACCATCCCAGACTGGTTTCATATACGACTTTGACACGCCCAAAATCGCGAGCTCTGGTGCGTTAATGATCGGTGTAAAGTGCGTGCCGCCGATGCCACCTAAAGACGAAATCGACATACAACCCCCCTGCATTTCAGCCGGGGCTAACTTACCATCACGAGCCTTTTTGGCCAGTTCACTGCTTTCAGCAGCCAGTTGCAAAATACCTTTTTTATCGGCATCACGAATCACTGGAACAACCAGCCCATTAGGGGTATCTGCCGCGAAACCGATATGAAAGTATTGTTTCAACACCAAGTTCTCGCCATCAAGCGAGGCGTTGAATTCAGGAAACTTCTTCAATGCAGCTACAACCGCTTTAATCAAGAACGCAAGCATCGTGACTTTGATGCCAGATTTTTCATTCTCTTTATTCAACGTCACGCGAAAGGCTTCAAGCTCTGTGATGTTCGCTTCGTCGTTGTTGGTCACATGCGGGATCATTACCCAGTTGCGGTGCAAATTAGCACCCGAAATCTTTTTAATACGCGATAGCGGTTTAGCTGTCGTTTCACCAAATTTCGTGAAATCAACTTTAGGCCAAGGCAAGAGGTCAAGTCCGCCACCCAACGAAGCGCCCTGCGCAAACCCTGACGCACTTACACCACCCGCTAACGCTTGCTTAACGAAGTTTTGAATATCTTCTTGAACGATGCGCTCTTTCGCACCCGAGCCTTTGACAAGACCAAGATCAACGCCAAGCTCTCGCGCAAACTTTCGCACCGAAGGCGAAGCGTGCGGCAGGCCAACCGTTGAGGTTGGAAGCTCGAGCTTGCCCGCCGGTGGCGCGGCAGGCGTGACAGCAGCAGCGACTGGCGCGCTCAGTGCTGCGACGGCAGACGCGGCAGGCGCAACACCAACAGACGGCGCCGCAGGCGCAGAAGCATTTGATGCGCTCGAAGTCACCGCAACGCTCGCGATTGCTGGGGCCGCAGCACTTAGTGCGGCAGCACTTAGTGCGGCAGCGCTCGGCTCAATGCTCAGCATCACACTGCCTTGTTTGATCTTATCGCCCACCTTCACCGCAATCGCTTTGACGATGCCGGCGATCGAGGTGGGAATTTCCATTGAGGCCTTATCAGACTCAACAGTGATCAGACTTTGTTCGGCTTTAACCGCATCGCCGACCTTAACCAAAATTTCAATCACTTCAACGGTGTCGAAATCCCCAATGTCTGGAACTTCAATAGCTGTGATGTTAGTCATAATGGATCTCTTTTATTAAGCGTATTGGGGGTTGGCTTTTTCGGGATCAATGCCGTATTTTTTTATTGCTATGGCCACTTGGCTAACTGGCACTGTGCCCTCGTCGGCGAGCGCACGCAAGGTCGCCAAGACCACAAAGTGCCGATCAACCTCAAAGTGTTCGCGTAGTTTTGAGCGAAAATCTGAACGGCCAAAACCATCGGTGCCCAGCACTTTATAAGCGCGACTCTTTGGCATAAACGGACGGATCTGATCAGCAAAAAGTTTCATGTAGTCAGTGGACGCAATGATAGGGCCTTCTGTTTTTTCTAACAGGCTGGTCACATAAGGCACCTTGGCTTTTGTCGTTGGGTGCAACATATTATGGCGCTCGCAATCTAAACCATCACGACGCAGCTCGGTAAAACTCGTGACGCTAAAGATGTCAGCCGATACGCCCCAATCTTTTTCAAGCAACTCGGCACCGGCCATCACTTCGCGCAAAATCGTGCCCGACCCTAGCAACTGAGCACGCAGCTTATGCTTACCGCCTTTTTTCAGCCGATACATCCCTCGAATGATACCGGCCTCGTCACCCTTGATCAGCCCAGGCTGTGGGTAGTTTTCGTTCATTAACGTCAAGTAGTAATAGACGTTTTCTTGCTCTTCGATCATGCGCTTCATGCCGTGTTGGATAATCACAGCCACTTCGTGCGCAAACGTTGGGTCATACGACACGCAATTTGGGATCGTCGACGAGAAGATATGGCTATGGCCGTCTTCGTGTTGCAAGCCCTCGCCGTTGAGCGTGGTGCGCCCGGCCGTGCCACCCAACAAGAAGCCACGCGCCTGCATATCACCCGCCGCCCAGGCCAGATCACCGATGCGCTGAAAGCCAAACATCGAGTAGTAGATATAGAACGGCACCATGATGCGGTTATTTGTCGAGTACGAGGTTGCTGCTGCAATCCAAGAACTGAACGCACCGGCCTCGTTAATCCCCTCTTGCAATAACTGACCATCCGCGGCTTCGCGGTAATACATCACCTGATCTTTATCAACGGGTATATATTTTTGACCTTCGGGGGCATAGATACCGATCTGTCTGAACAGGCCTTCCATACCAAAGGTGCGTGACTCATCGGCCAAGATTGGCACCACCCGCGGACCGATTTCTTTATCGCGTAACACCTGATTCAACACGCGAACAAACGCTTGTGTCGTTGAGATCTCGCGCCCTTCAGCCGTGGGTTCCAAGACAGGACGAAGCACTTCGAGCAAAGGCGCTTTCAAATTTTCGTCAGCACGTGTGCGCCGCTTAGGCAGGTAGCCACCCAACGCTTTGCGGCGCTCATGCAAGTACAAGGTTTCTGGCGAATCTTCAGCCGGCTTGTAATACGGTAATTCTTCAAGCTTGCTGTCGGGTACTGGGATGTTATAGCGATCGCGAAATTCGCGAATCGTATCAATGTCTAGTTTCTTTTGCTGATGCGACGGATTTTTAGCCTGGGCAATATGCCCTAAGCCATAACCCTTAATTGTTTTAGCCAAAATGACTGTGGGTTGACCCTTGTGCTCTGACGCTGCAGCAAACGCTGCATAGACTTTATGCGGATCGTGACCGCCACGATTTAAGCGCCAGACATCTTCATCACTCATGCGTGACACCATCTCGAGCAACTTAGGATGTTTGCCAAAGAAATGGTCGCGTACGAACTTGCCATCGTTGGCTTTGTAGGCTTGATATTCGCCGTCGACAGTGTCTTCCATGATCTTGCGCAAGATCCCTTCTTTATCGCTTGCAAGCAAGGGATCCCAATAGCCGCCCCAAATCATTTTGATCACGTTCCAACCGCTACCCCGAAAATCGCCCTCAAGCTCTTGAATGATTTTGCCGTTGCCGCGTACTGGGCCATCTAAGCGTTGCAAATTGCAATTAATCACGAAGATCAAGTTATCGAGTTTTTCGCGCGCAGCCAAGCTAATCGCGCCAAGTGACTCGGGCTCATCCATCTCGCCATCGCCGCAAAATACCCAAACTTTACGCTGACTGGTATCGGCGATCCCGCGGGCATGCAAGTATTTTAAGAACCGCGCCTGATAGATCGCCATCAGAGGCCCCAGACCCATCGATACCGTTGGAAACTGCCAGAACTCTGGCATCAGTTTGGGATGCGGATATGACGACAAACCCTTGCCGCCGACTTCTTGTCTGAAATGATTCAGTTGATCTTCAGTTAAACGACCTTCAAGATAGGCACGACCATAGACGCCAGGCGATGAGTGCCCTTGAAAGTAAACCAAGTCGCCACCGCGCTCAGGTGTGTCGGCATGCCAGAAATGATTTTGACCGCAGCCAATCATCGTCGCAAGCGACGCAAACGAGGCGATGTGACCGCCTAGGTCTCCGCCGTCTGGAGGATTATGTTTGTTGGCCCGCACCACCATCGCCATCGCGTTCCAGCGAATGTAGTGACGAATGCGCGCCTCTAAGTCAAGGTTGCCTGGGTGTGGGGGCTCATGCCCAGCCGGAATGGTGTTGAGATATGCCGTGTTGGCCGAAAAAGGAATATGCGCACCCGAGCGGCGCGCTAAATCCGTTAAGCGTTCAAGCAAGTAGTGCGCGCGCTCTGGGCCTTCGCGATCGAGCACGGCCGCTAAAGCGTCTAGCCACTCTTGTGTTTCGAGCGAATCTTCATCGTTCAACGCGTTCAGTACGGCAGCTTGTGGTGCCATGGCAATCTCCGGGGTGATAGCCTGAGTGAGTAAAGAGGCTAACTGTTTTCTGGGTATTTACGGCATTCTAGGTACATCTCGCAATTGCGGCAACAAATATTCCATGTTGCGGTATAGATTTTCACATTATGAAATAAAAATGCATTTTGAGCTCAAAATAAGGATGTCAAGCCGAAACTGGGGATAACCCGACTAAACTGCCTATCCTATGGATTTAACACATGTCCAACCCAGCTAAATCAGTCCTCGCCGCTCCTTTTCTTGATCAGGCTCGCTTGCGCCGTCGCCGATGGTATTGGCTGACGCCCATGCTAGTGCTCGGTCTGTACGCGTGCGTCATGGGAGTCTTCTTCTGGTTGCAGCGCATTCATGACGGCAGCGTCATGTTCGTCACCATCGACCAAGAACTGCGTCAGCACCGTTTAATCTGGGTGGTCTTGGCCCTGTCTGTGGTGATCGTGATCGCCCTGCTGATACTTTGGCGCTACACCCGCTATCGCTCTGAGGCCGAAGCAGCGCTGATTGCCGAAACCGGTTTTAGACGTGCCATGGAAAACTCCATGTCGACGGGAATGCGGGTGGTCGATCTTGAGGGGCGCATCGCCTACGTGAATCCCGCTTTTTGCAGAATGATCGGCTGGAACGAGGCCGATTTGATTGGCCGGTTGCCGCCGTTTCCGTACTGGGTACCTGGCCGTTACGAATCGCATCAACAAACACTCGACAATCTGATGCTGGGTAAAGCACCGAGCTCTGGGATCGAGCTTGAAGCGCAGCGGCGCGACGGTTCTCGCTTTAGCGCTCGTATGTATGTTTCACCTTTGCTCGACCCTCAGGGCACGCAAGTGGGTTGGATGACCTCGATGACCGACATCACTGAGCCAAAGCGCATTCGTGAGGCACTCACGGCCGCTCACGAGCGCTTCATGACCGTGCTAGAAGGTCTCGATGACGCGATCTCGGTCACAGCCGATGCCGAAGAGGGCCTAGAGCTTTTGTTCGCGAACCGTACTTACCGACGCTTTTT
>NSIQ01000050.1 GCA_002737415.1 Alcaligenaceae bacterium | reverse complement strand
TGGTCACGAGCCAAGCGTTGTGGTCAACGAAGTTGCAAACGGCTCAGGTAACTACGGCTTTAACGCCGCCACCGGTGAATACGGTGACCTGGTCGAGCAAGGTGTATTGGATCCAACTAAAGTCACTCGCACTGCATTGCAAAATGCAGCGTCGGTTGCCAGCTTGTTGCTGACAACTGAAGCGGCTGTCTGCGAACTGGCTGAAGATAAGCCAGCTGGCGGCGGTATGGGTGGTGGTGATATGGGCGGCATGGGTGGAATGGGCGGCATGGGCGGGTTCTAAGCTCAGTTGCACATGGCCTGAGCTTCGGCGCGGGCACTTATGTTTGATAAAAAATCCAGGCTTCGGTCTGGATTTTTTTGCGTTCGCCTATTTGACATTTGGTTGAACTACGTCTCTTGCGCACGCGCTTGAACAGCCCTGCGTGGGTTTTGTGCTGAGCAAAATACGCCACTCCGGAGCTGCTCAACCGCTGGGGTGGGTTGATGCGGCGGGCGCTAGCGAACGCGCTGATTACTGGGTGTCGCGGGCTAGGATGGTGAGGGCGACGGCTTGTGCTCTGAGTACTAGGGTATCGATACGGCAGTACTCGTCGGCGGTATGCACTTGGCCACCGACTGGGCCGGTTGCGCACAGGGTGGGGGCTCCGACTGAGGCGGTGAGTCCGCTGTCTGCTGAGCCGCCGGTGAACTCGCCTTTGACTTGAACGCCAAGCTCTTCGGCAGACATTCGATAGTCGGCCAACAGGTCGCGACTGGCATTCGTCTCGAATAAAGGGAGAAAGGTCCCTTGATGAGTGATGCGTCCGCAGGTGCAGGGCAGAGCCTCGTCTTCAATAATGTTTTTGATGCGTTGATGCAAACTCTCATGATCCACGTCACCAGGAAATCGAACATCTAATTGGCCTGAGGCGTGGGGGGCCACGGTATTGACGGACATGCCCCCTTTAATCGTTCCGACATTGGCGGTGATACCGGCGGCACGGTCAGTGAGTTGATGGAGTGCGGTGATCTTTCGGGCTAAGGCCTCAATTGCGCTGGCGCCTTTGTCGTGATTGACGCCTGAGTGCGCTGCCACGCCATCGACTTCGAAGTCGATAAAGAATGCGCCTTTGCGAGACGTGACAACGTTTCCGCTTGGTCGACCAGGCTCGGCGTTCAATACGGTGGCGGCGCCTTTGGCCATTTTTAGGATCAGTTCTCGCGACTCGGGCGAGGCGATCTCTTCGTCGCCGGTATATAGCACTTTAAGAGGTAAATGATTGCCACCGCAGGCGTGAAACGCGCGTGCCACAAAGGTGTTCATCACCAAGCCTGCTTTCATATCAGCTACGCCTGCGCCATAGGCGATTCCGTTTTCAACGCGATACGGACGTTGCGCCGCTGTTCCATCGGGGAAAACGGTATCCATGTGCCCCATTAGCAGCACGTGCGAGGTATCTGGCCCAGCAGTGCCGGGAATCTCGGCAACAAGGCAGTCTCCATGTTTGGCGTTGGGATGTACCTTTGTGGCGATGCCCGCCGTCTTGAGATGCGCACGAAAGATCGCACCGACTTGATCAACGCCCGCTTTGTTGTAACTGCCGCTGTCAATATTGACGACTTGTTCGAGCAGGGCGAACATCTCTTGCTCGTGGGCACGTAACCAGTTAAGTATGGCTTGTTTAACATCAGCGTGTACCGCGACGACTTCAGTATTTGGCATGACGGTTTCCTATGGGTTTTATCAACATATTAGCGTCAAAGCGCGTTGCAACCACACCTTTCTGTGTTGCCATCGTCGCGTGGGTGTTTGCGTCATTTTGCCGTTCGCGAGAGAACGTTTAGTATGTCAGCAGTTGGCCACGAGCCTATCGCAGCCCCGCTTGAATGGCGCGCCTCAGGCGCGAGGGACGCTCGCTACTATTCTCATATATCGATCAATAGGATTTCTCAGCACCATGAATCAAGAGCGGGTTTTTCAATCACACTGGTCTGAAGCAGAACTCACAGACTTAGCAACCCGTGCATTTCAGGGGCTTGGGCTAACTGAGGCCGATGCGGCGGATGTGGTTAAGGTACTGGTGTTAGCGGATCTTTTTGGCTTAAGTACGCATGGGTTGTCGCGTATTGAGTCGTATGGCGAGCGCTTGTTGGTGAAGGGAATCAGTGCTCAGCCCAAGATTACCGTGCAAGCGCCGGCGCCGGCGCTGCGGTTGGTAGATGGCGACAATGGTGTGGGGCCGCTGGTCGGTATGCACGCGTTGCGTGCGGCGATGGAGGCGGCGCGTCAGTGTGGCATCGGGATGGCATTTGCGCGGGGCAGCAACCATTTTGGGCCGATCTCGCCCTACTCATTGATCGCAGCCGAAGAGGGTTTTGCGAGTGTGATCGGCAGTAACGCCACGACGACGATTGCGCCCTGGGGAGGCAGTGATGCCAGGCTGGGCAATAGCCCGCTTGGTTTTGGCGTGCCGAACCCAAGTGGTCCGCCATTTTTACTGGATATGGCGATGAGTGTGGTTGCGCGCGCCAAGGTGCGCAATGCGTTTAAGCGTGGTGAGTCGATTCCGGATACTTGGGCGACTGATGATAAAGGGCGGCCCACCACGGATCCCAAGGCCGCACTTGATGGTTTCTTGTTGCCAGTCGGCGGGCATAAGGGTTATGGCTTGGCCTTGCTGGTGGATATGTTTGCCGGACTTTTGTCTAACGCGGCTTATCTAACGCATGTGAAGTCTTGGGTTGACGCCCCTGACGAGCCGCAAAACTTGGGGCACTTTTTTATTCTGATTGATACGCGTCTGTTGGGCTCGGCACAGTGGCTGTCAGAGCGGATGCTTGATTTTGCTGCGATTTTGCACGAGAGCCCGGCCGTAGATGCGAGTCGACCGGTAATCGTGCCAGGTGAAATCGAGCTGAAAAAAATGGCGTACCAACGCGCTAATGGCATCGTGCTTGATGAGGCTACAGTTTCGTTGTTGCTGCGGCATGCAAGCGCTTAACCGGAGAAGACTGTGCACGATTGGACTTGGTTATGGATTCCCGCTTCAATTTTTGCCGCTGCTGCCCAAGCGGGACGCAACGCTATCCAGCGTAGCCTGACTGAAAAACTTGGCACTCTGGGTGCAACACAAGTCAGATTTCTGTACGGCTTTCCGTTTGCTGCGCTGTTCGCTGCGATTGCGTTCGTTGCGACGGGGTCTGTGTTTCCCTCGGTGGATCTGACGTTTGGCTTGTTTGTGGCCGCGGGTGCCGTATCTCAAATTGCCGCGACCGCCTTGATGCTCGCTGCGATGCGCCAGCGAGCGTTTGTGGTGGTCACGGCTTGGACTAAAACCGAACCCGTACAGGTGGCTGTATTTGGTTTGGTTGTACTGGGCGATACGATTTCCTGGCTAGCCATGGCTGCAATTATTGTGGCAACGACAGGCGTCACCATCATGGCTAAAAAGCCGACTAGTGGCCCTCAAGGCGGTTCTGCGTGGCAGCCTGCGGCGTTGGGATTGTTGGCAGGTGCGTGTTTCGCGATTGCCGCGGTGACTTTCAGAGGTGGGATTTTAGCGCTAGGTGATGGCCACTTCTTAATGCGGGCGTCGTTGACACTCGCTTGTGGCTTGGGTGTGCAAACACTGCTGCTGGCCGGGTGGATGATGATATTTCATTACGAGGCCTGGGTGCGTTGCTTACAGGCCTGGCGTATTTCAATCTGGGGAGGCCTGCTAGGTGCGTCGGCTTCAGAGGGTTGGTTTTTGGGTTTTGCGTTGACCGCCGCAGCTAACGTACGAACTCTGGGGCTCGTTGAGGTTTTATTCGCGCAATTGCTTTCGTGGCGTGTCTTTGCAAGCAAAAGTACCCGCCAAGAAGCGATCGGCACAGCATTGATTGTGTTGGGCGTGGCCTGCCTGTTGTTGACCGTGGCGTAGGGTGGCATCAGGTCGCATAAGGTCCCATAAGCTGACGCCTAGGCGTCAGCCGAACGCAAGACTTCGGCCTCTCAACTTGAGTCGAGCAGGCTTAACTGTGCCTTACAGCAGAGGAATCCGCTTGGCGGCTGTGTCGGCAGCCGGGGTACCTTTGTACTCTTGCACAATACGCTGCAATGTGGCTTTCGCAGCGGGGCGATTGTTCAGCTCAATCTGAGATCCTGCAATTAAAAGCAAAGCATCAGGCGCCCGAGTTTCTCGGGGATATCTTTTGACCATGACATCAAGCGTAGTAATAGCGCCTTTGAAATCTTTTGAGGCAAACCGGCTGCTGCCCAAGTAAAACTGCGCAGTTGGCGTGAGCTTACTGTCGGGGTAAAGCGTTAAGAAGGCAGTCAGATTTTCGGTAGCCTCTTTGTACTGACCTTTGCGAAAACTTTCAATCGACTGATCAAAGGCCGACTGCTCGCGTGGATCGGCGGATTTTGCGTCGGGCGCGCGCGCGCCAGAGGTGCCTCCTGGAGAGCCAGGCCCCGAGCTTGGACGCCCGAGTTGTTCCATGTCACCGCGCAGGCGCACGACCTCTTGCTCGAGCGCTTCTATTTGGTCTGCCAGTTGAATGCGCGCCCGTTGATTCGCTTCAGTCAGTATTTTGATTTGTTGCCGTAATTCGACAATCGCTTTGCGAGCATCATCGTCGGCAAAGGCAAAAGCGGCCTGATTGATTGCAAGACCACCCAAAGTCAATAGCGCTATGGCGGCGGTGCGTGTGTAAGTCATTTTTAAAAACATAAAAGATATCCTCTAAAAGCAACAAAGCGGCTAGAGAGCCGCCTTGGTTTCGTTCAGCTCACAGTAGTAAGCTTAACGCTTGTAGTTGAAATCCGCACGACGATTTTCAGCGTAATCGGCATCAGTGTTGCCCAAGGCTTTGGGCTTTTCTTTGCCCAGGCTAATGGTTTCGACTTGAGTGTCCGAGACACCCAGCAAAGTCAGCATGCGGCGCACTGCCTCGGCACGACGTTGCCCAAGTGCCAGATTGTATTCAGAGCCGCCGCGAGCATCGGTATTACCTTCAATCACCACGCGTTGCTGAGGAGTGCTCGCTAAGTATTTGCCATGCGTTTCAACCAAGCCACGGTATTGCTCGCTYACCGTGAAGCTATTGAAATCAAAATACACCGAGCGCTGTTTGGCCAAGATGCTTTGTGGGTTGAACGGATCAAGGATGCCCGAGCCGTCTGCACCGCCGGCCCCAGCTTTGTCGTCAAGGGAAACTGAGCTA
>NSIQ01000049.1 GCA_002737415.1 Alcaligenaceae bacterium | reverse complement strand
AAGGCCACTTGKGGATTTTGCCCATCGGCGTCGGCAATTTGTAATTCGTAGGTTTTGCCTTGCTTTAAGACATAAGCAATACGGGTCGCAAATACACCTTTGATCCCGGTAATTTTTTCGTAAATTCGGTCGGCGATTTGATGAGAAAAACGACGGAGCTCTTTTTCGGTACCCGCAACGATCCAGCCGTCAAGCGGGCCGCGCTTGACGGTGTCGCCCAACCGGTACTTGATTTCAAACCGCCCGTCTGGCAGGCGAAGCACCGAGCCATAAGCGATAAAGTCGGCGCCACGGGTACGCCATTCATCATGCGCGATAGTCGTATCAACAGTCAGCGCTGCGCCGCTTGTACCAATCAGCCTGAATTGCCCCGAGCGCGTCAGATCGGCGCGAATGATTTCTGCAATTTGTGCCCCTGTCGGATCGCCACTGAAGTCTGCAATGGCGATGGGGTACTGTTGCGCGCCAGTACCAGAAATATCCACGCGCAACTGCGCCTGGGCAGCATGTCCGCCCAACAACGCGATTGTCACGAGCAGATATACCTTGAACCAACCTGTCAGCGCGCAGGTGAGCCACTTTGAGGCGGCAGGAAAGAGGTAGGGTGAGTTAAACGTCATACGGTGCAGGCTCCTATCAATCATACATATTGTAATTGACGTCGATGTAACCGGGGTAACTGCCTGCGGACGGCTTGGGGAAGGGCGTGCAGCGGCGGATACCTGTTTCTACGGCACGGTCAAAATTGCTGTTGCCCGAGGATTTTGTCAGTCTGACATCGGCAATTTGGCCATCGGGCCTTAAGCTCACGCGGTATTGTGCAGCAGGGTTGCCCCCGCCGCCTCGGGAAGGGGTTGGAAACGACACCCCTGGTTGCACGCACGCGCGTACCTTGGCACCATAGCCATCGTCGCGTCCGCCGCCGGCCTGATTGCGATCTGCGGTCCCGCCGGGAAGTCCCGCGGCTCCTAGTGCGTCAGCGCGCATCATGTCTTTCAGTGCCTGATCTTTGGCTGCGCGTTGCGCGGCCTCTTCTTTGGCTTTTTTCTCAGCCACTGCGCGTTTAGCGGCTTCTTCTTTGGCTTTTTGAGCAGCCTCTTCTTTTACTTTTTTCTCAGCGTCTTCTCTTTCTTTCTTTTCAGCCACTAGTTTTTCAGCCACTAGTTTTTTCTCRGCGTCTTCTTTAGCTTTTTTATCCGCCTCGGTGCGCTCGGCCTCGCGTCGTCGCTGCTCAAGTCGTTCGGCTTCTTTGATTTTGGCAAGCTCAAGCTCTTTTTTGATGCGCTCTTTTTCTTTGATGGCGTCTTCTGCCGCGCGCTTGTCGGCGGCTTCTTTCGCCGCATTCTCGCGCTCKAGTCGCTCTTGTTCGCGGCGACGTTTGGCCTCTTGTTCGAGCGCAATCTCTGGATCGATCTGCGGCGCAGGTGCCGCGGTCGGCGCCACCTGCGGTGGTGGCGGCGGCGGTGGTGGTGGCGTGGGCTCTGGTGGTGGCTCAGGCTTTGGTTCGGGCTTTGGTTCGGGCTTTGGCGTGGGAGCAGTCTCGGGGGGCTTGGCCTGTGGCGGTGGGTTGACGGGGCTATTGCCCTCGGCAATCAGCATGACCTGTAGCGGGCCATTGGACTCGGTCTTCCAGGCAAGCCCTAGCATCAGCACCATGACTAAAGCTAGATGGGCCAGCAAGGCCAAGGCGAGCGCGCGCAGGTTCGTCGCCTGCCGAGGCGGCAGAATAGGGCCGCGCGATTGTGAAAAGTTACGCGGCTTCATAACGGTGAGGGCGTTTGACCGAGAGCAGCATCGACTCGCTTAACGTTTAACAGGCTTGGCGTTAGGAGCGGCTGCAGTATTACCCTTTTGATCCACCAGCAAACCAAGTTTTGTCACTCCGTTTTTGCGCAAATCTTCCATGACTTTCATCACGACGTCATAGGGTACTTTGCCGTCCGCACCAATGACCACGGGTTGGTCTGGCTTGAGCTCAGACAAAATCGTTTGCGCCAGAGCGTTACGTTCGACGGGTTTGTAGGTTTGACCGGGCTCGCGTTTGCGCCATTCGACCTGACCAGCTTCATTGATTTGGATCTCGAGCGGGGTGAGCGGCACATTGGCCGCTTGTCCCACAGAGGGAAGTTCGATGACCCCGGGCGTAATTAACGGCGCAGTCACCATAAAAATCACCAACAATACAAGCATTACGTCGATGTACGGCACAACATTGATCTCGTTTTTGAGGCGCCGTCCAGGCCGCCCAGAGCTTGAGCGTACGGAAGACATTAACGCACCTGCCGCTGCAGAATGTTCAGGAATTCATCGACGAAGGTTTCAAAGCGAATCGACAGGCGATCAATATCGTGGGTGTAGCGGTTATAGGCCACGACAGCCGGAATCGCGGCAAACAGGCCAATGGCTGTCGCAATCAGGGCTTCGGCAATGCCGGGTGCGACTGAGGCCAGAGTCGCTTGCTGGACGTTTGCCAGGCCAACAAAGGCGTGCATGATGCCCCAGACAGTGCCGAGCAGGCCAATGTAGGGGCTGACAGAGCCCGCCGAGGCTAAAAAATTTAGATGTGATTCGAGTTCATCCATTTCGCGTTGAAACGCCGCACGCATCGCGCGTCTGGCGCCGTCAAGCGTGGGTGCTGTGCCGGGCGCGGCACCCGAACGACGCGCTTTAGTAAACTCTTCCATGCCCGCATGAAAGATACGAGCTAAGGCACCGCTTTCGTTTAGTCGGCCCGCGACTGATTGATCAAGACTGTTTAAATCGCCACCCGACCAAAAATCATCTTCAAATCGACGCGTTTGCGCCAACGATTTTTTTATAGTTGCACGCTTTGAAAAAATGAAGGTCCAGGAAACGATCGAGACTACGATCAACAGCAGCATAATCAGTTGCACGGGGATGCTGGCATTTAAAACCAGTGTGAGCATTGACATGTCAGAGGTAGTTGGCATCACTTATTCCTGAATTGTTACAGCAAATTTTGAGCGCACAGCGTCTGGGATCGCCACGACCCGCATGTTAACGGTTTCTACGCAACAAACCCGAATATTGCTTTGAGTTAACAGTTCGCCTTGACGGCAAATAGTTTGATAGAAGTGTAACGAAGCTCGGCCCATTCGTGTGACTTGGCTTTCGATTTGTAACAAATCATCGAGCCGTGCGGGCTTAACATAACGAATATCGAGCTGGGTCACCATAAACGCCCGTTGCGTTTGCGCGGCAAGCTCGGCTTGCTCGACTCCGAGCGCGCGCAGCCACTCCGTGCGACCGCGTTCCATGAATTTAAGATAATTTGCGTAAAAAACGACACCGCCCATGTCAGTATCTTCGTAATAGACCCTGAGCTCAAAAAAATGTTTGAATGGTGGCAATTGAGGCGACATCAGCGGCTAGGCTAAGGCCAGGCGGGCGAGTGTTTGCGCGACCGCGTCTGCAAGTGGCGCCCGCGCAGCGTCAGCGTCAGTGCGACCAAGCAGYTCGACGATCCCGTCTTTTAGGCCACGATCACCCACTGTGATTTTAAGGGGGGGGCCAATGAGTTCCCATTCTGCAAACATAATGCCAGGTCGCAGATCACGGTCGTCTAAAATCACATCGACGCCTTGCGCTTTGAGTGCGGCATATAAAGACTCGCAGGCCTCACGTACTTCTTGACTTTTGCCCCAGCCGATTGCACAAATCACCACTTCAAAAGGCGCTAAGGCTCTTGGCCAGACAATTCCTTTTGCATCATGGTTTTGTTCGATCGCCGCCCCGACTAAGCGGGTGACTCCGATTCCGTAGCACCCCATTTCCATAAGTGCGGGTTTGCCGGTCTCGTCAAGAAAGGTGGCCTTCATCGCTTCGGAGTACTTGGTCCCCAGATAAAACACATGGCCGACTTCAATGCCGCGCTGAATCGCTAATTGACCAGTGCCTGACGGTGCGCGGTCACCTGAGACGACGTTGCGTAAATCAGCCACCACAGTCGGTTCGGGCAGGTCGCGGCCCCAGTTGACTCCGCTGAGGTGGGCGTTTTCTTGGTTAGCGCCACAAATAAAATCATGCATCTTGGCAACGGTATGGTCGGCGATCACCGTTAAGGGCTGTTTCGTCTTGACCGGGCCAAGATAACCGGGCTTGCAGCCAACGTGCTCAACGATCTCAGCTTCAGTGGCAAACCTAAAGCCCTGTGTCAGGCCGGGTATCTTGCCCGCCTTGATTTCATTAAGCTCGTGATCGCCTCGTAGCAACAGCAGCCAAACCTGGGCGGGCTGATCTTTACGTTCGGTGGCGAGCACGATCGACTTCACAGTTTGAGTCAGTGGCACGCCTAGCAAGTGGGCAACGGCCTCGCACTTTGCGGCTTCGGGCGTTGCCTCAAGCTTCATGGTCGCGCTTGCGGCAGCGCGCGTGTCAAGCAGGCAGGGTGCAACCGCGAGTTCGATGTTGGCCGCATAGTCTGACGCGGGGTCATAAACAATCAGGTCTTCACCGATATCGGCAATGACCTGAAACTCATGACTTTGTGAGCCGCCAATTGAGCCGGTATCAGCCGAAACGGCCCGGAAGGTCAGGCCCATACGCTCAAATATTTTCATGTAAGCGTCAAACATGAGTTGATAACTTTTTTGCGCACCGGCCATGTCGCGATCAAACGAATAGGCGTCTTTCATCGTGAATTCGCGCCCGCGCATCACCCCAAAGCGAGGGCGACGTTCGTCGCGAAACTTGGTTTGAATATGATAAAAATTAACCGGTAACTGCCGCCAGCTTTGAATCTCGTTACGCGCGATGTCGGTGATGACTTCTTCGGAGGTTGGTTGTAAGACAAAATCGCGGCCGTGGCGGTCTTTCATCCGTAAAAGTTCTGGGCCGTATTGCTCCCAGCGACCCGACTCAACCCAAAGCTCTGCGGGTTGCACGACGGGCATCAGAAGCTCTAGCGCGCCAGCAGCGTTCATTTCTTCGCGGATAATGTTTTCGATTTTTCGTATGACGCGCAAGCCAAGAGGCATATAGCTATAAATACCGCCGGCGAGTTTGCGAATCAGCCCCGCGCGCATCATCAACTGATGGCTGGTGATTTCGGCGTCGTTAGGGGCTTCTTTGAGGGTACTGATATGAAAGGCAGATGCGCGCATGAGTGGATACTAAATTTTATTAGGGCAATTTGCCCAACAGATACGTATAATTACCTGCAATTGTATTGAATTTGCAGGGAGTGGCCATGCTTGATCGCGAAGGCTACCGTCCAAATGTAGGGATTATCCTCGTTAATCAAAAAAACGAGGTCTTTTGGGGCAAGCGCATCCGGGAACATGCCTGGCAGTTTCCACAGGGTGGCATCAATCAGGGCGAAAGTCCGTTGCAAGCGATGCTGCGCGAGCTTCACGAAGAGGTCGGTCTGTTGCCCGACCATGTCCGTGTGTTGGGGCGTACGCGCGAGTGGTTGCGTTATGACGTGCCATATACTTTTATTCGGCGCGAATCACGCGGGCACTATAAAGGACAAAAGCAGATTTGGTTTCTGCTACGTATGCTTGGGCGCGACACTGATGTGTGCTTGCGTGCCACGCCACACCCCGAGTTTGACGCCTGGCGCTGGAGCCCCTATTGGGTGTCTCTTGACGATGTCATTGAGTTTAAGCGCGAGGTCTACACCCAAGCGCTTAACGAGCTATCGCCCCTAATTTTTAAACGTGGGCAAGATCTTGCAGAGCATGCTGGGACACAAGCCTGCCCTGAACAAAACCCCTAGCCAAGATTGTGAGCAAAAAAAGCAGTGCATTTCTGCACTGCTTACTCTAGCTGATGACTGCAGCCTTTTTTAACGTAAGCGCTTAATCAAGCTAGAAGTATCCCAGCGGCCGCCGCCCATTTTTTGAACGTCGGCATAAAACTGATCAATCAAGGCAATGCTCGGGACCCGCGCACCGTTTCGGTTGCACTCGTCCATCACTAAACCCAAATCTTTACGCATCCAGTCTACTGCAAAGCCAAACTCAAACTTGTCGTCGACCATGGTGGTGCCACGATTATCCATCTGCCAGCTTTGGGCGGCCCCCTTACCGATGACCTCGATCACTTGTTTCATGTCTAAGCCCGCAGCTTGCCCAAAAGCGATGCCTTCAGACAGGCCTTGCACTAAGCCAGCGATACAAATTTGGTTCACCATTTTGGCCAACTGACCCGCACCAGCAGGGCCAACGAGGGTAACGGCGCGTGCCATCACGGTAATGACGTTTTTGACAGCATCAAACTCTGCTGCGTCACCGCCGCACATGACGGTCAGCATGCCGTTGACCGCACCGGCTTGTCCACCCGAGACAGGAGCATCAATAAAGCGAAGCGACTTCTGCTTCGCTAACGCGCTGAGTTCGCGTGCAATCAACGCTGACGCCGTCGTGTGATCGACAAAGGTCGCGCCCGCTGACATGCCCGCAAAGGCTCCGTCAGCGCCTAGCACGATACTACGCAAGTCGTCGTCATTGCCAACGCACGCAAACACGATCTGCGCGCCCTGTGCAGCTTCACGAGGGGTGGCACAAGCACGACCCCCAAACTCTTTGACCCAGGCTTGTGCCTTTTGTGTATTGCGGTTGTAAACCGTGACGTTATGGCCTGCTGTGGCCAAATGTCCGGCCATGGGTAGCCCCATCACCCCCAGTCCGATAAAAGCGACCTTGGTGGGGGTAGAGAGTTCGTAGGTTTTGCTGTTGATGCTAGACATCTAGTTACTCTTCGACAAAGGCTTCTTGGCGCTTCTTCTTGATGGCAGGCAACGCAACGATAATCACCAGAAGTGCAGCAACACCAAGCAGCGAGGCCGAGAGCGGACGCTCGAGGAACGTGCCGTAGTTACCGCGCGACAACAGCAACGCGCGCCGGAAGTTTTCTTCCATCAGTGGGCCGAGCACCAAGCCTAGCAATAACGGTGCACCTTCGCACTTCAGTTTGGCCCAGACATAACCGATGATGCCAAAGCAACAAGTCGTCATGATGTCAAAGGTGTTGTAATTCAGTGAATACACACCAATGGTACAAAACACCAGAATCGCAGGGAACAAAATCTTGTAAGGGACTTTGAGCAGCTTCACCCAGATCCCTACAAGCGGCAGGTTCAGCACGATCAACATYAAGTTACCGATCCACATCGAGGCAATCAAGCCCCAAAACAACTGTGGATTGCTGGTCATCACCTGCGGGCCAGGTTGAATGTTATGAATCGTCATTGCCCCAACCATCAGTGCCATCACAGCGTTGCTTGGGATACCAAGTGTCAACAGAGGAATGAACGATGTTTGAGCGCCTGCATTGTTGGCAGCCTCAGGGCCTGCAACGCCGGCAGGGTGACCCTTACCAAAACGTTCTGGGTTACGAGAGACTTTCTTTTCAAGCGTGTATGACGCAAATGAGGACAACACCGCACCGCCGCCTGGCAGAATTCCAAGCATTGAACCCAAAGCCGTGCCGCGAATCACCGCCGGCCAAGCCTCTTTAAACTCTTGCTTATTGGGGTAAAGCGAGCCGATCTTTGACGAGATTTCAACGCGGTTTTCTCTGAGCTCGAGATTGCTCATGATTTCAGCAAAACCAAACACACCCATGGCAACGATGGCAAAGTCTAAGCCGTCTTGTAGTTCGGGTACGCCAAAGTCAAAACGAGCGACACCAGAGTTTACGTCGGTACCGACCATGCCCATGAGCAAGCCCAGCAAGATCATGCAGATCGCCTTGACCAGCGAGCCAGAGGCCAGCACAACCGCACCGACTAAGCCTAGCACCATGAGCGAGAAGTACTCAGCAGGACCAAATTTGAAGGCAACTTCTGCGAGCGGAGGTGCAAAAGCCGCCAGCAGAATGGTGGCAACAGTGCCCGCAAAAAACGAGGCTAATCCTGCGATTGACAACGCGGCACCTCCCCGACCATTCTTGGCCATGGCATGTCCGTCAAGCGTGGTCACTACCGACGAGGTTTCACCGGGCAGATTCACCAGAATGGCGGTTGTTGAGCCACCGTATTGCGCGCCGTAATAGATACCAGCCAACATAATCAGACCGGCGATCGGGGGAAGCACATAAGTGATGGGTAATAGCATTGCAATGGTCGGGACGGGCCCCAAACCAGGTAAAACGCCTACGAGTGTGCCAAGTAAACAGCCAAGTAACGCATAGGTTAGGTTTTCTAGCTGAAATGCGACGCCAAATCCTAAGTACAAGTTGTTGAGTAAGTCCATGAACAGGTGCTCCTTAGTTCAGACCGAGAAAGGCCGGCCAAATTGGGAATACCAATTTGAGGCCTTTCACAAAAGACAGCCAGCAGAGCAGCGTCAAGAAGATTGCATTACCAGCGGTGATTTTCCAATTGTGTTCATGGCTGGCAAAGCTACTAATCACTACTAGCAAAAACAAAGAAATGATCAAACCCATTGGCCGTAGTAGCAAGCCAAAGACTACGATCGCTGAAATGATGATGGCCAGAATTTTAAAATCAAACTTGGCGATTTCTGTTTTTTCTGCCTTAGGGCGCAACGCACCCAAAAGGATAACTGCGCCTAAGACCGCCATSATGATACCGAGCCAATGCGGAAAGTAGCCGGGGCCCATTCGGGCAGCTGTGCCCATTGAGTAACTGGTGGCCTTCCAGGCGAATCCAAGGCCAAGTAGGGTGAACATCACCCCTGACCAGAAGTCCTGTTTATTTCTAAGCTGCATGGCGGATAGCTCCTTGACTGCGCGGCTAATAAATTTATGAGTGAAATAAGCGGTGCATGTTTATATGCCTCGCAGGTCTGCTGAATATCTGCCAAGGTTTGTGTTTCTTCGACAGTGAGACAGCAAGGGTTGCATGGTAATGGAGAGCGGGCACAAAGCAAACCCTGAACTTACCCTAAGAGGATGGGGTTTTCCCTAGACCTACGTTGATTTGCTCACAAAAGGAGCCGAATTGTGCAAAGCATTAACATATGGACACAATTCGATAGCCTCGGTTCGGTCGTTAACATACTTCTCTGAACGCTAGCTGACAAAAAGCAGTTTGCTTGCTTGCAGGGGGTTGGTTTGTTGCGATCACGCCGCAAGCAGGTTGTCTTGTCCTCAATGACTCTGCTCCTCTCTCACTTTTGCTTTACGATAGCGCTATGCTTGAAGACCTTGACCTGCTTTTAGTGCGCCTGGCTGCGCTGATCTCTCATACGCAACAGCTTACGGCTGAAGCGGATGCTTTGCGTGTGAGCTTGGCTCAGGTTCAGACAGAAAGAGACGGCCTGTTATCCCGGCTGACACAAGAGGGAACGCAAGCCAAAGCCCTTACTCGTAAAGTCGATGCCTATGTCTCAGAGCAGGCGTCGTTACAAGGCTCGCTTGATCTGTTCAAGCAAGAACAGTCCTCGCTGCAAGCGCAGTTGCAATCGCGAGAACACGAGGTCACAACCTTGCGTGCGGCAACGGCGCAGGCGCGAGAACGTATTGAAGCCGTGCTTGAGCGTCTGCCAGGCGCGGTTCCAGCCAAAGAGGCCTCTAATGGAACGCGTTGATATCTCTATTTTGGGTCGGGATTATTCCTTGGCCTGCCCACCAGAAGAAAAACAAGCACTCATGGCGGCCGCTCAACACGTCAGCCAACTGGCTGGGCGCATTCAGGGAGCTGGCAAGATTTCGGGTAACGAGCGCATCGCTGTCATGGCGGCGATTCAGGTGGCGGTTGAGTTGTTGTCGGTGAAAGCGCCGGATGGCCCCTTAGGGGGTTTGGCAGTTGGCGACTTCAAGCGTAGAATTGACAGCATGAATACGATGCTGGATGCAGTGCCACTGAAGGCTGTGTCCAAAGCAAACTGAGCAGGTACTTTGCCTTTAACCAGCGCCTGCCAGAGTAAAGTTTGTCCCTGCTGTGTTCGTGACTAGGTCATATATTCTCAGAACCAATGCTTATGGCATACATAGGTTGCGGGATAGTTCGACGGGCATGCGAGTCTCTAGCAGATTCGCTCAAAGTCAACAGAGCGCGGCCAACTTGAACTTACGGTTCGAGATGCCGGCCTAAACGGCACAAGCGGGGCATCTATAACAACGAGTCTGTGACAACACAGATTTGTTGTTTGACTGGCAAGGCGAGCTAATCACGTTGCGTGCGGGCCCAAAAAAAGAGCCCAAACCCTGCCGCAATCATCGGTAAAGACAACCACTGTCCCATCGACCAACCTGCAGCTAACAAGCCTAAAAAATCGTCTGGTTCTCTGGCAAATTCTGCGATAAATCTAAAGACGCCATAGCCGATTAAAAACACCGCACTCACCTGCGCGGTCGGCCGCGGTTTGTTTGCAAACCACCAAACCAAAACGAACAGCGCCAAGCCTTCAAGTCCTAATTGATACAGCTGAGAGGGGTGCCGCGCTACGCCATCGCCACTTTGCCTGAACACCATCGCCCACGGTAGCGTACTTGGTCTTCCCCAGAGTTCGCCATTGATAAAATTGCCGAGTCTGCCGGCAGCTAACGCTAGGGGGATGAGCGGGGCGACAAAATCACTTACCTCAAAAAATCGATAGCCTCGGCTTCGGGCAAGCCACAGCATCATGACTAAAACACCGAGCAAACCGCCATGAAAAGACATACCKCCTTCCCATAAATAGGCGATTTCGATTGGGTGTGCCAAGTAATAGGCRGGCTTATAAAACAGCACGTAACCCAGGCGTCCGCCTGCTACCACCCCTAAGACACCATAAAAAATAAGATCCTCGAGGTCTCGGGTCGTCAGTCGTGTTTGGTTGTGAGCAATGCGCCAGCGGCCTAGCAGCCAAGCCGAGCCAAACCCCACCAGGTACATCAAACCATACCAGTGGATAGCCAAAGGCCCTAAGCGCAGCGCAACAGGGTCAAAATCAGGAAATTGCAGCATCGCAAACCACCAGTTAAAAGATGTCCGATAATAACCCTTGAAAACGACAGGGCATCTGCTTTGACAGACAGGCCGAACAGAGGTTAGCTTGCAGGGCTAACCGCAACTTTTTTAGTATCCATCCTTAGGTGTTCATTCATGGCAAATAACGAGCGTTCAAAACATATCACCGAGGGCGTGACGCGCGCGCCCAATCGTTCGATGTATTACGGCATGGGCTA
>NSIQ01000048.1 GCA_002737415.1 Alcaligenaceae bacterium | reverse complement strand
ACTGGTCATCGGTGATCGATGCCTTCGCGTTCTCTTCCATGATGTACTCCTATAAAAAACATCATGAACGTATATTGCCTATAGATACCTATGGCGAATATCAAGCGCGATACTTATTGCCGATTATCTATCCTGAATCAATTTCTCAAACTCTCCCAAGCGGTGCTGCTTTTTCCAGTCGCGATATGTTCGTTCGGATAGCGTATACCCGTTCTTTGCCATTCTTCTCGCAAGAATGTTATGCCGAGGATATGTATCAATTCCGTAGTTTTTCTGATGCTCCAAAATTTCCTGTAACACTAGCTGCTTTTTCTTCCATTGGGTTGGTCTATTAGGTAATCTTTTTTTGGACCCGTCTGCCGCAATCGCAGTGCTTGTCATTTGCATTTGTCGTATGAAATGTAGTGTGTCTTCAAGTAGCTCGGCCAGTGACAAACCTAGTAGCAGATCTGTGTCAGAGTGGTAATGTAGGTTTGCATCAAGATACGCGTCGAAGACTACTAAAGTTTCATGCAATTTACCTAGATCACCCATCAACAACGTTGGTATATAGCCACGAATTTTTGTAGTTGTCTGATGAACAGCAAGGACATCATTCCAAAACTGTTGAATTGGCTCGGTTAGCTTTCGGGCAACAAGCCCCTGCCGATCAAGCTCTCGTAGCTCTGTCGCGCGCACTTGCAGTGCTTCATAGAGCTGCCAGCCAAAATATCTCGCATAGTGTGCTTTTGTCGGCGACGGAGGTTGTTTTGGAGCAGTCTCCTTTCCCATCCGGTGCACTCGGGTCGGTATCATATGTTGATCCTTACTTGGCTTCAGTATTGCGTATGCGAACACTAGCTGCTCGAGAAATATCAATGTTCAGGCTACGCTACAAGTAGAACTGTTGAATTGTTCATGTTTTCTGATGACTCGATCAAGCAATAATTCTGCCAATCATTCATCAGAACTTTACGTCGTGACAAAAGATCGCCTCGCCTGTACGCCGCCTCAACCTGATTACGTATCGTGTGAGCAAGTGCCATTTCAGCAACTTCAGGACTGTGATCAGTCTCTTCGGCGACCCAGTCACGAAAGCTAGAACGAAACCCGTGTACGGTGACGTCAGCCTTCATGCGCCGCAACAGCATACTCATTGCCATCGACGACAAGGGCTTACCCTCTTTCGAAAACAAGTATTTACTGCTGGGGTCAAGTGACCTTGCGACTGTCAGGATAGCTAAAGACCGCTGACCTAATGGCACGCGATGCTCCTTACCCGCCTTCATGCGGCTAGCTGGGATAACCCACAAACCATCGGCGGCGACTTCAGACCTGAACGCACCAAGTACCTCACCAGTTCTATTTACGTTCAGGATTAAGAACTCAAGTGCCAATGCAGTGACACCATCCTTGTTCCTGAGCTTCACCAGAAAGTTGGGCACATCGGCGTATGCGAGTGCCGCGTGGTGGGTAACGGTAGCAATCTTGCTCGGCTTAGGCAGGATAGTTTCAAGATGCCCTCGCCAAGTGGCTGGGTTAAGCCCGGAGCGGAGCCGCCGCGTAGTAGCGGATGCCAGTATCCATTCAATACGGCCTCTCAATCTCGATGCCGTCTCTGTTTTGGTGTGCCAAATGGGGGTCAGGACCCGTAGGATATGATCAGTTTCGATTTCATCAAGCGGCAAGTTGCCAATGACCGGGTTGGCGTATTGTTCGATCGTGTTGGTCCACTGGTCGGTGTGTTTGGGATTCGACCACTCGGACTTCTTGGTGGCAATGCATTCAGTGGCAAAGTTCTTGAATAGCGGCGTGGTGCTGGTTTCCGGTATTGCAGCGGTTTTCCATGTCGCTACGGGTCGCTGTCCTTGCAGCACATTGCTACGCGCTTGTGCCGCTCGTTTGCGAGCCTCCTTAAGGCTGATTTCGGGGTAGACGCCCAAAGCGAGGTCTAGTCGCTTTCCGACGTACAGGTAGCGAAATACCCAGTATTTGCGCCCGTTGCTCTTAATATTTAGGTTTAGGCCGTGGGTCGTGGCATCGGTGTATCGGCCAGGCTGGGTTAGGTTTTTAACGTAAGGGTCGGTGAATCCAGTCTTCATGAACGTGTCCTTTGAGCTTCCCCACGCTTCCCCACACATTAAGTGTGATTAGCCATGAGAGTTATAGGCTTGCAAAGTAACGTCTTGCATTTATTCGGTCACGGTTTGGGGTACTTATTGCCGATTTTTATGAGGTAGATCAGTGCGTTGACAGTATCTACGCTTACCGAGGTGACCCAATAACTACCAAGACGCCACTAAGCGTTCAGTAGACGTCCGCTCCGCCATGTAGCAAAATAAATATGCGCCTCTCTCGAGGCGCTTTTTTATTTTTAAGCTACACCATGGAATCAAGAATAACCACTTTAGAAACTCGCTTTGACACGACCCCCCTAAGACTATCCGTCAAAAATGATAAGCTATTCCCCTAAAAAGGGAAGATATGCCTGACCTCAACAACGACAAGATGAAAAAAGTTGCGCCGGTGTCAACTAAGTTTTTAACCGGCTTTGAGCTTGTCAAAAACGGTTCGATCGCGGCGTTTGCCTTTGCGACTGTGTGTGTGACCGCTCTCGGAATTTTTCTGTCGGTCACCACTTCGAATGTCGTGTTTGAGCCCCTGCTCGTGCCAAGCCTTTTTGTTGAGCAGGGCTACACCCCCGAGATCACCACCACGCGCATTTTGGATGAAATCGCCCGCATCAACGAGCTGTCAACTAGCACAAAAGACAAAAAGAATATTGGTGTGAAGCAACCCGGCGATCAGTTAGCCAATTTACAGGCCGTGCACGGCGTCGATTTACGAATGGTGCAATCCGTTGTTCAGGATTTGCTTGGGGTCAAAAAAGAAAAAATTGCAGGCGAGATTACCTTTCAAGCAGAAGAAGAACGCGTCACCTATCAAATACGTATCCGATCATTACCTAAAAACACCCTTTTGGTCGACTTCAAAACCTCTTCGAACCTCCCCGAGGTCATCAAAGAAATCGCGCTCAAATTAATCGAAAAAATGGACCCCGCTGTCGCGGCCTCGTACTATCGCTGGAGCAAAGATATCGATAGCTCGCTGAGGCTTGTCGACGAAGCGCTTAGAAATAACGATAGTTATGATGACAACTATGCCTTAGTTGGCCGAGCGCAAATTTACATTGCTCGAAAAAAATTCGAGTTAGCGCAACAAGACTTGGATCAAATTTTCAAAACTAATCCAAAATTTGTTCCGGCAATGAACACACAAGCGTATCTACTCAATGAGCAAAAACAATACGAGAAAGCGATGGAGTTTGCCCTTAGGGCAAAGTCTTACTGGCCCGAGCGCTGGCAACCTTACGCCAACATTGGCGATGCCGCAGACGGACTAGGAAAAAAAGACGAAGCCGAAGCGGCCTATCGCACCGCTATCTCCTACAACCCGACCTGGCCAAGCGTCTATGACGAACTCGCCATCTTTTTTATTCAACGCGGTAAACGCGATTTTGCAGAGCATGTTTATCACAAAGGCCTAGTGAAATTTCCAACAAACACTGAACTATTGCTGCACTATGGGCAATTTTTGCTGATTGCTGGCCGACAAGAACAAGCGCTAAATTATCTCGTTAAAGCGTACACAACCAGCCCTGACAACATTGAAATTTGGGTAGAAATCTTAAAGACGGCAAAAGCGACTAAAGACCCTGTACTGTTAGAAGTACGTGGAAAAGCAGAGGCTCACCTCAAGTCGAACGTCGCGGGAGCAGATCAAACTTTTACTGAACAGCTCAACCGGGCATTGGGAGTGCAATAAATGTTACGTACAATTCTGAAAAAAATGATCGTTGTTTGGATCACAGCGAGTCTGGCCATCGCGACCGTGGCACACGCTCAAAACGCTTCAAAAGAGTTAGCCGAAAAAGTACCGATTGCCGATGTTCATCGGCACGTGCAACGCTGGGTTAGCCCTGAACAACTCAAGCAACAAATGCAAGAGCAAAACGTTGGCTGGTCCGGCGGTGTGGGCGCACCTTTTGGGCCGTGGGATACCGAACCTTACGCTCAACTGTTAGGAAAAAAATACATCGCAACCGCTGGACAAGTCGAACTATCCGGTATCTACGCGCAGCATGGTGCCAGTGGCCTTACCGACATCAATCTCGACACCTACAAAACCCTTTTGCAACGCTCGGACAAACTTTTTGCAGACGGCCGTATCAAGGGCTTTGGTGAGCTGATCTTGAACAATCAAACAAGTAATCCTCTCGTGTCGTTTCGCCGTAAGGTCAATATTGATTCTGCACCGATCGAGGCCATGTTCAAGATCGCCGCGAAGCACAAAGGTTTTGTACAAATTCATTCAGAGGAGGATGCAGATTCAGTCGACCAGATTAAGACTCTGGCTGCCAAATACCCAGACGTCGCAATCATCTTATCGCACTGCTTACTCACAGGTAACGTTGATTTGGTCAAATCGCTTTTGAATCAGCATCCAAATTTATATTGCGAAATGTCTGCGCGCTCTAAGTCTCATTATCCCAATATTGATAATGAAAGAATCAGAACACGGATAATCTATAGCGAAGATTTCGCTAAAGATGAATGGATCAAACTCATCGATAGCCTTCCCACACGGTTTATGGTCGGCACCGACACCTACAACCCCAAAGTCAACTTTGAGCAAAACATCGCCGAAATCAGAAAAGGCCTACTGGCGCGCTTGAAGCCCGCCAGCATTGAATTAGTGGCTTATAAAAATGCCGTCAGGGTAATGCGGCTAGATTGAACGTTACATCGTTGAAACTTTTTCGCTTGACTACTCGGATTAAGACCTTGCGCTGGAAATAAAACCTAACAGTATAAATAAACATCCCGCTACAAGTTGCTTGCGCAACCCCGTAACGGGATGTCTTTAAAACTTATGCCTCTATGCTGCGCGTTGCGCAGCGATTGCGACTTAGATCGCTTTTAACATCGAAGCGGCGTCGCTGACTTCAAACTTGCCTGGGCCTTCGTTATGAAGAACCTTCACCACGCCATCAACGATGTAAGCAGCGTAACGATTTGAACGCACACCCATGCCGCGGGCAGTCAAGTCCAACTCAAGCCCTAAGGCTTTCGTCCAAGCTGCTGAGCCATCAGCCAACATGCGAACTTTACCAGCCGCTTTTTGCTCACGGCCCCAAGCGCCCATCACAAACGCGTCGTTAACAGCTACGCACCACACTTCGTCAACGCCTTTGGCTTTGATCGCGCCAAAGTGCTCCGTGTAACTAGGTACGTGCTTAGCTGAACAAGTTGGCGTAAAAGCGCCAGGCAAGGCAAACATCAAAATCTTTTTGCCTTTGACCAGATCGGCAACCTGAAAGGCGTTCGGGCCCAGAGTACAACCCGCGGTTTCGGTTTCGATAAATTCTGTGAGGGTGGCATCGGGTACCCGATCGCCGACTTTGATCGTCATGTGCGCTCTCCTAGGGCATCACGGGCAGCGATAGCCACCGCAACTGATCCCAGCGTGTTGCTTATCATAAGCTACTAAGCAAGCAACCCGCCAGAAACTGTTGTGAAAGTCCTTATTTACCCTATTGAGTTTAGGGGTATACGCAAGGATCGCAGACTATTTTTTGACTTCGTCTTTTACTCGGTAAACCAGCACGGGGCTATGTGTCAACGCCAGTACTTTTGTGGTGACGCTGCCAAGCAATAAGCGCGAAAAGCCGCTGCGTCCGTGGCTGCCAATAAAAATCATGTCGCAGTGATAATCAATGCCTGCCTGCACGATGCCATCAGCAATATTAAAATTTGACACGGCATGGGCACTGACTTTGACGCCGGCGGTTTCGGCCCGGTCGGCTACGGCCTTCAGGTGCTTTTGTGCCAGTTCTGCATTGGCTTTTTCGTAATCGGTATCAGTAATAGCGTACGCAGCAGACATCCCGTCAAAGCCCATCGTTGCAGCAAAAGGCTGCGTCACATAAAGCGCGACAACCTCAGCGCCCGTTGAGCGCGCAAACGAAATTCCTGCATTGGCCGATTGCGCTGACAAGGCTGAGCCATCGGTAGGGAGCAGGATTTTCTTAAACATGGTGCACGCTCCGTCACAAAGGTTCGATCAATCATCTTAGTCCTTTCACCCGCTTTACTCCAGCGCGGATTAAAAGGTCTTTGATCTGTATCAAATGTTTGCTGCGCCCGCATTAGCTCAAATACTGTTCAAGGCTGGGCAGTGGCAGCCCGATACAGCACCGTACAGCGCGTGCCCGAGCGACAGTAAGCGAGCACCGGCGCCGGTAAAGTTTGCAGTAATTCAGCAAAATGTGTCACATCGTCAGACGTCATATAACCACTGACAACAGGCTGATACGCCACACGCAAACCCGCAGCGCGCGCCGCCTCAGACACTGCCGCAGCCGTCGGCTGATTCGGACCGTCTTCAAAATCTGGCCGATTAATAATCACACTTTTAAAACCGGCCGCAGCAACCGCAGCCATGTCGTCGGGCCCAAGTTGAGGTGCAACCGCAAAATCAGAGGTCAAAGAATTAATCGGAGTCGACATGGCAAGTTCCTGCAAAAAGTGGGTCAAAAAAACATGGTGCTCGCAGCCGTCGAACAAGACACAGAAGCACCTGAGGGCTCAAAGCTAAGAATGGTTACACGCGCAAAGCAAGTATACGCAAGCAAATCTTTCACGCTTCACTGATACACGCAACGAAACCCCACGTACACCACATACAGCTCGGAGGGTTTGTATTGCATACCTTCGACTTTCATCATAGACGGGCCGTACCACCAAGACCCGCCCGCCGTGAGTCGCGCACCCTCTTGGGCGTCGGCCATCCATTCCCAGACGTTTGCGCCCATGTCATACAGGCCGTTGACCCCTGCGCGGGTGTGGCCCACCGGTGCATGCCTTGGCCATCCATCGGCTGAGCCCTCAACATTCGCGCCCTCAGGCGTATCCCCAGTGGGATAAGGATACGTTTTACCCTTCACAAACGGAGCAGGCGGACTCGTGCGTCGCTCGGTGTAGGCGGCTTGTTGCCACTGCGCCTTGGTGGGTAAGCGACCTCCGGCGTCTAGACAAAACGCTTGCGCCTCAGCCCAATTTAAGTGAACTGCCGGCTCGAGCGCAGCACCTGGCTGGCCAAAGGGTGCGCGCCACGTCCAGCCGGGCCGGCGTTGCCAGCCCAACACATACTCAAAGCCGCCCCCCTCGCGTTCGGCAGCCGTCATAAGATTCTTTCGGTTGGCGTATTGTGCGAACCGACCAATACTGACCTCGGTCGCATCAATCTTAAAATCACCGAGGTCGATACGCGCAACCGATGCTTCGGACAAGGAGCCTGTCGCTTGGGCCTGAACGCAATTGTGCGTTGCAACTAGCGTCATAAACAGCAACGCAACACGGCTGAGATTGGAAATGACAGAACGCATACCGAAACCTTTAAAGATCAATGTTTGAAGATTTAGCGGGTTAAGAGGCCGCCGTGCCAGAAATAGTTGGCTTCGCCCCCCTCAATCACTTGGTGCACCCTAAAATTTAAGCGATACTCGACATGCTTTGTTGAACCAGCACCCAGCAACAAGCACTCCGCACCAAGCAATGCTACATTTTATCGAACTGACCGCGCCTTGAACAGACGGCTTAGTTTTTAAGCGCGAGTCTAGGYACCACATTACAAAACAATTTCCGGAGACTTTCATGATTTTAGTTGGCCGTTACGCATCCCCCTTTGTTCGCCGCGTGGGTGTCGTGTTGCATACCCTTGGCACACCTTTTGAACATAAAGGGCTTTCAACCGCCACTGATCTCGCTGCGATCAAGGGCTATAACCCGATTGCCCGCGTGCCAGCCCTGATGTTAGACAACGGCGAAAACCTGATGGAAAGCGCGGCCATTCTTGATGCAATCCTTGATATGACCCCCGCTCAAAAGCTATGCCCCAATACGGGTGCCGAGCGTCGCCATATCCTGCAGCACTGCGCGATTATGTGTAGCGGCTTAGATAAGGCCATTCAATATATTTACGAGCCCCGTCGTCGGCCCCCCGAAAAAGTGCATCAACCAGTCTTAGAGGGCCTAGCCGAGCAAATCACCGCGAGCTTGACGATGCTTGAATCCCTAGCCGCGAAAAATACCTTCAAAGGTGGCACACAGGCAAACCTCGCCGACCTTACTGTGGCCGTAGGCTGGTTCTTTTTGCACAAAAGCATGCCCCAGATCGCAGACGCCAGCAAGTTTGCGCACTTGGTCGCGCTTTCGGCGCGCTGTGAGAACTTGCCAGCTTTTCAAGCGTGCAAGCTTGAGGGCTAACGTCAGACTTTGCTTTTGCCTCAGCGCCTAAGCCACCACCCTTGAAGACAAAAATCTTTCACGGTTGGTGGATGGTTGCTGGCTGCATGGCAGTTGCCTGCGTGGCCTGGTCGTTTGCGTTGTACGGGCCCAGCGTTTACCTGAACATGCTCAGTCGCGAGCACCAGTGGTCGCTTGGGGTGATCTCTTCGGCGCTTACCTTGTCTTTTTTAGTCAACGCCAGCGTACTGAGCTTTGTTGGCAGCATAATTGCAAAATATGGCCCACGACCTGTGATGGCAAGTGGCGCAACTGTCATGGCGCTGGGGCTGGGTAGCTTGGGTCAAGTCACACAGCTTTGGCATGTCTATGCCGCCTTCGCGTGCATGGGTTTGGGTTGGTCTTGCCTGTCAACCACAGCAATTACTGCCTCGCTTGCGCCCTGGTTCGACAAGCATCAGGGCCGTGCGGCCTCGACTGCCATGCTAGGCGCAAGCCTTGGCGGTATCGTCGGCGTGCCTCTGTTGCTCACGCTCGTTGGTTCACTAGGCTTCTCGCTGGCAATGCTGGTGGTTGCCTTGATTGTATTGACAACGGTTTGGCCGATCAGTTTTTTTATTCTGCGTCACCGTCCGCAAGACATGGGTTTAGAGCCTGACGGCGAGCCTAAGCAACACACTGAGCAAAGATCGCCTGCCCGGGTGTGGACGCGTACCGAAGCCTTACAAACCCGGGCTCTGCGTACCCTCATGTTGGCGTTTGGTTTAGCGCTGATGGTACAAATTGGTTTTCTCACCCACCAAGTCACACTTTTATTACCAGCAATCGGTCAAACGGCCACGGCCGTGTGCATCACCGCGGCGGCTGCCCTATCTTTTGGTGGTCGTCTATTGCTTGCGCGGTTTTCTGATCGGCTCGATGTCAGACTGATCGCTTGTGGAGTCTTACTACAGGCCACGCTTGGCTTAGCCCTCGCCAGTATTTTTTCAGATCAGGCTTGGGCGCTGGTGGTTGGCGTGCTGTCTTACGGGATGACCGCTGGCAATACAACCACCCTGCCGCCCGTGATTGTGCGAAGAGAATTCGGTGCGGTCTCGTTTGGCRTCGTCTTTGGCATCGCCGCAATGCTGATACAAATGATGTCGGCTATGGGCCCCGCGTTTTTTGGTGTCTTACACGATCTGAGCGGCAGTTATCAGTTACCCCTAGGCCTAGCCGCTGCGCTGAACGTGGTTGCCGCGATCGTGATTATGGCTGGTCGAAAAAAATAAAGCGTTTGAATTGACGTTTTAGCCTTCGCTCNTTTTTTCTCAGTCGCGTTCATTCRCCAAGTCGTTTTTCACCAAGGCATCTTAGCCACGACGGGATTCATTCCTGTATTTTTTATAATAGGCGCAGCTTTTTCTGAAGCTAAAAACTGAATCAACTCTTTTGCAGCCGTAAGTTCGRCCGTTGTGCGAGTAATGCCAGCAGAAAAGGGCACGGTTTGCTGCACCTCTGCGGGGATCTCGCCCAAATAGTCGAGACCGTCGATTGACAGCAATTCGCTGACCTGTTGAAAGCCAAGCTCGGCATCGCCGCGCGCCACCACCGAGCCAACGCGCTCGCTGTAGATTTTTTTAGCCGTGTCTTTTAGCTGTTCGGCCACACCTAGTTTGACAAAAAGTTCAGTCGACAGATAGGTGCCACTTGCGCTGGCAGAGTAAGCAATCGATTTGGCTTGTAACAGGGTATTTTTAAGCGCTGCGACCGTACTGATATCAGGCTTAGGCGCACCTTTTTTAACGACGGCACCAATCGTTGAGTTCGCTAAATCAACGCGCGTGCCCGCAGCGACAGCGCCCGACTTGATGAAGCCCTCAAGTGCGGGGCCAGCAAGAATCAAGATATCGAACTTTTCGTTGCGATCGAGGCGAGTGGGTATCGAGTCAGGCGCCGTGCCCATCGACGAGCCAAAAGATATTTTGACGGTGTGGATAGATTGCTTTTCGTACAACGGCGCGAGCTCTTTGAACGCGGTGGCAAAGGCACCCGAGGTGATGACATGGATTTCAACGGCATAGCTTGCAACGCTTAGGCCAGCGCTCAGGCCAAGTGCGAGAAAAATGCGTTGTAGATTGCGCAAGAACTTCATTCAAGGACTCCTGTTGTTTTTTTGCGTTTTGTCGCTTTGAAGATACGATACGCAATCTCACCTCACAAGACAAACGCAACGCTTTCATATCAAATTCAAGGGTTTACCCAAATCAGGGAAAGCACTAGTGGCGTTAGGCCCGCGTAGCCATGACAATAGTCTGACTTAGCGCTGACAAGTGGACTGCGCGGAGCCGTCTTGACCTGCCATCATTGCGTCAAACTTAGTGCGCATATAAACAAATATATACCGGAGCCGTCCTTGAAAACACCAGCCTCTATCAAACACTTTCAACTCGTCACGATCGCGATGATTGTGGTCTCAGTCGTTGTGTTTGCCTATCAAAATATAACCACAAAGCTTTTTGGTCCAACTGCTTCGGTTTATGTCGCGACAGCCGTGATTATGAATTTATTTCTCATTTACACCATCACGCAGGCAAAAAGCACTGTCTCTCGGGTGTTTTTTGCTATCACCACCGGCTTGGGCATCGCTTTTTCTCTCACTTCATTATTTGGGATTTCACCTCTTGCACTGAAGGTGAATGTCGGGACCGCTGCTTACCTTTATATTTATTTGATCGTTGGGTTTTCGTCGCTCTACTTATTGTTTTCGCCCGCGAGCACCAAATGGTTGCACAGCGAAGAGCCAATCGAAGCTGACTAAGCTGAAAGCTGAAGGCTAAAAATCGCTCAAAGGGCTTCATGAGTTTGAGCCCGCGAGCGTCGCTGGCAGTAAAAGGGTAATCAGCCAGCACACCACCAACATCAGCGCTGAACCAATCAGCGCGTACAGTAGTCCGCCCCACTGGTACAGCACCCCTGAGAGCAAGGTGCCAAGCAAACGACCGAATGCGTTCGCCGCATAATAAAAACCGACGTCTTCGGCGGCCTTTTCAGAGCCTGCATACGCCAAAATCAGATACGAGTGCACCGAAGAGTTCACAGCAAAAGCAAACCCAAAGATACCCAAGCCGCCCACCACCACCCACTCTAAGTGGGGCACATTGAACCAGACAGCCAGTACAAGTCCAATCGGCACGCAGGCTAGCAGCAGCGACCACAGCCTTGCCGCGGGTACTTCTGTCGTTAAGCCATCTGTGCTACGGCGCACGAGCGAAGGCGCCATTGCCTGCACCAGACCATAGCCAATTGTCCAGATTGCTAAAAACCCACCCACCATGGTGAAGGTCCAACCCGAAGCGTATAAAAATACCGGCACACCCACCACAAACCAAACATCGCGCGCACCGAACAGCGCCACACGCGCCGCCGCCAGCAGATTAATCGCACGACTTTTGGCGAATAATTCTTTGGCTGATTTAGACGCTTTGCTTTTGCCCATCAGCGGCGGCAAGCTCAACACCACGGCCACAAAGATAACAGCCAACAAGGCCGCCATGGCCCATAGCGCACCACGAAAACCCAACAGATCCAACAAAAGCCCACCAATAAAAAAACCAACCCCCTTCATGGCGTTTTTGCTGCCGGTAAACCACGCTACCCATTTAAATAGCTGACCGCTGGCCTGGCCCGCGGTGATTTTGATGGCAGATTTACTTGCGGTTTTAGTCAAATCTTTTGCGACACCACAAATACCTTGCGCCCCAATGACCCAGGCCACCGACATCGCCGCTGTCCAGTCAGGCGACAAAAACGATAGTAATAAGAAACCCAGAATTTGCGTCGACAACCCAACTGTCAACATGCGCGTAATGCCGTAGCGTGTTGCCAACCAACCGCCGATCAGGTTCGCCAATACCCCTGCTGCCTCGTACAGCAAAAATAAAAACGCCAGCGTAAACGGCGAATAGCCTAAGCGATAAAAATGCAACAACACCAACATCCGTAACGCGCCATCGGTCAGAGTAAAGCCCCAATAGGCAGCGGTCACGATGCCGTAGTTTCGTGCGGCATTGGGGTTAGTGGTCGTACTCACAGACGTCATCTACGCCTAGATCCCCTGCCGCTGCATATGGCAGGCTAAATCCACCATACGGCAGGCGTAACCCATTTCGTTGTCATACCAGGCATAGACCTTGAGCATTGTGCCGGCGGTCACCATGGTAGATAAGGCATCAACGATTGAGCTGCGCGTGTCGCGTGCATAATCGGCGCTGACTAAAGGGCGAGTTTCGTAACCCAAGATACCTGCCAATGCGCCTTGTGCAGCTTGCGCAAACAAAGCATTAACCTCTTGCGCGGTGGTTTCGTGCTGCAACTCAAACACACAGTCAGTCAGTGAAGCATTCAAGACCGGTGCGCGCACGGCGTGGCCGTTTAGCTTACCTTTGAGGTCGGGATAAATCAACGCGATCGCCGTTGCACTGCCCGTGGTGGTTGGGGCCAGACTCAACATCGCACTGCGCGCACGACGCAAATCTTTATGCGGCGCATCGACCATCAAATTGGTATTCGTCGGATCATGAATCGTCGTGATCTGACCATGTTTGATCCCAATCGACTCGTGAATCACTTTCACGACAGGCGCTAAACAATTAGTGGTGCACGAGGCAGCGGTCACGATGGGATGTTGGGCGGGGTCGTATAAATGTTCGTTGACACCCACGACAACGTTTAAGACATTGCCGACCTTGACTGGCGCCGCGACGATGACGCGCTTGGCCCCACGGTCAAGATGCCCTTGTAAGGTTTCGGGGGTTAAAAATTTTCCGGTGCATTCAAGCACGACTTCAACACCGAGATCACCCCAAGGGATCTCGGCAGCCGTGGCGTGCGACGAAAACGAAAGCGACCGATCATTAATGCGTATCGCATGTTCATTTTCAACTTGAATGTTGGCACGCCAGCGGCCTTGCACGCTATCGAATTCAAGCAAATGCGCGGTGGCTAAGGCGCCGCCTTTGAGTTCATTGAGGTGCACCACCTCAAGGCGGTTGCCCGCGCGCGGATCATCACTCTGCCGTTCGGCAGCGCCCAACGCTGCCCGCAGCGCCAAGCGCCCGATTCGGCCAAGGCCATTGATACCGACTTTCATTCATTTCCCCCCGGAAGGCACGCCCGTCCGTTCGTGCAAGGCGCTGGGCGATTTGACGTTGACTGACGTAGCAGTTGAATCGTTTAACTTCGGCCTGACTATACAATACCAATGTGATCGTTTTGTGACACTCACTATTTGAGGCGTACCGACCCTCTCAGAACTGTTAACTTCAACACTGAGTCAATATGTACACCGACGACAATCAAGACAAGCGGCTAACCGAACTCGAAATCAAAGTAGGCTTAGCTGACGATTTGATCGATCAACTTAACCAAACGCTTTTTAGGCAACAACAGCAAATTGAGTTTTTAGCCAAAGAGCTTGCCAGCCTGCGGCAACAACTGCCTCAAGAGCGCAACACGCAATTACCGAGCCTGCGCGACGAGTTACCGCCGCATTATTGAACGCGCGACCGCGACGCTAGGTTCTTATCCATGACCATTTTAAATAATGCGCTTTGAAGCCAGCCCTCGAGCCAAGATCGCGTCGCTGGCCACAAGTCTTGCGCAAACCAAGCCGCATCTACCGCGGCAAATTGTCGCACAAACGGAAAAATCGCCACATCGCTCAAGCAAGCCGTTTGCCCGCCAAGATAAGGTGTTGCCGTCAAGCGCTGCTCAAGCTCAACAATTAAACAATCTAGCGCCCGCTCGCGATAATAGTCAACACTAAACTCTGGATAGCGCTCAGCATATTTATAGCGATCCAACCAGTGTTTAAAGTCAGAGTCATTGCAGTGAACAAGCCGCAACTGCTCGGGCTGATCTGCCTGCAGCAACCACCCTTGAGGGTCATGCTGCCCAAGCCCCCAACGCATAATCGTCAGGCTTTCATCCAACACCACACCATCAGCACAATGCAGSACAGGCACCGTGCCCTTAGGTGACACCGCCAACATGGCAGCAGGCTTAGCGCGCAAACTGATATCCACTAACTCAACCTGCACACCCGCACACCACAATGCCATGCGCGCACGCATCGCGTACGGGCAACGACGGTATGAGTACAGGATTGGTTTAGAATTTAGTCGCACCACACGCTCAATCCAACTGCAACCGATACGCCTTCGCCGCCGTACCAAAGACCAAAGCCCGCTTGTCGGCCGCCGAATACTTTGCCGCGACGCGTTTGAATGCGTTCCAGATCACATGGTAATCAACCGATGCACGATCGGGTGGAAAATTGCTTTCAAACATACAGCGCTGAGCACCAAACGCTTCAATACAGTCATCAAACAATGGGCCCCAAGCTGCGGCAAGTTGCGTTGAATCCGYCGGTTTGGCCATTTTTTCAAAACCAAAACCTAGATACGCCATCCCTAAGCCGCCAAGCTTGACGTACACGTTGGGGCACTTAGCTAGCTCACCCATTAAAGTGCGCCAAGTGTCGGTCGTCTCTTTTTCTTTTGCCAGATACGTGCGAGTTTTTGCAACTAACCCACCAACGTGATTCAAAATAATAGTTGTATCGGGATAGGTGCGCGCAAGGTCGATCACCTCAGGGATCTGATGATGATAAATCATCGCATCAAAACTTAGATTACGCGGCCCGAGTTCAGCAAAGCCTTTACGAAAATCTGGATCTGACATTAGCTTGGGCGGGATCAAGTAACGGCCGTTATTGAGTTGCTCATCCGCATCCCATTTGGTAATCAAACGAATGCCCCGAAAACGCCCGCCTGCGGCAGCAATTTGCGCATCAAGTAGCTTGCCGATTTCTGCACCATAGGTCAGATCAGCCGAGCCCACAATGCCTGCACACACTTGCGTCTTGCCATACACCTGGCTCGCAGCAATCGCAGCGATGCCATTGGCAAACTCAACTTCGCCTAGGCGCTGCATCATCTCGGGGCCCGTCTTGCGATAAAACGCACCACACTCAACAAATACCGAGCCCACGATGTTGTGGCCAGACTGCGCCTCAGCCATAAACTCTTGCAGCAAATAGGTTTGACCATGGCGATCCCACAAATGATGGTGGGGATCAATGATGGGTAACTCTGGCTCAATAATCGCTTCGCGGTGCGAAGCCCGCCAGGCTGAGTTATCGGGCGACACATGCACAGCAATTGGGGTCCCATCCGGATTCGTGCTGGGACGCAATTTTAATTTTGATGGCATTTGCCTCTCTCTGTGGTGTGTCCTTAATCACCCAATTTATCAGAGAACTGACCTACTGCAAACACAGGCACCTCGCTGCTGCCGCAATTGGCTTGGCGAACCCTCACGCAGCGTAATGGTGCGCTGCAGCGTCATGCTGACTGTTATCCTACAAAAAATTCAATGTATCTCGAACAGGATTGACCACAATTATGAAAATCACCGCCATCGAAACCTCTGTGATCTCGATACCCTTCACGATGGATGGGCCACACAACCGCTTCGCCGGTCAACTGTGGGATCACCTTGAGATCTTGCTCGTCAAAGTCGAAACGGAAGACGGCTTGGTCGGTTGGGGCGAAGCCTTTGGCCATGCAGCGATTGAGTCAACCAAAGCGGCAATCGATTCGATCATCGCACCCTTGGTGCTTGGGCGTGACGCAACAGATATCAACGGACTCACCCGCTCGGTGCTGCACGGCACGCACTTGCTGGGGCGTAACGGTTCATTCGTCTATGGCTTTTCAGGAATTGAAATCGCACTGTGGGATTTGGCTGGCAAGCGTGCCAAGCAACCCGTCTGGCAGTTGCTAGGCGGGCCCGCGCGTAAAGAGCTTGCTACCTATGCGAGCTTGCTTTGCTACACCGACCCTGCACTCGTCGCTAAAAATGTGTCGAAAGCCGCAAGCCAAGGCTATCGCTTTATCAAACTGCACGAGGTCACCCGCGAGGCAACTTTGGCCGCAATTCAGGCGCCAGGTGCTGAAAACGCCAAAATCATGCTTGACGTCAATTGCGCCTGGCTACCCGTTAAAGCCCGTGAGATGGCACAGTCGCTGGCAAACGATGGCTTGCTTTGGCTAGAAGAACCTGTCTGGCCACCCGAAGACGTGCATAGTTTGGCCAGCGTGCGCGCCAAGGGTGTACCGATTGCCGCCGGCGAAAACGTCGCAGGCCTATTTGGCTTTAAGACCCTGATTGATGCCAAAGCCATCGACATTGCACAACCCAGCGTCACCAAAGTCGGGGGCATCGGCGAGATGGTCAGAGTCATTCATTATTGCCAAGCGAATGGTGTTGAGGTGTATCCACACTGCCCCTACTTTGGCCCGGGCTTACTGGCCAGCTATCACGTCGCCTCGGCGTTGATCGAGCAGCCGTTGATTGAAATTTTGTGGATCGAGATGCAAGATAATCCGTTTGATCCCTGGGTGCGCAGCACAGGCGGCAAAGTGCAATTGCCGCAAGGGCCTGGCTTGGGCGTTGACCCAGACCCCGCAATATTGAAACGTTATTTAAAGGGCGCTGTCGTACGCACTGCCTGACAAGTATCGTTCGTTCGATCGAACAAAAACACCCGGCCGGCTAACAGCCGAGCCGTGCTCTGGCGTTAACCGATCGTAAGCAAACCAGTAGCACCAAGCGTTGCTCCCGTTAGCAATAACCAAAACATATTGATCTTGGTACGCGCAACAATCACTGTCGTCCCGGCTGTCAACGCCCACAACGGCCAATCTCGGGCTGCCTCGGTGTTGCCGATGGCAAGCATCCAGCCCGACGCGATTAATAGCGCAATCACGATGGGGCCCATACCTAGCTTAAAGGCGCGCACAGCGATGCGTTCACGATTTTTATAGACCCACTTCGCAGTGACAAAAATCAGCGCACAGCTAGGCAACAACATGCCCACCATGCATAGCACTGCAGCAAACATCCCAACCAATAAGCCACCTGCGTTAAAGCCGATGTTCCAGCCAAGTAACGCCACAAACAAAACATTGGGCCCTGGTGCGGCCTGCGCAATCACAACTGACGCACTAAACTGCGAGCTAGTTAACCAGTGCTGCTGCGTCACAAGGTAATGATGCATCTCGGGCAACAACACCAACGGGCCACCAATCGAGCTCACAGAAAACAAAAAGAAATGCGTTAACAGCTCGAACCAATCTGCCCACTGCATCACAAAACTTAACGGCGCATTCACGGCTTGCCCCGAAGTTTAAGAAAGGTCAACAAATAGCCTAACCCGCCTAAACCAAACATGACATAGACCAGACGCCAGTGCAACAAGGCAACACCCGCAAAGCTTAAACAGGCCAATACCAAACACAAAGGCACACCTAGTGGATTGGTTTTCAAGACCGTCAATAGTTTGAGCCCCGTAGCAATAAATAAGCCTGCTGCCACCGCTCCCATGCCACGCAAGGCGTCGATCACGTAAGCATCGGTACCAAAACGCGCATACGCCAAAGCCATCAAAGCGATCGTGAAGGAAGGCAACAAAAACATACCGGCAATCGAYACGATGGCACCGCGTAAACCAAAATAGCGCGACCCCACCATAATGCTTAAATTTAAGGCAGGTGGCCCAGGCATGGTACGGGCGACGGCCCACTCTTCAACAAACTCGGCGCGCGTGAGCCACTTTTTACGCTCAACGAGCTCGCGCTCCATGTAGGCCAGCACACCACCAAAACCTTGTATCGCTAAAAGCGTAAAAGAAAAAAATAAGTCTTTAAGCGACTCAGGCTGTGGTCGCGCAGAAGGTGTTGTCATATTGCAAGTGGCACGCTAAAAAAAGAAAATAGCTCGCTACGAACGCGAGCTTAAAGATCAGGTTGCTTTGGTCACAAGATCAACGCTGCAACTGTCTCATCAAGGCAGCTAGCTCAGACACCGAATGATTTTCAAACGATAATAAGAGCGAAAGAATCGCCTCAACCAGCTGCGGCTCTTGCCCCTCAGCGTTATGGCGAAACTTAGCAATGATGTCTTCGTCGGAGGCCGGGTTTTCAGGTTCGCCCTTTGCCAGTGGCACATCAATCTTATGCACGGCACCCGCTTTGCTTTTAATCACCATCGAAGCGCCACGCTGGCTGGGGTAAGCCTTAGCCCAGCCGTCATCCAGCCTTGAGGTAATACGCGAGGCCAAACTCTGTATGTCGGTATTCGTCACGACTGACGGCACATAACGATCTTCGCCAACGTCGCCATAATAGGCAGCCATCGCCACGGAGTACTTGATACTAAACTTAGCCCCCTCGGCGGTGTCAGGCATCACACTGGCACCACAAAAACTTACGGCGACTGGGTAAGTTGCTACGTCGACACTTTCAATATCGGCAAAAGCCAACTGGTTGTCTTTCATCACTGCTAAGACACCGTCGGCTGCCGGATGAATATGGCGACAGGCCGCATGCAGCTTGATGTATTGATCGGCTAAGTAAAAGTGTTTGCCGAGTTCTTCAAATAGGGTCTCAAGATGAATTTCATCGGCCATTGCTTTGAAGAGACCTTTTTCACCCTCAAGCACAGTTACCGGTCCCTTGGCGCCGCGCTTAGCTAAATCCACAGACAGCACACCGGCCATCGCAGCCTTACCCGGATGCAAAGGCTTCACCATCGCACCTTCGACCAAAATTTGTAACAAGCCCGCGCCTTGCAAGCTCGCGATACTCATTGCGCTTGTCAGTTGCTCTTTATTTAACTTCGCCAGCACGCCGCAAGCCGCCGCCGCTCCTAATACGCCAAGCGTGCCCGTCGTATGAAAACCACGGTTCAAGTGTGACGGATTCATCGCCTTTGATATGCGGTTGACGATGTCATAACCCAAAATCATCGAAAGCAAAAAGGACTTACCGTCYGCCTGCTGGGTCTCAGCATAGGCTAACGCCGCAGGGATTACTGCGACACCCGCATGCACACCGCCGAAGCGATAACCATCATCCATATCTAAGGCGTGCGCAGTGACGCCATTACCTAAGGCCGCATGAATCGCAGGCACCTTCTCTTTAAAACCAAACAAGGTGGCATCTTCAGTCCCCCGCAAGCTCGACAGATAATCGAGCATCATTCGCGGAAAATCCATCTTTAATCCAGCGATCGACACCCCGATCAAATCGATCGTTAACAGCTTGGCTTTATGCACGACCTCAGGAGGTACGTCTTTAAACTGGGTCTGACAAAAAAGCTCAGAAAAAGTCTGCAAAATGGTCTGCTCTTTACTCATGTCTTGGCTCCAAGCTTAATTTTTAATCTAGTTAACCTGAATGCGCCCCGTTCGCGCAACTTCTTTCCAGCGTTCTACCTCTTGTTTGACGTAAGCCGCTGTTTGAGCGGGCGAAAAATCGCTAGGTTCAGCCCCCTCTTTCGCAAACAAAGCGAGCATATCGGRCTCGGCGCTCAAGCTACGAATGGCTTCGTTTAAACCGTTGACGACTGAGTCAGGCGTTTTGGCTGGCGCAAACACAACCCACCAGACGTCAACCTCGTACCCAGGCAAGGTTTCAGCAATCGCCGCCACACCCGGAAAAAACTTTGAACGTTCAAGCGACGTCACACCTATTGGTCGCACCAAATCCGCCTTCAGTTGGCCACCCACCGAGGCGAGCGTCGTGATCATGTAATCGATATTGCCCCCAATCATGTTGATAACCGCCCCGTTGATACCCTGATACGGTACGTGCAGTGCTTGCGTTTCTGAAAGCGACTTAAAGTGCTCGACACTCAATTGACCGATCGACCCCATACCCGCCGAGCTATAGTTGACCGTATTGTTGGTCTCTTTGGTTGCGGCGATCAGTTGTGCGACGTTTTGATATGGGGTCTTGTTACCGACAATCAGCACCATGGCACCCTTTGCAACCAAGGCGACGGGCTTAAACGAGGTGATTGGATCAAACGGCAGGTTATTGCGCACCGCTGCGTTGGTCGCGAATGACGTCGAGATCAATAACAAGCTCGAGCCATTCGGCTCAGCGCGTGCGACCAGATCCGAGCCGATGCTACCCCCTGCACCAGGCTTGTTTTCAACGACGATCGTGTTCGACAGTTTGATCGCTAATTTTTGCGCTAAGGCCCGCGCATAGACATCGTTGCTGCCGCCAGGCGAGAAGGGAACAACAAATTTGATGAGCTTGGGTAGTGCGCTTGGTTGAACACTGATGATGGTCTTAGGCGCTACGGCTTGCTGGGCGCCTGCTGTTTGGGATCCACCTAAACAGCAGGTCAAAGCCACGCCAAGCGTGATCGACCAGCCCAGCCATCTTCGTACGAAAGCCTTATCTGTCATGGCGTTTCGCGTCTGACCAATATTTTTGCATTTCGATAAACGTTCTCATCATTTTGCTTTGGCAGTGCGCAACGCCTGCAACACCCGTTGCCCGGCACGCCCGTCAGRCTTAACGCCAATTGACGTTTGAAACTCACTAATTGCCAGACGACTTTTTGTGCCGATCATGCCGTCGATCTCTCCAATCTCAAAGCCTCGGTCGGCCAAACGTTGCTGCACTTCGCGACGCTCGGCACGACTCGTGCCCGCATCGTCGGTTGGCCAAGGGGTGCTGAAACGCCCCGCCCCGCGCAGGCGATCGGCCAAGTGGGCGATCGATAAAGCATAAGACTCTGCAGCGTTATAGCTATAGATGGCGTCAAAATTTCGAAACACCATAAAGCCGGGTCCGGTCGGGCCAGCAGGCAACAGCAGCGCGGCCTGGGTGGTCTCACCGGGCACCGCTTGATCAGCCTGGATAGGCTTAACACCTAACTTTGTAAATTGAACCAGGGGTTGACGCGCGGCGCGCCCCGTTGGCCCAGCATAGCCTTTGGGCAAAAGCACCTCGTACCCCCAGTTAGCACCGCTCACCCAGCCGGCCAGTTTTAAATAATTTGCCGTTGAGCCCAGCGCATCGGGAACTGAGTTCACAATATCGCGCTTACCATCGCCATCAAAATCGACAGCAATACGCTGATAGGTAGTGGGCATAAATTGCGTTTGACCAAAGGCGCCAGCCCACGACCCCACCAAGTTTTGTGAAGGGATATCGCCACTTTGTGCGATCTTTAAGGTTGCCCACAACTCACCCTTAAAAAAAGCCTGACGCTTATTGGCACAAACCAAGGTCACTAAAGAACGCACTATTTCACGGGTCCCTTGAATCCGTCCGAAATTAGATTCGACTCCCCAAACCGCCACGATCGTATAACGATCAACACCGTACGTTTGTTCAGCCTGCGCAAGTGTCTTAGACCATTCTTTGAGCTTGGCCTGCCCATCGGCCACGCGCTCATCGTCGACTAAACCCGCCAAATAATCCCAAATGGGGGTACGAAATTCTGGCTGAAAATCAAAGGCCTTCAGAACCGTTTCATCGGGCTCGATCCCTTTGAAGGCTTGCTCAAGTACCGAGGCACTGATGCCCTGCACGCCAGCGGTCTGCCGCAAGCCCGCAACACAGGCCTCAAAGGTTTGCGCGTGTGCAGCAAAAGCTGCGCAAGATAAAGCCAGCGCGCTCAAAACTTTTTTCATGTGTCGTGGTCTTCTTTGCATGATGTAGTGGTCCGCTTTTTTCAGAGTGCCGCTTCATTCGAGCTTTTAAACTTTAAGCCCTTTGGCACGAGCTCTGGCAGTTTAATGTGTGCCGGGCAAACATCACTTAATCAAGCACTAGGGCCTCGCGGCGAATCACCTCACCCCACACAGGAACCTCTTTGCTGATGAGGTTGGCGAAGCGCGTCGGGTCGAGCATGACCGGCTCGCCATTACTTTTTAAAATCGCCTCAGCTTTAGGGTTAGTCGTAATCAGTCTCGCCGCTTCATAAATTTTTGTAATRATCGGCTGCRCGGTCCCCGCAGGTGCCAACAAACCGATCCAAAATATCACTTCAAAATCGGCAAAGCCTGCCTCAGCCATTGTCGGTAAATCAGGAAGTTGTGYAATCCGCTTTGACGACGTAACGGCTAACGCCTTGAGCTTGCCTGCCTGAACATTAGGCACCGTGCTCAAGGTATCAAATCCGGCGTTCAGTTCTCCGCTGATCATCGCCAACCCCGCCAGCGCACCGCTTTTATACGGCACGTGTGTAGTTTTGATGTTGGCACGGTTGCTAAGTGATACAAAACTTAGATGGGCCATGTTGCCTTGCCCGCCCGAGCCGTAGGTCAACTTATCAGGCTGTGCTTGAGCGTAACGAATCAGGTCTTGAATGCTATTCACAGCATTTTTTTGTGCCCACTCAGGGTTAACCGTCAAAATGAAAGGTGCTTCAATAATCATCGTAATCGGCGCAAAGTCTGACGCTTTGTAGGTGATCTGTTTATACAACTGTGGGTTGATGGTGATGCTACTTGAATTGGTCATCAAGAGGGTGTAGCCGTCTGGCGCAGCCCGCGCCACCTCGCCCACGCCAATGGCACCGTTTGCACCAGGCTTGTTCTCAACAACCACCGGCTGACCCAACGCTTTTGTTAATTGTTCGGCTGTCACTCGCGCCACCGTGTCAGTCACCGAACCCGCTGGAAACCCAACCACGATGCGAAGCGGCTTACTAGGCCAAGCCTTAGCAATATCCTGAGCATGAACCGCTGTTACCGCTAAACAGCCGAGGGCAATCATGGCACCCAGCCTTTGGATTACTGTTAGCATTTTTGTATCTCCCGAGATATCATTTTTTTGTCTCTGGAGACCATGTTAAACCAAATCGCTTTTGGCCAACGCCTAACCGAACGACTCTTGCTCAGACCAGCTGAAGTACGAATCTTTCAGACAGATGTTCAGGCGTGATCGCCTCAAAAACAGACACCATGATTGATGTTTGCCTTGCAGACAGTATCCGCCCAGCTAGCAAGACGCTTAAGCAGGCGACCGTTCGCAATTATTTCATGGGGTTTCGTCTGATTGCAATCGGCTATTTGTTGGCGCCGATCCAATATTGATCACCTGGAGGGGTGGCTAAAAACTTGGACTGATTTATGTCATAAGTCCGAGACTTTCTCGGCATTTCAAGCGACTACGCGAGCCTGCAAAAGCCTCTGAAGCCAATGCGGCGATGGGTAATCCTCTAGATTCTTGAGCAACTCTTATTTGTACTGAATCGATTTAGCTGGCTAGATCGACTCTACACGGCTGGAGACCGTCTATTCGCAACGCTATTTCGCTAAAAACATAAACATCGAAATATTTAAACCAATGACGCTTAGGCACATTGCAAAAATGACTCCGCCCCAGATACTATATTTATGCGAAGTTTTTAACACCACCACGTCAATACGAAAATTTGACAACTCCTTTTTGCATGGATCGATAATTGTTTTTTGAAGTGACAGCTCAGAAGAGCAATTCTAATAAACCCGATCAATTATTTTTTCAACCTGCGTTAAATTTACCTTGATATTTTTTTATACATTAGCGTGCACTTCGGTCTGCTTGCGCGGCAAACCAGCCGCCACGAGCTGCCTGACGTAAGACAAAGAATTAAAAGTACTCATGACGTTTCCTGTGTAAAACAATTTCAGGCGTCAGCATCTGAAGAATCTAGTTTGAGCCATAAGCCAACAGAATTCGATAGCTCGGGCCAAACTGTTACACTTTTTTATAAGTCGCTCAAAACGCGATCGCTTATTGCCTCAACCAGCGCTAAGCGGTCGGGATATTTGGCAGCAGAAACCTTAGGGTTTTACCGCGAGCCAACTGGCGCCTAAGCCTTGTTTTGGTTTAGCGCGGTATGAGGTCTGTCGGTATACTGTTCTTCGGGCCAGCGACTCTGTGCCCGAGAACTCAGAACGCCCCCTATGCAAACTAACTTATTTGATTCCACCCCCGGCGGATACGACTCATCAACAGTCGTTGCCAATCTTCTGCCCAAAGACGGCAGTGCGACATACATTCCGAACGTTTTTGACTCAAACAGTTGCTCGATGTTATCCGCGTCGTTACGCGCGACGCTCGACTGGCAACAAGACCAGTTATTTATGTTTGGAAAATTAATCACGACCAAACGAGAAGTCGCTTGGGTTGGTGACGCAGGCTGTTCGTATACCTATTCTGGCGTCAAAAAATTTCCACAAGCCTGGACACCAGAGCTGTTACGCATCAAACATACCGCTGAGGCGCTGGCGCATCACACGTTCAACTCGTGTCTGCTCAACCTGTATCACGACGGTGATCAGAGCATGGGTTGGCACAGTGATGATGAAATAGAACTCGAACAAAGCGCCCCGATCGCTTCAGTCAGTTTTGGTGGCGGACGTAAATTCTCTTTCAAACATAAGTTTGAAAAACTCGGCGCCTCTGTTCTCTTAGAAAATGGGAGTGTACTGTTGATGCACGCACCGACACAGAATTTTTGGCAGCACAGTCTGACTAAAACTAAACGCATCGTCCCACCTAGAATCAACCTAACCTTTAGAGCCATCAGGCAAGAGCAGCAATAAAATGACCAAAAAGACGATCGCGATTGTTGGCGCCGGCCTCGCAGGTTTAAGTTGTGCCGTTCGACTCACTGAGCTTGGCCATCACGTAGAGCTTTTTGAAAAAAGTCGTGTGCCCGCCGGTCGCATGAGTACTAAGCGCGGCGAAGGTTGGGCTGCTGACCATGGCGCCCAGTACTTCACAGCACGAGATCCGCTGTTTATTGAACAAGTCGAGAAATGGCAAGCCGACCATGCGGTGGCACTTTGGACGCCCGAAATTAAAGTCTATGAGGCGAATCAATGGTCGACTTTCCAGTCACAAGATCTTCGCTACGTTGGAATACCTGCAATGAATTCCCCCGCCAAACACTTAGCAAAGGAACTCGTGCTTCACGCAAGTCAAACGATTGATGCACTGTCCCGCAAAGATGATCACTGGTTGTTACACAGTGCCGAAACAGGCGATATCGAAAAAGGATTCGATGCCTTAATCTTGGCGATTCCCGGGCCTCAGGCGCTCACCCTTGCACAGCACCTTGATCCCGAAATTCAAACGATTGCTGGGCAATCCAACATGAAGGGTTGCTGGACGCTCATGGCGCGCTTTCAGCAGCAGCCAAAGGTCCCCTTTGAGGCTGCCTTTGTGAATCAAGAGATCATTAGTTGGGTTGCTCGAAATTCATCTAAACCCCAACGTACAGGACAAGAGTCTTGGACGATTCAGGCAAACCCACTCTGGAGCCAAGAGTTTATTGAGTTAAGCAAAGAAGAGGTCACCGAAAGAATGTTGGCGTGTGCCAAGAAATTAGGCTTAGATTGCGCAGCGGCTGAGATCTCGGTTCACCGGTGGCGCTACGCCAGCGGTGCGACAGCTGCAGCACTAGGCTTTTATTCAAATCCCGAACTCTACCTAGGCCTGTGCGGGGATTGGTTAAATGGCGGACGTGTTGAAGGTGCGTGGTTAAGCGGCTATCATTTGGCAAACAAAATTACTCACCGCGAATTAAGCTCATGATAAGCATTCTATGATGACTATGCAGGCATTTATTGAGTTGCGCGATCTAAAACTGTCCACAAAAATTGGCACTTTTGCGGTGGCGAGTGACGCACCCAAAGAACATCTCTTAGATCTGACGCTGGGCATTGATGCCGAACTTGTGTTGATCGAATCAGACACCATGGAGCACGTGTTTGACTACGATCCACTCGTGCGTGACATTGATCGGCTATCTAGGGATGGGCATTATGAAACGCAAGAGCGACTCATCACTCGCATTGTTAAAGCATGTGCCGCTTATTCAGAAATCATTTCGTTGGATATCAACCTACGAAAAGGACCTGTATTGAACGCGTCGGGTTCGCTGAGCGTCAGAGTGAATCTTGATCAAGCGGCCTTCAGTGCGTTGAGGCGCGAACTCTAAAAATCGAACTCTAGTAATCAAACGCTGCTCGTTTTGCGACGACTGAGTTTTTTGATTGAGTGCTGCTTAAAAGCCAACGCGACGGATGGCAGTTTTTTGCCTGCTGGATGCATAATATGCCACGCAGAGGGCAAGAAAAATCCTTCAACGGATACGACACTGACGCCATGCTCTTTAACCAGCCCATGCAACGCGTGGCTCGATACTGACCCAAGGCCGAGCCCCCCAGCCACCGGCTCTTTTAGGGCTTCATTGCTGCCTAACTCAAGGCGAACATTTGGCCGAAACTTGTTCTTCGTAAAAAACTGATCACCTGCCATACGCGTGCCAGAGCCTTTTTCTCGAAGAATGAAACGTCTTTGAGAAAGCTCAGTCAGCGGAACTGCAAGTCGCTTGGCCAAGGGATCTGAAAACGGTGCAATCACCACAATCGGGTTAGGCATAAAAGTCTCGTCGACTAAATCTAAGTCACTGGGTGGCATTGACATGATGTAGAGGTCATCTAAGTTTTCGCGCAACCGCTGCGCGACCCCATCGCGATTAATGATTTCTAATGACACATCAATATCTGGATACTTCTTACAAAATCCACCCACCAAACGCGGCATAAAGTACTTAGCCGTACTCACGACCGCCACCTTAAGTTTGCCCTGCGACAACCCTTTAACGGCGTCAACATGTTGCTCGAAACCATCCCAAGACTGGGTGATCGCGCGCGCGGTGACAGCTAATTCTTTGCCGATATCCGTCAGATAGATTTTTTTACTCACAACACCATAGAGAGGTAGCCCGACCGATTCAGTGATCTCTTTAAGTTACATTGAGGCGGTGGGTTGGGTCACGTGCATGGCTTTGGCTGCAGCGCTCACGCTACCCTTTTCTGCCAACGCGAGTATCAATCTAAGCTGTCGAAAAATTATATTTATAGGTATTTAGCTTTAGTTAAGTATACAAGAATAGACTTTATATTATGCATAGATCTTTCTAAGATGACGCATCAAAAACGTCTTTATGCAAAATCTAATCGATCTCGTCATTCTTTTTTTCATTATTGGTGTGCTTGCTGACGCCGTCAAATCCAATCTCGAAATCCCTCCCGCTATCTCACGATTCTTAGCCCGGTACCTGCTCATGGCGCTCGGGCTCAAAGGCGGCTTTGCCCTGTCACATTTAGGCCTTACCGCTCACGTCGCTCTCTCAGTTCGGATGTAGCCGTTTTGCTCGCCCTCGTGATTCCCTTATTGGGTTACTAATTTCTTCGGCGCTTTGTTTCTGGCTTTGATGCAGCGGCCGTTGCCGCCACTTACGGCGGGCACATGGCTGCAGCCATGGCCTTGATGGAATCACCCGCCATCATTCTGGCCATCGTCTTTGCCAATGCCTTGCGTTAAAAAAATTCGTCTCTACCGATTAGCTCGGCTGCTGAAGCGAGCGGCGCGAGCGATGCGGCGACCAACATTTTGCCGCTTGCCGCTAGTAAACTCGGGTACCCATCGGGCTTCGCTCTCGCAGCCTGAACAGTACCGATATTGCCACTTGCCCCACCTTTGTTCTCAACCACCACGGCAACACCAAGCTTGGCACTCATGGGAGCCGATAGCAATCTAGCCATGACATCCGTGGACCCACACAGTGGGTAGGAAACAACAAAAGTGATCGCTTACATTGGCCATATATCTTGAGCATGACTCGTCGGCGATAAAAGTATTGATGCAACTGCAATGATCCCAAACAGGGGAAATTTCTTTAGCAATGTCATTTTGTTTCGTTTCTTCTTTTTAATAATTGGAGGTATGCCAGTTTTTTGCCATATTGGGCGATTTCAATTAGTCTAGACTAAATAAAATATCGAGATCAAGGCAACTACCGTGAACCCTCTTAGCGCAACAGCAATCGAACTCGCCCAAGCCTATCGCGCCCGAACGCTCTCTCCGGTTGAAGCGACCAAAGCGATTCTAGAAGCCATCCCTGATTTCAACAGTCTCAATGCTTTTTGTCACCTGAACCCAGAACTGGCGCTTAGCGCGGCCCGCGCCTCTGAGCAACGCTACAACGAAGGCGCACCGCTTTCGGGTTTGGATGGCGTGCCCATCGGTATCAAGGATTTGATCGTCACAAAAGGTATGCCCACAAGAAGAGGGTCGCTGACAACCTCGGCCGATGATCCCTGCGACGCAGATGCGCCAGCGGTTGCGCGCTTGCGCGAGGCCGGTGCGGTGATCCTAGGCAAAACAACAACACCAGAATTTGGCTGGAAAGGCATTACCGATTCTGTTCTCACTGGTACGACAAGAAACCCTTGGAAGCCGACTCATACACCCGGCGGTTCTAGCGGTGGCTCTGCCGTACAGGTTGCTTGCGGCCTGGGGCCCATTTCTATCGGCACTGATGGTGCCGGTTCTATTCGGATTCCTTCAAGCTACTCCGGAGTCTTCGGCCATAAGGCAAGTTATGGTCGTGTACCCGCCTGGCCCGCGAGCCAGGTAGGCACGCTTGCTAATGTCGGCCCCATGACCAGAACAGTCGCAGACGCGGCACTCACGCTTTCGATTATTTCAAAATGGGATGCCAAAGACTGGCACGCGTTACCCCAGCAAGAGATGAATTGGGCGAATTTGCCCAGCACGGGGCTCAAGGGTCTGCGCATCGCCTACAGTCCAGACTTAGGCTTAGGCGGGGTCGACCCAGACGTCGCTGCGCTCGTAAAAGCAGCTGTTGAAAAAATGGCTGAACTCGGTGCACACGTCTCTGAAATCACCCCACCAATTGGCGACATGAATGACACCATTGATGTGCTGTGGCAGTCGGGTTGTGCGTATGGCCAACGCAATATGACTGAGGCACAGCTGAATATATTAGAGCCCGGATTGCGCGAAGCTGCTGACCGAGGACGCGCCTACACCTTGCCGCAGTATTTGCAAGCGATCGAAGAGCGCGGTGCTTTTGGTGCACGCATGCGCGAGTTTCATACTGACTGGGATCTGCTTGTGCTGCCCACCATGCCGGGCACCGCGTTTGAAGTCAACCAACTCGGCCCCAAGCAGGCAGACGGCTCGATTGGCCGCGCCTGGCGCGTTTGGAATCCTTTTTGTTATCTGTTCAATCTGACGATGCAACCCGCAGCAAGCCTGCCCTGCGGATTTACCCCTCAGGGATTGCCGGTTGGCTTGCAAGTCGTCGGGCGCATGCACGACGACCTAACCGTACTCAGAGCCTGCGCCGCGCTAGAGCCCCATGTGTCGCCGCTTAAGCTTGCACCGCGACCGAAGTGACAAAACTTTACGCGCGGTGCGTACCAATTTGTTATTCCTAAGGCACTTTGAGGTACCGTAAAAGGCGCGAATACTTACACGTACAGGGACCGCAAGGATCGCTTCTGATGGCAATCAAGCAACTGTGGGTTGTCGACACTTCTGCATGGATTTGATGGCTGACAGATAGTCAGCGCGCAAAAAAACTCGTAATCAAGAGGCGACGCGCAGTGAGATTTTTACGCTGCCACAACTGAATGCAGGCGTTGGTATCTAGCAGAAACGTCAATTAAAGCTCTGTCTTGTATCGAGATTTAATTCAGGAGGCCTCGTTTGTGACTCGCCTTGCCAAACATCAAACAGCTCAAGATAGCCTACTGGCCACTGGTTTTGTGCACTTGTTTCGCGTTTAATAATATCTGCTAGATATTTAGAAAGTGTTAACTTCGCTCGCTCTGCTTGAATGCGTATTTGCGCTTCGATTTTGTCTGGCACGTAAAAAGGTAAATGTGAAATAGCGTAACCCTCAGTAAAATTCACATAGGCGCAGTATGGTGTTTTTGCTCGCGTGCTGTTCTTTCGTTTAGCCCGCCTTTAAACCAGACTTCTGAATAATATTTTTATACATATCCACATCTTTAGTGATTTTCTTTCCAAACTCTACTGGCGATAGTCCAACCTCAAGCATGCCTTGTTGTTTAAGCTTTTCTGCCATCGCGTCTGAACGCATCAGCTTTTGAATATCGCCGTAGATCTTTTGAACCAATGCAGGCGACATGTTTGAGGGGCCTAAAAAACCAAGCCATGTAGAAATATCAAACCCTGCGTATCCCGACTCAATCATAGTGGGCGCCGCAATAAAGCCACGTTTACTTGTCGTCAATGCAAGCGCTCGAACTTTATCGGCATTGATATACGCAATCACAGACGGCAAGGTCGCAAAAGTCATTTGAACATGGCCCGCCAATAAGTCTGCAATGACAGCGCCACCCCCCTTGTATGGAACATGGGTAATCTCAACAGCAGCAAACTGCTTGAATAGCTCTGCCGCCAAGTGACCGCCTGTCCCGTTGCCGGGGGATGCATAGCTGATCTTTGTCGCATTGGCACGTATCAAGGCCTCGAGCTCTTTAACCGTATTGGCTTTAACGCTAGGGTGAACGACTAGAACGTTTGGCAGCTCCGCAGCCAGCGTGATAGGAGTAAAGTCCTTTTCAACATTAAAAGGAAGCTTGCTTGACATGCCCGGACTGATGACAAATGCGCTGCTCGTTAACAGCAGGGTATAGCCGTCAGGTTCTGACCGGGCCACCGCCTCTGCTCCAATGTTTCCACTTGCGCCTGCACGATTTTCCACAACGACCGGCTGTCCCCACGTTTCAGTCAGTCCAGCAGTCAACGTACGTGCCAGCATATCGGCGCCGCCGCCAGGCGCAAAGGGGACAACAATCTTAACGGGCTTTTCAGGGAATTTTTGTGCGAAGACTGCTCCACTCACTAAAGCGAAGCTGATCGAGATAAGTATGCTGCCTATTTGTTGAATGACTTTCATTGTTTAGTCCGATAATGT
>NSIQ01000047.1 GCA_002737415.1 Alcaligenaceae bacterium | reverse complement strand
AACACCTTAGCGCCGATGATAGTGGACGTACGTCTGTGAAAGTAGGACATTGTCAAGCTCTTACACCCCAAACCCCCAAGTGCCAAAAGCACTTGGGGGTTTGTCTTTGCGCGCTTTGGATTCCACCTAGGGGAAACCATTGACCGTGTCGGAAATAGTGCCGATGTCCGTTGGTCTCGGGTAAGATTAAACCTATAGGCACCACGGAGAATTAATCATGACTGAACCTACAAATTCAACCTCGACTCCACCGGCTGCAGCYGCGCAAACTACGGCAGTCGATCTAAAAACTCTCACGCATGTCGCCTACGCTTTATTTGCGATCGGGATCTTATCGATGGGTGTTTTCGGTGCGGCTGCCGTAGCGGCTGTCATTCTGCTGTTTGTTAAGAGGGCTGATGCGGCAGGCACGGTTTATGCCTTGCACTTTGACTGGTTGCTTTACACCTTCTGGTGGGGCGCTTTGTGGTTTGCCGTCAGTGCGCTGGCGACGCTGGTACACATTGGCTGGGCAGGTGTGGCAGCGACTGGTATCTGGGTGATTTATCGGCTGATTAAAGGTTGGCTGGCTTTGTTTGAGGCGCGCGTCATTGACTAGCCATAAAAAAGGGAAAAGACACGTGAGTATCTTCTCCCCTTTTTACCAACTTATGCCCAAGGACAATAAGAACGGTTTACTTCACTTTGCTTTACTTCAAGTGACCACTGATGATTTTGGTCAGTTCAAACATTGATACCTGATTTTTTCCAAATAACGGTTTGAGTTTGTCATCAGCATTGATGTTGCGACGATTTTTTGCGTCTTGCAAATCATGCTTTTTGATATAAATCCAAATCTTTTTGGTCACTTCGGTACGTGGCACTGGTGCTGCGCCAATCACTGCAGCTAAGATGGCACTTGGTGTCATCGGCCTCATGAACGCGGCATTAGGAGTGCGAGGAACTTTTTTTGCCGCAGGCTTCTTAACAGCTACTTTTTTAGCAACGACTTTCTTAGCTGCAACTTTTTTAGCAGGTGCTTTTTTAGCAGGTGCTTTTTTAGCAACGACTTTTTTTGCAGCAGGTTTGGCAGCAACTTTCTTAACTGCTACTTTTTTTGCAGCAGGTTTTTTAGCAGCGGCTTTCTTTGCAACGGGCTTCTTGGCAGTGGCCATGAGATTTCTCCTAGAGAGATAAATTAATGTGCACAACGAGCGCAGCATACCGTGTCTGTAAAGAATAGACAAAGAATTTTGCAGTTTCCGCTATAGAAAAGCAACAAATGTCGCAATTTTGCTCTACAGGTAAACTATTTGCTCTTTCTTTAGCTCGGACAGGCCTCATCATGTACCCACGCTCGCCGCTCGCCTCAATCCAGAAATTCCACCAAGAACTCGTTGCGTTGCGCCAGGATTTGCACGCTCACCCAGAGCTTGGTTTTCAAGAGCTGCGCACCTCAAGTATTGTTGCCGGTGCCCTTGTGGCGCTCGGTGTCGAGGTGCATCGAGGCATAGGAAAAACAGGTGTTGTCGGTGTCATTCGCGGCCAGCGGCACGACTCGGGGCTGTCGGTTGGCTTAAGGGCTGACATGGATGCCTTGCCAATCAAAGAAGAGGGCAACGCCGCTTACTGCTCGACGGTACCGGGACTCATGCACGCCTGCGGCCACGACGGCCACACCACAGTATTGTTGGGCGCAGCCAAGTACCTCATGCAACATCGTCACTTTAATGGCACCGTGGTCTTGATCTTTCAGCCGGCCGAAGAAGGCCTCGGAGGAGCTCAGGCGATGGTAGAGGACGGTCTGTTTGAGCGCTTTCCCTGCGATTCGATCTATGCGCTGCATAACTGGCCGGCGCTACCTGCGGGCACGATTGGCATCAACCCCGGGCCGATGATGGCAGCTTCTGATCGCTGGCAGGTCACAATCGAGGGGCGTGGCGGGCATGGAGCCCACCCTTATCAAACCATCGACCCAATTGTCGTGGCGGCACAAATTATCACGGCTTTACAGACAATTGTTTCGCGCAACGTCCACCCGGTTGAATCGGCAGTGATTTCAGTTGGCCATATTCAGGCGGGTAGCGCGAATGCGCCAAGCGTGATCCCGGGCAGGGCGCTGTTGGTAGGGACGGTCAGAACCTTTAGCGATGCGGTGCAACAAGTTGTTGAATCTCGAATGCGCGCGTTAATCGCTTCGGTCGCCCAAGCTTTTGGCGCGACAGCCGAACTTAAATATCACCGCTCTTATCCCGCCACGATTAACTCTGCGAAGCAAGCAAACTTTGTCGCAGACGTTGCGACTGACCTGTTTGGTGCCGAGCATGTGGTGCGTGATTTGATTCCGTCAATGGGGTCTGAGGATTTTTCGTATATGTTGAAAAAAAGGCCTGGAGCCTATTTTCGGCTAGGCCAGGGCGGCGCCGAGCAAGGCCGTCTTTTGCATAATGCTAACTTTGACTTTAACGACGCGGTTATACCAGTCGGCAGCGCAATGTTTGCGGCACTGGTTGAACGCAGCATGCCCCTTGAGGAATAATATGTCGCAAACTACGCTTACCCTGACACGCCCTGATGACTGGCACATTCATTTGCGCGATGGCGATGCCCTGAAAGCTATTGTCGGGCACACCGCCAGGCAGTTTGACCGCGCAGTTGTCATGCCGAATTTAAAGCCGCCGGTCACCACCGTTGCTCTTGCCCAAGCCTATCGCAGTCGGATTGAACTCGCGTTGCGTGCTGCCAACGTCCCGCTTGGCAGCTTTACGCCTTTGATGACCCTGTACCTCACCGACCAAACTGCTCCTGACGAGATTATTCGTGCACAAGAGTCGGGCATTATTATTGGTTTAAAACTGTATCCGGCAGGTGCGACAACGAACTCCGATGCGGGTGTAACGAACTTGCTTGGAAAGTGCGCAAAGGTATTAGAAGTCATGCAGCGGGTGGGGATGCCTCTGTTGGTACACGGTGAGGTGACTGACCCCGAAGTTGACCTCTTTGATCGCGAGGCGCTGTTTATTGATCGGGTCATGGTGCCGCTACGCAGGGCTTTTCCAACGTTAAAAGTGGTTTTCGAACACCTCACGACTAAAGAGGGCGTGGATTACGTCCGAGACGCAGAGGGCCCTATCGCGGCGACGATTACGGCACAGCATTTGCTGTACAACCGCAACGAGATTTTTAAAGGTGGGATTAGACCGCATTTTTATTGCCTGCCGATCTTAAAGCGTGAGGTTCATCGCCTGGCCTTGCTTGAGGCGGCCACCAGCCAAAGCCCGCGTTTCTTTTTGGGCAGCGACAGTGCGCCTCATACAAAAGGTTTAAAAGAAAATGCCTGCGGTTGCGCGGGGTGTTATACGGCTGTGCACGCGCTTGAGTTGTACGCCACCGCCTTTGACCGTGCGAATAAGATCGAACAATTAGAGGCCTTTGCTAGTTTTCGCGGACCTGACTTTTATGGTTTGCCGCGTAATCGTGGTACGGTCACGCTTGTCCGCGAGCCGTACAGCGTTCCCCTTGAGGTGCCCTATGGTAACGAGACACTCGTGCCCTTGGCGGCTGGCGAGACGCTACCCTGGAGAATGCGCTAACGCCTGCTTTGCAGCGTGCGCTCTGATGGGCGCACGCATCTTTACTTTGAGTTGAACGTAACTGACTCACCGCCGCTCATTTATTGCGTGCTTCGAGCGCCTCCCAGCGTTCAAATCTTTTGGTTAGTAAGGTTTCAAGTTCGGTCATTCGCGTCTGAATAGTCGCCAATTTTACCGAATCGTTTTTGTACAAGTCGCTATCGCTGAGTTGAACCACCAGCAGCGCTTGCTCTTGTTCGAGGCTGGCAATTTCGGCGGGTAGCTGCTCAAGCTCTTTGGTCTCCCACGGCGCCATCCTTTGTCCCCGCCCCTGAGGCGTTGCCTTGAGTGAAATTGCCGTTGCAGTTGTTGCGCTTGAGAGTTTTTCTAGTGCAGAGGCTCGTTTAGGTTTGGTGCGCTGGCGCTCCCAGTCGCCATAGCCGCCGACGTAATCTTTCCAGCCGCCATCGTCTTCACTGGCAATTGTCTGCGTCACTACATTATCGAGAAATGTTCGGTCGTGACTGACAAGCAGTACCGTACCTGGGTAGTCTTGCAACAGTTCTTCAAGTAACTCGAGCGTCTCAATATCGAGATCATTCGTCGGCTCGTCAAGGACTAAAATATTTGCGGGCCTGGCAAATAAACGCGCGAGTAGCAGGCGCGCGCGCTCGCCACCCGAAAGACTTTTTACCGGAGATTGCGCGCGAGCAGGTGCAAATAAAAAATCTCCGAGATAGCTCATCACATGTTTTCGGTTACCGCCGATTTCGATCCATTCGCTGCCCGGGTTGATAACATCAGCGAGCGTGGCGTTTTCGTCGAGTTGACTGCGCATCTGATCAAAATAAGCCACGCTTAAATTGGTGCCTAACCTGATAGTGCCCGCATCGGCTTTTAGCGTACCCAAAATAAGCTTAAGCAGCGTCGACTTGCCGGCTCCGTTTGGCCCAATGATGCCGATACGATCACCGCGCATGATAATGGTTGAGTAGTCTTTGATGACACAGCGCTCACCAAAGGCTTTATTGACATGCTCCAGCTCGGCCACGAGCTTGCCTGAGCGTTGCCCTGCATCGACCGCAAGCTGCACGTTACCTTGACGCTCGCGTCGTGCAACACGTTCAACGCGCAATTGCTCGAGCCGCCTGACGCGACCTTCGTTGCGCGTGCGTCTGGCCTCAACGCCTTTTCGGATCCAGATTTCTTCTTGCGCTAACATTTTGTCAAAGCGCGCGTTCTCAAGTCTTTGCGATTCAAGCCACTGCACTTTGCGTACCTGCCAATCTGAAAAAGTACCTGGAAAACTCAAAAGTTTTCCGCGGTCGAGTTCAACGATACGGGTCGCGACTGAATCTAAAAAACAGCGATCGTGCGTGATGACAATCGCGCTACCCGGCCACTGTTTGAGCGTAGTCTCAAGCCATTGAATGCCATCGAGGTCAAGATGATTGGTCGGTTCGTCGAGCAGCAATAGTGTGGGTTGATTCGCCATCGCACTGATGAGCGCCACGCGCTTACGCATGCCCCCCGAGAGGGTGCCGACCAGCGCTTCGGGCGGCAAACCAAGTTTGTCGATTAAGGCCAGTACACGCGGGCCGCGCTGCCAGTCTTCGTTGTCTGGGTCGTATTCACCCATCACGGTCTGTTCAATCGTCAGGGTTTCGTCAAGCACGGGTTCTTGCTCAACCGTCGCAACACGCACGTGACCCGCAACGTTGATCGCACCGTCGTCGGGCTGCGTGCGGCCGTCAAGCAGGCGAAGTAAAGACGATTTGCCGGCACCATTGCGCCCAATCAGTCCGATTCGTTCGTCTGACTGAATCGCCAGGTCTGCGCCGTCAAGCAAGGGGTGGTGGCCGTAGGCAAGATGCACGGCATTGAGTGTGATTAAAGCAATAGACATGGGGGAGACTGTAGGCACGCCAAGCGCGCGGTGGATTCATCAGACCGCTATTGTCGCAGGACATACGATTTACTGTTTGCACCGTACAATGCGTGGGCAAGGCAGACTGGGCAATCGCGGTGCTTTCGGGCAGCGAGGAAGGTCCGGACTCCATAGGGCAGGATAACGGTTAACGACCGTCCGGTGCTCAGGCGGCGCAAGCTAGTTGAGCGTTGAGGATTAGGGCCACAGAGACGAGTCTGCATTGGGGGTGTGCTTTCGGGCGCACTCTGTCACGGTGCTGCCGTGATGCTGGGTTTGCTAGTCAAATCCGACAATGCAGGGTGAAACGCGGCAACCTCTATCCGGAGCAACACCAAATAGGCATACGTGTGACCTTTTGTCACGACGGGCGGCTCGCTCAAGTATGCGGGTAGGTGGCTAGAGCATGTCAGCAATGGCATGCCAAGAGGAATGATTGCCGGCCTAAGTAATTAGGCTTACAGAATCCGGCCTACAGGTCTGTCTTGCACTTTTTATCCAGTTTTGGTCTCAAACTGGACAAATCACGCAAATATTATCTTGGCGAATAGGGTAATCCCTAGTTTCTCGTGTCATAAACGACTTTTAATTTATCTTGCAAAGCATTGATATGCTTGATAATTTTTCTTATGTTGATTCTTCCAATAACACGCTAACTCCTTGTTCCGATTGAAAAAACACAAATTACGCTTGACCGAGCTAAATCATTCGCTTAGAGTGGTGAAATGTAGGTTTTTGTGTATTTAAGTGGGGTATTTGGGTGTTTCAAGGTAGTAGTGCGCTCACGCTTGATGCCAAAGGTCGGATCAATGTTCCGACCCGGCATCGCGATGCTCTGGTTGAGCAGGCGAACGGCTGCCTGACGCTTACCCGCCACCCGGATGGTTGCCTGTTGGTGTACCCGCGGCCTGAGTGGGAGGCTAAGCGTGAGCAAATCGCAGCCTTCCCCATGTCGGCACGCGCACTACAACGACTATTGCTGGGTAATGCACAAGATGTAGAGATTGATGGTTCTGGGCGAATACTTGTCGCGCCAGAATTACGTGCTGCGGCTGGTTTGACGCGCGATGTAATGTTGTTGGGTATGGGTGCGCACTTCGAATTGTGGGATGCCGCTGCATTGACGCGCCGAGAGGCTGCTGATTTGTCGGTCGGTATGGGTGATGTTTTAAACCAGTTTTCGTTTTAAGTTGTGACCGCGTTCACTCATCGGCCCGTGTTGCTCGAGCCGACAGTTGAGTCCTTGGTCCTGGCAGATTACGGAAAAAGAACAGCCCTGCCTGAGGATGTCGTAGCCGAACAGGCAAGACGATTGTCAGGGGTGTATGTGGATGCAACGTTTGGTCGAGGTGGCCACTCACGCGCTCTGTTGGCCAGGCTGAGTGCTCAGGCCACACTGGTGGTGTTTGATAAAGACCCTCAAGCAATTGAGGTAGCAAGCGAGTTGGCACGAACGGATCGACGAGTGACGGTGATTCACGAAGCGTTTGGTGATATGCGTGAGGCCTTGTCAGGCTTGGGCATTGAGGCTATTGATGGCGTGATGTTGGATCTGGGGATTTCGTCGCCGCAGATCGATGATGCAGGGCGTGGATTTTCATTTATGCGGGATGGTCCGCTCGATATGAGAATGGATACCACGCGAGGTGAGACAGCTGCGCAGTGGTTAGCGCAGGCCAGTATTCAAGAAATGCGGGAGGTCATCGTTAATTATGGCGAAGAACGGTTTGCTTTTCAGATTGCAAAGGCGATTGATGCTCGCCGCGCAGAACGTGCGCTCCGCACCACGCTCGAGCTCGCCGAGCTCGTGTCAAGTGTCGTGCGTACGCGCGAAAAGGGTCAACACCCGGCTACACGCACCTTTCAGGCTTTACGGATTTACCTCAATCGTGAACTCCAAGAACTCGAGAGCGCCCTCCAGGCAGCTCTAACTTTATTAAAAACAGGCGGACGTATGGCCGTGATTAGTTTCCACTCGTTGGAAGATCGCGTTGTCAAGCAGTTTATTACCGCGGCCTCTAAACCCGAAGCCGCGTACGCCCGCCTCCCTCTGCGTGAAAGTGAAATGCCACAGCCCGTGCTACTTGCGCTGGCTCGCGTGCTGCCAACGCAAAGCGAAACCTCTGAGAATACGCGCTCACGGTCGGCAGTGCTGCGAGTGGCAGAGCGCACCGCAACCCCCTTAGACGCCTTGGGCGCTGCGGCGTATTCGCCTGCACCGCAACCGGCCGCGCGTCGTACAAAACAAGGGGTGCGCTGATGGGACGCATATGCATTCTGGTCGCAGCCGTATTGATGTTTTCAGCGATTTCGCTTGTTACTGCGCGCTATCAGGCGCGGCAGTTGTATGTCGAACTCGATTACTCAAAAACGCAGGCGTTGAAGTTAGACATTGAGTGGAGGCAATTGCAGCTCGATCGTGCCGAGCAGGCGCGCAATGCGAACATCGACAAGCTTGCTCGCGAACAGTTGAGCATGACTTCCATTGTTCCGGAGCGTACGATTTACATTAATCAACTCGCCCCGGGCGCGAACGTTCAAAGGGCGAAATGAAGCGACTCCCCTTTTTTGAGAACCCCGTTCTTCGCGCGCCTTACCCTTCATGGCGTGGGCGGTTTGTACTGGTTTTATTAGCGCTTGCCTTTTTGGCACTGATTTTACGCGCCGTATATTTGCAAGGGATCACTACGCAGTTTTTGCAGAAGCGCGGCGARCGTGTCTATGAAAGCACGCTGACTCTGCATGCGAGCCGAGGTAAGATTTTAGATCGCAACGGTGTAGTCCTGGCCGCGAGCGTGCCCGCGCGCTCGGTCGCGATTCGCCCAAAAGAAATCAAAGACGCCTCACCAAAAAAACTGCAACAGCTCGCCGAATTGCTCTCAATGTCTGGTGATGAATTACACAAAAAAGTCATCGAAGACAAACCTTTTGTTTATTTAAAACGTCAAGTGCCGCTTGATATCGCGCAAAAAATTACCGACTTACGAATCCCCGGTCTGATTCAGCAGCCAGATAATCGCCGTTTGTATCCTGAAAGCGAGGTCATGGCTAATGTAGTGGGCTTTAATAATTTAGAGGACCAAGGCCAGGAAGGCGTTGAGTATGCCTTTAACGAACAGCTCTCGGGGCAGGCCGGTAGTCGTCGTGTGTTGCGCGATCGGCTCGGACGCCATATCGACGGCGTGGGCGCGGTCGATTTTCCGGTAGACGGCCAAGACCTTCAGCTGTCGCTAGATACGCGGATCCAATACCAAGTGTATCGGGCGCTGCAAGAAGCGATGGTGGTAAACAAGGCGAAGGGTGCCGCCGCCGTAGTGATTGATGTCAAGACGGGCGAGATTCTGGCGCTGGGCAACATGCCCACTTACGATCCAAATCATCGTGAATCGTTTCGTGGCGCGAACCTGCGTAATCAGGCGCTGACCGATACCTTTGAGCCTGGCTCGATTATGAAGCCTTTTACAGTCGGTCTTGCGCTTGACCTAAAGCGGATCACGCCGGCTACCTTGTTCAATACGGGAAATGGCAAACTCCAATATCAAGGCGCGACGATCAGTGACGTTAGCGCCAATGGCACGCTCGACCCAGCGGGCGTCTTACTGAAATCCAGCAATATTGGCATGACGCTGATTTCAGAAAAGCTGCAGGCGCGCGAAATGTGGACCCGCTTTAATGAACTCGGTCTGGGTCAGGTTCCTCAAACAGGATTTCCGGGCGCTGCAGCTGGCCGGCTACGACCGCATGAGCGCTGGCGCTTAATTGAAAAAGCCACCATGGCCTATGGTTATGGCTTGTCTGTGTCTTTGTTGCAAGTGGCGCGAGCCTACACTGTGTTCGCGCGCGAGGGCGACATGATTGGATTGACCCTTGTGAAGCGCGCAGATCAGCCGACCACAACGCAGGTCTACCCACCCGAGGTAGCCCAGAAAATTCGCTTGTGGCTTGAGGCTGCAGCCGGCCCCGAGGGAGCCAAGGCTGCGCAGGTAAAAGGCTATCGCGTTGCAGGCAAGAGTGGCACCGCAAGAAAAATTGTCGATGGTAAGTACAGCACAAGCCGATATCGCGGTTCGTTCGTTGGCTTTGCGCCGGTCTCTGACCCGCGCATCGTTGTTGCGGTCACCATTGATGAGCCTCAAGGTGGCGTGTATTACGGCGGAAAGGTCGCGGCTCCGGTGTTCGCGGCGATTGTCGGAGATACGCTCAGAACGATGAACGTGCAGCCCGATGCTGCCTTCGAGTCGGCGGTTGTGGCCGCCACTGGAGGGTCGCGATGACGCGATCGCTTCTACTTGACGCGCAAGTGTCGTCGGATAACGTCATTGCGCTGCTGCATAGTCGGGTTGAGTGTGGGGCCCAATTACAGCTCGATTCTCGGGCGGTTAAGCCTGGCGATGTCTTTCTTGCGTGCCCAGGCCTGGCGGGGGATGGCCGAGCTTACCTCGCAAGCGCGCTTGAAAAAGGCGCAGCTGCGGTGTTGGTGCATGTTGAGTCTGCTCAGCAGTGGCAAGCCGCCGACTACCAAGTTCCGGTGATCGGTGTAGTCGGGTTGTCGCAGCGGCTCGGTGCGTTAGCAGATCTTTGGTATGACCAGCCCTCGGCTCATCTGACGGTCATCGCGCTGACTGGCACTAATGGTAAAACGAGTTGCGTGCAGTGGCTCACCGATGCCTTACAGGCGGCGGGCGAACGYGCCGGTGCACTTGGAACGTTGGGGTTGCGGTTTCCGGACGGCTCGTTCGTTGCGGCTGCGCTCACCACGCCTGATGTTGTCTCGGTACATCGAAGCCTCGCCGCCTTGCGCGAGGCGGGCGCTCAGTACGTCGCGCTTGAGGCCTCGTCGATCGGTTTAGCGCAAGGTCGCCTAGATGGCGTGCGAATCTTCGCTGCCGGCTTAACCAATTTGTCGCGTGACCACCTTGATTATCATCAGACCATGCAAGCGTATGGTGCTGCGAAGACACTCTTATTTGCTCGACCCGAGTTGCAAAAAGCCGTGCTGAACGCCGACGATGCGTTGGGTCAGAGCTTAGCCCAACGCCTGACGTGCTCGGTTGCAACGTACAGCCTGCTGCCCGAGTCTAAACAAAACCCAGCGACATTTCGCGCCGAACCTGCCGCACAGGTATTGCAACTGGGGCAGTGGTTGTTTGAGGGTCAAAACGAACAGGCCGTGGTGCAAACGCACGTCTTGGGACGGCACAATATTTCAAACCTGCTTTGCGTGGCGGGCTTGTTGGCGTCGATAGGCTGGTCACTGGCCAAAATTGCGGCGAGCTTTGCAACGCTCAAGCCGGTTAACGGACGCCTTGAAGTCGTTGAGCCCTATTTGAGTGAAGTGCCCGTGCCCACCGTGTTGGTTGATTATGCGCACACCCCCGACGCCTTGGCGCAGGCGCTTGAAGTTGCACGAGACATTGCCCAGACGCAACAGGGCAAAGTCTGGTGTGTCTTTGGTTGCGGTGGGAATCGCGATGTCGGCAAGCGCCCTGTCATGGGCGAAGTCGCGCAGCGTCTGGCCGCGCGCGTGATCGTCACAAGCGATAATCCTCGCGACGAAAATCCAAGCGCAATCCTGTCGGATATTGTGGCGGGCCTGCCCGGTGCAAGCGCCAATGTGACCATTGAACCAGAGCGTGCTCAGGCCATTTTGTTGGCAGTTTTAGGTGCCGCGCCAAGTGATGTCGTCTTGATTGCGGGCAAAGGCCATGAAACTTATCAAGAGCTCGCCGGCCAGCGTCTGCCGTTTGATGACCGCCAATGGGCGCAGGCCGCTTTTCTGCTCAAGCAAGGCCGTACGGTTCAGACTGACTCGCGCCGCCTTCAAGCCGGCGCAATATTTTTAGCACTCAAGGGCGATCACTTCGACGGCCATGACTACCTTGAACAGATCAAGATGGCCGGAGCGTGCGCCGCAATTGTCGAGAGCCGGCATCCCGTGGCAGGGCTCGCGCAGATCGCACTTGGCGAAACAAACGCAGCGCTCTTACAGCTTGGACGAGCGTGGCGCCGTCAGTTTTCTATCCCACTCATTGCGGTGACTGGCAGCAACGGTAAAACGACGACCAAAGAGATGATTGCTTCGATTTTGGCCCAGTGGTTGGGCCCAGACCATTGTCTGGCCACGGTGGGTAATTTAAATAATCATTTGGGTGTGCCGCTGACACTATTGCGCCTCAGGGCCGAGCATCAGGCTGCGGTCCTTGAGCTAGGCATGAATCATCCGGGCGAAATCGCTATTTTGGCGCGAACAGCCGAGCCGACGGTCGCTTTGGTGAATAACGCTCAGCGGGAGCATCAAGAGTTCATGGTCAATGTTCAAGCGGTGGCGCTTGAAAACGCGGCGGTGTATGCATCCTTGATGCCGGGCGGAATCAAAGTCTTTCCGAGGGACGATGATTTTTCAGAGTGTTGGCTACAGTTAGCTGCCGAGCAGCTGAGCCTGCGTTTTGGTTTGACCGACCAGGCAGAAGTCTGGGCGAGTCACATTCAAGCCGACGCGCTGGGCTCTACCTTTGTGGCGCATACGCCGCTAGGCGAGGGTCGCATTTCACTGTCGGTACCCGGGATGCACAATCTTTTGAACGCTTTGGCGGCGACAACATGCGCGGTTGCCGCAGGCGCTCCCTTACCGGCGATCGAGCGAGGCTTGGCTGCGTTTCATGCCGTTGCCGGGCGCATGCAGCCGCATCGCTTAGCAAACGGTATGGTGCTAATCGATGACTCGTACAACGCCAACCCGGATTCAGTACGCGCAGCCATTGAGGTGTTGGCCGCCTTGCCTGCGCCGCGAGTTCTGGTACTTGGCGATATGGGCGAGGTGGGCGATAACGGCCCGGCGATGCACCAAGAGGTCGGTGCCTACGCACGCGACTGTGGCATTGATTATGTTCTGACTCTGGGTCAGGCAACCCGACTGACGGCTACGACTTTTGGTGCTCAGGCCGTGGTCTGCGAGTCGCCTGAGCAAGCCAGCGATTGGCTCGCCGAACATCCGGTTGCCAGCGTATTAATTAAAGGGTCGCGCTTTATGCGTATGGAAATAATCGTGCGCCAGTGTCTCGAACACTTTGAGGCTCGCGCCAAAGCTATGGTGAAGCATGCTATTTGAGTTATTCGGTTGGCTAGCAGAAAACTACGCACGCGGGTTTGCCGTGTTCGAATACTTGACTCTACGTGCGGTGTTGGCATGCGCGACGTCTTTGCTGATTGGTTTAATCGCAGGCCCCTGGGTGATACGTAAACTCACCGCGCTTAAAATCGGCCAGGCCGTGCGTAGTTATGGTCCTGAAACGCATTTGGTTAAGACGGGCACGCCAACGATGGGCGGCGTTTTGATTTTGATTTCGATCGCGGTCAGTACGTTGCTTTGGGCCGATTGGCGCAACCGATATGTCTGGGTGGTGTTACTTGTGACGCTGGGTTTTGGTTGGGTTGGCTGGGTCGACGACTACCGTAAGGTGGTCCATCGCGATCCTGAAGGCATGCCGGCACGGCAAAAGTTCTTTTGGCAGGCTTTGATTGGTGCTGTGGCGTCGCTTTATTTGATGTTTGCGATTTCTGCACCTACTTCTGCCAATCTTTGGTCGGTCATGACAGATTGGGTCACCAGTGGTTTTTCTGTCTCGCTGCCTGCACGCGCAGACTTACTCGTGCCATTTTTTAAAACTTTTAGCTATCCGCTGGGTGCGCTCGGCTTTGTCCTCGTCAGTTGGTGTGTGATTGTTGGCACGAGTAACGCAGTCAATCTGACCGACGGCCTCGATGGTTTAGCAATCATGCCAACCGTGATGGTGGGCTCGGCGTTGGGCGTTTTTGCCTATGTTGTCGGGCGCGTCGATTATTCGCGCTACTTATTGTTTCCGTATGTGCCGGGTGCCGGAGAACTGCTGGTGCTGTGCGCAGCGCTTGCGGGTGCGGGCCTGGCCTTTTTGTGGTTCAACGCCTATCCGGCACAGGTGTTTATGGGCGACGTTGGCGCCTTAGCACTAGGCGGCATGCTTGGCACAGTCGCGATCATCGTTCGGCAAGAAATTGTGCTGTTTATTATGGGTGGCGTGTTCGTGGTCGAGACACTGTCTGTGATGTTGCAGGTCGGTTGGTTTAAGTACACCCGCTATCGATATGGTCAGGGGCAGCGCATTTTAAAAATGGCGCCGCTCCATCATCACTTTGAAGTGGGTGGCTGGAAAGAAACTCAAGTTGTCGTGCGGTTTTGGATCATCAGCATGATGCTGGTGCTTGTTGGGCTTGCGTCATTAAAAATTCGATGAACGATACGGTGTTGCCTTCCGCTTTACCTGCGCGAGTCCTGATCGTAGGCCTCGGAGAGACCGGCGTTGCCGCGGCGCGCTGGTGCGCGCGTAATGGTGCCGCCTTACGGGTTGCCGATACTAGACAAACACCCGCAGGCCTCGAACAGCTGAGGCAAACAATTGGCGAGGCTTCGCTTGAGTTGCACTTGGGCGCCACCGCCTTTGACGAGACCTTACTAGAGGGGATTGGGCTGTTGGTTCTGAGCCCCGGTTTGATCCCTAGTGTGTCACCGATTAAAGAATTGCTCGAGCAAGCTCAAGGCGCCTGCATTGAGGTGATTGGCGAAATCGAATTGTTTGCGCGGGCGCTGCAACAACTGAAGACCACACATCAATATGCACCGCGTATTTTAGGGATCACTGGGACGAACGGTAAAACAACCGTGACGGCGCTGACGCGTCAGATGTTAAGTGCGGCGGGTATCTCTGTGCGTGCAGCGGGCAATATTGGCCCCGCCGCCCTTGCTTGCTTGCTCGAGGCGCTCGATACCGAGACCCTGCCCGATGTCTGGGTGCTTGAGCTGTCCAGTTTTCAACTTGAAACAACCCGCAGCCTGCACATGACTGCCGCCGTCGTGCTCAATGTGACGCAAGACCACCTTGACTGGCACGGTGACATGGCGTCTTACGCGCGGGCAAAAGCCCGAATCTATGGCATGGCCGATCTGTTACTGGTCAATCGCGATGACACGCTCGTCAGGGAAATGTGCGAAGGGCTGACGCGCACAAACGTGCGAAGTTTTGGCAAAGACGCGCCGATGTGGACCGCAGACATGGGGCTTGAAAGCAGCCATGACGTCTCTTGGTTGACGGCCTCAGAGCTGACAGAATTTGAAGAGCACCTGCCATCGCCGACTAAACGTAAAAAAAATGCGCCGCAGCCCGAGCGTCACACAGGCCGTTTAGTACGCTTGATGCCGACTGACGCGTTAGGGGTGCAGGGCCTGCACAACGCGCTGAATACGCAGGCAGCCCTCTTATTGGCGCGGGCCGTAGGCGCTGGGTTCGGGCCGATTTTGCGAGCAGCCACTGAGTACAAGGGCGAACCTCATCGTATGGAATTCGTCAGAAGCGTGCGGGGCGTCGACTGCTTTAACGATAGCAAAGGAACTAACGTTGGTGCAACCGTTGCGGGTCTCGAAGGCTTGGGGCGTCGTGTCGTGTTGATCGCAGGAGGAGCTGGCAAGGGGCAGGATTTCTCGCCGCTGATTACCGTTGTGGCGCGTCTGGCACGTGCCCTTGTGCTGATCGGACAAGACGCGCATCTGCTCGCTGATACTCTGGCGGCGACCGGTGTGCCTTGCTTATTTGCCCAAAGCCTGCCGCAGGCCGTTGACCTCGCTTTTGTCCAAGCGCAAGAGGGCGACGCGCTGGTGTTGTCACCAGCCTGCGCCAGCCTGGATATGTTTCGTAATTATTCGCATCGAGGCCAGGTCTTTGTCGAGGCGACACTTGAACTGGCGCTGAGTCAAGGTGAGGTGGCATGAGCCTCTTTGCTGATCTGACCAATAGTGTCAACGCGGTGCGACCCACACGCACGACGATGCGTAACTATGATTTGCCGCTAGTGGTTGCCACAAGTCTGTTAGTCGCAATCGGTATTTTGATGGTGTATTCGGCAGCGATCGCATTGGTCGATGGCCCGCGTTTCTCAAACTATGGTCGTTATTATTTTGTGATGCGGCAGACTCTTTATGTCGGAGTGGGTGTGTTTGCGGCGGCGTTTGTCTTGACGGTGCCAATCGAAACGCTACACCGCGCGACCTTTTGGATTTTTGGTCTGACGACATTATTGCTGGTGTTGGTATTGATTCCCGGCATTGGTCGGCGCGTAAACGGCGCCATGCGCTGGTTGCCGATCGGGCCGTTGACGTTTCAACCCTCAGAGTTGATGAAGTTCGCGGCACTGCTTTTTGCTGCCGATTACACCATCCGAAAACAAGATCAAATGCACAGCCTATTGCGAGGCTTTATCCCCATCGCAGTTGCCTTGGCTGTGGTCGCTGGCCTGTTGCTGAGTGAGCCAGATTTAGGTGCTTTGATGGTCGTCGTAGCGATCACGATGGGAATTCTATTTTTGGGTGGCATTAATCTGAATATTTTTTCAGGATTGGCTTTGGTACTGACCGTGATTTTTACGCTAACTGTTTGGCTGTCGCCTTACAGACTGCAGCGTGTTTTTTCTTACCTTGATCCCTGGAAGCCAGAAAATCTCGTAAAAGCGTCTTACCAACTCTCGCACTCTTTGATGGCGATCGGACGCGGACAGTGGACGGGCGTGGGCCTTGGTGACAGCGTCGAGAAGCTGCATTATCTGCCAGAGGCTCACACAGATTTTATTATGGCTGTCATCGGCGAAGAGCTTGGCTTTGCAGGCATCTTGCTCATGGTTGTTTTATTTGGCGTTTTGGTGCAACGGTGCTTTGAGATTGGACGTCAGGCGATTGTGATGGAACGCCCCTTTGGTGGGTTGGTGGCGCAAGGCGTGGGTATATGGTTTGGCGTGCAATCTTTTATCAATATTGGGGTCTGTTTGGGCTTGTTACCAACCAAGGGTTTAACGCTGCCATTGGTGAGTTTCGGCGGCACAGGACTTGTGATGAATTTGTGTGCAATCGCAGTGGTTTTGCGCGTTGATTTTGAGAATCGCAACATGATGCGGGGGGTGCGCTCATGAGCGACCAGGCTCGCGTTGTGTTGATCATGGCTGGCGGCACTGGGGGGCACATCATGCCGGGCCTGGCTGTGGCCAAGGTATTGCAGGCGCGTGGCTGGACGATACGGTGGTTAGGTCATCCCGACAAAATGGAAGGCAAGCTCGTGCCTGCGGCGGGTTACGTTTTAGCCGCTCTGCGCTTTACAGGGTTTCGCGGTAAAGGGCTTTGGGCTAAGCTGCAGTCGCCCTTTTTGTTACTACGTGCTTTCGCGCAGGCGTGGCAACAGTTTTCAAAAATTCGTCCTCAGGTCGTACTGGGGATGGGAGGCTACGTGGCGTTTCCGGGGGGCTTAGTGAGCGCCTTGCGCGCAACGCCCTTAGTGCTGCACGAACAAAATGCGATCGCAGGCATGACCAATCGCTGGCTGGCGTGTCTTGCGCAACGCGTGTTAGCGGGTTTTCCTGGCGCCTTGCCCAAGGCCGAAGTCGTGGGTAACCCAGTCAGACAAGAGGTCGTTGATCTCGTTTGCCCAGGTACGCGGTATCAAACGCGCACAGGTCCGTTACGGGTGTTAGTGCTCGGTGGCAGCTTGGGCGCCACAGCGCTTAACGCGCTGCTGCCAGTGGCTTTGGCTTTGATCCCCGTCCAACAACGTCCCGAGATCACGCATCAAGCCGGCGCTGCGCACTTAGAGACCTTRCTCGCGGCATACAGGCAAGCGGGTGTTCAGGCGCAGTGCGTCCCCTTTATTGAAGACATTGCGCAGGCGCTCGGCCAAGCCGACTTGGTCATTTGCCGCGCTGGAGCGATGACTGTCGCTGAGGTTGCAGCAGCGGGCGTTGCGGCTCTGTTCATTCCCTATCCCTATGCGGTCGACGATCATCAGTCGGCTAATGCACGCTTTTTAAGTCACGACATGGCAGCCTGGTTAATGCAGCAAAAAGATTTGACACCCGAAAACGTGAGCCAGTGGCTCTTGGCGCGCACGCGTACCGAGCTCAGTGGCGTGGCGCAGCTTGCGCGACAGCATGCCAGCGTGCATGCGGCGCAGCGTATTGCAGATGTCTGCGAAGAGCTCGCGGGGGTGCCCGCATGAAACATCGTATCGAGCACATTCACTTTGTTGGCATCGGTGGCTCGGGGATGAGCGGAATCGCCGAGGTGTTGATCAATTTAGGATACCGGATCTCCGGCTCGGATTTAGCCGACTCTGCGGCAACGCAGCGCCTGACAAGCCTGGGCGCGACCATCGCGCTAGGCCATCAAGCCGAAAATATCGTTGGCGCCGACGCGCTGGTCACCTCGACTGCCGTGGCGAGTAATAATCCTGAGGTCATCGCCGCGCGTCAGGCACGCATACCAGTCGTGCCGAGGGCTGTGATGTTGGCCGAACTGATGCGTCTGAAGCGCGGGATCGCCGTTGCAGGAACGCACGGCAAGACCACCACGACAAGTTTGGTCGCGAGCGTGTTGGCTGCAGGTGGGCTCGATCCAACCTTCGTGATCGGCGGGCGCCTGACGGCGGCGGGCGCAAACGCGGGGCTGGGTCAGGGTGACTTCATTGTGGTCGAAGCCGATGAGTCCGACGCCTCGTTTTTGAATCTGCTTCCTGTGATGGCGATCATCACAAACATCGATGCTGATCACATGGATACCTATGGGCACGATTTAGCGAAGTTAAAAGGTGCCTTTGTCGAATTTACGCAGCGCCTGCCGTTCTATGGCAGCGCGATTGTTTGCGCAGATGATGCCAACGTGCGCGAAATTATCCCCTTTATCTCGCGTCCTGTGACGACCTACGGCTTATCGCCCGACGCGCAAGTGGTCGCAACAAACGTCAGGGCAAGCGGCACTCGAATGCATTTTGAAGTGCGTCGTCAAACACGCGAGGGTGCCTTGAATCCCATTGAGATTAGTTTGAATTTGCCAGGTGTTCACAACGTCTTGAACGCCTTGGCCGCGATTGCTGTTGCGACTGAAATTGGTGTGAGCGACGCGGCGATTGCTCAAGGACTCGCAGAGTTTAGGGGCGTTGGACGGCGCTTTACGCAAATTGGAGAATTCACGGCAACCAAGGGTGGAGTCTTCAAGGTAGTGGACGATTACGGACATCACCCCGTTGAGATGGCGGCGACGTTAGCGGCTGCACGCGGGGCATGGCCAGACCGTCGTGTTGTTCTGGCGTTTCAGCCCCATCGTTACACGCGCACGCGCGATTGTTTTGAAGATTTTGTAAAAGTTCTCAGTTCAGCGGACGCGGTCCTTTTGACCGAGGTCTATGCGGCTGGCGAGCCACCCTTGGTTGCTGCCGATGCACGCGCACTGCTGCGAGGCATCCGTATTGTGGGCAAGGTCGAACCTTTATTTGTCGAGGACGTTCTGGCGATGCCAGAGGCGATCTTAAATTTTGCCCAAGACGGCGATATCGTGATTGTCATGGGCGCGGGTTCGATTAGTAGAGTGCCGCAACAGCTGGGGGTGCCAAAATGACCCAAAATTTCGGTAAGGTCGGCGTGTTGTACGGCGGTCAGTCGGCCGAGCGCGAGGTTTCCCTAATGTCTGGCGCGGGCGTTCACGCCGCTTTGTGCAGTCAAGGCGTTCAAGCCCAGTTGTTCGACACCGGCGTTCGCACGCTGGCCGAGTTGGCGGCACATCGGTTTGATCGCGTCTTTATCGCCTTACACGGTCGCTATGGCGAGGACGGCAGCTTGCAGGGCGCGCTCGAGCTTTTAGGAATTCCGTACACAGGGAGCGGGCCGATGGCCTCTAGTCTTGCGATGGATAAGGTGATGACCAAGCGCGTCTGGTTAGAGGCCGGGCTGCCAACGCCGCGCTATTGCGCACTCACAGATGCTGCTGAGGCTGACAGTGCGACGCAGACGTTAGGCCTGCCGCTGATGATGAAAGCTCCGCACGAAGGCTCAACGCTAGGGATTGTGAAAGCGACGCACGCCTCTGAGGTCTTAAAGGCTTACCAGCAGGCCGCGCAATACGACGACACGGTGCTGGCCGAGCAGTTTATTCAGGGCCGCGAAATGACCGTTGCACTTCTTGGCGCAGGCCAGACAGCGCGCGCGCTGCCTTTGATTGAAATCATCGCTCCCCAAGGTAATTACGACTACCAGCATAAATATTTTTCTGACGAGACGCAGTATTTATGTCCTGCGCCACTTGACGAGGCGCTTGCGCGTCACATTGCAGAGATCAGCGTCAAGGCGTATCGCGCACTGGGTTGTGAAGGCTGGGGGCGCGCAGACTTAATGTTGGATCAGAACAATCAGCCCTGGCTGCTTGAGATGAATACCTCACCGGGTATGACCACCCACTCGCTGGTGCCGATGGCGGCCAAGGCTGTCGGGATGAGCTACCCCGAATTGTGCGTGCATATTTTGACCGATGCCCGCTGCAAGATTGGGCAACTGCAAGACAAAAAAATATAACGAGGCCGACTGTGTGGAACGAAGCGCGTACGATCAATAGGCTAGCCAACACCTTAGCGGTGCTGGCGGTGTTGGCCGCGCTCGCGGGTTGTGTGTCCTGGGTCATGCAGCGTCCGATGTTCAATTTGCAGGCGATCGAGCTCGAACCGAAACGCAACAGCAGTTTGCGTTACGTGACACCCGAGAACGTGCAAGCCTCGATTGCGACAAAGTTAACGGGCAATTTTTTTACGATTCGCTTGTCCGACGCGCAGACGGTCTTCGAGGACGTGCCTTGGGTCAGAACCGCTACGGTGCGTCGCATTTGGCCCAACACCTTGCGGGTTGCGATCGAAGAGCACCAGCCGCTTGCTCTATGGAACGAAAACCAGATGATCGATACGTGGGCGCATGTTTTCACAGCCAATCAGGGCGAACTCGACGACGACTTGCATTTGCCGCGCTTCGAAGGCCCCGAGGGCAAAGAAAGCTTGGTGGTGTCGCGTTATGCCGAACTCGAACGTTGGTTCGCGCCGCTTGGCTTAACCGTCAGAGAATTATCCTTGAACAATCGGCTGGCCTGGCAAGTCAAGCTATCGAATGGCTTGACGCTAGCGTTGGCGCGCGACCCCGGCGCAGAAGAGCCCGGGACCCAAGGTGGGATACCCGGGGCGCTACCGTTTTCAGAGGGGATCGAACGCTTCGTGCAAGCGTTGCCCCAGATTCAACAACGAACTGGCGGACGCACGCTGACGCATGCCGACCTGCGTTACCCCAACGGCTTTGCGGTCACGCTAGCCGCCCTCCCCGAAACCACTCAACCAAAAAAGAAACGATAACGCCATGACTCGTGACATCAAGGATCTGATCGTCGCTCTAGATATCGGCACCAGCAAAGTCGTTGCTGTGGTGGCCGAGATCCTGCCAGAGGGCCGCTTTGAAGTGCTTGGCTTGGGCCAACATGAATCAAGCGGGATGCGCAAAGGCGTTGTAGTCAACATTGAAGCGACGGTTACTGCGATTCAGCGGGCGCTCGAAGAGGCCGAGTTAATGGCCGATTGCAAGATTCGCGATGTCTATACCGGTATTGCGGGTAGTCATATACGCAGCTTTAACTCAAGCGGAATGGTCGCAGTCAAAGATAAAGAGGTCACCGCAACCGATGTCGCGCGCGTGATTGAAACCGCCAAGGCGGTGAATATCCCAACCGATCAGCAAGTCCTGCACATTTTGACGCAAGAATTTATCGTCGATGGGCAAGAAGACATCCGCGAACCCATTGGCATGAGTGGCCTGAGGCTTGAGGTCAAGGTGCATATCGTTACCGGTTCAGTCAGTGCGGCGCAAAACATCGTGAAATGCGTGCGACGCTGCGGGCTTGAAGTGCAGGACTTGATTCTGCAGCCCCTAGCCTCAAGTCAAACCTGCCTGACGCCCGATGAAAAAGATCTTGGAGTCGTTTTAATCGACATCGGCGGGGGTACCACCGACGTTGCAATTTACACTGGTGGTGCGATTCGTCACACCGCAGTTTTGCCGATTGCGGGCGATCAGATCACCAATGATATTGCCCAGGGTTTACGCACGCCCACCCCAGATGCTGAAGAAATCAAATTGCGCTATGGCGTTGCCAAAGAAGTGTTGGCCAACCCGGACGATACTGTTGAAGTGCCTGGTCTGGGTGACCGCGGGCCACGTCTGGTCAAGCGCCAGACGTTGGGTGCGATCATCGAGCCGCGAGTGGCCGAGTTATTTGATTTGGTTCAGGGCGTGGTGAGTGAGTCGGGCTATGAAGACTTGTTGTCCTCGGGGGTCGTCTTGACGGGCGGCACGGCGCTGTTGCCCGGGATTGTTGAACTCGCCGAAGATATCTTTCTAAAGCCCGTGCGTGTGGCGGTACCGGACTATCAGGGCAGTCTTGCCGACGTGATGCGTAACCCTCGCTTTTCAACTGTGATGGGTTTGTTAAGCGAGGCRCGGATGCAACGCTTGCGAGGGCGTAAGGCAACGCAGCAGTCCGGAAGTTTCAAGGCCGTTTTGTTCAGAATGAAAGAGTGGTTTATGCATTGAATTGGCGTCATCCGACGCCAAACAGAGCGGCAGGGTGTTTTGCTCTGCCGGTCTGCCAGAGAGGCGTTTCAAACTCGATGCGGACATATTCGGCATCGTGTTTGAAACGATTTCTAAAGCTGTAGTTGGGGAAGTTTAGAAACGTTTGTAGTTACGACTTGAGGGAGTCAATTATGATGTTCGAAATGTTAGATAACGCTAAAAAATCCACTGTGATTAAAGTGGTGGGTGTCGGTGGTGCGGGCGGTAATGCGGTCTCGCACATGATCCGTGCGGGTGTGCAAGGGGTGGACTTCATTTGTTGCAATACCGATGCGCAAGCTTTGGCTGCAACCAATGCACCCGTGCAGATTCGCCTGGGTAGCTCTGGGCTGGGAGCAGGTGCCAAGCCCGATCAAGGTCGTGCTGCAGCCGAATCGGCGCGCGAAGAAATTCGCGCGGCGCTGACCGGTGCACACATGGTCTTTATCACCGCAGGGATGGGTGGAGGCACAGGCACTGGGGCAGGGCCGATTGTGGCTGAAGTCGCAAAAGATCTTGGTATTTTGACCGTGGGTGTGGTCACCAAGCCTTTTTCGTTCGAAGGCAGTCGGCGCATGAAAATGTCTGAAGAAGGCATTGAAGAGCTGTCCAAACACGTGCATTCTTTGATCGTGGTGCTAAACGAAAATCTGTATGAGTTGATGGACGAGGAYGCGACACAGGCAGATTGCTTTAAAGCGGCAGACGATGTGTTGCATAACGCGTGCGCCGGAATCGCCGAGATCATTAACGTCGAAGGTAATGTCAACGTCGACTTCCAAGACGTTAAAACTATCATGGGCGAGCAAGGTCAGGCCATGATGGGTACGGCGATTGCAAGTGGACCAGATCGCGCCAAGATTGCTGCTGAGCAAGCCGTTGCTTGCCCGCTGCTTGAAGGTGTGGATTTACATGGCGTGCGTGGGGTGCTGGTCAACATCACCGCAAGCAGCTTGTTAAAAATGAAAGAAACCCGCGCTGTCATGGATCATATCCAGAGCTTTGCGTCGGCCGACGCTACCGTCATTTTCGGTACGGCTTACGACGAATCAATGGGTGACAATCTGCGCGTCACTGTCGTGGCGACTGGCCTGGGCCGTGCAAAGCCCAAGCTGGTACAGCTGCCGGAAGCTGCCGTTGGATTGCGCACGGGAACTGACAATCTGACAGCTGCAAACGGTGCTGAGTTAAGTGCGCCAACAGTGATGCGTGGGCGGGGCTCAAACGCGCAAGCGCAGGTTCGGGCGCTTGAAACGTCGGGAATGGAGCATTACGACATTCCGGCCTTTTTGCGCCGTCAGGCTGATTAAGTTACTCGCGTTAGCTCAAGCGGGCTGCTAAACAGGCCTGCTTTGGGTGGCTTGAGCGGACTCCCCTAGCCCGTTACCTCTCTTGAGGTAACGGGAAGCTGCACTCGGGTGCCCCAACCCGGGTGTAGCGACGCCTGCGCTTTGCAGCGCATCAAGCACGAAAAGCGTTACAATTCTGCAAGTTCTCTAAAGATTTTTTAAGCCTTATGTTTCGTCAGCGCACCATCAAACAGCTCGTTAAAACCACCGGGGTCGGCTTGCACTCAGGCCGTCGGGTCGAGCTGACTTTACGCCCGGCGGCACCTAATACCGGCATTGTGTTTCATCGCACCGACTTGCCCGAGGTCGTCGACCTCCCGGCACAGGCTGCGATGGTAAAAGACACTCGTATGGCCTCGGTGCTGTCTGACGGAAAAGTCAGAGTATCGACGGTCGAGCACTTGATGTCGGCGCTGGCCGGTCTGGGCATTGACAACCTGCACGTTGACCTGACCGCCGAAGAAGTGCCGATTATGGACGGCAGCGCAGCAACCTTTGTCTATCTGTTGCGTTCAGCCGGTATCCAAGAACAAGCGAGCCCTAAGCAGTTTTTGCGTGTTTTAAAAACCGTCGAAGTGCGTGAAGGTGAGGGTAACGATGCCAAATGGGCGCGTCTTGAGCCACACGAAGGCTTCGCGGTCGCGTTTTCGATCGATTTTCGTCATCCTGCAATTGATTCGACCGCAAGTTTCGCTGAAATCGATTTTGCAACTGACTCTTACGTTAAAGAAATTTCTCGTGCACGGACTTTTGGCTTTGTAAACGAAGTCGAGGCCCTGCGTTCAGCGGGTTTAGCGCGCGGGGGCAGTTTTGATAATGCCATTGTGATGGATGAGTACCGAGTGCTCAACTCAGATGGTTTGCGGTATGACGATGAGTTTGTCAAACACAAAATCCTCGATGCGGTAGGCGATCTTTATTTAATTGGTAAGCCTTTGGTGGCACGCTACGTTGCGTGCAAGTCAGGGCATGCCTTGAATAATCAGTTGGTACTCAAATTGTTGGCGCAGCCCGATGCTTTTGAAATTATGTCTTATGCGTCTGCGGCGCAGGCGCCTCAGGCGTTTCGCCATGAGTGGAAGCTAGCGTAGTCTGCGTAGCATGCGTGGCTGGTGCAGGCTCTTTGGCCAACGTTGGCTGGTGATGGGCTAACAGTCTGGCGACAGCATCGGCAAGTGGTCCGGGTCGTAGCTGACGATTTAAATCCTCAAAAGTTTGCAAGTCTTGTTTATCAAGCGCCCGCGCTTCTTTGGCGGGCTTGGGTGCAACTGGGATTCTGAGCCCGCCGTGCACGCGCAGCTTGATTTCTGCGAGGTTCCAGCCAGCGGCTTGAGCATGAGCGATGACCCTCGGCGCGATTTGCCGAAATTTTGCAGCGAAGGCAGCGTTAGACGCCATCAAGGTGAGCGTATCTTGCTCGATTTTGAGAACTTCAAACGAGTCTCGCATGGTCGGTGGTAAGGCCTCGCACACAACTGCCCGCAACTTAAGATAGCGCTGCGCCGTTGCCAGCACGCTAGCCGTTTGCGCATCGTGACCCAGCCACCCAAGCAGATGGGATCCTTTTGTTGGATTGCCCGTAGTCCGGCGTACAGTCGTCACCATCAATCAGCCAGGAGTTGTATGAAGGTAATTATTATGCCCCGCAATGGAGCCTCAAACCCGTTATTGTCGCTCAGTAGTGGTCAATTTTTCTTGTGGCTCGCTGTGCTCCTGGTGGTGGCCTTACTTGGAGGTGCGGCCTTGCAGCGGCTAGCCTGGGGCCTCGCGCCCAGATTATGGTCACTAGAAAACCGATTACACCCCGTTTTTGATCCCCCCTTGCCAGGCGTTGACCGTGCACTCGAGGCGCTGTCAGTTAGGGTCGGCGTGTTGCAGGTCAAGTTGCAGCACCTGGAGGTGTTAGGTGCGCGAGTCGCTGACTTGGCCGCGTTGCCGGTGGCCAGCCTGCGAGTCGCAAGCCAGCCGCCAGCACGCGCTGTGCCCCGCGAAGGTGGCCAGTCTTTGAACGTGGGTCAGCTTGAGGCTAAGCTGTCTGCGTTGCAAACCGCTGTGCGAAAAAAAAACGACTATTTTGTTTTACTCGATCTTGCCTGGACGCAACGGGCGGCAGCTGCCGCGCAGCTGCCAACGGCAATGCCCATTAGCTCGTACGCGCAACTAAGCTCTTCTTATGGTTGGCGTAAGCATCCCTTTCATGGCGATCCAAGTAAGCACGAGGGGCTCGACTTTGCGGCACCTGCGGGCACCCCCATTCTGGCGGCTGCGGGTGGGGTGGTACGCACTGCGATGCGACAAAACGGCTTTGGTAACTTGGTTGAACTTGACCATGGTGACGGCCTGATCACGCGTTATGCGCATGCCTTGGTTCTTTTGGTTCAGGCGGGCGAACTCGTTACGCGGGGCCAAATGATTGCGCGGGTGGGCTCAACTGGGTTATCAACGGGACCACACCTGCACTTTGAAGTTCGTCATAATGACAGAGCGTTAGACCCCGCACAGTTTTTAACCGCCAGCCCGTTTGTGAGCCCCTCAGCGAATCCCAGAGCGGCGCGGTGACGCATCCGCCTTGCCTGCGTTAAACTGCGKGGCTAATTGGCAGCAAGCTTCCTTAACTCTTTTTGGCGCAGATGRGTGTGCGGTTGGCACAAGTCTGTGTGGGTCTGACGCGTATGTTTTCACTACTTAAAAAAATCTTTGGTAGTAGCAATGATCGCCTGCTCAAGCAGCTGCGCCGCCATGTGGTGCAAATTAACGGGCTCGAACCACAAGTCCAGGCTCTGTCTGACGACGACTTACGTGCCAAAACCGACGTCTTTAAGGCGCGTCTGGCCGGCGGTGAAACCCTGGATCAATTGTTGCCCGAGGCGTTCGCCGTTGTGCGCGAGGCTGGAGTCCGCGTCTTTGGTATGCGGCACTTTGACGTGCAGCTTTTAGGCGGGATGGTCTTGCACCACGGCCAAATTGCCGAAATGCGCACGGGCGAGGGTAAAACCCTGATGGCAACGTTGCCCGTATATCTCAACGCCCTGTTGGGGCGCGGCGTACACGTGGTAACAGTCAATGACTATTTAGCTCGCCGCGATGCCCAATGGATGGGGCGGTTGTACAATTTTTTGGGCTTGACAGTTGGGGTGGTCGTGCCTCAGCAAGAGAACACCGAAAAAATTGAAGCTTACCGCGCTGACATTACCTACGGCACCAATAATGAATTTGGCTTCGATTACTTGCGCGACAATATGGAACACCGCGCAGAAGATCGTCGTCAGCGCTCGCTAGTTTTTGCAATTGTCGACGAAGTTGACTCGATTTTGATTGATGAGGCGCGTACGCCTCTGATTATTTCTGGTCAGGCTGAAGATCACACCGAGTTATATGTTCGGATGAATGCGGTACCTGCCCTACTGACGCGCATGACGGCAGAGCCCAAGCCCACCGAACTCGAACCCGAGGGTGACTATTGGGTCGATGAAAAAAATCACACCGTTTATATGTCAGAAGCTGGACACGAAAAGGCTGAGGGTATTCTGACACGACTGCAACTGTTRCCCGAGGGGCAATCCTTATACGAAGCCCGCAATATTGCGTTGATGCATCACTTGATGGCGGCCTTGCGCGGCCATACTTTGTTCCATCGTGACCAGCACTACGTGGTGCAAGGTGACGAAGTCATTATTGTCGATGAGTTTACCGGCCGGATGATGGTGGGGCGTCGGTGGTCCGATGGCTTGCATCAGGCGGTCGAAGCCAAAGAAGGTGTCAAGATTCAGCTCGAAAACCAAACGCTGGCGTCGATTACGTTTCAGAACTTTTTCAGAATGTATGAAAAGCTTGCTGGCATGACTGGCACTGCCGACACCGAGGCTTATGAGTTTCAAGAAATTTATGGCCTTCAGACGGTGATTGTGCCAACCAATCGTCCGATGGTTCGTGCCGATCAAAACGATCAAATTTTTAAATCGGCTCCCGAAAAATTTAATGCGATCTTGGACGATATTCGCGATTGCCAAGAGCGTGGCCAACCTGTTTTAGTCGGCACCACYAGTATTGAAAATTCTGAACTGCTGTCGGGTATGCTCGACAAAGCTAAGCTTGTGCACGAAGTGCTCAACGCCAAACAGCACGCGCGCGAGGCTGAAATCATTGCGCAGGCGGGCCAGCCCGGACACATCACGATCGCCACAAATATGGCGGGGCGTGGCACCGACATCGTGTTGGGTGGCAGTATTGAAAAGAAAATTGAACTGGTGCGCGCGCAGGCAGAACTGACAGAGACCGACAAACTGACGCATATCGCAAAAATTCGTCAAGACTGGCAACCGCTCAATGATGAGGTTAAAGCGGCTGGAGGCTTGCGTATTATCGGTACCGAGCGTCACGAGTCGCGCCGTATCGACAACCAGTTGCGCGGACGGGCAGGTCGGCAGGGCGACCCAGGCTCATCGCGGTTTTATCTGTCGCTCGAAGATCCGTTAATGCGCATCTTTGCCGGCGACCGTGTTCGCTCGATTATGGAAAGGCTCAAACTGCCCGAGGGTGAGCCGATCGAAGCCGGCATGGTTTCGCGCTCGATCGAGTCGGCACAACGCAAAGTGGAAGGCCGTAACTTTGATGTGCGTAAGCAACTGCTTGAGTATGACGATGTCGCCAACGATCAGCGCAAAGTGATTTATGCGCAACGCAACGAGGTGCTCGAGGCGCAGGCGATTACCGAGACGATTGACAACCTACGCGACGGCGCCTTTACCGAGCTGGTGTATAGATTTGTGCCGCAAAACTCGGTCGAAGAGCAATGGGATCTTGCCGCCTTGCAGCGTACGCTTGAGGCCGACTGGCAGTTGAGCGTGCCTCTGGCTGAATCGGCGGCTCAAGCCAAGAGCCTGACTGATGAAGACGTACTCGAACAGGCTTTAGTCGCCGCAACTCAGGCCTATCAGTACAAAGTACAGACCGTTGGGGCTGACTCCTGGGCTAGTTTCGAGCGTTCAATCATGCTGCAAGTGATTGATTCGCAATGGCGCGAGCACTTGTCAGCGCTTGATCATTTGCGGCAGGGCATTCATTTGCGGGGCTATGCGCAAAAAAATCCTAAACAAGAATATAAACGTGAGGCTTTTGAGTTGTTTTCAGACATGCTTGACCGCGTGCGCGACGATGCAATCAAAGTGTTGATGACTGTACGGATCCAGAGTGCTGAAGACGTGCAGCAAGCCGAACAGGCCGCAGTGTTGGCAGCGCAGGGCCAACAAATCGACTACCAGCACGCCGAGTATCAAGAGGGTGGCGAGCAGCAGGCTGCTGCGGTGCCGGCGCCGGTCTCGGAGCACCCGGGTACTGTGCGCAATATCATGCCCAAAGTGGGTCGTAACGAGCCGTGTCCGTGCGGAAGCGGCAAAAAGTATAAGCAGTGTCACGGCCAACTTAAATAGTCTTCCAGGAGGCCACACGATGCCACACGATCTGACCCGCAATACGCTCGCTGTCTTTTGTATCGCTGCGTTGCTGGCTTTATCGCTCTGGGTATTGCGCCCGTTTTTGGCGGCTACGGTGTGGTCAACCATGATTGTTGTCGCAACCTGGCCTTGGTTAATCGCGTTGCAACAAACCTTTAGGGGGCGTCGTACGCCTGCGGTTCTGGTGATGTCGGTGGGGATGCTGTTGCTTTTGGTCGCTCCACTTTGGTGGGCGATTAGTACCATCACGCAAAAATCGGATCAGTTTTTAGTGCTGGGTAAAAGCCTGGCCAGTAATGGCTTGCCAGCATTACCCGAGTGGGTTGAACATATTCCGTTTGTAGGCGAAAAAATCACAACCGCCTGGACCGATCTGATTGCGGGTGGAGCCACCGGCTTCATGGATCACGTCGCACCTTACGCCGCCTCGACCGGCAAATGGGTGTTGTCGCAGTTTGGCGGTTTAGGCGGCATGCTTATTCAGTTTTTATTAGTGGTGACGATCTCGGCTATTTTGTATGCCTCGGGGGAGGATGCTGCCAAAATGATTCGTAGCTTTGGCCGTCGGTTGGCGGGCGAGCGTGGCGAAGGTGCCATGGTGCTGGCCGGGCAAGCGATTCGCGCAGTGGCACTTGGAGTGGGCGTAACCGCCGTTGTGCAAACGGTGCTTGGCGGAGTGGGCTTGGTGATTGCCGGAGTGCCCTTTGCAGCTGTGCTGTCTGCGATAATGTTGATGCTTTGTATCGCACAGATTGGGCCAAGCTTGGTGTTGTTTCCTGCTGTTGGGTGGATGTTTTGGCAAGGCGATACTGGGTGGGCAACTTTCTTGTTGGTCTGGAGCTTGATTGTCGTCAGCTTAGATAATTTCTTGCGTCCGATGCTGATTAAGCGGGGTGCGGATTTGCCCTTATTGCTGATCTTTGCCGGAGTCATCGGTGGCTTGCTGAGTTTTGGTCTGATTGGTATTTTTGTCGGCCCTGTCGCGTTGGCCGTGACGTATACCTTGGTGCAGTCTTGGGTGGCCGAGACTATTGTGAAAGACGAAAATAGCTAAGCGGCTGTTCGCTGTGGGCGATGTGATGCACGAGCAAGCTTATGCGACGTAATCCAAGGGCAGCGCTGTCGTACATTTAATGGTTTCCATGGCGAAAGCCGAGCTGACATCGAGCAAGTCAACGGTGCGGATCAGGCGCTTGTAGACGCTGTCATAGCGGCTGATGTCGGGCACCACAATCTTTAATAAGTAGTCTGCATCGCCGCTTAGGCGATAAATTTCAACGATCTCGGCAATACTCGTGGCGCCCGCCACAAAGCGCTGCATCCATTGTTCGTTATGTTGACTGGTACGAATCGTGACAAACGTGGTGAGCCCAAGATTAAGCTTATTCGCATCGCACAAAACGACTTGTTTTCGGATGACGCCCTCGGCCTGTAGCTTTTGGATGCGGCGCCAGCAGGGTGTTTGCGTGAGATTGACACGGGCCGCCACCTCGGCCAAGGATAGGCTCGCATCCTTTTGTAAGAGTTGCAAAATTTCTCTGTCTTTTTTATCAATGGCCATAAAATTCTAATTTATTTATATAAACTAGAATATTTTACCCAAATAATTKTATTATTGAGCATAAAAAGCAAATAAATTCTTGCATTCTGTCTTTACTATTGAGGACATGGCACACACTCAACCCGCAATTCCCCCCGCCTTGCGCGCCCAAGCGCCGCGCTATGCCCGACAAACCGAGTCAAGGCTTGACCAACTGCTACCCGGCTGCGCAGACTTACTAGCGCAGGCCTGYCAAGAGTCACCTGATTTGGTGCCGTATCGCATTCGGCAGGCGTTAAACCGGTCGTTGACCCCCAGCTTAGTGCCGGTTGTCAGCAGGGCGCTTTTGAATTTACCGCGGGCTGAATACACCTACACGCGCCAAGTCTTACATGCAGACCCGAAAGGTCGTTTTACTGTCGTTGCAATAATCTGGCCTGCGGGGCAATTTAGCCCCGTACATTCCCATTACACCTGGTGCGCCTATCGTGTTTTGAGCGGAGTCCTAACCGAAACCCACTACGCTTGGGATGCCGCGGCAGGCCACGCATATCCGTTCAATAGCATTGCACGTACCTCTGGGCAAAGTGCGTGTGGCCATGCGGGTCTCGAGATGATTCACCGTCTAGGTAACGCTGCACACGATGATGCAGAGCCTGCGGTGTCGCTGCATGTTTACGGGATTGATTCAGAGCGAGTCGCCAGCCACGTGAATCGTGTGTTGACCTCTGTTCAGCGTTTAGACCCCGACAAACCCGTCAAATAAAGTGCAGCAAAGGCTCTCAAAGCAAAAATATTGTCGCCAAGCCTAAGAAGATAAAAAAGCCGAGCGAATCAGTTGCAAAGGTAAGCAACACCGAAGAGCCCATTGCCGGATCTTTGCCAAAGCGGGTGCGTACAACCGGCACCAAAACACCGATCGTGGCGCCAATCAGCATATTGCAGATCATTGCTGCCATCATCACCATCGCAATCGGGATCGAGTTTGAAATCGCCCAGGCAAACACGGCCGCGACCGCGCTGCCGACCAGACCGACTAAAAAGGTCACAAGCATTTCACGCTTGACCAGCTGCCATACATTTTTTTCTGTGATGCGACCAATCGCCAGAGCACGAATAATCAAGGTCATGGTTTGGTTGCCCGAGTTACCGCCAATGCCCGCCACGATCGACATTAAAAAAGCCAGCATCACGATGGTGCTGACGGTATCTTCGAAGCGCGACGCGACAAACGAAGCAATGGCTGCGGTGCAAAGGTTAAGCAGTAGCCACGGGGCGCGGTTACGTAACGCCATCGTAACGGGCGCGAAGATGTCTTCTTCTTGCATACCCGTGCGCGACAAGGCCTGTTCGTCAGAGTCTTCGCGAATCACATCCACCACTTCGGCGATGGTGACGCGCCCAACGAGTCGGCCGAGTTCGTCTACGACGGGTGCTGACACCAGGTCGTAGCGTTCGAACGCACCGGCGGCATCGGCATCTGAGTCGAGCGGGCTCAGGGAGAGGTAATCGGGGCTCATCACAGAGGCTACGTCGACCTCTGGCTCGTTGACTAACAAGGCAGATAAAGTCAGCGTGCCGAGTAATTTGTCTTGACGATCGACCACAAAAATCTGGTCGGTGTGATCAGGAAGCTCGGGCAAGCGCCTGAGGTAGCGCAGCACGACTTCGAGAGAGACATCTTCGCGTACGCGCACCATTTCAAAATCCATGATGCTGCCGACACTGTCGTCGGGGTAGCCCATGGCTTCGATCAGACGCGCACGCTCTTCGATGGTGAGGCCTTTTTGCACTTCAGCCACAACGTCGGGTGGCAAATCGGGCGCCAAATCCGCTAGTTCGTCGGCGTCCATCGTGCCGGTCGCTGCTACCAGATCTTGGCGATCCATCGCCTCGATGAGTGACTCGCGTAGCCAATCTGCCACTTCGAGCAGCACGTCGGCATCGTGCTCTGCGCCAACCAAACGCCAGATCAGCAGGCGATCATCGCTAGGTAGGGATTCGAGAATAAACGCGATGTCAGCAGGGTGCAGACCATTTACGAGCGCTGTGAGTTCGGCCTCGTGCTGGCGGTGCAGCAAGCCTTCGACTAACTCAGAGCGTGAATCATTTTGCTCTTGTCGGTGGACCAGGTTTTCAACTAACTTGTGCCGATGCAAGACCTCTTGCACAGTCGCAAGGGCCAGTTGTGCGTCTTCAGGGTCGAGACGACCAACTGGAGTGAGTGAGTCGGAGGCAGTTTGGGTCATAAGCAGTGGCCGGAAAAACGTGCGATTCAAACTAACGGGCACAGCGATTCAAACTAACGGGCACAGCTTTAGTGCGAAAAAAAAAGGCTTAGGTCACCAGCTTGACGAGTGCATAGCCGCCTAACCCCAACAGTATAAACAAGATCACGCCTAAGACCATGACGCGAGGCCCGGCCTGACGCATTTGCGCAAAGCGCGTCTCGATGCCTAAGGCGGTCATAGCCATGGTGAGGACAAAAATATCAAGCGTGCGTAAGGCCTGTAGCAATGGCGCGGGGATGACCTGCGCTGAATGAATGAGTGCCAAGACTAAAAAGCCGATGGCAAACCACGGAATTGGCAGTTTGGCTTTGACGCCGTTTAAGCCAGCAGTGGCTGTGGCCGAGCGTTGTAGCCAAAGCCCCAGCACAAGCAGCACCGGCACGAGGAGTGCGACACGGGTCATTTTTACAATGGTAGCGACCTCGGTGGTGGCCGCGTCGATGTTGCTGGCAGCACCAACGACCTGTGCGACCTCGTGGACCGCCCCGCCTAAAAAGATTCCAAAGGCGCGCGTGTCAAGGTCAAGCCAGCCTGTTTGATACAAAAGGGGATATAAAAACATCGAGATTGTGCCAAACAGCACAACGGTTGCAACAGCGACGGCGCTTTTGTGTGGCGCCGCTTTGAGGGTCGATTCAAAGGCAAGCACTGCGGCTGCTCCGCAAATTGCGCTACCGGCTGCAGTCAGCATTACAGTATCGCGATCAAGTTTTAACAGGCGCGTACCAATCAAGGTGCCCACAACCAGAACAAAGAGAACGATTGCGCAAGAAACCAAAATGCCAGGCAAACCGACTTCAATGATTTGTTGAACGCTGATATTGAGTCCGTAAAAGGCTACCGCGACCCGCAGCATGCGCCGAGCCGTGAAGTGAACGCCTGCACCCCATTCTGCAGGCATCGTGCCACGTAAGAAGTTGCCATAAAGCATGCCGCAGACGATGCCAACGACTAGCGGACTAAACCCCAGTGCCTTGACTGCCGGAGTGGCTGCCAACTGCACCACCGCAGCCGCCAGTAAGCCAACAAAGAGTACGCCATTGATTTTGTCGCGCCAGGGCGAGAGACTTGCAGGAAGAGGCTCAGACATGCTGTGAAGGAAAAAAGAGTGAAAAAGTGAAAGCGGTGACCGTACGCTAACATTGACCCAGCGCTCGCCTTTTGGGGTGCCGCGCTTACGCTTACGCGAGTTGACCGTGATACTACCCTGAATTGGGGGTCAAAAAGCCGTTTTTAGCCTTTCGCTAGCGCTCACCTCTGACCGTGCTGCACAKCCCGTTAAAATCAAGCCCATCCGTTGCTTAACGAAAAGACGCAAAATATGACTGCAGTTTTCGCGCATGTGAGCCTGCACGTACGCGCTGGCCACCTTTGATGGATGGCTCCCAACGCCACCAAGTGCTCAGGCTCTTAGCTTTGCCACAGGCTTGGTCGACTCAAGCGTCATACACCATTTTGGATTTAGACGATCCATGCGGCTTGCGCTTTGTGACCCTTTGGGCGCTTTGGAGGCACGACCCTAAGCGTTGCACGAGACTGCATGTGGTCTTGGTGCTGGCCAAGCTGCCTTCCGTCCAAGCCTTGCGTGCGCGCTTGTGCGCGGTCTTGCCACCCGAGACGCATCGTCTGGTCGAACAACTGGCCTTGCAGTGGCCGTTAAATCTGCCTGGCTTACACCGACTCGAATTCGAGTCGCTCAGCGTCACGCTGACCTTAGCGGTAGGCGGTACAAGCGTGCTTTTAGCGCGGCTGAGCCTTGCTGCCGAGGTGGTGCTTCTCTCGCCTCAGGTGTTGGCGATGTCAGAGCRCGAGCAACGGGCGGTGGCAAGTGCCTTGGTTGGGCTGATTCAAAACGACGCTGTGCTGCTGGCGCCATCAGAAGCGCGTACCTGGCCACACTCTTTTGAAAAAATATTGGGCCTGTCTGAGCAAGCCTCGCACACCGGTGACCACGCTCGCCCTGTTGTGTGTCAAGAGCAGAATCAAGTGTCAGCCACTACGCAAAAACATTCGTTTTTTTTGCGGGCGCGGGCGTCAGCTCAAGCGGTTGCGGTTGGTTACCCTAACGTGTGGCGGGGCCGGGCAACAGCCTCGCGGCAAATGATTGTTGTGGGGGGCGGACTCGCTGGGTTACATGTTGCCCAAGCGTTGTGCCTGAGGGGCTGGCAAGTGACGGTGCTCGATGCCGCACAGGCCTGCGTCGGGCAGCAAACTACTCACTTGGCCGCGGCGCTGACCCCGGTGGTCTCGCGTGACGATGACCCCTATGCGCGTTTGTCGCGCGCCGGATGTTTACGCGCCTTGGCACGCTGGGGAGCGTTGTCTGACGCAGGCGTGACGAGTTGCGGTGCCCTTCAGCTACAACGTGCCACCGGGCGCATTGTCGACTTAAAAAAAATCGCAGACGAGCTGGATTTTCCAGAGCAATGGTTACGGTTTGTCGATGCGGCGCAGGCCAGCGAGTTAGCTGGGATGACGCTTGCGCGCGGCGGCCTGTATTTTTCAAAGGCGCAACGCGTGCAGCCCCACCGGCTGCTCAAATCGCTGGCGCAAACTGAAGGGCTCACCATCAGACACGCTTACGCTGCGCGCTTGGAATCCCACGCGCAGCAATGGTGTGTGCGAGATCGTGCTGGGCACGTCGTGGCACAGGCGCCTCAGATCGTTTTGGCTGGCGGACTGGGGACGCAATCTCTGCTTGAGGCGAGTGGTTTGCGGGGAATGGGCTCGCGTTTGTCTTCTATGTACGCAGTCGCGGGCGAACTGACTTATGTTGACCAAGCGCTGCTGGCGGGTGGCCCGCGTTGTATCGTGTCGGGCGACGGCTACGTGTTGCCGGCGTTCGAAGGGCTTTGTGTGGTCGGCGCCAGCTACCTGGACGAGCCTCATCGCACGGGCCCCACCTGCGCAGGCAGGCAAGAAAACCTTAAGAGGCTTGAGCGTCTGTTCAATGATCCTTTGTCGCTTGGGCCGCGCGAAACCGGTACGTTTAAAGGCTGGGTCGGTCAAAGGGCTGTCGTGCCAGACCGGTTTCCGGTGGTGGGGCCTTTGTTGCATGCGCCGGGCCTTTGGGTGGCGACTGGTTTTGCTTCGCGTGGATTGACCTGGGCGAGCTTGGCGGGTGATCTGATCGCCGCAGCCCTAAATAGCGAGCCCTTGCCCCTAGAAAACGATATAATCATGAGAATTAGTCAAAGTTAACAGTTTCTTGATGAAAAAAAGCAATTTTAATGGTTCATCAATCGTTTAAGCACCGTGCAGTGCCAGCCAGTTTTAGCCTTATTCGCCCACTCAAAAATATATTTAGGTCGCTTGTTTACGGCTTGGGTTTATTAAAGTGGCTAAATCCGTCAGAATAGCGCCTTTGGTCGCTTAAAGCTCCGCGCTAAACAATGTATCTAGACACCCTCAAGCTAGTCGATACACTCCCCACGAAGGCAAGTTTCGACGTCGGTGCTGGGCTTAGGCTCGCAGTGGAACCACACGCGCCCGGTGTTTACCGAATTCGTTGCGGTCGCCCCGAGGCGCTTAACGCTGATATTTTGCCGGGCAGTCGGGGTCGCGCCCATGCAGAGGTTCTGCTGGCTCGCCCAGAGGCGATCGGTGAGGCCGTGCTTGAGCCTTTGACGGGCGAGCTTAAAGGCTGGCAACTGACCCAAGGTGAGGCGACCCTTGAACTGCAAGCAAACCCCTTTCATTTGCTTTTAAAGCGTCAAGGTCTGCCCGTCCTGGCGTTGTCCGTGGCCGGCATACAAGGCGCAGAAAATTTTTGGACTCTCGGCTTTGAACTCGGTCCACAAGAAAAAATCTTCGGCTTAGGCGAAACCCATGGTGATCTTGATCGTCGGGGCGAAACCATCTTGTCTGACGACCCCGGCCATCGTGCCTTGCCCTTAGCCTGGAGCCCGAAGGGCTGGGGCGTTTATATCAATTCACTCGGTCGCGTCGAGCATGATCTTGGCGCTGAGAATCAAGCAGAATATGCGATTGCGCTTGAAGACGCGACGCTCGATGTTTTTCTGTTTATTGGCGACCCAGCCGAAATTCTCAATCAATACACGCAACTGACTGGTCGGGCCGGTCAGCCCGCTTTATGGTCGATGGGGGTATGGGTTGAGCAACCGCAGGGCCATAGCGCGACACAAACGGCTGAAATGATTGCTGATTTTCGTGAGCAGCGCGTCGCAGTTGACGGCGTCCTGATGCTGCCCCCCGCGGCTTGGACATATCAGGATTCAAAGCTGTTACCCGAATGGGATAGCACTCGCTTTCCTGATCCTAAACAAATGCTTGGTGTGTTTGGCAAGCATGCTGTGCATCTTTGCCTGCACACGATACCCGCGTCGCTTGCGGGCACGACCAATTTCTCTGAACTCGAGGATCGCGGTTGGTTGCTCGCCAACGAAAACGGCGACGCCCACGTTTTTGCTGGCGTTCAGGCGACTGGCGGTAAGCCCTTTGGGTTGTTAGATCTGACGCACCGTGACGTCTTAAACATGTGGTCAGAGCGGCACCGCCATCTGGCCGAAGACGGCGTGGGCGCGACGGCCTGTGATGTGCAATTTGATATTCCTGACACGGTCGTGGCGCGGGGTGGTGAAACCGGCGCGGTGCTGCGGTCAATTTATCCGGCGCTGGCCAGACGGGCGTTGTTCGAAGCGGTTGCGGGTCATCGTGTGCCGCCCGAAGGGATTGTATTCAGCTCGGATTTATTTGTAGGCGCGCAACGCTTGCTCTGGCAAAGCGCGCCTCGCGTACCGAACACCTGGGCCGGGCTGCAGCACACGTTGCGTACGGCGCTGTCGATTGGCGCAAGTGGCGTACCCGTGCAAATGCACGCCTTGGGTAACGCTCAGGCGCCAGCAGACGCAATGACGCCAGAGCTGTATTTGCGCTGGCTGGGGATGGCGGTGTTTTCGGCGAACTTTGCCTTCCAGTCCAATCCAAAACTTATCCCGACTAGTTTCGACGAAACCACGCGTGCACATATCCAGACTTGGTTGCAGTGGCGCTATCGCTTGATTCCTTATGTTCTAGGCGCGATCGAAGATGCGGCGCGCACAGGGTTGCCGGTGCAGCGTTCAATGGCCATGTCGTTTCCGGCAGACGCTGAGGCGCAGCGCTGGGATACTCAGTACATGCTAGGACCTGCSGTGTTGGTGGCGCCCGCTATGCAGCCCGGGACTGAACTTAAAGTTTATTTGCCCAAGGGCGAGGCGTGGTGGGATTTGAACACTGGCTGGCGTTACGAGGGGGGCTCGGTCTGGACCAGTTCCTGTGGGTTTGGCACGATTCCGGCTTTTGGTCGCGAGGGGCATATGTTGTGCCTGGGTCCCACCGCTAAACATACTGGCGAATTTAATTCTGCGCGAATTCTTGACGAAGTCTGGATGTTCGGGATGCCAGTGCACAACCCTGTAGTCATGCGCAATAAGATTCGTGTCATGCAAATGCAGGGGTCGAGCTACATCAAAGGGCTTGAGGGTTTGCGTATCTCGCCAAGCGAAGGGCTTGAGGTCAAGCGCCGCGGCGCCGAAGTTCGTATTTCGCGCGCACGCTAAGTCTCACGGCCTCGCCCTTGGTTCGCGTGCGTTGGCCCTGGCTCCAAATCGCTGCACGGGCATAGTATCAAACAGGCATCAAGTTTCTCAGTGCTGGTTGAGCTCAAGTCTTACGCAATATCCCTCAGCTCGCGCCGCAAAATTTTGCCGACATTTGATTTGGGCAACTCTGCTCTGAAGACAATTTGCTTTGGGCGTTTGTAATTCGTTAACTGTCCTTTGCAGTAAGCCAAAATCTGCTCTTCGGTTAAGGATGCATCTTTTTTAACCACAAACAGTTTGACGGCTTCGCCAGTATGTTCATCGGGCACGCCAATCACAGCGCATTCTAAAACACCGGGTAAGCGCGCGATCACCTCTTCAAGTTCGTTTGGAAACACCTTGAAGCCCGAGATCACGATCATGTCTTTTTTGCGATCGATGATTTTGACGTAGCCCCCCTGATCCATAAAACCGATGTCGCCACTTTTAAAGAACCCATCGGCGGTCATCACTGCTGCGGTGTCTTGCGGTTTGTTCCAATAACCCGCCATCACTTGCGGGCCACGAATTGCAATTTCTCCCGGTGAGCCGAGCGCGACTTCGCTGCCGTCTTCCGCTAGGATGCGGATCTCTGTGCTTGGCACCGGCAAGCCGATGTTGCCCGTGTACTGCTCGATGATGGTCGTATTCACGCAAGCAACCGGAGACGTCTCTGACAGCCCATAGCCTTCAACAATCGGTGTGCCTGTTAACGCTTGCCAGCGGTCTGCCACATTTTTTTGAACGGCCATGCCACCACCAATCGTGACAAGCAAGTTGGGCAGCTTGACCCTGGCAAAGTCGGGGCGATGAATTAACGCGTTGAACAGGGTGTTGACCCCCGGGAAAATATGGATCTCTGGGTGTTGCGCTAACAGCTTGATGAAGCCTGCGATGTCTTTGGGATTGGGCACCAAAATATTCATGCCGCCCTCGCGCAGCCCGATCATGGCGCACGAGGTGAGCGCGAAGATATGATAAAGCGGCAGCGCGCACAGAAAAACGAGCTGCTCAATTGTGCGACTGCTCAGGGCAGGAGCTAGCCAAACGTCAACCTGCTCAAGGTTTGCCAGAATGTTTCGGTGTAGCAGCACAGCGCCTTTTGACACGCCTGTGGTGCCTCCGGTGTATTGCAAGAAGGCAATGCTGTCATGGGTCAGTGTGACCGCCTTTGCCTGTTGCAGTCGGCCGATCGAGAGGGCTTGGGTAAAACTGACATGACCAGGAATCGCCCATTGAGGGACTAGCTTCTTAATATGGCGCACCACAAAATCAACGATTTTTCCTTTCAGCCCAAGTTGTTCACCCAAACTTGTGACCACGACATGCTTGACTTGCGTTTTGCCCTGCAGGCTTTGAAAGATATGCGCAAAGTTTTCTAAAACAATCAAAACGCTGGCACCACTATCGTTCAGTTGATGTTCAAGTTCGGGGGCGGTGTAAAGAGGATTGGTGTTGACCACGACGCAGCCCGCTCGCAGGGCCCCAATCATGGCGATCGGAAACTGTAAAACGTTTGGCAGCATGATGGCGACTCTGGCGCCAGGCTCTAGCCCAAGTGTTTGCAGGTAATTTGCAAAGTGGCGAGATTGAACATCTAGCTGCGCAAAGGTGAGCGCCTGACCCATGTAAAGATAAGCCTTGCGCTCGGCGAAGCGTTGAAACGAATCTTCAAACAAGGTGACCAAGGAGGAGAATGCCGAAATATCAATATTTTCAGGTACGCCTTTCGGATAGTTTTTCAGCCAAGGCTTGCTGTTCTGAATCGCTTCTGTCATGTTTGTCCGTTAGCCTTGGCCGACTTTTTAAAAATTTTGTGACTTGACCAATATAGCCTTAAGTACTCCATAAGCACCATTGGCGGTTTAACTAGTTGACGAAATACAATTATAGTAAAAAAAACGAACGATCGTGCTATTATGGGTTGAAATCTTGAAATCTTGAAATCTTGAAATCCAACTTTGATTGACTTCACGGGTGAGCGTTTTGACTCCTCAGGCCTCCATAACCGATCTTGCAAGGATGACCGCGACTCAGTCGGTCGAACCGGCGCGGTCAAAGGGCGCGCTGACCAAGGCGATGATCGTTGACCAAGCCTTAAAAATCTCGAGCCGTCAGGGCCTCGAAGGCTTAACCGTCGGCCTCTTGGCCGAAGCCCTCGTCATGAGTAAAAGTGGCGTGTTCGCCCACTTTGGCTCGCGCGAAGAACTGCAGCTCGCAGTGGTGCGAGAGTACTACGACCGCTTTGAAGCTAGGGTGTTGCAGCCTGCACTTCAAGAGCCCAAAGGGCTTGCGCGCTTGCAAAAGATGATTAACCTTTGGATGCAGACGAGCATCCAAGAGCTTAGCGCTGGCTGCATTTTCATATCGGGTGCGGTTGAGTTTGACGATCGGCCAGGCCCCGTGCGTGACGAGCTCGTGCGCAGCGTACAAATCTGGCGCGCGGCACTTAAGCGTGCGATCGAGCAGGCCATTGAAGTGGGTGATCTTAAAAATGACTGTGCGCCCGAAGCCATGCTGTTTCAAATTTATAGCTACGTGCAGGGCCTACACCACGACGCGCGCTTTTTACAAATTTCGCGAAGTGTTGATATCGCAACGCAATCTATCCAACAAACGATCGACCAAAACAGGAGCCCCCGTGCCTAGTTACACCGCACCGCTAAGAGATATGCAGTTTGTCATGCACGAAGTCTTGGGCGTGACAGACGTCCTTAAATCTTTACCCGCCCACAAAGAGATTGACCAGGAAACGGTCAATCAAATCCTTGAGCAGGCCGCCAAGTTTGCAAAAGAGGTGGTGCAACCCTTAAACCAAAACGGCGATAAGCAAGGCTGCACACGTCACCCGGATGGCGCAGTGACGACGCCCGATGGGTTCAAGCAAGCCTACGCGCAATATGTCGAGGCTGGCTGGCCCGCGTTGGCGTGCAATCCAGAGCACGGCGGCCAGGGGCTGCCGGTGCTATTGAATACCGCGTTGTACGAAATGCTGAACTCAGCCAATCAAGCTTGGACGATGTACCCAGGGCTGTCGCATGGCGCCTACGAATGCCTGCAAGCACACGGCACACCCGAGCAAAAAGCAATTTATTTGCAAAAACTGGTGTCGGGCGAATGGCTTGGCACCATGTGCCTGACCGAACCGCAATGCGGCACCGATCTGGGCATATTAAAAACAAAAGCCGAGCCGCAAGCCGACGGCAGCTACGCCATCACCGGTACAAAAATATTTATCTCAAGTGGTGAGCACGACTTGGGCAAAAATATTATCCATCTTGTTTTAGCGCGTTTGCCCGACTCGCCAGCCGGCACAAAAGGGATCTCGCTCTTTGTGGTGCCCAAGTATCTGCCTAGTGCCACAAGCGATATCAATGGACAAAATAAAAACACGCTAAGTTGCGGCTCGCTTGAAGACAAAATGGGGATCCATGGCAACGCAACTTGCGTCATGAACTTTGATGGCGCGCGCGGCACCCTAGTGGGTGAGCCACACAAAGGCTTGCGCGCGATGTTCATCATGATGAACGCCGCGCGCTTAGGCGTGGGCATGCAAAGCGTTGGCCTAACCGAAGTTGCCTACCAAAACTCAGCAGCCTATGCGAAAGAGCGTCTACAAATGCGTGGCCTAAAGGGAGCTCAAGCCCCCGATCAGGTTGCAGATCCCATCATTGTGCATCCAGATGTGCGTCGAATGCTCTTGACTCAGCGCGCCTATGCAGAGGGCGCGCGCGCCTTTGCCTATTGGATTGCATTAATGATTGATGTCGAACAAAACCATCCCGATCAGGAGGAGCGTGAGACTCACGCAGATTTGGTGACCCTGTTGACCCCGATCGTCAAAGCCTTTATTACCGACAACGCCTTCGAGGCCACCAATGAAGGCTTACAAGTCTTTGGTGGGCATGGCTACATCGCCGACTGGGGCATGGAGCAGTTTGTGCGCGACTCACGTATCAATATGATTTACGAGGGGACCAACACCATCCAGTCGCTTGATTTGCTAGGGCGTAAGGTTTTGTCGGATATGGGCGCCAAGCTCAAAAAGTTTGGCAAAATCATTGAGGCCTTTATCGAAGCTGAAGGCGTACGCAAAGAGATGGCAGAGTTTATTGATCCGCTTGCAGAGTTGGCCAAGCAGGCCGAGAAATTGACAAAAGAAATCGGCGTGAAGGCGATGTTCAATCACAATGAGGTGGGGGCTGCTGCCGTGCCGTATTTGCGAGTAATGGGACACCTTGTGTATGCCTACCTGTTTGCACGCATGGCGAAAGTCGCGCTGGCGAACAAAAAAAGTGGTGATACGTTTTACGAAGCGAAGCTGGCGACAGCGCGCTTTTACTTCGCCCGCTTAATGCCTGAAGCTGCCTATCAAATGCAGCTCGCGCGCGCAGGTGAGGCTAGCTTAATGAGCCTTGATGCGGG
>NSIQ01000046.1 GCA_002737415.1 Alcaligenaceae bacterium | reverse complement strand
GTTGAATGACCCAATGCCTTGGCAAGATCATCTGGCTTGGTTAAGGCTGCGCGATCAGCCCGCGGCTGAGCATTACTGGCGCAAGCACCTCGAGGCGGTCACAGAACCCAGCCAACTCACTTTTCCAAAATTAGTTGACAAAAATGTTGGTCAGGCGGAGCAGTGGCTTGACATCGGCCGTGCTGAAAGCGATGGCTTAGCTGATTTTGCGCGCTCTAATGGTTTGACTCAAGCCTGTGTACTGCAAGGACTATTTGCTCTGACCTTAGCAAAGATGAGTCGGTTAGACGAAATTATCATTGCAAGCGTGAGAAGCGGTCGGTCTAATTTGCAACCTGGTATTGATACGGCAGTCGGATTGTTCATCGACACAATGCCACTACGCATTAAGTTACACCCTTCTGAGCAGCTCGTTCAATGGCTCAAAGAGCAACAAATTGAACAATCTGAACAGGATCAGCATGCACACTTGGGCCTAACTGCCGTACAAGCCATAACCGGAATAACAGGTCAGTCATTATTTGAAGCTCTATTTATATACGAAAACTATCCTGTTAGTGATACCAAGACCAATCAAATTAATGAACTCACTCTGAGTCACCTAGAGGCGCGGGACGGTACGCACCACCCAGCCGCCCTGACGGCATTACCCGGGCAAACCTTGCGTCTGCGCTTAAGCTACGACCGCAGCCGCCTTGATATGAAAGGCGCAAAAACTGTTTTAGGTTTTCTCTCTCATTTGATCTCTAGTGTAAAAAACAATGGTGAGACAGAACTTGCACTGATCGGTCTAGTCAATGATGTCGAGCAACGCACATTGCTTGCTGAGGCCCGCGGACACCTCATGACTCATTCGAATGATGCGCCGAGTTTCATTCAACGGTTTGAGTCTCAAGCAAAAGACACACCAGACAAGCGAGCGCTGTCCTTTGAGAACAGTTCATTAACTTACGCAGAGCTTGATCGTCGCTCGAATCAATTGGCGAGATTTTTGATTCAACATGGTGCGGGTCCAGAGTCAGTCGTGGCTTTGGGGTTGCCTCGATCAATTGAGATGGTAATCGCGCTTCTTGGCGTACTGAAAAGTGGTGCGGCTTACTTGCCTCTTGATCCTGACTACCCCCCCGAACGCCTGCGCTTTATGCTCGAAGACAGTGGCGCCAAAGTGATCCTGACGCAGCAAACGGGTGTGCCAACGCTGCGGCAAGCATTACAAACTATATCGTACAAACTCTTGACGATCGAAGTTGATCATGAAGACTTTACGAAAAAGCTGAACAGTTTTTCAACAAATGCTGTGAACCAGGCAGAGCGTCGCGCACCACTGCTATCGCAGCATCTTGCCTATGTGCTGTACACCTCAGGATCCACGGGCACACCGAAAGGCGTACAAGTTACACATGTCGCGCTTTTGAATTTCTTACTCTCTATGCAGCAAACCCCCGGGTTTCAAGCTGACGATATTTTGCTTGCCGTCACTACGATCTCGTTTGATATCGCGGGCTTAGAATTATATTTGCCTTTAATCAGCGGTGGCACGATTACGCTCGTTTCGCGAGAGATCGCCTCCGATGGCTTTGCGCTACTCGAGGCCATCCAGGCCTCACGGGCGAGCGTGATGCAGGCGACCCCTGCGACCTGGCAAATGCTGATGCTCACGGGTGCAAAACAGCTTGGCTTAAAGCGAATTTTTTGCGGCGGCGAGGCCCTCTCTAATGACCTGGCAGACCAATTGGCGTTGACCGGCGCTGAGGTCTGGAATCTATACGGCCCCACAGAGACAACCATATGGTCTACCGTGACACGCCTGAAGTCTGAGGCCGCACCCCTGTCACAACAAGTCGGCACAGTGCCAATCGGTACGCCCATTGCTCACACGCAGACTTACGTGCTGGATGCAGGTCTTAACTTAGTACCTCGAGGAGTCATTGGAGAATTGTACATTGCAGGTGCCGGCCTGGCTCGAGGCTATTTAGGTAGACCAGCTTTAACCGCCGAACGCTTTGTCGCCTGTCCTTTCGCGGCAGGCCAGCTGATGTATCGCACCGGAGACCTCGTACGATGCTCAGACGACGGGATACTCGAGTACCTAGGTCGCGTGGATCAGCAGGTTAAGCTACGCGGATTTCGAATTGAATTCGGTGAGATTGAGTCAACCTTGCTACGGATTGAGGGCGTTGCTCAATGTGCGGTGCAAGTGCGTGGCGCTGAACAGTCAAAACAGCTCGTTGCCTATCTTGTCTATGACGCACAGCAGCGTCCTTACGAGCACTCTGAATTAAAGCGGCAATTAGCCGACAAGTTACCCGACTACATGATTCCGACCGCCTACGTGGCCCTGAGTGCACTACCACTCACACCCAACGGAAAGATTGATCGACGCGCCCTTCTTGATCCCGAAGTGCCACATTGGACCGTACCCTATCGCGCTCCGAATAACAAACGACAAGAACAGTTTTGCAAATTCTTCGCAGAGATGACAGGCGCAGAGCAAGTTGGGCTCGATGATGATTTCTTTAAATTGGGCGGCGACAGCATCGCAGCCATGCGACTGATCAGTCGCGCTCGTGGCGCTGGACTCAACACCACGGTGCGCGATGTCTTTAGGCTACGAACTCCGGCCGAGTTAGCCAATCTTTCACGCCGTACGACCGACCGGGCGGCCACCATTCAAGCTTTAAATGACGCATATGATCCTCTTTGGCTACTGAAAGACGGTGACCAGTCAAGAGCCGTCTTTTTCATTCACCCTATCGGTGGAATCGGCACCGTCTATCAAAAAATGGCCGAAGTGCTTGATTTTGGGTCACGCGGTGCACTGTGGGCTCTGCAGGCACGAGGTCTCGAAGCCAACGAGAGCTATCACCAGTCCTTGGCAGACATGGCCCAAGCCTACGTTGCAGCAATCAAGACAGCACAACCCCAGGGACCTTACCGCTTGATCGGCTGGTCGTTCGGTGGCAGTGTGGCGCATGAAATGGCGGTACAACTTGAAGCGCTAGGCGACACTGTTGAATTGCTAGCGATACTTGATACCGTCGCCACGAATCAGACAGAAGACAATGTGTCTAGCGACTCTAGCAATGATCTTGAACTCATTTTGCGATCTCTCGCTGACAGATTCAATATCTCTTGTGACACAATCTCACTCGAGAGTGACAACTTTTTAACGATGATCTGTGAAGCGATGGCAAACGTCGGTCTTGTGCGGCGCGATACACCGCCCGAGGGAATTAGACGAATGTTGCAATTCACTATCAACGCGGCTCCACTAAAAATCCAGCACTCCTCGAGGGTGTGCCAGGCGTCTATTGTGTTTGTGAAGGCGAATGACAAAGTACAACTTTCGCATGCAGAAAAATTTGACTGGAGACCATATACATCAGGTACTGTCACAGTCATCAACCTGCCTATCAAACATCTAGAATTCTGCGATCCAGAGCCGAGTCAGCGCATTGCCGCGGCAATCTCCAATATCTATCGTTATAACTCAGCGAATTGTTCTGTTTTAATAAAATAATCAGTTGATACACAGAATACTATTTATATCTTATTTGGATCTCATTTATGCTTTTATCGATCTGTCTACCAACTTACAACCGGCACGAACCGTTACGCGAACTTTCTGAACAGTTTTTCTCGAAAGTGCTCGGTAATTTTTCAACAGAAGTTGAGATCATTATCTGTGACGACTCTAACCAAGACATCGCTACGGCCAATCAACAAGTGCTACATCCGAGTGTGCGTTATAGGCATAATTCAGTCAGAGCTGGCTTTGCCAGTAGCACTGAACAGTGCCTAGAGCAGGCCCTAGGAAAATTCGTATGGCTCATTTCAGATGATGATCCGATTATCTGGGAGGGGTTTGAGCAAGTCATGCTCACACTCAGACAAGATGCCGCCGATTGTTACCTTGTACCCTTTTCATCTACAACTTTTTTTAATGAAACCCGAAGCGAAGTGTTTCCATGGTTTCCAGAAAATCGACTGATGTCGATTTCTGACATGCTGACCAATCATCCAAGTTTCTTACCTTTCGTACTTTGCTCAGCCGGCATCGTTCGTTTGGACAAGACAGTGATTAAAAGGGTACGCCTTGCCTTACAAGAGAATTTGTTCATCCATATCGCGATGTTTTTTGAAATGTTTGGGCACAGCGCCAGGGTCTTCGCCCTTGAGATCCCTGTCATCAACTTTAAGCTAGCGGCGTCACGCCCTTATGACGTGGTGACGCTGTTTGATATGCGTCTTGAAGTGCTTGAATATCTAGCACCCACGTTTCCAGAACTAAAAATCGGGATGCCCGATCAGCTGCACTCAGCATTAGAAAGCAGCTTATACCTATGGATTGAAGACAATGCGGGCATGGTAAAAATGAAGCCTAACCCCAAGGCCCGAAGGACTTTGCAGTGCTACTATAAAAAGTACTGGAAACATAAAACGTTGATATTACGATCGCTTCTTGTTTTGCCAGCGGTATGCAGCAAAGTCATGTACGACTATTCTGTGACATCGCAATATGCAAATACTCACAACAAACATAATAAATGGTTGAACCGTGTCGTATTCATGTATCAGGCGTACAAGATGATGCGTGCCTATAAAAAATCTATTACACAATGACTCGATTAGACGCTAACGTCAACAGCAGCACGATTTACTTTCGATTTTTTTCTCGCGCAATACGTGACATTTTTGATGTGTGAGATTCAAAAAACGTATTCTCATATTCTTGCCGCATGCTGTAAAACTTGTTTTCGTTCAAGGCCTTTTTTAGTTCAGCTTCAAACCTCGGCATGAGTTTTTGACCACAGTGAGATTGCTTTGAAAAAGCAAAATGCAAATCCCCAAAATACGGATAAGTTGTTAGGTAAGCATATTCTTGAAAAAGCCCCCCAACCATCAAATACCGATCTAGGCCGAATTTATATGCGATGCCATAGTCAAATTGATCCGTCGCTAAACCATTCATCATCTGATCGACTGAATCGATACTAGTCGGTTTTGCTTTGTCTTCCAAAAATTGGTGCAACAGGCTGCTGCCAAATGCCTGGTCTTTCACCTTGGCTCCCTTTTTATTGAGAAGATCATCCAAGCGGAGCAACGGAAATTTTTTACTCTTTTTCGTCACGATCACCACGGGAGATTCACCATATTGCGGCACGACAAAGTTCCAGTAGCGATTGCGGTCATCTGAAAATATAGCACTCACTATCAGGTCTGCCTCGCCATCATTGACGGCTGCGATCGTGTCAGTCCAAGTTGGGTAGTGTTTAGTGATGACTGTTGTAACCCCTGCTTTTTCAGCAAGGCGCTGGGCAAATTTGATAGCGACCCCATCTAACTTACCATCGGTGAGCCAAGAGTCTGGGGCATCATCGGTCGGGCCAGTAACGATCAAGGTGTCGCAAACCGGAGCCGCAACGACCGTCAAACAAGACGCTAAAAGCGCAGTAAATGCAAAAAGTTTGAACATATTCGTTTTTAAAAAATAATCCATTATCAGAGACAGGCAGTTAAAACAGGCAGTAGCGTACAAATATAAGGCATAATTTGTATGATTTGTAAAATAGGTTTGATCTTGTCATCGGCTTAAGCCCCAGGGTCTCATTCTCAACAAAAAAGTCTATTGATGCAACCTTCTCATAACATTACTTAAAATTGTTCAGTATGAAAACACTTGTCTTTACGTTGTTGTGGTCAGTGATGGGGGCACAGGCCTTCACGCAAGCGACGCTGGCACAGACTCAAACCGCACCAGTCTCAGCCCAACCAAGAGCCACCACATCCGCTCCTGCTGCACTGAGCGCGCAGCCAGCAAACAAGAGCCAAGCTGTCAGCGGGGCTGAGCAAATATACCGAGTCGATCCTGACGCCTTTATTTGCAGTTTTTACATGGGCAACATGGACTGGCTGCGACTGCGCTATGTACTCAAATTGTATACAACATTTAAAGTCGAAGACAGTTGTGACTCAGTCTACTTTAATAAAATTACGACGGCCTCAATTACCGCGCAACTGGCTCCTTTGGGGCCCGTGGCAATGCCAGTGCGCGGTGGCGTTCAACGTTACTTGATGGATGTCAACCTGTCGCCGTCACTCCACCCTTACAACTTCGTTGGAAAATTGCGGTTTAGCGAGCAGGGGGAAGTTATCCTAAAGCCCTTTGATAGCATCAGGTGGCCACTCGTTGGCCCCAAAGACGTTGTCAATGCTGCGTACTACCGCTTTACTCTTCAAATGCCAATCAGCTTTATCTGGAACGAAGGCTCTCTTGCTCATCGTCTTATTTCACCTGACGGAATGAAATACATTATGTTTGCTTGGAGCAATCAGTCAGCCATCGATATCACGCGTGACAAACTTATCGAGCTAAAAACTCGTTTAGACCTGCCTCCAGATTGGGAATATCAAAGCTTCTTGATAAACAAACCGCTTACGATCAAGTCAATACTTGGGAACCACGCAAACAGAGTCTTGTATGATGAACTTGGCAACTATTACATTCAATACGATCTAGACTAATCGCATTCAACAATCTCTAGTCGCGGCAACGGAAACACTAGTTTCCTGCCTTTAAATTTTGGATGATTGATAAAGAAGTCTCTAAAATGCCAAGGAAATACTAGTAAATAGTCGGGATCACTCGCTAAAATCTCATCTTCAGCTTGAATGGGTATCCAGCTACCTGGCGTAAAGGCTCCGTGCTTATCAACATTCACGTCGCCGATCTTACTGATTTGTGCCGTCGTGATGCCACAATATTGAAGCAAGACGTTTCCCTTCGTTGAGGCCCCAATCCCCAGCAGTTTTTTTCCCTCTTTTTCGACTTGACGGACAAAATTCTGAAACTCTGCACGAGACCGATCTACACGTGCAGAAAACTCGAGGTACGGGGTCAGTGTCGACAAACCAGCTTGCTCTTCGGCCTCAAGCATTTTCTGAACACTTTTACTAACACTCAGATGGGTTTTCCCTTTGACGCCCGCGGTGACCGACAGACTCCCGCCATTGACGCTATTGAGCTCAACGTCAAGGATCTCTAACCCAGCGCGGTCAGCGATCCACTTGATCTGCTTTAATCCGTAGAATTCCAAGTGTTCATGACACACGGTATCGTAAGCATTGCGCTCAAGCATCAGGGGCATATAGCTTTGCTCAAATACCCAAATGCCTAACTCGTCGTCGAGAATCGAAACGATTTCCTTTGCGAAGCCGACTGGATCTTCGAGGTCATAGAACATTGAGAAGGACGTCACGACTTTAGCTTTTTTATTCGGATACGCTTTTTGCACAGCTTTGGCTGAGAAAAAATCAGCAATTAAACTCACATGCGGTTTGTAGAAGCTTCTAAACTTGCCTCCTGTCGGATCCACCCCTAGCAAGCATAAGTCTTCTGGATAAAGCCCCAGCGTTGTACCGTCATTACTCCCGATATCTACGATTAGATCCCCGTCCTGTAAGACCGTATTCGAACAAATCTTTGCTACCTTGTCGGCCAAATGTTTGACCATGCTCGCGTTAAGCCCTGAGCGATAGCCATAATTCTCGCCATACATTTCTGACAAGTCATAAACATGTTCTAACTGCACTAAACCACACGTGTCCTGCCCGTGACACTTGATCAAGCGCAATGGCCCCTTCGTAATATTCTGAGGTTCAACCACTTTGGGAAACAGGCCAGTTAAGTACTGCTCGCCCAAATCCAATATTGTTTTTAAGTTGCTATTGCCGCAGATCAGGCATTTGTCAATTTTTCGATAATTAGGCTTCATATTATTTACACTTAAATAATTAAAAATATGTTTATTATTCAGTAGGATACATAATAAATCTAAAGTAAATTAAGAGAATTAAGTTGCTCGCGAGTTCTTTATGTCAAGCGCAGATTATTGAGTGCCTAAAAAACGAATCGTAGATAGCCTAATATTATTCGTTCCAATATCTGCCGGACGTTCTTTGTCAGCAAAACACACTCAGAACCTCACAAAACTGGCATGCGACCCTATCTCTTCGTGCCTCAGTGTCAACATCGGTGCGCTGTCACGCCATTTCCCTCAAACTCAGAACCTCAATACAATTGGCCCCTGTAGCCTAAAGAATGCGATCGAATGAAAACTGGTAATGCTCTACCCGCCTTAACCTTAGGTGCAATTGGCGTCGTCTTTGGCGATATCGGCACAAGTCCTCTTTACGCACTTAAAGAGATTTTCAGCGGACACCATCCCATCCCTGTCACGCCAGAAAACATTCTCGGCCTGCTGTCGATGGTGTTTTGGGCCATCATGGTGCTGGTCTCGATTAAATACGTCGCCATCATCATGCTTGCCGACAATCGTGGCGAAGGTGGATCGTTAGCCTTACTCGCGCTGATTACGTCGCGCCAAAACCCCGCTTGGCTCGCGTGGCTCTTAACGATGTTAGGCATTTTTGCGGCTGCGCTGTTCTATGGCGACAGTATGATTACTCCAGCAATTTCGGTATTGTCTGCCGTTGAAGGGCTTGAGATCATTGCCCCCGCGCTTAAAGACTATGTGATTCCGGTCACAGTCGTCGTGCTCACCGGTTTGTTTATGATTCAAAAGCGTGGCACTGGTTTGGTAGGTATGTTTTTTGGTCCGGTGATGATCGTATGGTTTACGGTGCTGGCGGGCCTGGGTATCCTTCAAATTTTTAAGCATCCCGAGGTGTTGATAGCGTTAAATCCTTATTACGCTTTCCAATTTATTAGCGATTATCCCAAGCTGTCATTTTTTGCTCTGTCAGCGGTGGTTCTCGCGGTGACGGGCGGCGAAGCCCTTTATACCGACATGGGGCACTTTGGGCGCTCACCCATCCGGCTGGCCTGGTTTGGTTTTGTGATGCCTGCGTTGGTACTGAATTATTTTGGTCAGGGGGCACTACTGCTTCATAATCCAGAAGCAGTTCGCAATCCGTTTTATTTGCTTGCACCCGATTGGGCGCTGATTCCAATGGTTGCTTTGTCAACGCTGGCGACCGTGATCGCCTCACAAGCGGTCATATCTGGCGCGTTTTCAGTTGCGCGTCAGGCGGTACAAATGGGCTTATTACCCCGCATGGCAATTATTCACACCTCTGGCAAAGAAGAAGGGCAAATTTATGTCCCCTTCACAAACTGGACACTTTACCTCGCAGTCATCGCACTCGTCATTGGGTTTGAATCATCATCAAACCTTGCCGCTGCCTACGGTATCGCCGTCACGGGCACCATGCTAATCGATACGATTCTGATTGCCGTTGTGATGCGTCTGTTATGGCGCTGGAATTGGTTATTTGTCGCGCTTGTCGCGGGCTCTTTGTTTGTCATTGATATTGCTTTTTTTGCCGCAAATGCTGTCAAGATCCCTCAAGGCGGCTGGTTTCCGCTGGTTGTGGGCGTGATCTCGTTTACGGTGCTGACAACTTGGCGACGAGGACGTAAACTGATCAATGACGAAATGTCACAAACTAGTATGCCACTCGAGTCGTTTATTCAGTTCACGACTGACGTTCATCGCGTCAGTGGCACAGCGATTTTTATGACAGGCTCGACCGAGGGCGTACCTTCGGCTTTGTTGCACAATCTTAAACATAATCAGATTTTGCATGAACGGGTTGTCCTCATGACAATCAAAACTGCTGACTCGCCCTTTGTTAAAAATTCTAACCGTATCCAGATTCAAGACCTTGGCGAAAACTTTAGCCGCATCATCGTGACGTATGGTTTTATGCAAAACCCCGATGTGCCGCGTGCTCTGGCACTTTGTGAATCACAAGGTATGAGTTTTGACATGATGTCCACCACTTTTTATCTGGCGCGCGAAACCATTGTGCCCGCTGCAAAAAGCAGTTTCAATTTTATGCGGGCTCAAATTTTTAGGCTGATGTCTAAAAACGCAACAAGCTCCACAGACTTTTTTAAAATCCCAGCCAATCGTGTGGTCGAGCTAGGTACACAGATCGTGATTTAACGACCCGTTTTTTCGCTAAAAAGTACACTATGCCCCCCACACACTTAGAGTTTCGTAGCGACAATTGTGGGCGCGCCGCGCCCGAGTTAATTGAGGCCTTGGTGCAAGCCAATGTTGGCTCTGTCTTGGGCTATGGTGGCGATGAGATCACAAAACAGTTAAATGCGAAGTTCAGCACCTTGTTCGAGCAACCGGTGCAGGTCTTTCCAGTGCCCACTGGTACGGGTGCAAACGCCCTCGCGTTGGCCGCCGTGGGCACCCCTTTTGGCGCAGTCTACTGCAGCCCTGAGGCCCACATCAATACCTCAGAATGCAATGCGACTAGTTTTTTTGGTGGCGGCTTAAAGGTCACGCCTGTCAGTGGTGTTGATGGAAAAATTGATCCCATCGCGTTTGAAGTTGCCATTCTAAATTCAGGCAAAGGTCAGGCGCACAAAAACCAACCCGAGGCTGTGAATCTGGTACAAGCCACCGATATGGGTGCGGTCTATTCTGTGTCTGAAGTCAAGGCCATCAGCACCATTGCACATGCCAACGGCTTAGTCGTTCATATGGATGGCGCACGTTTTGCCAACGCGCTAGATACCCTAGGCTGCTCGCCCGCCGAATTGACCTCAAAAGCAGGTGTCGATCTTTTATCCTTTGGCGTCACAAAAAATGGTGGTCTGCTAACAGACGCGATTGTAGTTTTTAATCCGGCAGTTGCAAAAAACATTAGCTTTCATTTGCGTCGCGCAGGCATGATCTGGTCAAAAATGCGCTTTGCCTCCGCTCAAGTATTGGCTTATGTCGCTGACGATCTCTGGCTGCGCCTGGCCAAACAATCAAATACGGCGGCGCTCGCAATCGCTCACAAAATTGAAAAGCTTGAGGGCGTTAAGCTCTTGGCACCTGTTCAGGCAAACGAACTTTTTGTACAAATGAACCCCAAGGCTATTGATGCACTCATCGCCGACGGTGTGTTGTTTTATCGTCGAGGGACCAACCTGTTTCGTTTGGTGTGCCGCTGGGATACTACCCAAAACGAAATCGCTCAGTTGATTGAGCTGATTGACCGACATCGTCTAAAAATCTGAATCGGTTTTCTGTTCAGTAAGAGAAAGAGCTTCTATGGTTTGTTGGCGCATGATGTACTTCTGTATTTTTCCAGTGATCGTCATCGGAAATTCGTCTACAAAACGAACATAGCGAGGCACTTTGTAATGAGCGATCTGACCTTTGCAAAACGCGCGTACATCGTCTTCTGTCACTGACTGACCCTCTCGCAATTTCACCCAAGCGCACAGTTCTTCACCATACTTTTCGTCAGGTATACCGATCACTTGTACGTCTTGAATGTGCGGATGGCTGTATAGAAACTCCTCAATTTCACGCGGGTAGATGTTCTCTCCACCGCGAATCACCATGTCCTTTAGCCGCCCGACGATATTGACATAACCTTGAGCGTCCATCACGGCCAAGTCACCCGTGTGCATCCAGCCTGCGGTATCAACTGCTTCACGAGTTTTCTCTTCGTCGTTCCAATAACCCAACATGACGCAGTAGCCACGTGTACAAAACTCGCCAGTGACACCGCGGGGAACCACGCGTCCATCGATATCGACGATCTTGATTTCGACGTGCGGCTGTACCCTTCCGACCGTCGAGACTCGGCGCTCTAGCGGATCGTCTGTGGCGCTCTGCGTGGAAACTGGCGATGTTTCAGTCATGCCGTAGGCAATGGTGACCTCTTTCATGTTCATGTCGGCTTGCACCCGTTTCATGACCTCAACTGGACAGGGCGAACCGGCCATGATGCCCGTGCGCAAACTACGCAAGTCAAACTTGGCGAAGTCCGGATGCTCAAGCTCGGCGATGAACATGGTGGGGACGCCGTAAAGGGCGGTGCACTGCTCCTCTTGCACTGCTTTTAGCACAGCGAGTGGCTCAAAGGCCGCACTCGGATACACCATGGTAGCTCCGTGTGTCAGACACCCCAAATTTCCCATCACCATCCCAAAGCAGTGATAAAGAGGCACCGGAATACACAGTCGGTCTTTATCGGTTAGTTTGATGGCTTCAGCAACGAAATAGCCATTGTTGAGAATATTTTGGTGGGTGAGGCAGGCACCTTTGGGCTGACCCGTCGTCCCAGAGGTGAACTGGATATTGATGACATCGTCAAATTGCAGCAGTGCGCCCAAGGTCTCGACACGCGCGACGTCGTCGGGCTGCGCCAGCGCGCTGATATCGTCAAAATTGAACATGCCTGAGGTTTGGGATTGACCCAGGCGAATGACGTTTTTAAGCTCTGGCAATGCACGGGCCAGCAACGTACCGGGCTTAGCGCTCGAGAGTTCCGGCGCCAAATCAGTCAGGATTGCCAAGTAATCTGTGGATTTCAAGGCGGGCGCGAGAACCAGCGCCTTGCAGCCCACTTTGTTCAACGCATACGCCAACTCAGCGCGACGATAGGCCGGATTGATGTTGACCAGAATGAGTCCCACTTTAGCCGTTGCAAATTGCGTCAAGACCCATTCTGAGCAGTTGGGTGCCCAGATGCCCACGCGATCGCCAGGCTCGAGTCCGAGCGCGAGAAAACCGGCGGCCAAGGCCCGCACGCGGGCAGCCAGTTCTTGCCAAGTCCACCGAATGCTCTGGTCGACTACAACCAAGGCGTCTTGTGTCGCATAGGTCGTTGCCGTTTTGTCCAAGACTTGTCCAATCGTGTCACCAAGCAATCGCGTGCTGCTGGCGCCGTGGTCATACGAAGGCTGCGCTGCTTGAGTTTTCACTTCGGTCATGTTGCCTATCCTTGTTTGTGACACTTTTCGATAATCACATTTTCTTTTGGATTAGTCTAGTACCGTTCTGAAAAGTACATACAAAAAGGGCTAGTGTCTTGTGAACACTAACCCTTTGATATATCTGGTCGGAACGGAAGGATTTGAACCTTCGACCCCTTGCACCCCATGCAAGTGCGCTACCAGGCTGCGCTACGCCCCGAAAGAGGGTAAGTATAGCAGAGCCGACGTCTACCTGAGGTCAAGTTGCCCAGTCAGCGCCGTGGGTGCACTTGCATGCGCCAGCAACTCTTGCACACTGTGCAACTCAGCTCTTAAGGACTGCAGTTCGGCAGCTGTTAGGCGCACGGCGGCGTCTGGGTCTTGAGGCGTTTCACGCCCGTCACTTAAACGATTGCGTGCTCCACTGATTGTGAAGCCCTGCTCATAAAGTAGCTCGCGAATCTTACGAATCAGCAACACTTCATGATGTTGGTAATAGCGACGATTGCCGCGCCTTTTGACGGGCTTTAACTGAGTGAACTCTTGTTCCCAGTAGCGCAGCACGTGCGGCTTGACGCCACACAGATCACTGACTTCACCAATCGTAAAATAACGTTTTGCGGGTATCGGTGGCAAAACGATGGGGGTATCTGAAAGRATCATGTGCCAAGAGAAAACTAAAGAGCGTTAAGTTTCGGTGCGAACACAAAGCAGAGATTGGTTTTATACCTCAGATTGCTGTACTTCGGGGTGTTCGACAGCGCCTTTTAATTTTTGACTTGCATGAAAAGTYACGACCCGGCGTGCCGCKATCGGAATGGTTTCACCGGTTTTGGGGTTACGTCCTGGGCGCGGCGGTTTGTTGCGAACCTGAAAATTACCAAATCCCGAGAGCTTGACCGGTTCACCGCGCGACAAAGCGTCACGAATTTCTTCAAAAAACGTATCGACAATATCTTTTGCTTCGCGTTTATTGAGACCTACGCGCTCAAAAAGCAATTCTGCTAATTCAGCCTTCGTGAGGGTACGGGATTCTGCTAACGAATGTTCAAGTGTCATTTTTATTATCCAACATTTTGGTTTAACGTGAACGGGCCTGGTGCGTACTTTCAAGCGCCGCCCGGATTTTGGATATGCACAAATCCACGCGCACCTCATCAAGCGTCACCTCAGTGTCTTGCAACGAGACCCTAAAAGCAAGACTCTTTTCGTGAATTGCTGTTTTAGCAGGATCGCGCCATAAATCAAAGAGCGCCACATGCTGCACCACAGCAAGACTTGGGTCTGCAGCGATCGTCTGATGGATCGTGTCGAGCAAACTTTGCACCGACTGCTCTGCGGCAACCCATACGGCCAGATCACGCTGCACCATTGGCTGGCGAGACAGTTCGTGGGTCTCGGGTATCGGTAACACAGCTAAAGCGTCAAGCGACACCTCGAACAACACGGGCGCCGAAGCTAATTCTTGCTGTTGCACCCAGCGCGGGTGCAAATCTCCGAGCCAACCGATGGTTTTTTGCTTAAATTCAATACGTGCGCTTCGTCCTGGATGAAGCAAGCTGTGCGGGGCAGGGATGAAACGCAAGTGCGCAGCCTGTGCGCTAAAAAGCACCTCAATATCGCGTTTGACATCAAAGAAATCAATGCCGCGGCTCGCAACGCCCCATTGATCCTCAGTTACCGCGCCCCATGCCGCCGCCGCCAAAAGTTGCGGCTGACGCACTGAAGCGACGGACAACGGGCCGTCTTGCACAGATAAGTCACGCGCATACACTCGGCCGAGCTCAAAGACACGCACGCGTGTTTGCTTGCGGTTCGCGTTATAGCGAATATTTGCCACCAAGCCAGGCAATAACGATGAGCGCATCACAGCCAGTTGGCTTGCGATCGGATTTAAGAGTCGAATCGGTTCGGCTTGTCCCAAAAGCTCAACTTCCCAGCTTGGTTCGACAAACGAGAAGTTGATCACCTCTTGATAATCAAGGGCGGCGATCTCTGCGCGCACGGTGTGAGCCGAACGCGTGGTCTCTGGGGTCATCCGCATATGGGCGGCCGCCAGCGGCGGCACAGCCGGGATACTTTCAAAACCAATGATGCGAGCGACTTCTTCGATTAAGTCTTCCTCGATCTGAAGATCAAATCGGTAGGTTGGCGGCACAACAATGAACTTATCACCCTCGAGAACGAAGGCAAACCCCAGTCGCGTAAAAGTCTGAGCGACGTCGTCTTGACTCACTTTGACGCCGAGCACGCGGTGACAACGTGACAAACGCATCGTGACAGCATCCCGAGTGGGCACGGCCAACTGTTGGTCGTCAATCGGACCCGCCTGGCCGCCGCAAATGTCCAGAATCAATTGGGTGATCAGGTCAAGATGTTCGGGAATATTTTCAAAATCAACCCCGCGTTCAAAGCGATGGCTAGCTTCAGAATTTAATTTAAGCTTGCGGGCACGACCCGCTATCGCCTGAGGCCACCAAAACGCAGCCTCAACATAAATACTCTTCGTGTCGAGCGAGACCGCCGTCGAAGCACCCCCCATGATGCCTGCCAGACTTTCGGCTATTCCTGCACTGGTAATAATGCCCAGCTGCTCGTTCAGTTCGATGGTCTGATCGTTTAACAGCGTGAGTGTTTCTCCGGCACGCGCCCAGCGAACTTCGATACGCTTCTCGGGCATGCGGTCTAAGTCAAAAACGTGGGTCGGTCGACCCAGCAGCAGCATCACGTAGTTCGAAATATCAACCAGCGCAGTCACCGAGCGCTGCCCTGCCCGCTTTAAGCGCTCAACCATCCACTCGGGGGTTGCGGCGCGCGCGTTGACTCCACGTACGACCCGCCCCGCAAACCGCCCACATAATTCTGGGGCATGCACGGTAACCGGAATCACTTCAGTTAAGCTTGGGACAAGCGCGGACGTTTTTGGCGGGGTTAACACGGCGCCCGTCAGGGCCGCGACTTCTCGAGCCACGCCTAAAAGCGACAAACAATCGGCGCGGTTTGGCGTCAGTTTTAAAGTAAACAAGGTATCGTCAAGATCAAGCACTTCACGTAGGCTGTCACCAACTTTGGCCTCAGGGGGCAGCACGAGTAGCCCAGCGTGCTCTTGCGAAAGACCCAACTCTTTGGACGAGCACAACATACCAAACGACTCAACGCCACGCATCGTGGCCACGCCAATCTTGACCTCGCCGGGCAAAATGGCCCCAACCGTAGCCAGCGGTACCTTCAAACCCACCGCGGCATTTGGTGCGCCGCACACGATCTGCAAGGGCGCCGCAGCACCCACGTCCACCATGCACACGCGCAGCTTGTCCGCGTTGGGGTGTGGCTCGGCACTTTGAATCAAGGCCACTACCACGCCCGAGAAAGCCGGCGCAACGGTCACGGTGTCTTCGACCTCAAGCCCAGCCATCGTCAGCCGATGCGACAATTCATCCGTAGAAATCGGGGGGTTGACGAGTGTACGCAGCCAGGACTCAGAAAATTGCATAGTGAACCGTATCGATCTAAAAAATTAATCGTTGAACTGACGTAAAAAGCGCAGATCGCCTTCAAAGAACTGTCGCAAATCATTGACACCGTAGCGCAACATGGTCAGGCGCTCAAGGCCCGAGCCAAAGGCGAAGCCAATGTAACGCTCGGGGTCGAGACCAAAGTTGCGGATCACATCGGGGTGGACTTGCCCTGACCCAGAGATTTCAAGCCAACGACCTTTGTTGGGCCCCGAAGTAAACATCATATCGATCTCGGCCGACGGTTCGGTGAACGGAAAAAACGATGGTCTGAAACGCAATTCAAGAGCGTCGGTTTCGAAAAAGCAACGCAAGAAATTTGTATAGACACCTTTGAGGTCTGCGAAAGAAATGTTTTCGTCAATCCAAAGGCCTTCAACCTGATGAAACATTGGCGAATGCGTGGCGTCACTGTCCACGCGATAAGTGCGCCCGGGTGCAATCACTTTGATGGGAGGCTGATGCATGCGTGCGTAACGCACTTGCATCGGACTCGTGTGTGTGCGCAGTAAAAGTGGCAGGCCTTGGGCGTCGTTGATATCGACGTAAAAAGTATCTTGCATTGAACGGGCTGGGTGATTTTCAGGGTTGTTCAGCGCAGTGAAGTTGGTCCAGTCGTTTTCGATTTCGGGGCCATCGGCCACATCAAAGCCGATTGATCTGAAGATCGCCTCAACACGCTGCCAAGTGCGAATCACTGGATGAATCCCACCTTTGCCTCGGCCACGACCGGGCAACGTCACATCGATCGTTTCGGCTGCCAGGCGCAAATCAAGCTCAGCCTGCGCCAGTGCTGCGCGTCGGACGTTCAGCAGGGCTTCAATCTGTTGTTTGATGGCATTAATACGCGCACCTTCTGTGCGTTTTGCCTCAGGGTCAAGCTTGCCCAACCCTTTCATGAGTTCGGTAAGCGAGCCTTGTTTGCCCAAAAATCGTGCTTTTGCGTTTTCAAGCGCAGCCGCATCAGTTGCCAGTGCAAACTGTGCCCGGGCCTGTTCAATCAGGTCATCGACCGTCTCAGCCATTTTTACAACCTTCGTGAAATCACATCTTTGAAATGCAAACGGAGCCCAACGGCCCCGTTTGCAGATACAACTTGTCCGTGCTTAAGCAGCCAACGCTAATTTTGCCTGATTCAATACTGCAGCAAAACCAGCTTTGTCACGCACGGCCATGTCGGCCAAGACTTTACGGTCGAGCTCGATTGAAGCTTTTTTCAGGCCAGCAATAAAGACGCTGTAGGTGACGCCGTGTTCACGCACTGCTGCGTTGATACGGGCGATCCAAAGCGCGCGAAACGTACGCTTTTTATTGCGACGATCTCGATAGGCGTATTGTCCAGCACGCATAACAGCTTGCTTAGCAATACGGAACACATTACCGCGGCGACCGCGATAACCTTTAGCTTTAGCAATAACTTTTTTGTGACGGGCTCTGGCCGTTACACCACGTTTGACGCGAGGCATGTTTTATATCCTTAAGCGAAGGGCATCATGGCTTTAACTGAAGCCACATTTGATTTGTCGACCGCTGTCGACCCGCGTAACTGACGCTTGGTCTTGGTGGTTTTTTTGGTCAAAATATGGCGTTTAAAAGCCTGACCCCGCTTAATTGATCCGCTGCCGCGAACCTCAAAGCGCTTCGCAGCGCTTTTTTTAGTTTTCATCTTAGGCATTTTAGTTCCTGTTACTTAAATTGTGCTCTGCAGGTGCCTGGCATGTTGCTCGATGCGCGCCCTGCTTTACGAATCGACCGCCAGTCTTGTTAACCCAAGATCCACTTATAACTGCACTTGCTTTTTACTGCTTACTTGCTTTTTACTGCTTACTTGCTTTTTACTGCTTACTTGCTTTTTACTGCTTATTCCTGACTCTCTCTGCTCATTTTCTCTGCAAGTTTTTCAGGAAAGCCTTTGATTATATGACAAATTCTTGTTCTTCGCACGCCCGAGAGCAAAAAAAACCGCTGAAACCGAGCACAAGTTTGAGCACTGGGCCCCCCAATCTAAAAATAGCCTAACGAGACGCTTTAGAAATCGCCGCGCGGTATTGAAACGCCTCAGCGAAATGCGGGACATCGATCTCTGGCGCACCAGCCAGATCCGCGCACGTGCGTGCAACTCTACGGATTCGCTGTATTGAACGTGCCGACAGGTGGTGCGTTTTGATTGCACTGCCCAATAGTTTAGCGGCTGCAGGCGTCATCGAGCAGCAAGCCTCCAGCGCACGATCGGGTAAACGGGCATTGACGGTGCTTTGGCGTTTAAGCTGCAGTTCCCGAGCGGCTTGAACACGCAGACGTACGCAGGCAGAGGTCTCACCGGGCGGCAGCTCAAGCCAGGGTTCTTCGCTCGTGGTCAACGTCACGAACAGATCGATTCTATCCATTACCGGACCAGAAAGCCTCTGCTGGTAAGCGGCAATTTGCTCTGCGCGACACTTGCAACGACCTTGCGCATGGCCAAACCAGCCGCACAGGCAAGGATTCATCGCCGCCAAGAGTTGAAAATCGGCTGGAAACTCGACTTTTTGCTTAGCCCGCGCAATGGTCACTGACAAACTTTCTAGTGGTTCACGCAGGCCCTCGCGTACCCGACGCTCAAACTCCGGAAACTCGTCTAAAAAGAGAACCCCGCGATGGGCCAACGTCACCTCACCTGCGCGCGGCGTCGAGCCCCCACCCAAAATCGCAGCGAGCGAGGCCGAGTGATGCGGCGCGCGAAAGGGCCTCTGCCCCCAGGCACGATCGCGCACCCCTGCAAAAGCGGCCACCGAGGCCACTTCTAGACACTCTGAAGGGGTCAGCGCCGGTAAGATGCCGCCCAGGCGTTTAGCAAGCATCGTTTTGCCCACCCCAGGGGTGCCCGAGAACAACAAGCTATGACCGCCCGCGGCAGCCACCTCAAGCGCGCGCCGTGCCATCAGTTGCCCGCGGACCTCTGATAAGCAAGGTAAGTCGTTGAGCCCGGTCACTGCAACCGGGCCGACAAAGGGCACAAGCGGTCGACGCCCATTCAGATGTTCGACGACCTCACTTAGGCTGTAAGCACCGAGCACCCGAAGGCCCGGCACATAAGCGGCCTGCTCAGCGTTAGCAAGCGGCAACAACAAACTTGCCTCGGGTTGACTGCGCGCGACCGCCAGCGCAATCGCAATCGCACCATTGATGGGCGAAAGCATCCCCGTCAAAGAGAGCTCGCCTGCGACCACCAAGGACGAAAGGCTGGTTTGTTGCACTCCCTTAGCAGCCTGAGCCGCTAACTCTGGCAGCTCGATTTGCCCTGACACCAACAATACGCCTAAGGCAATCGGCAAATCAAAGCGACCCGACTCTTTAGGGAGTTCGGCCGGCGACAAATTCACTGTCAGTCGCCCCGACGGAAACTCAAAGCCACTACTTAAAATCGCAGCCCTGACGCGTTCGCGACTTTCGCGCACCTCAGCATCCGCAAGCCCCACCATCGTAAAGCTAGGCAATCCGCTGCTTAAATGCGTTTCAACACAAACGGGGGGCGCGTCCATTCCAAACAACGAACGACTCATGAGGACGGCTAAAGTCATAGGCTTCTCGGCTAAAAGCCAAAAGTATCGCCCGAGAAATCGCGACTGCCTACCGAGGGATCATTTTGCGCGGCGCGCAAAGCTAACTCACAAATGCCTTGAGTGTTTAGACCTTAGCATCCTCAAGCAACGTCATACGCTGCTCAAGTTGTTGGACTTGTGCTTCAAGTATGGCCGCTCGTTCTTGTACGCGTTTGAGCATGTCGACCTGGATGTCGAACTCATCGCGGGTAATCAAATCCATTTTGTTAAATGCTTGACCCATAAACCCTTTCACATTGCGCTCGATATCGGCAGCAGGGCTACGCGCAATTAAGTCAGACACATTTTTTTGAAACTCTTCAAACCAGGCGTTTTTTGGATTCATAGCTTTCTCGACAAACAAAATAATGAAGTTTGAATTTTACTCTTACGACTTGACCGCGCCAAGCCCTTGCCGGCGAAGCTACCCACAGACCTTAGTGGTAAAGCGTGGCGGGATCAATCTCGCTTGCGCGGTTTAAGGAGTTGGCCACTTTCAGGCGCAAGGCGTTTGAATGTGCACCCCGGATTTCACGCTTCACATCGAGCAATTGTTGCGCATGCATCGAAAAATTCTTTAACCCAAGGCCTAACAACAAACGAGTCAGCTGCGAGTCTCCGGCCATTTCGCCGCAAACCGCGACGGGCTTGCCTAAGCGTTCGCCTGCGTTAATCGTATTGGCAATCAAACGCAACACCGCCGGATGCAGCGGATCGTAGAGCGCAGCGACTTCGTTGTCTGCGCGATCGATCGCGAGTGTGTATTGAATTAAATCGTTTGTGCCGATCGACAAAAAATCAAGTGCCTCGGCAAACGGTTCGATAGCGATCGCGGTTGCAGGCACTTCGACCATCGCACCCACCAAAAGGTGATCGTCGTAGGGTTGGCCTCGTTCGTCAAGTTCTCGCTTCGCTGACGCAATCGCCGCACGCGTCGCATGCACCTCGTGCATATGCGCCACCATCGGGATCAAGATCCGAACGGTACCGTGAGCCGAGGCCCGTAAAATGGCGCGTAACTGGGTCGCAAACAATTCTGGATGCGCTAAACAATAACGAATCGCACGCAAACCCAACGCGGGGTTGGTCGCAACGGTTGCCTCGCCATCAAGCGTCTTATCCGCGCCAATATCAAGCGTACGAATCGTAACGGGACGATGCTGCATCGTTGTCACAACGCTTAAATAAGCCTCGAATTGCTCTTGTTCGGTGGGCAAATCACCACGCCCCATAAACAAAAACTCGCTGCGAAACAGTCCAATCCCCGTCGCACCATTAGCCACGGCCAAGGCCGCTTCATCAGGCAATTCGATATTGGCTTCGAGTTCAATCAGTATGCCGTCTAAGGTCTCTGCCGGAACATCTTTTAACAGCGACAGCTCGGCGCGTTCGTCTAAATAAAGCTGCTGCAGGCGGCGGTACTGTTCAAGCGCCTGACGCGAAGGATTCACCAGTATGGTGCCATGTGCGCCATCGACAACAATCATATCGCCGTCACGCACCAACATACGCACGTGCCCTAGAGCAACCACGGCCGGCACACCTAAGCTGCGAGCGACAATTGCAGTGTGTGAGGTTGCCCCGCCAAGATCGGTGGCGAAGCCTGCAAACCGCGCGCCCCGCAACCGAATCATGTCGGCCGGCGAGATATCGTGCGCGACGACAATCAAGTGCTCGTCAGCGTTGACCTCATGGTTAAGCGCCAGCACTTGCTTAGAACCCGACAACACCTGAAGCACTCGCTCAATCACCTGACGCACGTCTGAACCGCGCTCTCGAAGGTATTCGTCCTCGATGGCCGCGAACTGTTCAGCCAAGATCTGGCCTTGTGTCGTCAATGCCCATTCGGCGTTGTAATGTTTTTCGTCAATCAGCGCCACGGCCTGATCGGCGAGCAACGGATCGCTGAGCAACATACCGTGTACGCTTAACAACGCGGCAAGCTCGCGCGGTGCATCGGCGGGCAGATTCGCGGCCATTTCGTGCATTTCAAGTTGAGTCGTTGCCAAGGCGTTGGTTAACCGACTTTTTTCGGCCTGAATTTGATCTTCAGCGATGCGGTAGTGCGACACCTCAAGAGCGGTTGCACCGAGCACGACTACGCGACCAATCGCATAGCCACGCGCCACACCCTGCCCATAGAGGCACATCATAGGACTGCCCGCCGGGGCGGACTGGGTAAGCTTATTGGCCTTCGCCGAATTTATCATCAAAAAGCGCCTGAATTGCAGTAAGTGCTTGGTCGGCATCTTCGCCCAACGCTTCGATTTTGACTGTGCTACCGATGCCGGCGGCAAGCATCATCACCCCCATAATACTTTTTGCATTGACACGCTGCGCGCCTTTTGAAATAAAAATTTCACTACGAAACTTCCCCGCAAGCTGTGTGAGCTTGGCCGCGGCACGCGCATGTAAACCGAGTTTATTGGAAACAACAATATCTAACTGTGACATAGGCTAAGTGAGTTTGACGCTTGTTAACAGAATGTCTTCAGTCTACACGCAACAATGCATGCGTAGCACCCGCAAGTGCGCTTGTTGCGACATCTTCTAAGCTGCCCTGTCGATAATTAATCGCCCGCAGCAACATTGAAGCGTTCACGCCACCGAGCACGCAACAGGGTACCCCGGCTGCTTGCACCAAATGACTGGCTTTTACTGCAATGTTTGAGGGGGTCGCGCCGGGCAGATCAGTTAAGACTAAAACACCCTCACCCTGATCTGCCGCGAGCAATTGCTGAGCCAGATTGGGTGCGCAATCTGACGCACATTCATTGGGTAAGATATCGGCAATCACAACGTCTGGGGCGCGACCCAACACGTGTTGGGCACAAGCGGCAAGCGCTGAGGCTAAGGGTACGTGCGCCACGATCACGATCGCAATCATTTTAAGAAGGCGCCACAGCCCGTTCAAGCGCCTGTGCAAAAAACTCGGCCACGTTAAAGCCAGTTTGCTCGGTGATTTCAACAAAACAGGTCGGGCTTGTCACGTTGATTTCGGTAACATATTGCCCGATCACATCGAGACCCACCAAGAGCAAGCCACGCTTGACCAGTTGAGGCGCGATTTCTCGGGCAATCGCCCAATCGCGTTCGGTCAGCGGTTGCGCGAGACCGCGCCCACCCGCCGCCAAATTGCCACGGGTTTCTCCGGCAAGCGGAATGCGCGCCAGGCAAAACGGCACGGGTTCACCACCGATCAGCAAAATACGCTTATCACCCTGCTTGATTTCAGGGATATAACGTTGCGCCATGATTGTGCGCGTGCCGTCGTGCGTCAACGCTTCAAGTATGGCGTTTAAATTAGTTTCGTGTGGCGCTAAACGAAACACCCCCGTGCCACCCATCCCATCAAGAGGCTTCACGATGACGTCATGGTGCTCGATATGAAACGCTTTTAAGCGATTCATATCACGCGTCACTAGAGTTGGAGTCGTTAATTTTGCAAACTCTGTAATCGCCAGTTTCTCGGGGTGATTACGAATTGCGGCACCGCTGTTAAAGACCCGCGCGCCTTGCGCCTCGGCATATTCAAGCATGTGCGTCGCGTAGACGTACTCCATGTCAAAGGGCGGATCTTTGCGCATGAGCACCGCAGAAAATGCTTGCAATGGCGTATCTTTTGCAATCGATTCGTCATGCCACCACGCATGTTCATGCAGATCTGCCATTGGTACAAGACTGATCGGGGTGGCATGCGCAAACACTTGCCCAGCTTGAATAAATAAACCGCCTTGCAAGACGACGCTTAAGCGATGACCGCGAGCAACAAGCGCCCGCATCATCGCTACCGAACTGTCTTTGTAGGCTTTTAAGTCTGGCAACGGATCAATGACAAACAATACGTGCATCATCAAGCCGCTTCTGCTTTACCTGCAGGTGCTTTTTTACGTGGAGACAATACCATCACCATCTGACGACCTTCGAGCTTAGGCATCGCTTCAACCGAAGCCATGTCGGTCAGGTCGTCACGCACGCGCTCAAGCACTCGCATCCCGAGTTCTTGGTGGGCCATTTCACGACCACGGAAGCGCAAAGTGACTTTTGCTTTATCGCCTTCTTCAAGAAAGCGCTTGAGGTTGCGCAGCTTGACCTGGTAGTCACCTTCGTCGGTGGCAGGTCTAAACTTCACCTCTTTAACCTGAATGATTTTTTGTTTAGCGCGGGCTTCAGCTAAACGCTTTTGTTCTTGATATTTGAACTTGCCGTAATCCATTAACCGGCAGACTGGCGGTTCGGCGTTAGGTGCGATTTCAACTAAATCGACGCCTGCTTCTTCTGCCATACGAACAGCTTCTAGTGTATTGACAATACCTAACTGCTCGCCTTCGATTCCAAGTAAACGCACGTCGGGAACGCGGATGTCACCGTTAATGCGATGGGGTTTTTCTGTTGCGATGTTGACGACTCCTGAGGGTTAGGCTACCTGCGGTGCAGGCGAGCCAGAATTGCGGCGTAAGGCCACATCTTCGTTTAGCAACGAAGTGAATTGTTCAACGGGCATGACACCCAGATCCAAGCCACCTCGACTACGCACAGCAACTGTCCCCGCCTGACGCTCTTTTTCACCAACCACCAGAATATAAGGGACCTTCTGCATACTGTGTTCACGAATTTTATAAGTGATTTTCTCACCACGACAATCAGATTCTACTCTAAAGCCTTGTTTTTTCAGGCTTTGTGTGATTTCTGTTGCATATTCAGCAGTGGATTCAGAGATGCAGCAAATAACCGCTTGCACCGGAGCCAGCCAAGCTGGCAAGGCACCCGCATGGTTTTCGATCAACATACCGATGAAACGCTCGAACGAACCCAAAATCGCGCGATGCAACATGACCGGCGCGACGCGTTGATCTTGTGCATCAACAAACTCTGCGCCCAAGCGCTGCGGCATCGAGAAATCAACCTGAATCGTGCCGCACTGCCAGTGGCGTCCGATGGCGTCTTTGAGCGTGTACTCAACCTTAGGGCCATAAAAGGCGCCTTCACCGGGCGAGACTTCAAAGTCACAACCGGTTCGCCGCAAGCTTTCCATTAACGCGTTTTCAGCCTTATCCCAGACCTCGTCGCTACCAATGCGCTTTTCGGGGCGCGTCGCCACTTTGTACAAAATCTCGGTGAAGCCAAAGTCGGCATAAACCTTTTGCAAAAGTGCCGTGTAATTTGCGCACTCATCTTGCATTTGTGCTTCGGTACAAAAGATATGACCATCATCTTGTGTAAAACCGCGCACACGCATCATGCCGTGCAACGACCCAGAGGGCTCATTGCGATGACACTGACCAAACTCACCATAGCGCAGCGGCAAGTCGCGATAAGAGTGCAGGCTTGAATTAAAAATTTGAACGTGCCCTGGGCAGTTCATGGGTTTCAAGCCATAGGTGCGATTTTCGGATTCAGTCGTGAACATGTTTTCACGATAGTTATCCCAGTGACCCGTTTTTTTCCAGAGTGACAAGTCAAGAATTTGGGGAGCTTTCACCTCTTGGTAGCCGTTATCGCGGTACACGTTACGCATGTATTGCTCAACTTGCTGCCAGATTGCCCAGCCCTTTGGGTGCCAAAAAATCAGACCCGGGCCTTCTTCTTGAAAGTGAAACAGGTCAAGCTCACGCCCGATTTTGCGGTGGTCGCGAAGCTCGGCTTCTGCAAGCATATGCAGATGCGCGTCTTGGTCGTCTTTGTTGACCCAAGCCGTGCCATAAATCCGTTGCAACATTTCGTTGTTGCTATCGCCACGCCAATAAGCGCCGGCCAGTTTCATCAGCTTGAACACTTTTAGTTTACCGGTATTGGGAACGTGCGGGCCCCGGCATAGATCGATAAAGTCGCCCTCACGGTAGAGACTAATTGTTTCGTTACCTGGAATCGCACCGATGATTTCGGCTTTGTAGTGTTCGCCAATGCTCTTGAAGTAGGCAATGGCGTCGTCGCGCTTCCATTCTTCGCGCGTGACGGGCTCGTCTTTTTTGACGAGCTCAGCCATTTTCTTTTCAATGGTGGCAAGGTCTTCAAGGGTGAAGGGCCGTTTGTACGAGAAGTCGTAAAAAAAGCCATTTTCAATGACTGGGCCAATTGTCACCTGCGCATCCGGAAAAATCGCTTTGACCGCATAGGCCAGCAGGTGCGCCGTTGAATGACGAATCAGCTCTAGCCCATCGGGATCTTTACCCGTGACCAAGGAAAGTTTAGCGTCTTGTTCAATCAGATGGCTGGTGTCCACCAACTGCGACTGTTCGCCGCGCGTGACACGCCCGCCTAAGGCGGCGCGGGCAAGGCCTGCACCAATCGATTGCGCCACCTCGGCAACCGTGACTGGGCCCGGATATTGGCGTTGAGAACCGTCTGGCAATGTAATGGCAATCATTATTGGGTGGCGTTGACTCGAGCAGAAGCTACATATTGTTGGCAGGGCTTTGAACACAACTTGTTTGCGCCAATACTTTAGGCAAGCAAACCCGCTACGCAGACCCTCTCAAATCACATGCAAAATCCAGTTAAAAACAACCGGGATTTTAGCATTACAAGGGTTCAAGGCTCGTTTAGAGACGCCTTGGCAGCTTCTTGAGGTGTCAACCCTTCATAAAACTGATCGGTGAACCACTCGGCCTGCTCTTCGATATAGCCTTGCGCTTCGCGCAAACTCGCGCCCGCCGCGACTAAAAAGCCCTCAACTTCGGTGCACCACTCGATTAAGGCTTGGGTATCTGGATCGAGCTCTTCTTTTTTTGTCATAAGAGGTTACCTCGCACGGGAGAAATAATTTAGGGTTAGCCGTTGCAATCGAAGACCAGACAAAAAAAATCCCCATCGCTGGGGTTGTTGCTGGATTTTTTGGTAGGCGGTATTGGGATCGAACCAACGACCTCCACGATGTCAACGTGGCGCTCTAACCAGCTGAGCTAACCGCCTGTAAAGACCACTATTGTATCGGCATTAGAGATGTACTGTCAAAGCGCAGGGTTCGGAAGCGCTTGCTGAACCGCCTGCACAAAGTCTTCGATCTTTTTTTCAGACTTTACACCTGGACCGACTTCGACCCCGCTGCTCACGTCCACGGCCCAGGGGGTAAGCGTTCGAACAGCCTCCTGGACGTTTTGGGCTGTTAACCCTCCAGACAAAATCAAGGGCCGTGCAGGCGAAAGCGACGCTTGTAAGTCGGCCAGAAGCGCGTAATCAAACCCGTGGCCACTGCCACCGAAAGCCGCAGTGTAGCTATCAAACAACCATCCAGCCGCTTGCGAAAAAGGCCGGCAAGTTGTCAGGACATTGACTGCAGTATCCAAGCCAGGCGCACCGACTCTGAACGCTTTGAGGTAGGGCACCCCAAACGAGGCACAAAAATCTGGATCTTCATCGCCATGAAACTGTAGCAAGCTCGGGCGCAGGGTGGTCAACACGTCTTTCACTGTCTGTGGTTCGGGATTGACGAATAACGCCACGGTGCTCACAAACGCGGGCAAATCAGTACACAGCTCTGCCGCATGGGCAGCGCTCACGAAGCGTTTGCTGGCCGGATAAAAGACAAAGCCCAGCGCATCAGCGCCGTTACGCACTGAGGTACGAACATCTTGAGCACGTGTCAGGCCGCAGATTTTGATGCGAGTGCGTGCGAGCATTGGGCTGGTTGTCATGTCAGAGGATATCAATGAATAGAATCTATTTTAGACCGAGATCTTGTCACCCAAGCCCGATACCCTGATGCTGTAACAGCGCGCCAGGCGGATAAGACACCTCGGTTAAATATAAGCCGTCAGGCGAGAAGGTAGGCGAGCCTTTTGTGCGATCCTTAAAGGCAAGCAAGGCGGCCATAAATTCAACGGGTTGTCGGCCCTGTCCGATTTGTATCAGCGCGCCAACGATGTTGCGTACCATATGATGCAAGAAGGCGTTACCGCGCAAGGATACGTAAATCAGTTGGCCTTTTTGCCGAATATTCAACTCGGTTAGCGTGCGCACAGGTGACTTAGCCTGACATTGCGAAGACCGAAAACTACTGAAGTCGTGCTCGCCTAACAAGCACTGCGTCGCCCGCTGCATGGCTTGCACTTCGAGAGGTTGAAACACCCAGCCCGCCCTGCCCGCCCATAGGGGTTGACGAACTCGACTATTTAAAATGACATAGGTGTAGGCCCGTTCGCGAACCGAAAAGCGTGCATGAAAATCCTCAGAGACATACTGCGCCCATTGCACAGAGATCGTGTCGGGCAAATGTGCATTAACCCCTCTGACCCAAGACTCTGGCGTACGAGCAACATCGCAATCAAAATGAACCACTTGCCCGAGTGCGTGCACGCCTGTGTCAGTGCGACCCGCGCAGGTGGTGCGTACGGGCACGGTTGCAACGATCGCCAAGGCGCGTTCTAGCGAATCTTGAACAGTTTGGCCGTTGGGCTGCGTTTGCCAGCCCTGCCAAGGGCGTCCATCATAAGAGACCCCTAGCGCTACCCGACTCATCAGAGGGCCGCCCTAAAAAGCCAGCAGCCACTCAAAAGACTTAGCCTTAACCACATTGACAAGACTTGGCGTACGCCCAAGACATTTAAATCGGCTTTGCGAGAGAGGACTCGACCTTAGCGGGCGTGGCTGAAGCATCAAGGTTCAAATCTAAACCCTTGAGCTTTTGATCGAAGGCAGTGACGGCCTCTTGATTAAGCGGACGTGGCGCGTCATCACTTACGTTCTCGTCTTGTTCGCGGCGTGCGCTTGCGCGGCGCAACAGCCAAGCCACAGACAAACCACCGAGCGCCAAGAACGCCGTCAACATACCAAGCGCACTACCAGTCAGGCCCGCCCACAGCTTGCCTGCAGTCGCCTGAAACCCACCCGTTGCAGCAGATTCAGTGGTGGCCTTCGTGGTTGAGGCCTCATTACCTGCAGCCACAGTTGCACCCGCTACTGAACCCGCCTGAGCCCCAGAGACGCCTGCCTGACCTGCCACGCCTGCGCTGCCTGACGTGCCAACGCTACCAGGAGCACCCGTAACTCCAGCGCTGCCTGTCAAACCAACTGCTCCCGTACTGCCTGCAACGCCTGTTGCACCCGCAGTTGCACCCGTGCTACCCGAGGCTGCGGGTGCGCCAGTTTGCGGCGCACTGCCCAGCTGACTCAAGGTGTCTTTCAGTTGCTTGATATTTTGTTGCAAGCTTTCTACGCGTGACTGAATCTCTGCGATTTCTTTGGCAGCAGCCACGCGCGCGTCCTCGCTTTGCTCGTTGGCGTTAGACGAGGTCAGACGCACCCGATCACCCGACGCGGTCGCGGGGGCAGACGCACTAGGGGTCGATACCGTGCCAGCTTGTGTCGAAGCAACAGGCGCCGCCGCTTGAGGCGTGAGCCCTGTTGAAGCGGTTCTTGTGCCGCCACTTCGCGCGTTGAAGGCCGCAGTATGTTTTAAATACATTTCGCGTGCGAGCTTTGTGTCAATTGCACGTACCGTATCGGCCTGAGGAATCGTGAGTACCGCGCCGGCTTTGAGCAGATTCATGTTCTGCGAGAAGAACGCCTGCGGATTGGCCTGATAAAGCGCCCAAAGCATCTGATAAAGATCGGCACCAGGTACGGCATGAATCATTGCGATTGCTGAGAGCGTGTCTCCTGATTTGACGACCACGGTACCGCCAGCAGACGCACTGCTCGCTTGAGTTAAAACAAGAAAACTCGATTGCACTTGGGTGGCACCGCTCGCAGAAGACACCTCAAGCAAGACATCAATCACAGGTCGGTTGACCGACTGAGTCGAACGCAACACCAAGGTACGCGAATCTTTTGCAAAGCCAGGCTCAACGGTGACCACCATTGACTCGAGGCTGGCAGGAGGCGTCAGACCCGCTTTGGCCCAGGCAGCTGCAGAGGCAAGCTTAACCTGCAAGGTTGGAAGATCCGCAGCAGCTAAATCGAGCAAGGGAATCGAAACCTGTAACGGGGCGCCAGCGCTTGAATCAACGCGACCATGTCCGGCTTTCGCGGCAAGCGTTTGCGAAGAGACAACTAAAGACAAACCCAGAGCGAAGCCCAGTTTTTGCGCTACCTGACACAAAGAATTTAGATCATCACGCATCGTTGTACCCTTTTAAACCTATAGTTCGCCCAAAGCAATACGCAACATCCTGCGCAAGGGTTCAGCTGCGCCCCATAACAACTGGTCGCCCACCGTAAAGGCCCCCAAATACTCAGGCCCCATTGATAACTTACGCAGGCGCCCTACCGGTATGTCTAGCGTGCCCGTGACCGCCACAGGTGACAACCCCGCGAGAGTTGCATCTTTAGTGTTAGCAACGACCTTGGTCCAGGTCGTCCCGTTTTTGACAATATCAGTGATCTCATCGATGGGGACATCGCGAGTCAGCTTAATCGTGAGCGCCTGGCTATGGCAACGCATCGCACCAATGCGCACGCACAAACCGTCAATCGCAATGGGGGTTGAGCCAAACCCAGCGCCGCGACCCAAAATCTTATTGGTTTCAGCCTCGCCTTTCCACTCTTCGCGCGACATCCCATTACCAAGATCCTTATCAATCCAGGGGATCAAATTTCCTGCTAAGGGAATTCCGAAGTGCTCGGTGGGTAACCGACCACTTTGTTGCAACGCCAATACGTTTCGATCAATTTCAAGAATCGCCGAAGCCGGATCGTCAAGCAGCGCCTTTACAGCGGCATTCAGCAAGCCAAACTGCGTGAGCAATTCACGCATATGCTGGGCGCCGCCGCCCGAGGCCGCCTGATACGTCATGCTGGTCATCCACTCGACCAAACCTGCCTTAAACAAGCCTGCTAAGCCCATCACCATGCAGCTTACTGTGCAATTACCACCAACAAAGTCTCGACCCCCGCGCTTGAGTGCAGCGTCAATCACAGAACGGTTAACGGGATCAAGCACAATGATTGCATCATCTTTCATGCGCAACGTACTCGCTGCATCGATCCACAGACCAGTCCAGCCCGCTGCGCGCAGCTTGGGGTAGACCTCAGAGGTGTAATCGCCACCCTGCGCCGTCACGATAATGGGTAGTTTTTTTAACGCGTCGATCTCAAAAGCATTTTGTAAGGCGGTGGCACCTGCCCACTCGGGTGCACGTCCACCCGCATTACTCGTTGAAAAAAATACCGGGTCGATCAGGGCAAAATCACCCTCGTCGCGCATGCGTTGCATGAGCACCGAGCCCACCATCCCACGCCAACCTACCAAACCAACAGACTGTTTCATCGCCAAAGACCAAAAAATCGTTTAAATACCTACACTTACAGTGAATTTTAACACCGCACTACCCTAAGGCCTTGAGTACAGCGTCGCCCATAGCAGCGGTCCCGACTTTGGTCGTGCCTTGTTCGTAGATGTCAGCAGTCCGCAGGCCTTGTTGCAAAACTTTTCTAACAGCTTGCTCAATACGATCCGCTTGAGCCGTTTCATTTAGCGAATATCGCAACATCATGGCCGCCGACAAAATCGTGGCCAAGGGATTTGCCACGCCTTTACCTGCGATGTCAGGGGCTGAGCCATGGCTAGGCTCATACAGACCCTGGCCTGAGGCGTTGAGTGAGGCTGAGGGCAGCATGCCGATTGAACCGGTCAACATCGACGCTTCATCAGACAAAATGTCACCAAACAAATTGCCCGTCACAATCACATCAAAGTCGCGCGGTGCACGCACTAACTGCATCGCGGCGTTATCGACATACATGTGCGACAACGCGACATCAGGATATTCTTTACCAATCTCTGTCACGATGTCGCGCCAGAGTTGGGAGGTTTCAAGAACGTTTGACTTATCGACGCTACACAAACGGCGTTGACGCTTAAGCGCTGCCTGAAAACCCAAATGCGCGATCCGACGAATCTCGGGCTCGGCATAACGCATGGTGTCAAAGCCTTCACGCTCGCCTGCAAACGGGCCATCAGGGGCTACGCGCACACCACGTGGCGAACCAAAATAAATATCGCCGGTGAGTTCACGCAAAATCAAAATATCTAGCCCAGAAACAATTTCGGGCTTTAAAGACGACGCATTGGCCAACTCAGGGTACAAGATCGCTGGGCGAAAGTTTGCAAACAAACCTAGCGCTTTACGTAAGCCCAAGATCGCCTGTTCAGGGCGATACTCGCGTGGCAGCTTGTCGTATTTCCAGTCGCCCACTGCACCAAACAAGACAGCGTTTGATTCTTGGGCAAGCTTCAAAGTTGCAGGTGGCAAGGGGTGGCCATGCAGGTCATAGGCAGTGCCGCCAACCGGTGCATGATTAATTTCAAGTGGTAAGTTAAGCGCGCCTAAAACACGAACCGCTTGTTCCATAATTTCGGCGCCGATCCCATCGCCTGGCAATACTGCAATTTTTTGCGTCATGTTCGTCCTGTTGCTTTGATCCAAAAGTCATGGGCCGGTAAACCGGCCCAACGTGTAAGTGAATTAACGTGCACCGATTGGTTGAACATCCAACCAAGGATGGCGGGCGAGGCGCTCGGCCTCAAAGACTCGAATCTTATCGGCCTGACGTAAGGTCAAACCAATTTCATCCAAGCCATTGACCATGCAATATTTGCGATGCGCGGTGATGTCAAAATCCATCGTGCGCCCGTCTGGTGCAATCACGACTTGTTTTTCAAGATCGATGGTTAGCTTGTAGCCAACAAAACCACGTACCTCGTCAAACAGACGCGAAATTTGTAACTCAGACAACACAATCGGCAAGAACCCTGTCTTGTAGCTGTTGTTGAAAAAGATGTCGGCAAATGACGGGGCAATCACTGCCCGAAAGCCGTATTGCGCCAACGCCCAAGGCGCATGCTCGCGGCTCGAACCGCAGCCAAAATTTTTGCGGCCTAACAAAATCGAAGCACCTTGATAGCGCGAGTGATTCAAGATGAATTCAGGGTTCAAGGGGCGTTTAGAGTTATCCATGCCGGGTTCGCCGTGATCCAGATAGCGGATCTCGTCGAACAGATTCGGCCCAAACCCTGTGCTCTTGATTGACTTTAAAAACTGCTTTGGAATGATCAAATCGGTGTCGACGTTTTCACGATCGAGCGGGGCGACCAAACCTTGATGCGTAGTGAAAGAATCCATGATGTTTACCGGAGGTTACGTACGTCAACGAAATGACCCGACACGGCTGCAGCGGCAGCCATCGCCGGACTCACGAGATGGGTGCGACCACCCTGCCCTTGGCGTCCTTCAAAATTGCGATTTGAAGTCGAGGCGCAACGCTCGCCGGGCTCGATGCGGTCGGCGTTCATGGCCAGGCACATCGAGCAACCTGGCTCGCGCCATTCAAAACCAGCCTCGATAAAAATCTTGTCTAGGCCTTCGCGCTCGGCTTGTGCTTTGACCAAACCCGAGCCCGCCACCACAAGTGCCTGACGCACATTGCTGGCGACCTTGCGACCGCGGGCAACAACGGCCGCAGCGCGCAAATCTTCAATACGCGAGTTGGTGCACGAGCCGATAAACACGCGATCAATCTTGATGTCTTCGATCAGCGTATTGGGCTTTAGACCCATATACACCAAGGCGCGTTCCATCCCCTCGCGACGCATGTCGTCTTTTTCGCGATCTGGATCAGGCACACGGCCGGTGACTGGTAAGACCATCTCGGGCGAAGTGCCCCAAGTGACCTGAGGCACAATTTGGCGCGCATCAATCTCGACGACACGATCAAAGAAAGCACCCTCGTCAGTGTGCAAGGTTTTCCAGTAGACGACCGCGGCATCCCACAGGGCACCGCTTGGCGAAAAAGGGCGCCCCACACAATAATCGATTGTCTTTTGATCAACCGCTACCATGCCTGAACGCGCACCGGCTTCAATCGCCATGTTGCAAAGGGTCATGCGACCTTCCATGGACAAGCCGCGAATGGTGCTGCCTGCAAATTCAATCGCATGACCTGTGCCACCGGCCGTGCCAATTTGACCAATTACATACAGGATCACGTCTTTTGCAGTACAGCCGATAGGCAAGGTACCTTCAACGCGCACCAACATATTTTTATTTTTCTTGGCTTGCAATGTTTGCGTGGCCATGACGTGTTCGACTTCAGAGGTACCGATACCAAAGGCCAAGGCACCAAAAGCGCCATGCGTGCTGGTGTGCGAATCGCCACAAACCACCGTCATGCCAGGCAAGGTTGCGCCCTGCTCGGGGCCAATCACGTGCACAATGCCCTGACGCAAATCGTTCATGCGAAATTCAATCACATTGTGCTTCACGCAGTTTGCATCAAGGGTATCGACCTGCAACTTGGAGACTGGATCAGTGATGCCCTCTGCACGATCGCGCGCGAGTGTGGGCACGTTGTGATCGGCCACTGCCAAGTTGGCATTGAGGCGCCACAGCGGACGACCTGCCAAATCGAGGCCTTCAAAAGCTTGAGGGCTTGTGACCTCGTGCAACAAATGACGATCGATGTACAAAATTGCGGTGCCATCTGGTTCTTCGTGAACCACATGGGCGTCCCAAAGCTTGTCGTATAGAGTTTTTTTCATGACGATTTATCTGCCAAACAGACGTTGTAAAGGGGTAGCCCTTGATTATGCCATAGCGAGCCTAGGGCCTAGCCGCACTGCGCACGGTGACGCAAGGCGTGATCGATCAAAATTAAAGCCAGCAAGGCCTCGGCAATCGGGGTCGCGCGAATCCCGACACAGGGATCATGGCGGCCTAAAGTTTGCACCATCACTGGGTTCCCCGCGCGGTCAATCGAGCGCCGTTCGGTGCGAATACTTGAGGTTGGCTTGATCGCCACGCTCACCGTAATGGGTTGCCCAGTCGAAATCCCACCCAACACACCGCCGGCATGATTCGTTAAAAAGCCCTCTGGCGTGATTTCGTCGCCATGCTCAGAGCCACGTTGCTCAATACTTTTGAAACCTGAGCCAATCTCAACACCCTTAACGGCGTTTAAACCCATCATTGCGTAGGCAATATCGGCGTCTAGGCGATCATAGATGGGCTCGCCCCAGCCTACCGGTAAGCCGTCAGCCACCACTTCGATACGCGCGCCCACAGAGTCGCCATCGCGTCGTAATTGATCCATGTAAGCCTCGAGTTCAGGCGTACTGGTGTCGTTGGCTGCGTAAAACGGGTTATTTGGGACATGATCCCAGCTGACAAATGGCATGGTGATGGGCCCTAGCTGGCTCATGTAGCCGCGCACCTTAATGCCAAAGTGCTCGGCGAGCCATTTCTTTGCGATCGCACCCGCCGCCACTGTGGGGGCCGTTAACCGTGCTGACGAGCGCCCACCGCCGCGCGGGTCACGCGCACCGTACTTTTTGAAATAAGTGAAATCGGCATGGCCCGGCCTGAACGTATCTGCAATTGCGCTGTAATCTTTACTGCGTGCATCCACGTTACGAATCAATAGCGCAATGGGTGTGCCGGTGGTTTTGCCCTCATAGACCCCAGACAAAATTTCAACCTGATCGGCCTCTTGACGTTGAGTCACGTGGCGTGAGGTGCCGGGCCGACGACGATCAAGTTCCACTTGGATATCTTGCTCGCAAAGCACTAAACCAGGTGGACAGCCGTCGACGACACAGCCAATGGCAGGGCCATGGGATTCACCAAAATTAGTCACACAAAATAGTGTACCGAGCGTATTACCAGACATAGGCGGCAAGTACCGAAAAAATGAGTAGAACAGGGGCCCGCAAGCTCTTAGTACAGCATTATTGCATCATGACGAGCAACTCACCTCTAAATGCGGTGCCCCGGCGGCTGGCGCAGCCGCATAGGCCTCTTGACCTGCTTGGGCAACAAAGGGATTGCGCAGGGCCTTCATTTGCCGCGCGATCTCAGCCGCGTCACCGCGTTCAGCGGCCTCGATCGCCTGCTGCGCAAGGTGATTGCGCAAAACATAGAGTGGGTTGACTGCCAGCATCCCTGCGACCCGCTCTTGCCAGTTTTGGGTGGGCTCGGGCCCCAGCCGCTTGGCGTAGGCTTCTAGCCAGGCCAGCGCGGCCGCACGATCCACAAATAAATCGACAAAAGGCGTCAGGTTGGCATTCACTGTCTGACCGAGATCATGCTCGATCTGCGCTTGCGACGCCAGCGTCAAACCCGGCGCATAGGCCAATTGCCTGAAGGTCAGCGTAAAGTCGGCATGACTGCCTTGCATCAAACTCCAGAGGTCGTCGATCAGGGTTTCATCACCCGACTGCCAGCGACCCAAGCCCAGTTTTTGGCTCAGGCGCGCTTGCATCGCTTCTAAAAAAATGGGCTCAAACTCGTTGAGCGCGGCTTGCAAAGGCTCAGTGTCGGGCACGATTTCGTGCAAACTATTGGCGAGCTGATAAAGGTTCCAGTGGGCGACCGCTGGCTGCGCGTGCCACGCATAGCGGCCGTTGCTGTCGGTGTGATTGCAAATATGTCTGGCGTCAAAGCCATCCATAAAACCATAGGGGCCATAATCAAGCGTTAGACCCAAAATCGACATGTTGTCCGTGTTCATCACGCCGTGACAAAACCCAACCACTTGCCAGTCAGCCATGAGCGTCGCAGTTCGTTGCACGACCCTGCGCAATAACTGGACGTAGGGTTCGTAAGCGGGTGCTGTGGCTTGAGCGATACGCGTGCGGCAGTCGGGGTAAAACCGGTCAATCACATAATCGGCCAGCGTTCGTAAATGGTCAGGACGCTTGCGAGACGCCCAGTGCTCGAAGGAACCAAAGCGCACAAAACTCGGCGCCACTCGGGCAACCACGGCAGCCGTTTCAACGGTTTCGCGCATCACTGGATTTGACGCAGACACCAACGACAAGGCACGCGTGGTTGGAATGCCTAAACCCTGCATTGCATGGCTGGCCAAATACTCACGCACTGACGAGCGCACCACGGCGCGCCCATCGCCCATGCGGGAATAAGGCGTCATGCCTGCCCCCTTGAGTTGCAGTTCAACACTCCCTTCTGGCCCTTGTATCTCGCCTAGCAAATGTGCACGACCATCGCCAAGCTGTCCAGCCCAAACACCGAACTGGTGTCCGCTGTAGACCGCCGCTAGCGTGGCTCCGCCCGGAAGAGGCTCAGAGCCGCTGACCACTGCCAAAAACTCTGGCGTGCTAAGCGCCTCGAGCGGCAACCCCAGTAACGCCGCCACTTCGGCGCTGGCGTGCAGCAAGCGCGGCTGGTTCAGAGGCGTGGTCGGCAGCCGCGTATAAAACTCTGGCGGCAGTTGTGCAAAAGAGTTTGGCTTAGGAAGTGCTTCAAAACAAGAGTTCGACGTCATGGTTATCTACAGTTTACGAATTTCGGTTGCTTTCTTTCTCTTTTAACTTCTCGGCCTTCTGTGCCGCTTTTACGATTTGTTTTGCAGGTCGCACATAAAAAACCGAGCAGAAAAAGAAAATGGTGGCCAAGACGATCTCGATCCAGGCCAGCGCGATTGAAGGCCCGGGCGGATCAGACACCACCCGAACGACGCCTTCCATCAAATACAACAGCACTAACATCGAGGCCCATTGAATAGTGTAAAGACTACCTTGCACTACCCCGCGAATCGCAAACGCCAAGGGAAGCGCCTTCAAAAATAGCAAGGTTCCACCGGGCCTGAGAGGCGCCAGCCAGGTTTCCCACAGCAAGCAAAGTGCAAACAACGCTAACAGACTCAGCGAGGCAGCGCGTTGCAATGCAACATTTAAGCGGGCGACAGAGGGGGGTGGATCTACCTGAATTGACATCGTTTGCGCTGCGTGACGTTCAGACGGCCAGCACGGCCGACAAGAGCCCTTTGAGGGGAGACGCTGCTATTATCACCCGCAGAGAGCCGTCGTGTGTGTCGGCTGCCACAAAACAACAAATCGTCACCCTCATGTCAACCAATGCCCGGGGTTTGCGCCAGCTTCTTCGCTTTGCCAGTCAAAGAGTGGTGGCCGCCAACACGCTGCAAATGGCCGCGAGCTTAACCTTTAGCACCGTTCTGTCAATTGTGCCCTTGTTAGCGGTTGCGCTGTCACTGTTCACGGCGTTTCCACTTTTTAAGGAATTTAGCGACGCCCTACAAGCGTTTTTAAGCAACAACCTGATGCCCCTTGCGGTCTCAGAAAATATTATGACGTATCTCAATGAGTTCGCATCCAAAGCCTCAAGCTTGACGGCTATTGGCGGAGCGTTTCTGGTATTGACAGTCGTCCTCTTGATGATGTCAGTTGAGGCCGCACTCAACACCATTTGGAAGGTCGATCGACAACGCCGGCTAGCCCACCGCTTGCTGGTGTATTGGGCAGTGATCTCGTTAGGGCCCGTGCTTGCCGGAGCAAGCCTTTATGCCACCACCTTTTTGGCGAAAGAGTCGCTTGGTTTGCTTGCAGGCATGCCGCTTTTGTTAGAACTCGCGTTCAAGCTCCTGCCTGTCGTGCTGAGCGGACTGGCCCTAGCCGCGTTGTTCATTGTGGTGCCCAACACCAGAGTCAAGCGAATGGATGCACTGCTCGGGGGGCTCGTCTCGGCAGTGATTCTCGAAATCATGAAAATTGGTTTTGGTTTGTATGTCTCGCAATTTTCGACCTACACCATGATCTATGGCGCTTTCGCTGCGCTGCCGGTATTTTTGCTCTGGATTTATCTTTGCTGGCTGGGCATCTTAGTCGGTGCCTTAGTCGCCGCGAACCTGCCGCTTGTGCGCATGGATCGCCTTGAGTCGACGCTCTTGCCTGGCGCTGCCCTCATCGACGCCCTGACGCTCTTAAAGACGCTTAGCCAGGCGCGAGGCGGCTTACCCCCAGGCTGCAGCACCACTGAGTTGGTGAGGGTGTTAAACAGCCCACTCAATCTTCTTGAGCGACAACTCGCGACCTTAAGCGCGCTAGGTCTGGTGATGGTTGCCCCCGGCGCCACGCAAGAGCGCTGGCTGTTGACCTGTGATCCCGAACAAACAAAGTTCGGCAACCTGGTTGACAAAACAACGCTTGACCGCAGCTCGATTAAACTCAAAGAACAACCATTTTTAGCGCAGGCACTGAGCGACCTGATGACCGCTCGCGCCGACCCCACGCTGGCCGAAGTTTTGCAACACCATGACGCCGCTCTGACCCACCCACTACAATCCAAATCAGAGAGCAGCAACGCGAGGGACACTCATGCTAAAAGTCAGTGAAGTTCTAAACGTCAAAGGAAACACCCTTTTTACCGCCACGCCCGAAACCTTGGTGACTCAAGCCATTGAAACCATGAGCGCCCATGACATCGGGTCGCTCGTAATTATGCAGCGCGGAAAACTTGTGGGTATGCTGACGTTTCGTGAAATCATCCGCCACTTGAATACGCAGAGCGGAGCGATCGGCAACGTCTCAATCGGTACGATCATGGAGCAAGAGCCAGTCAGCGTGAGCCCCGACACCCTCGCCCACGAAGTTCAGCGGCTCATGCTTGCGCATCACTCGCGCTATGTACCGGTCATAGAAGGCGAGATGCTCTTGGGCGTTATCTCTTTTTATGACATGGCGCAAGCGCTTGCCGCCGCGCAAAAATTTGAAAACTCACTGCTCAAGGCCTACATACGCGACTGGCCCGACAGCGCAACGCCTGGCAACAGCGCCTAGGCCTCGCGCCACGCCTTGGCCTCGCGCGACTAAACGTTAAGCTCAGAGCCGCGCGCGCCACGGATCGCCAGACCGCCTACCTGCTGCCAGGCGAGCCTGATGAGTTCTGGATCGTCTTGTCTTAATAGCACTGAGTCTGACAACATGCGCCGCCACACACGCGAGTTTGAGCGACCATTAAACAAACCAAGCAGCGGGCGAACCACGATGCGCAGTGGCGTCTTGACGGCCAGTTCACGCTCAGCATACGCAACTAGCGCGTCAATCACCGCAGCCTCATCTTTTAATCCAAGCTGCGGCCACCAAGCCTGCGACAGGCGCGACAACACCGAGGGGTCATGCCAGGGAGAACGTCCCAGCATTACGCCGTCGAACTCGTGCATCGCTTCCTCACAATCCGCAAGCGTGGTGAGACCGCCATTGAGCACGATGGTGGCTTGCGGAAAATCTTTTTTCAACCGAGCGGCCTGTTCGTATCTTAAGGGCGGCACCTCGCGATTATCTTTTGGCGACAAACCTTTGAGCACGGCGTTACGCGCATGCACAATAAAAACACGGCAACCAACGTCATAGCTTGCGCCGACAAAGTCACGCACAAAATCGTAAGATTCGTTTTTGTCTAACCCCAAGCGATGCTTGACCGTGACGGGTAGACTTACCGCATCTTGCATCGCCTTAAGACAGTCAGCGACCAAGCCTGGCTCGGCCATCAAGCAAGCCCCAAACGCGCCCTTTTGCACACGTTCAGACGGGCAGCCACAATTTAAATTAATTTCGTTGTAGCCCCACTGCTCGCCAAGTTTTGCCGAACGCACTAGCGCCTCGGGCTCACTACCCCCGAGTTGCAGTGCCACCGGACTCTCGTCTTTATGAAAATCAAGGTGCCTGGACGCATCACCATGCAGCAAGGCGCCGGTGGTAATCATCTCGGTGTACAAACGCGCTTTAGGAGCCAGTAAGCGATGAAAATAACGGCAATGACGGTCAGTGACGTCGATCATGGGGGCGACACAAAGCCGCCAGTCTTCAGAAGGGCCGGGTTGTCCGCTTAACTGTGTGGACGGCGGGGGCTTAAGTTCACTCAACATATCGTTCGAAAGGCAAACAGCAACATTTTTTGCCAGAAAGCGCGAATTTTACGCCTGCCGCCGCTTGAGCACGCAACGCGGGGCGTTAAAGAGTGTTTTCACACTTCTTGTTAAACTTCGCATAGCGGTTAGTATTTTCGGTCTTGCTGCGGCACGTGTCTGGTATCCACTTAACTTTTTGTGATGTTTTATGGCCGTTTTTACCTCTGTCAGTGACGATCGCGTGCGCGCGCTGCTTCAAAGCTATGACTTAGGGGACTTTGTCGCGTTGCGAGGCATCGCGACCGGTATCGAAAACAGCAATTTTTTTCTGACGACGACACGCGGCGAATATGTTTTAACGATTTTTGAAGTCTTGACTGCCGCACAACTCCCCTTTTATATCGAATTGATGCACCACCTCGCGCAACGCGACGTGCCTGTGCCCCACCCACAAACTCGTTTAGACGGCTCGCGCCTTTCAACGTTGGCTCACAAACCCACAGCGATTGTTAGCCGACTGGCGGGGGCCTACGAGCCCGCACCGACGGTCGAGCACTGTGCGCTGGCCGGGCAAACCTTGGCCCGCACGCACCTTGCCACAAAAAACTTTGCCATGACCCAACCCAATCTGCGAGGCCTTGCTTGGTGGGAGCAAACCGCGCCGGTGGTTTTACCCTACCTACCCTCAAGCCTGGCCGCGCTCCTTACCCAGAGCTTAGACGAACAACGTGCGGTTGCTCTGACAGAACCATACAAAACCCTGCCCTTTGGCCCTTCGCACTGCGATTTGTTCAGAGACAATGTGCTTTTTGCAGGCACCCACCAGCAACCTAAAATGGGTGGGTTCATCGACTTTTATTTCGCCGGTTGCGACACCTGGCTGTTTGATGTGGCAGTGAGTGTCAACGACTGGTGTATCCACTTAGATACCGGCAGTTTTAAGCCCGCACACGTTCAGGCTTGGTTAGCCGCCTACACAAGTATTCGTCCCTTTACCGCCGCTGAGCGACTGTTATGGCCGACGTTGCTGCGAGCCGCCGCCTTGCGCTTCTGGATCTCACGTCTGTATGACTTTTACCTCCCCCGTGCGGCACAAACACTTAAGCCTCACGACCCTAGCCACTTTGAACGTGTACTTCAGCAACGAACCGTCGGTCTAATCCCCGATTTACCAAAGGAAGATTGATGCAAGCTGTTGCCCTCAATGCGTTAAGTGGTTGGCGGTGGGTCTGTGAGGGCTGGGCGCTATTTCGCACGCAACCCCTGGCGTTTTTCTCTTGGGCAATGTTCATTAGCCTTTTATTAATGATCGCAAGCATCACGCCTCCCATCGGCCCGATCGTCTTCGTCATTCTGATGCCCGCAGTAACCGTCGTCACACTGTCAGCGGGTCGGCATGCCGCGCAGGGGCATAAAATTCTGCTCAGCCATTGGCTTGAGCCGCTCAAACCGCCCACCGTTTTTAAAAAACTACTCGGGATGGGGGCATTGTATTTAGTCACTTGCCTGCTGTTGGGACTTTTAGCCTTTATGCCCTTTGCCGCCGAGGTCACCGAAGCGCTCAAGGCACTCACAGGCTCAAACAACCTGATGCCCTTGCTTGAAGCGGTGCGCACGCCGATGATCATCTTTGCCATTTTTTATATGTTGATGGCTGCTTTATTTTGGTATGCACCCGCGCTTGTGGCCTGGCACAAGATCGGCTTACTGCAAGCCTTATTTTTTAGTGGTGTTGCGTGCTGGCGCAACAAGTGGGTATTTTCAATCTACGGTGCCAGTTGGCTAGGCGTCTTTGTCGCGATCGACAGCGCCATGAGCGTGCTTGTTTGGGCCGGGTTATCGAGCTCGATCGCAGCCACCCTCCAAGTCCCCATCAACATTATTGGCGGCGCCGCCTTGTATTGTAGTTTTTATCCAAGCTACGCCTCTGTGTTTCTGGCGTCTGCAGACGAACAAGTGCCTGCTCAAGACGCCGCACCATGACAGCCGTGTCTTGTGGGTGAAAGGCCGCAATTTCAATGACCGAGGTCGCACGAAAACAAAGGGCAAAGCTAAAGGGCTTAAGCCGGGGCACAATTTTTATCACGCGGTCTTGTGTATCCAAAAAAAATACACCCAAAGCGAACCGCATGCCAAAGGTGTGAATCGCCGCGCAAGGTTTTAACCATAAGGCTTCGCAGGGCTGGATTTCGCGCTTAGTCAGCCAACCAACGGCTCTGGCGAGCCACCCATGCGCCAACGTCAGTTCAAGCGCATTGCAATTATGCTCGATCATGCGTGCAGGCCAAAGAGCTGCACCACTACCGGAAATCCTAAGATCAGGAACGTACACGGAAAAATAAACAACGCTAGTGGAAAAAGCATTTTGACCGGCGCCTGAAGCGCCCGTTTTTCTGCTGCCATCAGGCGTTGCGCGCGTTGTTGCGCCCCATACACGCCAATGATGTGCGCCATGCCCAGACCTAACGCCTCGCCTTGAATCAACGCGGCTAAGAGCTGGCGTAAGGCCGTCAGCTCAATGCGCGCGCTTAATTGCCTGAGGGCCTGCGCCCGCGCAAGTCCCGAGCGAATATCTGTCAACGTATGCTGCCATTCAGTTTTTAACGCACCGGGTCGTAAACGCTCGCTCGCCATCTGCATTGCGGCCTGAAGATTTTGCCCGGCATCTAGACCTAAGCCGACCATATCCAAGAAAAAAGGTAACGAGCGTTCGATTGAAGCCAAGCGTTGGCGATACAGGCGCTTGAGCCAAAAAATGGGTAACCACCAGCACACAGCCGAGGCACACAAGCCGCCAACTCCCCAGACACTCAGCTCAAACCGCGTGAAAAGATCTTCGGCTAACCCAAGCGTAACATGCAAGCAAAAGGCGCACAGGGCAAGTACCAAGAGCAAAGCCTGCAACACAAAGACTTGCGCATAGTCTAAGTGCTGCACACCCGCTCGCACAAGCAATCCCGACAAAATGCGCCGCTGATTCCAGGTGATCAACGGGTGTAATACGCGCCCTAGGCGGGCAAGAACGGGCTGCAGCAGATCGCTTGACAACCAAGACTTCAAACTTGGCGACACACCCTCGCGTCGTGACTGCTCAAAGTGTTCGACGACCAAGCGAACAAAGAGATAAAGTGCAACCGCGATTGCACAAGCCCCTGCTACCGATGCAAGCACCACCAATGGCTTAGACATGGATGGCTAAAATACGACGCAGACAAAAAACACCAAGTGTTTCAAGCACGCATACCGTCAACAGCACCCCCTGCCCTTGCGTGGTCGTAAACAGCAAGTGAATCGAAACGGGATCGATCTGGCTTAAGACCAATAGCAACACAAGCGGGAGCGCACCCATAATCCAAGCCTGCATTTTTCCTTGCGAGGTCATGACTTCGATTTTTCCTTCCAGATGTTGTCGCGCGCACAAATTGCTGCACAGTCGTTCAAGTAATTCGGCAAGCGAGCCGCCCGAGTGCATACCGACAATGAGCATCGTCGTGACCAGTTCGACACTTTCAGACGGCATTCGCTCGTACAGATTTTCGAGAGTTTGCGCAAAGCTCAAACCCATTCGCTGCTCTCGCAAGACCAGACCAAACTCTTGAGACAGCGGAGTCGCTGCATCTTGCACAATACTTTTAAGCGCGAATGTTAAGCTCGCGCCAGCACGCAACGACCCCGACAGTGCTAACAGCAACTCGGGCAGCTGCAGATCAAAACGTTTTTGTCGACGCCGTAACGCACTCGTCAGCGCAACACGTGGCAAGAAAACACTGAGGGCGCCAAGCGACAAGGCAAAAACGACGCTTTGCGTCAACAGCCAACAAAATAGCGTGACGCCGATCGCGCCGCACACCAGCGCAGGCCACAAGTGAGTCAGGTCAACAAAAACAAAGAGATCAGAGAGTTCTGTACGCGCCTGCTCGGTAAAGCTACTCTGATAGCGTTGCGCGGCTTCATAAAAAAGCCTTTGACTGATCCAGGCAGCTAAAGCAACCGCAAGGCAGGCGCACGACAGTCCTAAAACGATCATGCCCGCAAAAACCAGTTCGTCATTGAGCGTTCGGGTGGCCGTTCTAATTTTTCAAAAAAAGCGGGCCTTAATCCGATGCCAACCAAGCTTTGACTCTTGGCATCAAAGCGCACCAGTTGCTGCATTTGGACGACACCAGATTCAACTCCAGAGATCTCAGCTAGACCCGTGATGACTCGACGGCCATTTGCCAATCTTGTTTGCTGTACCACCATTTGAAGCGCTGAACCGATTTGCTCTCGGATAGCTTGCAAAGACAGCGCGACGTTCGCGCTCAAGACCATAGTTTCAAGACGCGACAACGCGTCACGCGGGCTGTTGGCATGTAAAGTTGTGAGCGAGCCATCGTGGCCGGTGTTCATCGCAGCCAACATATCAAGCGCCTCGACGCTTCTGACCTCTCCGACCACGATACGATCAGGGCGCATTCTTAAAGCATTTTTCACCAAGTCGCGAATGGTTACGGCACCCTGTCCTTCAGAGTTTGCCGTGCGTGCTTCAAGCGTGACAACGTGCGGGTGCTGTATCGACAACTCTGCCGAATCTTCAATTGTGACGATTCTTTGCAGAGGGTCAACAAAGCCAGCCAAAATATTAAGCAAAGTCGTTTTGCCCGAGCCCGTTCCGCCAGAAACTAGAATATTTAAGCGCCGCTCAACGCATAACCGTAAAAAATCAGCCAGCGCAGCTGGCAAGGTTTGCTGTGCGACAAGATCTTGCATTTGCAAACGCTTTTTAGGAAATTTTCGGATCGTCAGGCTTGCGCCTCTGACAGAGATCGGAGGCAAAACTGCGTTAAGTCGCGAACCGTCGGCTAGGCGCGCGTCCACCATCGGCGAGGCCTCGTCAATTCTGCGGCCCAGAGGGTACACAATGCGTTCGATCACGCTGCGCACCGCTTGCTCATCGCTAAACTGTAACGAGTGTTTACTTAACATGCCGTTGATCTCAACATAAATCTCGTCAAACCGATTCACCATGACTTCGGTCACGGTACCGTCCTCAAGAAGCTCTTCAAGCACACCCAAGCCAATCGCCTCGTCGACGACGAGTTTAAGCACCCGTTGTCGCTCAGACTGGCTAAGCATTGCGTGGCTTTTTTCAAGAAGCTCAGAGACGCATGCCTGCGCCTGCCCCTTTAACGCGCTTTCAGAAAGTGTTGCGACATCGTTACGCCTTAAATCGAACGCCCGAATGAGCCCCGCACGCAACTCTTGACGCAAGTCTTTCTGCACTGTCTCACTGTGGATGTCACCGCGGGTGTCGCGTGGGATGTCGTCTTGCGTATTGCGCAGGGTTTGAACCTGAGCGTACTGTTCATATTGTCTTTGGTTTTGACTTTTGTTTGGAGTGTCGTTTAAGCTCGAGTACTGTTCGCTCTGCTGTCGCAAACGATTGAGTTCGGTGGGCATGCCTTCGTTGCACACAACCACCGACGCAGCCTTTTGCACGAGAGGTGCCGCGAGACGAAGCAGGCACGGCCCGACAATAATTTCATCCGCTTTTTTAAGAGGGCCATACCGAGTGATACGGTTCCCGTTAATGCGGGTACCAAGGATCGAGCCTAAATCATCAACATGAAAGCCATCTTCTGCGCGCGAGATGCGCAAGTGTTGTCGAGCGATGCGCCAGTGTGAGACCTGAATCCCGCAATCAGACGCGCGACCCATTACCACCGGAACTTCGAACTTACCGCGTCGGCGCGTTCCATCTTCAAAAAATAGATCTAATTCAATCAAGTGAAATCCTTTCTCTGACAAGTGACAAATTATTGATTGACAGTCGAACCTAGCGGGCTTCAGTGGCCGCGCTCGCGTCTTCCCACTGCGACCCGAGGTTCGGCTGCACAGCGCCTGCTTGGGGCTGTTGCTCCCATTGCTGCGTCTGTTGCTCAGTCGCGATGGGCGTATTGAGCTTTGGCGCGTCGGGAAACGAGGTTTGCAGTAACCCCTGCCCGTTCGCCACGCGGGCAGCCATCGCCGGATGTTGCGGATCGACAATCACAGGGGTGACAAAAATCGCAAGTTCGGTGTGTCGTTCTTGCTCGCGCTTGACACCAAACAGCCCTCCAAGAACCGGAATATCAACACCCCCGGGCAAGCCATCGCGGTCACGCGATCGTTCGCGTGAGATAAAGCCGCCAAGCACCAAGGTTTGCCCTGACCGTACGTTGAACTCGGTCGAGGCTTTGCGGATTTTCAAGGCGGGCCCACCTGGGACAGTGATGGACGTGTCGACTGAACTGACTTCGATCTCGATACGAGACCGAATCCCCGCGTTGCGATCGGCATGCGGGGTGATATTTAAAGAGACACCGTATTTCTTGAAGGTCGTGGTCGATTTACCGTCTTTATCCACCGAGGCATAGGGCACTTCACCGCCGGCTAAAAAACTGGCGGTTGAGCCGCTACGCGCTAACAGCTGCGGTTGCGCCAAGACCACGGCCTCACCTGCTTTTGACAGCGCCGCCAAGCGTGCCGACAACAAGGTGTTTAAGCCCAAGTATCCTGCCGCCTGAGATAACGGAAAGGGGACTGCCAACCCCGCTTCGCCTGGACGCTGAGCCACTGAGGTCGACCCGCCCTCCCAAGCCAGACCTGCATTCAAGCCTCCTTGCGACGAAGGATCCCAGCGAATACCTAACTCTTGCATACGCGAGCTGGGCAACTCAAGCACTTGCACGTCTAATAAAATCATTTTGTCCCAACCCAACTGGCTCGTGAAATCAACAATCTCTGGATAGCGCTTGGCTAAATTTGCAATACGCGCTTGGTCTGCATCGGTCAGATCCTCGCCTTCGATGACGAGTTTGTCGCCCGCGATTCTGCTGCGGGCTTGCGGAATATTTTTTAGCAACCGCGTGATCTCTTCTTGCACTCTGCCTAGGCCCTCGGGTGCCACAAACACACGATAAGACGCGCGCTTGTGGTCAGAGACCCAGATATCAACTGTGGTGGCCCCGCGCGCTTTTCCAAAAATCAATACCTCGCGTGGGTTTACCGCCGTTGCCTGAACAATTTGGCTGTTCCCCACAGCAATTCTGGTGACCCCTCTAAGTTTGAGAACGCTAGAGGCACCCATTTCAAGATCTAGGCGCTGCGGTTCACTCGCCCAAAGCGCTGCACTACAAAGCGAGAGGCTCAAGGCAAATAGCCATCTTCGCGCGCGAAGAGGCCGCGACGCCGGCATATCGCGGGTGCTTGTCATTGGTCACCCCTCGGTGCTAAAAGCCCTTTGTCACCGACCCATTGCGCCCAGTCTGACACCCCCGCTGGCGATAACTCTGATGCCAGCCGATCGCCGTAGATCACCTCGACAGGCGCTGGCCCCTTTTCGATCCCCAAGCCCAACAGACCTGGCAAATGATCTGCCGAGACCGAGCGATTGGCTTGAAGCGGCTCAGCGGTTTCGTGACTCAACACTGCAGTGATCGTGCCGCCTTGTCTCGCAGCCACCAGCTTTGTCGCGTCGGCATGCGAGACCGCCAGCGTGACGGTCGAGAATTGGGGCTCAGCACTTGCCGCAGTGTCGCTGCTTGAACGCGTTTGCTGGCCTGTTGCTAAGACCTCGACACTTTGCAATAAGGTGGCGGTTGTGCGTTGTCCTTTATATTCAAAAGAGACAAATAAATCGACACGATCACCTGGCTGCAGCAGCCCCGACATTGAGCTTAATAAATCAACCGCAATCGTGACCGCTCGTTTGTCGGGACTTAAGCGGCTGGCTAGCGCAGGCTGTGCACGCTCGGCCAAATGAATTTGCATCAATAATTGACCCGCTTTTAAGTCGACACTTAAATGCTTGCCCTGCGCGAGATGCGCCTCACTCAATTCGATGGAGTCTGACCCCACCCAACTCGACGGAAACTCGTTCTTCGCTAAATCCTCTAGATTAATCAGGGTGCCGCGAGGCAGGTCTCGCGCTGCAACGACACGAACCACCTTGTCCGTTCGGCTGCGCGACTCTAGTTCGTTTGACTTTTCTGACAGATGCCTCTCGATCGCCCAGGCCGACACGCAGCCCAGTCCGACAGAGATCACGATTAACACCACATTGCGTCGAGCTATATTCAGTTTCAAAGCGCGTCCTGTTCGGTTTCATAAATCACGGCGTTCGTTTGACCCAGACTGGCATCAATTTCAAACTGCAGACGTTTAGAGCCTCTTAAAAAAATCAACTCTTCTCCTTGCCCTCGCCAGCCGTGTTGGCTGGCGTACGCCGTAAGCTGATGCAACAACTCTGTCCGACCAGCCGGAACGCTAAAGGCTTGCAACGACGCTAAACCACCTGCAGAGCGATCGTGCAGACCAAACAGTTGCACCGATCCGGGAGGTAACCACGCCGAACTTGTTGCCGGCACCCCTGACTTGCGCTGACCTGAGTCGGGCCGAGGCTCACCACGCGTTTCGGTTGCAACCAGGGCAGTCGCGCCGCCAAAGCTAAGACTTGAAAACAAACCTTCGGTTTGCCCACTTTCGTTTGCCCAAAGATAGAGCGCGTGAGAAACGTTGCCTGCCAGAGGGTTGGAGGCAGGCGCAGTCGAGGCAGAGTCGCCAGTGACGGCGTCCTGAGCGGAAGCGTTTTTAAACGTGGTCCAACTGGCTTGGGCGACACCGTGCTCAAACCAAACGGGTGTTTGGGGCGGCAGAACGGCTGCTAGCTGTTCAAGAATCATCTCAAGAGAGGTTTGACTAAACACGCGCTCAAAGTCAAGCTCAAGGCCTTGCCACTGCGTGCTGTGCAAGATCGCAGTTCGCTCAAGCGTCTGCGGCAGCCGCGCAGTCTTTAGCGCGTCAAGGCCAAAGGCCAAAGTATGCGTGGTACAAAGCGCAGCGGCAATCAGCCATCGCGTGGCGGGCAGCCATCGAACATTGAGGCAAAGCAAAAAATTAATTATTTTTAACATGAAGAGTCTGCACAGGTTACGGTTTGACAAGGGCGCGTTCTGGAACCTCAGCGGCCCACGGCAAGAGCCAGTCG
>NSIQ01000045.1 GCA_002737415.1 Alcaligenaceae bacterium | reverse complement strand
AACACCTTAGCGCCGATGATAGTGGACGTACGTCTGTGAAAGTAGGACATTGTCAAGCTCTTACACCCCAAACCCCCAAGTGCCAAAAGCACTTGGGGGTTTGTCTTTGCGCGCTTTGGATTCAAAAGAGCAACAGATTCAAAAGAGAATTTTTGCAGCCCTGAGCAGTTCGGCAGTCTCAAACAACGGTAGCCCCATCACCCCAGAGTAACTGCCTTGCAGCTCTCGGATGAAGCGAGCGGCAAAACCTTGAATCCCATAAGCACCGGCCTTGCCGAAACAATCACCCGTATCGATGTACYGCAGGATCTCTTTTTCTGATAACGGCTTGAAGCTAACGCGTGACGTAGATAAGCGGGTATGCAGACCTGTTTGGTGGGCGAGTACGATAGCTGTATACACCGTGTGGGTTTGACCAGAAAGCTGGCCTAAGATAAGAGCRGCGTGCTGGGCATCAACCGGTTTACCAAAGATCATATCGCCAAGGACGACAGTGGTATCAGCCGTGAGAATAGGGAGGTCGGTCTGGCTGTCTGAGACGTTGTTCGCAAGCCATTGCTTAGCGCGTTGTGTTTTGTCTAGAGCAGTACGCTGAACATAGGTGAGGGGTGTCTCGTTGGGCTGCCGGGGTTCGTCTTCGCCGATAACAACTGGCAGGCGTAATACAGTGTGAGGGACGCCAATTTGTAGCAATAGCTCATGGCGCCGCGGACTTTCTGAAGCGAGATATAACAGCGGTAAGTTTGAGGCTGGCATCAGGCGGAGCCGTTGCTTAGATTCGGTGATAAGGGTGGTTCGTCAAGATCGACCAAGCTCTGTAAAGTTGTTCGATAAGAACCACGCGCACTAAGGGGTGTGGCATGGTCAGAGATGACAGTCTAATTAATCCTGAGCATGTAGTTTTGAGTGCTGGATCCAGACCATCAGGCCCGCCAATCAAGAGCGCAAGGGGCTGGCTGTTGTCTTGCCAGGTTTGCAGCACTTGCGCAAATTTTTCGGTCGAAAGGTCTTTGCCGTGCTCGTCTAAGGCAATACGTACCGCCTGCTCGGGGATCGCACTTTGTATTCTTTTGGCTTCAGCAGCCATTAATTGTGAAGCAGTTTTGCCGCTTGTTCTTGGTTCTGGCTTGATTTCTTTCAGTTGCAGCGACCAGTCAGCAGGTAACCTTTTCGCGTAGTCATCCCAGGCAGTGTCTACCCAACTGGGCATCTTGGCTCCGACCGCGATGATCGTTATTTTCATTGGGCTGGCACCTTGACATACGCAGCGCTGATTCTGACTTTCATGGCTGAGGCAGGTGAGAGTCGTTTGTCTGAGAAGGAAACGCAGTCCGCCGCCCAGGCAAACAGCGCCTTATCGGTTCGAACGAGCAGGCCGTGATGAACGACTAGCGCCTCGGCGGCCCTCGGGTTCATCGCGTGTGCCCATTGGGTCGAAGGCTGTCTCACTTGACGCTACCGCCGGACGTGTCGACTCGGGCGACAGTTTTAGGCGCACGGGCTTACTGCCCCAGACCTCCTCTAGGTTGTAATACGTGCGAATGGCGGGCTGCATAATATGGATCACGATATCGCCAATGTCGACCAGCACCCATTCGCCGGTATCTTCGCCTTCGGTGGCAATCACGGGTACACCGATGCTTCGCGATTTATCCGCCACGCTGTTGGCCAACGCGCGCGTTTGGCGATTTGACGTTGCAGAGGCGATGACAACTCGATCAAACATACTGGTCAGGTGTTCGGTATTAAAGACTTTGATATCTTGTGCTTTGACATCTTCAAGTGCATCGACAACTGCGCGTTGCAGTTTTTGAATATCCATTGTTTTATTATTTCCTGTCAGGCTGAGTGCTGCCGATATAGGCTGTGCTCGGTGATGTACTGGCCGACGGCCTCAGGAATGAGGTCGCAGGTTGAGTCGCCTCGAGCAATCCGTTGACGGATTTCGTTGGCAGAGACATCGAGTGGATCAAAAGGCAGATGCACCAGTGCTTGTTGGTGTTGCGTCAGCCAAGTTGCCAAAGCAGCAGGTGCCTCTAAAGTCGACCCCGGGCGCTGCGCGACCACTAAGTGCACCTCGGCTGCAATCTTTGACCAGTCACGCCAAGTGCAAAAATTTTCAAGCTGATCAGCACCTAAGATCCAAAAATACTCAGGGCCTTGAGGCAGCAATTCAAGTGTCTCTAGTGTATAGGTGGGGCCAGTTCGGTTAATTTCAATGGGATTCACGTGCAAGCCAGCGGTTTGACCTACGGCAAGCTTGAGCATTGCCAGGCGATGCGTGGGTGAGGCACCTAGCGGCGAGCGTTGCCAAGGCTGACCCGCAGGTATCAATTGAACCTGATCAAGACTCAACACAGCAAGCGCGGCCTTTGCCAGCACTAAGTGTGCGCTGTGCACGGGATCAAAACTGCCGCCGAGTAAACCAATGCGCATTAGACCCAGTCTCTTGGGATGAGATATTGTGAAAGTGCTGCCTCGGGTGAGTCAGCCTGTGCTTGCCAGTTATAACGCCAAGCGGCCATGGGGGGCATTGATAATAATATTGATTCTGCTCTCCCCCCAGACTGCAATCCAAAAAGCGTACCGCGGTCAAATACTAGATTGAATTCTACATAACGTCCACGCCTGTAGGCTTGAAAGTCGCGTTCACGCTGGCCAAAAGGCTGAGAACGTCGTTTTTCGACCATTGGTAGGTAAGCAGGAATAAAGGCATCGCCCACCGAACGCATCAGGGCGAAGGCTTGTTCAAAGCCCGGTTCACTTAAATCGTCAAAAAAGATTCCACCCACCCCACGTGTTTCGTTACGGTGTTTAAGAAAAAAGTATTCGTCGCACCATTTTTTGTAGCGCGGATAGGCGCTAGGGTCGTGTGGGGTAAGAGCKGCCTGATTGACGCGATGAAAATGTCGTGCGTCGTCTTCAAAAACATAATAAGGTGTGAGGTCCATGCCACCGCCAAACCAAAAGACATCGGCCTGGCCAGAACCTGCGGGCGCTTTTGCAACAAACATGCGAACGTTTAAATGTGTGGTGGGAATATAAGGGTTGCGTGGGTGCAGCACCATTGATACACCCATTGCCTCCCAGGGGCGGCCCGCCACTTCGGGACGATGTGCGGTGGCAGAGGGCGGTAAGGTTTGACCTTGAACGTGACTGAACAACACACCTGCGCGCTCGAAGAGTTGCGCACCTTCAATTAAACGCGACAGGCCGCCACCGCCTTCGGCGCGCGTCCACTCATCTGTTAAAAACGGTTCGCCGCCTATGCGTTCAAGCTCACTGACGATGTTTGCTTGCAACCCTAACAGATAGGCGCGTACGGCAGCGATGTTGCTCTCAGACACGACCGCGACAGCAGCAGGCGTTGCGCTTGTTGCAACAGGCATAGAGCGGTCAGAAGACCCTGAGGGTTKAAGTTCAGACACTGTTAATTTTTTTCTAGCGCGCGCCAGCCAATATCGGTTCGATATTGAGCGCCGTTAAAGTTGATGGATTGGACCACGTCGTAGGCACGTCGTTGCGTGGCTCGTACATTGTCGGCCAGGGCAGTAATGCACAGCACGCGGCCCCCCGAGGTTTTTAACTCACCGTTCTCAAGCGCGGTGCCTGCATGAAACACCACGCAGTCAGGCTGTGCAGCAGGGATGCCGCTGATCGCATCGCCCAAGCGTGGGGTTGACGGATAATTTGCGCTTGCCATCACCACACCAAGCGCTGTGCGAGGATCCCAGTCGATTGTGGCTTGATTGAGTGTGCCAGCAACGCCGTGTTCAAAGACTTCAAGCAAGTCACTGCGTATGCGCATCAAGATCGGTTGAGTTTCAGGATCGCCTAAACGGCAATTGAACTCAAGGACTTTGATCGGGCGTGTGACATCGTCGCCCTCGCCAATCATCAAGCCCGCATACAGGAAGCCGGTAAAAGGGATGCCATCAGCCTTCATCCCCTCAATCGTTGGGGTGATGACCTCGCGCATGACGCGAGCATGAATGGCCTCACTAACCACAGGCGCGGGCGAGTACGCACCCATACCGCCAGTGTTCGGACCTTGATCGGCATCTTGCAAACGCTTGTGATCTTGGCTGGTGGCCAGTGGCAAAATATTTTTGCCATCGCACAAAATAATGAAGCTCGCCTCTTCTCCAAGCAGGCACTCTTCAATCACCACCCGCGCCCCCGCTGCACCCAGCGAACCATCGCCGAGCATGGCATCGACGGCGTCGTGCGCTTCGCCGGCGGTTAGGGCAACCACAACCCCTTTGCCGGCGGCCAGACCATCGGCCTTAATCACAATCGGAGCACCTTGCGCCTCAATGTAGGCGTGGGCTGCCACGGGGTCAGTAAAGGTTTGATAGGCCGCGGTGGGTATCCGATGGCGAATCATAAACGCCTTGGCAAAATCTTTTGAGCTTTCGAGTTGCGCCGCAGCTTGCGTGGGCCCAAATATTTTCAGGCCTTGTGCACGAAACGTGTCGACTACACCCAGCGCCAGCGGCGCTTCAGGACCGACAACCGTTAACGCGATGCCTTCTTTTTTAACAAAATCAGCCAAGGCAGCAGGGTCGCTGAGCACGACGTTTGTGCTGCGCGCCATGGTCGCTGTGCCACCATTACCTGCTGCGACAAACACGTGCGATACACGCGGTGACTGCAAGAGTTTCCAGGCCAGAGCGTGTTCGCGGCCACCAGAGCCAATGACTAACAGTTTCATCTGGTCAGTCCTGTTCATCCATCGAGGCGTTGGTATAAACCTCTTGCACGTCATCCAAGCTTTCGAGCGCATCTAAGAGCTTTTGCATTTTGATCGCGTCGTCGCCTGCTAACTCAGTTTCAGTATTTGGCTTCATGACGATRTCAGCCATTTCTGCAGTGAGGCCGGCTTTTTCAARGGCGGTGCGAACAGCAGCAAAGCTTGAGGGTGGGCAAAGCACCTCAATGACGCCTTCGTCGTCCGTTAAGACATCATCGGCACCTGCCTCAAGGGCGGCTTCAATCACAACGTCTTCAGAGGTGCCCGGCGCAAACACAAACTGACCGCAGTGCGTAAACATAAAAGCGACTGAGCCTTCTTGACCCATGTTGCCACCGTGTTTGGCAAAAGCGTGGCGAACGTCGGCGACGGTACGGGTACGGTTATCGGTCATGCAGTCGACCACGACCGCCACGCCGCCGATGCCGTAGCCCTCATAGCGAATTTCGTCATAGCTTGAACCATCGGCCCCGCCTAAGCCCTTGGCGATCGCCCGCTGAACGTTGTCTTTGGGCATGTTGGCAGCATTGGCTTTGTCCCAAACCATCCGCAGTCGCGGATTGGCATCCGGGTCGGCGCCGCCGGCGCGTGCGGCCACGGTGATTTCGCGGATGATTTTGGTCCAGAGTTTTCCGCGTTTGGCATCCTGGCGACCTTTTCGGTGCTGGATATTGGCCCATTTACTATGTCCGGCCATGGTTTCCTGAAAATTGGTTACGATAGGATTCCATTTTACCTTGGCGGCGGGATAAACTCTTGGCGTCGGGGTTCAAGCATGTGTTTTAGCCTCAAACGCGATTTTTATACATTTAGTCTCATTTTCAGGAGCACCCCATGAGCACTCTAGTTAAAGCCATTCAAATCGAAGAGAACGGTGGCCCCGAAGTTTTAAAACTGGTCCAAATCGAAGTCCCTGCGCCGGGTGAAAACGAGATCACCATCCGTCAGCACGCTGCAGGTTTGAATTTTATTGATATTTATTTTCGTACCGGGCTGTATAAAAGCGTCATGCCAAGTGGCTTGGGCTTTGAGGGTGCAGGCGAGGTGATCGCCGTTGGTAAAAAAGCGGCTAAGCGTTTTAAAAAGGGCGATCGTGTCGCCTACGGCCAAAGTCCAATCGGTGCCTATGCACAAGCCCGCAACGTACCGGCCGCGCAAGTCGTGCATCTGCCTAAAGGCATCAGCTACGAAGAGGCCGCTGCCATGATGCTCAAAGGCCTCACGGTGCAATATCTGTTTCGCCAAACCTATCGTTTACAGGGTAAAGAAACCATCTTGTTTCATGCCGCTGCCGGTGGCGTTGGCCTGATTGCATGCCAGTGGGCTAAAGCTTTGGGCGTGAAGTTGATTGGTACGGTTTCGAATCCAGAAAAAGCAGCGTTGGCTAAGGCCCACGGTGCTTGGGCTGTGATTGACTATTCAAAAGAAAACGTCGCCGAGCGCGTGCTTGAACTCACCAAAGGCAAAAAAGTGCCGGTGGTGTATGACGGCGTGGGTAAAGACACCTGGGCCACTTCACTTGACTGCTTGCAGCCGCGTGGTTTGATGGTCAGCTATGGCAACGCCTCTGGCGCGGTGGATGGTGTCAATCTTGGCATCTTGGCCGCAAAAGGCTCATTGTTCGTCACGCGTCCGTCTTTAGCTGCACATGTCGGTACCCCCGAAAAAATGCAAGCTGCAGCCGACGAACTGTTTGGCTTGGTCTTGAAAAAGAAAATCAAGATGCGTATCGACCAGCGTTATCCGCTTGAGCAAGCTGCTGAGGCACAAGCTGCGTTGGCCGCTCGCAAAACGACGGGCGCCACCATCTTTACGCTTGAGTAAAGCGAGGCGCGCGAGGGTTTCGCGCAGTCTTTGATCTAGAAAGTGAAAAGCCCTCTTGCAGCGATGCCAGAGGGTTTTTTTTAAAAGAAGTCGCGACGCAAGCCGTTTACGCTTTGGCTTCGTGGTGATAGCGCGTCACACGCKCGACTTCATTTTTTGAGCCAAGCACCACGCTCACGCGTTGATGTAAAGCCGTTGGTTGTATATCTAAAATRCGTTGCTCGCCATTGGTGGCAGCGCCACCGGCCTGCTCAACCAACATACTCATCGGATTGGCCTCATACATTAGGCGCAGCTTGCCTGGCTTGTTAGGCTCGCGTGAATCCCAGGGGTACATAAAGATACCGCCGCGTGTCAGCAAGCGATGYACATCTGCCACCATTGAGGCAATCCAGCGCATATTAAAGTCTTTGTCGCGCGTGCCAGTTTTGCCGGCCAGCAGTTCGTCGATGTATTTGCGCACGGGCGCAGCCCAGTGACGCATATTCGACATGTTGATTGAAAACTCTTTGGTGTCTTCTGGGATCTGCATATTTTCACTGGTCATGATCCACGAACCCATTTCGCGATCCAGTGTGAAGCCGACTACGCCCTGACCGATGGTTAAGACCAACATGGTTTGCGGCCCATAGACTGCGTAGCCCGCCACGACTTGAGTAYTGCCAGGCTGCAAGAAATCTTGCTCGGTGACTTCGCGACCAGACGCCGAGGCCGGCGCGCGCAACACTGAAAAAATTGTACCGATTGAAACGTTGACATCAATGTTTGACGAGCCATCGAGTGGATCAAAGAGTAATAAAAACTCACCCTTGGGATAGCGATTAGGGATCAGATGGATGGTTTCCATTTCTTCAGAGGCCATCGCAGCTAAGTGGCCACCCCACTCATTGGCTTCTAGCAAGACCTCGTTAGATATGACGTCTAACTTTTTTTGTACCTCGCCCTGTACGTTTTCGCTTTCAAGGCTGCCTAATACGCCACCCAAAGCGCCTTTGCTCACGGCGTGGCTAATCGTTTTACAGGCACGCGATACGATTTCAATCAACAACCGCACTTCTGCACTGAGCGCCTGGCTTGAGCGTTGCTGTTCAACAAGATATTGAGTAAGTGTTTTACGTTTCATGTGCTTTTTAATCAACGGTATCAAGTCAGGGTTAACGGTAGTCGGGCAGAGACAACGCAACGTCGATCATAACGCCAGCGCCTTCGACACAATCTCCAGTGTATTACGCGATAAGCCTTTGTGTGAGGCCACGCRCTGCAATTGGACGCGCATCTGTGCTTGTACGCTGGGGATAAAACGTGCCCAGTGATCAAAGGCGCGTGCCAGACGGGCAGCGATTTCGGGGTTGATTGCGTCGAGCGCTAAAACCTGCTCGGCCCAAAAGCGATAGCCACTGCCGTCTTCTGCGTGCAGGCCACTTGCGTTAACCAGACAAAACATAAAGATCACCGAACGCGCCCGGTTTGGGTTGCGCACAGTGAAGGCAGGGTGTGCCATTAACGCTCGAACCGTGGCAACGCTCGCCTTGGGTGAGGCCGCTTGCACGCTAAACCACTTATCAACGACCAAGGCGTCGTGCTGCCAGGCGTCATAAAAACGATTGATGACTTCAAGGGCCTCRTCGCCCGGCGCCTCGTGCACGATTGTTGCGAACGCTGCCATACGATCTGTCATGTTCGTTGCTTGGTCAAACTGCTGTAGCGCCTGCGCGTTCGTGTGTGATTGATGCTTCGAGCCTTGGGCTCCTGCACCCGCGACCAAGCACGACAACGCCAAATTCTTTAAGGCTCGCCGTCCGGCAGGCAAGGGTGCAGGCGAATAGTCACCGGGGGTAGTCTGGGCCTCATAAATGGCTTGCAAGGTACTGCGGCAAGAGAACCCTAGAACCGTGCGCAAAGTGCGTCGCGCAACAGAAACTGCAAGCGGATCCATCGGCGTCAGGCGTTCGGTCAGAGTTTTTTCGGCGGGCAGACTCAAGGCACGTGCCCGAAAGCCCGAGTCAAGCGCCGGATCGGCTAAGGTGGCGGCCCAGGCGCTCAACACGATCGCATCCACCGTGCCGGTCGTGCCCGTCTGTCGCCAGTGTTGCGCCATTTTCAAAATTTGACGCGAGGCCAGTTCTTGGCCGGCTTCCCAGCGTACAAAGGCGTTCGTGTCGTGGGCGCTTAGCAAGGCTAAGTCTTGGTCTTGATAGGTGTAGTCAATGATCACCGGCGCCGAGAAATCACGCAGCAAAGAGGGCACAGGCAACGAGGTCACATCGTGAAGCACCCAAGTCTGGCTGGCTTGCGTTAACTCAAGCAAGGCTTGTTGCGTGGTTTGACCCTGCAACGTAAACGCTAATGGCTCGCCTTGCTGATTAAGCAAGCCGATTTTGACGGGGATGTGAAACGGTAGCTTTTCGAGACCAGTTTGCTTTTCGACCCCAACTGGCGCACACGTTTGCGAAAGGGTTAGTGTGCACTGTTGCAGCACTTGGTTGTAATCTAGTACGACCTGAACCTTGGGCGTGCCCGCCTGCTGATACCAGCGCCTGAAGATATCGAGGTTGCCCGCGTACGCCCATTGCATCGCGTCAACAAAATCATCGCAGGTGACGGCTTGGCCATCGTGACGCCGAAAGTATTCATCCATGCCCGCGCGAAACGCCTGTTCGCCTAGCAAGGTGTGCATCATGCGAACAACTTCTGCGCCTTTTTCATAGACGGTTGCCGTATAAAAGTTACCGATTTCTTGATAGCTTTCAGGCCGAATCGGGTGAGCCATCGGGCCACTGTCTTCAGAAAATTGCGCACCGCGCAGTCYTACAACATCATCAATACGCTTAATCGCACGCGCGCTCGCTGTGGCGGTGGCATCCAACCCGTGTGCCATCATGTCAGCTGTAAATTCTTGATCGCGAAAAACAGTGAGCCCTTCTTTGAGGCTTAACTGAAACCAGTCCCGGCAGGTCACGCGGTTACCCGTCCAATTATGAAAATACTCATGGCCAATGACCGCCTCAATCGCCTGGTAGTTCGCATCGGTGGCCGTGTTGGGGTCGGCAAGTACGTAGGCTGCATTAAAGACGTTTAAGCCTTTGTTTTCCATCGCACCCATATTAAAGTCGCGTGCCGCGACGATCATGAAGCGATCCAAGTCAAGCTCTAGCCCAAAGCGCACTTCGTCCCAGCGGAGTGAGCGCTCAAGCGATTCGAGCGCCCAGCCTGTTTGCGCTTCGGTGCCGGGGTCGCTATACACTTGAAGTAGCACCTCGCGGCCACTCGCTGTATGCGTGCGTTGCTCGCGGCAGTCGAAGTCTCCGGCAACGAGGGCAAACAAATAACTCGGCTTGGCGAACGGATCTTGCCACTTGGCCTCGTGATGGCCTTCCTCAAGTTTTTTTGTAGAGATCAGGTTGCCATTTGAAAGCAAAAGTGGGTAATCCTCTTGCTTGGCTCGCAACGTCACCTCGTAGGTTGACATGACATCAGGGCGGTCAGCAAACCAGCATATCTTTCTGAACCCCTGAGCCTCGCACTGGGTGAATAAACTTTTGCCTGAGACATACAGCCCAGCCATACTGGTGTTGGTGGCGGGCGAGCAAGTGCAAGAGATGAGTAGCGTGGCCAAAGCTGGCATGCCGTGTATGGTGAGCGTCTCGTCAGTGAGCGTGTATTGCGTGCGATTGAGCAAGGTGCCGTTTAGATGCAAACTGACGAGCGTCAGCGCCTGGCCGTCTAGCACCAGGTCAGCCGTAAACGGGACGTCAGGCCGGCGTGCCACGGTCAGTTCGGCCCTGACAGAGGTGACTTCTGCCCGAAGATCGAACTCAAGAGAAACTTTCGGAATCGAAAACGGAAAGGGCAGGTAATCTTGCCGGCGAACGGTTGAACCGGTGTCTGTGCGCATCAACTGGATTCCAAATCTGTCTGACGCAGGCCTAAGCGTGCGTGGTGGTTTAGGGGTTAAATCGCTATTTTAGAGTAGCTGCTTAGAAAAAAACATTAATCTGCCCTATGATAAGCAGCTAATCGATTAGCTAACCCAAAAATATCATCGTGAGACTCGGCTATGACACAACTTGAGGTACGCCCCTTATCCAAGGCAGTAGGAGCAGAGATTCTGGGCATTAATTTGCTTGAACCTGTTAGTAGTGCGCAAATTKCCGAAATCCGTAAGATCTGGTTACAGCACAGCGTGGTGTTTTTTCGCGAACAGCCACTTGAGCCTTCGGCGTTTCAAGCGTTTGCACAACGCTTTGGCGAGATTATTGAATATCCCTTTGTTAAAGGCTTGCCCGATTTTCCGTTGATCGTGCCGGTCTTAAAGTTGCCACACGAAACGCATAATTTTGGCGGCGTCTGGCATACAGATACGACTTATTTGCAAGAACCACCCATGGCGACCATGCTGATTGCCCGCGAACTACCGCCCGTAGGCGGCGACACGCTTTTTGCAAGCAATTACGCTGCGTTTGAAGGACTTTCGCCAGCGCTACAAAGTACCTTGCGCACACTGACCGGAATCAACTCTTCCTCTAAGGCCGCGGTGACGCACTCACGTGAAGATCGGGTGGCTGATTCAGCAACGGATAAAGGCCGCTCGGAGTTGAATTCTGAGCATCCCGTTGTCCGTACGCATCCAGAAACTGGTCGCGAGGCGCTTTATGTGAATCCTGGGCACACCACGCGGTTTGTTGGCTGGACTGAACAAGAAAGCGCGGCCCTTTTAAACTATTTATTTGAACAGCAGGTTAAGCACGAATATACCTGTCGCTTTGTTTGGCGCCCAGGTTCCATTGCGCTTTGGGATAATCGTTGCGTCTTGCATAATCCAATTAATGATTATCACGGCCATAAGCGGCTGTTGCACCGCATTACGTTAAAAGGCGATAAGCCTGTTTAATATTATTTCTTATTCGCTCGTCAAACGCTCGTAAAAAAATTTATTCAATCATTTTTCGGAAGTCCATTGTGCAAACATCTATTATGTTTAGTATTCAAAAATATTTAAAAATAGCCTGTGCGCTTTTGCTTGCGTGGTGTTTGACTGGAATGGCTCAGGCGCAAGTGCCCCCGGCTTTGGTCGGCAAGCAAATTAAAATCATTGTGCCGCAAACCACGGGTGGAGCGTCTGATGCGATTGCACGGATTATGGCGCAAGAGCTCTCAAAGCGCTGGTCGGTTCCTCTGGTTGTCGAAAATCGCCCTGGCGCTGGCGGCAATATCGGTAGTGACATGGTGGCTAAATCTGCGCCTGACGGTGCCACCTGGTTAATGAGTTATTCGGGCACGCATGCGATTAATCCGGCGTTATACAAAAATATGCCCTTTGATATGGTCAAAGATTTAGTGCCACTGGGTTCACTTGCGACGCTGCCTTTTGTTTTAGTCGTCACGCCGAGTCTGCCGTTTAATAATATTGCTGAATATGTGGCGTATGCAAAAGCGAATCCTGGCAAAATCAATATCGCCTCGTCGGGCAACGGTTCAGTCGCCCATTTGCTTGACACGATGTTGGATTCGGCGGCCGGTATTCAAACCACTCATGTGCCCTACAAAGGGATTGCGCCGGCCCTGACTGACGTGATGGGAGGGCAAGTGCAGGGCACGTTTGCAAGTGCGCCGTCTGTGATGGCGCAAATAAAGAGCGGCATGGTCAAAGCCTTAGCGGCAGCCGCGACTAAACGCTCTGAGGCCTTGCCGGCTTTACCGACTTTTGGCGAGGCGGGCTATCCAACTTTGGGTCTGGATACCTGGTTTGCCTTCTTTGTGCCCACTGCAACACCTGCAGCGCTGCGACAGCAGATCCATGCCGAGATGAACCAGGTGTTGGCTGAACAACCCGTGGTGGCTCAGTTTGCGTCAAAGGGTGCGTCAGTGATGGTGACGGCCCTGAGCGATTTTCAAAAGATTGTGGACAAAGATATTGAGCAGTGGGGTCAAGCAGTGCGCGACTCTGGCGCCAAGATCGATTAGTTTGGATTTAAATCAAAAACTGTTGTCGCGACTGACCATTTTTTTCGGCTTCAACGACCCATAAAGGAGCTTTGCCGCGGCCTGTCCAGGTGGCGCCGCTGCCGGCATGTCGGTATTTTGGCGCTACAGGTTTTTTCACGAGGCCTATTCTGGTGGTTTTTGCCGGACGGCCGGCTTTAGCGCTTACTTTGCTCTTGCCAAAGGCCTCGGCGAGTTCTGCGGGCAAAATACCATATTCTTTCATGGTGCGCACAAGGCCGTTGAGGATGGGTTTGCGAGTTTTGCTCGCTAAAAGCAGAGCCTGTTTTTGCAATTTTTCAATTTTTTTATTAATTTGAGCCTGTTGGGCCGTATAGTTTTGACTAGCCATGGATTGGTCACCTTGCGTGGATTATTTTTAGATTATTCAAATTTATCATAAAAGATATTATTTTGGCAACATCTTTTATATTATCTTAATCGAAATATTATAAAGCATATTTCAATTTTTTTAATTGTGGATAATACGCATAAACGCTTTTTATTGACAGTCAGCCCTTCGACATACCGGAAACAATATGAAAGATCCCTTAAAAGTCGCTGCAGTCCAAATGGTGTCAGCCGCCTCGTTAAATCAAAATCTTGACTCAGCGGCGAGATTAATCGCGCAGGCGGCACAAGAGGGTGCGCAACTTGTCGGTTTGCCTGAATATTTTTGTTTATTTGGACGTAAAGAGACCGACAAACTTGATATTGCCGAGCAACCGGGCGCGGGTCCGATTCAAACGTTTTTGTCAGATATCGCCCGCAGCGAGGGTATCTGGTTGTCGTGCGGCAGCATGCCCTTGATATCCTCAGATCCTGCTCGTGTTTTAAATACCCAATTGATTTTTGATCCCAACGGTAAGCAAATCGCCCGTTATGACAAAATCCATTTGTTTGGATTTACGCGTGGCACCGAAAGTTATGACGAATCACGCGGTATTTTGGCGGGCGACATTATTTGCCGTGCAGATACCCCGGTGATTAATTTAGGGTTATCGATTTGCTACGACTTGCGTTTTCCTGAGTTATACCGTGCGCTAGGTGAGGTGGATCTGATTTTGGTGCCTTCGGCGTTTACTTACACAACGGGTCGTGCGCACTGGGAGCTCCTCTTGCGCGCCCGAGCCATTGAAAACCAGTGCTATGTGTTGGCACCCGCGCAGGGCGGTACGCACGAGAATGGCCGCCGTACTTGGGGACACTCAATCCTGATCGACCCCTGGGGTGAGGTTTTATCGGTTTTACCCGAGCATGAGGGAGTAGTAAGCGGTACGATAGACCCTGCGCGTTTATCTGAAGTGCGGCAGTCGTTGCCCGCACTCGCACACCGCAAACTCTTTACAAGTTAATCCATGAAACTGACCGACCCCGCTATTGTTTCGCTTGCCACCGCAAAAAGTTTGTTGCTCGACCCCTGGGGCTTGTCTGAAAACGACATGGCGCGCGCACTGGGCGAGATCTTTACCCATAAAGTCGATTACGCCGATTTGTATTTTCAATACACCCGCAGCGAAGGCTGGAGTCTCGAAGAAGGCATCGTAAAGACCGGTAGCTTCTCGATTTCGCAAGGCGTGGGCGTACGGGCTGTCGCCGGCGAAAAAACTGCGTTTGCTTACTCCGACACCTTGTCGCCTGACGCGCTCTTGTCATCGGCGCGCGCCGTACGCAGCATCGCGCGCCAGGGTGCTGGCAAAACAAAAGTGCGTAGCGGCGATGATCCACGGCATGGTCAAAGTTTGTATACCTCGGTTGATCCGTTAACCACAATGACTGCCCCCGAAAAAGTTGGCTTGCTCGAGCGCATTGAAAAAATGGCACGTGCGCGCGACCCTCATGTGGCACAAGTAATGGCCAGCTTAGGCATGGAGTACGACGTCGTGATGGTGGCGGGCAGCGATGGCCGCCTGGCTGCGGATGTGCGTCCGTTAGTCCGTTTGTCGTTGACCGTTGTCGTTGAACGTAAAGGGCGACGCGAAACCGGCCAAGCCGGTGGCGGTGGCCGTACAGGCTTAGGGTATTTCTCTGACGAAATCCTGACGCAATACGTTGAGCAAGCGGTGCACGAGGCGCTGATTAATCTTGATGCGCAGGCTGCTCCCGCCGGAGAAATGACGGTCGTGCTCGCTGCGGGCTGGCCCGGGATTTTGTTGCACGAGGCCGTTGGGCACGGTCTCGAAGGCGACTTTAATCGCAAGGGCTCGAGTGTTTTTACCGACCGCATTGGTCAGCGCGTCGCCTCAAAAGGCGTGACGGTGGTTGATGACGGCACGCTCGAAGGCCGACGTGGTTCGCTCAATGTCGACGACGAGGGCAACCCCACGCAACGCAATGTCCTGATTGAAGATGGTATTTTGCGCGGATACATGCAAGACACCCTCAATTCGCGGTTAATGAAAACCGCGGCGACCGGCAACGGAAGGCGCGAGTCGTTCGCACATCTTCCCATGCCTCGCATGACCAACACTTTTATGCTCTCGGGCAAAACGYCACCCGAAGAAATCATTGCGTCGGTTAAAAAAGGGATTTACGCCGCAAACTTTGGCGGTGGGCAAGTCGACATCACAAGCGGCAAGTTTGTCTTCTCAACGTCTGAAGCCTACATGATTGAAAACGGTCGCATCACTTATCCCGTCAAAGGCGCGACCCTGATTGGCAGCGGTCCCGAAGCTATGAACCGCGTCAGCTTGATTGGTAACAACATGAAGCTTGATAGCGGCGTGGGCACCTGCGGCAAAGAAGGCCAAAGTGTGCCGGTCGGGGTAGGAATGCCAACGATCAAGATGGAAGGGCTGACTGTCGGCGGAACGGCGTAACAATCTTTATTATTTTTTGTACCAGGAGTATCTTTTGTCACACAATACCGACGATTTGCGCATTCGCGAAATGAAAGAACTTGCGCCACCTTCGCACACCATGAGAGAGCACCCGTGCACGCCTGAAGTGTCTTTGGTCGTTTACGAATCGCGCCAGGCGATTCACCGAATTTTGCACGGTATGGATGATCGCTTAGTGGTGGTTATTGGCCCGTGTTCGATTCACGATACTGCGGCCGCCGTAGAATATGCCAAACGGCTAAAGGTCGAGCGCCTGCGCTTTCAAGGCGAGCTCGAAGTTGTGATGCGCGTCTATTTTGAAAAACCCCGTACCACGGTGGGCTGGAAAGGTCTGATCAATGACCCCGACATGGATGGCAGTTTTAATATCAACAAGGGTTTAAAAACCGCGCGTGGCTTGCTGCTTGAAATCAATCAGCTGGGCTTGCCCGCGGGTTGCGAGTTTCTTGACATGATTACCCCACAGTACATCGCTGACCTAGTGTCTTGGGGTGCGATTGGCGCGCGCACCACTGAAAGTCAGGTGCATCGCGAGTTAGCCTCGGGCCTATCGTGCCCGGTTGGTTTTAAAAACGGTACCGACGGCAACGTCAAGATTGCCGTGGATGCCATGAAATCTGCTTCGGCACCGCATCACTTTTTATCGGTCACTAAAGGTGGTCACTCAGCGATTGTGTCAACCTCTGGTAACGAAGATTGCCACGTAATTTTGCGTGGTGGTAAGGCACCTAATTATGATACAGTCAGCGTGCAGGCGGCGTGTGCTGAGATGGCAAAGGCTGGTCTTGCACAACGCATTATGGTGGATGCCAGTCATGCCAACAGTCATAAAAAACCAGAAAATCAGCCCGGGGTCTGTGATGAAGTCGCCGTGCAAATCGCTCAAGGCGATGCGCGGATTTTTGGCTTGATGGTTGAAAGCAATCTGGTGGCGGGCCGTCAAGATATTGTTGAGGGTCAAACACTAGTCTATGGTCAAAGCGTAACCGATGGCTGCATCGACTGGCAAAGTTCAGTTGGTGTGCTTGAACGTCTGGCCGAATCCGTGCGCGGCCGTCGCCGTACCGTGCTGATGACAGGACAATAAGCATGAATGTTTTACATACGGCACAAACTTTTAAACGCCCGCTGCCGCCCGAGATGATCGCGGCGCTTCAAGAGCAGTTTGCCGAGCGCTTTTCGATGGCGAACGCGGTGCGCGATCATCACGGCAAAGACGAGTCGCCGTTTCCGTCTATGCTGCCTGATGGTGTCGTGTTTGCGCAAAGCACCGATGAAGTGGTGGCGGTCGTTAAGCTTTGTAGTCAGTACCACATCCCCTTGATTCCCTATGGTGCCGGCTCTTCGCTTGAGGGCCATATTTTGGCGATTCAAGGTGGTATAAGCCTTGATCTGAACGCCATGAATAAAATCGTGTCGTTAAACACCGAAGATCAAACCGTGACCGTGCAAGCGGGTTTGACACGTAAGCAACTCAACGAACAAATCCGCGATACCGGGTTGTTTTTTCCGATTGATCCGGGTGCTGATGCTTCGCTTGGCGGTATGTCTGCAACGCGCGCCTCGGGCACCAACGCCGTGCGCTATGGCACCATGCGCGAAAATGTCGTGTCTCTGACTGTTGTCACCGCCGAGGGCAAAGTGATCCGTACCGCACGCCGCGCGCGCAAGTCTTCAGCGGGCTACGATCTCACCCGTATCTTCGTGGGTAGCGAAGGTACGCTTGGCGTGATCACCGAAGTCACCGTTAAGTTGTACCCGCAACCCGAAGCGGTCTCTGCAGCGGTTTGTAATTTTTCGACTGTTCACGAAGCCGTGCAGTGCGTGATCCAAACGATTCAGCTGGGTGTGCCGGTTGCGCGCGTTGAGTTGATGGACGCCGCTGCGGTGATTGCGGGTAACCGCTACAGCAAGCTGACCCTGCGCGAAACACCTTTACTGTTGTTTGAATTTCATGGTACGGAGGCCAGCGTCAAAGAACAAGCGCAAACGGTACAAGAGCTGGCCAAAGAGTGCGGCGGGATGGATTTTGAGTGGGCCGAACGCCCCGAGGATCGCAATCGGCTTTGGACCGCACGGCACAACGCCTATTTTGCTGGCATGCAGTTGCGCCCGGGCTGCAAATCAAACACCACTGACGTTTGCGTGCCCTTATCGCGGTTGGCTGAAAGCATTGAGCTGGCCACCCAAGAGTTAGCCAAAGTAAGCTTTCCGAGCACAATCGTGGGTCACGTGGGCGATGGTAACTTTCATGTGCTGATGTTGCTTGACCCCGACAACCAGGCCGAATGGGCTGAATCCGAACGAATCAACCACGCACTGGTCACCCATGCCATTGAGGCGGACGGCACTTGCACCGGCGAGCATGGCATTGGGTTGCACAAGATGCAGTTTATGGCCCACGAGCACGGCGAAGATGCCCTAGATTTGATGCGGGCATTAAAGACGGCGTTTGACCCGCACAATATACTGAACCCAGGCAAAATCATCGAACCCCGAGAGYCACTGTAGGGTTAAGCTCGAAGCGCCTGTTGTCTGGATGTTTAATACCAAAAATGTTTAATGTTGATTTCCTTCTTGCCCTGAGAGGCGAGCCCTTGCGGAGAAAAAGATGAACGCGGTTGCGGAGCAAGCCATCTTGGCCGTTGCGGGGCCAAAGGCCGCGGTTGTCGTGCAGGCACTCTTGCAGGTGTTGCCTGCTCACTGCGTGCTCAGTCGCGCCGAAGAGACACGTCCGTACGAGTGTGACGGCTTGTCGTTATATCGCTCGGTTCCGATGGCCGTTGTGTTGCCCGAAACCGAGGCTCAGGTTCAGGCCGTTCTTAAAACCTGTCACCGCTTAAATGTGCCCGTTGTCGCACGCGGTGCTGGTACGGGTTTGTCGGGTGGCGCGATGCCACACGCTCAGGGCGTATTGCTTGGCCTGGCAAAACTCAACCGAATCAAACAGATTGATCACCAGGCGGCCATCGCAGTGGTTGAACCCGGTGTGCGCAATCTGGCCGTATCTGAGGCCGTGAGCTCCTTCGGCTTGTATTACGCGCCTGACCCATCAAGTCAAATCGCCTGTTCGATTGGCGGCAACGTCGCTGAAAACTCGGGCGGCGTGCATTGCTTAAAGTACGGCCTCACTGTTCACAACGTACTGAAAGTTCGCATGGTCAGCATGAGCGGCGAAATTATCGAGCTCGGCTCGTTGGCGCCCGACAGCGCAGGGCCTGAGTTGCTGTCGGTGTTTGTAGGCTCTGAGGGTATGCTGGGCGTGGTTACTGAAGTGACCCTGCGCTTAACACCCAAGCCTGCGCTTGCGACTGTCATCATGGCGAGTTTCGATGATGTTGAAAAAGCCAGTCAGGCTGTGGCGCAAATCATCGCGGCCGGTATTATCCCGGCTGGCCTTGAGATGATGGATAAGCAAGCCACCCAGATGGTCGAGCCCTTTGTCAAAGCAGGCTACGACACTGAGGCTGAGGCAATCTTGTTATGCGAGTCAGATGGTACGGTTGATGAAGTCGCTGACGAAATCATCCGGATGCAGCAAGTGTTTGAAAAAGCCGGCGCCACGCGATTGCAAGTGTCACAAACAGAGGCAGAGCGCTTGAGCTTTTGGGCTGGTCGTAAAAACGCGTTTCCGGCTGCGGGCCGTGTCTCGCCCGACTATTACTGCATGGATGGCACCATTCCACGTCGCCATCTTGGCCGCGTCTTAAACGCGATTAAAGACATGGAAAAGCAATTTAATATGCGTTGCGCCAACGTCTTTCACGCCGGTGATGGCAATTTGCACCCTTTGATTTTGTTTGACTCAAATTTTCCAGACGAAGTTCGCCGCGCCGAAGACTTTGGCGCTGCCATTCTTGAGTTATGTGTCGAAGTGGGTGGCACGATCACTGGCGAGCACGGCGTAGGCATGGAAAAAATCAATCAGATGTGTGTTCAGTTTTCGCGCGAAGAGCTTGACGCTTTTACTGCAGTCAAACGTGCTTTTGATCCGGCTGGGTTGTTGAACCCCGAGAAAGTCATCCCGACACTCAGGCGTTGTGCCGAGTACGGCAAAATGCACGTGCACGGCGGCGCACTCGCGTTTCCTGAGCTTCCACGTTTTTAGGCAATAATGGATCACGTCATCGCTCAGTTACGCGAGCAAGTGCTAGACGCAGCGAAGCAAAAGCACACTATCAGGATCGAAGGTGGGCGCACCAAAGACTTCTACGGCAATCGTGCGCCACACACTACGAGCTCTTGTGCGGTACTCAAGCTGAGTGCTCTGCGCGGCATCATTAACTATCAACCGACAGAGCTGGTTGTGACAGCCTGGGCCGGCACGCCATTGCAAGAGGTGATTGACGCGCTTGCAGCCTCATCGCAAAGCTTAGCGTTTGATCCCCCAGCGTTCGGCGCACAGGCCACGCTAGGTGGGTGCGTTGCCGCCGGTCTTGCTGGTCCCGGTCGCTATACCCGTGGCCCCGTCAAAGATTATGTGCTGGGCACGCACTTGTTAACAGCAAGTGGCGAAGTTTTAAAGTTTGGTGGCGAGGTCATGAAAAACGTTGCCGGCTATGACGTGTCGCGTTTGTTGGTCGGGTCCATGGGTATGTTTGGCGCACTGACTCAGGTTTCAGTGAAGGTCGCACCCATGCCCCAAGACGTTTGTACGCTTGAGTTTGCTCTTGACGAAGTCAGCGCGTTAGCCCTGTGTCACAGTTGGCGCGCGCAGCCTTTACCGATTGCTGCCACCGCCTGGCAAGCCACGCAGGGCAGCGTAGGTCGCCTGAGCGTTCGCTTGGCCGGTGCCGGTGCCGCACTTAAAACAGCGCGACAAAAAATGGGTGGGCAAGTCTTACCTGAGGCACAAGCCGTTGAATATTGGGCTGCGTTGCGCGAACAGAAACTTGCATTTTTCGAGGCGCCCGCGTTATGGCGCTTAGCAGTTGCGCCAGGGACACCCGCGCTGAATTTAGGTCCGACGTTAATAGAATGGGGCGGCGGTCAACGCTGGGTGGCAGCAGACCTTCAAGCGACTGCAGTGAGGCGCGTTGCCGAGCAAGCCGCAGGGCATGCCACCTTGTTTCGGCTCTCGGGTGATCAAGCCATGCCCGACCAAGGCGTATTTCATCCTTTGGCTGATGGCGTGTTAGCTGTGGTCAAACGACTCAAACAAGAATTTGATCCGCTGGGGTTGTTTAACCCTGGCCGCTTAGTACACGGACTCTGACGAGATAACGATGCAAACAAATCTTGCCGATTGGGCGCGCGTTTCTGAACTTGGCCAAGAGGCCGATGATATTTTGCGTCGCTGCGTGCATTGTGGCTTTTGTCAGGCAACCTGCCCAACCTACCAAGTGCTTGGCGACGAACTCGACAGCCCGCGCGGTCGCATCTATTTGATTAAAGAGCTTCTAGAAGGGCAAGAGCCCACGCAAGCCACTCAGATGCATCTTGATCGGTGCCTGACCTGCCGCAATTGCGAAACCACCTGTCCGTCTGGAGTCGAATACGGTCATTTGATTGATATCGGTCGCAAACTTGTTGAAGAAAAAGTGCCTCGCCCCCGATTGCAGCGTCTGCAGCGCGCCTTGTTACGTAAAGGCTTAAATTCGAGCCTGTTTGCGCCCGCTTATAAAATGGGTCAGGCGTTGCGAAGTCTTCTGCCTGCTAGTATCCAAAAGAAGATTATGCCAGCCCGAGACTCAGGTGTTCGTCCTGATACCGCTGCGCACCAGAGGCAGATTTTATTGCTCGTCGGTTGCGTACAGCCCGCCATGATGCCTACCATTGATGCAGCCACGATTCGCGTACTTGACCGATTAGGCATCGGCACGCAAGTGGTTCAGGGGGCAGGCTGCTGCGGCGCATTGAATTTTCATTTAGATGCTCAAGAAGCCGCGTTAGCGCAGATTCGCTTAAACATTGATGCCTGGCTGCCCTTGATTGACGCAGGCAAAATCGAGGCGATTGTCATGAACGCAACGGGGTGCGGCGCGATGGTGGTTGAATACGCCCATCATCTGCGACATGATCCGGTCTATGTCGCCAAAGCTCAGCGAGTTGTGGCGCTGGTGCGCGATATTGCCGAAGTGGTGGCGCCTCACGCGCAAAGTCTGGTGCAGCAGCTTGATGTCAAACGTTTGCCCAAGCGTCCTGTGTTTCATCCGCCGTGCACCTTGCAGCACTGGCAAGGTCTGCGCCCCTTAAGCGAGACTTTATTCGCCAAGCTTGGCTTGGCGTTGCAGCCGTTTACAGAAAGCCATCTTTGCTGCGGCTCGGCGGGGGCCTATTCGGTCTTGCAACCAGAAATTTCGACCTCGTTGCGCGATCGCAAGCTGTCGCAGTTAAGTGCCAGCACGCCCGATGTGATGCTGTCCTCAAATATTGGCTGTATCAGCCATTTACAAAGCGGCACTGAAATTGCGGTGCGTCACTGGATTGAAGTGATCGATGATGCGCTTTTAGTCAGACAATAAATGCAAAGCGATATGGATTTAAGCAGTTCTTTTCGTAAATAGGCTCGAACGAAAGGATGTTTGTTAATTTTAAACAGGTTATGCCGCTTTCCTGATTTGAGAAAAATGTTGGACCATTAGTGGATCAGTTTTTTAAGACAGTTTTAGCGATTGGTTTGAGCTATGTTCCATCAACGGGACTAGGCAAACATGACCGAACGAAAGAAACGCAAGGTGCATTCGGCTGAATTTAAAGCCAAGGTTGGTCTTGAGGCAGTGCGTGGGGTCAAGACAATCAACGAGATTAGCCAAGAGTTTGGTGTTCATCCCGTGCGGGTAAGCCAATGGAACAAAGAAATCCAAACGCAATGCAAAACCTTGTTTGAAGGCAAACGTGGTCCGGTCCCAGCACCTGTGGCTGAGCATACCGAACCCGAGCGACTGTATAGCGAGATTGGCAGACTCAAAATAGAGCTCGATTGGCTTAAAAAAAGTCAGGGATCAGCCTGCCATGATTCGAGAGTCCTGGMTCGGTGAGCATGATGAGCCCTCGCAAGTTCATCAATGCAGTTTGGCAGGGGTCGCGCGTGCCACGGTCTATGCTCATCTGAAGCCCATGCCGATCGATTTAAATGACCTGATGCTGAGCGCTCTGATTGACGAAGAGTACACACGGCACCCGTTCTAAGGCAGCCGTAGGATGGTGGTCTTTTTGGTCAGGCTCGGGCATGACATCAAGCGCAGAGGTGTGCAGAAGCTCATGCGCGCGATGGGCTTGGGCGGCATGGCACCTGGCCCGAACACGAGCCTCGCTCACCCCGAGCGCAAGGTTTATCCCTATCTGCTGCGTGGCGTACCTGTTGTCAGGCCCAATCAAGTCTGGAGTACAGACATCACGTACATCCGCCTAGCGCATGGGTTTGCCTATCTGGTGGCCATCATTGATTG
>NSIQ01000044.1 GCA_002737415.1 Alcaligenaceae bacterium | reverse complement strand
GAAATGTTCAACAGCGATCAGGGCTCTCAGTTTACGAGTCTTGCCTACACGGCTGTACTCAAACGCGCGGGCGTTGTCATCAGCATGGATGGTCGAGGCCGTGCCTTTGACAACATATTTGTCGAACCCCTCTGGCGCAGCGTCAAATATGAAGACATTTATCTCAAGGGTTACGCCACGATGGGTGAATTGGTAATCGGGTTGACTGCGTACTTTGCTTTCTACAACGAAGAGCGGCCTCACCAGTCGCTTGCCAACCAAACGCCAGACGCGGTGTATCAAACCGCGAGCAGCGGCGGCGCGATGATCCTTGAAAAATATGGTGATTCACTGCCAGAAACGTCTGATCCGCTACGCTCCTCAGACGTTTCTGGCAGTATAGTGAAAGACGKAAAAGCAACTGCAACAACAGAAGTAAAAACGGGGCAGCGCCGAGCGGCTGCAAGTGAACTGGAACCTACAGCTTAAACTCCAGCAAAAAGTTGTCTTGAGTTTCCGTTCCACCTTACTGGCATTTGATACGGGCATTAAAAAACCACCCGAAGGTGGCTAGTATGTTGGCGCCGATTCAATATTGACCACCTAGTATTAACAATATTTTACCTGAAGAGGTTTTGCATTTAGTGGCACTGTGCAAACGAGCGAGTCAGGGCGATGCGCTGGCTCGGTCTGGGGCAGCAGATTTTAATGACGGTGACTGCCTATCCTTAAGCCAACATTATTATGCTGAAAAACAATTGTATTTATTAAAAGCTTGGTACGGCTCTTGGGCTTAAAAAACGGTCTGAAGATTTTGATTACTTCGAATCGCGTTAAAGAACGTGCCGATTAATCGGGTATCACGGCGGTGACTTCAATTTCCACACGTGCACGGTCTTCGGCTAAGTCGACGACTTGCACAAGAGTCATCACGGGGTAGTGTCGTCCGATGATGTTTTTATAGGCTTGGCCGAGCTCGCGACCGCATAACAAATATTCTTGCTTATCTTTGACATACCAAGTCATACGAACGATATGTTCGGGGCCCGCTTCAGCGCAAGCGAGTGTATCGACAATATTTCTCAAAGCTTGTTGGCTTTGCAGCACGAAGTCATCAGAGTCGAATTTCGATTCATGGTTCCAGCCGATCATACCTGCCAAATAAACGTGACGACCGCGTGTTGCGATGCCGTTGCTATACCCTTTTGGGGCAATCCAACCGTCGGGTTGTAAAACTTTCCACATAGTCAGGCCTTTTTTATTAACTCGGTATGGTCATCTCTCGCAAGCGAAAGCGTTGCAGTTTACCCGTCGCAGTACGCGGTAAGCTTTTTAAAAAAATAATTTTTCGAGGGTATTTAAACGGAGCAATATTTTTTTTGACAAAATTTTGTAAAGTTTCGATAAGTGTTGCATTGGGTTCGAAGCCAGTATTGAGTGTAACGAAGGCGGTGATGACTTGTCCGCGCTCAGCATCGGGTTGTCCGATCACAGCGCATTCTGCAACCGCTGGGTGCTGTAACAAAACGCCCTCAACCTCTGGCCCGGCGACGTTGTAACCCGCTGAAACGATCATGTCATCATTGCGTGCGATATAAGTAAAGTAGCCTTCTTTATCCATCACGAAGGTGTCGCCGGGCAAGTTCCAGCCATCTCTAACATATTCGGCTTGACGCAAGTCTTCGAGATAACGACAACCAGTCGGGCCCCGCACAGCGAGTCGCCCAGGCGTTCCGGCTGGCACGGGTCGCATTTGTTGATCGACGATTTGAGCAATGTACCCCGGCACGACTCGGCCGATACAGCCCGGCCTCGCATGTTTGCCTGCACTACTGATATAGATATGGGTTAATTCGGTGCCGCCTATGCCATCGGTGAGATCGGTTCCGGTGCTGTCCTTCCAGCGTTGTCGAGTTGTCTCGGGCAGGGCTTCGCCAGCCGATACAGGGTGACGTAAAGAGCTTAAGTCGAACGCGTGAGCTAAGCTCGCCATCTGACGATAAAAGGTTGGTGCGGTGTAGCATTGAGTGGCGCGATAAGAGGCCATGGTGTCCAACAGTGTCTCGGGCGTGTGTTTCTCAAGCAAAATTGTTGAAGCGCCGTAACGCAGCGGAAACGCCAGTAAACCACCTAAGCCAAAGGTAAAGGCAAGCGGCGGAGTGCCGCAGACGATGTCAGAGGCATTCATTTCCAAAATATGCTTTGGAAACAGATCACACATCGCCAAGATATCGCGATGAAAGTGCATCGTGCCTTTGGGCTGACCTGTTGTGCCACTAGTAAACGCAATCAAGCACACATCATCTTTACTGGTTGGATGCGCACAAAATGGGCGGGGGTACTTTGTCATTAACGCTTCAAGTCCGTCAGGCCGATGATTGTCGAAGTAAAGGACAAGTTGTAATGACGAGGCGTTTTGCGGGTGTTGCGGTGCTAAGCAAAAACTCAACTCTTCTGACAGGTTCTGCGAGCAAAGAGCGGCCGTAATATGGGCTTTTTCGATGACTTGCCTGAGCTCGCTTGCTCGCAGCATTGGCATGGTGGGTACCATGACCAGACCCGCTTTTATGCCCGCCAACAAACAAGCAGCCATCATCGGAGAATTCGCGCCTCTTAAAAGCACGCGATTGCCCGCGACTAGCTTGAGGTCTTGGATAAGCGCCTGCGCGATGGCGTCGATCTGTTGTTGTAATTTGTGATACGTCCAAGTCACAGCACCGTGCTCGTCGCGGCCGTACAACGCGGGTCGCGCACCATGGCCTTGTGAAACGTGCGTGTCGACTAATTCTTGTACGATGTTTAACTGAGTCGGATATTGCAACTCAGGGCGGTCAAAGAGAAATATCGGCCACTGGTCTGCAGGGGGCAAATGATCACGCGTAAACGTATCAACGTGTGATGAGACGGCGAGCGCAAGCTTTGACATCGACACCTCTCTTAGGTTATTGCGCAAAGGGCTAGACGTGAGTGCAGTCATTGACTCCGTCAATCCCCTTCAAAAATAGGTGTTTTTTTAGCAATAAAAGCGTGATAAGCACGATGAAAGTCGTTGGTCATCATGCAGATGGCTTGTGCTTGAGCCTCTGCTTCGATCGCCTCATTCACACCCATATTCCATTCCTGTTGCAACATTTTTTTAGTCATGCTGTTGGCGAAGGTCGGGCCGTTAGCCATGTCAGAAGCTATTTTTTGGACATGTGGCAGAAGGGCGTCGGGCGAACAAAGCTGGTTATAAAAGCCCCAGCGTTCTGCCTCTGCGCCGGGAAGGCCTCGCCCCGTGTACAGCAGTTCGGAGGCTCTGCCTTGACCAACCACACGTGGCAAGAGAGCGCAGGCTCCCATGTCGCAACCGGCTAAGCCAACTTTATTAAATAAAAAATACGTTTTACTTCGCTCGGTACCAAAGCGTAAATCTGCCCCAAGCGCCAGCAAAGCGCCCGCGCCCGCGCAAATACCATCGATCGCTGCGATGATTGGCTGCGGGCATGCCCGCATGGCTTTAATGACCTCGCCTGTCATGCGGGTAAACGCAAGTAGACCCGGCGTATCTAGTTCGGTCAGTGGGCCGATAATTTCATGCACGTCGCCGCCTGAGCAAAAATTTTGTCCGGCTCCGGTAATAATAATGGCGTGTACATCGTCCACGTCATTCATCGCCCGAAATAAATCGCGTAATTCAGCATAAGACTCAAAAGACAATGGATTTTTTCGCTCGGGTCGGTTTAGTGTAATCGTGGCAACTTTGGCTGAGTATTGAAAAAGAATATGCTCGCCTTGGTATTCTGCTAACGACTTGCGATGTCGTGGTAATTGATGCGATCTTCCCGCACGATATTTTTTGCTCATGATTGATCCAGACAGACAGAGGTTACATAGTGTTGACGAATGCCAGTTTTGAGATGTCCTAATAGGCTGAAGAGTTGAGCCTGCTGCTCTCCTGTGATCCCGCTAAATAACTCCACCACCCAGCGTTCATGTGCTTGAGCCATTTGTACAAAACTGGTGCGGCCAGAGGGGGTTAGAACAACTTTAAAAGATCGTCTGTCCCTCGGTACAACCACGCGTTGTACGAGTTGTTCTTTTTCAAGTTGATCTACGATCGCCGTGATGTTGCCACCACTGACCATCATGCGGCGCGATAATTCACTCATCATGAGTCCATCGCGATGACGCTCGAGTTGTGCCATGAGATCAAAACGTGGCAGACTGGTATCAAATTGTTCGCGCAATTTTTGACGCACTTTGTCTTCGACCAGAGTAGTGCAGGACAATAATCGTAGCCACAAGCGCAAAGACGAGTGATGATCCTGATGGGCGCGTAATTCTTGATCTTGAGACACGTCGGTGTTGATCATCTTGCTAATTCTCCGCCATCGATGGCGATCGCTTGTCCGTTAATTGAATTACTTTCGGATTGGCATAACCACAGCACGGTGCGGGCGACCTCCTCCGGCCCCACTAACCGCTGCTGGGGATTATTCGAAACCAGCGCAGCGTAGGCTTGTTCAGGTGTTTTGCCGGTTTGATGAACGATATTTTCGAGCGCGCGTTGTGTCAGGTCGGTGTCGGTGAAGCCCGGGCAAATAGCATTGACCGTGATGGCTTTTCGCGCTAATTCTAGAGCCAGGGCGCGAGTCAATCCCACTACGCCGTGCTTGGCGGCAACATAGGCCGTGACATAAGGATAGCCTTTTAATCCCGCGGTGCTGGCGACATTGATAATACGACCTGGGATACCTTGTGAGGCCGCTAAAACCATCGAAGCAAGTACGGCTCGAGTGCAGGCATACGTTCCGGTTAGATTGACATCAATCATGCGTTGCCAGACTGCAAGGTCGGTCTTTTCAAATGGTTGACTAAGCGCCTGGCCAGCGTTGTTAATTAAGATATTCACTGGACCCAAAGCCGACAGTGCCTGCTGTATTGCGGCTTCGAGCGCTTTGTGGTCTGTAATATCAACTGCCAGCACGCAGATTGAAGCCTGCTGATCAAGTGTTTTTGCCAGAGCTTCTAAGTGCTCGGCGTCTCGCCCAAGTAAAGTTAAGTTAGCGCCGGCCCGCGCCAGTTCACGAGCAATAGCGGCTCCGATACCACGAGAGGCCCCCGTGATCAGAGCATGACGTTGTTTGAGAGATTGAGCGTTTGGCATTGGTATTATTTGTTTGAAGACGAAAGTGCTGCGGCGCGTTCGAAAGTGGTTTCGAGTTGCCGTTTAGCCGATAGATACTGTTTTGGCCACGCAATGGCTTGGTAACCGATGCGAGCAGCCTCGGTTAAGGTCCAGGATGGGTTGGCTAAATGCGGGCGAGCGATGGCGCATAAATCGGCACGACCTGCGGCAATAATACTATTGACGTGATCGGCCTCGCTGATGGCGCCTACCGCGATTGTGGCGATGCCAGCCTCTTGCCTGATTCGGTCGGCGAAGGGCGTCTGAAACATACGACCAAACACCGGTTTTTCGAGTTTACTGACTTGACCTGACGAACAATCAATCAGATCTGCTCCCGCAGACTTAAAGGCTTTGGCGATGAGAACTGCCTGTTCGGGGGTGATACCCCCCTGTACCCAGTCGTGTGCTGAAATTCGTACCGACATTGGTAAATGAGCGGGCCAGACCGCGCGCACGGCTTCAAAGACTTCCAAGGGATAGCGCAAACGATTTTCTAGCGAGCCACCATATTGATCGCTTCGGCGATTCGTCAAAGGCGATATAAAACTCGACAGTAAATAGCCATGCGCGCAGTGCAACTCAAGCCAATCAAATCCGACGAGCGCAGCGCGTTGCGTCGTTTGGATAAAGTCATCTTTTACACGCGCCATATCCGCGAGCGTCATTGCGTGCGACTGTTGACTGATTCCGTCTAGGTATTGCTGTGACGAGGCGCTCAATAAAGGCCAGTTGGGTTCGGTGTCAAAGGCCTCAATCGGTTGGTCTATGCCGTCCCAAGCACGTCTGCTTGAACCTTTTGCGCCAGCATGACCGATTTGCGCCGCGATACGCGCATCGCTGTTGCAGTGCGCCCAAGAGACGATACGCTGCCAAGCTTGCGTTTGCGCGTCGTTCCATAATCCAGGACAACCCGGCGTAATCCGAGCATCTGCACTGACACAAATCATTTCGGCAAAAACCATACCCGCGCCACCCATCGCACGCGCACCTAAGTGAACGAGGTGATAATCCCCTGGTACACCATCTTGGGCCGAATACTGCGCCATCGGAGATACGACGACGCGATTTTTCAAGGTAACCGAGCGTGCTGTGTATGGGGTAAACATTGGAGGCGTCTGGCTAATGCTAGGAGACTTTGCACGCTGCGCAAACCACTGCTCATAGCCCTCTAGCCATTTTTTATCGCGCAGCCGTAGGTTTTCGTGGCTGATACGTTGACTGCGAGTGAGCATCGAGTACATAAATTGCTCGGGTTGTAGCTGATCGCAATAGCGTTGGCCACAGACTTCAAACCATTCCATGGCGTTCCATGCCGCATTTTGTAGCTTGAGTGTTTCGATGCGCCGTAATTCTTGGTAATCTGTCAGCACGCGCGCAAGTTGACTGGTCTCGCAACCGTGGATCTCAAATTGTCGAGTCAATTCGATCGCATCTTCTAGCGCCAATTTAGTTCCAGAGCCGATGGCAAAGTGCGCGGTATGAACTGCGTCACCCATTAATACGACGTGGGCACCGTGTTTATTTTTTAGCCACCATTGCTCGCAGACGACGCGCTGAAAATTTAGCCAAGCCGAACCGCGCAAATGCCGCGCATTGGTCAGCAGTTTGGCGCCTTGTAAGTTGTTGGCAAACAGCGCTTCACAAAACGCAATCGATTGCTCCTGATCAGCATGCTCTAAGCCGTGCGCCAGCCAGGTCTGTTCAGAGCATTCGACAATAAACGTCGAAGTTTCATCGTCAAATTTATAGATATGTGCTTGAAACCAACCGTGTTCAGTTTTTTGAAAATCAAAGGTGAAGGCGTCATATTGACGCTTTGTGCCCAGCCAGATAAAGCGGTTAGGCCGGGTCACGATATCTGGCTTAACAATCTCTGAATACTGTGTGCGTATTTTAGAGTTGATGCCATCGCAAGCAATGATTAAATCAGCATCAGAAAAATCTAAGTCTGAGTCCACATCGCAGCTGAACTGCAATACGACGCCCAGCGCTTCGCAGCGTGATTGCAAAATATTCAATAGCTTTTTTCGACCAATGCCGACGAAGCCGTGTCCGCCTGAGCGGATTGTTCGGCCTTTAAAAAGCAGTTCAATATCATCCCAGTGATTGAAAGCTGTTTGAATGTCGTGAGCCGTGGTGAGGTCCCACTGACGCATGTTCTCCATCGTGGCGTCTGAAAATACGATACCCCAGCCGAAGGTGTCGTAGGGCAAGTTACGTTCAATGACGCTGATATCGTGACTKGGCCAACGCGCTTTCATCAGCAAACTGAAATACAAACCTGCAGGACCGCCGCCAATACAAACGATTTTCATAGGCTCTTTTTTGTAAAATACTTTAAAGTTAAATATTTCATTATTGAAGTATCTTGCTCTCCTTTGCTGTTGTCAAGCTTTAAAATAAAAATAAAAATAAAGTAATACTTAAATATTTTATTAAAAGAAGAGTTTGATGATGAACCGTATAGGTCGCGTAACCTCTCGAAATTCTGATGGTTTTCTTTAGTTGTCTGCGCTCACGATCTGTCAGTGCCGTATTCGACTTACTGGTTGTGACCTGCCTGCTCTTGCGGAGTCATTGGTTTCACTTCCCAAAAGTGGGAATGAGTTTGAGGCGATCGTCTGTTCCGCCGCCAAAAACCGTCGGAATAATCAGGATTTCATACGGCACGGTCGTCTAGGACAAGCTCAACTTGGTGTAGATGCTGTATCTTTGGTTGAACGCATCGAAGACAATCTTGGCGTCGTCAATATCTTGATCAACAATGCTGGCCGCGGTCAGGGACAAATTCGCAGTGACTACCATTAGAATCCGTCAAAGCTTTAGGATATCCGTGCCGAGGTACGCTCGCTGGGTGGATCAGTGAGTAATTCCCCGGTACTAGAAAGCTCTTATTCAGCAACGGTATCAGGACGGTTCATTCTGAAGCCTTCAAAAATGCTGCCGTCATTGATCTGTTCGTGCGACCGACAAGCGCTCAAGCCTTATGCGTGTAATACATCTTTAACGCACCAATGCAGCGATGGTTTAGTGTCGGTTCGTAATTCAAAACACACAAGGTCGAGTTGAGGTTGTTTCGTAACACTTAAAGGTGCAGCACCGCAGCTGTTGCAGTAAGGTACAACGACCGCCGCGTTTAAACGTTGTTGGGAAAGATTCTAATAACCGAGCGGCTTAAATATTATCCAAGTTTCTGCGCTAACCGTTCAACGTTCGGATGGTAATAGCGTTTCAACATAGCCAAACTTTTATGCCCCGACACAGCAGACAATTCAATCGAGTTCGGCAGCTTCTCAGCCATGCGCGTAATTGCCATGTGCCTCAAATCATGAAAATGAAAATCAACTATCTCAGCTCGCTTTCTTGCAGTATCAAAACTGGCTGATACCGTTGGCGGATTAATCGGAAACACTTGGCTGCTGATGTGACGCGGCATTGCTCTCAGTACATTGATCGCTGTACTCGATCGCGGCACTGTGCGTGGGTCACCATTTTTAGTTAAAGGTATGTGGGCAGTGTAATTATCAAAGTTGACGTTTGCCCACGTTAGGCCAAGCATCTCGCCGCGACGCATACCGCTTTCAAGTGCAAAGCTAACCAGAGATTGCATCCAGATGTTGCTACTTTTAATTCGCGGTTTCAGTGCATCCAGTAGGCGCACGATTTCCGCTTTGCTCAGCAATCGGTTGCGGCCTTGAGGAGAGGGTGGTTTTTTGACTAACGGTGTTGGGTCGGCAGCATTGATGCCCCATTCGTGTCGTGCATGATTGATGATGCTTGATAGATAAGATAGCTCGCGGATAACTGTTCCGTTAGAAACGCATTTAAGGCGTCTGTCTCGATACTTTGCTTGGCTAGGGGTGAGCCCTGTGACGTTCAACGCTGCCAGTGGGTCACGGCTGAGTGCTTTTAAACGAAAGGTGTCTTTTTTCGCACTTCGGCTCAGTACGGTGACTTCAATGATGTAGCGGTCGATCAGCTCTTTTAGCGTGGTGCGTTCGGCTAGGGCAAGGTTTGTATAAGCGCTTTTATCAAAATCTGATTCGATCTGCCTTGCCCAGCGTTCGCCATCTTGCTTGGTTTGAAACGACGTTACGACAGCGGGTTGCCCTTTACGACGAACCCGCACCTGCCATTTGCCATTTCTATTGCGAAAAGTTGCCATGATTCCGTCCTCAGTGGGACAGATTTGGGCCATTCACATTCTTTTCAGCGCTAACGCATTGAAATAAAAAGCGTTCTAACTCGCCTCTACCGCCTTGACCATATCCTCAATCACCTTCTTCGCATCACCGAACACCATCATGGTTTTGTCCATGTAGAAGAGTTCGTTCGATAAAACAATGACTTAGAGGTCTGCGTTGGGTTTTAGCTAAAAATTTGTATCCGCTTCCGGGTTTTAAAAAATAGCCAATTTTGACCTTGAGTTGGACAGAAATTGGACAGGAATCACGATACCACAGTGATTGAATCTAGACATCCTATTGACCTAGGCATAGCCCTTGTGCGGAGCGCTTGACCGTTGGTGCTGTCTGCTTTGTGGTCAGA
>NSIQ01000043.1 GCA_002737415.1 Alcaligenaceae bacterium | reverse complement strand
CCCCAGCTAAGGGTTACAAGACCCGTAGCAACAAGCGGACGGACAATATGATCGTCCAACGCCGCAAGCGTAAATAAGAGGGCGAATCATGTCACGTTCAGTCAAGAAAGGCCCATTCGTCGATGCTCACCTGATCAAAAAGGTCGAGGTAGCTATCGCCGAGAAGGGCAAGAAACCGATCAAAACCTGGTCGCGCCGCTCCACAATTTTGCCTGAGTTTGTTGGGCTTACGATTGCGGTTCATAACGGTCGCCAGCACGTTCCTGTTTACGTAAACGAGAACATGGTCGGCCACAAACTCGGCGAGTTTGCGCTGACCCGCACGTTCAAGGGCCACGCAGCAGACAAAAAGGCCAAGAGGTAATCAATGGAAACTTCAGCCATTATTCGTGGTGTGCATATCTCTGCGCAAAAAACCAGGCTCGTTGCGGACTTAATCCGTGGTAAGTCTGTTGCACAGGCCTTGAACATCCTGACCTTCACTAATAAGAAGGCCGCAGGCATCCTCAAGAAGGCCGTTGAATCGGCCATCGCGAACGCCGAACATAACGACGGTGCAGATATCGACGAACTTAAGGTCACCACGATTTTTGTGGACAAGGCCGAGTCGATGAAGCGCTTTTCCGCACGAGCCAAAGGGCGCGGTAACCAGATTGAAAAGCAGACTTGTCACATCACTGTGAAGGTCGGAGCTTAAGGAGTCACGATGGGTCAGAAAATTCACCCGATTGGGTTCCGCCTTGCGGTTACACGTAATTGGGGCTCGAAGTGGTACGCAGACGGTAAAGACTTTGGTAGCATGTTGGCTTCTGATATTCGCGTTCGCGAATATTTGAAGAAAAAACTGAAGCTTGCTTCTGTTGGACGCGTCGTCATCGAGCGCCCCGCCAAGAACGCCCGCATCACTATTTACTCGGCTCGTCCGGGCGTAGTGATTGGCAAACGCGGTGAGGACATCGAAGGCCTGAAGTCTGATTTGCAGCGTTTGATGGGCGTGCCTGTTCATGTCAACATCGAAGAAATTCGCAAGCCAGAAACCGACGCGCAATTGATTGCAGACTCAATCTCGCAACAGCTTGAAAAGCGGATCATGTTTCGTCGCGCCATGAAGCGCGCCATGCAAAATGCCATGCGGCTGGGAGCCCAAGGCATCAAGATCATGAGTGCTGGTCGCTTGAATGGCATCGAGATTGCTCGCACAGAATGGTATCGCGAAGGTCGCGTGCCACTTCACACCTTGCGTGCGAACATTGATTATGGCACCTCTGAAGCCCACACCACTTATGGCGTAATTGGCATTAAGGTTTGGGTTTACAAAGGCGATATGTTGGCCAATGGTGAAACTGCCGTTGAAACCGCAGCGCCCCGCGAAGAAGAGCGTCGCCCGCGTCGCGCACCACGTGCTGACAAGCCCGAAGGTGCACGTCCCGCAGGTGCAGCCCGTCCCGCAGGTCGTGGTCGTGCGCCGCGCAAGGCTGACGCCGCGCCAGCGCCAGAAGGAGAATAAGCATGCTGCAACCAGCGCGCAGGAAATATCGCAAAGAGCAGAAAGGCCGTAATACCGGCCTGGCTACGCGCGGTGCACAGGTTTCATTTGGTGAGTTTGGTCTGAAAGCCACCGGTCGTGGTCGTTTAACCGCTCGTCAGATTGAATCAGCCCGCCGTGCCATTAACCGTCATATTAAGCGTGGCGGTCGTATCTGGATTCGCATCTTCCCCGATAAGCCGATTTCACAAAAACCGGCAGAAGTGCGGATGGGTAACGGTAAAGGCAATCCAGAATATTGGGTTGCTGAAATTCAACCCGGCAAAGTGCTGTACGAAATGGAAGGCGTTAGTGAAGAGTTGGCACGGGAGGCGTTTCGTCTTGCCGCCGCCAAGCTTCCTATCGCAACCACCTTCGTCTCGCGGCACATTGGTGCTTAAGGGTCAAAAGGAATCGATATGAAAGCAAGCGAACTTCGTGCTAAATCTGCTGCCGAACTCGGGCAAGAACTCGAGAGCCTGTTGAAGGCTCAGTTCGGACTGCGTATGCAGCGGGCAACTCAGCAGCTCTCCAACCATAGTCAATTCCGTAAGGTTCGCCGCGACATCGCGCGTGTTCATACGTTGTTGTCTGAGAAGGCCGGAAACTAATATGACCACTACTCAAGCAGCTAAGCCAAAGCGTCAACGCACGCTCGTTGGTAAAGTCGTTAGTAACAARATGGACAAAACCATTGTCGTCATGGTTGAGCGCCGGGTTAAACACCCGGTGCTTGGCAAGATCATTATGCGCTCTGCTAAATACAAAGCGCATGACGAAACCAATCAGTTCAACGAAGGCGATACGGTTGAAATCGCTGAAGGCCGCCCAATTTCGCGTTCGAAATCTTGGACCGCGACGAAGCTACTAGAAGCTGCCCGTATTATTTAACGCGCAAAGCAGTGCAAAAAAAAAGCGACGAGTTTCTCGTTGCTTTTTTATTTGGGGCCTTGTTCTTTTGGGTCCTGCCCTAACGCCCCAAACCCATTTTAGATATGAGTCACAAATTTGGTGACCAAGTAGCCGTCGAAGGTTTCAGTGCCGCCCTCGCTACCGATACCGCTGTCCTTGATTCCACCAAACGGAGTCTCAGGCAACGCGCTGCCGAAGTGGTTAATGTTAACCATGCCCGCCTCAATCGAGTTCGACACTTTTGTTGCAGTTTGCAACGAGTTAGTGAAAACGTAAGACGACAACCCGAAGGGCAAGCTATTTGCCCGAGCAATCACCTCGTCTGTGTCGTTAAACGGCACAACCGGTGCGATCGGCCCAAAGGGCTCTTCGGTCATAAGCAGCGCATCATCTTTTAAGCCGGTAATCACCGTGGGCGGAAAAAAGAAGCCTTTGCCGACAACAGCGTCTCCGCCCATTACGATTTGCGCTCCACGCTTGCGCGCATCCTCAACGAAGCGTGCAATCGCCGGAACGCGACGTTCGTGCGCCAAGGGCCCCATTTCTACGCCCTCGTCTAAGCCGTTACCGACTTTGATGCCCTTGAGGACATCGGTAAACTTCGCCAAAAAGTTGTCGTAAATCTTTTTGTGAACATAAAACCGGGTGGGTGATACGCAAACTTGACCGGCATTACGGATTTTAAATTTAGCGAGCATCGTAGCGGCCCGRTCGACGTCGGCATCTTCAAACACTAGTACCGGCGAGTGGCCACCGAGCTCCATGGTTGCTCGCTTCATGTGGGCGCCGGCTAAGGCTGCCAATTGTTTCCCGACGGGCACCGAGCCAGTAAAGGACACTTTGCGCGAGATTGGCGAGCGAATCAGGTAATCCGACACTTTTGCGGGCTCGCCCCAAACCAGGTTAAGCACACCAGGTGGTAAGCCTGCATCTTGAAACATTTGTGCAATGGCCATCACTGCGCTTGGAGAGTCTTCAGGGCCTTTCAGAATAATCGTACAACCTGAGCCAATCGCCGCGCAGATTTTACGAATTGCCTGGTTGTACGGGAAGTTCCAGGGCGTAAATGCCACACACACACCGACAGGCTCTTTAAGCACCAGTTGACGCACGTCAGAGCTGCGGGGCAAAACGACGCGCCCGTAGATGCGACGGCACTCTTCGGCATGCCAATCGCAATGGTCAGCGCAGCTAACCACCTCACCAAGTGCCTCGGCTAAGGGCTTGCCCTGATCGAGCGTCATGTTGCGCGCGATATCCTTTGCCCGATCGCGGGTCAATTGACCGACCTTTCGCAGGATCGCCGAACGGTCCATTGGGGAAGATTTTTTCCAGGTTGCAAAAGCCTTCTCAGCGGCCTGTAGTGCGGCGTCGAGGTCACCCTGAGAAGCGTGGGGCAATTTACCAAGCACCTCTTGCGTGGCAGGGTTGATGACATCTTGCATAGCGCGGCCATCTTCTGAGACGAACTGACCGTTAATATACAGCGACAGTTTTGGGTACATAGGGGTTCCAATACAACAAGAAGGTTCGAAAACAAACACTAATCACCATGATACAACTTGACAGCACTTGCAAAGATAAAAATACTGATATATACTAGAAAACTTACTTTTGGCAATGCTTCGAAACATTGGTCACACCTGTAAAACAGGCAGTAAGCAATACGTTGTAAAGCAACCCAATGTCGTAAAAAGTGCCGTAAACAGTCGCGTAGCAAGCAGCAGTACAAAAATAGCAGCACAAATTTTATTAGCAGATTCAGCCTAGGGTGCCCTGTGGCACCTAACGGGACCAAAACTGATCTATTTAGTTGCTAGCCCTCAGGTTAGCAAAAAAGTAGATTAAGTTGGAACAGGAAAAATCATGATCCAAATGCAGACCACGCTAGATGTGGCCGATAACACCGGCGCACGCTCAGTCATGTGCATAAAGGTGCTCGGCGGCTCAAAGCGCCGTTATGCCTCAATCGGTGATGTTATCAAGGTCACCGTAAAAGACGCAGCCCCTCGTGGCCGTGTAAAAAAAGGCGAAATCTATAACGCAGTCGTCGTGCGCACAGCCAAGGGCGTACGTCGTAAAGACGGCTCGCTGATTAAGTTTGGTGGCAACGCCGCTGTACTGCTCAACGCCAAACTCGAGCCCATTGGCACGCGTATCTTCGGACCAGTCACCCGCGAGCTGCGCGGTGAAAAGTTCATGAAGATTGTGTCCCTGGCGCCCGAAGTCCTGTAAGGAGCCACTATGAACAAAATCCGTAAAGGCGACGAAGTCGTCATCCTAACTGGCCGCGACAAAAAACGCCGTGGCACAGTGCTTGATCGAGTCGATGCCGATCATGTATTGGTTGAAGGTATCAACATGGTTAAAAAACATGTTCGTCCTAACCCGATGCAGGGTACAACAGGCGGCATTATCGAAAAGACAATGCCGATTCATATTTCGAACGTTGCGCTGTTTAACCCTGTTACCGGCAAAGGTGATCGCGTGGGGATTAAAGAAGTCGACGGTCGCAACGTGCGCGTGTTTCGTTCCAGCGGCGAACCCGTTGGCGCGAAAGCATAAGGAGCGATCTAAATGGCTCGTTTTCACGACCTCTACCAAAACACGATCGCGCCAGCATTGCGCGAACAGTTCAATTACCAAAGCAAGATGCAGGTGCCTCGCATCACAAAAATCACCCTGAACATGGGTGTGTCAGAAGCTGTTTCTGACAAAAAAGTGATCGAACACGCCGTATCAGACTTGACAAAAATTGCAGGCCAAAAGCCAGTGATCACAAAAACCAAAAAGGCAATCGCGGCTTTTAAAATCCGCGAAGACTACCCGATTGGTTGCATGGTGACGCTGCGTGGTCAGCGGATGTACGAATTTCTCGATCGTCTCGTCTCTGTGGCTCTGCCACGCGTACGTGACTTCCGCGGAATTTCCGGGCGTGCGTTTGACGGCCGCGGTAACTACAACATCGGTGTGAAAGAGCAGATAATTTTTCCCGAAATCGAATACGACAAAATCGATGTGTTGCGTGGGATGAATATCAGCATTACCACCACCGCAAAGACAGACGAAGAAGCCAAGGCGCTGTTGACAGCCTTTAGCTTCCCGTTCCGCAACTAAGGGGCGCAGACGTGGCTAAACTTTCAATGATCAATCGCGATGTCAAACGCGTCAAAACAGCCGAGAAATTTGCTGCTAAACGTGCGGCCCTCAAAGCCGTCATCGATAATTCATCCAAATCCGACGAAGACCGTTACGAAGCGCGGCTGAAATTGCAGCAGCTGCCGCGCAATGCGAGCCCCACCCGCCAGCGTAACCGCTGTGCGATTACCGGCCGTTCACGCGGTGTGTTCCGCAAATTCGGCCTTGGCCGTATGAAACTACGCGAATTGGCCATGAAGGGTGAAATCCCCGGCATGACCAAAGCTAGCTGGTAGGAGAATAAAACATGAGCATGAGCGACCCAATCGCCGATATGCTGACTCGCATTCGCAATGCGCAGCAGGTAGATAAACCAACGGTGACCATGCCCTCCTCTAAGCTGAAGGCAGCAATTGCTGCCGTGCTTCAAGACGAGGGTTATGTTGACGGTTTTCAGATTAAAGGAACGGCTCAAAAGCCTGAACTCGAAATCGCTTTGAAGTATTACGCCGGACGTCCTGTGATCGAGCGCATCGAACGCGTTTCGCGCCCAGGCTTGCGTATCTACAAAGGACACGGCAGCATTCCTCAGGTGATGAATGGCTTAGGTGTGGCAATCGTCTCGACTTCACGTGGCGTCATGACTGACCGCAAAGCTCGCGCCAATGGCGTTGGCGGCGAAGTCTTGTGCTACGTGGCTTAAGGAGAACACTAAATGTCACGTATCGCAAAATATCCCGTCGAGATCCCTAAGGGTGTCGAAGCGTCGATCAGGCCAGACCTGATCACTGTGAAAGGGCCCTTGGGCACTCTGACACAAACACTAACTGGCAATGTGGTCATTAATGAGAATGGCGGCAAGCTGTCGTTTATCGTTACAAATGACTCACGCGAAGCCAAAGCAATGTCAGGCACTTTGCGTGCACTCGTCGCCAATATGGTTGTCGGCGTAAGCAAAGGTTTCGAACGCAAGCTAACCTTGGTGGGTGTGGGCTATCGTGCCGCCGTCCAGGGTGATGCGGTTAAATTACAACTTGGTTTTTCACATGATGTGATTCATACGATGCCTGCTGGCGTAAAAGCCGAATGCCCAACACAGACAGAAATTGTCATAAAAGGCTCGAACAAGCAGGTCGTTGGTCAGGTGGCTGCAGAACTTCGCGCGTATCGTCCGCCAGAGCCTTACAAAGGCAAAGGCGTTCGTTATGTTGACGAGCATGTCATTATCAAAGAAACCAAGAAGAAATAATCGCGCAAACAAGGAAACATCATGGACAAAAAAATTTCCCGTTTGCGTCGTGCAATCCCGACGCGTAAAAAAATCGCTGAATTGCGAGTGAATCGCCTTCAGATTTTTCGCTCGAATCAGCACATTTACGCAAACATTATTTCGCCTGACGGTGATCGCGTTTTGGTTTCGGCCTCAACCGTTGAACCTGAAGTGCGCCAACAGCTTGCAACTCAAACGGGCTTGGGTGGCAATGCCGCTGCAGCATCTTTGATTGGCAAGCGTGTCGCCGAAAAAGCTAAGGCTGCCGGGATTGAACTGGTTGCTTTCGATCGTTCGGGTTTCCGTTACCACGGCCGTATAAAGGCCCTGGCCGATGCCGCGCGTGAAGCCGGTCTGAAGTTTTAAGCGAGGAACAAGTCAAAATGGCTAAAGAACAACGTAAGAGCGGTCCTGAAGAGCGGGATGACGGTCTTCGCGAGAAAATGATTGCGGTCAATCGCGTCAGCAAAGTGGTCAAGGGTGGTCGCACCATGAGCTTTGCCGCACTGACAGTCGTTGGTGATGGTGATGGTCGCATCGGAATGGGTAAGGGTAAGGCGCGTGAAGTGCCCGTTGCAGTTCAAAAGGCCATGGAACAGGCGCGTCGCGAGCTGTTTAAGGTTTCTTTGAAAAACGGCACCTTATTTCATACCGTTGTGGGCAAGCACGGCGCCTCAACTGTACTGATTTCTCCCGCAGCAGAAGGTACCGGCGTGATTGCTGGGGGCCCAATGCGTGCGATTTTTGATGTGATGGGAGTGCGTAACGTCGTGGCGAAAAGCCTCGGCTCAAGCAACCCCTACAACATGGTTCGTGCAACACTGAATGGTTTGCGCGCGTCTCTCACCCCGTCGGAAGTTGCTGCTAAACGCGGCAAAACCGTCGAAGAGATCTTGGGGTAAGTCATGGCTGAAAAACAAGTCAAAGTCACCTTAGTGCGCTCTACCATTGGTTGCAAAAAAGATCACCGCGAAACAGTGCGTGGTTTGGGTTTGCGTCGGATTAACAGCACAAAAGTACTCAAAGACACGCCTGAAGTGCGCGGAATGATCAACAAAGTTGATTATCTCGTGACAGCGACAGAAGTCTGAAAGGGAACATGATGTCTATTACACAACTGAATACGCTCAAACCAGCTGAAGGCTCGACACACTACAAGCGTCGTGTCGGCCGTGGCATCGGTTCGGGTATAGGTAAAACGGCAGGTCGKGGTCACAAAGGCCAAAGCTCACGTGCTGGTGGTTTTCATAAAGTCGGGTTTGAGGGCGGTCAAATGCCTTTGCAACGTCGCTTGCCAAAGCGTGGCTTTGTCACCATTGATGACCATCTGTACGCGCAAGTGCGTTTATCAGACTTGCAAGCCTTGCCTGTTGATGAGATCGATGTTCAGGTCTTAAAGCAAGCTGGCGTAGTGGGCACACAAGTCCGTTATGCAAAAGTTTTTAAATCAGGTGAGCTGACTCGCAAAATTACCCTGAAGGGTATTGGTGCAACAGCTGGCGCGCGTGCTTCGATTGAAGCCGCTGGTGGCACAGTCGCTTAAGACGGATAAAGAATGGCAACAGCACAACCTCAGGGTAAAGCAGGATCACGTTTCGGCGACTTAAAGCGCCGTCTCGTCTTTCTCGTTCTCGCCTTGGTGGTATACCGCTTAGGCACGCATATTCCGGTGCCTGGTATCAACCCAGACGCGTTGGCAGAACTCTTTCGCCAGAATGAAGGTGGAATTCTCGGTTTGTTCAATATGTTTTCGGGCGGTGCGCTAGAGCGCTTTTCTATCTTTGCCTTGGGGATCATGCCCTACATCTCTGCATCGATCATCATGCAGTTGATGTCAGTGGTCGTGCCAACTCTAGAAGCCATTAAAAAAGACGGTGAAGCTGGTCGCCGCAAGATTACGCAGTACACACGTTACGGTACCGTCGGGCTTGCCTTAATCCAGGCTATTGGTATTTCAGTGGCGCTTGAGTCGCAGCCAGGCCTAGTGATCGATCCAGGCATGCTGTTTCGGGTCACAACAATCGTCACTTTAGTGACTGGCACGATGTTTGTGATGTGGCTTGGCGAGCAGATTACCGAGCGCGGCTTGGGTAATGGGATTTCGATTTTGATCTTCGCCGGCATTGTGGCTGGCTTGCCAAGTGCGTTGGCTGGTTTGTTAGATTTAGTGCGTACCAACGCGATGTCTGCCTTCTCAGCGTTATTCATCTTGGCTTTGGTCGTYTTAGTCACAGGCTTTGTTGTGCTGGTCGAACGAGGTCAGCGCAAGATCACGGTGAATTACGCCAAGCGTCAGGTCGGCAACAAAGTGTACGGTGGCCAAACATCCCACCTGCCCCTGAAGCTAAACATGGCAGGTGTAATTCCCCCGATTTTTGCGTCTTCGATCATTCTGTTTCCAGCGACGATTACGAGTTGGTTTTCGAATACAGAGGGCATGCGTTGGTTGGGTGATTTGGCTGCAGCGTTAGCGCCACGTCAGCCGCTGTATATCACGCTATACGCCACCGCGATTATTTTCTTCTGTTTCTTTTACACGGCGCTAGTGTTCAACAGCCGCGAGACAGCAGACAACTTAAAGAAAAGTGGTGCCTTTGTACCTGGGATACGCCCCGGTGAGCAAACAGCCCGGTTTATTGACAAGATTTTAATGCGCTTGACCTTAGCCGGCGCACTGTACATCACCGTGGTGTGCTTATTGCCAGAGTTCTTAGTCATGCGCTGGAATGTGCCGTTTTACTTTGGCGGCACCTCTTTGCTGATTATTGTTGTAGTTACGATGGACTTCATGGCTCAGGTGCAAGCCTACATGATGTCACACCAGTACGATTCACTGCTCAAGAAGTCTAACTTCAAGGGCGCGAATCTACCAATGAGATAAGCGAGAGTAATGTCAAAGGACGACGTCATTCAAATGCAAGGTGAGATTCTAGAGAATCTTCCCAATGCAACATTTCGCGTCAAGCTAGAAAACGGCCATGTGGTATTGGGTCATATTTCCGGCAAGATGCGTATGCATTACATCCGGATTTTGCCGGGCGATAAAGTTACAGTGGAACTCACCCCCTATGACTTAACGCGCGCTAGAATCGTTTTCCGCTCTAAATAAGCGGCTGGGTTACGTAAATTAACAGGAAGCAACCATGAAAGTAATGGCATCGGTTAAGCGGATCTGCCGCAACTGCAAAATTATTAAACGTCACGGCGTAGTGCGGGTAATCTGCATTGAGCCGCGTCACAAGCAGCGTCAAGGTTAATACATCAAGGAACAGTCATGGCTCGTATTGCTGGCATCAACATTCCGCCGCATCAGCACGCAGAAATTGGTTTGACCGCCATTTTTGGCATCGGTCGTACGCGTGCTCGCAAAATTTGCGAAGCGGCAGGCGTGCCCTTGTCTAAAAAGGTCAAGGATCTCAACGACGCAGAGCTCGAACGCATTCGCGAACACGTAGGTGTGTTTTCGGTTGAAGGCGATCTGCGGCGTGAAGTGCAGCTCTCGATCAAGCGATTGATCGATCTGGGTACTTATCGTGGCATGCGCCACAAGCGCGGCTTGCCCGTACGTGGTCAACGTACTCGCACCAACGCTCGCACCCGCAAGGGCCCGCGTCGCGCTGCTGCAAGTTTGAAGAAATAATAAGGATTAGAAGATGGCTAAAGCTTCTGCCGGCGGCGCGACTCGCGTTCGCAAAAAGGTTAAAAAGAATGTATCGGACGGCATTGCGCACGTTCATGCATCCTTTAATAACACTATTATCACTATTACCGATCGTCAAGGCAATGCTCTGTCGTGGGCGACGTCAGGTGGTGCTGGCTTTAAGGGTTCACGTAAGTCGACGCCGTTCGCTGCACAGGTTGCTGCAGAAACGGCCGGCAAAGTGGCTATTGAATACGGCATCAAAACACTCGAAGTTCGCATCAAGGGCCCAGGCCCTGGTCGCGAATCGTCAGTGCGTGCGTTGAATGCGTTGGGCATCAAGATTTCGAGCATCGCCGATATCACGCCTGTTCCGCACAACGGCTGCCGTCCACCCAAGCGTCGTCGCATCTAAGGAGAAGCCACATGGCCCGTTATACTGGTCCTAAATGCAAACTCTCGCGTCGCGAGGGYATTGATCTGTTTTTGAAAAGCGCTCGCCGCTCGCTCGAGTCTAAGTGCAAGCTTGACTCTAAGCCTGGCCAACACGGCCGCACGTCAGGTGCTCGCACCTCTGACTATGGCTTGCAACTGCGCGAAAAGCAAAAGCTCAAGCGTATGTATGGTGTGCTAGAAAAACAGTTTCGCAAATATTTTGCCGAGGCCGAACGTCGCAAAGGCAACACCGGCGAACAACTGATTCAGTTGCTTGAGTCGCGTCTCGATAATGTGGTGTACCGCATGGGCTTTGGCTCAACGCGAGCCGAGGCCCGTCAGCTTGTGGGGCATCGTGCCATTCAGCTAAAYGGTCACACTGCCGACATTCCTTCAATGATCATCAAAGCGGGTGACATTATTGGAATTCGCGAGAAAGCAAAAGGTCAGGCTCGCATTGCTGAGTCTTTGGTTCTTGCAACCGGTAACGGTATTCCGCAGTGGGTCGAAGTTGACACTGTGAAATTAGTCGGTACGTTTAAGCAAGCCCCTGATCGCGCTGATGTCGCACGTGACATCAACGAATCAATGGTTGTCGAACTGTATTCACGTTAAACACTTAACAGGCTTGTTGCCTAAAGCGGCAAGCTCGTCAAGAAGTTTTGGTGGGTCTTCGTCTTTATGCTTTGCTTGTCTCTTTTGGCATGCGCTGCTCGGGGCGAAACCAGCGTAGGTTTTGCACGGCATGTTTTCAGGGCGCTTAGCGCTCTTTCATCCATCAGCCTTATCGGTGTAATGAACCGAGGGTATTGAAAAGGAATCGTCTCGATGTCACAAAGTTTTCTCAAGCCACGTTCGATTGAAGTCGAACCCGTCGGTACGCACCATGCAAAAATCATCATGGAACCCTTTGAGCGTGGCTATGGCCACACCTTAGGAAATGCGTTACGTCGCATCCTTCTGTCTTCAATGACGGGCTATGCGCCGACCGAAGTGCAGATTTCTGGCGTTGTGCACGAATACTCGACAATTCCTGGTTTGCGTGAAGACGTCGTCGACATCCTGTTGAATCTCAAGGGCGTTGTGTTTAAGTTACACAGCCGCGATGAGTTGACGCTGGTGTTGCGCAAGCAAGGTGCTGGTCCCGTGTTGGCGTCAGACATTGAACTGCCGCACGACGTAGAAATCGTTAATCTAAACCATGTTATCGCGACGCTGACCGAAAACGGTAAGCTCGAAATGCACATCAAGGTTGAGAAAGGCCGTGGCTATGTGCCAGGTAACGTGCGTGCACTGATCGACGATCGCGCGCACACCATCGGCCGCATTGTGTTGGATGCATCATTTAGCCCCGTGCGTCGGGTGAGCTACTCTGTTGAAAACGCTCGCGTCGAACAGCGTACCGACCTAGACAAGCTCGTACTTGATGTTGAAACAAACGGTGTGATCAGTCCAGAAGAGGCGGTGCGCCAGTCAGCCCGTCTTCTGATGGATCAAATTTCGGTGTTCGCTGCGCTTGAAGGTGCTGGTGACTCGTACGAGGCTCCGAACCGCGGCGCTCCACAAATCGACCCAGTYCTGTTGCGTCCTGTTGACGATCTTGAATTGACAGTGCGCTCGGCTAATTGCCTGAAAGCTGAAAACATTTATTACATCGGTGACTTAATTCAGCGTTCAGAGAACGAACTGTTGAAAACGCCAAACCTCGGTCGTAAGTCGCTCAACGAAATTAAAGAAGTGTTGGCCGCTCGCGGCTTGACGTTAGGAATGAAATTAGACAACTGGCCTCCAATGGGGCTTGAGCGTCCTTAAGTTAGTACGGTCTGGCGCTGTTGATTTTGCCAGACCTTGTTTTGCAAGAAGTTTATAACCGGCCCGCAACAGAAAACGCTTCAAGCGTCGTTTGTTGATAGAAGAGCTGAACCCCTACGAGTGATTGCACTCTTAATAGATTCAATAAGGATATTTCCATGCGCCACGGCCACGGTCTACGTAAATTAAACCGCACAAGCAGCCACCGTCTTGCGATGTTTCGCAACATGGCAGTTGCACTACTGACACACGAAGCGATTAAGACAACTCTGCCTAAGGCAAAAGAGTTACGTCGAATCGTAGAGCCTTTGATTACGCTGGGTAAAACACCTACGCTAGCAAACAAGCGTCTTGCTTTTGCTCGTTTGCGCGATCGCGAAATCGTGCTTAAGTTGTTTGCTGACATTGGCCCACGCTATGCTGCACGCAATGGTGGTTACACACGTGTCTTGAAAATGGGCTTTCGTCAAGGCGACAACGCGCCAATGGCGTTTATGGAACTGGTCGATCGGCCAGCCGGCGACGAGGCAGTGAGCGATGACGCAGCCGAGTAAGCGTTAGTTTAAATACACAAACAAGCCTCTTCAGTGAGGCTTTTTTGTCTGTTCAGTCTGCAAAATGCGAGTATTTGAATGCAAGAAAATAACGTAGTGCTCGTGCTGACGCATACGCCAACGCTTGATTGTGCAAAACACATTGCTCGTACGTTATTGGCCGAGGGTTTAGCGGCGTGCATTAATATTGGCTCACCTGTAGTGTCTGTCTACGAGTGGGAGTCAGCGGTGCACGAGTCTGAAGAGATCCCGATAGTTGTCAAAACGATCCAGCGGCATCAAGAGCGCTTGCTTGAGCGCCTGGTAGCCCTTCATCCTTATGCGGTGCCTGAAGCGCTTGTGGTGCCTACTATCGCCGGCTATTCACCCTACCTAGCCTGGGTGCAAAGCTCAACGCTGCGAGACCCAGAGTGATGCAACCAGCCCAACCCAGGCAACCGCTTTGGCGTCTCGTTGAAGCCTGTTTGACGCTAGGCTTGCTGTTTGTTGCACCGCCTACGCTTGGCGCCGAAGATGGATTTTTAGACCCCGAAAAAGCTTTCGTCTTGCAGCCAAGCATCACGGGTGTTGAAAAAAAAACTTTGAGTTTGAAGTTTAAAATCGCCCCCGGCTATTACATGTACCGTGAACGGTTTGAGTTTAGCGGTGAGCCCCTCGCTCAAGCTTCCCCAGAAGACAACTCCAACATAGCCGCAGGGGCGGTCAACCCGCGCCCTGCTACGCAGCTGTTAGCCCCCGGCTCAACATCATCACTTGAAAAGCTGGCGAGCCAGTCGTCGGCGGCCGGCGCAGCGATTCAGTTGGGGCAGCCCCGGTTTCCGAAGGGACAACTGAAGTTTGATCCRACCTTTAATAAAGAAATGGAGCTCTATTTTCAACAATTAGAGATCCAGGTGCCGCTGCCCACACGAGCCCAATTGTGGTCTCAG
>NSIQ01000042.1 GCA_002737415.1 Alcaligenaceae bacterium | reverse complement strand
TGGTACTCAAGATTAAGGTCACGGGGCAAGGGTGTGCGACAGCGGGTTTATGTTATCCGCCGATGGATTTTTTTGTCACAGTGAGTGCATCGGCGCAGAACGAAGGTTACAGCCTTATCGCCCCTACTGCAGCCAGTTTGTTTGACCGGCTGGTGCAGGGCCAGTGGCGCGAACTTTTGTTTGCAGAAAACGATGTGAGCCTCGCGGACGTCTTAACGTCAACGGGCTTGTTAGAAATTGTGGTCTTGTTCTTTGTGCTGGGCATGTTGTTGGCGTTGACGCCCTGTGTGTTACCGATGGTGCCGATTTTGTCGGTCTTGCTTGTCGGTGAGCAACAGCATGTTTCTCGGGCGCGCGGAACGCTTCTCGCGCTGGCCTACGTCGCAGGAATGTCGATCGTCTATACGGCGTTAGGCGTCGCGGCGGGCTTAAGTGGAGCGGGCCTAGCCGCTTGGTTACAAACGCCATGGGTGTTGGCGCTATTCGCGCTGCTTTTAGCTTCACTGGCGCTATCGATGTTTGATGTGTTTACCTTTCAAATGCCCACGAGCYTCCAGACCAAGCTCACGCTTAAAAATAAYGCGCTCTTGGGTGGCCGCTTTGGCGCAGCCGCCTTGATGGGCGCCCTGTCAGCGTTAATTGTTGGGCCGTGTGTGGCCGCGCCCTTAGCGGGGGCATTGCTTTATATTTCACAGACTGGCGATGTTTTGCTGGGAGGGCTGGCGCTGTTTGCGATGGCGTGGGGGATGGGCATACCCCTTTTATTGATGGGTGCCTCTGCCGGCAAGCTCATGCCACGTGCGGGTGCCTGGATGGATGGTGTTAAACAATTTTTTGGGGTGCTGTTATTTGGGACCGCTTGGTGGATGCTGACACCGTTATTGCCCAGCTGGTTACAGTTAGGTGGCTGGGCAGTGATTGCTTTGTTTTCAGCGGTGCTGTTGCGCACGTTTGACCCGTTGCCACCGAGTGTGGGCTTTGTAGGCGTGCTTCGTAAAACGTTTGGGTTATTGCTGGTTTTGCTGAGCTTAATCTGGCTGATCGGTTTGGCCAGTGGTGGGCGCTCTTTGCTTGAACCTTTGTCACACTTAACGCGTGTCACAACCTCGAGAGAGGGTTCCAACACGCAGACCGCAGCCAAACAACCTAGTGAGCCAACTCAGCCAGGTGAAGCGTTACCGTTTAAGAGGATTCGCACGGTAGCCGAGCTTGAGGCAGCGCTTGCGCAGACTGTGCGCCCGGTATTGTTAGACTTTTATGCGGATTGGTGTGTCTCCTGCAAAGAGATGGAAGCATTTACCTTTACCTCGCCCGAGGTTGTTAAACGAATGGGTCAAATGCTTTTGCTTCAGGTCGACGTCACGAGCAACAACCCAGATGATCGCGCGCTGCTTAAACGCTATAAGTTATTCGGACCTCCGGGCATCATCTTCTTTGATGGGGGAGGTCGAGAACAAAAAGACGTGCGTGTGGTGGGCTTTCAGGCCGCCGCCCGCTTTGCCTCAAACCTTGATCGAGTACTCGGGTCAAAATAAAACTCTCGCTCGAAATACCCAGCTCGACATACACGGGCAGGCCTTGCGGTCAAAATATAAAGCTTCATGACAAACCAGACGCACGCTMCCGCAACCACTTCTACCTGGCCAGTCATTTTATTATTGGCCTTGGCGGCGTTTGCCAGTTCGAGCGCCTTTCGCATTTGCGATCCCCTGCTGCCCGTGCTCGCGCTTGAGTTCAATGTGCGCACCGCTCAGACCTCTGGTGCCGTGACCTATTTTGCAATCGCCTATGGCGTGATGCAGTTTTTCTATGGGCCAGTGGGGGACCGTTACGGCAAGTTTCGAGTCTTAACGCTTGCAACCTTTGGTTGCGCGGTTGGCAGCGTCGTGGTCGCCAGCGCGCCCACGCTTGAGCAGCTTGAGGTGGGACGCTTTATTTCAGGTGCCACAGCGGCAGGCATTATCCCGCTGTCAATCGCCTGGATTGGCGACCATGTGCCGTATGAGCAACGTCAGGCGACGCTTGCCAGATATCTCTTAGGTTCAATCTCTGGATTGGCGATCGGTCAGTTGTTAGGCGGTGTGTTTGCAGATACCGTAGGTTGGCGCTGGGCTTTTGTTTTTTTGGCGGTGGTGTATCTGGTGGTCGGTACGCTTTTGTTCTCACGCCGGCATCGGGTCTTTGAGGCACCCACCAACCGAGAGCAAGGCGCAAGGCTTCTGACACCATTATTAGAAGCGGTCTCTACGCGTTGGGCGCGCTTGGTTTTACTGATCGTTTGCCTCGAAGGGCTACTTGTTTTTGGTCCGCTCGCCTTCGTGCCCGCCTTCTTGCATGAGCGCCATGGCCTTGCGGTTGCCTGGTCGGGCGGCATCGGCGGCCTTTTTGCGGTGGGTGCGTTTATTTATGTGTTTTATGCGGGTAAGTTTGTGCGGCGCTTCGGCGAGTATCGGCTCGCTGTATTTGGAGGGCTCACGATGGCCCTCTCGTTTGCGGTGTATTTTTTCTCTTCGACTTGGTATTGGGGCGTCTTGGCCAGCGTCTTATCAGGACTTGGGTATTACCTGCTTCATGCCGTCCTTCAAACCCACGCCACGCAAATGGCGCCAACCATTCGTGGTACAGCAGTCGCGCTGTTTGCTTCCTTTTTATTTTTTGGTCAGGCAGTAGGCGTGACGTTGGCTGCGGTTGTCGTCGACCGCTTTGGTTTGGCGGCGGTATTTCCGATCGGAATTCTTGGGCTGCCTACGCTCGCACTGGTGTTTGCCTGGCATTTAAAAAAACGCCAAGCGACTAACGCGAAAGTCGATCGCGCCCACTAACTTGCAAAGACCGACAGGCCTGCACCCGAAACCACCGTCACCTGAAGCCACATGCAGCCAAACCGAACCAGCGCAACAGGGGTGCGAGCAGCTTTTTTATTTTTGATTGAGCAGCTTTGCCGCAGCCAGTGCAAAATAAGTCAGGATGCCGTCGGCTCCCGCCCGCTTAAAGCCTAAGAGCGTCTCCATCATGGCTTTGTCGTGATCCAGCCAGCCGTTAGCCGCAGCTGCCTTGAGCATGGCGTACTCGCCGCTCACCTGGTAGGCGAAGGTGGGCACCCGAAACGCGTCTTTGACTCTGCGAAGTACGTCTAGATAAGGCATGCCAGGCTTGACCATGACCATATCGGCGCCTTCGCGAAGATCTGCGGCTACTTCACGCAAGGCCTCGTCAATGTTGCCCGGATCCATTTGGTACGTCAGCTTATTTGATTTACCCAAGTTATTTGCCGAGCCGACGGCATCTCTGAAAGGTCCGTAGAAGGCGCTGGCGAATTTGGCTGAATAGGCCATGATGCACGTGTGGATGTAGCCATTTGACTCAAGCGCCTCACGGATTGAAGCAATACGGCCATCCATCATGTCGCTAGGCGCCACAATATCGACCCCTACTTGGGCCTGAACCAAGGCCTGTTGGGTCAGAATTTGTACGGTGATGTCATTCATGACGTAGCCGTTCGCGTCAATCACGCCGTCTTGGCCGTGACTGGTGTAGGGATCCAGCGCAACATCGGTCAAGATGCCAAGCTCAGGAAAACGCTTTTTGAGCCCTAAGACCACGCGCGGAATCAAGCCCTCGAGGTTAATCGCCTCGCCACCTTCGGGCGTTTTAAGCGAAGGGTCAATGACCGGAAATAGAGCCATCATTGGCACGCCGAGTTTGACGCACTCTTCGGCGACAGGCAGCAGGGTGTCAAGCGAATAACGCAATATGCCTGGCAGCGAGTCGATTGGCTGTTTAACTTTTTTGCCTTCGGTGATAAATACCGGATAAATCAGGTCATTAACTGAGAGTGAGTGCTCGCGCACTAGTCTGCGAGAAAAATCATCATGGCGCAGGCGGCGGGGGCGACTCGCCGGATAGTCGGCAAGGATAAGGTGTGGTGTTGTCATGGTACGACCTGTGGTGAGATCCAGTTTTCGATTTGCAGGGTGGCCTCTTCGAGACCAATCCGAGCGGTGGCAGAGAAGGGGATGGCGTTAAGCGCACCGATATCCTCTAGCTCTTTTTTAACAGCATAGACCGCTTTGATGCGCTGTCCGTACGGAAATTTGTCGGCTTTGGTCAGCAAGGCCAGCACCGGACGACGCGTGGGCGCGATCCAGTTGGCGAGTCGTCGATCAAGCTCGGTGACACCTCGACGAATGTCGATGAGCAACACGATACCCGCTAAAGACTCACGACTTTGAAGATAGCCGCCCAGGATATCGGCCCACTCTTCGCGTGCCCGGTGGGCAACAGCCGCATAGCCGTAGCCGGGAAGATCGACCAGGTAGCCTAGGCGTTCGTCTGGTGCTAAAGAGTCAGGCAATCCAAACATATTAATCAGCCGGGTGCGCCCTGGGGTCTTGCTTGAAAACGCCAAACGTTTTTGGTTGGTCAACACATTAATGGCGGTCGACTTGCCGGAATTTGAGCGCCCCACAAAGCAGACTTCGGGGGCGCCAGGCTCGGGCAGTTGGTCGAGTCGGGCTGCCGAAGTAAAGAACGAAGCGTGTTGCAATAGGGACACTGTAGGGCCTAGAAGAATCAGTACAGACGCTATTGTATAATCGTGGGTCTAAAACAGCGGTTTTTTGTGAATGTGGTGCTTTTTGTCTTACTCGGCGTCGAGGTCTTCAATGAAGTATTTGTTGTCTAAGGTCATGCTTGCGAGCTGTTTAGTGCTCGGTGGCGCTGTCCTATCCCCCAGCATCGCGGCCGAGCCCGCAGCAGGCCCGGCCAAGCCCGACGCCGCAAAGGGTGCCACGCTTTACGAGCAAGGCGATGCAGCGCGAGGTGTCGTGGCCTGCGTGTCGTGTCATGGCGCAGCGGGCAACAGCACAATTCCTGCAAATCCAAATCTCGCCGCGCAATCGCACGAATACCTCTACAAACAGCTCAACGAGTTTCGCCCAAAGACTGGTGCAACTGAGGCCTTGCGTAAAGGCGTCGACGGCGCACCCTCGGTCATGACCGCAATGGGAGCTTCGCTTACCGAAGCTGACATGCGTAATTTGTCGGTATATCTCACCCTACAAAAGCTCTCCGAACCGGCAACCGCCACCAATCCAAAACTGCTTGAACGCGGCCAAAAGATCTGGCGCGGTGGCATCCCCGACCGTAACGTGCCTGCCTGCGCGAGTTGCCACTCGCCAAACGGGGCCGGTATTCCTGGTCAATATCCCCGCTTGGGCGGTCAACATCCCAGCTATATCGAAGAACAGTTGAAGTTATTTCGCGCTGGGCATCGTGCGAACGGACCGATGATGAACCAAATCGCCGATCGGATGTCCGATTCAGACATCAAGGCCGTCTCTGATTACGCCGCCGGTTTGCGCTAATAGTCTGCGTGAGAACGACGTAAATAAGGGGGGGGTTGAAAGGCGCCCCTTATTTTTAGATAATTACCGTGACCATACCTCTGCCACCCACTCAAGCAATCGATAGTGAGTCTTCGCCCAGTGCGCAACTGGGTGCTAAGCGGGCCGCCTCGAGGCTGACCAATACGCTTGAGCTCTTAAGTTCAATGCGTTTTTCTATTAGTTTGTTGGTCTTTATTTGTATGGCCAGCCTGATCGGCACCGTCGTTGCACAGGGTCGTGCGGCCAATGCCTATATTGATCAATTTGGGCCCTTCTGGTTTGAGGTGCTTGATCGCTTTTCACTCTGGCATATTTATAACAGTTGGTGGTTTTTAGTCACGATGGCGTTTTTGGTGCTGTCAACGAGTTTGTGTCTGATCCGTAACGCACCAAAAATGTTGAAAGAGACGCGGTCTTTCCGTGAGAATATTCGGGCTTCAAGCTTGCGCGCGTTTCATCACAAAGTAGAACTTGATACTGTGCGCGAAGTCAGTTTGGCCACCGCTTCGGTGCAAGCGTGGTTACAGCGCCAGGGTTATGCCGTGCGTCAGCGCGCCGATGGCGATTCACTGCTGCTCGCCGCCAAGCGCGGGAGCGGTAATCGTTTAGGCTACATTTTTGCGCATGCGGCGATTGTGATTATTTGTGTTGGCGGCCTGCTCGATAGCGAGTTGCCGATTCGCCTTCAGGTGTGGTTATTTGGAAAGACCCCGATCGTTGAAAACATGATGATCGCCGATGTGCCTGAGCGTGGCCGTTTATCGGTCAATAATCCTAGCTTTCGTGCCAACGTACTGGTGCCCGAGGGTAGCGCGCGTGCTTCGGCAATTATTACCGTCGACGACGGGGCCTTAGTGCAGCCCTTGCCCTTTACGTTGACGCTCAAAAAGTTTGTGGTCGATTATTACTCAACTGGAATGCCAAGCCGGTTCATGAGTCAGGTTGAAGTCACTGACCCTGATACAGGTAAAAAGTTTGACGCCAACATCGAAGTTAACGAGCCCTTGCACTTCAAAGGCGTCACCGTTTATCAGTCAAGTTTTGACGATGGTGGTAGTGAGGTCGAGTTAGTGGGCTACCCGTTGGCTGGCCCCAGCGACGCCACGTTTGCCTTGAAAGCCTTAGTCGGGCAAGCAAGCGAGATTACGTTAGGCGCCTCAGGGCAAAACGTCAAGGCCGAAGTCACTAAGCTGCGCACAATCAATGTCGAAGACTTAAGCGCCGGCGAGCCGTCAGCGCCTAAAGAGTTTGGTGAACACGTCGCGTCGGTCACGGGAAGTGCGGCCGGCAAAAAAAATAAAAATCTGCGCAATATCGGCCCAAGTGTCGAGTATCGGTTGACCGATGCAAGCGGACAAACCACGACCTTTAACCAATACATGTTGCCGGCCGAACTCGATGGCTCGCGCGTATTGTTGGCGGGAATTCAAGAGTCGGGCCGTTCTGGCTTCAGATATTTGCGTATGCCCGTAGACGAGCTCGACACAGTGGGCGAGTTTATGCGTGTCCGCGCCGCACTCGCGAGCCCAGAGGATCGTAGAGAGGCGGCGCGACGTCTGGCGCGAACCTATCAGGGAAGTGTGACAGATCAACAAGCGTTACAGATTTCTGGTGAGCGCGCCCTCGACACCTTTTCTCAGGGTGGCCTACAAGCGATTTCGCGGTTTCTCGAGACCAATGTGCCACTCGCAGAGCAGCAGCGGGCCGCCGATATTGTGCTTCGCCTGTTGGGCTCGTCGATGCATGAGCTGCGAGGGTTGACACGCGAGCGCTCTGGCTTGCCCACCTTGGGTACGTCTACAACAGAGCTTGAACTCGCTGCGAACTGGTCCCGCCTTGCGGTTGCTGCACTGTCGGATTTGACGCTGTATCCGGCACCCTTGATGTTGACCTTGAAGTCGTTTAACCACATACAGGCAAGTGTGTTTCAAGTGAGCCGCACGCCCGGGAAATGGATTGTCTATCTGGGCTGCTTGTTTTTAGTGGTGGGCGTGTTTACGATGTTTTATGTACGCGATCGCCGAATTTGGGTTTGGTTGCGTCCGGCAGAACACCTAAATGGCACCCGTGTATTAGCGGCGATGACATCGCAAAAGCGTACACTTGATTTCAATCGTGAGTTCGACCGTTTTAAGCTGGCGCTCGATAAATTAAGCAAAGTCAGCTAAGACAGGCTCACAAGGTGCAACGTCGCGCCGCACTTGTGCCAGCAACAGCACGCGCGCAAGACGGCCACTTTTTTATCGTATCGGGAACCCTGTTATGACGAATTTACCCGCCACCGCACGAAATGCTTGGGATGATCTCTCTGAGTCGGGCGATGGGCGCGATCAGCGCGGTCGCCCTAATTGGTCAGACGTTTTGTTCTTTGTCGGTTTGGCCTGCGCCGCAGGCTACGCTCTCAATACGTTTAGCCAGGCAATGGATTACTACGAGCAAACCATCTTGGTTTTGGTGGTGCCGCTGTTGGTCTGGCTAGGCTGGCTCTGGAGACCACTGCGCACGTTGCTGGTGGCCGCGAGCCTAGCAACAGGTTTAGCGCTTTGGCTATATCAAGGAGACATTGCACGTGCTGAGCAAGTTTTTTTTCTAAAATATTTGTTTTCTTCGCAATCAGCGATCTTGTGGATGTGCGCGCTGTTTGTCTTGGCCACTTTTTGCTATTGGTTAGGTTTGGTGAGTCCAACTTCGGCGTGGTTAGGAACCGCCTTAAGCTGGGGGGCCGTATTTGCGGGTACCACGGGCATGTTGGTGCGCTGGCGCGAAGGCCATTTGTTAGGGCCTGATATTGGCCATATCCCCGTTAGTAACCTCTACGAAGTGTTCGTGCTGTTTTGTTTGATTACAGCGCTATTTTATTTGTATTACGAACGTCGCTATGCCACGCGTGCACTAGGTGGTTTTGTTTTGCTTATCATTACGTCCGCGGTTATTTTTTTGCTTTGGTATTCGTTCACGCGCGATGCCGCACAAATCCAGCCCTTAGTCCCCGCGCTTAAAAGCTGGTGGATGAAAATCCATGTGCCGGCAAATTTTATCGGCTACGGGACGTTTTCTTTAGCTGCCATGGTGGCATTTGCCTACCTGGTCAAGCAGCACAGTCAAACAAAATCCTGGCTCAAATTACTGCCCCTGTTTCTGCTTGGAGTTTTGCTAGCAGGCGAACCGATGATTTTTCGTAGTGAGGGCGTATCGGCTACCTGGATGCTTTATTTTGGTCTCGGCGCCTTGATTGTCGGAACGATCTTGTTGTTTCGTCGTCCGATTGGAGAGCGGTTGCCGTCTTTTGAAGTGCTCGATGACATCATGTATCGCGCTATCGCGATCGGCTTTGCTTTTTTTACGGTCGCGACGATCTTGGGTGCACTGTGGGCGGCTGACGCCTGGGGCGCTTACTGGCAATGGGACCCTAAAGAGACCTGGGCATTGATTGTGTGGCTCAATTACGCCGCTTGGTTGCATTTGCGGTTGATGAAGGGCTTGCGCGGCACCATGGCAGCTTATTGGGCGCTGGTCGGGCTGCTTGTGACTGGCTTTGCCTTTTTGGGCGTTAATATGTTCTTGTCAGGACTTCATTCGTACGGTGCCCTGTAAGCTGAACAAAAGCGCTCGTTAAGGTCCGCTCACGCGGCGGCCGTGGGCAATACAAAACAACACCCCGCCTTGGCGGTTTAAAGGCGATATTTTTATCGTGACACCTGCCAGACCCTGGGTTGTACTAGCCGCAACGTTAACGGTTCAGTCGCTGGTTGCGATGGCGCTCATTAACTTACCTGTCGTCGCTCCCATGGTGGCAAAAGCCATCAATGTCTCGACCAACTACTTGGGTGCGTACGTCGCCTTGGTGTATTTTGCGGCAATGGTGGCCACCCTGTTGGGTGGCGCTGCGGTCAAGCGCTGGGGTGCGATTCGTTTAAGCCAGGCGGGCCTGGTGTCGTCGGCCGCGGGCTTGTTCTTGTGCGCGATCCCGCATCCCCTGGCGATTGCTCTGGGGGCCTTGTTGATTGGCGCGGGTTATGGGCCAATCACGCCGGCAAGCTCGCACCTGCTGATCAAAACGACCCCCCCCGAAAAACTATCGTTTGTGTTTTCTATTAAACAGACTGGCGTGCCCCTGGGTGGCATGATTGCCGGGGCGCTGGTCCCCTCGCTTGATCTGGCAATTGGCTGGCAGCTGGCCTTCATTCTGGCGGGTGTTGCCTGCCTGCTCTGCGCCTGGGCCGTACAACCGTTGCGCGCCGCGCTGGATGAGGATCGGGATCCGACCGTGAGGCCCTCTTTGGCGGCGAGTGTCGTGCAGCCGCTACGTTTGATTCTTGAGCACCCAAGCCTGCGCCCGCTCTCGTTGACTTCATTTTTGTTCGCCGTGTGCCAGATGTCGCTGATGGCCTATTTAGTGACCTTTTTGTTTGAAGATCTTGGCTGGTCACTGGTGGCGGCTGGGGTGGCTTTGACGGTGGCGCAGGCGGGCGGCGTGGCTGGCCGGATTCTTTGGGGCTACGTGGCGGATCGGTGGCTTAGCCCGACCACGATGTTAATCGTGATCGCGTTATTGCTGACGCTGGGGGCGGTGGGCACGGCGTTGCTACACCCTGGCTCGTCGCCGTGGATTTTATTTCCGGTGCTGGTTATTTTTGGCGCCTCTGCCATCGGCTGGAATGGCGTCTTTTTAGCTCAAATTGCCAGACTTGCGCCTGCGGGACAGGCGAGTGTCGCCACGGGCGGTACGCTTTGTATTACTTTTTTCGGTGTCGTTCTTGGCCCGCCGCTGTTTGGCGTGCTGGCGGGGCTTTTAAACAGTTATGGCGCGAGTTACGGCGTGCTTGGGTTGCTTGGGCTGATGATTACAGCGCTGCTCTTCAGGCTGCGCAACACTGCGCGAAGCGCGAGTGTTTGACGCGGCTTGCCCCCGCTTCGTACGAGGCGCTCATGCACCCCTCTGAAACAGCACGGTCTGGCGCAGCGCATGAGCAGGCGAAGTGGTTAAAGGGTTGTGGCATCTTCTTGTGCTCGCTCGTTGCGTTTGCGTGCCTGGATGCGCTAGCAAAAGATTTGGTTGGACGCTATTCAGCCCCCTTGGTCAACCTCGCCCGCTACAGCGTGATCATTGTCTTGGCCTGGGGCATTATGTGGCTTAAGCGCGTGCCTGTCGCGATCCCACCTCCCGAGCGCAAACTACTGCTTTACCGTGGCGTGATGCTAGGCAGCGTTGGGATATGCTTTATGCCGGCCTTGCAGTACCTGCCGTTGGCCGAGGCTACCGCGCTTTATTTCTTATCGCCTCTGATTGTGGTGTTGCTCGCGCCGCTAGTCTTGCGCGAAAAAGTCGAGCTCAAACAATATGCGGCAGTGTTGCTTGGCATGTTTGGCATGCTCTTAATCGTGAACCCCGGGGGTGAGATCTCTTTGCTTGGCAGCCTGCTGATGCTGGTGGCAGCCACGGGTTATGCGACCGTTCAGCTGTTGACACGCAAGCTTGCGCATCGGGTGCAGAGCGAGCAAATGTTCGCGTATTCGGCGCTGATCTGTTGGCTGCTGGGCTTGGTGGTGTTACTTTTTTGGTGGCCAGAGGTGTGGCCCGGCCCGCGCGATGCGGTTGAAATGCTTTTAATGGGCTTAAGCGGTGGGCTGGGACAGTTTTTGCTGATTTATGCTTTYAAGTCGGTACCCGCCTCAACGCTAGCACCGCTTAATTACTTTCAGTTGGTGCTCGCGGTAATATTCGGAGAATTATTTTTTGCGCAAAGCCCGTCGCTTTTGTCCTTGACGGGCATTGCCTTGATTGCCGTTGCTGGGCTGTCGTTAACCTTGCCGATGTTTGTTGCTTATTTTCGTGCCAAGGGCGCCTAGATTTCAAAGGGCCCTGCAGGCCCGGCGCGGCGCACATAATGGTTGTTGCTCTTGTTCAAGGTTAATTCATGAAAACATATTTTCATCCAAAACAAAAACTGCATCATCCGCGCACCTACCTGTCGCGCGGTCAAATGCGAACTCCGCAAGAGATTCCAGAACGTGTTGTTCAGATTTTGAAAGGACTCGCAGTGCTAGGCCTGGCGGTCACCGAACCAGAAGACCACGGCAGGCAGCCTTTGCTGGCGATTCATGACGCGGGGTATTTGCAATATCTTGAAACCGCGCACGCAATTTGGAAACAGACCGATCCCGATTGGGGCGATGAGGTGATCTCAAATATTTTTGTGCGCTCGCCCAACACACTGCGAGGCATCCTAGCGCAGACGGCGCGGTATCTGGCAGATGGCAGTTGCCCAGTTGGCCCTGATACCTGGACTTCCGCGTATTGGGCCGCGCAGGCGGCCGTATCGGCTGCGAAGGCGGTGCTTGCGGGCGATCAACAGGCTTACGCGCTTTGTCGCCCCCCGGGACATCACACACGCAAAGATGCCGCAGGTGGCTTTTGCTATCTCAACAACGCGGCAATTGCGGCTCAGGTACTGCGTGCCACGCATCAACGCGTGGTAGTTCTTGATACTGATGTGCATCATGGACAAGGCATCCAAGAGATTTTCTATGAACGAGACGATGTTTTTTATATTTCAGTGCATGGCGATCCGTTTAACTTTTATCCGGCAACCGCTGGCTTTGAAGACGAAGTAGGCGCTGCGCAGGGCCAAGGCTACAACTTAAATCTGCCTATGGCGCACGGCTCGAGCCAAGAAACTTTTTTCAAGCAAGTTGAAAAAGCGCTGATTGCGCTACGCGCGTTTAAGCCTGATGCGCTTGTATTGGCCTTGGGTTTTGACGTGTACAAAGATGACCCTCAGTCTAAAGTTGCAGTCACCACCGAAGGTTTCGGCCAGCTTGGCAGACTGATTGCGCAACTAAAGCTGCCAACGGTGGTGGTGCAAGAGGGTGGTTATCACCTTGAGACTCTTGCCGTGAACACGGAAAGCTTTTTTAAAGGCTTGCTAGGGCGCTAGGCCGAATTAATCCGGCAGGCAGGTTTCGCCACGGATTAAATCGGCAAAGGTTTCGCGTTGGCGGATCACATGAAATTGTTCACCATCGACCATGACTTCGGCGGGGCGGGGTCGGCTATTGTAGTTGCCGGCCATGACAAAGCCATAAGCACCGGCTGATTCAATCGCCAAAAGATCGCCCTCGGCTAAGGCAAGCTGTCGGCCACGCGCAAGCCAGTCGGAGCTTTCGCAGACGGGCCCGACCACGTCATACAACGTTGCCTCGGTTGTGCGCGGTGCGACCGGCAGCACGCCGTGCCAGGCCTCGTACAGCGCCGGGCGCATGAGGTCGTTCATGGCGGCGTCAACAATTGCAAAGTTGCGCGCCTCGGTGTGTTTAAGATATTGCACCGTCGTGAGTAACACGCCCGCATTGCCGACCAGCGAGCGGCCGGGCTCAAGCACTAGCTGCAAATGGCCATAGCCACGCTCTTGCAATTGTGCAAACACCCGGTCAAGTAACGCTTTGGGTGCTAAGGGAGTTTCATCATCGTAACGAATCCCCAGACCCCCGCCTAAATCTATATGCTTGAGCGCAATACCGATTAATTTAAGCTGATCAATCAGCTTGAGTAGTTTGTCTAAGGCATCAAGGTAAGGGCTCACYTCAGTGATCTGAGAGCCAATGTGGCAGTCAACGCCAACGACTGACAGACCCGGCAAAGAGGCTGCCAGCGTGTAGGCTTTTAGTGCGTCTTCGATGGCAATACCAAACTTATTTTCTTTAAGGCCTGTTGAAATATAGGGGTGTGTTTTTGCATCGACATCTGGATTGACGCGCAAAGACACCGCCGCGGTTTGACCAAGCGTTAAGGCGACCTCAGACAAACGCGTGAGTTCGGAAAGTGATTCGACGTTAAAGCATTTGACGCCAGCCTCAAGCGCGGCCTGCATCTCCCAGGCTTGCTTGCCCACACCCGAAAAAACGACCTTGGCAGGGTGAGCGCCCGCGGCCAGGACGCGCGCAAGTTCGCCGCCCGAGACAATATCAAAGCCGCTGCCCAGTCGTGCAAATTCTTTTAGAACGGCTAGGTTTGARTTGGCTTTCATGCCAAAACACACTAAAACATCATGCCCCACGCAGGCGTCTTGGTAGGCTGCCCAGGCCGTCGCGAGCGCCCCCCGTGAGTAAACATACAGGGGTGTGCCGAGCTCTTTGCCCAGCTCGGCGAGTGATACGCCCTCGGCGTGCAGTTCAGCGGCGCGGTAATGAAAAAATGGAGCCCCTGTGGGCAAGGCGGTTTGAGCGGTCATGTTGTGGCTATGGGTATTCAGGATTTGGCAAGTGATTTAGGCAACAATGCCTGYAGTGAGCGCTGAGGATCAGTCAATCCGCAAAAGAGTAACAACGATAAGCGATCGTAAAAAAGTATAAGTTAGTTATTCAATGACAACCGGGGTGGGGATGAGCATTAAATCTTCATCAAAGAAAGGCACCACCATGTCTTGTTCGTCAGGAATCACGCCGTACATCGAAAAAGGTGTCGTATACGGGCGGATCTCGGCGGGCTTGGCGGGTAAGTAGAGTGGGCCTTTGTAGCCACAGCCAGCGACCCACACAGCAAGTGTCAGCATCGCTACAATGCGAGCACTTTGGTGGTTGTCGGTTTTGCTGATCACTGCGCGCTCCGTCAAACGTGAGGATAAGGATTATGAACGATACTGAATTTTATGCTCGGGTGACCGCATTGTTAGATGCGATTGAAGCCCAAGCCGATCACTGGTTTGATCAACTCGACCTCGATGTTGAAACTAAACGTCAAGGAAATGTTTTAAATCTGATTTTTGAAAACGGCCATCAAGTCGTGATCAATAGTCAGGCCCCACTGCACGAAATGTGGCTTGCCGCCAGAAGCGGAGGCTTTCATTATCGCTTTGACGGTCAACACTGGAAAGATACCCGTGGTGGCGCCGACTTGCACGATACCTTATCTCAGGTGTGTTCAGAGGCAACCGGCAAGCCCCTGACCGTTGTATTTTAGTTAGCTGGCGTCGAATTGCTACGGTTGTTACCAATATTGTTCAGAAAGTCGCCCAAGGAGTCGTTTTTTTCGGGGGTGCCAAGCTTCATGAGGGCTTGCCCGGGCGGAAACTCGCTGAAATACATGTTACCTCCCTCGGTAATTAAGCCGTCGGGGGGCGCCGCCCGCTTTTGTTCTGGAAACGCCTTCAGCGCATTTTGCATATAGCCCAACCAAACCGGCAGCGATGCCCCACCCCCGGTCTCGCGCGAACCCAGTGACTTGGGCTGATCGTAGCCCATCCAGGCGACACCGACTAACTGTGGCGTATAGCCTGCAAACCAGGCATCGACCGAATCGTTGGTGGTGCCTGTTTTGCCAGCCAGATCATCTCGTTTAATGACTTGTCTTGAGCGYGCCGCCGTACCCGAGGTGGCCACTCCGCGTAGCAAATCGTCCATGACGTAAGCGGTTCGGGCATCAATCGCGCGGGCGGCAGCGTCGCCGGCGATGGTGGGCTTGGCCTGCATGATGACCTGTGCGTTTGCGTCGGTGACCCGGTCAATTAAGTAAGGGGTGATGCGATAGCCGCCGTTCGCAAACACCGAGAACCCTGAGGCGAGCTGCAAGGGCGTGACCGCGCCAGACCCAAGCGCCATGGGTAAATAAGCGGGATGACGGGCCTTGTCAAAGCCAAACCGCACGATATAGTCTTGCGCATATTTGGGTCCGATCGACTGCAGAATACGAATCGACACCATATTTTTTGAGCGCGCGATGGCCTCACGCATCGTGAGTTTGTCGTCATACTGCCCACCGTAGTTTTTGGGCGCCCACGCCTTCGAGCCGGTTTGCTCGGCAGTCAGCTCAAAGGGTTGATCTGAGATGACCGTGCCTGGCGTAAGCCCGCGCTCGAGCGCGGCCGCATAAATAAATGGTTTGAACGCTGAGCCTGGCTGGCGCCAGGCTTGGGTGACGCGGTTAAAGTTGCCGTGATAGAAGTCAAACCCCCCTACCATCGCCCGTATCGCGCCGTCTTGCGGGATCATCGACACAAAGGCCGATTGCACCGTAGGCAGGTTTAAGATCTCGGGATACCCAGCGCCTTTATATAAATAAACGACAGAGCCGCGCTGCAAGCGCAAGTCGTTGGGCGCTTTAGGATTAAGCGCGCGCGCGATCACGCTGAGCGCYTTTTTATCTTTGATCGAAACAATATCGGTTGAGCTGCGCGCCACCCTGACTTCGTCGGGCTTGACCGAGAGCACCACGCCAATGAGCATCTCGGTACGATCAGGATGTTTATCGAACACGCCATCCAAGAACTCATCGAGTTTTGCGGGATCGTTCTCAATGCCAGCAGGCATCGTTAACTGCGCTTCAGGCCCCGGATAGGGCGCACGTCGCGTGTAATCCAGAACGCCTTCACGCAGCGACTCGTAAGCCCACTGCTGATCTTTAGACTGAATGGTGGTGTATACGTTTAAACCGCGCGAATAAACACTATCTGGGTACACACTGATCATTAATTGGCGCGCCAACTCAGAGACGTACTCGCCATGGATGGCAAAACCACCCGCCGGTGTGCCTTCAGCTGATTTGATGATCACGGGCTGATCGAGGGCTTTTTTGTACTCAGCGTCGGTTAGATAGCCCAAAGAGTGCATACGGCCCAGCACATAACGCTGGCGCACGACCGCGCGCGGTTTGTTCGCGATCGGATTAAAGCGCGAGGGCGCTTTCGGGATGCCGGCAAGCAACGCGGCATCGGCTGGCGTAATCTCAGCAATCGATTTGCCTAAGTATGTGCGTGAGGCAGCTGCAAAGCCATACGCGCGATTACCCAAATAGATTTGATTCAAATAAAGTTCAAGAATTTGATCTTTGCTGAGGTTGGCCTCGATTTTGAAGGTCAGCAACAGTTCGTAAAACTTACGCGAATAGGTTTTTTCAGACGACAGGTAAAAGTTGCGGGCGACCTGCATGGTGATGGTGCTTGCACCTTGCGTTTTTTGCATTGAGATCAGGTTTGCTAAGCCCGCGCGCACGACGCCAAACCAATCGACCCCGCCGTGTTGATAAAACCGGTCGTCTTCGGCTGACAGCACAGCAGACTTCATGACATCGGGGATTTCGTTAAAACGCAGGACATTGCGACGCTCTTCGCCAAACTCGCCAATCATCACTTTATCGGCGGTAAAAATACGCAATGGCACCCGCGGACGATAGTCAGTCATGGCGGTGAGTTCGGGAACATTGGGCCAGGCCAGCGCCAGCGCCATGCTAAACAGCAAAGCCCCGCACATAGCTAGGCCCGCCGATAGAATCGCCAGCTTAAGAAAAAACCCAATTAGCCGGGAGCCTAGCCGCTGGCGCTCCTGGGGTTCATCGTCCTCGCGTGGGTAGGTAGATTTGCTCATTACTTTGTATTTTAATGGTTTTAAGTCGTTTTGCCGGATTCAGTTTGAGCTGTACTGCAGTCAATGGGATAATCAAGGGATGAACAATGCGTTGACCCCCGAGTCGCACACTCCGCGCGATCCTGAGCGCCCAAGTCTGACGCCGGCCTTGCCTGCGCAACGGCTTGCGCCTATGTGGGCCGAGTCTACCCCGGTCTTTTTAGTTGGGATGATGGGCGCGGGTAAAACGACCATCGGTAAAGCTCTGGCAAAAGTGTTGCGCCGCGAATTTCTCGATCTTGATCATGAGCTTGAAGCGCGTTGCGGCGTCAGGATTCCCACCATTTTCGAGATCGAAGGCGAAGTCGGATTTCGTAAACGCGAGTGTCAAGTGCTTGATGACTGTTCGCTGCGCCCCGGCTTGGTGATGGCCACGGGCGGCGGGGCCGTGTTAGCGGCTGAAAACCGTCAGGCGTTGCGCACGCGTGGCGTGGTGGTCTATTTGCGTGCGAGTGTTGATGAACTGTATCGGCGCACCAGTCGCGACCGTAATCGCCCCTTGCTGGCAACCTCGGACCCGCGCGGCACCCTACGCAGTTTGCTTGCATTGCGCGAGCCGCTCTATCAAGAGGTCGCCGACATCGTCGTAGACACCGGCGCGGTCTCGGTGTCGCAGTTGGTCGCGCAACTTGTCGAGCGGCTCAAACAGATTGATAAGGTGATTGATCAGCAGGCGCAACGCCAGCCCGAAAACTCTTCAGAGAACATGCGAGCAGCTTTTACTGCCAGTCATCCACCAGAGAATAAGCCATGCACACCGTAGCTGTCGCCACCCCAGGCGGGCAATATCCCATTCACATCGCCCCCGGCAGGCTTGAAAGCCTCGCTCAAGCCATCCCCACGGATGCCACTTCGATTGTGTTGATCACCAACCCCACAATACAAGACCTGCTCGGTGAGCGAGTGCGTCAAGTCCTGGCAACAACCGGCAAGCGGCTGGTGAACGTTGTACTGCCCGATGGCGAAGCCCACAAAACGCTTGAGACGCTCAACCAGATCTTTGACGCCATGCTTGGGGCGCAACTCGATCGGCGCACTGTGATCGTGGCGTTAGGCGGTGGCGTCATCGGAGACATGGCGGGTTTTGCAGCGGCGGTTTATCAGCGCGGCGTACGGTTTGTGCAAGTACCAACGACATTGCTGTCGCAAGTGGATTCCTCAGTGGGCGGCAAAACAGCGGTGAATCACCCGTTAGGCAAAAATATGATCGGTGCGTTTTATCAGCCGATCGCTGTAGAAATCGATACCAGCGTCTTGAGTACGTTACCCGATCGCGAGCTGTCGGCCGGTCTGGCTGAGGTCATTAAATACGGCTTGATTCTTGATTCAGCGTTTTTTGAATGGTGCGAAAATAATGTCGCCGGTTTGCGCGCACGCGACCCAGAACTGTTAGCAGTAGCGATTCGTCGCTCTTGTGAGTTCAAAGCCTGGGTCGTTTCAAAAGATGAGCGCGATACGGGCTTGCGTGCCATCTTAAATTTTGGCCACACCTTTGGTCACGCGATCGAAGCGGGGCTTGGGTACGGCGAGTGGCTGCATGGCGAAGCGGTAGGTTGCGGCTTGGTCATGGCGGCTGATTTATCGGCAGAGCTGTTTGGCTTTGCGCAGGCCGACGTGCAGCGTGTACGCGCGTTGGTGCGCGCCATTGGCTGCCCGGTGCTTGGGCCGCGTCTGGGCGGCGTAGACCAGTGGATGCAACTCATGCGAGGCGACAAAAAAACGGAAGCAGGCGAAATCAATTTTATTTTGATGCCAAAAATTGGTGAAACGATTCGCCGCACGGCGCCCGCTGACTTAGTATCGCGTGTGATTTTGCGCAATACGGCCTAGGCGGATACGATGCCCGAACTTGCCGCCTATGCGTCGCATGCCGATCAAAGCCGGGGTCGCAGGCATCAAGAACCCGCGCCTTCAAATCGCAGCGAGTTTCAACGCGATCGCGATCGTATTATTCACGCGGGCGCCTTTAGGCGACTTGAATATAAAACACAAGTTTTTATCAATCACGAGGGTGATCTGTTTCGCACCCGCTTGACGCACTCTCTTGAAGTTGCGCAGATCGCGCGCGTACTTGCGCGTAGTTTGCGTTTAAATGAAGACTTAACCGAAGCGATCGCGCTGGCGCACGATCTGGGCCATACCCCGTTTGGTCATGCCGGACAAGATGAACTCAACGCGTGTCTGCGCGAGTTCGCCCCCGAGGCGGGTGGGTTTGAGCACAATTTGCAAAGTCTGCGGGTCGTAGACGAACTTGAAGAACGTTACGCTTCGTTTAACGGCTTAAACTTGTGTTTCGAGACGCGCGAAGGCATCTTGAAGCATTGTTCGCTGGCGCACGCCAGGCGCCTGGGCGACGTCGGGCAGCGCTTTATCGACCGCACGCAACCCTCTCTTGAGGCGCAACTCGCCAATCTGGCTGACGAAATCGCCTACAACAATCACGATATCGATGATGGCCTGCGTTCTGGGCTCTTGACCCTAGAGCAGTTGCAGGCCATGCCGATTTTTGCGCGTCATTATGCCCACACGCTGACCGTATGGCCTGGGCTTGCTGCGCGCAGACTCGTATCAGAAACGATTCGCAGCATGATTAACACGTTGATTACCGACGTGACTCAGACCACCTCAGCCAAGCTAGTCCAAGCCAAGCCTGCTGATGCCGTTGCGGCGCGCGGGTGCGGAGCCTTGGTCGCGTTTTCGAGCGAAGTCCGGCACGAAGCGGATGCATTAAAAAAATTCTTGTACGAAAACCTGTACCGTCATTACAAAGTCATGCGAATGACTAACAAGGCTCGGCGAATTGTGCGCGAATTATTTAGCGCCTTCATTCAAGAGCCTCGATTGTTACCGCCCGATTACTGGTATGACGACCAAATGGTTCAGGCGCGGGCGATTTCGGATTACATTGCTGGCATGACTGACCGTTATGCGATGCGCGAACATCATCGCTTGTTTCGTATGGGCGAACAGTTCGATTAAAACTCTGTTGACAGGCGCGCACGCCCTTGTGCCAAGAGAAAGCTTAAATGCTTGGCGTTGGCGGAGCGGATTCAGTACACAGGAGGAAATGATGAAGCATTCTGGGCAAACTTTTTTTCAGTCATACGCGCGCGTAGGCCTGCTGGCGCTGGCGATCGCTGCAACGCTGGCTCTGACAGCATGCTCACAGCGGGCTGCGCCGATTGGCAATGCCAGCGCTGGCGCAAACGAAAGCGGGCCCGTCGCGATGGCGCTGCCGATCGCTGCGCCTGGCGATTTTTCGAACACCCCGGCGCCTGCGCAGACGAAACCTGCGCCGTTTTTTGCACCATCTGTCGAGCCTGCGTCGAGTCAGACGGGCGCGGCAGTTATCGTGAGTGGTGGCCCAGCCAATCTGGGTGAACTTAAACTTTCATTGGTGCAAATTTGTACACCGACGCGCTCGGGCAATACGTGTAATCTTGCGTTTGTTGAGGCTCGCGCGGGACAAGATGCAGCAGGTTTGACCCGTGATTATTTTGGTCGCACGGGTGGCGAGGCGACGCCTAAAACAAGTGTCGAAAGCCAATGCTCGCCTGGCTGGGTGGCCTCTGTGGTCTCGCAGCAAGGCACTGTACAAGGTGGAGGCGTGTTGCGCGCGTATGCGGCGGTGTGTGGCCACCCTAACGCAGCGAGTGCATTGAGTGCAGCCTTTAATATTTGCGATGGACGCACGCAAGGGGGCTGCCGTAAATCGAGTCGCGTCAATGTGTTGTGGGGGCGTTGGTCGCCCGAGCAGTCGGGTGCCGGCAGTGGCGAACCTGGTAAGCCGCTTGAGGCTTCGGGTTTGGCCAGCGGTCAGCGTTGTGATTCAGCTCTGCCGCTCGTCGAGTCGCAGCACTGCGGCAACACCGCCGCCTCGCAGTTAAGATTTTTTGGGTTGCCGTAAAGCGCGTTTCAAGACGGGCGCCAAGTAATGCCCAGTGTGGCTGGCCGGGGTGGCGGCAATCTGTTCGGGGGTACCTTGTGCAACGATTTGGCCACCACCGTCACCGCCCTCTGGGCCCATATCAATCACCCAGTCTGCGGTTTTGATGACATCAAGATTGTGCTCAATCACCACAACTGTGTTGCCTGCCTCGACCAGCTGATTGAGCACCTCAAGCAGCAAGGCAATATCCTGAAAATGCAGCCCAGTCGTGGGCTCATCCAAAATATAAAAGGTGCGACCAGTACTGCGTTTTGACAACTCGAGCGACAACTTAACGCGTTGCGCTTCGCCGCCAGACAGCGTGGTGGCGCTTTGACCTAGGCGCAGATACGACAGGCCCACATCCATCAGGGTTTGCAGCTTGCGTGCAATCGATGGTACCGCGTCAAAGTACACCAACGCCTGCTCAACCGTTAACTCGAGCACCTCGGTGATGTTGCGTCCGCGGTAACGAATTTCGAGCGTCTCGCGGTTGTAGCGCTTGCTGGCGCACACGTCACACGGTACATACATGTCAGGCAAAAAATGCATTTCAACTTTCACCACACCGTCGCCCTGACAGGCCTCACAGCGCCCGCCTTTGACGTTAAAGCTAAAGCGCCCTGGATCATAGCCACGCGTGCGCGCCTCGGGTGTGCCGGCGAACAGTTCGCGAATCGGCGTGAACAACCCCGTATAAGTTGCGGGATTGCTGCGCGGCGTGCGACCGATCGGACTTTGATCGACGCTGATGATTTTGTCAAAGTTCTCGAGCCCGGCCAGCCCTGAATAAGGTGCCGGTTCACTTTGCGCGTGGTGCAAGGCGCGCGACATCACTACTGCAAGCGTATCGTTAATGAGTGTGGATTTGCCCGAGCCCGAGACCCCGGTGACACAGACGAACTTACCTGCGGGGATGCGCAGATCGACGGACTTTAAGTTATTGCCACTGCAACCCGTGAGGGTGAGCCACGCTTGTTCCTCGCTTAAGGGCCGACGTTTGGGGACCGCAATCGCGCGCGTACCACTCATATACTGGCCGGTGATCGACTTAGAGTTTTGTTCAATTTGCGCGGGTGTGCCTTGCGCGACGATTTGTCCGCCATRCTCACCAGCGCCTGGGCCCATATCGACCACCCAGTCGGCTTGCCGGATCATATCCTCATCGTGCTCAACCACAATCACACTATTACCTAAATCACGCAGATGGTGCAGCGTCGCAATTAAGCGATCGTTGTCGCGCTGATGCAGACCGATTGAGGGTTCATCCAACACATACATCACACCAGTTAACCCTGAGCCAATCTGGCTGGCCAGCCTGATGCGCTGCGCCTCGCCGCCTGAAATCGTATCGGCGCTGCGATCAAGCGATAAATAATTTAAGCCGACATTGTTTAAAAAACTTAAGCGCGCTTCGATCTCGCGCACGATGCGTTGGGCAATCTCTTGGCGCGCACCCGTCAGGCGCAAGTCTTGAAACCATTTCAGGCACTGTGACAGCGGCTGCGCTTCAACTTCATAAATGGCCAGGCCTTGTTCTTGCCATTGCTGCGCCTCGGGCGTGCCCTCTAACGCTTTGGGTGGGGCGATGCGTTCGGCACCAATGCGTACATGACGCGCCTCGGCACGCAGACGCGAGCCCTGACACGCCGGGCAGGTTTGTACTGCTCGGTATTTGCCGAGTTCTTCGCGCACGGCAGATGAATCGGTTTCTTTCCAGCGGCGCTCAAGGTTGGGGATCACGCCTTCGAAAGCGTGGCGCTTGACGCTGCTGCTACCTTTTTCATTCAGATAAAAAAACGGCAGCTCAACTGCTCCCGATCCGAACAACACAATTTGGCGGAGCGGTTCAGGCAGAGTTTCCCAAGGGGTTTCGATATCAAACTCATAATGCGTGGCCAGGCTTGAGAGCATTGAAAACGTAAACGCGTTACGCTTGTCCCAACCCCTGATCGCACCTGAGCCCAGACTTAACTCCGGAAACGCCACCACGCGTTTTGGATCAAAAAAACCAACATGCCCCAGGCCATCACAGCCGGCACAGGCTCCCACCGGATTATTGAAGCTGAATAAACGTGGCTCAAGCTCGGGCAGGCTGTGGCTACAGACCGGGCAGGCGTAGCGACTTGAAAACAAGTGCTCTTGGTTGGTGTCCATATCCAGCGCGACGACACGGCCCTGTGCCAGCGTGAGCGCGGTTTCAAAGCTCTCGGCCAAGCGTTGCTTGCTTTCTGGTTTGATGCGCAGCCGGTCGATCACCACATCAATGTCGTGTTTCTCGTTTTTGTTGAGCTCGGGCATGCTGTCTAAGTCAAGCATTTGACCGTTCACACGGACTCTCACAAAGCCTTGCGCTTGCAGGCTTGCGCACTCGTCCTCAAAACTACCCTTACGATCGCGCACCATCGGGGCCAAGATGGCCAAACGGCGCTCGGCGGGCCAGGCCAGCACGCTATCGACCATTTGACTGACGTTTTGCGCAGCCAGTGGCAGGCCGTGAGACGGACAATACGGCGTACCCACGCGGGCAAACAGCAGGCGCAAATAGTCGTGGATTTCGGTAATGGTGCCCACGGTCGAGCGTGGGTTGTGCCCCGCGGCCTTTTGCTCGATTGATATCGCGGGCGACAGGCCTTCGATTAAATCGACGTCGGGCTTATCCATCAACTGCAAAAATTGGCGGGCATAGGCCGATAAACTTTCAACGTAACGGCGCTGTCCTTCGGCGTATAGCGTGTCAAACGCTAAAGAGGATTTGCCTGATCCGGACAACCCCGTGACCACCACCAACTGATGACGAGGGAGGTCGAGCGATATGTTTTTGAGGTTGTGAGTGCGAGCACCCCGAATGCGGATTTCGTCCATGCTGCCTGTGTGGTGTGGTGTGAGTCAGTTGCAACTGCGGTATTTCACTTGCCACTACGCGTTCACGCTAGGCAACTTGGTACTATAACGCCCTGATGCGTTCGTTGCGCGCTTGCCCACTACCTTCGAATAAGAGCTCGATGTCTGCTACCCAATCCTTAGCCTTGACTCCACTTGAGCGGCGCGCCAGCTTTGCTTTGGCGGGTTTGTTCGCCTCGCGGATGTTAGGCCTGTTTTTGTTGTTGCCGGTTTTTGCGGTGGCCGCCCTTGGCGTGGCCGGCGGCGATGACCCGGCACGGGTGGGTCTGGCGTTAGGAATGTACGGATTCACGCAAGCCTGCATGCAAATTCCTTTTGGGCTGGCCTCTGATCGTTGGGGCAGACGCCCCGTGGTGTTGACGGGCTTGTTTTTATTTGTCGCCGGAAGCGTGTTGTGCGCCCTATCGACTGATATTTTTTGGATCACGGTGGGGCGAGCCATTCAGGGGTCAGGCGCGATTTCGGCGGCTGTCACCGCTTGGCTGGCGGACGCCACGCGGCCTGAAGTTCGCACCCGAGCCATGGCCATGGTAGGTGGCTCGATCGGCTTGTCCTTTGCGCTCGCCTTGGTGCTTGCGCCCTTGATTGTGGGGGCAGGCGGCTTGCCTGGTTTGTTCTGGAGCATCGCCTTGCTAGGTGTCGTGTGTCTGGCAGTCGCCAGATTTATCGTGCCAGTGGTGCCGCTCGCCGCCAAGTCAGCACTGCCTGCAAAACCAAGGCAAGTGTTCACTCACAGAGATTTATTACGTCTGAATTTTGGTGTCTTTTGCTTGCACTTGATTCAGGTGGCGATGTTTATGGTGATGCCGCCGTTGTTGATCAAGTTGGGTGGTTTGACGTCAGTTGAACTCTGGAAAGTCTATTTGCCCGTGATTTTTGGTTCGTTTATTTTTATGGTGCCCCTGATTTTTGTTGCTGAAAAGTGGCGGGCACATCGTGCGATGTTGCGATTGGCCGTCGCAGGGTTGGTGGTGGTGTGTGCGTTGTTGCCGGCCGCCAGCCAGAGTTTTTATTTGTTAGCTCTGGGCTTAACGGCATTTTTTGTGATGTTTAACGTGCTTGAAGCACTGCAACCCTCGCTGGTTTCGCGGGTGGCACCGCCCGAGYTTAGAGGGTTGGCGCTTGGTTTTTATAATACGGCGCAAGCAGTTGGTTTATTTTTAGGTGGAGCTTTGGGTGGCACGTTGCTTGCCTGGCGTGGAGCAAACGCCGTATTTTGGCTGGCGTGCGCCCTCGCAGCGGTGTGGCTGCTTGTGACTTGGGGCTTAAAGCCCTTAAGCCCCAAGCAGACTTAAGGAACTGAGATGGCAGACACGGGTCGACAACTAGTCGGCTTTAATCCCCGAGGCCTCAATCACTTTAGCCCAACGCTCACGATCGCTGATTAAAAAGGCCTTGAATTCGGCGGGAGAGTCGCCAATGGGTGTTGCCCCTAATTCTTTCATTCGTTTAATCACCTCAGGTTGTCGCAGGGCGAGTTTCATCGCTGCATTGAGTTTGCTCACCACCGCGTCGGGCGTGCCAGTGGGTGCCAGCATACCGACCCAAGGCGCGGTTTGTTCAAAGTCTTTAAAGCCCAACGAGTCCATGGTGGGTACGCCCGGAAAGTCAGGTAAAGGTTTACTCGAACCGACAGCCAAAACTTTCAAGCGCTTATCAGCCACTAAGTTAGCAATGCCGATCATCGGATAAAACATAAACGACACGCGACCCGCCATCACCTCGGTCAGAGCRGGGGCATTACCGCGAAAGGGGACGTGCAGCGTTTTGATTCCAGCCACCGTACTCATTAAGGCACCTGCTAAATGTGCTGAGCCGCCGTTACCGGCCGAGCCATAACTTAAGCTTTCAGGCGTACTTTTAGCTTTAGCGATTAGGTCACCAAGCGTCTGATAGGGTGAGTCATAAGCGGTAACCACCACCAAAGGCAGGTTAGCCACTAGTGAAACCGGAGCAAAGTTACCCAAGGGGTCGTACTCGGCTTTTTCTTTAAGCAACAAAGGGTTGACGTTGTGCGAAAGTGAGGCCAACAACAAGGTGTAACCATCGGGCTTGGCCTTGGCAACTTCGCGCGTACCGATTAAGGAATTGGCGCCGGTACGGTTTTCGATCACCACAGACTGACCAAGTGTGCCTGTCATGTGCTGCGCCAAAATACGGCCAATCACATCTGTGGGACCGCCCGCCGCAAAACCGATAATGACTTTGATAGTTTGTGTGGGATACGCAGCGGTTTGTGCCAAGACGTTAAATGTAAGAAGACTCGTTAACGCAAGAAGCGAAGCAGCAAGTAGTTTTTTCATGGGTTTTTTTATGAAGATGGTTGGGGCGGTGTACGCAGTTCAGGCTGCTAGTGGAAAATATCGATCTGCCATGACCTGACAACGCTTGATAAAGCGATGCTCGTCAGKGGTGTAGTCGGCAACCGCGTTATGGATCGTACCCATGTTGTCCCACATCAGCACGTCGCCGGCTGTCCAGAGATGACGGTAACGAAATTGCGGTTGTAACTGATGCCCGAATAAAAAGTTCAGGATCTCGTCGCTTTCTTTTTCGGGTAGCTCGTTAATGCGCATGGCGTAGCCAGGGTTGGCATACAGAATCTTTTCGCCCGTAATCGGATGCGTTAAAAAAATTGGGTGCGACACTGGTGGCTTGGTTTTTAGCTGCGCTTCAGTCAACGGTGGGCGCGTACAGCCTGGTTGCTTGCGCATGTTTTCCCAAAACTTATTAAAGTCGTGCAGCACGGTCAGGCCCTCGAGCTTCTCTTTCAACTCCCCAGGTAACGCCACATAAGCCGCCCGCATGTTTGAAAACTCGGTATTGCCCAGCGGCTTGCCATCGCGGTGCGGGATTTCAAGGCCGTACAGGACGTTGGTAAAGGCGATCATCTTGCTGTAAGACATATCGGTGTGCCAGTCTTGTCCGGCATCGGCTAGCCCCAAAGGCTTGCCGTCGACCCTTTTGTTCGACAAAATCATCACTTCGGGGATGCTAGGGTCTTGATACATATTGGCCACGTTGACCTCAAGCGTGCCAAACGTGCTGCTAAAGGCTTTTAGCTGCGCCGAGGTGAGGGTTTGCTTTGAAAACCACAACACACCGTGCTTGCCCAACAGGCCTTCAATGGTTTTATATTGTTCTTGTGACAAGGGCTGCGAAAGGTCGATGTTGTCGACACGGGCACCAAGGCCTTGTCCGCTAGGGGTCGCTTGAAGCATAAGTCTGTCCGTTCGGTTGAGTGTTAAACCAGCCTAAATAATATACTCTGTTGAGCTCCAAAGCGTAGTTTGCAGGCGTTCGTCTGCGCGCCAGCGGGCGGTTTGCTAGGGGTAGGGTGGTGGGATTGTGTTCGGGCGCAGCCACGGGCGGTTTTTAAGTCAAAACCTGCCGTAAACTGTTTGCCATGCGTAGTTTTGCGTCTAGCACTGGCTTGCAGCTAGGGGCATGATGGCGCCTAGTACGGGCCCGCAAGGGCGTCGATGAATAAAGTTTTTAAGGAGCTCGTTATGGCCTCGGTCAATAAAGTAATTTTGATGGGTAATCTTGGACGCGACCCCGAAGTGCGTTACAGCCCCGACGGAGCGGCCGTGTGCAACGTGTCAATTGCCACCACGAGTAGCTGGAAAGACAAAACTTCGGGCGAGCGTCGCGAAGAAACCGAATGGCACCGCGTGGTGTTTTACAACCGCTTAGCCGAAATTGCGGGTGAATACCTGCGTAAAGGCCGTCCTGTTTACGTTGAGGGTCGCATTAAAACCCGCAAATGGCAAAACAAAGAAGGCGTTGACCAATTCACGACCGAAGTGGTTGCCGACAACATGCAATTGTTAGGCGGGCGTGAGGGCGGTGAGGGTGGTGCCRCGGCGGGTGGCGAGGGCGGCTCAGGTGCGCCACGTCCAGCAGCGCGTGCCCAACAAGCGGCACGTCCATCTGCGCCGGTCGCKGGTGGCGCGAATCTGTCTGATATGGATGACGATATTCCGTTTTAAGTGGTTGGTGAGGGCAAAAAACCGGCGAAAGCCGGTTTTTTAGTTGAGGCTTAAAGCGCCTGTATCGATCTAGGCGTCCAAGCGCTTAGAGTCTTCAAGCACCTAACAATACACGCCCAATTGCCATTGCTGCGCCTGCTTGCGCAGGCTCAATGACCGGAATCCCCAGCTGTTGTTCAAGCCAGCTGCGATGCTCGGCCATGCCGGCGCAGCCCAGCACCAAGACGTTGGCCTGCTTTTCGTCACGTAACCGAGTGCCAACCGCCAGCAGGCCGGCCCGGGTACGGGCTGAGTCAGACAACTCAACGACCTGCATGCCAAGCGGCAAGTCGCCGGCTACGCGATCTAGAATCCCCATCGCACCAAAGGCGCGCAGATGTCGCGAAATGGATTGCTGCAAAATCGCAATCACGCCCACTCGATGACCGCGAGTCATCGCCGTAAACATGGCCGACTCCATTACGCCCAAAACAGGCTTACGGGTAGCTTCTCGAACCGCATGCAGGCCAGGGTCGCTGAAGCAGGCAATCACATAGCCAGCGGCCGCGTCACCGTACTCAGCATCAAGTTTGCGCACCAGGTTAACGAGCGGTAGCGTCACGTTTTCGACGTCGAGCTGGCATTGAATACCAGGCGGGCCCTCGGCGAGCGTCAGGCAGCGCAGTTTGGGGCCCCCCGCGATCCGCAACGAAGCTAGTCCGGCATCAAAGGCATCGGTAACTGCCTGCGTTGAATTGGGATTGATCAAAAAAATAGTGCGATCCATGGCAAGAATCCTTTAGCGCTGGCTGGCAAGATTAACGACAACGTAATAATCTTACCGTGCTTAGGCAAATTCACCACCCAAAGGGCAACTTATTGCTATGCTTACTAGGGTGAGCCGGTACGAGTCGCAGCGATCAAGCTACGCTCGCTTGAGCTCACAACTGCGCGGTGTCGTGCACCAAAACTTTCAGGAGGCATCATGAATTTAGGGATTCGCGGCCGACAGGCACTTGTGTGTGCCTCAAGTAAAGGCCTGGGATTGGCCTGCGCGCAGCAGTTGGCGCGCGAAGGGGTTGAGTTGGTGATGCTGGCGCGCGGGCAAGAGGCGCTTGAGGCTGCCGCACAAAATATTCGTGCCGAGACCGGCGTCAAGGTCATCGCGATTGCAGCCGACATTGTCACGCCAGCGGGTCGCGCAAAGGTACTGGCGGTGTGCCCTGCTCCAGATATCCTGGTGACCAACGCGGGTGGTCCCAAGCCAGGTAATTTTCGTGAATGGAGCCGCGAAGACTGGCTGGCGGCGGTGGATGCCAACATGATTACACCGATTGAATTGATACGCGCGACCGTTGATAAAATGATTGAACGTAAATTTGGCCGCATCGTGAATATTACGTCGGCCTCGGTCAAACACCCGATCGAACACTTGGGTTTGTCTAACGGTGCGCGCGCAGGCTTGACCGGTTTTGTCGCGGGCCTGGCTCGACAAACCGTTGCGCACAACGTCACCATCAACAACCTGTTGCCCGGCCCATTTGCCACCGACCGCCTGCTGCAAACGACAGAGCGTCTGGCGCGCGACAGTGGCAAAAATATTGATGAAGTCATGGCGCAACGCAAAAAAATGGTGCCGGCCGGGCGCTTTGGCGAACCCTCAGAGTTTGGCCAGGCGTGTGCGTTTTTATGCAGCGCGGGGGCGGGCTTTATGACCGGCCAAAACCTCGTGCTCGATGGCGGTATTTATCCAGGAACCCTTTAAGTGAYGACTCCAACGCTCGACTTTGACCTAACGATTCGCAATGGCCGCATCTCAACCGACAGCACAACGTTTTTTGCTGATATCGGCGTGCGAGAGGGTGTGATTGTGGCGATTGCAAAAAACTTGCCTAAGGGCAAGCGTGACATTGATGCGACGGACCGCTGGGTATTGCCCGGCGGCATCGACAGCCATTGCCATGTCGAGCAACTATCGGGTATGGGAATGATGTGTGCTGATGATTTTTACAGTGCAACGGTATCTGCCGCGTTTGGCGGTACCACCACCATTATCCCGTTTGCCGCGCAGCACCGCGGTAATCAGATCCCTGAGGTGGTTGCCAGTTACGCAAAGCTTGCCGCCGAAAAAGCCGTGATCGATTATGGTTTTCATTTAATTTTGGCGGATCCGACTGACGAGGCGTTGGCTACGCACTTGCCCGCAGTTATTCGTGAGGGCATTACGTCGTTCAAGATCTATATGACCTACGACCGGATGAAGCTTGACGATTATCAAATCTTAGATGTGCTTGAGGTGGCGGGTCGTGAAGGCGCGTTAGTGATGGTGCACGCCGAAAACAATGACATGATCCGCTGGATTGCCAAGCGCTTGGTTGAGCGCGGTTTGACAGCACCCAAGTATCACGCGGTGGCGCACACCCCGGTGGCTGAGACCGAAGCTACGAATCGTGCCGTTGCGTTGGCCACGCTAATGGATGTGCCCTTGTTGATCGTGCATGTCTCAGGTCTTGAGGCCGTGCGTGTGATCCATTCAGCGCAAGCGCTCGGAGTGCCGATTCATGCAGAGACCTGTCCACAGTATTTATTTTTAACTGCTGAGGATATTGATTTGCCCGGCACCGAAGGGGCAAAGTTTTGTTGCAGTCCGCCGCCGCGCGACCCTGAATCGCAAGAGGCCGTCTGGCAAGGTTTGATTAACGGCACGTTACAAATGTTTTCGTCAGATCACGCGCCTTATCGTTACGACGCTAGCGGCAAACTGCCCAAGGGTGAGGCCACGACGTTCAAGGATATGGCCAATGGCGTGCCCGGAATTGAAGTACGCCTACCTTTGTTGTTTTCTGAAGGCGTATTGAAAGAGCGCATGAGTATCGAGCGCTTTGTGGCAGTGACGGCCACCAACCACGCGATGACCTACGGGTTGTATCCCCGCAAGGGCACGATCGCCGTGGGAAGTGATGCGGATCTTGCCATCTGGAATCCAGAAAAAAAGGTCACGATTTCAACCAGCATGTTGCACGACAACGTGGGCTACACGCCCTATGAGGGCAAACAAATCATCGGTTGGCCCGAAGTGGTGGTGAGCGCGGGGCGCGTCGTTGTTGAAAACGGCAGCTTGCACGCCGAGCGCGGCAGTGGGCGCTTTATCAAGCGCGGCACCCCCGAACCGGTTTTGCGTCAGCGCTTAAGTGGTAATCCCAATTCGATTATGCGGAAATACTTTAGTTAACTAGTGCGTAGTTTTTCAGCCAAGGCGTGCCAAAACGGCCTGCGACCGAGCCGTTATCCTGCCAGATTTAAATGAGGCCGGCCGCCTAGAGTACAAGCTTACGTAAAAGAGGCTACCATTTTGCATCGTTCACAATTTCAGGTGTTTTATGTCCAGCTCAGACGACAAGAAGAATAGTCACTCGATCAACCCTGCCGCCAGCGAAGACGGGATATCAAAGGGTTTAGCCAATTATGGCGATCGCGGATTTTCATTGTTTTTGCGTAAAGCCTTTATTAAGGGCGCTGGGTATACCGATACGGCGCTCGAGCGCCCAGTGATTGGCATCACCAACACTGGTAGCGCCTATAACCCTTGCCACGGTAACGCACCCCAGTTGATCGAAGCGGTGAAGCGTGGTGTGATGCTGGCCGGTGGCTTGCCGATGGATTTTCCGACCATCTCGATTCACGAGAGTTTTTCGCAGCCCAACAGTATGTTTTTGCGTAACCTGATGTCGATGGATACCGAAGAGCTGCTGCGCGCACAGCCGATGGATGCGGTCGTACTGATCGGCGGATGCGATAAAACAGTGCCGGCACAATTGATGGGTGCGGCCTCGKCGAGTGCTGGCAACTTCACAATTACCGACGACGGACAATTTGCTCCACGCAATTTCAGTCGATACAACGCACTCGATACTCCGATGCCAGCACCAATCTGCTGCACATCCATCGAGTCAACATCCCAACCCAATTCACTCTTCAGCCACGCCGTATCGACGTCGCCAATAACACCCGGAATTTGTGCCCCCACAACTACCCCCTATTTCTCAACACTACAGAGAGAATGGATGCAGGTAAAAACCGACCGATTGTAGGTAAGCGCAAGCACTACAAAGGGTCTAGAACGAAGTCGTAATGACATTTGCCATTTTTCATATCGGCAATTAATGACTCACGAACACCGAACACGACGTCATTTTTTAAATACGGCGACTCACTATCAAATAAATGAGTGATTACCGGTATATAACCTTTTGCCGACACCACAGTATGTACGTGTGCGGGGCGCCACTTATCGCGACCTGCAGCACGCAGCATGTTTCCAACTGGACCATCGTCAGGAACTGTGTAATCGACAGGTCGAACAGTTTTTATTTCGAATTTGCCTTGTGCATCAGTTGTGAAGATGCCTCGCATGTTGCGCCAGTCTGCACCCTCCTGAACGTCGTACATAGCGTTGGATTGCACCTGCCAAACATCAAGCTCTGCACCGGCAATTGGTTTTCCATTCGTGTCCTTCACAGCTCCCGTAATCACCATTGGTTCACCTGTGTCATTCGTTTGGTCAACGATTGATTCTCCATTCTTGCGATGAGGTGATCCATCTACATGAAATGGTCCGAATACGGTTGGCTCAGTTGCCTTTTCGGACGCTGCATAGTTAATCATTTCGAGCAACATTGATACACCGAGTGTGTCGGATAACAAAATATATTCTTGTCGTACTTCGTCACACTTTTGACCAGTTGCAGTCAAATACTCGATACCTGCAAACCATTCCTTATGTGTAAGTTTTACCTCGCGAGTAAATTCGTGAAGATGCTTAACGGCTGATCGAAGAATCTCCACCAATCTCGGATTTACTGATTCGTCGAATGAAGCTAACACCTGCTTGAGGTGCTCATCTGGTGACATTGGCAATGACATAATTTTCGCTTTCGTGTTGATTTATGAATTGTTTTCAATAATTAATGCAATGCCTTGACCAACACCTATACACATTGCCACAAGACCGAAACGCCCGCCAGTGCGTTCAAGTTGGTTTGTCAAGGTTGTAAGCAATCGAACACCAGAGCAACCGAGTGGGTGTCCAATCGCTATTGCTCCTCCCAAAGGATTCACCTTTTGGGTATCAAGTTCTGGCCATTCACGCAGACACGCCAAACTTTGCGCAGCAAAAGCTTCGTTAAGTTCGACTACATCTATGTCTGACCATGTGAGCCCAGCATTTGCCAGAGCTTTTTGTGCAGCTTGAACCGGTCCTATCCCATACAACTGGGGCTCTACTCCGCTCGTGGCACGCGCAACGATTCTCGCACGCGCTTTCACTGAATGACGCTCGACTCCAGCCCCAGACATCAGCAACATTGCAGCCGAACCATCATTCATGGGTGAAGAGTTTCCTGCAGTGACCGAACCTTCTTTACGAAAGACAGGCTTTAATGTTGCAAGTTTTTCGACTGTCGAATCTGCTCGAATGCACTCGTCTTGTTCAAGCGTCACGCCTGGATATTGAGCAACTTCGCCTACAAAGTGACCAGCCGCCCATGCAGCGGCTGCCTTTGCATGCGAATGAGCAGCAAATTCATCTTGTTCTTGTCGACTAATTGAGTACTTGTCAGCCAAAATCTCTGCACCCTCACCCAATGCAACAGTCCATTCGCTCGGCATGTTCGGATTGGTCATTCGCCACCCAAGAGTTGAGTTCCACATTTGCTCATGTGAAGTCGGAAAACCCTTCGCCGGCTTCAGCACTATCCACGGCGCTCGAGTCATTGACTCGACACCTCCTGCAATTGCTACATCAATATCACCCACCGCAATCGCGCGAGAAGCGCTAAATACTGCTTCTAAACCTGAACCACAAAGTCGATTGACAGTTGCACCCGGAATCGACGTTGGTAGTCCGGCAAGCAATAACGACATCCGAGCAACATTGCGATTATCTTCGCCAGCTCCATTAGCTGCACCAAAATACACTTCTTCAATTTGGGTCGGATCGACTGATTTCATACGCCCCATTAATGATTTCAATGCATGAGCACCCAAATCATCAGGGCGCACACCTGAAAGCGCCCCACCAATCTTGCCTACTGGCGATCGAACAGCATCAACAATAAACACATCATTTATATTTGAGTTACTCATTTTCCATGTCCTCTCTGATCAAAATTGACGTTGTCAAGATGAACTTGACGTCGCACAGGAAATATTGTGAAACCAGGAAATCTCGAAGTCACAAGTCCCCAAATTCCACCTTTTACGAACATCGAAAAAAGAACTGCCACGACTCCTGTGACGATAAGAAATGCTGGGTCAGAGAAAAATTCATGTGAACTGACATAGTCACGCACGAGATAATAGAGAATGGCTCCAATGATCGGCCCTTCTATGGTGCCAATGCCACCAATTACCACCATCACGATGATCGGAGCAGTCCAAGAACTGATGCTGAAAGCCGCATCAGGTTGCACATTGAGACTCTTAATGTAATACGTTGCCGCAGCCAACGAAGTAAAGAACGATGCAACAATAAACACAATGAATCGAACTCGGTAAGCATCGACACCAAGCGAGCGCGCTCCGCCTTCATTGTCGCGAACTGCTTGTAGTGCTAGACCAAATCGACTTCGAAGAAAAACATACGTCGACACAACTGCGGCAACCGTCACCACTACGATCACCACTCCAGTTGTCGTATACCGACCATCTTTTAATGTTTCAGGAACTTTGAGACTTGTTCCAGTACCCGCACCAACAACGTCAGATCTAATACTTTTAATTAGTAGTCGGACGACTTCAGCCAACACCCAAGTACCGATTGCAAAGTAACCACCACGCAATCGAAACGCAATAAAGCCAATCGGAATCGCCAATACCGACGTAATTATCGCAGCAGGAATAATTGACACATAAATATTGAGTCCTAATCCATTTGCCATCACTATCAATCCATAGGCGCCGAGTCCCACGAAAACTTGTTGCCCGATCGAGACAAGTCCGCTGTAACCGGTCAGAAGGTTCCACATCGTTGCAAGCACAACTAGTACACAGATATCTATAATCTTGCCCTGCCATGCTTTGTTGTCACCCAATACGACAACGAGCATCAGAAACACCGCAAGCCCAAGTACGGCTTGCGCGATTCGGCTCGTACGCGAGTTGCGTCGGATAACAAGCGAATCATGTGATGTCACTTCAATTCCTCCCTACCGAAAATGCCTGTAGGTCTGACAAGCAGCACCGCCAAAAACACCAAGTGACCCACTAATTGTTTCCAACCTGGGTCTATTTCTGCACCAACTGTTTGTGCAACACCGAGAATGATCCCACCGCACAAGGTGCCCCAGAGAGATCCGAGACCGCCGATAATTACCGCCTCAAATGCATAAATCAATAATGCCGGACCATCACTTGCCGAAAATTGAGTCTGCATCCCATTAAAAATTCCAGCTAAAGCGACCGTCGTTACTGCAATCGCAAACGCGATCACATACACAATCCGAATATTGATACCCATAAGTTGTGCTGTTTCAGGATCATCAGATGTCGCTCGAAATGCACGACCTAATCGCGTTCGACCGATGAACAATGAAAGCGCAATCAACATGATGACCGCAACGAGAAACCTCGCGAGTGGAAACCATCCGACAACAACCTGGTCTCCGATAATTTTTAATGAGCGATTGCCAAAATCGCCAATAGACAGTGCGCGTGGAGTCGCCGAGTATCGCTGCAATAATACGTTTTGAATCGCAATCGAAAGTCCAAACGTCGCAACGATTTGATATGCAGGTTCAACTCCTACAACTCGACTAAAGACGAGCAATTGAAGCCCAACTCCAAAAAGTGCAGCGACTGGCAAGATAATAAATACAGATAAAAATGGACTCAACCCTGTACTCAGACAAAAAGTACTTGCGAGAAAGGCAGAACCAACCGCCAGATCTCCATGAGCCAAATTGACCAATCGCATTACACCAAATGACACCGACAAACCAGTTGCGTACATTGCATAGAGTCCGCCCACCAAAATTCCTTGCACGATTGCATTTATCCAGTTCATGCATGCGCTCCAAGTCCGAAATAAGCCTGGGAAATTTGCTCACGCGTCAACTCTGATGGTTTTCCTTCAAGCGAAATACGGCCTTCTAACATGCAGTACGTGTGATCACTTGCGGCTAGTGCTTGGTTTGTGTCTTGTTCAACTATTACCAAAGCACAGCCTTTGTTGCGAATTATTGGAAGTGCGGCATAAAGCTGCTTGACAACTATGGGTGCAAGTCCAAGTGACACTTCATCCAGCAATAACACTCGAGGGTTGCTCATCAGTGCACGCCCAATAGCAAGAGCCTGCTGCTCCCCACCCGACAACCGGTCAGCATCTCGTCCAATAAAATTTTCCAAGATTGGAAATGCCTCAAGAATTGATGCCACATTCCATGATCCGGATCGAGATGAATACCCCCCAATCAAGAGATTCTCTTTCACAGTCAGGCTCCGAAAAATTCGCCGTCCTTCCGGCACAAGCGCAATGCCTTGCAGAAGGCGTTCGTGTGGTTGCATGTCGCATATTGATTGTCCATCCAACAAAACATCGCCAGAGTTCATGTTGACTGTGCCTGCAATCGCCTTTAGCAATGTTGACTTTCCAGCACCATTCGCACCAATAACTGAAATTGCTTCACCTTCTTTCAGGTTGAGCGAGACATCAAATAATGCCTGAAACTGCCCATAGCCAGCGTCAAGGTTTTTAACTTCAAGAAGTGTCATTGTCAATTACTCAGCACCCATGTAAACATTTTGCACGGCTGGACTTGCCATTACGGTTTGCGGATCCCCAATCATCAACATCTTTCCGTAGTCAATTGCAAGAAGTTGATCGACGACCTTAAGCAGCGCGTGAACAATATGTTCAATCCATACCAACGTGACGCCAGATTGTTGGATGGAAGCGATTGTGTCAACAAGCTCGAGCACTTCCATCTCGGTGAGTCCACCAGCAATTTCATCGAGCAACAACACTGATGGTTCTAAAGCAAGCGCTCGACCCAATTCGAGTCGCTTTCGTTCTAGCAATGTGAGCCGACCAGCTAAAACATTTGCTTTGCCCGTCATTCCTACACGGTCAAGGGCGTTCATACTCGCTTCATGCTGCATCGTCTTGACACGAGCTTTGTCACGCCCAAACGTCGCACCAACTAGCACATTTTCGAAAACTGTTAAACCTTCAAACGGGCGAGGAATTTGTGAAGTTCTGCCTATTCCTAATTGACATCGTTCATGACTTGGCATGTTTGTGATGTCTGTGCCATCAAATAAAACTTTTCCGTGCGTAGGTGTTAAATCACCAGCGAGAATATTGAGCATTGTTGTTTTGCCGGCACCATTTGGTCCAACGATGCCAAGCGCTGTGCCTTGTTGAACACTTACGTTCAATGAATCGAGAACAGTGAGGGTCCCGAATTGCTTCGAGACCCCCACCAGTTCAAGTAACGCTGTCACTTCTGAGTTTCTTTTTACTTATGCCGAGATCGGCTCAATAGTTCCACCAGTTGGCACACCTGGATTGAGGCTGTTGTCCACAATCACGAGGTCATATCCGGTTGGAGTATCAGCTTCGCGCCACTGTCCACCACACAACGCCGTCTTTGCAACGTTTGGTACTGGTCCTGTATTGAAGTCAACCGTTCCAACGATGGTGTCAATTTTCATCGTCTTGATTGCATCACGAATTGCGGTTTTATCAGTGCTTCCGGCTGCAACGAGAGTTGCTATGGCAACTTCAAACAATGCGTGAGCAAAACCAATTGGTTGTGTCCACTGAGCACCGCTTGAGGCTGTATATGCATCCGCAAGTTCTTTCGCTGATGTACCAGTGAGTGAACTTGAATATGGATGGTTGGGACTCCACCAAACTTCGGAGGACAAGCCAATGCCATCTTTGCCCAGTGCCTGAATCGATTCCGGGAAGAGCAATGCTTTTCCGATCGATGCAGCCTTTGGAACAAAGCCCTGCTGTTTTGCTTGCTTCCAGAAAGTTGGGAAGTCTGGAGGAATCGGCACACCAGTAATAATTTCTGTCTTTGCTGCCTTGAATGCAGCAATCTGTGCAGTGAAGTCTTGGTTGAGGTTTTCATAACGACCTGGATCGGTCAGTGTGTATCCCGCACCTGTAAGCGCTGGTGGGAAACCAACTGTGGTGTCGCCCCATACGTTTCCATCTCCATCGTTCGGGAACAATCCGCCAACCGACTTGTTGGTCTCAAGGCCGTTCCACATATTAACGAACTGTGGAATGATGTCTTCCAGACCCCAGAAGAAGTGGTATGTCCAGTTGAAAGTAGTTTCTCCTGGCTTTCCACCACGACCGATGAACCAAGCTTGCCAAGGTGCGACGCTCGAGATACATGGAATACCGTTTGCTTCACACTGATCTGACACTGGGTTGGTTGTGTCTGGAGTATTACCGACAAGCATTAAGTCAATGCCGTCTTCGGTGATTAGTTTTCCAGCCTTGGCAGCAGCCTTGGTTGGATCAGACTCAGAGTCCTCTGACAAGATTTCCACTTTGTACGACTTGCCACCAACACGAAGTCCATCTGCCAAGAAGGTTTTAATTCCTTCGAAGATAAATGCATCGGCCGATGCAAATGCGGCAAGTGGACCTGTCGCAGGTGAAACGTAGCCAATTTTGATGGTTCCATCGGTACCGCCGCCACCTGTGATACCACTTGTAGTATCACTTGTGTCGGCTGTTGCAGTTGTGTCTGATGAAGACGAACTACTTCCACATGCAGCGAGAAGTGCAGCGGCAATACCGCCACCACTCAATGCAAAGAAGCGTCGTCGACTCATTGGAGCCCTAAAGCTCTGTTCTTGATCTTTTTCTTCATTCATATGTGTTTCCCCCTAAAGGATTGGTTTTGGTCTATTTCCATCAAACGCATCCAGTAGGAGATGTTCGATATCTCCTGCAGTAAACGTCCGAGGATTGGTGCGGATCTCAGCTGCAGCACGAGTGGCTGCTTCGCCCAGATCATCTCGGCGCAAGCCGAGATCTGCGAGTGATGTTGGGACTCCGCTTGCTTTAGCGAGATCCCACAAACTTCCTGCAACGTCATCGGCGCGACAATCAAGCGCCGAAGCAAGTTGCGACATTTCCAATGGCAAAGCTGGCGCATTAAACGCTATTGCATGAGGCAGCACGACTGAATGTGCATCAGCATGCACCATTCCAAATGTGCCGCCAAGTACGTGGCATATCTTGTGATGAAACGCCGGAGCGGTATCACCCAAAGTAATTCCACTCATCGCTGCCCCGTAAAGCAACTGCCCTCTCGCTTCAATATCAGTTGGTGAGGCCATCACTTTGGGAAGTGACCGGTTGATAGCCCTCACACCCTCAAGTGCAATTGCTGTCGTGATCGGATTGCATCCTGTGGCATACAACGATTCGACGCTATGTGCCAATGCATTGAACGCAGAAGCTCCAGTTACGTTTGCAGGTAGACCAACTGTCAATTCAGCGTCATACAACACCACGCGCGGCAAAACAATTGGGTCACTTCCTGTTTGCTTATGTCTGTCTCCAGTCAGTCCGTAAATAGTTGTCTGTTCACTACCTGCATATGTAGTCGGAATTGCGATGATTGGTAATCGATGCGAGAGCGCAATCGCTTTAGCAAGTCCAGTCGACGAGCCACCACCAACGCATACAAGTAGGTCGGCTCCTGTTGCTGTCACCAATTCTCGAGCCGACTCGGCAAGTGCAATTGGTACATGTTGCTGCACGTCAGTCCAAGTATTGACAAGTGATGAACCAATTAATTTTTCGATTTCTGACTGAAGACTCAATGCACCACCATCAAGAATTAAGAAAACTTTTTTTGCTCCGAAAGAAACAATCTCAGATGCCAAAATATTTCGTACGCCTGGGCCGAAAACCATTCTGCGGTCATGTTGCGCATACGTAAATGAGGTAACGGTCATTGGGCCGCCTGTAGTGCGCGCAGGGTTTCAATCTCATTAGCTGTGACGGTTTCCGTCACCAAAAGAGTCGGTGCCACCCGTAGTTGCCAACCGGTGTTCAGGATGCATTGTTCTGGGGTAACTCCTGGATGCACTTGAGTAAGTACGAGTTCACACGTTTCTTGGTCTGGTTCCATTACACCTAAATCAGTGATCACAATCCGAGGTCCACCGCCTCGTAATCCGAGACGTTCCCGATGTCCTCTACCTTCGCCGAAACCAATCGACGATCGAAAATCAACTTTGTCAACAAACGATCGTTTCGATTGACGCATGATCACCATCACTTGGCCGGCGGCAGACGCAATTTCTGGTGCACCACCCGCACCAGGCAACCGCGTTTTAGGCGCGTCATAAGAGCCAATAACTGTCGAATTAATATTTCCAAATTTGTCTAACTGAGCCCCACTTAAAAACCCAATGTCAATACGTCCTGCTTGCAGCCAATATGCAAAAATTTCGGGGACACTTACAACCGAGTCGGATGTATCGGCCAATTCCCCGTCGCCGATTGACAATGGCAAACGAGTTGGCTTGGATCCAATGCAACCCGATTCGTATATTAAAACTGGTTCTGGCTGATAAAGACGTCGTGCAAGGTTTGCGGCAGTGCTTGGCAAGCCAATACCCACGAAGCACACACCTTTGCCGGCAGCAGCCGCATTACCCAAGGCTCGTGCAGCATTAACGATCATCAATTCGTCCGTCGTGATATTCAGCGTGCTATTCACCTGCTACCACCAGTCGACCAAGACCCACCGAATCGCAATACTGTGCAAAATCAGCGGTACCAATAATGTGCTGCGAAATCCACTCGAGAAATAATTCTCGATCCTTGGCGATGTCATCCCATGCCTTATAAAAAGCGTTGTCTCGCTCGCTATACCCGCTTGCGTAACTCGGATGTGCTCCATTTGGAACACAGCACACTGCACTCACCACCCAACTTGGCAGAACGATTGAGCCAGCAATTGGAGAAAGCTCATCGACAATTTCTTCAACCGTCACAATCGACGCTTTTGCGGCAAGCACTGCCTCGCGTTGCACTCCCAGCAATCCCCAGAGTTGAACATTGCCATTTTTGTCTGCACGTTGTGCATGGATAAACGTGACATCTGGGTTGATGGCAGGAACTGCAGTGAGATCTTCACCGGTGAATGGGCACTTGATTGTTTTGATTGACGATGTTTGCTCCACCAAATCGGTGCCGGCATAACCGCGTAACACACCAAATGGCAGACCAGATGCGCCTGCGACATACCGCGCAGCCATTCCTGCGTGACTGTGTTCTTCGATTTCGATCTTGTGTGGCCAACCATTTTCTACAGCGTCACGAAATCTCTGCAATGACCCGACACCAGGGTTGCCACCCCAAGAGAATGTAAGTTTTGCCGCACACCCTGCTCCAATCATCTGGTCGTAAATCATGTCCGGCGTCATTCGAATGACATGCAGATTGCGACGACCTTGGCGAATGATTTCATGTCCGGCCGCATGTGGGATGAGATGAGTAAATCCCTCCATTGCGATAGTCGATCCATCGCGCACATGACTTTCTACTGCGTCAGAAAGAGAGAGTATCTCGGCCATTAATTACCCGTCTTTTCGCGGGGATACCACGGTGGGAGTTTTGCATCGACATTTACCCAAATGCTTTTTGCTTCGGTGTATTCACGAATTGCTTCGAAACCCATCTCGCGCCCATAACCCGACTTTCCAGTGCCACCGAATGGAGAGTTTGGACTCACACGCTTGTATGAATTGATCCACACCATGCCACTGCGGATGTTTGATGCAACGCGATGCGCACGGGACAAGTCGTTGGTCCACAGCCCACCTCCCAGCCCATATTCAGTCGAATTTGCAATCTCAAGTGCCTCTTGCTCTGTTGCAAAAGTAGTGACTGTGACAAATGGTCCAAACACTTCTTCATGACACACACGACTGTTGTTATCGCGCACCCTGACAACAGTCGGTAACACATAGCAACCGTTGCGAAGTTCTGGTTCGTCAGGTGCTGTACCCCCAGCAAGTATCTCGCCACCTTCACTAATTGCAATCTTTACGTAATCAAGAACTCGGTCTCGATGCATCGCGGATGTAAGCGGACCCATCTCGGTCGTTGCATCAAGTGGGTTACCCAATTTGATCGACTTGGCAAGTTTCACAAACTTGTTCACAAATTCTTCAGCGATGCCCTCTTGCAAAATCAATCGACTACCGGCAATGCATGCTTGACCTTGATTGTGGAAAATTGCAAATGCGCTTCCATTAACTGCTGCGTCAATATTTGCGTCGTTAAAAACGATGTTGGCACCTTTGCCACCGAGCTCAAGTTGTACGCGCTTCAAATTGCCTGCCGAGTATTCAACAACTTTTCGACCAGTTACTGTCGAACCAGTAAATGCAATCTTTGCAACATCGTCATGACTCGCAAGTCGCTCGCCTGCTGTGTTACCAAAACCAGGCACGATGTTGACGACGCCTGCTGGGAATCCAATCTCGCGCATCAATTCAGCAAGTCTCAAACTGGTGAGCGGAGTCAGTTCGCTGGGCTTGAGCACACATGTATTACCGGCAGCAAGTGCTGGACCCATCTTCCAACTACAAAACATCAATGGAAAATTCCAGGGCACGATTGCGCCGACCACTCCAAGCGGTTCGCGAACGACATAATTCAAAAATCCAGTTTCAACTGGCATAACGTCGCCCTGAATCTTGTCGGCCATGCCTCCGAAATATCTAAAACAAGCGGCAGTTCGCGGAACATCCAAAAATCTCGAGTCTTTGATTGGGTGACCCGTATTCAGACTTTCTAATTGCGCAAACTCTTCCAAATTTGATTCAAGTGCGTCAGCAAGTTTGAGCAACAGCCGCCCACGTTCTGCTGCTGGTGTCGCTCTCCATTTAGGAAATGCCGCCTTTGCCGCAGCAACGGCTAAATCAATGTCTGCCTGACGCCCCTCGGCAATTTCGGTAATAACTGAGCCATCATGAGGGTTGAAAACTGGAAGACGATTTCCTCCAACAGCATCAACAAACTCACCGTTGATAAACAGCTGGTTTTGCACAAAATTCGTTCTAGAACGTGACCGGATATTGAGGTGCTTTGCCGCTTGCGATCAAGTCAGGCAAATCGGCTGAGTTGTTCTCCCATACCAACAGCATCGAACGCTTAGAACTAAAGCCCTGGTGGCGAATATCAGCGGGCATTGCTGCGCAATCTCCAGCTTTCATCACAACCTTTGCTCGTGGCGAACCAGTCTCACGGTCGGCCACGTCCCACGTAATTTCATCTGACAACTGAATGAACCATTCAACGCGGTCATTGCCGTGGACGATTGGCAAAATGTATTCCTCGGTTGTTGGACAGTACAGACTTTCTTTGCACACGCTCACGACCGATGGATTCCATGTCACGTTTGAACGGGATAGGTATGCAAACAAATTGAATGCAGCGATCTCGCTTTCAAAGCCAGGCTCTGCATGCACTTCTGGTTCGCTCTGCGGCACATCTTCAAACATTCGATTGATTGGGTGTCCGGTTGCGTCACTCCGAATTTGTTCATCGCCTTGCACACCCACCATGCGTTGTGCAGCGACACGCCTACGGGTCACTGCTTCAGTATTACTACCCGACTTATTGCCCCATGGGGCCTGTGTTTCGGCAGGACTTGCAAAAGGATCAAATGTTGAGTTGGTCCAATTGTCGAGCATCGTATGAAACGTGTTGCGAATGACCGGTGTCTCAAAATTCTGCAGATAATCAATCTCTGCTTTTCTAAAGGCCGCATTAAATCGACCAGCAAATAAATCAACGTTGCCGTAGTGATTGATCGTTCCAACTACGTGATCGAAGTTGACTGTGCCATAGAAAAAGTCCCATGCGCAATCGCGTTGTAATGCGCGCAAGAAATCGTCAATGCTGATTGTGTGCGAGCCAGTTGGCCAGATCACGTGCGCAAAGTATTCGTCGCGCCTGAAACTAAAATTGCCAAGTGCGTAGTTGTTATAACCAAATTCATTCGGTCCACTTGTATTTACTTCTGATGCATGTGCTGTTGTCATGACATGTTCTCCTTTAACTCAGACAAATCTGGGCCCAGCGTTGCTTGGTGAGGTCACCAACAATCGTCTGCTGAAGTAGTACTCCAGTTGTTTTAGCCGTAAATGAATAGGCACTTCCTTTTGGCAATAAAGCCTGATGTCCTTGTTGCAAGACAACGTGTCCCATTTTCTTTCCTACGGGATCACCATTCACTGCAATTGATCCACCTTTTCCTGATTGCGCAAGTGGCTTGTCAAGCTTCACGTAGTCAATGCGCACACTTCCATCCATGCACAACACTGTTTCGTCATGGTCGCACGTAAACCAACCGCTTTTACCCTCGGCACGGATTGCTTCCAGCACATATTCTTGATTGATGCCGACAGCTACTTTTTCCCATGGCTGAGACTTGTTCGCTACTTCAAACATGTTTGAAAA
>NSIQ01000041.1 GCA_002737415.1 Alcaligenaceae bacterium | reverse complement strand
AAAATCGACAAACATCTCAACGCCCAGATTGACCGCCATGTCGTAGCCAGTACCGCCACCCATTGACCAGATTTTTCGGGGCGTAGCTGAAAGAATCTCATAAATATTGACCACACCCAAGGCAGTCTCGATCATTGGAGAAAGTTCGATATACCCAACTGGCACCCCGTGATCCTTTTCTAACTGAGAGATTAAGTCGTGCGCATATTGCATTTCGGCTGAAGTATCAACCTTAGGCAACATAATGCGGTCAACGCCGGGCCACACCGAACAAGGTAAATCAGCATCCACAAAAGGCTTGTTAATACGAACATAAATGCTTGCGCCGCCTTTGTTCGCCTTGGCAATGGATTCACGGATCAACCCACGACAGCGGGCTTTTTCGGCCAAGGGGATCGAATCCTCGATATCTAAAATATAAACATCCCCGCCACGTGTCCAGGCTTTATCGATAAAACGTGGATTAGTAGGAGTTACAAACATCGTGCAGCGTGCCACTCTGTGCGTCATGGTATTTTTTCCTGAATCGAGTCAAGTTAGTGCTTAAAAGGATGTCACTTATTTTTGATGTGCTTGAATTTTTTGTTGGTCACGCAAGGCGACTCGGTCGGCCCACTCAAGATAAACCTCGGCACGCAAATCAACCGGCACATCAATCATCTTGCCATTCAGTGGCACCGAAGCTAGGCCTCGTTTTAAACCCTCAGCAAACACCACGCGAACCTCTTTGTAGTATTCGACTTCGTCAGCACTCGGACGAAAGCCCTCGTTGCAGTGTTTAACCCACGACAGATGCGTGCAGAGCGCGCCCTTAAAACCGGTGTCGCGCGCGCGAAGAATCGCTTTCTTCAACGTGGCTTCATCCACTTCTTTTTGAGTGACGCACAGCGGATAACTCATGCCTTGCGCCTGACCATTCACCGAGGTTGCCACGGTGATGATCTGGCCTTTAATGAACTCAATGGGCTCGACCTCAAGTGTGGCTAAAAAAGGAATATCTAGGTTTTGATACAGGGCGTGTTCGCTGATCGTCAACGTACCGATTCTTGAACTTGCGCGTGCGATCTCTAGTGAATTCCAAATACCTTGTGCTGTCGTGATTTCAAGATCAATTTCAAGCGAACCTTGAAGGATCCCTCTTTCAAGTTCAAGCGCATCAAGCTTGGCACTGGCCAGTACAAGCTCGGTTGCGTCAGCTACTCCAACCAACACCACCCCTGCCAAACCCGCAAACACGGTCGCGTCAAGCTCAGCATATGCAGTTTGAGCATTCAAGCGAACAAACACTTCAGCACCCCCTCGCGAGGCAGCTGCGATCGCCGACGGCATTTGAGCCTTGAGCGTCTGCTGCCAGTCTTGCCCAGAGTGTTTCACAATGTCCAACACAATGGCATCTGCCCAAGAATCAAAGGCTTTATCTGCAAGTTTGGGGTCATCAATTGATAACGCAATCAATGAACGACGAATATAAGGTGGCATCGCGAGGTATCCAGAGAAATAAGGCGCAAAAATTTAGGTTTCTAAGTTCACATGGTCACTTCAAGACCACTTAGACAAAACCCGCATGAACAGGGGCAACTTGCTCGGGTACCGCACATACACAGCCACTAAACCCCAAGAGCCGTGCCTCGCGTGCTGCACGAAGCGTATCGGTCACTGAAGCCAACCCACCGCGTGAACCAGGTCGCCAAAAAGCTCCAAGGGGTTGCTTACCTAGCATTCGCGCCGCCAAGAGTGTGCGGGTCATTAAAAACCGATACAAACGAAATTCGTTTTTAGGCACTGCACCCAGCATCATCGACAAATCAATCCGACCCACACCCATCGCCGTAATTCGGCTGCTGGCTCGACCTAAAGTATCGGCATTCCAAAAGCTTTTTGCAGACTCAAGCATTAAGACAATTTCGGTGGAGCCGACTTCAACGCCGCGCGCTTTTTCAAGCTCAGTGATTAAGGCATCGATTTCCACGATATCGGCAGGCTCTTCGGGTGATGGCAACACAATACCGGTCAAGCCACGGCTGATCGCGGCCCGCACATCTGCCCAACGGGTTGCTCGATCGACACGAACAAACACTTGCGCTGACGCTGCAGCGAATTGCGCAATCTGGGCGCTTAAGCCCGCGCGCGCGCTGTCTTTGTTTTTAGGAGCTACGGTGTACTCAAGATCAAGCACGATCACGTCAGCACCTTGCGATTGAACAGACGTCAGTGCATCAGCCTGATCGGCCGGCACAATCAACCAGGAGCGCCTTGAATTTTTCTTTGTTGTCATTGTTATCGCCTTTAAATGATCTTTCGTTCTTTTAAGCTCGACTGTGTCTGAGCATCGATGCCGATCCGCCCAAGTAACTCGGCCGTATGCTCGCCAAGCTCTGGCGCGGGTCGACGAATCGCGCCAGGCGATTCAGACAAGCGCGGTACAACCGCATGCATCGGTACCGAGCCCATCTCTTTGTCTGGCACCTCAACCACGATCTGTCGAGCGATCACATGCGGGTCTTTAATGAATTGATCAACTGAATATACGGGGGCTGCAGTGATCTCATTTTTTTCAAAAAAGGCCATCCCCTCGTCAAGTGTATGTGTTGAGATAAAAGCGCGAATTGGCGCCTCGGCCTCATCCGCATGCGCGACGCGATCAGCGTTGGTACGAAAGCGCGGGTCGGTCAACATCTCGGGCACACCAAGGGCGGTGTATAAGCGATTTACCATAACTTGCATCGACGCCGACATCGAAATCCAACGTCCGTCTTTGGTCGGAAATACGTTACGGGGCCCGGCAGTATTTGAGCGACTCCCCATGCGCGGATCGATCTTTTGGGTCAATTTATATACGGCTGCTGAAGGGCCCAACACCGAGTACATCGGGTCTAGCAAGGGCAGGTCAATCACTTGACCGCGACCGGTTTGATCACGATGCCTGAGCGCCGTCATGACAGCAAACGAACCATATAAACCGGTAATCATGTCGGCCATTGCCAAGGGTGGTAACACTGGCTCGCGGTCTTCAAAACCATTTTTAGCCGCAAAGCCCGACACCCCTTCAACGAGTGTTCCGAACCCTGGCCGCAAGCGATAAGGGCCGTCTTGCCCCCACCCTGAAATGCGCACCACCACAATCCCTGCATTTCTTTTTAACAGCACATCTGGCCCAAAGCCCATTGTTTCAAGCGTACCCGGCCTAAAGTTTTCGATTAACACATCGGCCGTCTCAACAAGCTTGAGCAGCAATTCTTTACCTTCGTTCGCACGCAAATCAAGCGTTAAGCTCTTTTTGTTACGCCCATACACTTTCCAGTGAACGCTAAAACCTTTGATGCGCCAATCACGTAAAGGGTCGCCCTTGCCAGGCTGCTCGATCTTAATCACCTCAGCGCCAAAATCTGCGAGCTGAAGGCTTAACATGTTTCCTGCCACCAAGCGGGTCAAGTCTAGAACGACTAAACCGTCAAGGGGGCACGCTGCATCGGACGAAAAGGGAGTCATACTTTGATTAACCTCTAAATTTTGGATCGAACCAATCACGCAGCGAATCGCCAAACAAATTGAAAGCAAAAACTGAAAGAGAAATTGCTACTCCCGGAAAAATAATCATCCAGGGTGCCTCGCGATAAAAATCTGTTGCACTACCTGACAACATTAAACCCCAAGCCGCGGTCGGCTCGGTGACGCCAAGCCCCAGGAAGGACAAAGAGGCTTCAAGCAAAATTGCCTGGGCGATATAAGAGGTTAAAACAATCAAATACGGCGCCGTCACGTTAGGTGCAATGTGAACAAACATAATTCGCCAATTTGAATAACCTGCAGCCCGAGCGGCATCCACATAAAGCATCTCGCGAACAGACAACGTGGCAGCGCGCACAACCCGTGCAGCCCGCGGAACAATCGGTAACGCAATCGCTAAGATTAAATTCAGATCAACCCCAGCCACGACCTTAGAACTTAGCATCGCCACAACCACCACTGCCAACACGATCACTGGAAACGACAACAAGATATCAATCAACCGTTGCACCAGTAAATCTGTTTTACCGCCAAAGTACGCTGAGGCGACTCCAATTGCAGCGCCTAAGGTACAGCCTAAAAATGACGACCAAAAGCCAATTGAGAGCGCGGTGCGAGCCCCGTATATCAAACGCGAAAAAATATCACGTCCGAATTGATCTGCGCCCAACCAGTGCGACGCACTTGGGCCAGTCAACATAGCTGTGAAATCTATTTCAACAGGATCATATTGCGCAAGCCACTGTGGTGCACAAGCGGCAATCAATATCAGCAAAATAATTGAAAAACCCACAGCCCCTAAAGGCTGCGTTTTTGCAAAGCGCACCATACTATTCATTTTTTGCGCCTCACTTGTACAAAATACGAGGGTCTAACACGCCATACAGTAGATCCACCAGCAAATTAATGGCAATGAACATCACGGCAATCAACATCACTAAGGCTTGAAGCAGATTGAAATCATGATGCGCGACGGCGTCTACAAATAACCGCCCGATGCCGTTTAAATTGAACACCTGCTCAGTCACCACAAGCCCACCAAGCAAAAACGCGAACTCTAAACCGACCACCGTGAGGGCGGGCAACAGCGCGTTACCCAACGCATGACGAATGACCACGGTACGTTCAAACAAACCTTTTGCGCGCGCCGTACGAATATAGTCTTCAGACATCACTTCAATCACCGACGAGCGCACTAATCTAGCCACGACGGCTGAATAACGATAGCCCACCGCAAGTGCCGGCCAAATCAGTTGAGACAAATTCGCAATCGGGTCGACATAGAAGGGCGTATAGGTCACCGGAGGTGACCACGAAAATAACGACAACAAGCCTAAAACGATCATCATCCCTAACCAGAATGACGGTACGGCTAAGCCCGCAATGGTCACGACACGCAGACAATAATCAATCCACGAATTGCGATACAACCCCGCCAGGACGCCCAAGGGAATCGCAAAGAGCACCGCAATCACCGCAGACATGATTGCAACTTGCAAGGTCAAGCCAACACGAATACCGATTTCTTCTACAACCGGGCGATTTGTCCAATACGAAATTCCAAAATCCAGTGTGATGAGACCTTTTAGCCAATAACCAAGCTGAACGTAGAGCGGTCGATTCAAACCTAAACGCTCTCGCTCTTGTGCGACAACTTGTGCAGATACGTTTCCGCCATCTCCACGTAATTTCAGTTCAATGACGTCACCGGGCACGACGCGCAACATAAAAAATACAAGTACCGCCACCCCAAGCAAGGTCGGAATCACTAACAACAAACGTTTCATAAGATAAGAGCCCATGTCTTCGCTCGTCTAAAGTTTGATGCAGGCTGCAAAATGCCCGGGCCTAATTTCACGCAACTCAGGAACACTTTCTTGACACTCAGCGCTTGCACGAGGACAACGCGTATGAAATACGCAGCCCGCCACGCGTCGCAAGGGCGAAGGAATTTCACCGACAATCGTTTTGCGCAAACGCTGACGTTCGAGAGTCGGATCAGGAACGGGCACCGCCTCAAGTAAAGACATCGTGTAGGGATGCAAGGCGCGACCGTAAAGTTCATCACGGTCAGCGACCTCCATGACGCGCCCGAGATACATGACGACGACTCGATGAGCCAAATGTCTGACGACTGCCAGGTCATGCGCAATAAATAAATAGGCAATATTTTTTTGACGCTGAAGCTCATCAAGCAAATTAATGATCTGACCTTGTATAGAGACATCAAGGGCAGAAACGGGCTCGTCACACACAATCAACTTAGGCTCAAACGCTAGGGCACGTGCGATGCCGACCCGCTGACGTTGCCCACCAGACAGTTGATATGCATAGCGTTGCGCCATCTCAGGCAAGAGACCCACTTGTACGAGCAACTGTTCAACACGCTCTCGGGTTGCTTGAGGGGTGGTGGTTTTTTTATAAACGTTTAGAGGCTCGGCAATCAGATCGCCCACCTTAATTCTTGGATTAAGCGAACTATACGGGTCTTGAAAGATCACTTGAATCTGTGTGCGTAACGCTTGTATCTGTGCACCAGAAGCGTGCGCCAAGTCTTCGCCTTCAAACAGCACCCTGCCCGCACTCATTTGCTCTAACTGCAAAATCATGCGTCCAATCGTTGTTTTGCCACAGCCAGATTCACCGACCAGGCCCAGGGTTCGACCCGCTTGAATTGAAAAAGAGACATCTTGAACCGCTCGCACAACGGCGGGCTGGCTAAACATACCCGCTTTCACCTTAAAGTGCTTAGTTAAAGAATCTACCGTTAATAAGGGGGAAATCCCGTCACTCTTTGCAATGTCAGCAGGCGCATCAACTGCAATTTCATCTTGAACATCCGTTCTAATTTCAGCTAACTCATCGCTTTGCGTGCGTGTAGCAGCTGACTGAAAAACCGCCTGTGCAGTCACCCTTTGATCTTCAGGAATCGAAAGCTGACCCTCATGATGACAGGCAGAGTAACGACCCTCTGGCAATTCGCTCAGTTGCGGCGCTACCGCACAAACCGCTGTGCGAAAAGCGCAGCGCGGGGCGAAGGCACAACCAACGCCTAATTGACGCATATCAGGCGGTTGACCCTCAATCGTCTCAAGTTGTCGTGCGCGAGGTAAATCTAAGCGGGGGACTGAACGTAGCAGGCCTCTCGTGTAGGGGTGGCGTGAATTGGCGAATATCTGCGTTGCTGTTCCTTGTTCGACGGCAGACCCAGCGTACATGACAACGACCCGTTGCGCATAACGGGCAACAATGCCGAGGTTATGCGTAATCAACACGAGCGCGATGCCCAAGCGTTCAGTCAGAGATTTCATCAACTCTAAAATCTGAGCCTGAATGGTCACATCAAGTGCCGTAGTCGGTTCATCCGCAATCAGCAGCTTAGGATTGCAGGACAGGCCAATCGCAATCATGACGCGTTGTCGCATGCCTCCAGAAAAATTATGCGGATACTGTTTTAAGCGCTGCTCTGGATCTGAGATGCCCACAAGCGTCAATAACTCGATCGCTCGCGCGTGCGCCTGATCAACACTCATTTTTAAGTGCAGCCGTAATGGTTCCATAATCTGTCGTCCAATCGTCAGGATCGGATTCAGGCTACTCATCGGCTCTTGGAAGATCATCGCAATATCGCGGCCACGCAAAGCGCGTAAGTCGCGCTCAGCCATGCCCGTCAATGTCTGACCATCAAAAACGATCTGGCCATTTGAAATGCGGCCAGCGGGTTTGGCCAACAAGCCCATGATGGCCAACGCGCTGACAGATTTGCCGCTGCCAGACTCACCCACGATTGCCAGCATCTCGCCTGGCGCAATCGCCCAACTGACACGTCGTACCGCCTCAATGGCACCCCGCTCTGTACGAAACTCAACCGACAAGTCGCGTACCGACAATAAGTCAGTGCAGCGCTTTGACGTCATTTTTTGGCTGGACTCAGCCACAGATCGCCCAGATCTTGGTAGATCATCTGAGACGGAGATATCGTCCAGCCCTGGACGCGACTGCTTAGCACGACGTTACGACTCATGTGCAGAAAGGGCACGGCATACGCTTGGGCCATCGCTCGCGCTTCAAACTCGCGCACAAGTTGACGGCGCTTCACAGGGTCGAGCTCTCGGCCTTGTTGATCAAACAAAGAGTCAAGCGTCGGGTCGACTGCAAACGTCGCGACTTGGCTACCTCGCGCGGCTGACAAGTACTTTGACAAACCCGTTGTAGGATCTGTACTCACATCGACAAACGAATCGACTAAGATATCAAAATCTCCACTACTTCTTGCAGCAAACCAACCTGCAGTTTCATGCTGTTTATGCTGCACCTTGACACCAATCTGGCGCCACTGATCAATCATATAAATCCCGACCGTCACAAAGGGTGCAATATTGCGATTACTCAAGGTGAAGGTCAAGTTCTCGACGCCCGCCTCTTTTAGCAAACGACGCGCCTCAGCACGATTGGCCTCGATGTTTTTACCAAAGCCCGGCCACTGAACGACTTCAGCCTCAGTTGCGGCCCATTTTCCGCCTGGCATTAACACACCACCAACGGGTCCAAGCGACGACACCTTACGCAAGGCGGCTGAACCACCCCAGCGATCAATCGCTAAAGACAAGGCACGGCGAACGCGCTCATCATCAAAAGGCTTCTTCTTGGTGTTGACACTCATTAACATATGAAACAACCAATCGCTTTCATAGACTTTGACTTTATCACCCATGGTTCGCACCAGACGATCGCGCTCGGGTGGTGCAAAACCGCGAAACTCGGCCAGAATATGCTCACCTTCCATCGCATTCAACATGGCAGACGTACCCAGAGTAATGGCTCGAAAACCATCAAGATAAGGCTTACCCTTTACGAAATAATCATCGAATTTAGCGCCAACCCAGTGAGAGCCCGCGATATGCTCAACGAATTTGAACGGCCCAGTGCCCATGACGTTGCGAGTCGGAAAACTCGGGTCGAGTTTGAGTTTCGCTGCACTATAAATACAGTTCCACGGTGAGGCAAAACCGCTCTCCACGATTGAAGAATCGACCCGTTTCATTTTAAAAATAATGGTTCTAGGGTCTGGAGTCTCAATACTTGCGACGGTCTCAAAAAGGTCTCTGCGCGCAGAGACCACCCCAGCGGGCGGCGACATAATTCTGGCGTACGTGGCCTTCACATCTTCTGAAGTCAAAACCGTGCCATCGTGAAACTTTACGTTTGGCCTAAGAACAAAAGTGTAGGTCATCGCATCTGGCGAAGTCGACCAAGATTCTGCTAAATCGCCAATTACCTTTGGATAGTTGTGCGGTTCATACTTTAGCAACGTCGAATAGTGCGGCCCCACGCGCTGGATGACTGCAAATGTTTGCATCGCGTGGCAATCGTATGAGGGTGGCTCCGCCACGATTCCGTACGATAAGGTCCCGCCTCGTTGGATCTCTTGAGACAAGACCCCCCCTGAAGCAAGCAGCACCATTGCGGTGGCTACCCAACGACTCACTCTCGCGCTTATCTGCATGTTTGTCTCTCTGTTTTAAACTTCGCTGTCTTTCTGACAATCTGGCAATCGATGTTGCTTAAGTTTGAATTTACTTCATTATCGCAACGACACCCAGAGCACTCAGCCAACAATGGCGGCTTTTCTTCGTTATGGCGTTGCAACAGCACGATCTAACCGTAAGCCGGCGCGGCAAGCGCCATACCGTTAAAGGCCTTCAGCAAGCGAGTCCTCCACTGAGCAACCGGGTCCTCCGCCGCTAAAAGTTCAAAATCACTAATCGCACGCGACCACTGAAATTGCCCAAAAATGGCGTAATCCGCGTACAAGGGAGTTTCGCCGCCAAAAAATGGTTGCACTTTGAGCACGTTTCTTAAAGGCCCTAAGCTATCCCGAAACGCTTGTCGTTTGGCGTCTCGGTCGAGTACCACTTGTTCAAGTGTCATACCAAAACGCTTTTCGCGATTTTCACGAAAATACGCTTGGTTGGCGGCATCAAGATGTTTGTAAATGTCAAGCAAAACAAAACGTACGATTTGCCCCGCATGCACATCACCCAAGTTTGAATACACCAAGCTTAAGGCCTGTCCCTGGGGCCCGCCAAACAAAGAGGGGCGGTCTGGAAATTGCGCCTCGAGGTACTTGGCAATTTCCCAAGATTCAAACACCCATTTGCCGTCATGTACCAACACTGGCACCTTGCCCTGGCCGCTGGGTTCGAGCGCAGCTTTTTCTATAAAGCGCCAAGGCACCAACTCTGCGTCAAGCCCTTTATGGGCAAGCGCCATCCGAATCCGCCAACAGTAGGGGCTAAAAGGTCGGTTGCTTTCAGCGCCGACGAGTTCGAATAATTTAAGAGCCATGATGAGTTCCTGCGCTGCCTGGAGCGTGACGGGTTGAATAGAGCTGACGTCACCTTAACCCGAAGCGACTCTTGGATAAAGCCCCTCAAGGTAAGCGACGCTTGCTGCGAGCTTGGGCGAGGCTGTCGTTTATGTCGACCGCTTCGCCAAAAAGTCCAAATAAATACTTAGCATATGTGCAACAATCCCAGCAACACCTACATTTTGTTACAGTTCTTGTTAGGCTCTTACACGCTTACTTTTTAGAACAAGCTTGCCTGCCAAACCGCCTGCTCTTGCGTAGAGCACGCCTGTTCTCAACACGCCTTATCTGGAGTCTGCTTTGATTTCTGCCACTACCAATACCACCGCGTCCACACAAGCGCTGCCGTACACCCCTGTGGCTGTTGTCACGGGCGGCGCGCGCGGTATTGGCTTGGCGGCAACAAAATGGTTTCTTGCTCACGGCTATCAGGTCGCTATTTTGGATACTGAAGCCGCCACACTGAAGCAGACCAAACTGGCGTTAGACGACTCGGCTCGCGTGTTGGCCCTCCATTGCGATGTCTCGATCCCGACTCAAGTGCAGACGGCGATTGACCAGGTGGAACAAAAATTTGGTCGTATCGACGCGCTCGTGAACAACGCTGGCGTCGCAGTGTTCAAACCGATTGGCGAAACTACCTTTGAAGAGTTTCGCTACGTATTGGGTACTAATCTTGATGGCGCATTTTTATGTTCCCAAGCTTGCATTGAGGTCATGAAGAAAAACCGTAGTGGCTCGATCGTAAACATCGCCTCGATCTCAGGCTTACGCGCCAGCACCTTACGTGTGGCCTATGGCACCAGCAAGGCCGCCATCATTCACCTGACTAAACAACAAGCGGTCGAACTCGGCACGATCGGCATTCGCGCCAACGTGGTGGCACCGGGCCCGGTTGATACAGAAATGTCAAAGCTCGTGCACAGCGTCGCAATTCGTTCTGACTACTATGACACCATCCCCATGAACCGTTATGGTACGCCCGAAGAAATCGCGAATGCTATTGGATTTTTATGCAGCCCTGCAGCCGCTTTTATCAATGGACAAGTTCTTGCCGTAGATGGCGGCTTTGATGCGTCAGGGGTCGGGATTCCAACCTTGCGTAAAAATCAAGACGGCTCGGTCTAAATTTTTTATTTTTTTCGAACAGGACACACTCATGAATCAACCTTATATCGTCGGCTGGGGCCACACACCCTTTGGCAAACTCGACAACATAGATTTTGTGCAATTGATTCGTGATGCGGCCTTGCCAGCCATCGCCAGCGCAGGTCTTGAACCCAGCGACATCGACGGCATTTTCGTGGGCCACTTCAATGCCGGTTTTGTGCAACAAGATTTCACCGCCTCGCTAATGGGCGTGGCAATCCCCGAGTTTCGCCACACGCCAGCCGTACGCATGGAAAATGCCTGCGCAACCGGTTCAGCCGCGATCTGGTCTGCACTCGATGCGCTAGCTGCCGGACGCTTCAAGCGTGTGCTGGTGCTGGGGATCGAAAAAATGAATACCCTACCCAACAAAGAGATAGGCGAGATCTTGCTCAAAGCCTCTTTCGTGCAAGAAGAAGGCCATACCGAAGGTGGGTTTGCCGGCGTCTTTGGCCAAATTGCTAGCGGCTACTTTGAGCGCTTCGGCGATCAGTCTGATGCGCTTGCCGCCATCTCGGCAAAAAACCATTCAAATGGCGTGCACAACCCCTACGCCCATATGCGTCGCGATTTAGGGTTTGATTTCTGTCGCAACCCTTCTGAAAAAAATCCTTTTGTTGCCGGCCCCTTAAAGCGATCAGACTGCTCACTAGTCTCAGATGGTGCGGCAGCCTTAGTGCTCTCAAGCGAGCCCCTGCCCGGCGCGAAGGTACCGGCTGTTCGCTGGCGCTCGCGTACGCATGTGAACGAATTTTTGCCCCTGTCGCAACGCGACCCGACGCGCTTTGAAGGCGCTGCACTGGCTTGGCAAAAAGGTTTGGTAAATGCGCAACGCTCGCTCGCTGATCTGCAATTTGTTGAAACACACGATTGCTTCACGATTGCCGAAATGCTTGAGTACGAAGCAATGGGTTTGGCGCCACACGGTCAGGGTGCAAGAGTGATTCTGGATGGCACCACTTGCAAAGACGGCAAGCTTCCTGTCAACCCCTCAGGCGGCTTGAAGTCGCGCGGGCACCCGATCGGTGCCACCGGTGTGTCACAGCACGTCATGGCTGCGATGCAGCTCTCGGGGCAAGCCGGCGATATGCAAATCAAGGCCGCGCATACCGGTGCAGTCTTTAACATGGGCGGCGCCGCGGTTGCCAACTATCTGAGCGTGCTGGAAGCAACGTGAACGCAGCGCAGGCGATGAACTTAGGGCGGTTGCTCACGCATACCGCTGCGCTCTACCCGGAGCACGTCGCGCTCATTCAAGGCGAACAAAGCTGGACATGGTCTGCCATTAACGCACGCGTTGACGCCATGGTGGCGGCCTTACGCGCGCTAGGACTGAAAAAGGGCGATCCGATCCTACTGCAGTCACGCAACAATATTCAGACTTTTGAAAACTGCTGGACCGCCTTTAAACTCGGTTGCATCTGGGTACCGACTAATTTTCGTCTGACGCCACCCGAAGTCGCATACCTAGGCGCCTCAAGCGGTGCCGTGGCGATGATCGTTGAAGATATCTTTGCGGGGCACACCGACGCAGTCAAGGCCGAATCTAAAACCCTTAAGCACATCATTGCGATCGGTCAACCGCGTGCGGGCGAGTTATCTTACGAAGCTATGATCGCGCAGCGCTTAGGCGTGGTCAGCGAAGAAGAAACCGTTCACTACGACGACCCGCTTTGGTTTTTTTATACCTCGGGCACCACCGGCAAGCCGAAGGCCGGCATTCTGACTCACGGGCAGATGGCCTTTGTGGTCACCAATCACCTTGCCGAGATCATCCCAGGCACCACTGAACGCGACTGCTCAATTGTCGTTGCACCGCTGTCGCACGGCGCGGGTATTCATGCGCTGCTGAACGTGGCGCGCGGCGCCGCCGCTATTCTCATGTCAAGCGAGAAGTTTGATCCAGAATTGTTTTGGCAATTGGTTGAGCGTCATCGTGTCACCAATCTCTTCACTGTACCAACGATTGTCAAAATGCTGGTCGAGCACCCCGCCGTCGATCAGTATGATCACAGCTCGTTGCGCTACATGCTTTACGCTGGCGCCCCGATGTATCGCGCAGATCAGAAGCGAGCCCTCGAGAAACTTGGTAATGTCCTTGTGCAATATTTTGGTTTAGGCGAAGTGACAGGCAACATCACTGTGCTGCCCCCTGACATGCATAGCGCTGACGATCAAGATCCAAACGCAAATATCGGTTCCTGTGGTCGCCCACGTGTTGGCATGGAAGTCGCCATCCTGAACGCCAAACACGAACGCTTGGCGAATGGCGAAATTGGCGAGATCTGCTGCCGTGGTCCGGGCGTCTTTGCCGGCTATCACGGCAACCCCGAGGCCACTGAAAAAGCGTTACGCGGTGGCTGGTTTCACACCGGTGATTTAGGCAAGATGGATGCGCGTGGCTTGCTATACATCACGGGTCGTGAATCCGACATGTATATTTCAGGCGGCTCGAATGTGTACCCGCGTGAAGTGGAAGAAGTGCTGCTCACCCACCCTGCTGTCGCTGAGGTTGCCATCGTTGGTATGCCTGACGCAAAGTGGGGCGAGATTGGCATCGCCGTGATTGTGAAGCGGCCTGAGTACGATAGCGTGGATAGCGCCGAGTTGCTAGGATATCTTGAGGGCCGTTGYGCCAAATACCGCTGGCCACGTCAAGTCTTTTTTTGGGATGTGATGCCAAAATCAGGTTATGGCAAGATTGTTAAAAAGGATATCAAAGTGCTGTTAGTTGAACGCGGCGAAGTTCAAAGCGTCTCTTAATAGCATCTTGCAACGCGTGGCTGAATAACCTCGTTCAAGGCCTGGCCGAGTCGCATCATTTAGGGCATCGCTACATACACACATCATGACAACAGCTCAAGTCCTGCCCTTACATATTGCTTTTTTAACGCCAATGGCGCCCGTAACGCTTGAGGCTGTGCGCCGGCTTTTGCCACCAGCCTGCACGATCGCGTTTGCTCAAACCTCAACCAAAGCAGAGCAGATCACACTGCTAGCGGATGCTGACGTTGTCATGATCGCCGGCACCTTCATCGAGGGCGACGTGATTCGTCAGGCGCCACGCCTGAAGATGATCCAGAAATGGGGGATCGGAGTCGACAAGATTGACTTGCTTGCCGCGAAAGAGCGCAATGTGCTTGTCTCCATTACCTCTGGTGCGACTTCAATCCCCGTGTCTGAACACACACTGCTACTGATGCTTGCCGTGTCGCGACGCCTGCCCTTGGCGCACCGCAGCTTGGGCCAAGGTCAATGGATGGCCGCTGACCTGCGCACCGTGTGCAGCAAACTAGATGGCAAAACCGTTGGGTTGTTTGGATTTGGTGGCATTGCGCAACAAGTTGCCAAGCGCTTAAAAGGCTTTGATGTTGATGTGATGTACCACTCTAGAACGCGGGTGGCCTCTGAAATCGAAGCTAGACTGCAAGCTCGTTACGTTGACTTTGACACCCTCGTGGCAAACAGCGACATCTTAAGTTTACATGCCCCGCTCTCGCCTCAAACCCATCATCGGTTTAACGCCGACATCTTTGCCAAAATGAAACGTGGTGGGATCCTGATCAACACCGCACGTGGTGAACTCATCGACGAGCCCGCTTTAATTCAGGCACTGCAGCAAGGGCAACTTTCGGGCGCCGGCCTAGACACCTTTGAGGCAGAGCCTCCAAGCGCAGAGAACCCGTTATTTCAGATGGATCAAGTCGTGGTGACTCCACACTCTGCGGGTGGAGTCTATGACAACCTACCCAATCTTGTCGGACATATGTTTCGAAACATCGAGCTCTTTCAACGCGGGATGCCGATCCCTGAGGCTGACCTGGTGGTATCCAACACAGCATGACGTTTGCTCCGCGCACTGATAATATCGACAAAATCGTTTAGGAGACCAACATGAGCCAAAAGTTTTCAACCCAGTTCGAGCCTTTAAAAGGTATCGTCAGCCCCGAAGAATGGGAGACCCGTGTCACGCTCGCAGCCTGCTATCGCTTGATGGACAAGTACGGCATGACTGACATGATCTATAACCACATCACCGCGCGCATCCCGGGCACTGAAGATCTGCTCATCAATCTCTATGGTTTGCTGTACAAAGAAATCACCGCCTCAAGTTTGGTGCGCATCACCGTTGAAGGCGAGATCGTGCGCAAACCTGATACCGACTATGGCATCAACGTCTCGGGCTACGTGATTCACGGCTGTATCCACACCGCGCGTCCCGATGTCGCAGCCGTGATTCATACTCATTCTCGCGCTGGCATGGCGGTGTCGTCAATGAGCTGTGGCCTATTGCCGATGACCCAAACTGCGAGCCGCTTTAATAATCATCTGGCGTATCACGACTTTGAGGGCCCCGCAGTTGATCTAGCCGAGCGCGAATTACTGGTGCGCGATTTGGGCGATCACAACGCCATGATTTTGCGTAACCACGGTTTACTCACTAGTGGTGCGTCAGTGCAACAAGCGTTTAACCTGATGTATCAACTTGAAATGTCATGTCGCGCGCAGGTTGACGCCATGGCTGCAGGCACTGAACTGAGCTTGCCTCGCAAAGAGGTTCTTGAAAAATCAGCACATCTTTATCAACCAAATGTGCGTCGCCCCTACGGTGAGCTTGAATGGCATGCGATGCTTCGCTTGCTTGAGGCAGAGCCAGGCGGATTTCCGCATTATGCGTCTTAAGGCGGCTGCAATCTAATGACCACCACGCTTCAAACAAACTCAACTACACCCTTTGGCTTGTCTGGCATTTGCGACAGCCATACGCATGTGTTTCCGCCGCAAGCGCAATTTCCGTTTTCGCCCACGCGGCACTACACGCCCGACGAGGCCTCAATCGAAGAGCTGCACGCCTTGCATCGCTCAATTGGTGTCGAGCGAGTCGTGATTGTGCACCCAAGCCCTTACGCTGCTGATAACAGTTGTTTACTTTGGGCACTGCGCACAATCGGCAAAAGCGCGCGCGGCGTAGCCGTGATCGATGACCACACTACAACCGCAGCGCTGACTGATATGCATCAGGCGGGCGTGCGCGGCACACGCTTAAATCTTGAGACCGTTGGGCAAAATGACCCGCGTGTCGGCCAGCAACAATTGCTGCGCACTGCCAAACAAGTGGCGCCCTTTGGTTGGCATATTCAGATGTACACCAATTTAGGTGTCATTGACGCCATGCACGACACCATTATGCAAGCGGCGACCACCGTCGTCATCGATCACTTTGGTCGACTCAATGCAGCAGCCGGCCTGAACCAACCAGGCTTTGACGCCTTGCTTTCGCTGGTGCGTTCGGGCAAAGTCTATGTCAAAATTTCTGCGGCCTACCGCGTATCAGAAGCCGTCGATTACGCTGATTTAGATCCGTTTGTGCTGGCGCTCATCGAGGCTAATCCTGATCGTATCGTTTGGGGAACTGATTGGCCTCATCCGTTTCCACCAAAAGGCCAGGTTCGCAAACCCGAGGTCATCGAGCGCTTTCATCACGAAGACAATCAAGCTGCCATTCAACGCGTTGTGCGTTGGGCGGGCAGTGCCGAGCACGCAAAAAATATTCTTGTCGACAATCCGGCGCGCTTGTATGATTTTTAATCTTACTTTTAGCGAAGACGCANTTTTTTAGATAACGTCTTCTTTATGCATCCCTCACGCCTTCATCCCTCACGCATCACTTATTCGCGAGACACTCAACATGTATAACTTTCGCTCCAATAACTCTTGCCTCGTCTCTTTATTTTTTGCGCTAGCGATCGCCTTCCCCACAATCGCGCTAGCGCAAGACAGCGCAAACTATCCTGCACGCTCAATCAAAATTATCGTACCGGTTGCACCGGGTGGTACGGTCGATATGGTTGCCCGCTCGCTTGCTGAAGCCTTAACTAAGTCCTTAGGACAACAAGTTATCGTTGAGAACAAACCTGGCGCAAGCAGCTTGCTCGGGACGAACTTTGTTGCAAAATCAGCCCCGGATGGCTATACCCTTTTGGCGCACTCAACGACCTTTGTCACCGCACCTGTCTTATTAAAAAATGCGGGCTACGAGCCACTCAAAGACTTTATCCCGATTACGGTCACCTGCCAGATCCCGATGGTCTTAGTCGTGAACCCCGACAAAATCGCAGCACGTAACCTCAAAGATTTTGTTGCCTTAGCCAAGGCTCAACCAAAGTTTTATGCGTACGCGTCTTCGGGAAATGGTTCCACTGGCCATATTGCCGCCGAGTTGTTTAGCAGCGCGGCGGGCGTCTCGTACCTGCATGTGCCCTATAAAGGGAATGCGCAATCAATGGTCGATTTGTTGGGCGGGCAAATTCCGTTTATGTTTGACCAAGTCAGCACGTCGGCGCAGTACATCTTAAGCGGCAAAGTTGCCGCCATTGGTGTCACCAGCAAAACTCGCTCACCGATTTTGCCAAATGTACCTACGCTTGATGAGTCAGGCTTAACAGGTTTTGAGGATTCAACGTTTAACGGGTTGTTTGCACCGGCTGGTACCCCTGCCCCAATTATCAATCGCCTACACACTGAATTAACAAAAATCTTGCAGTCACCCGACTTGGTCAAGCAATTTATGGCTAAGGGTGTTGAGCTAGGTGCAAGCCCAACACCCGAGCAATTTAAACAATATCTGGCGCAGCAAACTTCGCGCTATCAAGAGCTAGCCAGAAACGCAAAAATTGCCGCTGACTGACCTCGCGACTCACATGGATCGTCACGAAATCTTAATCTGGTACATCGAGCCTGAATCGATTAAAGATTCAGCTCAATTAAGTCTTTTTTTTCAATGGCTTTCACCCGAAGAGCGCGTTCAACACGGGCGCTTACGTTTCGAAAAACACAGGCATACCTATCTGATTAGTCATGCACTTGTTCGACAAGCGTTAAGCCTAATCACTCAGATAGAACCGGAGAAATTTTCTTTTAAAACCACCGCTTATGGCAAACCTTTTGTAGCAGCGCCTGCCCAACAACAAASTGTACATTTCAATTTGTCACATACCGAAGGCTTGGCGGCTGTTGCAATTTCAAGACGAACAGAGCTTGGGGTGGACGTCGAGAATATCCATCGTCAGGATCTGACGCAGGCGTTAGCCGAACAATTTTTTGCACCCGAAGAATGTCTTGCGGTCGCACAGGCACGTGAACACGAACGCAGTGCAAAAATGCTTGAGTTTTGGACTCTGAAAGAGTCTTACATTAAAGCCGTTGGAATGGGCCTTTCAATCGCGCTTGACTCGTTTGCATTTAAGCTTGCAACGGCTACCCAGGCAGCGCGCTTACTCAGACTTGATGCCCAACCTGATGCTCTGGAAGCTTGGCGTTTTTGGCAAGGGCAGCCTACCGAAAATCACTTAATGGCATTGGCTTTCAAGCCCGAGCACGCCAACCAAGTCCAAGTTACAGCCCGGCGAGCTGACTGGCTCGCTCGAGCTTAGCCATCTAATCTTAACCTTCTTAGACTGCCCGAACGGTTTCAGCTGGTGCAACTGAGGCTTTTGCACTATTCGCAGCAGCTTTTTTACGCGACAACTTGGCTTTACCTATTTCGTAGTACCCCTTGAACTGCTCTTTAACCTGACGCGCTTCAATATCAAGAATCGTGCCGCCCTGTTCAAAGTGGGTCGCGAACACACGGCCGATGGCATAGGTTGAAGCACCTGAAAGTAGCATCATTGCTGAGCCACCTAAGACAGAACCCACCACCGGAATCATCTTGACCCAACTCGCAACAGCCACCGAACCAAAGGCGGGCACGGCGCCACCAATTATGGCACTAATCGTGCGCTTGGTTGCACTTGCAGTGTATTCAACGCCATAGAGCGAGCTTAATTGCTTGACCAAGGCTAACTGAATAGCAGTAACGCCAACAAAATCAACCAAGGGGATCGGCACAATGCCCACACCACCCGATAACAACATACTGTAATTGATCGCAGACTCGACCTTCGCGCGTTGGAGCGCATCGATAGGCTTAAGGGTCACTTCGGTCACGTTTACTTC
>NSIQ01000040.1 GCA_002737415.1 Alcaligenaceae bacterium | reverse complement strand
ATTTTTTTTAACAAAATGCGCTATTGAGACTACACATGCACTATTGATAATGTTAAATCAGATTAACATGCATTGTCAAAACAACAACGTTATTCATAAAAATTTAATAAATAGGGTAAATTCATTTTTGTAATTCTATTGATTGCCGTACATACTGCTATCTCTGGTCGYGAGAATGAATCTGCAAAGCCTCTAAAAAGCGCGACACCATGTTGTAAGCCCCTACCGTGGCGGTTAACTCGACTAACAAACGGTCGGTCAAGACTGCCTTGGCCGCGGAAAAGACCTCAGGTGACACATGGATCTCTTTGGTCATGGCATCGGTGTACGCCAAAACAGCACGCTGGGTAGCATCGTAGTTTTTTGATTGTTGCCAATGCTCTAAATCATCTAGTTGCACTTGCGTGACACCCTCGCGCAAGGCAATCGGCGCATGTTGTTCAGCTTCGTAGGGTGCGCCATTCAAAATGGCGATCCGCATGATGACCAACTCGCGTAAGCCACCCGGTAAGCTGCTTTGCTGACGAATCGCAGTCAGGTAATTTAACCAGCCGCTGGCAACAGGCGGGCTGTGCAGCAGCATTTGATATAAATGCAACACGCCACCGCGTTCGGCGACAATGCGGTCAACGAGTGGTTTAGCTTCGGGGTTCGTTAAGTCAGCGTAAGGGATGCGTGCCATGATCTCGGTCTCTTAGTGGATAAATTATTTTTGAACGTCAGTCAGTGTAATTCTTAATCACAGCCGCATCGTCTAGGCGACCCAAGCCGTGGCTGCTTGAGGTTGTAAATTGCAAGAAAGCCGCGTGCGCCATCGAGGCTGCAAAGGTTTGCTCACGTGCGGCATCAAGCACCAAGCCTAAATCTTTTACAAAAATATCCACTGCCGAGGTCACGTCGTCAAACGACTCGGTAATCATGCGAGTGCCGCGATCGCCTAACATCCAACTCGAAGCCGCACCACTTTTTAAAATCTCAAGGGTCGTATCTAGCGGCAAGCCTGCGCGTTTGGCCATTGCCAAGGCCTCACCGGCTGCCGCGATGTGCACGCCGCACAGCAGTTGATTCACAACCTTCATCTGACTTCCCATGCCTTGCTCGTTACCCAGAACAAAAATCTTACTGCCGAAGGTTTCAAGAATAGGTCTGACTCTGGCACAAACGGAGGGTTCGCCAGCTACCATAATCGTTAGGGTGCCGTTGGCGGCGCCGATTTTTCCGCCGGTGACGGGCGCATCAATTAAATGAATGTTGAGTGCAGCTAGCCGCAGCGCTAAGTCACGCACATATTTTGGCGCCATAGTGCTGCAAGTAATTAGCACAGAGTCTGGCTTTAACTGACGTGCCAAACCATCGGTACCGAACAACATCTCTTCGGTTTGTTTGTCGTTCACAACAAAGCTAATCACAATGTCGCAATGATCGGCAATTGAATGGGCCGCTGTCGCTGCCCGCCCACCGATCGACTCAAGCCAAGACAACGCCTCGGAGTTGACGTCGCGACCGACTACGCCAAAGCCCTTTTTAAGAAGATTGGCTGCCACGCCTCTGCCCATGACACCGAGCCCAACCAGACCCACTGAGGGCCCAACCTCAACCACTTGATTCATGCTTTTCTCCGTGAAGCCCGCCGCACGCCTCGCGAGGGGTTAAAACTCGGTCGCGACGCAATCGAGTTCTGTCAATCATCCTAGCAACTTCTAAACTATTCTTTCTTTTCTTTTTTTGCAAATAAGCCTTCAATCTGCACAAAAAAGACCGGCACCAACGCCACCGCTAGGCAGGTGGACGCGATCATGCCACTAAACACAGTGATACCAATCGGCACGCGTGCCGCGGCACCCGCACCCGACGCCGTTAACAACGGCACCACACCTAAAATAAACGCAATTGACGTCATCACAATGGGGCGAAACCGCTCGTGTGAGGCCTTGAGGGCAGCATCCACCAGACTTAAGCCCTCGCGTTTAGCCTCAAGCGCCACTTAAAGCGACTGTGGGCAAAAGCGTCGCTTCAGACACCCCAAGTTGCGCAAGGGCCTGCGCGATGCGAACCGCCGCCTTTTGAAGACTCAGGTTGTCGCTGGCGGCTTTGGCCAACAGACGATTGAGTGTGATGTCTTTAAAGCCCGCCCACCACGTCACCGGATTAATGCGTTGAGCGCTCGCTGCCTCTAAGGCCTCGGTGAACTCGGTTTGCTTGGGCTGCGCGAACTGTTCTTGCGTCTTCGTTGCTGGTCGCACGTAATTTGGGCCAACCATGCAGCCCGCCAACAGCAAAGCCACACCCATCACCGCACACATACCTAAAGACCGAACCATGATGACGTCTTTAAAAATAATCAATCGATGATAGAAAAACAATTTTCTTCCAACCTTGCGCGACTGCGTGCTCAGTCAACCTGAGCCCCCGAAATTCGCACAATTTCGGCCCATTTTGCAAGGTCCGCGCGATGGATTTTAGCAAACGCCTGTGGGCTTGGGTCTTGAGCAGGCGTAATGCCTTGTGTTTCAGTTAGCCATTTTTTGAACTCAGGCGTTGAAATCACTTTAGCCACCGTCGCGCTCATTTTTGTAGCAATCGTGCTTGACAATTTGGCGGGCGCAAGCAAGCCATACCAAGTGCTGCTTTCAAAACCAGGCAGCGCACACGCTTGCGCCATCGCGGGCACGCCCGGCAGGGCTTCGAGGCGTTCGGGGGTGGTGACTGCCAGCCCAATATTTAAGCCCCCTTTGATCGAAGCGATCGCTGGTGCGCTTTGATTAAAAAACAGATCAACGTCGCCCGCCAGCAACGCCGTCATGGCCGGGCCCTGCCCACGATAAGGCACGTGCACGATGTTAACCTTGGCCGCGCTCGCAAACTGGGCGGCCGACAGATGGGTCGAGGCACCGTTGCCGGTCGAGGCGTAATTGAATTTGCCGGGATTGGCGCGTAACAGCGTCAGCAATTCGGCACAAGTTTTGATATTGGGGTGCTTTTTAACATTGATCAACAGCACGTTTGGCACGTCGCCCAAAATAGCGATATGAGTGAAGTCGCGCTCAACGTCGAAACTCAGCTTTTTATAAAGCGCAGCGTTGATAGCATGCGTACCCGCCGTCGCCAACAAAAACGTATATCCGTCAGGCTGAGCCCGAGCGACTGCATCTGAGGCCAGATTACCACCCGCTCCGGTCTTGCTGTCGACCACCACGGGCACGCCTAAGGTTGCAGCAAGCGCTTCACCCAACTTGCGAGCATACAGGTCGGTGCCTGCACCGTTTGGAAACCCGCCAATAATGGTGATCGCCCGCGTTGGCCAAGTATCGGCTTGCGCGAGCGCGGTTGTGCTAAGCGTTAAGCCAATCAATAAACCAGTCGTTCGTTTTAGCCAGTGTGACATGTTCAAGTCCTTTAAAAGTATGTGTGACCGCGATTAGTAACCGCACTTAGCAACCAGACTTAGCGACCAGACTCAGTGACTAAAGCCCCTGACCAGAAATGCGGCGGCAGTGGTTAAGCGAAGCCTGAATCAAATTATCACTGGCCTCGGGGGTACGAAACGCCGAGTGCGCAGACAGCGTGACGTTATCAATTTTGGTAAACGGGTGATCGACGGGCAAGGGTTCAATATCAAAGACATCCAAGCCTGCATGACCGATTTTTTTGGATTTCAAGCCGACAATCAGAGCGGCCTCGTCGAGTACCGCTCCACGTGCTGTGTTAATCAAAATCACGCCATCGCGCATTTTTGCGATGCGGTCAGCAGAAATAAAACCACGGGTGTCATCATTCAGTAACAGATGTACGGACAACACCTCACTGCTCGATAAAACGGTGTCTAAATCGGCAAAACGTACACCCGGATATGCTTTAGGACTGCGGTTGTAGGCCAGCACCCGCATGCCGGCACCGAGCGCGAGGCGAGCCATTTCGGCAGCAATGCCGCCAAAGCCGATCAGACCCAACGTTTTACCCGTTAACTCAACGCCATCGGTGCGCAACCACTGTCCTGCGCGCATGCCGCGATCCATCTGAGCAAAGCCCTTGGCGCTTGCCCACATCAAGGCAAAGGCGCATTCAGCGACAGCGGTGTCACCATAGCCCTTAATGATGTGCACTTCGATCCCGATCGCCGCAAGCGCTTCTGGATCCATGTACGAACGGGCACCCGTCCCTAAAAACACGACATGCTTGAGGCCTATGCACTGCCGTGCGATGTTGACTGGCAGAGAGGTGTGATCCACGATCAGAATTTCAGCGCCGCCCAACACCCCTGGAATCTGCTCGGGGGTAATGTCGGGCTGCTCATTGACCAGCAGTTCGAGGTCATCGGGCCGATGCAGCCGACGCGCCACCACAGCCAAACTACCATTGGCATCAACAAAAACAGCTTTCATGTCACAAAACCCGTAACAAACGTAATGCCTACATCATAACGGCGTTTCTTGAGGGCGCAGACTTTCTGTTTCTCGCAGCCCCGAGGCACTCGCGCTGCCCTCAGGATGCTACGATTCGGGGAGGTTCGCTGCCTGGGCAGATTGAGAGGTTTTTTGAGCACACCGCAGCACATTGTCATCATCGGAGCAGGCATCGTCGGTGCGATGAGCGCCTTTCACTGCCTGGCCGCCGGCTTGCGGGTCACGCTGGTCGAGCCCGAAACACCCGGTGCCTCGCAAGCCTCGAGCTATGGCAACGCCGGTTGGCTGTCTTCGCACTCGGTCTTACCGCCTGCCGCGCCCGGTGTTTGGAAACAAGTCCCGATCTGGTTAGCCGATCCACTTGGCCCACTTTCAGTACGTTGGCGCTATCTTCCTCGCGCCCTGCCCTGGTTGCTGCGCTATCTTGCTGCCGCCTGGACCTATCCACAGGTTGAGCGCACGGCGCACGCGCTGAGGTCTCTGCTGGCCGACGCGCCAGGACTGCATCAGCAAATCGCCGAGCAGGTCGGAGTGGCACACTTAATCGAACGACGCGGCTTGCTGCACGTCTTTTTATCGCGCGAGCATTTTTTACTCGATGCCAAAGCCTGGGAGATCCGCCGCAAAGAAGGTGTGAACTGGCAAGAGCTCGACGCGCAGGCGCTCGCCGAGCAAGAGCCTGACCTGAGTCGCAAATATACCTTTGGCGTCTTTGTGGCCGAAACCGGTAGTTGTCGCAACCCCGGGGCTTATACCGCGGCGTTGATTCATTACTCGCAGGCTCAGGGCGCTAAGTTGGTGCGGGCCCCGGCAACGGGTTTTCGGCTTGAACAAGGCCGCCTCAAGGCGGTACTGCTCAACGACGGTGAAGTTCTGTGCGACAAAGCAGTCATCGCTGTAGGCGCACGATCAAAGATTTTTGCCAGCATGGCAGGCGACCAAGTTTCACTTGAAACCGAACGTGGCTATCACGCAGTTGTGACAGGCACCACCACGGGGCCGCGCGTCTCGACCATGTTTGCCGACTGCAAGGTGGTGGTCAACAGTATGGACAACGGCTTGCGGGTGGCCGGTCAAGTCGAGATCGCACAAAATGATGACACCCCAAACTGGCGGCGCGCCGAGATTTTGCGTGACCACTTGCTCGCGTTATACCCGAGCTTGCCACACGATCTTCCAGTTGAACGCGTTGAAATCTGGATGGGACGGCGCCCCAGCACGCCCGATGGTCTGCCCTGCCTGGGCTTGGCCTCTGGCAGTCAAGATATTATTCATGCGTATGGTCATGGTCACGTCGGGCTCGCGGGCTCGGCCAGAACCGGTCGACTGGTGGCACAACTTGCTACAGGCACCCCCACTGAAATCGACTTGACACCGTTCAAACCCACGCGTTTTCGCTAAATGCGCCGCTACACCCACCCGAGACACTCATGAATGCTGCAGACCTGCAAGACGAAAGTGAAGACGTTGAATTCACCCCCGAGCAACGTGCCAGAGCCGCTCAAAAAAGCACTTGGGTCAGCGTGGTGGTCAATATTATGTTGGCGACGACGCAAATCTCCGTTGGCGTTTTTGCAAAGTCTCAAGCCTTGATTGCAGATGGGGTCCATTCGCTCTCTGATCTGGTCTCAGACTTCGTCGTACTATTCGCCAGCCATCACAGTAAAAAAGATGCCGACGAAGACCACCCCTATGGTCATCAGCGTTTTGAAACAGCCGCCTCGATGGTGTTAGGCGGCCTGTTGCTAGCCGTCGCGCTTGGGATGTTGTGGTCGGCCTTCGAAAAACTTAAAGCACCCCATGAGATTGCCTCGGTGCATGGCGTCGCCCTTGCCGTGGCGGCCCTAGCTTTGGTGGCAAAAGAAACTCTGTTTCGTTATATGTTGCGCACTGCCAAGGCTGTCAAGTCAAGCATGTTGGTGGCTAACGCCTGGCACGCGCGCTCGGACGCAGCCTCTTCGCTCGTCGTTGCGGTTGGCATTATCGGAAACCTGCTCGGCTATCCGATCTTGGATCCAATCGCCGCGTTGATCGTTGGCTTGATGGTAGGCAAAATGGGGTGGGAGTTTGGTTCAGACGCGTTCAATGACCTGATGGATCGCTCGGCCAACGACAAAGAAGTTCAGGCCATCACCGAGACGCTTTTGAAAACCCCAGGCGTTTTAGGCGTGCACGATGTTCGTACGCGAAAAATGGGCGATATGATTTTGGTCGATGCCCACATCGAAGTCGATGCATTTTTAACGGTAGAAACTGGTCACGACATTGGTCTGGCGGCTCGACAGGCCGTGATGCAGCGCCACCGCGTGCTCAATCTCTTAACGCATATTGATCCGGTTCCCTCTAAAACAGATCCGCAGGCAACCGTCAAAACGGTCAAAGCCCCCTAAGCGCCTTTGACTGTGACAGTCATTTGATAGACGTAGCGCTGACCTAAAAAGGGAGCATGCTTAAGCGTCAGCGCCAACTGAGCGGGATCAAGCGTAAGCGCGTCAATCACCACGCGGTCTAGAGGTTCGGTGCGCTTGGTGAGCACGCGCAAAAACAGCGACCTGAGTGCGTCTCCTAAGCCGCTATTCATCCCACAACATAAACAGTCTCCTTCTCGCGCCGCACTAGCAGGTACAAAGGCTTGGACTCTGTCATAGCCAAGCTCAGCCTCGCGGTTTAACGATGGCGTCAACACCACCGAACCCTGCAGCATGGGAAGATGCAAGAACTGCCTGAGCCAAGCAGTGTGCTCAGGCGCTGTCTCACCACGCACCGCAATGACGGGGATTCGACCAAGCTGGCGCGTAGTCTCAAACACGCTTACTCAAGCGCCTTGGGCCACTGAAAGACCGCGGGCTGCTTGTTCAAAAACTTCTGAACGGCCTCGGTATGCCACTGGCTGGTGCGGGCAATGCCTTGCGCCGAAGACTCGATGTCGATCATGGCGTCTAGTGTGCTGTTTAACGACACGTTAAACGCCCGTTTTGTCATCGCAACGGCCGCCGGCGCGGCTTGCGCCAGACAAGCTGCCATCTGCTGCGCTCGCTCAAGCGTGCGCCCCTGTGGTGTCACTTCGAGCACAATCCCAAGTTCGTGCGCTTGCTCGGCCGTCAGTTCACGTGCAGAAAGCGCAAGCTCTTTGGCCCGCTGAACGCCCACGATGCGCGGCAAGGTATAAAGCACAGCGCAATCTGGCACAAGCCCAAGACGCATAAACGACAAACAGAACCGGCTGTCGGGTGCGGCCAACACAAAATCAGCGGTTAAAGCCAAGCTAAAGCCTGCGCCATAGGCGGCGCCCTCGACTGCCGCGATTACCGGGATCTCGAGTCGCAACAGCGTTTCAATCCAAGACAAGTAGTCGTAACGCATGCGCTCGCGCCCATCCTGTGCCGTCAAGGTTGCAGCGCCCATCGCACTAATGTCGCCGCCGGCACAAAAAGTCGCACCCGCTCCGGTAATTATCAGAGCGCGTAAATCACGTTGATGTGGCATCGTGGTGATTAAGTCTCTGAGTTCTTCGCGCATCACTGCATCAATCGCATTCTTGCGTTTAGGACGATTCAGCGTCAACGTCCCAACGCCCTGCACGACTTCGTAATGAATGGTTTCCAAGATTTACCCCTTTTTCAAAAATAAGTTTAAGCTCGGAACGTTCTTAATCAGGCAATCTAAGTACGTGCTTGGAGATAATCTCTTTTTGAATTTCAGTGCTTCCGCCATAAATCGTCGAAGGAATCGCATGAAACAAAATAGCCGACGCATCTAAACCTTCTGCACCAAAATCTGTGGTGTGACCCGTGGCGCCGTGCTCTTGAGCCGAATCGACTAACAACGTACAGATTCTTTGATACGTGTCAGTCCCCCAGATTTTTAACAACGAGACGCTTGGTGGCAAGGTCTCGCCTCTTTTCACCATCTCAGCGTAATGCGTGTAAGCAGCGACCTGATCTGCGGTGTCGAGCATGAGTTCAGCGTAACGCGAGGCAAACACTGCGTTGCTAAAGAGATCGAGACTTTCGGCCAGGCCCGTTAATTGACTCAAGGCATAGCGCGACTGTTTAGGACTACCCAAAAAAATCCGCTCAAAGCCTAACAGAGCCTTGGCGATGGTCCACCCTTCGTTGATTTGCCCGACTAAATTTTCGGCGGGCACACGCACGTTATCAAAAAATACCTCGCAAAACTCTTTTTGCCCGCTGATATTTTGAATCGGTCGAATCGTGATCCCAGGGATACTCAAATCGATTAATAAAAAGCTAATTCCTGATTGCTTTTTTGCGTCTTTATCGGTTCGTACCAACGCAAACATATGTGTCGCATCTTGTGCGAGGGTTGTCCAGATTTTTTGGCCATTCACCACAAACTCGTTACCATCGAGCACGGCTTCGGTACGCAACGCGGCCAAATCAGAACCAGCGCCCGGCTCTGAATAACCCTGACACCAAACGTGTTCGTTGGCGATGATTTTAGGTAAAAACTTTTGCTGTTGCTCAAGGCTGCCACGTTGAATCAAAAGCGGCCCAATCATCACCACGCCCATATCTGGCGCGCGCGCGACACCAAACTGTTCTTGCTCTTCGACGTAAGCAATCATTTTTCCTGGGGGCAAGCCCATCCCACCAAATTTTTTCGGCCAAGAAGGTGCAATCCAGCCCTGCTCAGACAAAGTCATCGTCCAGTCTTTGATTTCGTTTAAACGTAACCGGTGGGGAACGTGACGCATATGTTCAGGATAATTTTTTGCATAAAAACTTTGCAACATTTGACGAAACTCGGGCTCTGGCATGGCGTCCCAGTCAGCGTCTTTCGGAAATGCGGTAACGCCAGCAACCGGCTTGACCAAAGCCTGTGCGCTAAGTGCAGCGCCCTGTGTAAAGTAGCGCTGACGATGCGACTCGACGTTGCCAAGCCAAGAGGTCAAAGCCAACGCGCGCTTGAAATACAAGCCAACATCACACTCGTCGGTATAGCCCATTGCACCGTGCATTTGAATGGCCATCCGGGTCATCAGCAGCGCTGCATGCGCGCAACGCGCTTTGGCTCGGCTGGCCAGCGCACTGTACGCGCCACCCCCCTCGAGCTGCGAAAGCACATCGCTCAAGCAGGCCGAAGACAATTCAACTTGAATATACCCATCGACCACGCGATGTTTAAGGGCCTGAAAACTACCAATGAACTTGCCAAATTGCTTGCGTGTTTGAAGGTATTCGAGCGTGAGGGCCAGCGCGCGGCGCATGACGCCAAGGAGTTCAGCGGCCTGGATAATGCGGGCGGCATCATTCGCCTGATCGACTACCTTGAGCACCCCTGGCCCTTGCARCAACAAATGGCTCTTTGGCAACAGTACGTTTTCCAGCGACAAGGTGCAAAGTATTGAACCATCGACGGCTCGCTGGTCAACGTGCGTCAAGCCCGCTAGGTCTGCGGGCACCCAGACCAAAATGGGTTGCTCTGCCAGCTGAGCTGACACTACCCAGCCGGTCGCGCCGCTCGCGGGCGTCACAAACTTTTTAACGCCATTGAGCCGCAGGCTATCTCCTTGCTCGAGCGCTGTCGTGCTTAAGCCTTGGTGCAGCTGCAGCTGTCCAAGCTGCTCTTGCCAGGCCACACCACCTATGAGCTCTCCGGTAACGAGCTGCTCGAGCAACACCGAACGCAGTGCACTTTGAGACGCGCCCGACAAGACAAGCGCAAGCTGCACACCAGCGGCGATTAAGGGCTCAGGCAACAGACGCTGACCAACTTCTTCAGCAATGGCCGCCATCTCACGCATGCCCAGGCCCAGGCCGCCATCTTGCTCTGCGACCAAAATCCCCAACCAACCTGCGTTGGCAATCTCTTGCCAGGCAGACCGTTCAAAGCCCGAAGCAGAGTCTCTGAGTTGGCGTAAGCGGGTAATGGTATTGCCACGCTCTAGTAAGTCGCGAGCGCTATCTCGAAAAGCCTCAAGTGCTGAATCGTTTAACGTGACGTCGTTCATGATGCGTGCCTCTGTATCTTGTTTTAACTGGAAGGATTTAGCAATTTAATTTATTAACGTCAGTTTGTCTGATCGCGCTGCAGCACCTCGATCTCTGACGCACTGTAACCAAGCTGACGCAAGATGTCGACTGTGTGCGCCCCGGTGGGGACAGGCGCCCGTATCGCCGCTGTCGGGGTATGACTAAACCGAGGTGCAACCGAGGGCTGTAAAACCCCCTGCACCTCGCAAAAGGTTTGACGCGCGACGTTGTGCGGATGCAACGGGGCCTCAGTCATACTCAGCACGGGGGCAAAGCACACATCCGTTCCTTCCATCACCTCGCACCACTCTTGACGCGTGCGGGTTGCAAACACGAGCTCAAGCTGCTGACGCATCGCCGGCCAACTCGCGGGGTCACGCTGCTGCGTTTGGTCAACATTGCTCAAACCAGACTTCTGAATCAGCAGAGCATAAAACTGTGGCTCGATTGAACCAAGGGCGATCCACTTGCCGTCCGCACAAAGGTACGTGCCATAAAAGTGTGCGGCACCATCGAGCATGTTCTGACCACGCTCGTCGCGCCATTGCCCCTCGGCGAGGCGCGCGTACATCAGCCCCATCAAGAGTGCCGAACCATCTGTCATCGCAGCATCGACAACCTGCCCTTTGCCTGTCGCTCTGGCACTCAGGGCCGCAGCCAGCACTCCAGCAACTAACAACATGCCTCCACCACCGAAATCACCGACTAAATTTAGCGGCGGCAAAGGTTGCGCCGGCGTGCCAATCGTGTGCAGCGCGCTAGACAGCGCAATGTAATTGATGTCGTGGCCGGCCGCCTGCGCCAGCGGGCCAGTTTGCCCCCAACCGGTCATGCGCCCGTACACCAGCTTGGGATGACGCGCCAGGCAGACCTCAGGACTCAAGCCGAGTTTTTCCATCACGCCGGGTCGAAACCCTTCGATCAGCACGTCGGCAGAAGCGATCAACCGCAAGACGGCCTCGATCGCTTCTGGCTGCTTTAAATTTAAAGAGATCGATTGCTTGTTGCGCCGCAGCACTTTGCTGGCGATCGAATGTGCATCGGTTTCGGGCGCCAGCACGCGATCCACGCACACCACTTGAGCGCCCAGGTCCGCCAACAGCATCCCCGCAAACGGCCCAGGGCCAAGTCCCGCGAACTCAACGACTTTAAAGCCTTGCAGCGGTCCGCTCATGTTTGATCCTTTCTCAGTCGGGCCAGCGTCACTCAACCAAAGGCCGAGCACCCCGTGGCCACTCCGTAAGTACTTTGTATCATTTTTTAGCGCTTCGGCGTGGTCCGAAGCAAGGTTCAATGCCGACCAAACTAAAAGCTATCCTATTCGATCCYTCTGCGACTGAGGATGCGGACAAGGTAACATCAGCACCTCGTCGCTGTTGTCAGCCCTAGTGTGTGTTCGACTTGTCTTAGATTCGATTTGTCGTAGATTCGACTTTTTTTGAGATTTCTGCCGTGATTCAAACAAACCAACAAAAAATCGTAGACGAGGCCATCACCTCGCGTCATTCAATGCGGGCTTTTTTACCTACGCCAGTCTCACGCGAAGACGTCGCTAGCATGCTTGAAGTGGCCGCACGCGCGCCCTCGGGTTCGAACACCCAGCCTTGGAAAGCCTATGTGCTGATGGGCGCAATGAAAGAGCGCCTAACGTCTGAAATTTTGGCCGTCTATCAAGATAAGGCTAAGTTTGAAGCGCTGACAGAAGACTATCGCTATTACCCAACCGACTGGAGCTCACCGTACCTCGAACGCCGTCGCAAGGTCGGCCTTGATTTGTACAAACTGCTGGGCTTGGGTCGCGACGATAAGGCGGGAATGCACGCCCAGCACGGCCGAAACTACAGTTTTTTTGGTGCCCCTGTTGGCATGATTTTTACGATCGAGCGAAAAATGAACACCGGTTCGTGGCTGGATTTTGGTTGCTTCTTGCAGAGCCTAATGGTTGCCGCGCGTGGTCGCGGCTTAGACACTTGTGCGCAGGCGGCCTTTAATCGTTTTCATCCTGTCATTCGTCGCGTCACCGGCATATCCGAACAAGAAATCGTGATGTGCGGGCTCGCACTTGGGGTTGCCGACCTGAGCAAAATTGAGAATACGCTAATAAGTGAGCGAGAGCCGCTCGCAGGCTTTACGCAATTTTTAGACTGATTTTTTGACTCATTTTTAGCCTAAATATTACTTTACGCAAGCGCAAAGAGGACCGAACTTTTCGCTCTAAGCCTGCGCTAGCGCACGGCCGTGCATTTTGAAGGTTATCCTCATGGGCTCTGCGCCTGATCGGTCGCTTAAAAAGTTGGGGTGAAAAATTTTTGTGTCAAAGCTTTTGTGTCAAAGCTTTACCCCGGTGTAAACTTCGGTTCGATCGGTTAGTACGCGGTTGGTTAGTCTTCTAGCCTCCTTTCATTCACGTAATCCACATCATAAAAAAACTATGGACTTCGCTCTCACGTTAAACGAATTCTGGATCCCCCTCGGGCAGATTCTTTTAGTCAATATCGTACTGTCAGGCGATAACGCCGTCGTAATCGCTTTGGCGGCTAGGTCTTTGCCCCCTCAGCAACAAAAGCTCGCAATTATGTGGGGTTCAGGCGCAGCAATTGCGATGCGGATTGTGCTGACAATATTTGCCGTTCAACTGCTAACCCTCCCCTACCTAAAGTTAATTGGAGCGGTGCTGTTAGTCTGGATTGGTATTCAATTGCTCAGCGAAGACGGAGGTGAAGAGAATGTTGCCGCAAGCAGCACCTTAGGGGCAGCCATCAAAACGATTTTGCTCGCCGACCTGGTCATGAGTTTAGACAACGTGTTGGGCGTGGCGGCTGCCGCAAAAGGCAGTATGCCTCTGCTGATTATTGGTTTGGCCGTTAGCATCCCGTTAGTCATTTTTGGTGCGTCACTCTTGCTCAAAGTGATGGAGCGTTTCCCGATCATCATCACGATCGGTGGCGGTTTGCTCGGTTGGGTTGCAGGCGAAATGGCAGTCACTGACCCAGCGATTAGCGGCTGGATCGAGGCCAACGCACCGTACATGCATCATATGTATATCGCCCCAATTCTCTGTACGGCTGTGGTTCTGCTTGCGGGCAAGGTCATTTCAAAACGACACAAAGAAAAGGCGGCTTAAACCAAGCTTGAGTTCAAAGCCTAGCGCGTTCAAACAGAGGCGGCACCTGCGTAAAGTGCCACCTCTGTTTTTTTAAATCAGAACTTAAGCGTGCGAACGACCTTTCCCCAGGTTTCGTACTCTTGTGTCACGAACTCGCGCATTTGCGCAGGGGTAGTGGGGTCAGCCGTCATCGCTGAGCCCGTCAGCCGCTCAAGGGTCGCAGCGTCTTGTAACGACGCAACAATCGCCTCATTCAGCTTTGCGATGATACCGACAGGCGTACGAGCTGGCGCAATAAAGCCGTACCAGTTGGTGGCCTGATATTTTTCAAAGCCCTGCTCGGCCATGGTGGGAACCTCAGGCAATGAAGGCTCGCGCTTGGCGCCAGTCACCGCCAACCCCCTTAACTTGCCTCCTTTGATTTGCGGCACAGCGGTCGGTGCGCTCGCAAAGACGGCTTGAATATTGCCCGCTAGCAAGTCCGTCATCACTGGCCCGCCGCCTTTGTAATTAATATGCTCGGCTGTGGTGCCAGCACGCATTTGTAACAATTCACCTGCCAGATGCCCAGCGCTGCCTAAACCCGCCGAACCATAAAACAAGGGCTTGTCTTTATTTTTGGCAGTGGCGATAAAATCGGCCAGCGTATGAATCGGTGAATCTGCGCGAACGACCAAGACGTTACCAAAAGTGACTCCCCCCGAAATCATCTCAAAATCTTTGAGAGGCTGATAGCTTGTGCCGCCTGGCATGTGTGGGTTGACCGCCATCGACCCAACATTAGCCAGGCCAAGCGTGTAGCCATCGGACGCAGCCTTAGCGACTGCCTCGCAAGCAATGTTGCCGCCGGCACCGGCTCGGTTTTCGACCACGACCGTTTGGCCTAACAGCGCAGACAACTTAACGGAGATCGTGCGCGCGGCCGAATCGGTACCGCCGCCTGGCGCAAAACCCACAATCAGACGAATGGGCTTGGTGGGGTAACGCTCGGCCGTTTCAGGCTGAGCCAGGGCGCCCGCGGCGCACGCCCAAGACATTAAAACGACGCCAAAATTTTTACTGATTAAGCTAAACATGCATGCCTCTGCCTCTTTTTTTGAATCTCGACTGTAGCACCCAAACCTGCACTGCCCAAGCAAGCGATCCGCCCTGAAAGTCGGGCTACCCTGAAAAACTTAAACTCCACAAATCGAAGCTACTATGCAAATGACAGTCCAGCAAAACTCATGAAAACCGCCAAATAAAAAACCATCACATGAAAACCACCCACACCGCTCACCAAGTCTCAAGCCTGCCCGAACGAACGGGTAGTCAGGGTCCGCTATCAGGGATCCGCGTGATCGACCTGTCTGCCTATATTGCTGGGCCTTACGGCTGCGCGCTGCTGGCCGATCAAGGTGCGGAAATTCTAAAAATCGAGCCACCAGGGGGCGACAACTTGCGCCGCTACCCCTCTTCGTTAGCCTCAGAAAGCCGAGCGTTTTTAGGAGTGAATCGCAGCAAGCTTGCCGCTGTGCTTGATATTAAAAACCCTGAAGATCTTGCAACCTTACTGACCTTAATTGAAACCGCTGATGTGCTCGTACACAACTTTAGACCCAGTGTGGCGCCGCGCATTGGAATTGGCTACGAGACGCTCAAACTCTTAAATCCGCGCCTCATCTATTGCACCGTCAGTGGCTATGGCGAGTCAGGCCCCTACAAAGACAAGGCCGGCTTTGATCAGGTCTTGCAAACCATGACGGGAATGACCGTCTTACAGGGCAAGCCAGGCGGACCTCCCGAGATCTTGTACGGCTCGATTGTTGACTATTACACCTCTGCGCTGGTCGCTGGGGCCGTCTCTTCTGCCTTGTTTGAACGCGAGCGCTCGGGCCAGGGTCAGTTTGTCAGCGTCTCGTTATTAGCCGCTGCGTTGGCGTTGCAATCGGCGCGCTTAGTCTGGGCCGAAGGCGAAGGACGCGAGGTCGGTCGCGACATGCGTTCTCTCGGCGTCACGGGCATTCATCCCACCCGCGAAGGCTATTTATATATTTCTGCGAATGTACCGCATTTTTGGACGGCGTTGTGTCACAAAATTGGCTTGAAAGAATTAGCGGACAACGAGCGTTACGACACGGTGCGCAAGCGCGCGCAGCATCAAGAAGAGATCGTACCAAGAGTACGTGAAGCGCTGCTTCAACATACGGCGCTTGAGTGGGAAGCTATTTTTGGCGAAGACGTTCCGTGCGCAAGCGCTCTGTCGATCGAAGACATGTTTGAGCACCCGCAAGTCGTCAGTCAGGATCTGATTACAAACTTTGAACATCCCGTGGTGGGCAACTATCGTGGTCTGAAGCGCTCGGTCAAATTCAGTCGCACCCCGGGCCCTGAGCCCTTTGCTGCTCCTACGCTCGGGCAGCATACTGCTCTGATCCGCAGCGAGGCCAGTCGCCTACGTCAGACGAAAAAAAGTAGCTAAGCAAACCGATGACTCCGCCTATCCCAAACTCTGCCGGGGTCAACACCCCAAACTTAGCGATGCCATCAAAGGCTTGCGATTGCCATTTGCATATTTATGACGAGCGCTTTTCGCAAGTGGTACAGGCGGCAGTACTTCCTGGCCTCGCGACGATCAGCGAATACCGACAGTTGCAACGAAGACTGGGCACAGAACGCGCGGTCATTGTGACGCCACGCAGCTACGGCACTGAAAACGACGTCACGCTAGACGCCATCAAGCAACTCGGCCTTGACCGCGCGAGAGGCGTTGCGGTGTTACGTGACGATGTCAGTGAGGCCACCTTGCAAAAGCTCGATGCCGGTGGGATCCGCGGTGTTCGCTTCTCTCTGTACACACCAGACCACGCAGCGGTCAGTTTTAAGATGGTCGAGCCGCTGGCCGCACGCCTGGCCGCCCTGGGCTGGCATCTGCAACTACACTGGACCGCCGATCAAATTGTCGAGCACGCGGCGATGCTCAAACGCCTGCCGACTCAAATTGTGTTTGATCACATGGCCCGCCTGCCTCAGCCCCTTGGCCTGAACCACCCTGCAGTCAAAATTGTTGAGCACTTGTTGGCGCAGGGTCGTACCTGGCTCAAGCTGTCTGGCGCCTATTTAGACAGCCAGGTGGGCGAGGCGGGTGATTTTTTAGATATCGACGCCGTGGCGCGCCACTGGATCACCGTCGCCCCCCAGCGCCTTGTCTGGGGTAGCGACTGGCCTCACCCCACCGAGACGCGTAAGCCCAACGACGCAAATATGCTCGACATGCTGTCGCGCTGGACAACTGAGCGCTCAGTGCTTGAAAATATCTTAGTCAGCAACCCGAGTGAGCTCTATGGTTTTGACTAGCTGCGGTTTTGATTAGCCCAGTCGTGTGCCAACGGCAAAAAGGTGTAAGCCATGCTTTTAGGCTGAGTTTCAAATACACTCTGCTCCATGGCCGTTGAACGTAGAATTGCTCACTTAGATATGGATGCGTTTTTCGCCTCTGTCGAGCTACTGACCTATCCAGAGTTACGCGGTCAGGCAGTGGTAGTGGGCGGGCGCAGTGCGCAGGCGCCGGTGACCAACGCTCAGGGTGACAGGCAGTTCGCGCGGCTGCGCGATTATGCGGGTCGGGGTGTCATTACCACTTCAACCTACGAAGCACGGGCGCTGGGCGTATTTTCGGGTATGGGTCTGATGAAATCCGCAGCGCTCGCTCCTGAGGCAATTTTATTGCCGGCAAACTTTGAAGCCTATCGTCACTTCTCGCGCCTGTTTAAAGCGGCGGTTGCCAGTGTCGCACCACACGTTGAAGACCGCGGCATTGATGAAATCTATGTCGACCTGACACAGCTCGAAGGCGATACCCCGACGCTTGCACAGCAGCTCAAGCAGGCAGTCTGGGACGCGACCGGTTTAACTTGTTCGATTGGCATTACGCCGAACAAGCTTTTATCAAAAATCTGCTCAGAACTCGACAAGCCCAACGGCATCACGATTCTGAAGCCAAACGAACTCACCTCGCGAATCTGGCCGCTCGCTGCAAAAAAAATTAACGGGATTGGTCCCAAAGCGAATGAAAAACTCGCCTCGCTGAATATTTATACAATTGGTGAGCTTGCGGGCACTCCGGCCGAACTGCTCATGGCGCATTTTGGCAAAAGTACCGGCGCCTGGATGGCTCAAGTTGCGCAAGGTATCGACGACCGAGCGGTCGTGACCTGGTCAGAACCCAAGTCAATTAGCCGTGAAACGACCTTTGAACGCGACTTACATGCCAAACACGATCGTGCCAGATTGTCTGAAATTTTTACCAACTTATGTATGCGGCTGGCAGAAGATCTGCAACGCAAGGGCTACGCGAGCCGCACCATCGGGATCAAGCTCAAGTACGCAGATTTTCAGGTCGTAACACGTGACCTGACGTTGCCTGACGATATTACCGACGGCGCGCAGATACGACTGGCGGCAACCGAATGCTTGAAGCGCGTGCCACTAGAACAAAAAATTCGACTGCTTGGCGTGCGAGCGGGTAGCCTACGACCCGTGCAAGCGGCTGAATACCTTGCGCGCGAACTTCAACCCACGCTGCCTCTTGAATTTGGGTCATAGAGGCTTACGCCGTACCCGCGATCAAAGTTTAGGCATAGGGCATGCAGCCCACAAAGCGATCAAAACGATCTGCCTGCAGCCTCAAGAGAATCGTAGTGCCCAATCGCCTAAATCAGAACAACTGTCTTTTCATTTAGATATACGTTATACAGTTATAACGAGAAGCGACTTTTTGGATTTTTTTCATTTAGGCGGCAAGCATGAGTAATTTTGAAGATTTTGATTTAGTCGGGGTCGCGCAAGGTATCGCGGCCAAACAATTTAGTGCGCAAGACATCACAACTTGGTCACTTGGCCGGCTCGACTCCCTCGGACGTCAGTTCAACGCAGTGTTTCGCCTGGATCACGAGCACGCGCTGTCACGTGCGCGCGAGTTAGACGCGCGTCAGGCGCGGGGCGAGGCGCTTGCGCCTCTGCACGGGGTACCACTCGCGCACAAAGATCTGATTGAAGTCGCAGGCCGCGAAATGCACGTTGGCTCAAAAGTTTTGCGCGGGAATATTGCAAAAAAAAATGCCTGGGTGATCGATGAGCTTGAAGCTGGTGGGCAAGTCAACTTAGGCGCGCTGCACATGGCAGAATTTGCCATGAGCCCGACTGGTTTCAATGCGCATTATGGACACGGCTTAAACCCCTGGAATCCAGCCTATGCTTGCGGTGGCTCGTCAAGCGGTTCAGGGATCGCCGTCGCCGCCCGTTTGATTTTTGGCTCACTCGGAAGCGACACGGGGGGTTCGATCCGACATCCCGCTGCGATGTGCGGCGTCACCGGAATCAAGCCAACTGCCGGCCGTGTCAGTTTTTCCGGCGTGTTTCCGCTGTCGCACACGCTCGATTGCGTCGGGCCGCTCGCGCAAAGTGCGCGCGATTGCGCCCGTCTCTTAACCCAYATCAGCCGACCCAACCCAGACGATCCGTGGTGCACACTGCGCGCCCACGAGGACTATGAGGCGGGTCTGGATGGCGACCTCAAGGGTTTGCGGATCGGCGTACCCAGCGCCTATTACCGAGAAAATCTTGATCCAGAAGTTGCTGCTGCGTTGCAAGCCAGCTTAGCTGTGCTGCAGGGCCGTGGGGCGTTATTAGTCGACGTGCAGATACCTGACATGGCTAAAATCCACGAAATGACGTCGATCGTCATGACCGTTGAAGCCGCGACTGTGCATCGGCGCTGGATCGAAACGCGCCGAGCCGACTATGGCTCACAGGTCATTGCTCGCACTGCGGCGGGCTTTATACACAGCGGCATCGCGTATCGAGAGGCGCTGGATGCCCGGCAAACTTTGATTCAAGGCTATTTAAACACCTGTTTTGCAAACTGCGACGTCGTGCATATCCCGGTTTTAATGGTGCAAACGCCGTCGATTGCGGCAACCACAACCGGTACGCTTGACGAGGTGCTGCAGGCAATCAGTGGCCTGACTTACGCCGGCAGAGCGATTAATTATCTAGGGTTTCCTTCAATGAGCGTACCGGCGGGATTCTCGAGCCAGCACCTACCGCTTGCTTTTCAGTTAGTGGGACGACATTTTCAAGAGTCCACCCTACTCAAAGTAGCGGATGCCTTCCAACGCGATACTGACTGGCATCGCAAACGCCCGTTTTAGCCGACCCTGATGAACATTATCCCGACCCAACAAATACTCGGCGCACAAATCCAAGGCCTAGACCTGAGCGTTGCGCTCACAGAGCCCCAAGTCGACAAGCTAATCCTTGCGCTGGGCAGCTTTGGTGTCTTAGAGTTTCCAAACCAAACGCTTACCACCGCGCAACTGAAAGCCTTTAGTCAGCGCTTTGGCGAACTCTATGTCAGTCCGGGTGGTCGCGCGCAGGCTGAGGGTTATGCCGAAGTGATGATTCTGTCAAACATGGTGCAAGACGGCAAACCGCTTGGCCTGAAAGATGCCGGACAGTCGTGGCATACAGATATGTCTTATTCAAAGACGATCGCCTTTGCCAATGTTTTGCACGGCACCGTGATTCCGCAACGCGCGGGCAAACCTCTGGGTGACACGCAGTTTCGTAACACCCACGCGGTTTATCAAGACATCCCTAAAGACCTGCAAGCACGACTCGCGAATAAGACGATCACGCACGACTTCAATAAGTTTTGGGATTTAATGCGAAGTCGTGCGGGCAGCACCAGACCCGCCTTAAGCGAACAAGAAAAAAAACAACGTCCGCCAGCGATTCATCCGGTATTTTTAACGCATCCGATTACGCGACAAAAAGTGTTGTACGCCAACCCCGGCTACGCCATGAAAATCAACGGACTTGAACCGCGCGAAAGTGACGAGATTTTGGACTATCTTTTTGCGTTGCAATTACAAGAGCAATATCTTTATGCCTATCAATGGAAGAAAGATTCTCTTTTAATCTGGGACAACATCGGCACCATGCACAACGCCGTCGCCGACTATGGCCCCGACGAACACCGATACATCAGGCGCTGCCAAGTCATGGCGACACGTTTTTATGGCGAACAAGGCACTGGTGCGCCAAAATTATTTAACGCAGCGCCAACATAGCCGTCAACCTCCGCTTGTCCAACGCGCGCTGTGGGCGAGAGACTCGGCCCAGTGCAAAGTTATTTTGCAACGCACCAAAACAAACCTTCGCTAGAGGTACAACCAAACGCAAGCGATATTTTTCGCCTATTATTGGAGCACCTACACGGAGACTTTATGGCAACCTTTACTTCAAAACGCTTTACCCAACTGACCCTCGACACCGTTGCGCCCGAAGCGCGCGACCTGGCCGGCGACATCTTAAAAATTTCGAGCGTCGGTTTAGCCGGCCCTTACAACGTCATGCTACGCAGCCCTGTGTTTGCCGATCGCATGAAAAAAATGCTCGACTATTTACGCTGGAACTCTTCAATTCCGATGCGTTTAAGCGAGTTGGCGATTTTGATTCAAGCCCGTATCTGGACCTCGCAGGTCGAGTGGCACGCGCATTACCCGATTGCTCTGCGCGAAGGCTTGCCCGCTCACGTTGCCGACGATATCAAGGCAGGGATTCGGCCAACTAACATGCAACCAGACGAAGCTGCCGTTTATGACGTTTGCACAACCTTAACCAAGAATCATGAGATCAGCGACGAACTGTTCAATAGCGCTAGAGCTGTTTTAGGCGAACAACAACTCGTTGACGTCATTGCCGTGAGTGGCACCTATGTCACGATCGCAATGCTGCTCAGCTTGGGCGAAGAACCTGTACCGGTTGGCAAGCCACTGCCTTTTCCTGAAAAAGCCCGTTCAGCCTGAGGCAGGTAAAGCAGATCAATTAAAGGACTGCACCATGACAGTGACCGCTTATGCAAAGTCGCGCACGCTTGCCAAACTCGCTGGGCTCGCTGGACTCACCGCACTGACGTTCGGCGCGGTGAGCGCCAACGCGCAAGCCACTGAGCCACAAGCCTATCCGAGTCGTACGGTCACCGTGATCGTGCCCTTTCCGCCTGGCGGAGGCACCGATATCGGAGCGCGTTTAGTTGCGCAAAAACTCTCACTCAAATGGGGGCAATCCGTTGTCGTCGAAAACCGTGGTGGCGCGGCTGGCCAGTTAGGCGCCGATGCGGTCGCCAAAGCAAAGCCCGACGGCTACACCCTGTTAGTGGGTAACGTCGGGACACAATCGGTTAACCCGGCCCTGTACGCCAAAATGCCCTACAACCCAGATACTGCGTTTGCGCCAATCACAATGATTGCTGAATTGCCGCTGGTGTTATTAGTCACGCCCTCGTTACCCTACAAGTCTGTGCAAGAGTTGGTTGCTGCGGCCAAAGCCGAGCCTGGCAAAATCACTTACGCCAGTTCGGGTGCCGGTGGCGCACCCCACCTTGCTGCCGAGATCCTAAAAAGCTCGGCAGGGATTGATTTGCTGCACGTTCCTTACAAGGGGGGTGGCCCGGCTGTTGCAGACTTGATGGCGGGCCATGTCAATATGCTCTTTGCAACAGTACTCGAGGGCAGTGGCGCCGTGCGCTCGGGCAAACTACGTGGCTTAGCGGTCAGTAGTGCCACCCGCTCACTTGCGCTGCCTGAGTTACCCACTGTGGACCAGAGCGGTGTTCCAGGCTTTGACACAGGCTCGTGGATTGGAATGCTGGCACCCGCCGGCACAGCCCTGACAATCATTGAAAAAATTGCCACAGACCTCAGAGCCGTTTTAGCTCAGGAAGATACCCGTGAGGTCTTAATCAAACAGGGTGCCACGCCCCTGCTCATGACGACAGAGCAATTCACGGCCCGCATTAACTTAGATCGCAAGCGCTATGGCGACGTAATTAAAAAGACCGGAATCAAAGTCGATTAGGCGTAGCTTGACGCTTCGTCCGCTTCGTACGCGTATTTCGCTTAGTACGCGTATTTTTTAACCTGCGCTTCGTCCCACTCTATTCCAGAACCCGGCTCGCTGCGCAGCACCGCTTGTCCAGCGACAATCTCAAGCGGTGTTTTCAGGATTGGATTCGCCCAATCCACGTATTCAAGCCAGTGTGCTGTCGGTGTCACGCACATTAAATGTGCACTGACCTCTGGAAACAAATGGGTCGACATCGGTAACGCTGCCGCATCTGCGATGGCCGCCGCACGCAGCCAACCCGAAACCCCACCAATCCGCTCAAGATCCGGCATGACAAAGTCGCTTGCTTGCGCAGCAACGGCACGCGCCATGTCGCGCGACCCCCAATAGTTTTCACCCAGCTGCACAGGCGTTGTTAAGGCTGCGGCCACGCGCGCACAACCCGCATGGTCGTCGGCACGCACTGGCTCTTCGATCCAAGTTAAACCCAAATCATCGAGCGCACGACCTCGACGAATCGCCTCGGTCGGGTCCAAGCCTTGGTTGTAATCCGTCATGAGTCGAACCCCCGCCGGCAAAGCACCTTGTACAGCTTTGACCGCCGCGACATCCTCGGCAAGTTCAGCATAGCCGAGTCGCAACTTCATCGCCGAAAAACCACCCGCTAATAATTCGGTTGACTCGCGCGCCAGCGCCGCCAAATCTGCCCGTTGACCAGTCAAGCCCAAGCCGCAGCTGTTGTAGGCTGTGATCGCCTTGAGCTGGCCGCCCAACAAACAGGCCAGTGGTTGCCCAGCCTGGCGCGCCAGGGCATCCCAGACGGCCATATCCACGCCAGCAATCGCCATACCGACCAGGCCCACCGCCCCGAGCAACGTAAAGCGTTGATTGAGTAAGCGCTCGAGCTCGAAAGGCACTAGGGGCTGACCGACAAGCACACTCGCCATGTCCTCAAGCAACACCACTTGCGCCTTGAGTGCAAGCGGCGTGACACAAAATAAATAGCTTCGTCCCACGACTCCGTCAGAAGTCGTGAGATCGATTAAGACCATCGGGGCTTTACTGACGGCTCCGGTCGAGGTTTGCAAAGGACGCTTAATTGGTGCGAACACCGCACGCGCCGTCAGTGATTCAATGGTTGTCATGAACAAAAAACTCCGATGGCAATGCTAGACCTTACTTAAGCTTCGAAAATTCGGTCGGTTTCAAAATCGTACGTGAAACACCCGCAAGTAAGGCGCCATCTTTTTCTGAGGCGGCACGTGCGGCTAGCCACTTCGGATCGGCCATAAACGTCGCCGAAGCGCGATCACGGTGAGCCATATCCTCCCACTCAAGCATGTAATAAAAATCGTTGGTGTTCTCGCCGATATCGACTGTCCAGAAACCAACAGGTCGAAAATCATGCGTTTTCCAGATTGGTACAGTGTGATTGGCAAAGCGCTCGATCAGGGCGGGCAACTTACCGGGTGCTGCGTGATAGACACGAAGTTCATAAATCATGGTGCGGTCTCCTGTTTTTTACATTTTTGAGACTCGATCATAACCACAAGCTGCAATTCGCCCAAATCAGGCTTATCTGAGTCCTTGCGTTGTGCTTCTGCCCATTGCGTTAAATGGGCATCCAACTCGCGCGCAATGCACTAAAAGATAGGTTATGGCTAAGCTTGAATCAACAATAACCCGAGACAAGCTCAAGGCGAACGAAGAGGTTTGTGTGATTGTGCGCACCATTCTTGCGATGTACAAGTCGTTAGGCCTGACGGTGATCGCAGAGGGTGTCAAAACCGCTGAACAGCACAGTTTTCTTTTGCAATACGGCTGTGAGCGCTACCAAGGTCACTTATACGGCAAACCTTTGCCAATTGCCTCGGTCAAACTCGAACGTCACGAAGCGTCATATACTGCTGCCTGAGCGGTGGGCCGCCCGGCACACGATCTGAATAAGGCAGTTCTTCATGACCACATTGCAAAAAATTGATACAACCCTTGGCACCGGCGCCGAGGCCGTACCCGGCACGCAGGTTGCGGTCCATTACACCGGCTGGCTGTTTGACGCTGCCGCTGCAGATCACAAAGGCACAAAATTTGATAGCTCGCTTGACCGTGGCCAATTGTTTGACTTCCGGCTCGCGGCTGGCCATGTGATCAAAGGCTGGGATGAAGGCGTTGCTGGTATGAAGGTCGGCGGCAAGCGCACGCTGATTATCCCGTCTGAAATGGGCTATGGTGCGCAGGGTGCTGGCGGCGTGATTCCGCCTAACGCCACCCTGGTCTTTGAAGTTGAACTCCACGACGTCGAGTAAGTTTAAAAAGCTCCCCACACAAGACTGTTAATCGCAAGCAACCCAAGCACAGCCCAAGATACGCATGCATCGACTTCTAACTGGCACCGCTCTGGTGCTTTGCCATTTGATGGCGCAGGCCCAGCCCTCTGTCATTCGTTTGATGGTGGGGTTTCCGGCGGGCGGGGGCACTGACGCCATCGCCCGCGTCTTAGCCGAGCAGTTGAGCCCCGCCTTGGGCGTAAGCGTAATCGTCGAAAATAAAGCCGGCGCGGGCGGTCAAATCGCTGCGCAAGCTTTAAAAATCGCCCCAAAAGATGGTTCAGTTTTGTTTTTGTCGCACGACCACACCATTTCAATTTTGCCCTTAGTGCTAAAAAACCCGGGGTTCACGCCTGAACAAGATTTCACCCCCGTCGCTGGCTTTGCGTCGTTTGCCAATGGTTTGGCTGTTTCGCCTGCCACGCCTGCCGCGACTTACGCACAATATTTTGCGTGGTTACACACTCAGCCACGCGAAAAATTGTCGATCGGAGTTCCAGCCCCCGCGTCGGTACCAGAATTTTTAGTCAAGGTGCTTGCCGCACAAGCCAAGCTTGAGCTGCAACCCGTGCCCTACCGCGGCAGCGCACCAATGTTGATTGATATGCTAGGTAACCAAATTCCGGCAGGCGTGGCCTCGGTGCCTGACTTTATCGAACATCTTAAGGCCGGTAAGATCCGGCTGCTCGCCGTTTTAGGCAACCAGCGACAAATCTTATTGCCCGACGTCCCCACCTTTGCCGAACTCGGCCTCAAGGGTTTTGAGGACTTGCCTTATTACGGTATTTTTGCCCCCTCGGGTACGCCGCAGGCAATCATCGAACGCTATGGCACAACGCTACAGAAAGTACTCCTTATGCCGCAAGTGCATCAGCGTCTCGAGTCTCTGGGTTTAACCATTGATTTTATGTCTGCGCCCGCGCTCGCCGCACGGGAGCGAGCCTATTCGCAAAGCTGGCGGCAGTTGATTCAAGATAGTGGCTTTACGCCTCAATAGTCTTTAGCTCGGTGCGCCGAGCTGCTGGGGCAAACGCGACCCTTCCAACCCGGTTATTGAGATTTTGAGTGCGTCACTAAAAACGCCGGTACTCTTAAGCCCCAGTGAATCGCGGCCGCTCGCATTAAAAACGGCACTGCCGTGCAGCCGAGCAAAATCTCGACTGCGTCATGAGGATAAAAATGTAGGCTTGTCATCAAGAGCAAACACCCAAGCGCCACAGGAATGGCATACAACTCAGTTGACATTAACAAATTTTTTCTGCCCGCAATTACGTCTCGCAGGATGCCACCGCCGATTGCGGTGATCACACCAAGTACCACCACCCCAAAAATATCCACACCCCGATCGGCGATTGCTAACACCGCTGTAATGGCAAACGCCATGGTGGCAATGATTGCCAGCCAAAACATGAGGGCATCCAGAGACCACTGCGTATTCATCATAAAAAAATCACTATTTTCGTTGTCTTGAACTTAGACGCGGGTGTGTTTGTACCAGTCTTTGACCGCTGTGACGTAGCGCGCCACTCCTTGGTCGACCGTGGCGGATTCTAGCGCCCCATACGACAGGCGTTGATAGTTAGCCTGCAGCGTGTCGATTAAGCCAAAGGTAAAGCCAGGCACGGACACCACTTTATGTTTTTGCGCCATGGCACGATTAAACGCAAGACGTTCTATGTCGGCAGCCAGACCAGGCAATTTAAGCAACACATAAAACGCACCTTGCGTTTTTGGAAACTGTACAAGTTCACCCAAAGCTTCCAGACGTTCGTAAACGTTTTTGCGCACTACCGCGAGCGCCTCGACTTTAGGCTGGACCCACGCGCGGCCATATTTAAGTGTCTCAAGTGCCAATAATTGCGAGACCACAGGTGCACAAATTAAATTCGTATCTTGCACTTTATTCATCGCATCAAGCAGGTCGGACGGAAACACAACATAGCCAATTCGCCAGCTTGCCATGCCGTAATTTTTAGACATCGAATAAAACGAAATCGTATGCCGGTGCGCACCCGGTAGCGACCCCGGTGAAAAATGTTCAACACCCTCAAACGTAAAATATTCGTAAGCTTCGTCACTAAAGTGATAAATATCCTTTGAAGCACACAAGGCATTCACTGCGCTGAGCGATTCTTTTGAGTACACCGCCCCTGTCGGATTATTTGGAGATACCGTCACGATCGCACGCGTACGCGGCGTGATTGCTGCAGCAAGTGCCTCAACGTTCAAGCTCCAATCATCATTGACCGATACTGGCACAGGAACGCAGCCAACCATTCGAATCGCCATCTCTTGATTGAAGTAATACGGCGTTGGCAAAATAAATTCGTCGCCTGGGTCGCCCACCGCAAGAAGGCAATTTAAAAAAGCCATGTTGCTGCCTGCCGTGACCATGACGACTGACTCTGAGCCACAGTGGATGTTGTTTTCGTCGGCCAGCTTTTGGGTAAACGCTGCTACTAAAGCGGGGTAACCAATGATTGCCTGATACTTATTGAGCCCCACCTCACCCATCAACCCGGGCAACGCAGCAATCGCCTGAGCAGGCGGCCCATAATTCACCACCCCCTGCCCTAACGAGATCGTGCCCGGATTGTCACGTACCAAGGCTGCAATCGCAGGCATCACGGGGGCATCTACCGCCCTCAGACGGTTAGAGAAACGCTTCATTCAACTAACCTTAAAAAACTCAGCCAGGCCGTACAGTTTACAACGAAAGCTCAGTTTTCTGACATACGCGTTTCGCGTACCATCACACCTAAACGGGCACGCTCTTTATCAACGAACACGTTAAACCGGTGTGAGCCAGCCGTGTGTATCGGGCGTTAATTCGCGGACCGCATCAAAATAAATCTTTTGCATCTTTTTAGTGATGGGACCAATCGTACCGTCACCAACTGGTAGGCGATCAATTTTTATCACTGGAATAATCTCTTGCCCGGTGCCACATAAAAAAGCCTCATCCGCAAAATACAACTCACTACGATCGACCTCGCGCTGCACCACCGCCTGCCCTGTGGCCTCTTCATACAAGGTGATAATGGTATCGCGCGTGACGCTTTCTAAGATATTGCTACCAATGTTAGGCGTAATAAGCTTGCCGTCTCTGACCATAAAAAAACAAGCAATCGGTGCTTCAGAGACCTTGCCCGAAGGTGTCAGCATCAATGCTCCATCGTAGCCATCAGCCTTTGCCTGCAGTTGCGTTAAGCGGGCGTTGTGATAATTTGCAGTCGCTTTGATACGGGGCGGGCTCGCGTTATCTGCCAGACGGCTCCAGGAGCTCACGCCTAAGCTCATACCGGTATCTGCAAACTTTGGTCGCTCTCGCGGTGAGGCAGCCGCCGTATAGCCCACGGGCCCCGTCTGCGCCATCAAACCAAGCGCTTCGATATACACCAGCAAGCGAATATAAACATCATCGTCGGGCTCGTTGGCACGAATCAAGCCAGACAACGCCTCGCGTATACCCTCTTGTGTCAGAGTGTGCTCAAACCGCATGACCTTCATGCCAAGTAACAAGCGCTTAAAGTGTTCAGCGAATCTAAAAATCTTAAACTCACCTGTTTTTGGATTGCGGTACGCTCGAAGCCCCTCAAATACCGCCGTCGCGTAGGTCATACCAAGCGTCATCGGATGTACGCTTGCTTGCTCGTAGGGCAGCAACTTGTCATTTTGTAAAATAATTTTGGGTTGCCACATTGCCTCAGTCCTTTTTTAGATTCAATTCTGGAATCAGCTTACCCATCTGCCGATAAACGCTGGTGACGGACTCGGTGAAGGCAGTATGGCCAAGATAAGCTGGTGTCCCCTTTAACTTGTTCACTAAGTCAAGAAAACCGGGAGTTCGCACCATGTCTGCAGCGGCAGCCTCCCATTCTTTTATCACCTCTGGAGGCATGCCCGCCGGACCCGCAACACCATAAAAAATTGGCACTGAAACCGGAAACTTCAACTCTTGATACGTCGGAACCTGAGGATATTCAGGGATTTTGTCGGGCCCACTTTCAGCTAGCAGTCGAATCGTACCCGCCGCTGCATGGGGTGGAAACTCAGCTGCGACCAACGCTTGAATTTGACCGCCAAACAGAGCATTCATCGCGTCGGCGCCGCCTTTATAAGGCACGTATGTCGCTTGTATTCCGACTGCCTGAAATGCTGCCTGCGTAGAAATATGCGTGCCACCGTTAGTCGCCGCCGTTGACCAAAACAACTTATTGGGATTGGCTTTTGCCCAAGCCATCAGCTCTTGGATCGTCTTAAAGGCAGAATCTGACTTAACAAAGAGCGGTTGCGCACTCACCAATGTTTGGAATAAATAAGTGAAGTCTTTGCTGGGGTCGTACGTTTGAGGTTGAAAATAAGGCGCCACAGTGAAAGGACTGGTAGTGGCAAGTGCCACCGTATATCCATCAGGCTTGGCACGCGCTAACTGGCTGGTGGCGATAGTTGCGCCCGCACCCGGTTTGTTCTCGACCACAACGGGCACCTTCCAGCGCTCGCGCAAGAACTCGGCGATCCAGCGCGTAGAAATATCTCCACCACCGCCAACAGCAAACCCAACAATAAAGGTGATGGGCTTAGACGGAAATTTGTCAGCGGACTGTGCACAAACTTGAGACACAGATAAACAAACTACAAAGATGCTCATACAAAACTTAGTCGATAGTGTCAACATGGTAAGCTCCAGTGGATAATCAATGACGCGATGCTTTAGCCTCGCATCGCTTTCAGTTGCTGCGCATAGCCAGAGGGATCAATTTGGACATCGATCAAGCTGGGTCCTTCAAACTGCAACGCTTCTGCTAAGACCTCTTGGTATTGCACTTCAGTTGTTGCTTCAAACCCCTTACCACCGAGCGCCTGCATCGTTTGGGCGAAATTATGACGCCCCCAGCGCACCCCTCGGCTCGGTAATTGTTTACTTTGCTGCTTAATATCAATTAAGGATAGCGCACTGTCGTTAAACACAACCACAATAATCCGTGCATGGGTCTGGACCGCTGTACATAATTCACCCAGACACATCATCAGCCCACCATCACCGGTAAAGCACAGAACAGGTTGCGAAGGATCGTCAAGCGCAGCAGCGATCGCAGCAGGCAAGGCAAAGGCCATCGTCGCTAAACCGTTCGAGACTAAAACATCGCCTGGTTGCGTGACTGCAAAAAAAGCAGTGGCTGAAAACATGTGCGCCCCTGCATCGACTGACATACGAGGCCGCAGATTGTTGTGCGCATACGCCAGTGCCGAGAGTTGCACCACGCGATCCGGGGCAACGCCAAACTGAACAGGCGGATAGGCCAGCCGAGTCAAAATATCTGCCCGTAAACGGCCAATTTTCTCGGCAGACCAGTCTGAACGATAAGCGGTCAACCGCTTGTGAAGTGCTGCGATGTGTATCGCAAGGCCAAAACGAATACGGGCGACGGGCTGAATGTAATGAATATCATGGCTCGCATTCGACAACTCGACAGCGGGTCTGTTGTAGGGCCAGGGCTGCAAAATCATTTCGATTGGATCCAACCCCACCAGCACCATCAGATCAGACTGCGCCAGGCATTCTGCTTCTTGGCTACCACCCGTGAAGATACCCACCACCTGAGGATCAAAATCAGAGACCACTCCCTTGGCTTTATACGTTTGTAACACGGGGCACTTTAAAGCCGCCGCGAGTTGCCTGACTTCTGAAGCACACTGACGCGCCTCGAGTCCAACAATCAACACAGGCTTTTTAGAGAGCGCCAACTGCTCAAAGACACGCTGCAATTCAGTCGTAGCGAGCGTTTTGACTTCTCTTGAAGCCGCTATTTTTTGAGGTGCGTCGATGAGTCGTCGCGCCACGTCGCCGGTTAACTCAAGATGCACGGGCCCGAGCGGCGCCTGACAAGCCAGCGCGATGATCGCGTCTATTTCAGTCGCAGGGTCGTCAGACTCAAGACGCGTCGTACCCTTAACAACCGGTTGCAACAACGCCTTTTGATCAAACACCTGATGTGTAATATAAGACAACTGCTTAGCCGTAAAGCCATCTGTAATCACAATCACCGGCGCACGATCTAGCTTTGCGTAAGCGACACCATTTGCGGCATTCGCCACACCCGGGCCTTTAGTCATCAAAGCGACGCCAGGTACACCTGTTGTTTCGGCTAAGGCACCAGCCATCATTACGGCCGCATTTTCAGTTTTAGTCAGAATAAAGTCTATGCCAACCTCGGCCGCAGCCTCGATCAGGTCAAGCGAAGAACCGCCGCCGGGTAAACCAAACATTTGACGCACGCCTGCATTTGCCAGCGCACGCGCCAAGGCCTGCACAATCGTAATTTTTGGCTGCATAATCGACTCGAGTACCATTGAAAAATCTGAATACCGTTAAAAAACCGCGACGATGTGGGGTCGTCGAGTGACAGAGAAAAAAAGGTATTACTGCGGCGCCTGAACGACTGGATCCGTCAAGTCAATCAGCATATTTTGATGCGTATCGATTTTGACTTTAGCGTACCGAGGTACTACTACTGTGGATTCGCGCTCTTCGACAATTGCCGGTCCGTCAAAGTGCATACCAGACCGTAAAGCGTAACGGTCATAGACTGGGGTTTTTACAAAAGCTCGAYTAAAGACACAAAATACGTCACGTCTGTTTTTGATTGCAGCGTCTGCTGAGGTGTTGGACGCTTGTGTATACGTCAGATTCGCCTGCAGTTGTTCAAGTAACTTAGGCGCAGGTCCTTGCACCACGACGCGCCAAGATACGACTTCTGCGGGCGTATCCACTTCGGTACGACCATATAAATGTTGATAACAACGATTAAATTCTTCAGACAAATGTTGTTTAAAAGATTGTTTGAGTCGCMCCATCGAGACTGGCACCTCAACCTCGTAGCCTTGCCCAACATAACGCATCGCAGCGCTGACTCGACTGGTACATAATACGGCGACCAAGCCCGACTCGGCAAGCATCGCCAAGCCTTTCTTTTTTAAACCTTCGATTAATTGATCGACGACCTGCACGTCTAACAACTGCACGGGTGAAACAGAGGCTTGCACAAATTGAAACGACATCGGCGAGGCCAAAAAGCCAAAGGCCGAGGCAACGCCTGCCCCCAGTGGAATCACCAAGCGTTCAATCCCAAGCTTGAGCGCCACATGGCACGCATGTACGGGTCCCGCACCACCAATCGGAATCATCGCGTAGCTTGAGGCCTTTAAGCCTTTTTCAAGCGCATGAATACTCGCGGCCTGCGCCATGGTCTCGTTGACGGTTTCGTGAATGCCAAACGCGGCCTCAGTCACCGCGATCTCGAGCGGCTCTGCAATTTGTTTTTGTATGCATTGGCGAGCAGCCGCCAAATCTAAGGTCATCGACCCTCCCAAAAACGACTGCGCATCAAGGTAACCCAACACCAAGTCTGCGTCGGTAACTGTCGCCTCTTGCCCACCTTGGCCATAGCAAGCGGGGCCAGGCACCGCGCTTGAACTGTCGGGCCCCACTTGAATCAAACCCAAGCTGTTTATGCGCGCAATACTACCGCCACCCGAGCCGATTTCAATCATATCAATCGATGGCACTTTTAAAGGAATACCACTGCCTTTTCTAAAGCGTTGCAAGCGTGCGACCTCAAAGTCAGTGGTGACTGCACTTTTGCCCTCGTCAATCAAACACGCCTTGGCGGTCGTGCCGCCCATATCGAAACAAAGGATCTGCGTTAAATCGGCCATTTGCCCAATCAACGAGGTTGCTTGAACGCCGCCGGCCGGGCCCGATTGCACCAATCTGATCGGATACTCAAGCGCAGTATGAAAGTGCACCGTGCCGCCGTCTGATTGCATCAGATACAAATCTTGATCAATGCCAAGCTGCTTAATCCCCGCCATCAACGCCGAAATATATTTTTTAAACAAGGGTTGCACGTACGCATTGCACACCGTGGTCGCCGTACGCTCATACTCACCGATTTCTGGCATGACCTCGCTAGAGATGCAGACAGCGACCTCAGGCAAGAGTTTGGCAAGCGCCTCTTTAAGCTGAATCTCATGCTCAGCATATTGAAACGAGTGCAAYAAACACACCGCGACAGCCTCAACGTTTGCCTGTTTGATCGCCTCTGCGATCTGGGGCAGCGCAGTCAGTTCGAGCGGCGTGAGCACCGAACCGTCATAGCCCACGCGCTCTTTGATTTCAAAGCAAAGCGCTCTGGGCACGAGCGGTTCAACAGGCGYCAAAAACAAATCATAAATGTCGTAGCGCCATTCGCGTCCAATTTGAAGGACATCGCGAAAGCCTAAGGTGGTGATCAGCGCCGTCCGCACYCCTTTACGCTCAATCAGTGCATTGGCGACTAAGGTCGTGCCGTGAATGACGTTTTGCACGTCGCTTGCCTGTACGCCGTTATTGTCAAGAATCAACTCGAGCCCGGTTAAGACTCCCACTGAGGGATCATGCGGCGTCGTTAAGACTTTCTCGTTGCGTAACTGCCCCTGCGCATCAACCATCACCAAGTCCGTGAAGGTTCCACCGATATCCACGCCAATGCGAAAAGGTGCCAAAAGAGGTTTGAGCGTTTGGCTCATGCTTCATTCCTTTTTGCTGCTGACACCAAAGTCTCGAGYTGACTGCCCGTCAGACCATACGCTGTCTGCGCRCTTTGCGCAGACACCACACCATTTTGTAAATCTTTTGCGAGGGCGATTGGGTCGCGCTTGAGAGGTGAAAACATACCGCCTGCGCCAGGAGTCTCGAACGTCACTACCTGACCTTGCTTGATGGTGGTCACTGATTTACCAGGGATGCGCTGGCCGTCAAGCAAATCAACGCCCAGCCTACCATCGGACCCACCTAAAAATCCGCGCGGCGGGTATTTGATTCTTTCGTGCCGAATCATGAACGTCAGAGGCTCGGGCGACAAAGATTGAAACGACAAGCGCTGACCCAGACCGCCACGATACATTCCAGCACCTCCGCTATCGGTGATCAGGCTTTTTTCTATGATCAACATTGGCGTTTGATTTTCAAACTGCTCGATGGGATTGTTAGCGATATTGGTCGGAAAACTCAAACACACCGGGCCGTCGCTGTGCGCGCGCGCACCATAGCCACCACTCATAAAAAACATTTTTACAAACTTTCGGTTTGAACGATCGACGCCTTTGAAGTAGACGTTCCAGATTGGCGAGCCGCTGTCGGCAATCACTTTATTTGGGATGATTTTAGATAAGGCGCCAAAGATGACAAACGGCAGGTAGTGCCCCGACAAATGACGCCCCCAGACAGGTGCAGGTCGACTGGGATTGACCAGCGAGCCCTCTGGCGCCAACAAGGTTAAGGGCCTTAACCCCCCGTCGTTGTTGGGCGAGCCGGGGTCAAAGGCGCACTTGATTGCGTACGCACTATAAGCGAAGGTAAAGTTGTAAACCGAGTTGATCGGCTTATCAATTTGCGGATCGGTGCCCGCATAGTCAACCAAAATATCAGACCCAGTTTTTTTAATCGAACAACAAATCGTCAGTGGCTTGTCAAATCCATCAGCAGTGACCTGATCGGTACACTCACCATCAGGGATCGCTTCTAACATTTTTCGCATGCTCAACTCAGAACGCGACAAGATCGAATCCGTGACAAGCTTGAGATCTTCAATGCCCTCTTGCTGCAGCAGATTGAGCAGTTTTGTTTGGGCCAAGTCATAGGCTGCAAATTGGGCGCGAATATCGCCCAACGTTTCAGTGGGCTCACGCAAATTTTCTTGCAAAAAAGAAATCACATCAAGATTTTCTTCACCACGTCGCACGATTTTTAAAATCGGAATACACAAACCCTCTTCGTATGCGTCTTTTGCGAAAGGCGACGGCGCACCACCAATATCGACAGTATGAAAAGTTGACCCTACAAACGCAACGAGCTCGCGACCCCGAAAAATCGGTCGTACCATCGTGATGTCGTTTAAATGCCCAGTGCCCAGCCAAGGGTCGTTTGATATTAAAACGTCACCTGGCTCAAGGCTATGCTGCGGATGCTTTTGAAGCATGGCCTGCAAGGTTCTGGGCATGGTCCCTAAGAAGGAGGGAATCGACCTTGAGGATTGGGCGAACACTCTGCCGTCCGCATCCATCAACGAGCAAGCAAGATCCCAGTTTTCGCGCACCACCACGGAAAACGATGTTCGCACAAAGGTTTGTGCGACCTCATCCATGAGGCCTGTTAAACGCCGCCAGACAATACCGAGTTGCAGCGCGCTGATATTTTTACTCATGACTGACCTTATTANTTTTTTTTCATCTATGAATATCACCACATATTCTATCGCATCAATACGGCGCAGCACCGCCAAACAATCTGGTGGAGCCGAGCAAGCGTCGGGCTCACCGCTTTGGTCAGACAAAAGGCAGCGCAACAGATAAAATACCAGCTGATTTGTGATGCCTGAGTACTGCGAAGCAGCCCACTGCTGCTCGCGAGCCCTCGTGAATAATCGTCGGCGAATCTAAGTCTTTTGAACCGTTTTACCGGAGCACTGCATGACTCAAACGCTAGAGAAAACCCTTAAATTAGACCTCGGCGACCGAGAGTCGATTTACCAGCCGACCCAGAAAGGGTTGATATTTCCTCAAAGGCCGACCGGCACCTCGATCGCACAAGAGCGCCAACATCGCAAAGAGAGGCTGGTTGCTGCCTGTCGGGCCTTTGCGTTGCAGGGTTTTGATTACGGGTTTGCAGGCCACTTAACCATTCGCGATCCAAAGCATAGTCAATTGTACTGGACCAACCCGATGGCAGTGCACTTTTCACAGGTCAAGATTTCAAACCTGATTTTGGCTGATCATCAGGGCACCGTGGTTGAAGGTGACTATGCGATCAACCAGGCGGGCTTTGTTTTGCACGGTGCGGTGCACGAAATGCACCCCGATATCGTGGCGATGTGCCATGCACATACCGTCTACGGAACGGCCTTCGCCTCACTCGGCAAAAAACTTGATCCAATCAGTCAAGATGCCGCCGCCTTCTACGAAGACCATGTCGTGATTGGCGCCGAAGCGGGTCAAGTTGCGGTCGAGGCCAACGCTGGCGCGGGCGTTGCAGAATCCTTCAAAGGGGTCAAAGCCGCTATTCATCGTAACCATGGGCTTCTGACCGCCAGCCGTCACAGCATCGAGGCGGCAGCCTTTTGGTTCATTGCGCTTGAGCGTTGCTGTCAACAACAATTGCTGGTTGAAGCGACAGGCCTCAAGCCAATGATGGTGCCACACGACAAAGCGCTGTACAGCCGTGAACATGTGGGTAGTGAGTATATTGGCTGGTTACATTTTCAAACAATCTGGTCCCAGTTGCTTCAAACACAACCTGATATGTTTGATTAACCGCCTCGCGACTTTTTAAGCACCCTCACCAGTGCATTAAATTCTTCTATTCGGGCGGTGGACGGCCTGGCGAGTAACGCGATCTTTCGTTTGGGCGCCGGCGCCGTCAGCGGCCTGGCGATCAAATTGGTTTGGGTCAGCAGGCCCGACTTGACTGCCATTTCGGGCAGCAGCGCAATCCCTAAACCCGATTCAACCATCTGCACCAGCGTTAACAAACTGGTGGCTTCGATGCCATCCGTGCTGGCCAAATCGCTCTTTTTGCAGACGGCCAACGCATGCTCGCGCAGGCAATTGCCTTCTTCAAGCAACAAGACACGATCTGCTAGCTGATTGGTTAACTGGATTTCTTTATTTTTAAGCACTGGATCGTGCTGATTGCCAATCAACCATAACTCATCATCAAAAAGCTCTTTTATCAAAAAACCCTCGGTCTCGTAGGGCAAGGCGATTAAGGCAAAGTCTAATTGGTGCCGATTGAGCTTATCAATCAAGTTGGCCGACAAATCCTCACGAAGAACAATTTTCAGCTGAGGAAAATCGTCTCTCATTTTGGCTAACAACCCAGGGAGTAAAAAAGGGGCAATGGTTGGAATGACACCTAACTTAACCACGCCCACCATTGAGCCAGCAGCCCCCTGAACAAAATCTACCAAATCGTCTGCCTGTGCGATTAACCGCTGCGCACGCTCGACCACACCGCGGCCGGTCGGCGTGAGCGACACCGAGTGCTTATCTCGCTCGACTAGCTGAGCACCTAGCGTGTCTTCGAGCTCTTTGAGCCCCGCGCTCAAGGTCGACTGACCAACGAAACACCGTTCAGCCGCCTTGGTAAAACTTAGGGTTTCACTCAGCGTAATTAAATAACGCAATTGCTTAATAGTGGGTAATGCAGCCATTAGACACTGTCTTTGTTATCGATTAAATAGATTGATAGCATTATTTTAATTCATTTGATTGATTACTTCAGTTCGCTCAAACTTCGTCTGTCGTTAAATATCTTTCACCCTAAAAGGTTCGTTATGTCGCTCATCAATACTGCAGTGCAACCCTTCAAAACCCAAGCCTTCCAAAATGGCAAGTTCATCACCTTCTCGGATGAAAGCCTCAAAGGCAAGTGGTCTGTCCTCATTTTTATGCCAGCAGCCTTTACCTTCAATTGCCCAACCGAAATTGAAGATGCCGCCGACAGCTATGCCAAATTTCAAAAAATGGGTGCTGAAGTCTATATCGTCACTACCGATACACATTTCGCGCACAAAGTTTGGCACGAGACCTCACCTGCCGTTGGCAAAGCCAAGTTTCCGTTAGTCGGCGACCCAACCCACACTCTGACACGTGGTTTTGGCGTTCACATCGAAGAAGAGGGCCTAGCCTTGCGTGGCACATTCATCATCAATCCTGAAGGCATCGTCAAAACGGCCGAAGTTCACTCAAACGAAATCGCACGTGACGTGTCAGAAACCTTGCGCAAGCTCACAGCGGCCCAGTACACCGCAGCACACCCCGGCGAAGTTTGCCCTGCTAAATGGAAAGAAGGCGCGGCAACCTTGACCCCCTCATTAGACCTCGTAGGCAAGATCTAAGTTAAAGCCTTGCACTGACCCAATAGACTCATTCAATACACCTTAAGGAAACCATGATGTTAGACAACAACCTGAAAGCGCAACTGAAAGTCTATTTTGAAAAGATTGCTAGCCCAATCGTTTTGACTGCCTCGTTAGATAGCAACCCAGCCTCAGCTCAAATGCTTGAACTGTTAAATGAGGTAGCAGAGCAATCCGATAACGTGACCGTCGTCACAAGCGGGAGCGCCAAACATACGCCGAGCTTTACGGTTGGCAAAAGCGGCGAAGACGCGCGCATCACYTTTTCGGGCCTACCGATGGGYCACGAGATGACGTCGTTTATTTTGGCTATTTTACAAGCGAGCGGCTATCCGCCCAAGGTTGACCAAGAGATCATTGAACGCATTCGTGAGCTCGATGGCACGCTACGCTTTCAGACCTTTATTTCACTGTCGTGCCACAACTGCCCAGATGTTGTGCAGGCGTTAAATCTCATGGCAGCTCTGAATCTAAACGTCGAGCACGAGATGATTGATGGCGCCCTCTTTCAGGGTTTGGTCGACCAACACAAAGTCATGGCCGTGCCAACTGTCCTCTTGAATGGCGAGGCCTTTGGGCAGGGGCGCATGAGTGTCGAAGAAATTATCATGAAGCTCGATACCGCCAGCCCTCAAAAAGATGCGGCAAAGCTTAACGCCAAAGACGCTTTCGATATTTTGGTAATTGGCGGTGGGCCGGCCGGCTCGGCTGCCGCAATCTACGCAGTACGCAAAGGCATTCGTACCGGAGTACTGGCCGAACGCTTCGGCGGACAAGTGATGGACACCATGGGCATCGAGAACTTTGTCTCGGTCAAAGAAACCGAGGGGCCTAAGTTAGTGCAAGCCCTCGAGCAACACGTTAAAAGTTACGAAGTCGACATCATGAATTTGCAGCGTGCCACGACCTTGCGTCAAGGCGCATCCGGGCTTGAAGTTGAGTTGGCAAATGGCGCGATTTTAAAAAGCAAAACGGTGATTGTGAGCACCGGTGCGCGCTGGAGAGAAATGAACGTGCCCGGCGAGTTAGAGTATCGCAACAAAGGGGTGGCCTACTGCCCTCACTGCGATGGTCCGCTGTTCAAAGGTAAACGCGTTGCCGTCATCGGTGGGGGTAACTCGGGGGTTGAGGCCGCTATCGATTTAGCCGGTATTGTCAGCCAGGTCACGCTGCTTGAATTCGATAGCAAACTGCGGGCTGATGCGGTGTTACAAGCCAAGCTCGTCAGCCTGCCCAACGTCACAGTGATTAAAAGTGCCTTGACCAAGGATGTGTTGGGCGACGGTACAAAAGTCAACGGCTTACGCTACCAAGACCGCATCAGCAACGAACTGCGTACCGTTGAACTTGAAGGTATCTTTGTACAAATCGGCTTGCTACCGAATACGGACTGGCTCAAAGGCACTGTCGCGCTTTCGAAGCATGGCGAGGTCATCGTTGACCACAGGGGCGAGACCTCAATGCCTGGCGTGTTTGCCGCGGGTGACTGCACGACCGTGCCCTATAAGCAGATTATTATCGCGATGGGCGAAGGTGCCAAAGCCTCACTCTCTGCGTTTGATTACCTGATTCGCTCACCCATCGCAGAACCTTTGAGAGCTTTAGCCGCCTAAGCGTGCTTCAGCAATCAAAGATCATCTGGTTAATCGACCTTTGCACCCGAGCGTTTGATGACCTCGGCCCACCTGGCCGTTTCACGTCGTGACAAATCTGAAAGCTCGTCGGGTGTACTAGGAGCGATTTCTGCGCCAAACGATTTAAATTTTTTGATCAGTTCAGGATTTTTCAGTGCGGTCAACACCTCACGGTTAAGCCGCGTCACAATCTCTGGCGATAAATTAGCTGGGCCAATCAGACCGCCCCAAGCGACGACTTAATAGCCAGTCAGCCCCTGCTCTGCCACCGAGGGGATTGTTGGAAAAGTCGATGAACGCTCATGGTCGGTAATGCCGATGCCGCGCATGCGTCCGCTCTTTACGTGAGGCCCTGAGACCGGCGTATGACTCAGCGCGACATGCACCGAGCCGCCCATCAGGTCTGTCAGCATCGCCGGGAGCAGAGCCTACAATTAAGGGAATTGGCTTGTCGGGATGGGCCGCACATGCGTTGAACGTACACAAGGTAGGCAGGATTGTGGGCAAGGATCAAAAGCTAGATATCTTTTTTATCAAGATCTCAATTAGAGTAACGATCGGTTACTCTAGAGTGTAAAACCAATTCTTAGTGTGATTACAGCCGACGTCTTTAACACTTTTTAACCAAGCGGAAAACCATGACGATTTCTTTATATTCAGCGACAGTTCCCGTACTCAAGCAGATGCTCTTAGCACTCAGTGACGTCCTAAAAAAAGGCGAAGAACACGCGCAACAGCGCAAGTTCGATCCTGCCACCTTGTTGCAGTCGCGTTTGTTTCCAGACATGCTGCCCTTGGTACGCCAGGTTCAAATTGCCTGTGATTTTGCAAAAAGTGTTCCCTTGCGAATTGCCGGCCTTGAAGTTGCCGCCTACGAAGACACCGAGCAAAGCTTTGCCGAGCTGCAGCAACGCATCACCAAGACGCTCGGCCTGATCCAAGCATTGACCGCTGCGCAACTTGACGCCAGCGCGATCAAAGAAATTGTTTTACGTCCGGGCACACCGAAAGAAAAAACACTCTCTGTCCAAGACTACGCCTTGAAATACGGGATGCCGCAATTTTTCTTTCATGTCACAACCACCTACAACCTGTTGCGTCACAATGGCGTCGAGATCGGAAAGAAAGATTTCATGGGCGCTTATTAAACTGTCAGACGATTGCTTGTTTCCAAGAACCATACCAAGCTTTAAATAATCGCAACTGTTTTGCAGCATAATGACGTTGGCTCAACGACAAGGAGTCGGCTTCATTAAAATGCAGCACATACTCGGGGTTTCCTTCAAGCACCATCAAGTACTTGTAATAAAGCACTAGGTCAACCCCCTCGTCAAAAGAGGATAAAACAGCCAGTGCTGCATCAAGTTCTGCTGCGCGTGAGCGAGCCACTACATCGCTTTAGATGATATTCAAAGACAGTTTGCGCTTGCAATCAAAGAAGTAAATTTGACGCAATGGGGCAAGTTAAATACTCAATTGCACACGA
>NSIQ01000039.1 GCA_002737415.1 Alcaligenaceae bacterium | reverse complement strand
GGCCAGAAAACGCGCCGAAAAAGAGCACGCAAGCCTGATCGCGGCTGCCAAGATAAAAAATGTCAAAGCGGCGTGCGAACTGTTAATGAAGCATATTGAAACGGTCAGGTCAGACCTATTAGCCTTACTCGCAAAAAATGACGACGTTCCTTAAGGCTAAGGTTATGGCCTTGGTTGAATAAAAAGTGTCTTGTCCGGCGGCGTTTGATGCTTAATCGCTAACGGGCGTTCGGCTCATTTTCACTCAAACTGAATGCCCGCCCCTTTGATCAACTTATCCATTCGTGCCGATTCTAAGCGAATGAAAGTACTGAAGGCTGCGGGCCCAGAGCCGTCAACCAATAAACCGAGCGTGTCCAACTGCTTGAGAACCTCTGGATCTTTTGTAAACGCGACCAGCTTAAGGGCCAGTGCTTGAGTGACTGCGGCAGGCAAACCTGCCGGCGCCACCAGGCCAAGCCACGTGGCCATTTCAAATCCAGAAAGGCCACTCTCGTCTAGCGTTGGGGTTTCAGACATCAAAGGTACCCTTTTTAGGGTCGTCACACCATAACTCTTTAACTGCCCCGTTTGGGTAAAGCGTGAAGCACTCAACACTGTGTCGAACATGACTTGCACCCGCCCCGCAATTAAATCCGTCACCGCAGGACTGCTTCCCTTATAGGCCACATGTGACATCTCGATGCCACTTGCAATGTTGAAGGCCTCTGCGGCGAGGTGCGAGGTTGAGCCATTTCCAAACGAGGCGTAATTCAGTTGCTTAGGCATGGTTTTGGCGTAGGCAATAAATTCTTTTAAGGTCGCTGCAGGCACAGACGGGTGAGCAACAAGCACCAAGGGCACTTTTACCAATAGGGTCAGGTGGGTGAAATCTTGCTCAGGGTTGTAAGCGAGCCGTGCGCCGAAGGTGCTGCGCGCAGTCGTAAAATCACCTGCCGAAGCCAGATACACGGAGTAGCCATCGGCGGGCATGCGCGCGACTTGCGCCGCGGCAATTGTTCCCGCCGCACCGGGGCGGTTCTCAACCACAAACTGCTGGCCAAGTTGTCGCGACAGATAGTTCGCCACCAAGCGACCAAAAATATCGCCCGCCCCGCCCGGGGGGTAGCCCACGATCAGGCGCACTGACTTGGTGGGATAGGTGCCGTCAGGGTTGGCCGCAACAGCTGTAATGTTGGCAGGCGCCAACGCCGCTGCAAGTATTCGTGCAAGAGTTTGTCTTTTTTTCATGATGGCTGTGAACCTCCTTTATTCCAAGTGTACGAGAAAACTGCCTACTTGATGTCACCGCGCCGGTGACTCAACGCGTCTGACCGTTGACTCAGGCAAGCTTGTTTACACCAACCTCCACGCACACTTGAAGTCAGCTGCGTCAGTCGCCTAGAAGACCTACCGCTAGGTGTCGGAGAATGTGCGGCGCGGCCAACGGACAGACTATATCTACTGTTTCTCAATCCCCGCTTTCGCAACCGCCGTCTGCCAGCGCTTCAGGTCAGTTTGAATTTGCGTTGCGTATTGCGCAGATGTTGTACCTTCTGGTGACAATCCAGATGCTTGCAATGACTGAACAATTTCAGGTAGTTGTAGAATTTTTGCGATTTCTTTTTGCAATAACTCAACAATATGCGTCGGTGTTTTAGCGGGCGCCATCATTCCGTACCAGGAGTTCACCTCAAAGCCAGGATACGTTTCTGCAATGGCAGGCAGCTCCGCCAAGAGTGATGACCGCTTTAATGTGCTCACGCCAATCGCACGGACTTGACCCGACTTGATGTAGGGTAATAGTGCTGCGATATTCAAAAATGTGCAGTTGATCTGACCACCAAGTAAATCATTCATGACCGGTGCAGCTCCTTTATAAGGAACATGCAACATTTTGACATCGGCCATCGTTGCTAATATTTCTCCTGCAAGATGCGTGGTGCTACCAATACCCACTGAGCCATAAGACAATTTTCCAGGATTGGCGCGCGCATACTCTATAAACTCTTTTAGATTATGAATCGGCAAGTCTGGGCGAACCACCAAGACGGTAGGCGCCGAAACAATTAGTGTAATCGGTGCAAAGTCACGAATCGAATCGTAGGGCATATCCTTTTGTACTGCCGGACTGATTGTTATTGGACCCACATGCGAAAACAGCAGCGTATAGCCATCTGGCGTGGCACGTGCCACGTAATTTGCGCCGATTACGCCATTGGCACCGGCTTTATTTTCTAAGACGACTGGTTGCTTTAAGACCTCTGAGAGTTTCTGTAGGATAGGTCGCGCCACGGTGTCGGCCGGCCCGCCCGCCGTCCAGGGATTAATGACCGTAATCGTTCGAGTTGGATAGTCGGACGCCATCGTCGCCACTGACCACCCAGTCAGGCTCAAGAGCGTGAGCAAACCGGCACATGCCTTGGTAAAACGAGTCAAACAAAGTTTGGAGGTATTCATTGTTGGTCTCTTTTGAGTAAAGACAAATTAAAAACTACGGTACCGCGCTCTCAAACAAAGGGGGCGCTTGCCCAAGCGAGGGGTGCTCGGCCGGCAAACTGGAAGTACGCCAATCCTTCACCGCCACACGCATCCCAATCACAACATCTTCTGGTTTTACCCCAACGAGTCGCGTCATCAAGTGCGGCCCTTCATCCGTTGCCACAATCGCCACCACGTAGGGAACATCTTTTTCAAAGGCTGCACTTGGCGCACGATAGACGACAGAAAAACTATAAAGCTGTCCGCGGCCACTAACCACGACAGGCTCAATCTCAACGCTGCCGCAGGCCGGACAGGCCGGACGTAGATAGAAATGAAATTCTTTACACGCCTGGCACTGAGGCAGACAAAACCCCTTTGTGCGCAGACTTTCCCAGTACTGATGGCTATTGAGCGAATTCATCGTTGCAGTCATACGCGTTAACCTTTTCCTAAAATCAGCGTGCTATGCAAGCCAATGATCCCACCATTGCCATGCACCAGCACGACTTCGGCCTTCGGAACCTGACGCGCCTGTGCTTGCCCGCGTAGTTGACGCACCCCTTCCGTGAGATGAAACATTCCGCCGGCTAAGCCTGGATGCCCCGCCGACAACAGACCACCGTGCGTCGTCACAGGCAACGGACTCTTTAACCCGATTCCCTGACTCTGTACAAAATGTCCGCCCTCACCCTTCGCGCAAAATCCAAGATCCTCGAGTTCAATCAAAACCGTAATCGTGAAGCAATCGTACAGCTGAGCCACATCGATGTCCTTGGGCGCCAGACCCGCCATCGCAAAGGCCTCTTGCCCCGAACGCACCGCGCCGGTTGTCGTCACATTTTTATAGTCACCGATATAAGTATGTGAGTGACCATAACCATGTCCCAAAAGCTTCACCGGAGCCTGGCGTAAATCGCGCGCACGTTCTGGCGTTGTCATAATAAAAGCGACTGCGCCATCCGATACGAGCGCGCAATCCAGCATTCTCAACGGAGAGGTAATCATGCGCGATTGCATGACATCTGCCAACGAGATCAAATCTTTTTTATGTGCAAAGGGATTTAACGAAGCATTTTCTCTCATCGTCACCGCGACTTGAGCGAGTTGCTCAGGCGTTGTTCCGTACTCGTGCATATGTCGCTGCGCCGCCAGCGCGTATAAGGTTGGCACCAAGGGGCCATGCGGCGCCTCAAAATCAGGGTGCGCCCACCCCGCATCTGCCATTTTTTGGACCGCATCGCCACGCGACTGAAAAGACAACATGTTTTGACCTGCGACACACAACACCGTTTCACATTGCCCCGAGGCAACGGCCATCGCAGCGTGATGCGCCATCGCCACACCCGAAGCACCCGCAACATCTAAGGTTGCCAAATACCGAGCCTGTATGCCCAGGCCCTCAGAGACGACTCCGCAGGGCATCGCCCAATTCTCAACTCGAATTGGGGTCGTCAATAAACCATCAATATCTGCAAACGTTAAACCGGCATCGGCACACGCATTGACTGCCGCCATTCGTTGCAAACCCAACGCATCCAACTGAGGCACTCGGCCGACCGTGCTCTCACCTATGCCAACAATTGCAGCATCAAGCGGTTGTCGGCGCGATCCTGTCTGCAKACTCATCCCAGCACCTCTCGCGCAATCAACATCCGCTGAACTTCAGACGAACCTTCACCGACTCGATAATGACGAATATCGCGATAAAACCGCTCAACGGGTACACCTCGTATTAATCCCGCACCACCATGAATTTGCACTGCGCGGTCAGCCACGCGACCCACCATTTCAGACGCTGCAAGCTTACACATACTTGCTGCAGCCCCGACATTTTCATCCGCTTCCACTCGGCGCAGAGTCTCGTACGTTAGCGCACGAGCCTGCGCCAATTCAGTCGCTGAATCTGCCAACATCCACTGAATCGCTTGGCGTTCGGCTAAGGCTTTGCCAAAGGTGTGACGCTCGCGCGCGTAGGCTGCTGACATTTCAATCAAGCGATCTGCGACACCAAGACACGAACAAGCGATCCCCATTCGCCCACTCACCAAGGAGCTCATTGCAATCTTAAACCCCTGGCCGACCTCACCCAATACCGCTGAGTCTGGAATTTCGCAATCCTCGAAGGTGATTTCGCAGATTTTGATAGGATCTGAACCGATTGTGGTGTCAACACGTGTGATCGTCATTCCCGGCGTACCTTTATCAACTAGAAAGGCTGAGATTCCTCCGCGAGAGCGTTTTTCAGCGTCATTAACCGCCAGCACCAAGATGACATCGGCCTGATGTGCGCCACTGATGTAATGCTTACGTCCGTTGAGTCTCCAGCCCTTGGTGATCTTCTCGGCTTTGGTCGAAATCGCCTGCGCATCAGATCCTGCTCCGGGCTCGGTTAACGCAAAGGAGGCTAATAAACGTCCAGTGCAAAGCCCTTCCAAATATTTCTCTTGCTGCGCGGGCGTCCCAAATTTCGATATGGCAATTGGGTTCAAGCCACTGGTAGCATCTAACATCAACGTAAAGTATCGATGCGAACGACTGAGCTCTTCAAGCGCCAAACAGTACGTTGACAAATCAACGTCGCCGCCACCAAAGTGTACGGGCATCCGCATCCCAAGATAACCTTGTGCACGCATCAAGTCCCACGCGCGGTCTGGGACCTCACCTGTGCGATCAATTTCAATCGCAATCGGCTCAAGCACCTCATTCGTAAAACGACGCATTGCCGCGCGCAATTCGGCAAGCTCTGGCGTAATTTCTAATTGCATCGATAATCTCTCTTTTGATTAATCTGTCTAAACGCGCTGCTCAAGCTACTTGTGGCGCTGATGGCCCGCTTCGGCCACTTCAGCCGCCTCGACAAGCTGCTGTCGAACCTCGCGATTCATCCATTTTTTATTGATCGCAAAACCATAAGGCAGAATTTGCCCAAGAACATCAGCACGTTGCGCACACAAAGATGCCAAGTCAGCCAGCGGGACCGCCCGATCGACCAAGCCAACACCTGCACACTCAACTGCGGTTACCCGTTCGCCCAACTGCACCAGGCGATGACACACCGAACGATTTGAGCGAGCGGCTACGATTGCCGCACCAATCGGTGTTGGCATATCAAACTTCACTTCAGGTAACGATACCCATGTATGGTCTGCAATCAAAACTTCATCACACAGCGCCGCCAACATCAGACCTGCGCCCACAGCCGGAGCCTGCACGACTGCGATCACGGGTTTTGGAAAATCCAAAATCTGTAAAAAGCAGCGCATCAGTAAAGTCAAGCGTTGATGCGCGGCACGCTCAGGTACCAGCTCAGAAAATTCTTTAAGATCGGCGCCAGAGCAAAACGCTCGTGCACCCTCAGCTGCAATCACGACCACTTTGACCTCCGCTTGAGTCTGCGCTTGCGTCAACGCAGCATGCATGGCTTCATAGATCTCTAAATTCAACGCGTTCGCAACAGCCGGACGATCAAGACTTAAGGTCAGTACTGAGTTTTCTAAGTGAGTTTTCAACATATGGGGATCACCAGTGCATCAACGACTCGAACACCCTGTCCAAGCTCTAACACACACAAAGGGTTGATATCAATTTCTGCAATTTTGTCGACACAATCTGCCGCCAACCAAGACACGCGTTCAATACAGTCGATCAAGGCTTCAATATCGGCCGGCGCTTGGCCTCTAGCGCCCTGTAACAACTTGATGGCGCGTAACTCATTCAAGGCCTGAGCAATTTCAGCGCGTGACAAGGGTGCGAGTCGAAACACTAAATCCTTTAATACTTCAACATATATTCCACCGAGCCCAAAGGTGATGACAGCACCAAAGGTGGGGTCTCGAACCACGCCAATGAACATTTCATGCGACTGCCCCACCATTTCTTGTATCAGCACGCCCTCGATCCTGGCATCTGATCGATACTTGCGCGCCGCAACCAGAATCTCTTCATACGCGCTTGAGACAGCAGCTTCACTATTTAAGTTCAGACGAATTGCCTGAGCTTCGGTCTTGTGCAAAATATCAGGCGACACAATCTTCAAGGCAACAGTGCCTTTTACTTGTGACCAATACTTGACTGCTTCAGACGCCGAATGCGCCAGATATTCTTGAGTAACGCGAACGCCATAATGGCTCAATAGTTTCTTRGCGTTCTGTTCGGTCAACGGCGCCGTCTGTTGTTCAAGAAAGCGTCGAGCTGCAGCACGATCGATGTCGGCAGGTCGGCTAGAGACCGCATGCAAACGAGCCTCGCGAAACTCTGAATACTGCATCGCGCGTCGCACTGCTTTTAAACAGGGGTAGGCATCTGAATAAACAGCGTGACCTTGCGCGACCAACGCCTGGTGCGTAAGCTGCGGGTCATTCGAGGTGCAACCCGTCCAGAGTAAAGCCATGGGTTTAGCACTTCGCGCAGCGACGTCGGCCACACTGCGCACATCAGCCGCATTGGTAATGGTCATCACTGGAATCAGGATATCCACCGAAGGATCTTGCAAAATAATTTCAGTTGCCTTGGCATACGCACCGGGCTGACCAATCGCACCGGCGGTCAGATCCGTCGGATTCGAGGTCGCACCAAAGCCCGGCAGAAGCTTGGCCAGTTGCTCACACGTGTCAGCCTGGTATTGCGGCCACTCAATATCAAGCGCCGCACCCAAATCTGCGAGCATCACCAGATTGCCACCCGATATTGAGGTGGCAGCTGCACGGCGGCCCTTGAAGGGCTTCTGCTGACGCAAGAGCATCGCCGTTTCGTAAAGCTCATTACAGTCATCGACGCGAATAATCCCAATTTGCCGCAAGGCTGCATCGCACACATCATCCGCACCCGTCACCGAGCCAGTATGAGACGCAGCAGCCCGGCTGCCCACATCGGTACGGCCGACCTTCACCATCACGATCGGCTTGTTCAGTTGGTATGACCGCTCAGCCAGCGCTCTTAATCGATCACCATCCGAAATACTTTCAACTAGCATCGCAACTACTTTTGTGGCTTCACTCTCAAGCATGAACGCAGCATAATCCATTAAATCAAGGTCGCAAGCATTGCCGCAACTGACCTGATAACTGACGCCCATACCCGCTTGCTGCGCACGCCACATGACATTGACTTGACCTGCGCCACCCGATTGGCTGACCACACCCAAGTCACCCGCCGCGCGCCGTGGGCCCTGAATCGTGGCCGTTGAGGTCAACGCAAAACCATCAACAAAATTTACTATGCCATTACAGTTCGGCCCCATCATTCGAATATTGCCAGCGCGTGCGATATCGATAATGCGTTGTTGTGCAGCCCGGCCCTCTTCTGTTCCTAACTCACCAAAGCCAGAAGAAAAAATAGTCACAAACGGGACGCCGCGCTCAGCACACTGTTCTAACGCGCTTGGCACCACATGCGCCGGCAACACAATCCCAACGTGATCTGGCGCCTCTGGCAAATCTGCGACCGACGCAAAGCAAGGTTGACCAAAAATGGTGTCCCGCTTTGGATTAATCGGATAAATCGCACCCGTAAATCCAAAATCAATCGTTTGACGCATGCAACGCCCACCAAACTTTGATAGATCTTCAGTGGCTCCAACCATCGCGACGCTACGAGGTGCAAAAAAACGGGTCAAATCTGCAAAAACGGATCCCCCGGAGGCGCCAGGCGCAGGGCTGCTCAGGCTAGCGCCGAGGCCAACTTTAGGCATATCTTGCTCCGCATATGCCAAGGAGTGCCTGGCAGCTTAGTTATGCGAGGTCGACCGACCTCTTTTTTGCCAGTATAAGTCAACTCGGTCAATGCTCAAGCCATTGGTGGATCTATATGTTGGCGCCGACTTGTGCAGTGACGCGTCCTGTTTGTTGGTGTGAGAGCGTTTGTGTGAATCGCTACTAGGCTTGCAGCACTGTCAAACAGATTGGGTAGCAAAGCGTTTATCTGCGTCTGTTCAATCTCAGACACAGCCAACTCCACCTATATGCGCATAAAAATCACGCAATTTCAAGCCGTTTCTATGGTATATGTTCATAAAGACTACTGCCTGCATTGGACAAAAAAGGTTATTTACGCATGTCTAGCCAGCCCCAAGAAAATCTCGACTTAACGCGCGATCCAACGTTTCCTCGACTATTGCTGTCGCACGCGCGGGTGCGGCCAACGCATCCTGCGTATCGCGAGAAGTTTCTTGGTATTTGGCAGACGGAGTCTTGGGCAGACGCAGCCAAGACTGTGCGCGAACTGGCTGGCGGACTCGCAAGCAAGGGCTTTGGCCGCGGTATGMCCCTCGGCATCATTGGTGACAATCGGCCTCGCTTATATCAGGCAATGCTGGCTGCACATGCGCTTGGCGGCACTGCTGTGCCGTTATATCAGGACGCAGTCGCAACAGAAATGACATACGTGTTGCAGGATGCGGAGATCGGTTTTGCGTTTGCAGAGGATCAGGAGCAAGTCGATAAGCTGCTTGAAATAGCAGATCAGATTCCTGCACTACGCCATATTTTTTATCTCGATCCAAGAGGGATGCGGGGCTATGACGACGCAAGGCTTTGCTTTATTGATGAGCTTTTGGAGACAGGGCGCAGTTTCAATCAAGCAAAACCTGACTACTTTGATGCGCAAGTTGCACTTGGTCAGTCCAGCGATGTAAGTGTGATTCTCTACACGTCGGGTACGACGGGCAAGCCTAAAGGCGTTTGCCAAACACATGCATCGATGATCGGTGCCGGCAGAGGCGCCTGTGAGGTTGATGCTCTGTCGCCTGCAGATAGTGTGATGGCGTATCTTCCAATGGCTTGGGTTGGCGACTTTTTGTTTTCGATGGCACAGTGCCTGGCCTCAGGCTTTACAGTAAATTGTCCTGAGTCGCGAGAGACTGTCAGTACGGATATGAAAGAGATCGGTCCAACTTATTACTTCGCACCACCGCGCGTGTACGAAGGGCTACTGACTTCTGTCACGATTCGCATAGAAGATGCTGGTCGTATCAAGCGCAAGATGTTTGATTACTTCATGGGTGTTGCTCGGCAATGCGGCTCCAATCTATTGGATGGCAAGCCGGTGTCATTGGGGCAGCGCCTTTTGTACGCATTAGGCAATATGTTCGTGTATGGCCCGCTACGCAATACCTTGGGTATGAGCAACATTCGTGTCGCATACACAGCGGGGGAGGCGATTGGTCCAGATCTATTCAGATTCTATCGGTCTATCGGTGTGAATTTGAAACAGCTATACGGACAAACGGAAACATGCGCGTATGTGTGYATCCAACGAGACGGCGAGGTTAAATATGACTCGGTTGGAAAGCCTTCCCCCGGAGTTGAGATTCGTATCGGAGACAACAGCGAGGTATTAGTGCGTGGCGTGTCTATGATGGATCGTTATTACAAAACCGCAGAGGCGACCAATGAGGCGTTTGACGCAGATGGTTACTTCCGCACAGGAGATGCTGGCGTTATCGATAACGATGGAGATCTTCGCATTATCGATCGTGCAAAAGATGTCTCTACGCTAGCAAATGGAAAAGTGTTTGCGCCTAAATACATAGAGAACAAGCTGAAATTCTTTAGCTTTGTTAAAGAAGCTGTTGTGTTTGGCTCGGGGCGCGAAACGATAAGTGCATTTGTGAATATCGATCTTGAAGCGGTTGGAAATTGGGCTGAGCGCCGTAACATTGTCTACAGTGGCTATGTGGATTTGACGGGTAATTCGGCTGTGGCTGAACTCATCGGTGGCTGTATTGAAAAAATGAACGAAGAATTATCTAAAGAATCGATGCTCGGGCATGCTCAGATCTCTAAGTTTTTGGTGTTGCACAAGGAACTTGATCCCGATGACGATGAGTTGACGCGCACACGGAAGGTAAGGCGTGGATTTGTCGAGAGCAAGTATGCACCGCTAGTTAATGCGATATACGGCGGTTTGTCCGAGCAGTTCATCGAGACTCAAGTGCGCTTTGAAGATGGACGGGAAGGTAAGGTCTCGGCAACGTTGAAGATACACGAGGTCCCCACGTTTGTCGTGGGAAAGGCATGACGACAGTTCAACGGACTGTCAATCGTGTCGGACCTGTATTCTTAAGAAAACAAGGATCGTAAATGGCAAATCGGCAAATTGGCGATGTCATCTTAGATGTTGAAAATATTAGTTTGCGCTTTGGAGGAGTCAATGCGCTGTCGGATATTTCCTTCAATGTTAGAGAGCATGAGATTAGAGCGATCATCGGTCCAAATGGAGCAGGTAAGAGCTCGATGCTGAACTGTATTAATGGGGTGTACACGCCCCAGGCAGGTTCAATCACATTTCGTGGACAGACCTTTAGTCATATGAATAGTCGTCAAGTTGCCAAAATGGGCATCGCGCGCACCTTTCAAAACTTGGCGCTCTTTAAAGGCATGAGCGTCATCGACAATATTATGACGGGGCGTAATTTGTACATTCGAAGCAATATTTTGTTGCAAGCGCTTCGTCTGGGGCCTGCAGAGCGCGAAGAAATTGCCAATCGCGAGAAAGTTGAGCACATCATTGATTTTTTAGAGATTCAGGCCTATCGAAAGATTTCAGTTGGTCAGCTTCCGTATGGCTTACAAAAACGAGTCGATCTTGCGCGTGCGCTGGCAATGGAGCCCCAGGTATTGTTGCTCGATGAGCCCATGGCAGGGATGAACGTAGAAGAAAAGCAGGATATGTGTCGCTTCATCATGGATGTTAAAGATGAGTTTGGTACAACCATCGTCCTGATTGAGCACGACATGAGTGTGGTGATGGATATTAGTGATCGCGTAGTGGTGTTGGACTACGGGAAAAAGATTGGTGACGGTACACCCGATGAGGTGCGTGCCAACGACGAAGTGATTCAAGCCTATCTAGGCACATCACACTAAACTCGGAGATATAGATGGCATTTTTCCTGGAGACCACGCTTGGCGGCCTAATGGCGGGAGTGCTGTATTCAGTGGTTGCTCTTGGATTTGTACTGATTTTTAAAGCTTCTGGCGTGTTCAACTTTGCTCAAGGCGCCATGGTGCTGTTTGCCGCGCTCGCCATGGCGCGTTTCTCTGAGTGGGTGCCAGCCTGGTTAGGTTTTGAAAGTCTGCTGCTGGCCAACATCATTGCATTTGTGTTGGCGGCAATGTGCATGCTGGTTTTTGCTTGGCTGGTAGAGCGCCTGGTGTTGCGTCATCTGGTTAATCAGGAAGCCGTAACACTTTTGATGGCAACGCTTGGCATCACGTATTTTCTTGACGGCTTTGGTCAGACTATTTTTGGTAGTGCGGTCTACCGTATCAATGTTGGTATGCCCAAAGAGCCGATATTTGTCTTGGATAACTTATTTCAAGGGGGCTTGCTGGTCAACAAGGAAGATCTGATTGCGGCCCTGATTGCTGCGACTCTTGTGGCTGTTCTGTCTTTGTTCTTTCAGAAGACTACCACTGGGCGGGCATTGCGAGCCGTCGCAGACGATCATCAGGCCGCACAATCAATCGGTATTCCTCTTAATCGAATGTGGGTCATTGTTTGGTTTGTTGCAGGCATCACTGCGTTAGTTGCGGGCATCATCTGGGGTTCTAAGATTGGCGTTCAGTTTTCCTTGACTACCGTCGCACTCAAAGCTCTTCCGGTCATCATTCTTGGGGGGTTGACGTCCGTACCAGGGGCCATCATAGGTGGTCTGATTATTGGTGTTGGTGAGAAACTCTCAGAGGTTTATTTGGGGCCGTTCGTGGGTGGCGGTATTGAAATTTGGTTCGCATACGTTTTAGCGCTTGTGTTCCTGCTGTTCAGACCGCAAGGTTTGTTCGGTGAAAAGATTATTGACCGAGTATAAGAGGACTAGCATGTTCTACAGAGAAAACGGCCAGTTCAAGATTGCCTACCGAGTCGACCAACAGATTTTTCCAATTGCGCAAGATCGCTGGGCTGTTTTAGCGTTGATTGCGTTTGCGTTTATCGGCGTCCCCTTTCTTGCCGATGGCTATCTTTTCCGAGCGATTCTGATCCCGTTTGTTATCTTGTCCTTGGCGGCCATCGGTGTAAACATCTTGGTGGGCTACTGTGGACAGATTTCGTTGGGGTCGGGCGCTTTTATGGCTGTGGGCGCCTATATGGCCTATAACGTCTTTGTTCGAATCGAGGACATGCCATTAGTCTTAGCATTGCTCGCGGGTGGCTTTTTTGCGATGCTGGTCGGAATCGTGTTCGGTGTTCCGAGCCTACGTGTCAAGGGGCTTTATCTCGCAGTGGCTACCCTCGCAGCACAGTTTTTTTGCGACTGGGCTTTTGCTCGAATTGGTTGGTTTACCAACAGCAGTTCTTCGGGATCTGTTGCGGTCTCTAATCTCAGTTTTTTGGGTTGGGTAATCGACTCGCCGGTTGAGAAATATCTATTTTGTCTGACCTTTACAGCGACGTTCGCACTCTTAGCCAAGAACTTGGTGCGTGGTGCGATCGGCCGTGAATGGATGGCGATTCGCGATATGGACGTGGCTGCGACGGTTATTGGCATTCGACCTATGTATGCCAAGCTCAGCGCCTTTGCGGTCAGTTCGTTCATTATCGGAGTCGCAGGCGGCTTGTGGGCTTTTGTGCACCTAGGCTCTTGGGAGCCGGCCGCGTTTTCGATTGATCGATCGTTCCAATTGCTCTTCATGGTGATTATCGGCGGGATGGGCTCTATTATGGGTAGCTTCTTTGGGGCGGCTTTTATTGTGATTTTGCCGATATTTCTAAACCAGGCTCTACCTTGGGTTGGCAGTCTCGTTGGGGTAACTGTTTCGACCGCAATGATTTCGCACGCCGAGTTCATGATCTTCGGCGTGTTGATCGTTTGGTTCCTTATCGCCGAGCCGCATGGGTTAGCCAAGCTTTGGAGTATCGGAAAACAGAAGCTACGTCTTTGGCCATTCCCGCATTGATTTTTTGTACCCCAGTACTCTGACAACACCCAGAGAGCTAGGGCTTTCGCTGCTTTAACCGGTGTTTAATGCAATAGGAGACAATCCATGAAATTTCGACAGATTGCTTTAGGACTCGCCCTCGCAACCGCGGGGTTGACGGGAGTGGTGGGCACATCGTTAGCTACCGCGCAGGAAAAGGTACAGTTTTTTCCTAGCTTGACCGGTCGTACGGGTCCAGTCGCACCCAATGCAACACAATTTGCCAATGGCTACGCCGATTACATGAAGCTTGTGAATGCGCGTGGTGGCATCAATGGCGTGATGACGCTTGTTGAAGAGTGTGAAACCGCTTATGCGACTGACCGAGGCGTTGAGTGTTACGAGCGGTTGAAAGGAAAGCATGGTGGAGCCACGGTATTCCAGCCACTATCCACTGGCATCACTTTTGCGTTAACTGAGAAGATTCCTGCTGACAAGATTCCAATAATTACCTCCGGCTATGGTCGTAGCGATTCGGCCGATGGAGATATCTTCAAGTGGAACTTTCCTCTGATYGGACATTATTGGGTTGCGGGCGATACTGTGCTGCAGCACATCGCCAATAAGGAAGGTGGTTGGGACACGCTGAAAGGTAAAAAAATTGCCGTTGCCTATCACGACAGCCCGTTTGGAAAAGAGCTGTTGCCAATCATGGAAGAGCGTGCCAAAAAACATGGTTTTCAATTGCAATTGCTTCCAATCCCAGCACCAGGTGTTGAGCAAAAGGCTATCTGGCTACAAGTGCGTCAACAAAGACCAGACTATGTCGTTTTACAAACGTGGGGTGTCATGACGCCGACAGCTATCCGTGAAGCGATCGCGGTGGGTTACCCTCGCGAGAAGATGTTTGGCACCTGGTGGTCTGGTGCTGAGCCCGATTTAAAAGATGTTGGTGCTGCCGCTAAAGGTTACAGCGCAATCATGATGCAGCACGGCGCCGAACCACATTCTGATGTGGTTAAGCAAATTCTATCCATGGTGTATGACAAAGGTCAGGGGGTCGGGTCGCGTAACGAAGTTGGTCAAGTGCTCTATATGCGTGGCGTTGTTGGTGCCATGCTTTCAGTAGAGGGTGCCCGTGCCGCGCAGGCGAAGTTTGGAAAAGGTAAACCTGTCACGCCAGAGCAAGCTCGCTGGGGTTATGAAAACCTGAATCTGACTCAAACCGATCTGGATGCGTTAGGTTTCAAAGGTGTGATGCGCCCTGTGGCTACGACTTGCAGTGATCATATGGGATCAGCGTGGGCGCGGGTCCACACTTGGGATGGTGCTCAGTTTGTTTGGGCGTCCGATTGGCTTCAAGCAGACAAGAGTCTGATTGATCCGATGGTCAAAGCGTCAGCTGAAAAATATGCCGCGGAGAAGAAGATGACCCGTCGCTCTAAAGAGGACTGCCAGCGCTAAGGCTTATTCCCGCTGGTCCTCATCGGACCGGCGGGGATAGATTCCACACCCCATGAAGAGATGCTGTCTATGAATAGTCCTGCGATCGTTTTAAATGTGAACGGCATCGAGGTTATCTACAACCACTTGATTCTCGTTTTGAAGGGTGTGTCGCTGCAGGTCGCYCAAGGCCAAATTGTTGCCCTTCTGGGTGGCAACGGTGCTGGTAAGACCACGACCTTGCGTGCGATCTCTAATCTTTTGCGTGCTGAGCGTGGTGAGGTGACCAAAGGTTCCATCGCCTTGAGGGAAGAGCGGATCGAAAACCTGACACCTGCTGATCTTGTTAAGCGCGGAGTAGTGCAGGTCATGGAAGGCCGACACTGCTTTGCTCACCTTACGATCGAAGAAAATTTGCTAGCTGGGGCGTACATCTTAAAAAATCAAGCGCAGATCAGTGCGAACTTAGAAAAGGTGTATGCATATTTCCCGAGGTTAAAAACGCGCCGCACCTCGCAGGCGGCTTACACCTCGGGCGGCGAACAGCAAATGTGTGCGATTGGCCGTGCACTCATGTCAAACCCTAGTGTCATGCTGTTGGATGAGCCCTCGATGGGCTTGGCGCCACAAATCGTTGAAGAAGTGTTTGAGATTATTAAAGATCTCAATCAAAATGAAGGCGTCACTTTTTTAGTGGCTGAGCAAAATACCAACATGGCGCTGCAGTACGCTGATTACGGTTACATCATGGAGAGTGGTCGTATCGTAATGGATGGAGCGGCAGCAGAACTGCGGAATAACGAAGATGTAAAGGAGTTCTATTTAGGGATGGGCGGCGGCCAGCGCAAGTCGTTTAAGGCAGTAAAGAGCTATAAACGCCGAAAACGTTGGCTCGCATAAATTATCTCGCTATATTTAAATGTAAGGTTGACTTGCTTGAATACGACCCTCACGCCGTTAGAGCTGCGCACACCGAAGCAACGCGGTGCCGACTTGGTACTCGCCTTACAAAGTGCCTTGACGCACGCTAAAAAAAACGCACCTTATTACGCTGCATCACTCGCGTCTGTTCAAGTCAACCAAGTGGACAGTCTACAGGCGCTTTCGGCGCTTCCTGTTCTTCGAAAAGCAGATCTACTTAACCTTCAAACGGCTAGTCCGCCGCTCGGTGGACTACTAGCCGTCTCTGTTGACCAGCTTCGCCGAATTTTCCAGTCACCCGGACCGATATATGAACCCCAAGGGCTGCGAATAGACTATTTTCGTTCAGCCCGAGCCTTGCGTGCTGCAGGCTTTGAATCAGGCGATATCGTGCATAACGGTTTCTCTTATCACGGTACCCCAGGTGCGTGGATCCTAGAGGGTGGACTTCACGAAATTGGATGTACGGTGTTTCCGGGTGGTGTCGGACAAACTGAACAACAAGTGCAGGCGATGTTACAGATTAGGCCAAACGGTTATGTCGGAACGCCCTCGTTTCTTAAAATATTGATTGAGAAATGCTTAGAGCAAGGCTCACCAAATGCCATCGTGAGCAAAGCGTTAGTCTCAGGCGAAGCTCTCACCCCTTCGCTGCGCGGGTGGTTTGCCCAGCATGAGGTTAAGGTGAGCCAGGCGTATGCGACGGCCGAGCTTGGTGTGATCGCGTATGAGGGCTCAGTCCCAGCCGAGGGTCTGATCGTGGATGAAGAGGTTATTGTTGAAATTGTCGAGCCCGGTGGTTCAAAGCCGATGCCTTTCGGTGAGACCGGAGAGGTAGTGGTGACGCATTTCGCTAAAGAGTATCCGATGATTCGTTTTGCAACGGGTGATCTATCGGCTTTCCACCCCAACTCGTTGAGTATTGCTGCTGCGTGTGGTCGCACTAATCTAAGAATCAAAGGATGGTTGGGACGAGCCGACCAAACTACAAAGGTACGAGGGATGTTTGTGCATCCTGGGCAGGTCGCTCAAATTACTAGTCGCTTTCCGGAGATCAAAAAAGCCCGCCTCGTTCTGACGGGGCGAATCGGCGAGGACAAGATGGAGGTACGTTGTGAGCTTGTCCCAGGATCCTCTTTAGCGGACCTTGCGCTGCAGGTGGCAGAAGTTGTGCGCGAGATCACGCGCTTGCGCGCCGAAATTCAGTCTGTCGCAGCCGGTGCACTGCCCGACGACGGAAAGCTCATTGAAGATGCACGAGACTACAGCTGAAATGTTTTGCAGCGCGCTGGCTCTCTAGGTCAGCATAATACGATCATCAATTTCAGTTAAGTGTCCGCCAGCAATCAGGCTATCTATCGCCCAGTCGATCGCTTGCGATTGTGGCATCTGGCTCAAAGCACAGATGTTGCCAATAAGCTTGGCATCGTGAAGGCGAAGCGCTAAGGCATCGCGTGTAGTCGACTCGAGCTCTAGCATTAAAAATTGTATTAACGCCTTTAGGCTGTGACGCGCGTGTTTGATCGGTTCAGTGCGCAGCGCAGCAAGCCGTGTGCGGGCTCGTCCGATCGCAGCTTCGACATCGGTAAAGATCTTCCCATGCCCAGGAATCACGACACGGGGTGTAAGTTGTTCAATGAGATCTAAAATAGCTTGTTGCTCAGAAAATCCACTTTGCCCGTCCAGTTCGGGGAAGATAATGCCAAAGCCGTTTTCCCAAAGTGCATCGGCAGAAATCAGGATTTTTTCGACYGGTTCAAAGAGGATAATTGAGCTTGGGTCATGTCCAGGTGCAGCATGAATTTCCCAACGGCGTGTGCCTAGTGAAATCGAGAATCCAGGCTGCAGTGCCGCGGTCGGTGTAAAGCGCTCACAGCGCTGGGCGACCGAGGCAAAGTCAGCAGCGAGCGGGATCCATTGTTTCGCCGCTTCAAAAGATGCGCTCGGCAACAGCAGGTCTGCGCCGTAGGTCTTGATTAATAACGCGTTACCGCCGCAATGATCTGCGTGTAGATGAGTATTCAAAATCCGCGTTAAATGACGTCCACCCAAGGCTTCACGGATCAACGCCAAAGTCATCTCTTGATGTTTAATGTACCCGGTGTCGACAACGCTGCCTTCATGGTCAGAGTCATAAAAAACAATCTGATTGGCTGAGAGCCAATTGCGTTCGATAACGCGCAGATGAGCGTGTTCGAATAAAGTTTTCGGACTAAACACGAATGATTACACCTTTACGTTCGAAAATAGAGGGGCTTGAAGGGTTGTTCAGTATGCCATCTAGACCGCGCGCTGACGATCAGTATCGCCAAGCGGCCTAAATCATTTTCTTGACCAAATCCTGCGTTGCCGCAACAAACCGATCGATCTGCTCGCAATTATTCCAAACGCAGGCATTGACGAGTTGTGGGTGATCCATGGGCGCAGGCGCCAGCCTTAGCGGGTCGCGATTTGGAATTGTTCCGGGTGAAAACTTAGCGACTTCTGGGTCAGGCTTGCGAGTCAATCCGTTCTTGCCCACACCAAGTCCCGAAATCCTAAAGCTATATTCTTTCAACATACGCGCGCGAAACTCGATATTCAACTTCTCATCCCAGCGTTGCTGCTGTGTGGGAAAAGGATAAAAGGCAATGTTTGCGGAGCAACTCAAAAATTGCGGAGCAAATGAAAACGGCTCACATCGCTGCGAGCCGCATCAATACTGGTGCCCCCCCCGTGAGTCGAACACGGCACCAACGGATTATGAGTCCGCTGCTCTAACCAAGCATGAGCTAGGGGGGCTAACTTTTAGGCTTTACTGGCCTTCTAGAAAACTCT
>NSIQ01000038.1 GCA_002737415.1 Alcaligenaceae bacterium | reverse complement strand
AGTGCTCTACCACTGAGCTAACCGCCCAATCTTGATGCGCACTCAACGTGGCTAGATTGGAATCTTGGATCAAATCCAAGAGGTGAATTATACACAGCCGCGCCGTTTTACCTCAAAGATCGCAAGAGCGTTAAGACAGACAGGCCAAAGACAAAGCTTAGGGCCATGATCGCGAATCCGCCCAAAATCCAAAGAACAAATTTATGCGAACTTTTCAAAACGGCGACGTCAACACGCAGGTCAGAAGATTCAGCTTTGCAACCATCAATATTAGCCTCCATCCTGGTCTTCAGGTCTGCGATCTGAGCTGTCAGTTTGATTTCAAGCTCGTGTGTCTTAGCCTCGAGGCGATCTGTCTGAGTCAGGGAATTCAATGCACTCATCGCGCACCCTTCAAAATGGAATATCCGTATTAAACCGTCTGCAAGCCTCTGCTGTGAGCCGACGCAAAATCAAACGCAAGCGCTTGGGCCGGACTCTTACAAACACTTACACAAGCCTGTTCTAAAGGGCTTTAAAACCGCCCTAAGCATCTGACAACCAAGCAAATCAAGCATGTCGTCCTAAGCAAAATCGGCCATAATCCTATTCAAACAACATTGATACGAGACAAGCCTTGAAAATCACCGCAATCACTGCAATTCCCTTGTCCTTTCGACTTAACCAAGGCAAAACGGTCACGATGGGCATTGGCAGCACCACCAAACGCGACACGATTATTGTGCGTGTCGAAACCTCTGAAGGCATTACAGGTTACGGCGAAGCCCACCCTGGTCGCAGCCCAGGGGCTGTGGTCAGCCTGATTCACAATACGCTGGCCCCCATGCTGATCGGCATGAAAGCCTCCGACGTCATTGGAGTCTGGAAGCGCGTGCATCGGATGCAGCTTTCAAGCCATGGGGTAGGCTCGGGCGCCTCACTGGGCTTATCGGGCATCGACATGGCGCTTTGGGATATTAGAGGCAAAGCCGCCAACATGCCCTTGTATGAGTTGCTCGGCGGCAGCAAGCGCCGCTTGCCCGCATACGCTGGCGGCATCTCGTTAGGCTACCAACCTAAAGAGTCTCTGGCAGAAGAAGCTCAAGAGTATGTGGCGCGGGGCTATAAAGCGATCAAGCTCAGGCTAGGCGATAGCACCAAGGCCGACATTGAACGTGTGCTGCATGTACGCAAGGTGCTCGGCGACGATATTGATATTTTGACTGATGCCAACACCGCTTACACGATGGCTGACGTACGGCGCGTCTTACCCGTGCTCGCAGAGATCAAAGCCGGTTGGCTTGAAGAGCCCTTTGCCTGTAACGATTTTTCGTCGTACCGCGAAGCCGCAAAGGTTACGTCGCTTGTTCCGATCGCCGCCGGCGAAAATCACTATGGTCGCTTTGAGTTTGCGCAATTACGCGAAGCGGGTGCCGTGCAAATCTGGCAACCTGATTTGTCAAAATGCGGCGGTATTACCGAGGGGCTCGCCATCGCCGCGATGGCCTCAGCGTATCGTATCCCCATGCATACACATAGTTCAGCTACCGGGATCAACCACGCTGCCACCATTCACTTTATGGCGGCAATAGAAAATTCAGGCTATTTTGAGGCTTGCGTGTCGCACTTTAATCCCTTGCGGGATATGTTTGGAACCACCTTTAAGATCGGCGCAGATGGTTGCGTCGAACCACTCGACAAGCCCGGGATCGGACTTGAGATTGATGAATCATTGTTTGCCAAGTACCCATTAATTGACGGGCCTGGCTATGTTGTAAAGTTTTAAGCTAAAAAAAAATTCCTGCCCAAACACTCGGAGACATCATGTTTAAAGCTATTGAAAAATTTTTTGCTGTGTTAATCATTGCGATTGCAGCGATCGCCTCCGTGCAAGCGCAAACGTTTCCAGAACGCTCGGTCAAAATCGTCGTGCCGTATCCACCCGGTGCGTTTAATGATTCGTTGGCTCGCATGTCAAGTGAAAAGCTCACCAAGCTCTGGAATCAAACCGTGGTGGTTGAAAACAAGCCCGGCGGTAACACCACGATTGGCAATAACTACGTGGCTAAATCGCCTGCGGATGGCTACACGATTCTTGTAACCCCCTTACCGTTCTCTGCCCTGCCTGCACTGTATGGCAAAAAGCTTCCCTACGATGCACTCAATGATTTTCAGGCGCTGATTTTGGCGGGTGTTGCTAATAATGTGTTGGCAACACGCAAGGGCTTAGGAATTAAAGACGTCCACGAACTCATCGCCTATGCCAAAAAGAATCCTAGCAAGCTCAATTACGGTTCGACTGGTTCGGGCTCATCCAACCATTTATCCATGGAATTATTAATGAGTATGACCGGTATCAAGCTCACACATGTGCCTTACAAAGGCAGCGCGCCCGCAGTCGCTGCGTTGATGGCGGGCGAGATTGACGTCTTGTTCGACAACATTCCGAATATTCTGGCGCAAATCAAAGCTGGAAACGTCCTTGCGATTGCTGTAACGGGGTTAAAGCCCTCACCACAATTACCTGGTGTTCCGACTGTTTCTGAGACGGGTGCTCCAGGCTTTGAAGTGAATGTTTGGTTTGGCATGCAAGTCCCTGCGGCAACGCCCAAAGCTGTGGTCAGTCAAATCAATCGTCAACTCGCTGCGATCTTTCGCGAGTCCGACATCACCAAGCGCTTTACTGACTCAGGTGTTCAAGTTGTTGCCAGCACCCCTGAAGAATTTAGTCAGCTTCTCAAGAGCGAAGTCGCGAAGTGGGGCAAGGTCGTTCAAGACGCCAACATCACGCTAGAGTGAAGTCTTTTCTACACATGTCAGTCTGCTTAATATCAAAAAATTCGGCGCAATCCCGAACAGTTAGGCTTCAAAGAGAAAATAATGAAAATTCAAGACGTATCGCTGACTCTGTTTAGCTGGGACGATATCCCGGCGACGAGTTACGGCGCGCACACGGGTCGCTTTTCGGGCGGCAGCAAACTGGGCTTGTTAACCATCACCACCGATCAGGGGATTACCGGTCACGCTTTTTTGGGCTCTGCGTTTTATCCAGCCGATATGGATGGGGCAAGCTTGATCAAGTATTTGAAGCCGATTTTGATGGGACAAAATCCGCTTGAGCGCGAACGTCTGTATCAAGCACTCTGGAAACGCGTTCGCACCACCACCGCTCGAGCTATTGGTGCAGTCGATATCGCCCTTTGGGATATCGCTGGCAAAATCGCCGGCCTACCTATCCACCAACTATTGGGATCGTATCGCGACCGCATCCCGGCGTATATCAGTTCGGCCGTGTTGGCTGCGCCTGAGGCCTATGCCGAGCAAGCGCAGTATTACCAGTCGTTGAACATGGCCGCCTACAAGATTCATCCGCCTCAACTCTGGCGAGACGATATCAAAGTGTGCGAGGCGGTACGTAAGGCTGTGGGCGACGATTACACCTTAATGCTCGATTCGGTCTGGAGCTATGACTACCCCGAGGCGTTACGTGTTGGGCAGGCGATCGAAGCGCTCGGCTTTTATTGGTATGAGGATCCGTTAGCGGATGCCGATATTTATAATTATCTTGAACTGAAAAAGCACCTAAGCATTCCACTCATGGCCACCGAATACCCGGCAGGAGGCTTAGATTCTTATGCGCCCTGGATCAAAGAACGCGCCACTGATTTTTTACGCGGTGATGTCGCAGTGAAAGGCGGCATTACCACGCTCGTAAAAACTGCTCATTTAGCCGAGGCCTTTCACTTAAATTATGAAGTTCACCACGGTGGTAATTCGCTCAATAATTTCGCGAACTTACACGTGATCATGGCGCTGAAAAATACTGAGCTTTTTGAAGTCTTGCTTCCAGCCAAATCGCAAAAATATGGCTTGGTGCAAGATATTGAAATCGACGCGCAAGGCATGATTCACGCACCAATGGCGCCCGGCCTAGGGGCGCAAATTGACTTTGACCTGATTAAACGCAAAACGCTTGGCGTGTTGAGCTAAAGATTGAAGCGAAAGCGCTCAAAACTAAACAAGCCTGCTTAGCGCTTCACGGAGTTTGAACATACTGCCGCCAGACGCAAGCGCCTTTGGCGGCTTTGTCGAGTTCGGCCAGATACTGCTCATGGGCTTGCAGATCTTGCGCGCTCGGCAGGAGGACTAGCAGGTTCAAGGCTTCAAGACGTTGCTCGTTGGCGACTACGCCCTCGGTTGGTGGTGCCTCAAAATTGTCAATCATTAAGCTGTCTTGACCGCGCGTCATCGCCAGCCAAACTTCAGCGAGCAGACGTGAATCTAACAGCGCACCGTGTAGCTGTCGATGCGCGTTGGACACACCATACCGATCACAAAGCGCATCAAGTGAATTACGCTTGCCTGGGTGCAAGGTTTTTGCATGCGCGAGAGAGTCGGTAACGCCCGCACAGAAATTCGTAACAGGTTCGCGCCCAAGGCGGCTCAGTTCAGCGTTTAAAAACTTTAAGTCGAACGGTGCATTGTGGATGATGAGTTCAGCGCCTTCGATGAAGGCTAATAACTCGCCGACTTGCTCTTCAAAGCGGGGTTTGTCAGACAAAAAGTCGCTAGTCAGGCCGTGCACCTCAAGCGCTCCCGCATCGCTGTCTCGGCCGGGGTTCAGATACGTATGAAAATCGCGACCGGTAATACCGCGGTTGACAACTTCGATTGCACCAATCTCAATGATGCGATGCCCATACGCTGGGTCCAGTCCGGTGGTTTCAGTATCGAGAATAATCCAGCGCATCAGGGGCTTGACCAAAAAAAGTGAGTAACGTGCAAGCAGTGATCATACGATACTCGCTTGCCAATCGTGCGAGTTCAAAGCCGCGTGCGTGCCACCTCGACACCGCGGTTCGCCAGCAAGTCAGCCCGCTCGTTCCCCGGATCACCGGCATGGCCTTTGACCCAGCGCCACGTGATCTCGTGCTGGGCGACTAAGCCATCAAGTAACACCCACAGGTCGGCGTTTTTGACAGGTTTTTTATCAGCCGTGCGCCAAGCGCGCTTCTTCCAAGCCTGAATCCATTCTGTCATTCCCTTCATCACATACTGAGAGTCAATGTGCAATGTGACCTTGCAGGGGCGCGTCAACGCACGCAAGGCCTCGATGACGGCCATCATTTCCATTCGGTTATTGGTCGTTAAGGGTTCACCGCCAAACAGCGTTTTTTCGACTGCGCCGCGTTTTAATAAAACGCCCCAACCGCCTGGGCCCGGGTTGCCTTTGCAGGCACCGTCAGTCCAAATTTCTACTGTATCTTCTGTTTGCATCGCTGAAGTGATTAAGGTTGAAGGGGTTCGTTGGTGAGTTTTGAGCTGTTTTTTTGTTGCAAAGTGGCGCCCGCGGTTTGGCGCGCGCCCTTGCGCAAGCGTTTGGCTGTTTTCCAACGCGGGGTAATCAGACGCATGCCAGCGACGCGCTTCACCGCCGACACCACATACACCGCGCCGCATACTGGCCACCAACGGTTACCAGCGGCTTCAGCAAATGCAAACCGTTCAAGCCATTTTTTTGTCCGAAACGGCGGCACATAACAACCAAAGTTACCCAATTCGATTTCGAACGAAAGTAATTTGAGCCAATCTTTCAGCCTTGGTAATGACACCTGCGCGCTGCTAGGCTGCGGTAACCAGGGCGAAAGATAGGGTGTGCGGTGACGTAAGCCCCACAGACTCCAGGGGTTAAAGCCCGAAAGCACGACCCGGCCTTCGGGCACTAGTACCCTTTCAACTTCACGTAAGATCTGATGAGGGTGAGCGCTCGCTTCTAATCCATGCGGCAATACTATTAAGTCTACGCTTTGTGATTCAAAAGGCAAGCACTCTGGCTCAGCCAAAACAAGGCCCGCCCAGTCGGCAGTTGGCGAAACGGGCAACTCGATACCAGCATAAGCTTTAAAAGGCATACGATTAGCGCTTAACAGGTTTTGGCTTGGCATCCCGACCTGTAGCGCGTGGTAGCCAAAGACRTCCGACACCAGTCTATCGAAGCACTTTTGCTCAAAGCGCTGCACGTACTGGCCCGGTTCGGTTTGCAACCACTGAGCAACATCTACAATAGGGAATTCTGCTTTGGACACGTGTTCTCAAAAAAATGAATAAAACTCATCACTTGCCTGACTTTTTGGGGCAATGCCCCGGCATCTCTCCTATCCCAGCCTTTAGCGACAACTATATCTGGCTCATCTCAAAAGACAGCCAAGCCTTGGTGGTTGACCCAGGCCAAGCGGCACCCGTGCTGCAAGCCCTCAAAGAGCAACAACTCACGCTCACTACTATTTTACTCACCCATCACCACGCTGACCATGTCGGTGGCGTTGCCGAACTGGTCGAGCGGACCGGTGCCAAGGTATGGGGCCCGGCAGGCGAGGTTTTGCCTGTTTGCGATACCCCGCTGAGCGAAGGCGATACCTTTGAAGATGCTCATTTGCAGCTCAAGCTCTCTGTTTTTGATGTTCCCGGCCACACCGCGGGGCATATTGCATTTTATGGCACGTTTGGAAACACCCCCGTTTTGTTCTGCGGCGACACACTATTTGCAGCAGGTTGTGGTCGGCTGTTTGAAGGAACCCCCGCCCAGATGGACGAGTCGCTGGCAAAACTAGCGAACTTACCAGCCAATTCGCGTGTGTATTGCGCCCACGAATACACCCTGTCAAATATGCGTTGGGCCTGCGCCGTCGAGCCTAACAATCCCGCGTTGCAACACTGGCAAGCTCACGCCAGCGAACAGCGTAGTTTAGGTCAGCCCACTGTGCCAAGTTCCATCGAGCTTGAGTTGGCCTGTAACCCGTTTTTGCGCGCGCGACAGCCACTTGTCGCGCAAGCCGCCGCCAACTGGGCGCAACGCGAGCTTACCTCTCCGGTTGAGGTGTTCGCGGCGCTCAGAGAGTGGAAAAACAATTTTCGTTGAGTTCAATGCGCTTTTTACGTCTGTTTTGTTTGCTAGGCTTGCTTGCCCTAGCGGGTTGTTCTGGGTTTGACCAAAAAGGTCGCTATGTTGCCGAAGACACTTCGCGCACCATCGACCTGACGATCCCGCCGCTAGACGCCTGGGAACGCATCCGCCGCGGCTTTGCAATTCCCAACCTCAACACCCCGCTTTCAGCAAAGTGGACAGCCTATTACGCCGCACACCCCGAGGCCATGCAACGCATGGCTGAACGCGCCGGCAAATACTTGTATTACATCGTCGACGAGATCAACCGACGTGGCTTGCCCACCGAGCTGGCCTTACTGCCGTTTGTCGAAAGCGCCTATAACCCCGTTGCTTATTCAAGCGCTCGAGCGTCAGGCTTATGGCAATTTATTCCAAGCACCGGAACACAGTTCAAGCTCAAACAAGACTGGTGGCACGACCAACGGCGCGACCCGATTGCCTCAACTAACGCTGCCTTGGATTATCTTGAATATCTGTTTGAGTTTCAAGGCGACTGGTATCTGGCACTAGCCTCGTACAACTGGGGCGAAGGCTCGGTTAAACGTGCGGTGACCAACAATATGGCGAGGGGTAMGCCGACCGACTATCTGTCGCTGAGTATGCCCAACGAAACCCTAAATTATGTGCCAAAGTTGCAAGCGATCAAAAACATTGTTGCAGATCCCGAGCGTTATGCTGTGGTCTTGCCTCAGGTCGACAACACGCCTTATTTTGTGACGGTACAAAAAAAGGTCAATATCGATTTCACTTTGGCCGCGCAGCTCGCTGAAATGCCTCTCGTTGATTTTCAGGCACTGAACCCGTCGTTTAACCAACCGGTGATTTCGGCTCAAGAGCAACACGTTGTGATTTTGCCGCGTAACAAAGTCGATATTTTTAATGCCAATCTCTTGCAATATCAAGGCGAACTCTCGTCCTGGAAAACCTACGAAGCCAAACAAGGCGAAACCTTTAGCTCAATTGCCGCTAAATTTGGCGTTGCAGAGGCGCGGCTGCGCCAAGCCAATCGCATCGAACCCAACGCGCGAGTTGCCGCCGATCAAATCGTGATTATTCCAGGGCCAGCCGGACAAGGCCTTCAGTTGGCGCCACCGAACGCCTCTGGCGTGCCCCAAGTGGCTGGCAGGCAGGCCAGTTCGGCATCTGGCGAGCATGTGCGCCTGCACGTCGTACGTAAAGGCGACTCGCTTGACTCGATTGCTCGGCAATACAACACGACGATTATTAACTTACGCGCGCTAAATCAACTCAAAACCGACAAACTACAGGTCGGCGTTAAACTACGAGTCCCTGGCACGGGTAACCGCAGCTAACGCGAACGCTAGGTAAGCAACCTTGATACGCCGGCTTTTTCATTTCTAGGATTTTTATGGGCTTTCTTTCAGGCAAACGTATTTTAATAACGGGTGTCATCTCTAACCGGTCGATTGCGTATGGCATTGCGAAGGCCTGTCGCGAACAAGGCGCCGAGCTTGCCTTCACCTACGTGGGCGAGCGCTTTCTAGAACGTGTCACGGAGTTTGCCGCCGATTTTGGCAGCGATATCGTGCTGCCCTGTGACGTCGCCGAAGATAGTCAAATCGAAGCCGCCTTTACCGAGTTGGCCAAACGCTGGGATGGTCTGGATGGATTGGTTCACTCAATTGGCTTTGCGCCACGCGAAGCGATTGCTGGTGAGTTTTTAGACGGTTTATCACGCGAGGCGTTTCGTATCGCGCACGATATTTCCGCTTACAGTTTTCCGGCACTTGCAAAAGCGGCCAGACCGATGATGCAAGGGCGTAACGGCGCGCTCATCACTCTGACGTACTTGGGCGCTGAGCGCGTGCTGGCTAACTACAACACGATGGGCTTAGCCAAAGCCTCGCTTGAGGCTTCGGTACGCTACCTAGCGGCCAATCTTGGGCCTGAGGGCATTCGCGCGAACGGCATTTCAGCCGGCCCAATTAAAACGCTGGCTGCCAGCGGGATTAAAGACTTTTCAAGCATCTTGAAGTTTGTCGAAGCCAACGCTCCGTTACGCCGCAACGTCACTACCGAACAGGTCGGCAACGTGGCGGCGTTTTTGTTATCGGATTTAGCCGCGGGTGTCACGGGTGAAATCCTACACGTGGATTCGGGTTTTTCAAACGTCGTGGCAGGTCTGATCGAATAGGCCTTGGCTTGGTTTTGTTGCGCCTGAGTTTTCGTTCTCAACGAGCAAGGTGTGCGAACCGTGGGTCAGCCATTACGTCACAAGGCTCTCAAGCACCGGCAAGAGGTACTTCCTGAACTGCGTTGGATTTTCGCTCATCGGAAAATGCCCGACTTCGCGCATAACGGTCACTTGGGCGCCTGGGATTGCCTCTGCAGTGCGACGCGTATCCTCTGGCGTGCACGAAAAATCATACTCGCCTGTCAACAGATACAACGGGCACAGGTCTGTGCGAATCCCGCTAAGCTTGCCCCGCAGATCGCTATCGACGCGATAAAAATACAAATCGCCTTTGAAGATTCCAGGCCCACCTTGCATGTACTGCCAAAGCGTTTCGTGGCGATAGACCGCTGGCGATTGTGGCGCAACCAGGCCCGACACTAGCGCTGCGCAGACTTCACCGCCATGAATATCGCCTCGATGCAACCACGAGGTGTCGTACCACGGCTGCTGATAGTCGGCCGCCTCAAGCCCAATCAAGGCGCGAAACTTGTCTGAGTGCAGATGGGCGAGCTGCAATACGATTCGCCCGCCAATCGAACAACCAATCACCACAGGGCGTTCAAGTTCAAGGGCTTCGCAAAAAGCCATCACCGTGTCAACATACAGAGCTGTCGACAATTTATATTCAGTCTCTTGCCAGCCTTCGGGCGGATAAGACTTACCGTGCCAGGGCATATCAAACGCAAGCACACGATATCGAGACGTAACCTCGGGGTCGTTCATCATATGGCGATACTGGCGGTTATCCGCACCGGCGGTATGCAAGCAGACCAGTGGGATACCACTACCTGCCTCTTCAAAGTACACTCGACATTGCTTGCCCTGGATGGCAAAGGTTGTGTAGCGCCCGACAATCGGCTCAAGTGTGACGCTCATGTCGCCCCCTCGCGAGGCGATGCCAGCAAATCCTTAATGAATTGTAGGTGTGCCATCAACGGATGTAGATGTCCCTCGATTGTGAGTGCGCCCCGTTTATTTAGAGCCAGCAGATCATGCCAACCAGCAGGTGGTATGGCTAGCCAAAACTGACTCCAGCCTTCGGCTGTACCTTTGACGGCAAAATCCCACGACTGCAGCGCCACACCGCGTTGCACGATCTCGGTCACACGCCCGTCACGAATCCGCACAATGGCAGGTACCTCAGCAAACTGCACAAGCATGTCTACTTGTACGGCGCGAGGTTTTGTAAAACTTGACGCGACCCGGGTAAAGCGCTGCAATAATTGCGCCCCAGTCGCAGCGGTGCTACGAGTCATGTCTCATCCTATTATTTTTGTAACGTGCCGCCTTCAAGAGCGACAATTCGGTTGCTATTTATAGGTCGCGGCTAAGCTGCTGTCAATCGAATTTACCTTTTTCAAATAGCAGGCTAATCGCCGGCGCGTACTTTGCACCGTGCCCGGCGGCGATAGCTTGGTCAAAACAGGCAACTAAATTCTTGGCTCCGGTTGCATTGACCCCAACCTGCTCTGCAAGCGCGACTGCGTAAGACAAATCTTTGCGGGCGTAGGTGACCGGGAACGCCCGCTCTGGAAACTCTTGCGGCACAATGGCTTTTAAGCCCTGATTACGCAAAGCAAAGCTATCGGCCGAACCCGCAGCTAAGGCAGCGAAGAGTGTTTCGGGGTCGACTCCTGCGCGCACACCGATGGCGCGTGCCTCTGAAAGCGCCAAGACCGTTTCATAGACCACCATATTATTCAAGATCTTGACCACCTGACCCGACCCTGCTTTGCCCGCATGACGTACGTCGGTCGCAAACATTTGAATATAGGGCTCAAGCAAGGCGTACAGTTCAGGCGTTGCACCCACCGGCACTGCCAGTGTGCCAGCCTCGGCTGCGGCCCGCGTGCGCATGACCGGCGCATCGGCGAAGAACATGTCTTTTGCTGCGAAAGCAGTCGCGAGGTTTTGTGTCTTATCAAAAGGTGAGGTACTCAGATCAACCACGATCTGACCCACGCGTCCCGCTTCGAGCAACCCCCCTGCGGCGTACACGACTTTTGCAACGATCTCTCCCGAGGGTAACGATAAAAAAATCAAATCGGCTTGTTGTGAAATTTGCGCCATGCTCGCGGCCTCGACGCCAAACTCAGCTAGACGCTCCAGGGGATCTTGCTCTAAGTCATACGCCAACACCTCGAGCTTACTTTTAGTAGCCAGATGACGGCACATGGGTTCACCCATTACGCCAACGCCAAYAAAGCCAATGCACTGAATTGACTGAGGCGCGAGCTGGGAGATTTTTGCCATATTGTGCTCCTAAAATTTTAARAGAAGTCGATTTTTTCTTGAGCTTACCGGATTGACTCTTTTTTCTCGGTGCTCATGGATGCTGACTTGCGCAGCGCAAGGCGCCAGACAGTGCTTCAAAGTAATGGTTGGGCTGCAAGACCTCGAACAAACCAGCATGACGCATTTTTACTAGAACACGCGAACTCGCCTCGCACAACAGTACCTTGACACCTCGTTTTTGCAGGCCAGCGATTGCGTCCTCAAGGCATTGCAAGCCGGTGATGTCCATAAAGGGTACGCGCTGCAATCGGATGATCAACACCTTAGGGTCTGTCGCAGTTTCGCGCAAGACCCGTTCAAAATTATCGACCGCCGCAAAAAATGCAGAATGGCAAGMATCACGCCGACATTGACCGCTACGACAAGATCCACCAACACCGTGAGCAAAAAATGTGACKAWCAAAATGACGCGATCCGCAACAGGCGCGCGAGTGAGCACGCGACCAGAGCGATGAAGTTCGCTCAGGTTCCAGGCCACGACAAATAAGATGGCTGCCAACGCCGCCAAGGGAATGCTTGATGCCAGAGGCGCTAACACCAGCAGCACCGCAATCAGCGTCACGGCGTGCATCACCCCGGCAAGCGGGCTGGTTGCACCATTACGAATATTCGTTTCGGTACGGGCGATCGCACCCGTTGCGGCAAAGCCACCGAATAAGGGGGTCAACATGTTGGCGAGGCCCTGGCCCACGAGTTCTTGATTGGAATCATGCTTGGTACCAGCCATATTATTGGCCACCACAGCCAATAACAACGACTCAATGGCACCAAGCAGCGCGATCGTAAACGCAGGACCAATCAATGAAAGCACCTGCGATACGCTGAAATCAGGTAACGCGAGGGTAGGTAGGCCTTGCGGCACGCCGCCAAATGCGGTACCGATTGTTGCCACGCCCTGTAGCTGCAAGGTCGCCTGCAAAGCGGTCGCAACCACCATCGCGATCAACGGGCCGGGTAATTTTTAATGTCGACACCTTTGGCGAAAAAATAGCAATGAACAAACTCACACAGGTAATCGCGACAATACCCATCACCAAACCTGCAACAATATTGGGCAGCCACTGATCGCGCGCGCAGGGGCCGGCGCGATAGCCTTGAACTAAAGCAATCATTTCAGATCCCGAAGAGAGGCTGCTATTCAGGGGTATTCTTCCACTTGAGTACAGCTGCACCGTGTTCTGCCACGACAGCGCCTCAAACCGCTCTTGTCTAAGCGTCCTGAAAGCACTACGCTTGGGACGACTCGGTTTCTCTTAACTTTTTTGAGTATCACCTTCATGAGCCTTCCCGAACTTTCTGCAGTCGAACTGCGCCGTCTGATCGGCACGCGTCAAGTCTCACCGGTTGAATTGATGGAGGCTTGCATTAGCCGCATCGAGACCCTGAACCCTGCGATTAACGCGATTTGCGCAACCGATTTCGAGCGCGCTCGCGCCTCGGCTAAGCACGCTGAGACCAGCGTCATGCGAGGTGAAGCACTGGGCCCGCTTCACGGGCTGCCCCTAGGCGTCAAAGATTTGCAGGCGACTGAAGGCTTACTCACCACCTATGGCAATGTGGGCTTTCGCAGCAATGTGCCAACGCAAGATGCCAGCTTAATCACCCGCCTGCGTGCGGCCGGCGCAATCGTCACTGCAAAAACTAACACCCCTGACATGGGCGCTGGCGCAAACACGCGCAACCCAGTGTGGGGCGCAACCGGCAATCCCTTTAATCCAATCTTAAACGCAGGTGGCTCGTCTGGTGGCTCGGCCGCTGCACTTGCAACCGATCTCTTACCGATCTGTACAGGCTCAGACACAGGCGGCTCGTTGCGCATCCCAGCCGCCTTGTGCGGAGTCGTTGGTATGCGCCCCTCACCTGGCATGATCGGCAACAATGCCCGCGCGCTAGGGTGGTCAGTCATTTCAGTGCTCGGCCCAATGGGGCGCGACGTGGCAGACACCGCTTTGTTATTTTCAGCTAGCGTTGGACGCGACGCGATGGACCCACTTGTATTTCCAAACGACCCAGCAAAGTTTTGGCCCTTGCAACAATTTGATTTATCTAAATTGCGCATTGGTTACACCGAAGATTTTGGTGTCTGTATTGTGGATCAAGAAATCCGCAGAACGTTTCGTAAGCGCATTGAGGCGCTTTCGGGTTTTGTGGCAACGTGCGAACCGATCGACTTCAAACTAGGGGATCCTGATCGCGCCTTTGATATTTTGCGCGCTGAAAACTTTGTCTCTTCGTTCGCGCAAACCTATCGTACACAGCCCGAGACCCTTGGGCCGAATATCCGTGCCAACATGGAGATCGCTTCTTCGATTACGCTCGCAGACCGCGCTTGGGCGCATCTTGAGCAAACTAAAATCACGCGCCAGTTTGCAGCCGCAACAGAAAAATATGATTTGATTTTGTCGCCAGTGGTGCCGGTGACGGCGTTCCCGTGGACCGAACTATACGCAGCGCAAGTCGATGGCCAAACGATGCGTAATTATTATCACTGGCTAGGCTTAACCTATGTGGTCACGCTTGCGACCAATCCAACAATTGCCCTACCCTGCGGTACCGACGAACATGGCATGCCTTTTGGCCTGCAGATGTCCGGACGTTTATTCGCTGACGCTCAAGTGCTCGCTGCGGCGCACGCCATCGAGCAAGCGTTTAAAGATGACAAGAGTTTATGTCGGCCTAAGCCTGACCTTAACGCGCTACGCGTGCCACATCCAGAACTTAAATCCATTGTGACGCATCCGCCAATCTATAGTTCAGGAACTGCGCTTGATGCCTCAGGTGCGGCGGTTTAACGCAGCGGTTGCCATCCCGAGCGCGAGACCCCAAAAGGCGCTGTTGATTCCAAAGAGCGACAGGCCCGAGGCGGTGACTAAGAACGTGATRACAGCGGCATCGCGTTCTTTTTCTTCGTGTAGGGCGCTAGCCARCCCATTGCCAATGGTGCCTAACAACGCGAGACCAGCGATCGTCACAATCAAAGCCTGAGGAAAGGCTGCAAACAAGTTCACCACCGTTGCACCAAACACCCCAATGACTAAATAAAAACAGCCTGCACACACCGCGGCCAAGTAACGGCGTGTAGGCTCGACGTCTGCATCTTTGCTCATACACAAGGCCGCTGTGATCGCCGCGAGATTGAAAGAAAAGCCACCAAAGGGTGCCAGTAGCAAACCGGTCAATCCAGTAAAACCAATCAGGGGCGAGGCAGGTGTGGTGTAACCATTGGCACGTAACACTGCTAAGCCCGGTACATTTTGTGAGGCCATCGACACAACAAACAAAGGGATCCCCACGCCAATCAGCGTCGCGGCAGAAAACGTCGGCGACATCCACAGAGGGCGAGCAAAAGTGATTTGTAAATGCTGCGCCTGAAGCAAGCCCAAAAGCGCGGCAGCCACCAGGCCAACAAAAAGAGTCAGTGGGACTGCATACAGAGGCAGCCAGCGCCGTGCAAGCAAAAAGCTCGCAAGCATGGCCCCCACTAGCCCGCCTTGCGTTGGCAGCACGACAAACACGTCAAGCCCAAAACGTAGTAACACGCCGGCTAGCATCGCCGCCGCAAGCGTCTTGGGTACGTAGCGCATCAGTCGCTCAAACAAGCCAGAAAAACCGGCAAGCGTGATCAGCAAAGAGTTGAATAAAAAGATGCCAATGGCTTCAGACATCGACAAGCCGGCTAAGCCCGTAATCAAGAGCGCCGCTCCTGGTGTCGACCAAGCGGTCAAAATAGGCTCTTTAAAATAAAGCGACAGGCCGATACAAGTCAGGCCCATTCCGATGCCCAACGCCCACAACCAAGAAGAGATTTCAGCGGGTGTTGCACCCGCGGCATGCGCGGCCTGAAAGACGATTGCCGCAGAGCTGGTATAGCCGACTAGGACAGAAATGAAGCCCGCCGAGACGTGTGAGGCCCGCAGGGCGATCAAGTGCCAAACACCTTAAAATATGTGTCCACTTTTGTTCGCCTTGGTACGAAGATAGCCATTGTTGTGTTCGTTTGCAGCAAACACATGAGGCACTCGTTCAAACACTTCGATACCGTGCAACTTTAAGGCTGCGACTTTAGTTGGGTTGTTGGTCATCAACCTTACGCGCTTGACACCTAGCAGRCGAAGCATTTGTGCCGCAGGTAGATAGTTGCGCTCGTCTGAATCAAAGCCGAGTTGTAAATTAGCATCGACCGTATCAAAGCCTGCATCCTGCAACTGATAGGCGCGCAGTTTGTTCACCAAGCCAATGCCGCGGCCTTCTTGCGCAAGGTATAACAAGATACCGCTACCAGCTTTATCCATCTCGCTAATTGCACCGCGTAATTGATTACCGCAGTCGCAACGCAATGAACCCATCAAATCGCCAGTGAAGCATTCGGAGTGCAGTCGAATCAGCGCGGGTACTTCAGGATCCAAATCACCCACAATAATCGCTAAATGCTCAATACCGCCGTCGCGCGGCCGAAACGCAACCACACGCGCGTGCTCTGCTGTTTCGAGCGGCACACGTGCCTCGCTGACCACGCTTAAAGACTCAGCTGCGATATCCATGTAAGCCTCAATGCCCAAGACTGAAACATTCAGGGCATCGGTTTGTGCACCAGCTGTTGCAATAATCGCAGCAGGTAACAAACGCGACAGCTTGGCCAACGTCACGCAGGCCTGCTCGAGAGGGCCGGCCTGCGTCAGTTGCATGGCCGTCAAATCAGGTGGCGTTTCGAGCGCCGAAAGTGGGTTCGCCAGATAATCAATTACCGCTTTGGTCAACCCCTTAGGTGTTGAGACGACGCAGGCTTGATGGTCAGCCTTGTCCATCCCCAACACGTTTGCGCGCGTGCCCGTCATGACCAGCGCAAGAGGTGAACCTGCTTGCGCGACCAGGGTGCTTAAGCTGTGTGGATTGACGGCCTCCGCAGCTAACATCAAGACGCTTGAAGCACCTAGATGTACACGAACACTTGCGCCGCGACGCAGCTCGGAAATCACTCGGTCAACTTCAATCAGAGGGTCTGTCTTGGACACGTCGAGCCTAGCATTAAATTTATTGTTGAAATTGTGACAAGTTCTTAAAACTGTCAAACGAGGCTGACAAATAACTGAAAGCTGAACGTGTCCTGAACGGTTATTATGCCACTAACGCGTCCAAACACTCGGGAATACACTTAGTTTGTAACAACTTTTATAGGGTTCTCACTAAGTTTCGACTTCAGTGACGACAAGGTTGATGTCGCGAGGCCTAACCGCAAGGTCTAGAAAAAAATTTTTTACTAAAAAAAACTTATTTTTGGTCTCTTATGAAACCTACCAGTACTGAAGTCGCGCAACCAACATCCTGGTCGAACCTACTTGAGGCCTTCTCACAAGAAGGCGCTTTACTCCCTTCTGACTGGGCGCCGTTATTTAACCCGTTGCGCGCCGGTGGCCGCGACGCCATGATGGTGGTGGGCCAATTAGGTCAAACGCTGGATGGTCGCATCGCCACAATCACCGGCCATTCAAAATATATTAATGGCCCCTCCGGGTTGACACACCTACACCGGTTGCGTGCGGTTGTCGATGCCGTCGTCGTCGGCGTGGGTACGGCAGTTGCCGACGACCCGCGCTTGAATGTCAGGCTGGTTTCAGGCACACATCCTGCACGCGTGGTGATCGATCCTAACGCACGTCTCAAACCTGACTCACTGGTGTGGTCTGATGACGGCACGCGGCGCATCGTGATCGTAGCGGATCAAGTTAAGGCGAACACACCACCAGGCGTCGAAGTAGTGTCGCTCCCGGCCACCAAAGGTCAACTTGCACCGGCTGACATCCTGAGGGCATTATTCGCTTGCGGCTTAACGCGCATCTTGATTGAGGGCGGCGCTGATACGGTTTCGCGCTTCATGCTGGCGGGCTGCCTCGACCGCTTGCACATCATTGTTGCGCCCATCATCATGGGCTCGGGCCGGGCCGGCTTCTCTTTGCCCGCGATCGAACACATGGATCAAGCAGTTAGAATCAAAATGCACGCACACGCACTTGAAGACGAGATGCTTTTTGACTGTGACTTGTCTGCCCAGCGAGTTACCTTGGTTTGAGTTCTGAATACTCGGTCACCGCGTGCGCAATGGTTTGCGCAAATAATGCGGCAGAGTCGGCCCACGAGGGCTGCTGCGCTGCCGCTAGGCAGGCACCATCCGCTAACCGTTTACGCAAGACATAGTCTTGTATTAACTGCCTAAGCGCCTGCGTCAGGCTTTGAACGTCGCCAGGCTCTGCTAACAGGCCTGCAGTCAAAGGCACTGTGTCTGGTATCGCACCCGCAGTGGTGCCAATCACCGGCAAACCATGCGCCAGCGCCTCTGCATAGGCCATGCCATAGCCCTCAAAACGAGACGCTAAAACAAAAATATCCGCTTGTTGGTAAAGCGTTTGTAGCCCTGCGGTTTCGATCGCACCCAAGACGTGCACACGTTTGGTCAGCGAAAAACGCTCAAGATCGTGATGCAATTGCGCGACGGCAACATCATCGCGCGTGAGATCGCCCGCGATGGTCAGTTGCCAAGACAGTTCGGTGAGCGTAGCCAGCGCAGCCAACAGCACATCAAAGCCCTTGCGTTGAATCACCGACCCGACGGAGAGTAACTGTACAGGCCCCTGCTTGAGCACGCCCACTTTGCGCACGACGCGATCAGTGCCTGGTAAAACGCTATCCAACCGGGCACCCGGTACTTTAAAGCATTCGATCACCGTCTGTGCGGTAGCCGGACTGGTTACGCAGACCCGCGTGACGTGCTTAAGTGCGCGCCACTCGGTGTCTTTAAAAATGGCCGACTGCTCAGCGCTTAGCCCTGTCTCAAATGCAAGCGGATGGTGCACCAATGCCACCACGGGGTGGCGTTGGTGTAACGCCGCGGCGACCTCAGGCAGCACGCCAAAGGCCAGACCATCGACCACGATCGGGACGCCAGGCTCAAGCGCCAGTAAGCGTTCACAGGCCTGTTGATGCGTCGCGCGTGAGGGATACGGAAACCCATCCCCTAAACCAAGCACCTGAACTTGCCAACCCTGAAGGCGCAGCTCCTCGATGATCCGACGGTCGTAAATATAGCCACCCGTTACAGTGGCTAAATCACCCGGAATTGCAAATATCAGGCGCTTCATTCTCAGCCTTAAACAAACATCGTCTTTCGTCTGCCAGTTTAAAGGGCTGCCTCGTACCAAGCGCGGGCAACATGGGATTCAGAGATCGTAATGCGCAGCGCGTGCAACTCTTTACCATCGCGGCCAAGCGTACCCGCGCGCGCGGCCTTCGCTAACTGATCAAAAATATATTTGGTCAAGAACTCAGTGGTCGTATTCAACCCCTTAAACTCTGGATGATCATCGAGATTAGAATAGTTTAGTGGCTTGAGTGTGTCTTTGAGAACATCTAGCGCACGCCCAATATCGATCACGATTCCATTCGGATCGAGGGTTTTAGCGATGAAGGCCGCATCGACTACAAAGGTTGCGCCGTGCAGGGCTTGTGCCGGACCAAACACTTGACCACGAAAAGAATGGGCGATCATGATGTGATCACGAACTTCGACTGTAAACACAGAGTGCTCCTTAAGAATAATGAATAAGCTGGCAAAGAATGCCGCTTGGCTGACCTAAAATTTTGGGTAAGTGCTCGGGCAATGCGTTCAACGCGATCGGTTGCGCCAGCAACGCCGCAAGGCGGTCGTCTTTCAGCAACTCAAGTGCGACGCTGAGTCGACGGCGATAGGTAAAGCGCGGCCGACGGGTCGCCGAGATATGCCCAACCTGACTGGATTGCAGACGTAACTGCCGGCTGTGAAAGGCGCCACCCAAGGGCGCACTCACTGCCTGACTGCCATACCAACTCAGTTCAAGCACCGTGGCTTCTGCGCCGGCAAGCGACAGTGCGGTCGTGAGCCCAGCAGCTGAAGCGCTGGTATGAAACACTAAATCGCACTCGGTTGGCGCCGCATCGGGCAGCGCGAACTTCACTCCAAGACTCGTTGCAAGCGGCGCACGCTCGGGATTGATATCAACAAGCGTCACCTCTGCCCCGGGCAAATGACCACATAAAAATGCAACCAGACTACCCAATACGCCACCGCCCACTACGGCAATCCGATCACCGGGCCCAGGAGCTGCATCCCATACTGCGTTCAGGGCGGTTTCCATGTTGGCCGCAAGCACGGCGCGTTCGAGGGTCACGCCTTCAGGCAGTACAGTCACCGCCTCGGTCGCCAAATTAAAATAATCTTGGTGTGGCGTAAGGCTAAAGACGTGGCGACCAAGCAACTCAGGCGGGCCGCTTTGAACCACCCCCACCGAGGCATAGCCATACTTAACCGGAAACGGAAAGTCACCACCCATAAAGGGGGCCCGCATACGCGTGAACTCGGCCTCCGGGACCTTGCCCGCAAACACCAAGGACTCGGTGCCTCGGCTCAGGGCGCTGAAGAGCGTGCGCACTCTGACTTGCTGGGGGCTCGGTGCGGGTAACGTCTCGGCACGCAACTCTGCAACCCCCGGGGCCACGTACCAAAGCGCCTGCGCCTGGCGGACCGCTGAAGGATCAGTTGCTGGACTCACCACTGCTAGACTCACCACGTAAATCCTAAGTTTTCAAACTATTGGCGCTCTGACCTATACTGCGCGAGCGTTTTGAAAGAGTATAAGTGAACCAAAGGCCTTAATCTTGAAATCATCAAACCCCGTTACCCCCGCCATGCTAACAGGCAGAAGAGTTTTATTCGGCGTGCTGGCAATCCTAAGCTTTGTTGCAATGCTTGCCTTGTTACGCGCAGCCCTGAGCCGCGAGGTCAACATTTGGGCTGCCGGTGCCCTACTCATATTATTTGCGATCACGTTGCCCTGGACAGTGGTTGGCTTCTTGAACTCAAGCATTGCCTTTCTGCTCGGTCTGCTTGCGCGCGATCCACTGGCAGTCGTCTTGCCGCTCGTTGCCCGCCTAAATATGACCGAACCGATCACCTCGTCGACCGCGGTTGTACTTTGCATTCGCAACGAAACCCCGACGCGCCTTGAACGTAATCTTGAAGCGATCATGCGGGGTTTAGTCGACACAGGCGCTGGCAAACAATTACATATTTATGTATTGAGCGACACCAATGATGTCGTCATCGGCCAACAAGAGCAGCACTGCTTTGACGCGATGGCCGCGCGCTGGCAAGGTCGCTTAGCACTTACATATCGGCGACGCACCGACAATCAAGGCTACAAGGCGGGCAACATTGCCGACTTTTGCGCACGTTGGGGCCACCTGCACGATTTTGTGGTGACTCTGGATGCGGATAGCTTCATGACAGGTCACGCGATCTTGCGTTTGGTACGCCTGATGCAAGCCAATCCTAATCTGGGAATTTTGCAAGGTCTGGTGATGGGTTTGCCTTCAACCAGTGGCTTTACGCGGTTATTTCAGTTTGGGATGCGCTTAGGCATGCGGCCCTACACGATGGGGTCGGCCTGGTGGCAGGCCGACTGTGGACCGTATTGGGGCCACAATGCCGCGATCCGCATCAAACCTTTTATTGAGCACTGTGAGTTACCTCTCTTACCTGACCACAAGGGCTCGCCCAGACACATCTTGAGCCACGATCAAGTCGAAGCGGTACTGATGCGGCGCGCAGGCTTCGAGGTGCGAGTCATCCCGCAAGAAGACGAAAGCTGGGAAGAGAATCCACCCACCTTGGTTGAATACGTTCGTCGTGATTTGCGCTGGTGCGAGGGCAACCTGCAATACCTTCATTTGTTAAGCATGCCGGGCCTAAAGTTCTTAAGCCGTTATCAGTTATGTATCGCAATCTTAATGTTCCTGAGTTCGCCAGCCTGGATCGCCTTGTCAGTTCTGACGCTCGTGATGCTGTGTCTGGCGCCAGCACCCACCGCCTTTATGCACGAGGGCTTGGGCATCGCCTTGCTGGCGACCACGCTGTTGATGTGGTACATGCCCAAACTTGCCGGCGCCTTCGACGTCTTGCTGCGCGCGGGCGAACGCAGACGCTTTGGTGGCGGCCTGCGCTTTGCCACAAGCTTCACGCTTGAAATGCTGTTTTCACTTTTGATGACGCCCGTCACCTGGTTGAACCATACGATTTTCATTGCTGGTTTGGTCTTTGGTAAAAAAGCCGGCTGGACAGCCCAGGCACGCGATGATCACTCGGTACCGCTGCTCACTGCCCTGCGCCAGTTTTGGCCGCACACTTTGCTTGGTGCTAGCTTAGCTGCCGCGGTGTGGTCTACCCACCCGACCAGCTTACCCTATGCCTGCGTCATGCTCGCGGGTTTGCTGCTGTCGGTTCCTCTCGCAGTCATGACCTCGTGGCCGAGTTTTGGTCGCCTCTTGATGCGCTGGCAATTGCTCAGTTTGCCCGAAGAACTGTCACCGCCGCTCGCTTTGCAGCCCCTTGATCTTGAGGTCTTACGTTTTCGCGCGGCCTTAAAAGCGAAGGGCGCCCGTGAGTAGCGCTGGCCAACCCACCGACCCCATCAAATTCGTCGCACTGTATGGCCGCGTCTTAAAGATGCTAGGCTCCGATCGAAAACTGGGTTGGACTTTAGCCTTTGCCAACGTCACACTCGCCATGGCGATGTTTGCTGAGCCAATTTTATTTGGCTTGGTGATTGACGCCCTGTCTCGTGCACCGCTTGAGCACCCAGAGCAGATTTGGCCGGTGCTCGCACCTCTGCTTTTTACGTGGATGGGTTTTGGTTTGTTCACGATTTCTTGTGGCGCGCTCATCGCGCTTTTTGCCGATCGCCTGTCGCATCGCCGCAGACATATTGTCTTACGCGACTATTTTGAACATGTCTTACAGCTGCCCTTGGCGCAACAGAGTGACACGCACTCGGGTCGTTTAATGAAAATCATGCTGCAAGGCACCGATGCGCTTTGGTGGCTTTGGCTGAGCTTTTTTCGCGATCACCTCGCCGCAGCGGTATCGCTGATTGTGCTGGTGCCCGTTGCGCTTTATATCAATTGGCGACTCGCGCTGGTGCTCATCGCACTTTGCTTTGTCTTTGTCGGTCTCACGCATTTTATTTTACGCAAAACGCAGACACTGCAACAAGAAGTTGAGAGCCATCAGTCGGATCTTGCCGAGCAGGCTTCAGATACTTTGGGCAATATCGCCTTGGTGCAAAGTTTTGCAAGAATCGAGCACGAGGTCAGCGCACTTAAAAACATTAGCCAGCGCGCCTTAGGCGCCCAAATGCCCGTGCTCTCTTGGTGGGCACTCGTCAATGTGTTGACGCGTTCGTCAACCACCTTAAGTATTTTGTGCATCGTCGCGCTCGGAGCGTGGCTCTTCACCCACGGCCTGACCACAGTGGGCGCGATCGTCACCTTTATCGCGTTTTCGGGAATGGTGATCATGCGTCTCGAACAAATCGTTGGCTTTATCCACCGCCTCGCCATCGATGCGCCCCGCTTACAAGAGTTTTTTCATGTTCTCGATACCGAGCCCTCCATTCACGACTCGCCTCAAGCACTTGATCCCGGGCGCGTGCGCGGCGCGGTCGCCTTTGAAAACGTGACCTTCGCCTACGATAACAAACACCCTGCGATCCAAGGCCTGAGCTTTACGCTCAAACCAGGCACAACCGTCGCGCTGGTGGGCGCCTCGGGTGCCGGCAAGTCGACAGCGTTAAGTTTGCTGTACCGGGCGTTCGACCCGCAAGCTGGTCGAGTTACCGTCGATGGAACAGACATCCGAGAGCTGCAACTCTCGGCGCTACGCAGCAATATTGGTGTGGTGTTTCAAGAAGCCTTGCTGTTTAACCGCTCGATCGCCGAAAACCTCAGGGTCGGCTTACCCGAAGCGACCGATGCCCAACTTCGCCAAGCCTGTGCCAGTGCGCAAGCGCTCGACTTTATCTTGCAACATCCACAGGGCTTTGATACCAAAATTGGTGAACGCGGACGCATGCTGTCTGGTGGCGAGCGCCAACGCCTGTCGATCGCACGCGTCTTGCTAAAAGATCCGCCAATCTTGATCTTAGACGAAGCAACAAGCGCCTTAGACAGCGCGACCGAAACCAAACTCTTACAAGCACTTGAGGCCGTCACCAAAGACCGCAGCACGCTCGTCATCGCTCACCGGCTCGCAACGATTCGTCAAGCCGACACCATCTTGGTCATGGCTTACGGGCAAGTCGTCGAAACAGGTTCGTTCAACGAACTCTACGCTTTGGGTGGCCGTTTTACGCAACTCGTGAAAGAACAGTTTACTGATGCATCGGGCCACTTTATTTCTTGAAACTTGTGTCAACCGCGCTAACGAAGTCAGTCTCTTTTTGTAAGTCGTACGAAATTGTTGAATGATCGCGAGCGATACCGCCTACCCCTTACTAACCCGCTTTGACCGGCGCAGACACACTGAGATAAAAATGACTGGTTTTTCAGCTCAATGGCTCGCCTTACGCGAGCCCGCCGATCACCGCGCACGTGATCAGAAATTGCAACAACGGCTTTGCGTCCAGCTCACGGATTTGGCACGCACCGAACAACGCGTTATTCGTTTAATTGATTTGGGCTGCGGTTCAGGTTCGAATCTACGTGCCCTCGCCGCGGCGCTGCCTTTTGCACAGCACTGGACCTTGGTCGACTATGACCCCTTACTGCTCGCTACGGCGCGCGCCACGCTGCTTGGCTGGGCCGATCGCCTAGTGAGTGACGCTGGGACGCTGACGCTTATCAAAAACAACCAGACCATCGAAATTGATTTCGTGCAGATTGACTTGGCACGCGACATCGAGCGCGTGCTCGCCTGGCCTGCCGACGTCATCACCGCCGCAGCTTTTTTTGATCTCGTCGCAGAAGCCTGGCTAGTGCGATTTTGTCAGACGCTGCGCGTCACGCTTTATACCGTCTTGACGTATGACGGCACCGAGCAGTGGTTGCCGCCACACTCCAGTGATCGCGCGATCTTAAAAGCGTTCCATGCGCATCAACAAACCGACAAAGGCTTTGGAGTCGCGGCGGGCCCCAACGCCGCCCTCATCATGGAGCGTGAGTTAGCGGCTCGTGGCTTTGGGGTGACCTTGGCACCGAGCCCCTGGCAAATCGACCGCAGCGAAACGGCGTTCATCGAGGCACTGGCGAGCGGCAGTGCTGGCGCCGTGCATGAAACTGGTCTAGTCGAGCCTGCACAAGTTGAACAATGGCTGGCGGCGCGACTCGCCGCAGAGCATTGCACGGTTGGACATTGGGATATTCTGGCCACCCTAAATATATAAACGTGTCCACGCGGGTCTGCTCTGCTCAGTCCCGGTCTGATCTTGTTAGCCCACGGTATTTTTAAGTGTGCCCACGCGCTCGATGATGACCTCAATGGTGTCACCTGCGTTTAAAAACCGCGGTGGCTTGCGGCTAAATCCAACGCCCTCTGGCGTACCGGTTGCGATCACGTCCCCAGCACGTAGTTCAGTCACGCTCGACATGTATTCAATCAGCTTTGAGACTGAAAATATCATTGTCGAAAAAGAGGCATGCTGCATCATCTCACCAGATACCAAAGTCGTAAGTGACAGGTTTTCAAGTGGGCCCACTTCATCTGGAGTCACCAAGGCTGGACCGATCGAACTTGAGCGAAAAAAGTTTTTACCTTGATCAAGCGTGCGCTGAAACTGATAGTCGCGCACCGAACCGTCCATAAAACAGGTGTAGCCTGCAACATAGCTTAAGGCCTCGGCTGCAGGGACATTGCGCGCCGTTTGACTGAGAACAACCGCTAGTTCACCCTCAAAATCAAATTCGGGTGACAGAGTCGGTTTTTCTAATAACTCGCGGTGTGCCACCATCGCGGCTGGAATCTTGACGAACGTACGCGGAAACTCCGGCAACTTATGGCCCGCCTCAGCCGCATGTGCCGCGTAGTTCAAGCCAATGCAATGCATCGTCACGGGTTTGGCGAACAACGGCAAATATTGCAAGCTTGCCTCTTGCCGGTCAGGCTGCGTGGCTAGTGCTAACGTTGCACGCGCAGCGTCAAAACCATTTTTTTGAATCAACTCCAACAAGCCTGCATAGTTTTGACCTATCTTGGTCGAAAGATCGATCACTCCGCCATCGGACTGAATGGCGCCGTAGTATGACTGCCCGTTCACGAGATAGCTAGCTAGTTTCATCGAACAATTCTCTCAAGGCAAGATCAGACTTCAGGAATGACTGAGTAAAAGCTTAGCGTAAATCTCTTTAGCTTGCTTTGACTGCCCCACCTTTACGCTGATTTTTCTAATGTATGCCAATCGCGCCGAAAGGCTTCACGATAGCTAAAGCGATCGGCCGGATGAACGCTTACCGCAAGTTCGACTAGCTCGTCGCGTTCGTCGAAGTAACGTCGGGCCACCCATAAGCCAGCACCGCGCGCCGGGGCATTGAGTTTCTTTGCAAGTGCCGCCGGCAATATCATCGCCCTGATCTCTTGCTGTACAGCCTTAATGCGACAAGCGAACTGTTTTTCAATCAGCTGATACAAAGGCTGGGTCAGCCGGCCACTGACCCCCGCAAGTGAGCGAAATCGGGGCGCCACATAGACATCCGTCAAGCAAATCGGTAATGCCTGACCCTCGACAGAGCGCAGCGCCTGGATGTGCAGCCAGGTCTCGCCCTCGGACGCGTCCAATAACGTAGCCTGCTCTGCATTGATCGGGTTCACGGTAGTCTGAAAGACCTGCAAATAAGTTTCGCTTGCGTACTGCCGCAAGTCAGTAATGCCAGACATTGTCTGTGTATATTGGCGCGACGCGGTCTGCGCGACCACTCGACTCCCCACGCCGGGTTGTCGCACCACAAGACCCTCTTGGACGAGTTGCTTGACCGCTTCTCGGGCAGTCGAGCGAGATACGCCAAACTGTGCGCACAATTCGTATTCGGTTGGCAATAAATCGCCGATTAGATATTGCTTTGAATAAATTTCGTTGAACAGCGTTTTAGCTAACTGCGCGTAGCGAGGGCCCGAGCCAAACGCCTCAAACCGATCGCTGTTCATAGCACCGCGTGTTCGCGCAAAAACGCGATTTGTTTTGCAGAAAATCCTGCCTCGGTTAGCAGTGCGTCCGTATCGGCRCCCATCGCCGGGGCTGCGCGCAGCGGTGCCGCATCACCACCACAACGAAGCGGTGTCGCGACACCCAAAATTTCTTTACCCTCAGGCGTACGAGTCGTGACGACCCCTTGTCGGGAGCGAACAAAGGGATTGTCAAGCGCTTGCGCGACATCGTAGACCGGCGAAGCGGGGACTTTACCAGCAAATTTTTTCATCCAATTCGCCGTGGTGTCAGTGCGAGTGATGCTGTCAATATCCGCATTAAACTGCTCGCGATTCGCGAGACGATTCKTGTACGAGTTGTATTCAACGCGAGCGGCCCACTCGGGCTTACCGAGTTCGGTGGCAAGCACCGGCCAAAATTTCTCTTTATTACACATAATAAAGATCCAGCCATCTTTGGTGGGATAGAGTTGGCTAGGCACTAAGGATGGATGACCTGAGCGTGGTGCACGTCCGGTGACGTGCGAGCCATTTAAATACCAAGTCGCCAGATAAGCGAGGTTGTGCATCGCGACGTCGAACAGGCTGCAGTCAACGTCGCGTCCGATCCCGGTTTGCCGCGCACCCAGGACTGCCGAAACCAAACCTAACGCCGCGGTCGTGCCGGTCATCAAGTCAATCATCGACAAGCCAAAACGCGAGGGTGGCCCATCAGGCTCGCCGGTTAAAGACAGATACCCCGCCTCCGCTTGCATGAGATAGTCATACCCGGGCCAACTCGCACGTTCGCCCTCCCTTCCATAGGCTGATAAGTGCACACAGACAATATCTTTGCGCACGTGTTTGAGCGCGTCATAAGTCAAACCCAACTTAGCGGGCAAATCACCGCGCAAGTTGTTAAAAACCGCATCGGCGTGTTCAAGCAGCTTATGCAAGACTTCGCGGCCAGCGTCTTGTTTGAGGTCGAGTCTGATACTTTTTTTGTTTCGGTTAAACGCCTGATAAAAATGACTGTCGCCAGGGCCAAAGTAGTGCGGGCCAACTGCCCTTCCCACATCGCCGCCGTCGTGGGGATTTTCTATTTTAATGACCTCGGCACCTAAATCCGCGAGGTGCTGCGTTGAAAACGGGCCCGCACCATATTGCTCGATGGCTAGAATGCGCAACCCTTGAAGAGGCAGACTCATATCGGGTTCCGAGCGATCAACTGTTTAGCAATAATGATGCGCTGCATCTCGTTGGTGCCTTCGCCAATCGTCAGCAGCGGTGCATCGCGATAAAACCGCTCGACCAGATATTCTTTTGAATAACCATACCCACCATGAATTCGCATCGCTTCCATGCTGTTCTCGAGCGCTGATTCGGTCGCAAACAACTTTGCCATACCTGCTTCCATATCGCAACGTTCGCCCCGATCGTAGGCCGCTGCCGCACGCATCGTTAACAAACGCGAGGCTTCGGTGCGCGTGGCCATATCACCCAGCTTCAGCTGAATCGCCTGATGCTCGCAAATCTGCTTACCGAAGGTTTTGCGTTGTTGCGAATATTTGACGGCTTCATTTTGCGCAGCCTGAGCCACACCGACGCCGCGTGCAGCGACGTTGATACGACCTAGCTCAAGACCATTCAAGATCATCTGCAAACCTTTACCCTCTTTGCCGCCAATTAATTGACTGGCTGGAACCCGGCACTGCTCAAATACCAGTTCAGCAGAGTCGATGCCTTTGTAGCCTAGTTTTTCAAGCTTACGGCTCGCACGAAAGGCATCACTTTTTTCGACTAAAAACAGACTCATTCCTTTATGGCGCGGGTTGGTATTGAGATCTGTTTTAACCAAGACCGCAAAGCAGTTTCCGTAGATGCCGTTTGAGATCCACATCTTGTTGCCATTGATGATGTAATCGTCACCGTCGCGCACGGCAGTTGTTCGAATCGCCTGCAGGTCGGTGCCGCAATCAGGTTCTGTTAACGCAATCCCGCCACGCAGCTCGCCCGTTGCAAAGCGCGGCAAGAAGGCTTTCTTTTGCGCCTCGGTGCCATTGCGCTGAAGCGCAGCCGCCATAATCACGTGCGAATTGATAATGCCAGACACAGACATCCAAACGACCGAAATATGTTCAATAATCTTCGCGTAGGTCACTGTCGATAGCCCCAAGCCACCATATTCTGGCGCAATCAGACAACCAAACAAGCCCATTTCTTTCATTTTTTCGACGATCGCGGCAGGATACTCATCGTCGTGTTCGAGTTGCCAGGCAAAGGGCTTGACCTCTTTCTCAAGAAACCGATCAACCATCTCCAGAATCAGTCGCTCTTGGCCTGCGTCTTCGGTGCTCATTTTTATAATCTCCGGTGCTGCGCTAAAAAATTCTCATTAAGCCTTGTCAAATACACTTTCGCCCCTCAAGAGCATCGGCTCACTCGCTGCGTCCCAGACATTGCGCGAGGTCGCATGCCGAGCCCTTTTCCAGATTCAAGACTTGCTCTTCGATTTCAAGGCTGCGGGCGCTCGAGACCTGTCTGGCTGCGTTGTCGCGGTATTTAGTCATAATGTCTTGCGCCGTCAGCGGGCGGTCAACTGAGCCTCGGTTCATCGCTTCACGCTCGCGAATCACACGACCGTCTTTGAGCTCAACGATTACCTCGCCATCGAAGTATTTTGGAAACCGGCTGGCGGGATCAACCGAATATTGGGTAATCGCGGCAAGTGCCAAGACCTTTGGGTCAGATAAAGCTGGTTCGTCAATATCATCAAGCGTTAAACGACCTTTTAACAAAGCGGTGCCGATCAGATACGGTATGCTGAACTGCGCCTCGTAAGAATTAGCCGGTTTTCGTTTTGCCTGTTCAGGCTCGCACACTGTCTTGACCACTTCTGCCGGAACCAACACCTCAATGCGTTTGATTTGATCCGCGCGAACGCCTTGCTCATAGATACGTGTGGCTGCGTCGACCCCCGCGTGGGTAAAGTGGCACGCCGGCAGAGGTTTAACCGACACGCGGTCAAGCTCCCAAACTCGACCAAGATCTTGCGTCGCCATGCTTAAGTCGTAATCGTCACGTCCGGCCAGATGGCTGGCATACAGACCAAACCGCCCTTCATAGGCCAGCCGCGTGCCGACGTAACCGTGCCGCCCCATCGTTGCCGCCGTGACTCCTGCATACCCCGCCCACCCCGGGTGCATGCGTTTGTTCCAGGCACCGTCATTCAAAAACTCTAAGCTGCCCGAGGCGACCGACAAAGCCAAACCTTGAGCATCGACATACTGGGCGGCGTTAAGCCCGAGCAGCCAGCCTGCCACCATCGTACAACCGAAGGTACCAATCAAGCCTGTTGGATGAAATCCAATCTGATGAAATCCACCCTTYGCGACCGAACCGAGTCTCGCTGCGATTTCAACACCCAGAATAAAGGCAGTTAATAGCTCAGCCCCTGTTTTGTTATGGTGCGCCGCCAAGGCAAGTGCCGTGGGTAGGGTTGAAGTGGTAGTGTGGATGACACCTTGTGCGTGGGTATCGTCATAATCCAGACCGTGAATCAAGATGCCATTCATCAGGATTGAATTTCGAAGGTCTAAGCGTTTATCTGAACCGAGCACAACCGAATGCCCACCCGAGTTCAATTCTGTAATTGCGCCCATCGCGCGTTTAGAAAAATCATAGCCGTGAGAGGCTAATGCGATACCAAACGCATCAAGCATCAACAACTTAGCGCGCGCTCTCACCTCTTGCGGAATATCGTCCGTTTTAAAATTGACGGCAAACGCAGCAAGCTGCTCTGAGATAGCTTGTCCCACGTCGGGCGCAGTCGGCACTTGTGTCGTCATGATGTTCCCTTGTTAATCAACTTTAGCGCCAGAGAGCTTCACTGCAACCGCCCAGCGTTTAAGTTCTTGTTCGATAAAACTACGAAACTCGCCCGGCGTATTGCCCACGGGTACCGCACCTAAGGCCGCAAGCTTTGCCGCAAATTCTTTTTCGCGCAACGCACTCATTGAGATCTCTGACAGTTTTTTTATGACGGACTCGGGCGTTTTGGCCGGCGCCACCAAGCCAATCCACGCAACCGCCTGAAATGTAGGATAGCCGGCTTCAGCAACCGTTGGGATGTCTGGTGTGGCTGCGGCGCGCTGAGCGCTCGACACTGCGATGGCGCGCAAGCGTCCCGACTGGATATGAGGGATAGCGCCCGGTCCGGTTTCAAACATGACCGAAATACGACCGGCCATTAAATCAGTCAGCGCCGCAGGTCCGCCCTTATAGGGCACATGCGTCATATCGATACCAGCGGACTGCTTGAAGAGTTCCATAATCAGATGGTTGGTGACACCGCTGCCGCCCGAACCATAGTTAATTTGACCCGGGCTTTTTTTAGCCAGTTCAACAAGGTCTTTGATGTTTTTAACCGGCAAGTCAGGATTGACCACTAAATACTGAGGTACGATTGCGATCAGACTGATTGGGGCGAAATCTCGCAAGACGTCATAGGGCAAGTCTTTGTATAGCGCTGGATTCACAGCTAGAGTGGCGCTTGAACCCATCATCAGCGTTAAGCCGTCGGGCGTTGCACCTGCGACGATTCGACTACCTAAAATTCCCGAGGCACCAGCGCGGTTATCGACAATAAAATTTGAGCCTGGAATATTCTCGGCAAACTTTTGCGCCATATAGCGAGCCACCAAATCAGTGGCTTGCCCCGGCGGAAACCCGACAATTATTTTTACCGGGCTCTCTGGATATTGTGCAAAACTGGACTGAGCAGTGAAGGAAAAAAATATCGTGCAGAGGATCAAGGTGAGTCGTTTTAGCGTTTTCATTATTTTCTCTTTATTGTTTGTGAAACGAGGCAGCACCCTAGTCGCCCACGCCATGCCCGCGCTTGGGGATTAGAGCCGAACGAATGAAGTTCATGATCTCAACACCGTTTTGATTGAAAGCGCGCGTTTTGACCGTCACGATACCTTGCGTTGGCCGGCTCTTGGATTCGCGAACTTCAAGCACTTCAGTTTCAGCATAAAGCGTGTCGCCGGCAAAGACTGGCGCAGTCAGATTAATTTCTTTCCAGCCTAAGTTTGCGACCGCTTTTCCGCTGATGTCATTGACCGTCATGCCCAACACGATGGCTAACGTCAGGCCGCTACTCACCAAGAGCTTGCCAAATTCGCTTTTTTTGGCAAAGGCCACATCGCAATGCATGGGGTGAAAATTCATCGTCAGCAAAGAAAAATGGATATTGTCGGCATCGGTCAATGTGCGACCCGGACGATGTTCATAGACTGCACCGAGCTCAAAGTCTTCAAGATAACGGCCATAGCTCGCCTGATAGCGCTTATGACCTACCGTTTTGATCTCCATAACCTGCCTATTTGTTTGATTTGTTAGTTTGTTCGTACAAAGTATCGCTCAAAAGAAAAGCGACTGTCAACCTGTAGTTTTCTGCCTACTGGCAGTAAACAAAAATTGCGAGTCGCGGTGACCTAACGAAAGATCAGGGCGAGCGAGCTTCTGGGCCTACGTCCTAACGACCGCCAGGCAAATTCAGATGCGGCAGGGGTGAATCGCTGGCGCGCTTGAGTTTTTGATGCCGCAACCCTTGCGTCAGAAGAACCAACGCAAAGCCGATAAAACCAATCAAATCCGTTAAGCCAGACGGGTAGGCCAAGGCCACTCCGGCCACCACCATCACAACACGCTCAAAAACATTTGTTTTTTCGATAAACCACCCTTGCAAACCACCGGCCAGGCAGATGACGCCCACCACCGCCGTGACACTCGTCCAAGCGATTTGCATCCAGTCAGCTTGCATCAGCCCTTTAATTGACCCCATCAATAGTAAGCCGGTACCGGTCTTGTCTAACGTAAACATGAAGGGAACCAAAATAGCGGGCGCAACGTACTTCCAGGTTTGAAGCGTCGTCTTGTAGGGATCGCCTTTACAGATCGCGGCGGCCGCAAAAGGCGATAAGGCAGTGGGCGGCGACACTTCAGAAAGCACCGCATAATAAAAAATGAACATATGTGCGGCAAACGCAGGCACACCCAGGTTAATCAATGCCGGTGCTGCGATCACCGCGCAGATGATGTACGACGCGGTGACAGGCACGGCCAAACCCACTACCCACACGACCAGTGCCGTAAAGATCGTAGTCAGTAACAATGAACCACCGGCGTACTCGATCACAATCGAACTAAATTTCAATCCAAGGCCGGTCAGTGTCACAGTACCCACAATCAGACCGGCACCCGCACAGGTCACGGCAATCGCCAACACACCCGTCGTACCAGACGCCAATGCCTTGGTTAGGTTGGATTGATATAGACCCGACCAAAAAGGCTCTTTACCTTTTAACCAGTCATAAGAAATAATAGCTGTATCGCGGCGTAACATGCTGCTGACCGCCGAAACGACTGTGGCCCAAAACACCGACATCACCGGTGAAAATCCGTAAAGCATAAAGACAACGATAGAGATCAACGAAAAGAAATGAAACCAGTATTTCTTTGTTAACGACCAAGCGCCCTCGGCAGACTCAAAATGAATATTTTTCATGCCGTACTTGCGTACGTCAATTTCTACCATCACAAACAAGCCAAGATAAAACAAGATCGTTGGAATGCAAGCCATCAGTAAGACGTCGAGATACGAGATCTTTAAAAAATCAGCGATCAAAAACGCCGCGGCGCCCAAAACAGGCGGTGAAATAATCGCGCCCAAACCGCCCGCGGCCAATAACCCACCGGCGGCGTTACGCTCGTAACCAACTTTTTCAAGCATTGGGGCCGCAACCGAGCCTACTGTGACTGTTGTGGCAACACCCGACCCTGAGGGGCCGCCCAGCAAGAAAGAAGACAGCACAATGGTTCGACCTACACCAGAGGACTTGCCTCCCATGGCGGCGAACGAAAAGTCGATAAAGAACTTACCGGCGCCAGTAAATTGCAAAAACGCGCCAAAAATCGTAAATAAAATAATCAGGGTTGCCGAGACATCAACCGCCGTCCCAAAGATGCCCTCAAGCGTCATATACATGTAGCCAACCAGGCGCTCAATCTCGTATCCCTTGTGTGTCCAGGGAGCCGGCAGATAATTACCCAAAAGCGCGTACGCCAAAAACGAGCTCGTCACGAGAACCAAAATCATGCCATTGGTGCGCCGCACGGCTTCTAGAATCATCAAGATAAAAACGACGCCCACCATAACGTCGAGTTGATTCGGGGCGGTATTGCGATCTGAGAAGTCATCGCCTCCGGCCAGGATGTAATACACAATGTAGAGCGCGGCGACTGAAAAGATGATATCCCACCACATCAGTCTATTTTTAAAACGCGCCGTCAGCGGAAAACTCAAATACACCAAAAACAATACGAGACCAACGTGAATCGTACGCAGTTCTTGAGTGGGCACGATCGAATAAGCGGCATATAAATGAAACAAAGACAAACCCACAGCCACTAGTGTAATAAACACCGCGAGCCAGCCACGATAATCGTTCGAATCGCCCTCCTCTTGTTTGATAAAGACGTCGAGTTGCTTTTGCGTGGCTGTATCTACTGCCGGTTGGGTCATGTCTTTGTCCAAAATATTCAATCACGTTCGTTTAGTATTAATTCGCATCATCTTTAGTCAACGGCTGAACGAATCGAGGCTGGACTAATCGATTTTGATGCCTTGTTCGCTGAGGTATTTTATTGCCCCTGGGTGATATGGAATCGGTGTCGCAGCTTGCTTTTGGTCTTTTAGTTGCAAGGTTGCATACTCTTGGTGGGTACGAATCAGCTCAAGCTTGTGATCGAACGTTGCCTTGACGATCTTGTAGGCTTCGTCGTTACTCAGCTTCGAACTCGAAATCAAAATATTCGACACCGAGGCGATATGATTATCTTTCGTCATGCCGCTGTAAGTTGCTTGAGGAATCACATCTTTGAAGTAAAGATCGCCGTATTTTTTATTCATCGCTTGAACTTCTGTCGCATGATCAACCAGAACAATTTTCATGCCAGGGCTGTTGGCCAAGTCAGTGACGGCCGCCGTTGGTAGCCCACCCACCCAAAAAAAGGCATCAATCTTTCGATCTTTTACTGCGTTAACAGATTCTGAAACGCCTAAGCGTTCGCGTTTGAGGTCTTTATCTTTATCGAGGCCCGCAGCTTCGATCAAGCGAAACGCCATGACCTCTGTTGCGCTACCCGGCGAACCTGTACTGACGCGCTTTCCTTTAAGATCTGCCATCGTTTTAATACCATTGGCCTCAACCGTCACGACATGCATACGATTAGGATATAAAACGAGCAAGGTGCTAAGCCCCACTTTTTTTCCTGTGAACTTGCCATCACCGACCAGAGCGTCTTTTGCGGCGTCAGCCATTGAAAAGGCGATGTAGGGCTTACCTGAGCCGATCAAGTTCAAGTTATCCACCGAACCGCCCGTGACTTCCGCGGTGGCCGACATCCCGGCGACGTGCTTAGACAATACAGCCGCCAGGCCTCCGCCCATGGGATAGTAAACGCCCCCTGTGCCGCCCGTGGCGATCGATAAGTTTTGCGCTTGCACACCAACGCAACAAAAGGCAAGTGATATCGCTAAAGTTTTAAGGAATTTCATCTTTGGGTTCCTGAGCGTTAAAGAAAGCGACTACGTAACATCGCCGAAAATAAACATCAAAACAGACTGTACTTTTTTAGTAAAGTCGATCACTCTTTGTAGCTACTATCGGTCTTATCCAACTGCCTCAGCATGGCCGGCCACTCAAGAATGCCATAGCGACGCGTGACGCTCGGGTTCCATTGCGTATTTGCCTTCGCCACAATATCCGCTGACGGGATAATCAGTTCAGCGTTACACGCCATGGCATCGACTTGCACCTTACAGGCGAGTTCAAGGCGATAAATACTATTGAAAGCTTCAGGGATCGACGGGCCTAGCGCTAGCAAGCCATGGTTATGCAAAATCATCACCTCGGCCTCACCCAAGTCTCGTTGCAAGCTTTCTTGTTCAGACAGATCAACCGAAATTCCTTCGAAGTGGTGATAGGCCACCTTGGCAAAGCGCGTGGCGGTTTGCGTCAAGGGCAGCAACCCACACTTCAAAGTCGAGACCGTCATACCAGCACGCGTATGGGTGTGAATAATGCAGGCGGCATCCGGACGTGCAGAGTGGATCGCGCTGTGAATGACGAAGCCAGTACGATTGATGCCATAGTCTTCGTTAGGTCGATCAATAATGTTTCCATCGATATCAATTTTGATCAAGCTTGAGGCGGTGATCTCTGTGTAAAGCAAACCGTAAGGATTAATCAAATAGTGCTGTGGCTCGCCGGGCACCATCGCCGAAATATGATTCGCGATCATATCAGTCATGCCATACAGCGCCACCAGCCGATAACACGCAGCCAGCTCAACCCGCGTCTGCCATTCGCCAACACTGACCCGATCTTTAAGCGGCCCAGGTGGAATTTTGGCAGACGTACTCATCATGATTGGTGAAACAGTTCCCATGAAATCTCCTTAGTTTTTAGTTTATATTTAGACAGCCATTGCTTAAACGAGATGTGTCACTTCGAGCGTCGACCAAGCCCGCATACGATCAACCATCTCGGGCGCAGCACCCAGATAATTTGCCGGGTCGCATAGGCGGTCGATGGTTGCTCGGTCTAGTTTGCTTGTGATTTTTGTGTCTGTGTAGAGCACCTCGGCAAGCTTGAGCCCTTTGGTTGAGGCCACGCGACAGGCGTCATAGACCACGTCGTGGGCGGTCTGGCGCCCGATATGCGGTGCTAAGCCCATCATCACGGCTTCGGCCACGATCAGGCCGCCAGACAAGTCAAGATTTTTAAGCATACGGGCGGTGTCGACTTCTAAACCACTCAACATAAACTTCGCCTGATGCAGGGCGCCCGCAGTCAGAATAAAGGATTCAGGGATAGCCGCCCATTCAATGTGCCAAGGGCCTGTCGCACGCTCAAAGTCTTGCACCATGGCGTCAAGCGCCAAGCCCGCGTGCTGGCGCACAGCCTTTGAAGCACTTAGCATCAGTTCGCACGAAATCGGATTACGTTTTTGTGGCATGGTGCTTGAGGCTCCACGGCCTTTGACAAAAGGCTCGAACGCCTCGCCGAGTTCGTTGGTCATCATCAGCATAATATCGAGCGCGATTTTTCCTAAAGACCCCGTCACAAGCGCCAAAAATTGAATCGCCTCAGTCAAACCATCACGCGCCACGTGCCAGGTCACGGGGGCCGCTTCAAGTTCTAACTCTTTCATTAATGCAGCATGCACGGCAAGCCCTTGGGTGCCCAACGAAGCGAGCGTGCCCGCCGCGCCGCCAAACTGTCCGACCAGCACGCGGGGCTTAAGTTGCACGAGTCTTTCACGATGGCGCCTGACCATCAGCAGCCAAACCGCGACCTTATAGCCAAACGTTATCGGCAAGGCGTGTTGCAGATGCGTGCGTCCCGCCATCGGCGCATCGCGGTATTGCGCTGCTAAGGCATCGAGGATTTGATCGAGCTCGTTCAGATCGGTTTCAATGATTTTTAGACCCGCACGTACTTGCAAGACGGTGGCTGTATCCATGATGTCTTGAGTGGTCGCACCCCAATGCAAATATTCACCGTCGGGGCCGCACATTTTTGCTAGCTGATGCACCAGCGGCAAAATCGGGTATCCCACGATCTCGGTCTCGCGTTTGAGTTCAACCATGTTAAGTTTGGTCGAATCTGCCTGTTGCGCAATCACTTCAGCCGACCGCGCCGGGATCACACCAAGTTTGCCTTGTACTTTAGCCAGGGCAATTTCAGTTTCGGTGTAGCGGTATACCGTCGCGGCGTCGTCAAACACCGCGCGCATTGCGGCAGTACCAAACATGTCTTTAAAGATTGAAGACTCAAGCATCGAGATCGGCATGGCAATATCATCAGAAAAGGGGGTTGCCATATAGTAGGGGTGGGGCTTTCACCCGTCAACGTCGCCACACACCTTGCGCGTAGCAAAGCACGGCGTTTACCCCTAGAGGCGACTGGCCAAACTTCACTTCTTGCGCAATAAAAGCTATTCTCGGGGATAGTTATGTGCCTGAGGGGCTGCTGGGGTACTCACTCAGACACGGCAGCCTGACGTTCACCATTTTTAAAAGTTTGGATCACCATGATGAAGCTCTTCACTCGAAAAATATTATTAGTGGCCGCGCTAGGCGCAACAACGCTGGCTGTGAACTCGCCAAGCTTGGGACAAGACTACCCGACACGTAACATTACGATGGTGATGCCATATGCCGCGGGCGGCCCGGGTGATATCATCACTCGGCTGTTTGCCTCGGCCATGCAAAAACAATTGGGTCAAACGATTGTGGTCGATAACCCCTCAGGTGCAGGCGGCAGCATCGGCACAGCCAAAGTCGCACGCGCCGCGCCCGATGGCTACACCTTATTGATGATTCACATTAGCCATGCCACGAATGTGCTGATGATTAAAAATCTTCCCTATTCCCCGATCGACGACTTCGAGCCAATCGGCTTAGCAACTGTCGGGCCAATGGTCGTCACTGGGCGCAAAGATCTACCAGCCAAAGACGCTAAAGAATTTGTTACCTACATTAAAGAAAATAGCGCGAAGATCTCCATGGGGCACGCTGGCATCGGTTCAGCCTCACACCTTTGCAGCTTGATGTTCATGGATTCGCTGGGCGTTAAGCTAACTCTGGTGCCTTACAAGGGCGCAGCCCCCGCGATCAACGATTTAATGGGTGGCCAAATCGACATCATGTGCGATCAAACGACAAGCACCATCCCTGCCATTAGTGGCGGACGCATCAAAGCCTATGCCGTCGCGGGAACTGCTCGGTTGCCAGCGCTGCCAGATTTGCCTGCCTTAAGTGAGGTCGGCGTCAAAGGCTTTGATATCAGTATTTGGTTTGGCCTGTATGCGCCAAAAGGCACCCCAAAACCCATCATCTCCAAGCTTTCTGCCGCATTGGCCGCCGCTGTTGTCGACCCTGACATCAAGGCAAAACTTGAGGGGATCAGCACCGCAGCGGTCTCGCCAGACATGGCCGTACCCGACAAGTTACGCGCGCATTTGAAAAATGAAATTGAAACCCTTGGACCTTTGCTGATCAAATCGGGGATTACGCCCAACTAAAACTGCACCACCGCCCGGCCACGTACTCCTGAGTGAATCAACTTATCGCAATGTGTTTTTAAGCTATCAAACGCAATCGTATAAGCTATTTTATGAATATGGCTCGGGCGTAAGTCGCCACCCTTTTGCATGCGCTGCCAGACGCCACCGCGTGTCGGTACAGGATGATTGCCGTTGATGCCTACCAGCGACACTGCGCGCAAAATAAACGGATAAATCGCAGTGGTAAAGTTTTCGCCGGCGGCGTTACCAAAGGCGCACACCACGCCGCGCTGTTTAGTTGAGCGCAGAGCGGCATCCAAGGGTTTGCCGCCCACCGCATCGATAACACCGGCCCAGCGCTGTTCCTCTAAAAACTTATCCCCGCCGGCAATTTCATCCCGACCAATCACTTCGGCTGCACCGATACTTTTTAAATACGCCGTTTCAGTGTCTTTTTTTCCGGTACTGGCCACCACTTGATAACCCAGGCCTGCCAGCATGTCGATCGCAAAGGATGAACTACCGCCGGTTCCACCGGTTACCAAAATCGGACCATGCTCTGGCTTGACGCCACGCAACAACAACTCGTCCACAGCCAGCGCCGAGGTGTAGGCCGCCAGACCCATCGCCACTGACTCGAAGGGGTCGGTATCTTCAGGCACATGCGCAGCCCAACTACCGGGCACGCGCACATACTCGCTGTAGGCACCGTCGCGCCGCATCCCGAACTCACGTCCGCCTTGTACGGTGACAACGGCACCCACCTTAAACTCTGGATTTGTGGATCCCACTACCAAGCCAGCCACCTCAACGCCCGGCACTGCCGGCAAAGTCGAAAGCACCTTTCCGACACCAGTTACCGCACGTGCATCTTTGTAGTTCACGGCTGCGTACTGCGACTGAATCACGATATCGCCAGGTGCCAGATCTTCAAGCGTCTGTTCGACCATCCGGCTCACACGTTGTCCGTTTTCTTCGTATAACTTCAGAGATTTAAACTTCAATTTTTTCTCCTTGGTATTTTGTTATTCGCGCAACACAGTGCAGCAAACACTGCCTGTCACGCGCGTTGAATCACCGCGCCACACGCCAATAAGGCCTCTATCTCGGCCTGCGAAAAGCCAAACTCAAGCAAAAGCTGACAGCTATGCTCACCCAACGCCGGCGGACCATACCGCACACGCGACTGCGCCTCGCGATCACCCGCAGCAAAACCCGGCATACGCACCAAACCGGCCACTGAACTATAGGTATCAACGATCACGCCGTTATGGGCGAGTTGCGGCGATTGCATGACCATATCGTAATCGGCAATTGGCCCACAGATAATGTCAGCCGCCTCGAAGAGCTCTTGCCATTCCAGCGAAGTTTTATGCGCGAGCAGGGCTTTAAGCTCTTGCATCAAGCCGTCGCGATTCGCAACACGCTTTGGGATTGTTGAAAAATCAGGGTGCGACGCCAATTCGGGTTTATTCAATAACTGACAAAGCGCGACCCAGCGATCGTCGTGATAAGCGGCAAGCATGATCCAGCCATCTTTGGTTGGATACGCTTCGTTAGGCGCAGAGTATGGCGCAGCCGTGCCTGTGCGCAGCGGCAGCTCACCGCTCGACAGGTAAGACGCGACCGCCGACAGCTGCAGCATGACCGCGCTGTTATATAACGAAAAATCAAGGTGCTGACCTTCACCCGTCGCGTCGCGCACGCGCAAAGCCGCGAGCACGGCCGAGGTAGAAATAAAGCCGGTCACCATATCCACTGCTGGCACCAACACTTTCATCGGCGGCGAATTGGCATCACCAATATTACTCATCAGCCCGGACACTGCCTGCACGATACCATCGACGCCAGCCTTATCGCGCCAAGGCCCCGTCTGACCATACGCCGAGACAGAGCCAAAAATCAAACCACGATTAAGTTTCTGCAAGACCGCGAAACCAACGCCAAGCTTATCCATCACACCGGGCCGAAAGCTTTCAAGCACGATATCTGCCTGCGTCGTCAGGCGTTTGATTACTTCCACGCCTTCAGGTTTTTTCAAATCAACCGACAGCGACCGCTTATTGCGATTAAAACTCATCGAGACGACTGACTCACCCTCTTGCCAGGGCGGACCGAGTTTTCTGCCGATATCGCCACCGGGCGACTCAATCTTCAGCACCTCGGCGCCCATGTCACCGAGCTGCATGCCAATCAAAGGGCCTGCACCGATTTGCGTAAAATCAAGCACCTTGATACCAGTAAGCGCTTGGTTGATATTAACGCTAGGTACGCTGCTCATACCTGAACCTTATTTCTCAACTTTAAAATTCATCGCTTTGATGGTTTTTTGCCAAAATAACAAATCACGTTTTAGCATCTCACCCATTTGTTGTGGATTCAAATACGTCAGCACAAAGCCTTGGCCTGTTAAACGCTCACGCGTCACCGGGTCAGCTAAGGCGCGTGCAAACGCCGATGAGAGTTTCTCGACTACCGCGCTCGGTGTATTCGCTGGCGCGAGAATCGAATACCACAGCGGCGCGTCAAAGCCAGGCAAGGCAGCCTCTGCAATGGTTGGCACATTGGGCATCGTCGCAGACCGAGTTGGCGTCGTCACAGCCAGTGCGCGCAGTTTGCCCGCCTTGACCAACCCATCGAGCGAAGCCATTGTGCCGATCGCGCTTTGCACCTGCCCGCCCACCAGATCCGCGATGGCAGGACCCGTGCCCTTGTAAGGCACATGTATCACCTGCACCGCCGCAGAATAGTTAAACAGTTCAAAGGCAATATGTTGCGCGGTTCCTGCCCCGGGCGTCGCGTGATTAAATTTGCCGGGATTGGCCTTCACCAAGGCGATAAATTCTTTTAAGTTCTGAGCAGGTACCGAGGGATGCACGACCAACACCATCGGCACTGAAGCAATCTGCGCCACAGTGACAAAATCTTTTTCAATATCAAACGGAATTTTGTTGTCTAGCCAAGGATTGATCGTGATCTGATTCGCGGCAATCAACATCGTGTAGCCATCCGCAGCAGACCTCGCCACAAACTCTGCACCAATATTACCTCCGGCCCCACCCTTGTTTTCAACAACAACGCTTTGCCCAAGACTTTCTGAAAGCAGGGGCGCAAGCGCTCTTGCCAAAATATCATTTCCACCGCCCGGCGGAAACGGTACAACGAACCGAATGGATCTATCTGGAAACTGAACCGCTGTTTGCGCCAGAGCCTGCAGGGTGTTAACGCTCAAGCCTAGGGCGATGAGCCCGGCGGCCAGCAATGGCGAAGGCCTTCTCAGATGGCACAGCCGTTTGAACGACGCTTGAAACTGATTGACTACTTTTATAATTTTTTTCATATCGCTCTCTATTTTTTTGACGACCCGCGGCAGCTAGGTCTGGCGCATTGCTTTTGACAAGCGCTCTACGTTACGTCGCACGCCTTGACTTGGGCAAGGTTCCCAAAACGATTCCAACAATAATTAATACGGTCGCAATGAGCAAGGCCGGGCCTAAAACTTCGCCCAGAAACAGACTCGAACACAGCAAAGCAATAAGCGGCACGCCCAGCAACCCCATCGACACCCCCGCCGCAGGCAAATCACGGCTGACGATATTCATGAGCCAATAGGCGATACCGTTTCCGAACAGGCTACCAAAACCCACTAACAAAACAACTTCTACCGACCAGTCGATGTGTGGCATCCCTTCAAACGCAAACGCCAGAAGAACCTGCGTCACACTACCCACCAACATCTGCCAGGGTAATAAGGCAAACAGCGGCGTCACCCACTTATGGGCACGACCATAGACAATTGATATTGCCCAAAGTAACGCACCAAGCAGCACGAAGCCATGGCCAATCAACACATTTCGATCCCCCCAGTCCATGGCGCTCGGTTGCAAAATCAGCACCAAGCCAGACATGCCAATGATCAAACCAAGGATTCGGCGGGGCGTAAAAGATTCATTTAAAAAAAGCCAAGCAGCAGGCAGCACCCAAAGCGGCGTGGTGTAGGCCAACACAATCGATTTGCCGGCTGGCAGGTACTGCAACCCTACGCTGACTAATATCGAAAAGCCAACCATATGCAGCCAGCCAATACTAAAAATAATCGGGATATCCGCACGCACCGGAATGCGCAGTTGTTTAGTCGCGATACACAAAACAAAAAATACCAGACAGGCTGGCACAAGCCTAAAGGCAGTTACCCATATAGGCGAAACAAACTCGAGCGTTTTTTTTGCAATGACCCAGTTCACACCCCAAATGATGACTAGCAGAGCCAATAAAAAAATCGCGCGACTGCGCCGTGAAGCTTCAGCGCGCATCGGTGTCGTAGCGAAAGCCACCCGCTGCATTGGGCTCGATACGACCGATCGTAGGCGCTGGAAAATGGGCTGGAAAAATCAAATGACCCGTTTCTGCATGCTTGTCAATCAAGGCTGTGCGCGATACACGTGCGAAATCCTGATTGTCGTCAGCCGTAGTTGACATTTCTGGATAACGTAACTGGATCTGATGATGAATCACGTCTCCGGTCAACACACCTCGCTGCCCTTCGGATTCAAGATTAATCACAATATTGCCAGGCGTGTGCCCAGGACAAGACTCAATCCAAAGGCCTTTATCCACCTCATGGCCGTCGTCAACCAACACAGCTTGTTTAGCACGCACAATCGGATCGATACTGTCTTCAAACGCTTGTGTATGCGTATCTTTTTTACCGCTTCGATAAACTGACTCAGCGTGCGCAAATTCAGTTTTTGACATGAGGTACTTTGCATTTGGAAAGGTCGGTTTCCACACGCCATCGACCAGGCGGGTGTTCCAGCCAACATGATCCCAGTGCAAATGCGTGCACATGACGTAATCGACCTCTTCGGGTTTGACGTTGGCTTTTGCAAGCGCCCCCAAAAAATCGGTATTCATTTGATGAAACGCCGGGCGCAATGGACGTACTTTATTGTTGCCGCAGCAAGAATCCACCAAAATCGTGAAACGACCTGTTTTCACAACAAATGAATGAAAGCTCATTTGAAGCCGGCCATCGTCATTTAGCTGGCCGCCTGGCAGTTCGCGCAAGCAAGTCGTTAGCATGTCTTGCGTCAAGTCCGGAAAGAAGTCACGTGCTGGGGCATAGGGGCGCTCGACTTCGAGCACGCGTTCAACCATAAACCGTCCGACTTTAGTCTGAGCCATTGCTTTATCCCCTGATTATTTATTTTTTTGGTGTGAATCAACTACTGTATTGCCTGGCTCTCTCGTAGTCAAACCGGCTTTGCCTGACGTGGCTAGCGCTGGACAACCCAAGCAAGCAATCCCAACGCAAGCGCGCCGAATAGCGGCCAAACCCAGCGCGCAAGCGGAGAGTCGACCGAGTTGCGAGTCAGTGCAGCGTTCTCTTTGGCTTGTGGGCGGGCGGCCTGCTCTTCAAGATCAGTCGTGTTGCTGGTTGCCGGATATTTAGCCTGTAAGGCCTGCTCAAARCGTTTGAAGAAATCTTCGGCGAGGGACTTGGCAACGCCATCAATCAGGCGCTGCCCAAGCTGAGCAATTTTGCCGCCCACCTTTGAGTGCACGGTGTAACGCAGCTCACAACCACTTTCAGTAGGAAGTAAGTTAACTTTTGATTCACCTTGTCCAAAGCCGGCGACACCTCCCTGCGCTTCAAACTGCAAGGCATACGAGACCGGCGCCTGAATATCGGCCAACTTGACTTTGCCATTGAATTTGGCCGAGACCGGCCCGATCTTGATAGCAACCATCATCGTGTATTCGTTTTCTGCCGTCAGTTCGAATTTTTCGCAGCCTGGGATGCAGGTCTTTAAAATCTCCGGGTCATTGAGCGAATCCCAAGCCTGCTGTTGTGACACACTTAACTGACGGCTTCCCTGCATATCCATAATTTTCTCTTTCAAAAATAACTACTGTYTGAGGATACTAGCCATGCCGCGCGCCAAGTCTTCGAGGTGTTCTAAATTATGAATCGCCAACATGCCATCCGCTTTTTTTTGCAACACCTGCGCACCACCGGCCTGCGGCTCATACTCACCAAACCGCAGCAAGGGGTTTAACCATAGCAGACTGCGGCAATTGCGTTTTAACCAACCTAATTCGGCCTCTAACTGCTCGGGGCGCCCAGTATCCAGGCCATCGCTAATGAGCAACACGACCGTACGCAAGCCGACAAGCTGACGCTGCTGGGTGCTGCGCAGCTCTGCGAGTGACGCCCCCATTTGCGTCCCGCCGGCAAAGTCGCTAATCAGACGGTTCGCACCCTCTAGCATTTTGTCGGTATCAGACAGACGAAAAACTGAATTTAAATCGGTCAAGTGGTTACCAAACGCAAATACTGCGCGCGGCACGCGCTTCGTACTTTGATGCAAAAAGGCCAGCATCAACCGGGCATAGCGTTCCATCGAACCAGACACATCAATTAATATCAAAACAGGCAAAGACTCACGTCGACGCGACAAGTAAGGTAGCTCCAACAGCTCACCATCGTGGCGCATTGACTCGCTGCGCGCGCGTCTCCAATCCAGACGAACACCCTTCGCGGCGCTGCGCAAACGTCGCGCGCCGATTTGTGGCCAAGGCAAGGTTAGCTCGCGCGCTAACTGCTCGACCAACCGAAACTCACTCGCGCTCAAACTTTCAAAGTCAGCGTGACGCAGACGCAAACGATCACTTGCTGAGAGCGCCGCATCAAACTGTATTTTTTCGTCCTCACGAGGCGTTTGCTTAACTGCCGCACGGACTGCRGCAAGCGCCTCTTGCGCGCGGGCGCGGCGTTTGGGCTTGGGTGTCGCCTCGGTGGTCTTTGGCAACATTTGGGCCAACAACTGTTGCGTCAACTCAGGGTTACGAAAATACGCGTCGAACAATTGCTCAAAGACCTCTTGGTCTTGCGCTCGACAAACGAGCGTCGCGCGTAACGCCGAACGAAAATCCTCTTTTTGCTCAAATCCAACCAAAAGGGCGGATTGCAAGCCCAGGCTGATTCGCGCACTGTCCATTGGTAGGCCCGCACGCCGTAAAGTTCGACCAAATCCGATAATGTTTTCGGCCATCTTGCCGCTACGCGCATCACCTAGCAGCATGACAAACCAAGTGACATGAACTCTGTCTCAGCCATTTTTTATAACGCTGTTCCAACAACAGGCGCGGGTTGCAGTAAGGCCTCTAGCAAAGGCTCTAAGGCCGCAATATCTTCGCGCTGCTTGAATAAAACCCCCACAGTATTCTGCACAACCTCTGGATCAAGCTGCAACGTGTTCAGTGCCACCAGTGCTTTGGCCCACTCGACGCTTTCGGCAATACCCGGRCTACGGCTAAACGCACTGATAAAAGGTGCGCTGCGCAACCGTTGAACAAAGGTCGCCACCTGCTCGGCCAACGCCTCACCAGCCAGTGGCACCTGCGCGCGCACGATCGAAAGCTCGCGCTCGCGATCGGGATAGTCTAACCACTGATATAAGCAACGACGTTTGACCGCGTCGTTTAAATCGCGCGTACGGTTTGAGGTCAAAATCGTCACCGGTGGATACGCTGCGGTAATCGTCCCGAACTCTGGAATACTGACTTGAAACTCGCCCAAATACTCGAGCAAAAAGGCCTCAAAGGGGGCGTCGGCGCGGTCGACTTCGTCGATCAACAATACGGCTCCCGGTTCAGGTGCATTGAGTGCCTGCAACAAGGGCCGTCGGATTAAGTATTTCTCTTGATAAATCTCTTGCTCAAGTTGCTCGGGCTGTGTGCGATCTTGCTGAGCACGCATATGCATCAACTGCGCCGCATGATTCCACTCGTAGAGGGCCTCGCGTTGCTCCATCCCGTCATAGCATTGCAAACGCACGAGGGGGCGACTTAACACTTTTGCAAGCGCCTTGGCCAACTCGGTTTTGCCTACGCCGGGCTCACCCTCAAGCAACAGAGGCCGCCGTAAGCGCAAGCTTAAAAATACGGCGGTCGCCAAACGCCGCTCAGCCTGATAACCTACTGCCGCAAGTGCTTCAATCAACGCGTCAATTGACTCAACGCCATGCGTGCCCGTCATGTTTATTCCCAAAAGCTCAACCTGACAATCAGGTCACTCGCCTCGCGTACAGAGCCTTTGCAACTCGTACGTTAAGCAAGTGCCTCTTGAACAGCGCGGCGTGTTTGAACCTTAATCAACTGGGCGCGATATTCGGCCGAGGCATGGATGTCGCTGTTCAGTTCGCTCGCATCGATCGAAACTTGTGCGACGACCTCGGGCGCGAATTTTTTAGCTAAAGCAGCCTCTAAACCGGCATGACGAAATACCCCGTTTGCTGCACCAGTGACCGCAACTCGCGGACCTTGCGCAGTATCGGCGACAAACACACCCACCATCGCAAACCTAGAAGCGCCTTGCTTAAACTTGGCGTACGCAGCGCGCTTGGGGATCGGGAAACTTACCGCAGTGATGAGTTCGCCGGTTTGCAACGCAGTCGCATACATCGCGAAAAAGAAATCATCCGCTGCGATTTTTCGGGTGGTGGTGTGAATAGTCGCGCCGAGTGCGAGTGCCGCGCTGGGGTAGCAAGCCGCCGGATCATTATTGGCCACCGAGCCACCCAACGTGCCCATCGCACGGACTTGTCGGTCTCCGATTCCACCGGCCAACGCAGCAAGCGCAGGAAGATATTGTTTGACCAACGCGTTTTGTTCAACGTCGCAATGCTTTGTCATGGCACCAATGACGAGTTGCTCACCGTCTTTGCGTACACCGCTTAATTCGCTGACGCGACCTAAGTCCACCAAGGTGTCGGGCTGCATAAGTCGCTGCTTCATCGAAGCGAGCATCGTTTGACCTCCGGCCAAAGCCTGACCACCTGCGTGCACCAGTTTAGTGGCCTCGGCCAGCGATGTGGGTCGTTCGTATGTGAATGCGTACATGTCTTGTTCCTCTCTTTATACTTTCGCGGCTTGAATAGCCTGCCAGACACGATGGGGCGTCGCAGGCATATCCAAGTCCTTTACGCCCAGGGGAGCCAAAGCGTCTAGTACTGCGTTCATCACCGCTGGCGGCGAACCAATCGCACCCGCCTCGCCGCAACCTTTTGTCCCCAGGGGATTATGGGTACAAGGTGTGCAGACATGTCCAATATTGAACTGCGGGAAATCATCGGCGCGCGGCATCGCGTAATCCATATACGAGCCCGTCAAGAGTTGTCCCGTCTCGCGATCGTAAACGCAGTTTTCAATCAACGCCTGTCCAATCCCTTGCACCAGACCGCCGTGAACTTGCCCTTCGACAATCATGGGATTAATGATGGTGCCAAAGTCATCGACTGCCGTAAAGCGATCTAAACGCACGGTGCCTGTCTCGGGATCAATCTCGACTTCGGCGATGTAAGTGCCCGATGGAAACGTAAAGTTTGTGGGATCGTAAAACGCCGTTTCGTTTAGCCCGGGCTCGAGCGTTTCAAGCGGATAGTTGTGCGGCACATAGGCGGTCAGTGCCACGGTGCCAAAGGGAATTTTTTTATCGGTCCCGCGTACGGTGAACTCACCATTTGCAAAATCGATATCGGTATCGGAGGCTTCCATTAAGTGCGCGGCAATCTTCTTAGCTTTCGCTTCGATTTTGTCGAGCGCCTTCATGATGGCAGCACCGCCAACCGAAATGGAACGCGAACCATAGGTGCCCATGCCAAAGGGCACGCGACCCGTATCGCCGTGCACGATATCCACAGCATCTACGGCGATCCCCAACCGCGAGGCCACGACTTGCGCGAAGGTCGTTTCGTGACCCTGACCATGGCTATGCGAGCCGGTAAAGACCGTCACGCTGCCGGTTGGGTGCACGCGAACTTCGCCGCATTCGAACAATCCCGCACGTGCGCCCAACGCTCCAGCGATGTTACTTGGCGCTAAACCGCACGCTTCGATATAGCTTGAATAGCCGATACCGCGAAGTTTTCCCTGAGCTTGACTGATGGCTTGCCGCGCCTGAAAGCCCGCCACATCGGCTAGCTTTTGGGATGCATCCATGCAGGCAACATAGTCACCGATATCGTATTGCAAAGCGACCGGTGTCTGGTACGGAAACTGTGTGATGAAGTTGCGACGGCGTATCTCATCTTGAGACAGACCAAGCTCGAAAGCGGCGCGGCTCACGATCCGCTCAAGCAGATAGGTCGCCTCAGGGCGACCTGCACCCCGATAAGCATCCACCGGCGCGGTGTTCGTAAACCAGGCCTCGACCTCTGCGTACACGAGCGGCGTAGTGTATTGCCCCGCTAACAAGGTCGCATACAAAATCGTCGGTACACAGGTTGAGAAGGTCGACAGGTACGCACCGAGGTTAGCGTCTGTGTGTACCCGCAGGGCTAAGAATTTTCCGTCTTTATCAAGCGCCAACTCGGCATGACTAGAGTGATCCCGACCGTGCGCGTCAGATAAAAAGGCTTCGCCGCGCTCACATACCCACTTAATGTTGCGATTGAGCTTTTTAGAGGCCCAGGTCAGGCAAACGTCTTCTGCATACAAATAAATCTTTGACCCGAACCCGCCACCCACATCGGGCGCGATGACTCGCACTTTATGCTCGGGCAAGCCCATCACAAATGCAGTCATTAACAATCGCTCAACGTGAGGATTTTGATTCGAGACGTACAGAGTGTAGTCGTCGTTGGCACGACTGTACGAGCCAATCGCAGCGCGCGGCTCCATTGCATTGGGCACTAGGCGATTGTTGATTAAATCTAGCTTGGTAATGTGCGCAGCTTTAGTAAAGGCCTCATCCACCAAACCCTTGTCGCCAATTGCCCACTTATAGCATTGGTTATCGGGCGCAACGTCGTGCAGCGTGGGGCCACCCTTCGCATCACGCACATCCACCGCCGCCGGTAAAGGATCGTAATCAACTTCAACGAGTTCAGCCGCATTTTTTGCCTGCTCGAGGGTTTCGGCCACTACCATCACAACGTGGTCGCCAACATAGCGTACTTTGTCAAGCGCCAGCACGGGATGTGGTGGCTCTTTCATGGGCTGACCATCGGTACTGGTGATTAACCAACCGCAAGGCAAACCGTTGAGCTTATCGTTCGCGACATCTTTACCCTCAAGCACACCAATCACGCCTGGAGCAGCCTTGGCCGCTGCAGTGTTGACACTTTTGATGTTGGCGTGCGCGTGCGGCGAACGGACAAATACCGCATGCGTCATACGCGTGAGCGTGATGTCATCGGTGTACTGACCGGCACCTGTTAAAAACCGATAGTCTTCTTTGCGTAAAACCGATTCCCCGATATGTGGAAGCTTCGCGAATTCATTTGCACCCATGGTGGTCTCCTTAAGCTTTCATGGCGGCAGCACCTTGCTGCACCGCCTTAACAATGTTTTGATAGCCCGTGCAACGGCAAATATTGCCCTCGAGTTTTTCTCGAATTTGCTGTTCAGTCGGGTTCGGGTGGTGCCGGCAAATATCGAGCGCATTCATCACCATTCCTGGCGTGCAATAGCCGCACTGCAGGCCATGACACTCTTTAAAAGCCGCTTGCATGGGATGCATGGTGCCATCAGCCTGAGCCAGCCCCTCGATGGTAGAAATCTGTGCGCCCTCAACTTGGGCAAGTAACACGTTACAGGACTTAATCGCGTGTCCATCCATGATCACGGTACAGGCGCCGCACTGGGCAGTATCGCAACCGACGTGGGTACCCGTCAGGTTAAGGTGTTCGCGGAGTGCCTGCACCAGCAACGTGTTTGGTGCCGTAGTCAGCGTGACGGCCGCACCGTTTACTGTCAATTGAACCTGCATCATCGAGCGGTCTCCTAGGTCAAAATTGGTCGTCAAATGACGATCCACAAGCGACAGGCTAAAGGTCAAAATCCCTGACATTTCGCCTGCCGGTATGAAGGATTATGTCAGTCTTGCTATTTTGTTAGACCAATCTAACACGACTCAAATGAAATAGAATGCTATTTTTTTGTGATTACATGCGTCCTACGGGCAAACCATGATAACRATATCTAAAGAACTCTCAGCTTCGCTTCTCGCGCGCTACGGCCACACACCAGACGTACTTGACGCCCTGAATCCCACGATAGAAACCATGCTGCAGCACCGCTCGGTTCGCGCCTATACGTCGCAGCCGGTTGCCGCCAACACAGCCGAACTTCTTGTTGCGGCCGCACAATCCGCCTCAACGTCATCGAACATGCAAACCTGGAGCGTTATCGCCGTCACCGACCCTGGTCGTAAAGACCGTTTGGCCAAGATCGCCAATAATCAAGAGTTCGTTCGTACCTGTCCGCTCTTTTTAGTTTGGGTCACTGATTTGGCGCGCCTCAAAGCCTTGGGCCTCGATCGGCAAAAGCCTCACGAAAGCCTGAACTACCTTGAGATGCTCTTGGTTGGCGCAATCGATTCAGCGCTCGCTGCGCAAAATGCGGCGGTTGCTGCTGAATCTATGAATTTGGGCATGGTTTATATCGGTGCGATTCGCAACGACCCTATCGCAGTTGCAAAAGAACTTAATTTGCCACCGATGAGCTTTGCGACTTTTGGCATGTGTATTGGCTACGCCGAACCCTCACTGACGACTGCCGTGAAGCCACGCCTGCCGCAGTCGGCGATTCTGCATAAAGAGACGTACCATCCCGAAGCCTACAAAGAAGGCGTAGAAACATACAACGCGACCATGGATACGTTCTATGCAGAACAAAAAATGACGCCTCTCGGCCCTTGGGATCTGCATACGTTAAACCGCGTTCGTGGCCCCGAAGCGATGGGTGGCAGGCATACTCTGCTACAAACTTTGCGTTCAATGGGCTTTGAGATTCGCTAGTGACTCAAGCCTCATCGGCCTGGCGCTTCTGCATATCCCACATTTGCGCATAGGCACCTTGCAGAGCAATCAACTCTGTATGGCTGCCTCGCTCAACGATACACCCCTGATCCATCACCAGAATTTGATCCGCGTGCACAATTGTTGAGAGCCTGTGCGCAATAATTAAGGTTGTATGATTGCGCGCTAAACCTGTCAGTTCCTCTTGCAGGGCGCGCTCAGTTTTTGAATCTAATGCCGAAGTCGCCTCATCAAAAATCAACATCGCCGGTTTTTTAAGCAAGGTTCGTGCGATCGCGACTCTTTGTTTTTCGCCACCAGACAACTTTAAGCCTCGCTCGCCGACTTGCGTGTTGTAGCCCTCAGGCAAGTGCACAATGAACTGATCCATTTGCGCGGCACGCGCCGCACTTTGAATATCCACCTCAGACGCGCCGGGACGACCGTAGGCAATGTTGTAGGCGATGGTGTCGTTAAACAGCACCGTATCTTGCGGCACGATGCCAATCGCCTGACGCAGGCTCGCTTGCTGTACGCGTCTGATATCTTGTCCATCGATTAAGATCGCGCCGGCCTGCACGTCATAAAAACGAAACAACAAACGCGCCAGAGTGCTTTTGCCCGCGCCACTGCGCCCAACCACCGCCGTCACCGTCCCGGCCGGGATCGTGAAGCTTAAGTCATGCAAAATGGTACGGTTTGACTCGTAGTGGAACTTCACGTGTTCAAAGCGCACTTCTGGCCCTTGCGTGAGGTCTGCCACGACCAGGTTCACAGCGTCGGGATCATCAGCGATTTCGCGATCCGCCATCAGCAAAGTAAACATGCGATCCAGGTCGGTCAGCGATTGTTTGATTTCTCGGTAAATCACACCTAAAAAATTCAAAGGGATATAGAGCTGAATCATCAAGGTATTAACCAACACCAAGTCGCCCAGCGTCATCGAACCGTTGGCAACGCCCACGGTAGAGCGCCACAGAATCAGCACCAACCCCACGCCAATGATGAACTGCTGTCCAACATTCAGTAACGACAACGACTTTTGCGATTTGATCGCCGCCGCCTGATAACGCACCAGATTTTCATCGTAACGTCTGGCCTCGAACGATTCATTACCAAAATATTTAACGGTTTCAAAGTTCAATAAAGAATCGATAGCCTTTTGATTCGCACGCGAATCCATATCGTTCATGGTGCGCCGCAAGTGCGTACGCCACTCGGTCACAACGATCGTAAACGCGATGTAAATAATCAACGCGGCCAACGTGATGCCTGCGAACCAGATGTTGTAGCTGTAAGCAAAATAGCCAAGCACCAACAAGAACTCGATCAGCGTCGGAACGATGCTGTAAAGAGAATAAGACACGAGTGACTGAATCGCGCGGGTGCCGCGTTCGATGTCGCGACTGACCCCGCCCGTTTGACGAGACAGATGAAACCGTAATGACAAGGCATGCAGATGCTGAAACACCTCAAGCGCGATTTGTCTGACYGCATGCTGCGTGACTCGCGAAAACAACAACTCTCTGAGCTCAGTGAACAGTGAGGCTGAAAACCTCAGCAAACCGTACCCAAGAATCAAACCAAGCGGCACAACCAACAAAGCCTTTGAGACACTTTGATGGGCGTCCAGATCATCAATCAGCGTTTTGAGCAAAATCGGAATGCCCAGATTGGCAAACTTTGCTGCAAGTAAACAGGAAATGGCCAAGACCACCCGATAGCGATACGCGAGCAGGTAAGGCAACAAGTCGCGGATGACGTGCCAATCGCCTAGCTGTCGTTTAACGACTGGCTTATCAGGGTCGTGCTGAAATTCGGTCGAGCGTCTGGCAGAGTTTCTCATAGCCTCTGATTTTATACGCCTTGCGCACCTCGCCCTGAGCGCAGCAATCAGGTATAACAAAAGTAATAGTCGTGTGTGTAGGCAAGTTATCCTAGTGCACAGCGCTTAACCCCTGCCGTTTAGCCCTCTTTTCTTGCGTTTTTTACGATGACCAACATCCTGAACACTTCAAAGCTCAAGCAAACTGCAGACACTGTGCTGCTAAACGCCGTACAGGTTGGTCACATCCCGGGGGTCGTCGCGTCGGTCAGCTCTGGTAACGACACCCTCTACGAGGCGGCGTTTGGCGAACGCGCGCTTGGGCAAGGCGTCGCGATGACTCCAGACACTGTGTTTTGGCTGGCTTCGATGACGAAGCCCATTGTTGGCGCGGCCGCCATGCAATTAGTTGAGCAAGGTAAATTAACGCTCGACGAGCCTGCCGCCAAGATCTTGCCTGAACTGGCAGAAGTCAAACTGCTGACCGGTTGGGATGCTGCCGGCAAACCGCTGCTGCGCTCGCCAACGACTCAGATTACCTTGCGTCAGCTACTGACGCACACAGCGGGGTTTACCTCTGACATCTGGAATGCTGATTCAGCACGCTATTTGAAGACAATGAATCTGCCACGCGCCGGTTCAGGTAAAAAGATTGCGCTCTCAGTGCCGTTGACTTTTGAACCGGGCACTCGTTGGGAATACGGCATCAACATCGACTGGGCTGGTCAGTTAGTGGCAGCTGCCAGTGGCATGCGCTTAGGTGAATACCTGCAAAAGAATATTACCGGGCCACTAGGGATGAGCAGCACCGGCTTTAGAATCTCAGCCAACATGCGTGCGCGTCTAGCGACAGTGCATCAGCGCGACCCAGTCACTGGCGCGTTAAACACAACCCCTTTTGAAGTTCCGCAAGAGACCGAGTTTGATCCCGGTGGTGGCGGTATGTATTCAACTGCGGGAGATTATCTGCGCTTTTCGCGCATGATCTTGAACCAAGGGCGCGGAAATGGTCAGCAACTTCTAAAGCCCGAAACGCTTGCGTTAATGTCAAAAAACGCTATGGGGCCCTTGCGTGTAAATTTTTTACGTACCCAAAATCCTGCCGCTTCGCTTGATACAGAGTTTTTTCCTGGTATCGAAAAAACTTGGGGCCTGACCTTTATGATCAACGAACAGCAAGCGCCCACTGGGCGTTCGGCTGGCAGCTTGGCCTGGGCGGGTTTGCCCAACGCTTTTTTCTGGATCGATCCGACAAAAGATTTGGCAGGAGTCATTCTGATGCAAGTCCTGCCCTTTGTTGACCCTCGGGCACTTGGTCTGTTTACCGATTACGAGACAGCGGTTTATGCCGCGTACACATAGCACCGCGCTTGCACACTCACTAAGCGCTGAGGCTTGAGCTTCAGCGCTTATTTTGCAGGATACCAAGACGGCAAGCGTTTTTCTAAGAAAGACGCCGTGCCCTCTGCGGCATCGGGCTTTTGGCGCAACGCTGAGTGCTCTCGCACCAGATCGGCAAATAACACGTCGTCCAGCAAAGACGCCGAGACAGCCAAAGTCCGCAGCTTGGTAGCAGACACCGCGCTCGGTGAATTCATCAACAACCCGTCCACAATGCGCGCGCCCGTCGCTTGCAGCTGGTCAATTTGACAAATCTCGTGCACGAACCCGATACGCAGGGCAACTTCAGGGCTAAAGCGTTCACACGTGAGTGCATAGCGCCGCACATTACGCACACCCATCGCTTTACAAAGTTGCGGCAAGATAATCCCGGCAATTAAACCCCACCGCGCCTCCGTAATCGCAAAGATGGCATTGTCGGCGGCCACCACAATGTCGCACACCGAGGCCAGACCCGTCCCGCCCCCGAAACAGCCACCTTGAATCAGCGCCACGGTTGGAAGGGGCACGGCATCGAGTCGGCGAATCGCTTCTCCGGTCAGGCGCGACACGCGTTCGTTTTCTTCGGGGCTTTTTGGGGCAACGCTTGAAATCCAGGCCAAGTCTGCACCCGCCTGAAAATGCTTACCATTGCCCTGCACCACGACCACCCGTGCGCCGGGCAGTGAAGGCAACAAGTCTAAGGCCTGATGCAAGCCTTGAATCATGTCCTCGTTATAGGCGTTATTCACTGCCGGACGATTTAAAGTCACAGTGACTACCCCGCGGGAGTCGACATCGCACAGCACGGCACCATGACCAAGTTCTTTTGACATGAAAGACTCCTTTTGAAAGGATCATACCTTGACTCTAAAGTTGACTGTGCCGTACCATCAAACTAGTCTAAAAAAACAAAATAGAAAAGTGAGCCGCCATGAAGCGAACTACACCGAATCTTCACAGACGAGCTGTCTTGGTCAAAGCGAGCCAGGGCGCCCTCGCGCTTGTATTGCCGTCACTGGCCACCAACTCAGCCTACGCACAGTCCGACTACCCTAGCCGGTCGATTCGCATGATCGTACCGTTTGCGCCAGGCTCTGCCACCGATATCTTGACGCGTCATCTTGAACAATCCATGTCGGCTGCATTGGGGCAAAAAATTGTTGTCGAAAAYCGCGCTGGCGCAAATGGTGTTTTAGGCGCTCAAGTCATCAAATCTGCCGCGCCCGATGGTTACACCTTTTGCATGGGATCGACTTCATCGCATTCGATTGTGGCCGCCATACGCCCAAATTCAATGCCGTACGACATCGAGAAAGATTTTTCTCCTATCGGCTTGGCCGCGATGTCAGCAAATATTATTGCCATCCACCCCTCCGTGCCTGTTAAGAACATTCAAGAACTGATTGCCTACTCGAATACGCTACCTAGCGGCTTAAGCTATGCGTCTTCACCAGCAGGCTCTTCAAACAGCCTTGCGGGCGACATGTTGCGCACGAAAGGTGCCAAACTCGTCAACATCCCCTACAACAATATCAGTCAAGGCATCACCGACGTGCTTGCCGGTCACGTACCAGTTCTCATTTATACGGTCGCCTTGTTACCCTACATTCGCGATGGCCGCTTGCGAGGCATTGCCACGCTTTCTGAAAAGCGTCTTGCACAAGCGCCCGACTTGCCGACCGCAATCGAACAAGGCGTTCCAGGCATGTTGGCCAGTGCATGGTTCGGACTGTTTGGGCCTGCACAACTACCGGCCAGTATTTCTCAAAAGGTCAGCTCGGCGCTCGAGCAAGCAATCGCCGACAAAACGATTTACAACAARCTCATCAATGCCGGCCTTGAGCCCCAGTACCTCGGCCCAAAACTCATGGCAGCGTTCGTCGCGCAAGACATCGCGCGCTGGAAGGAAGTGGTCGTAAAAGCGGGCGTTAAAACCGAGTAGTGCGGCGCTAATGACGCCTCGATTAACCTCTATTAGCGCCAGAAAGTTTTGCGATACAGCGGCAGCGCATGTTGACTGACTCGGTAATGTTAAACCGCACTAGTCGCTCACGCAGCCGCAATATCGGCACAAAGCTGAACCTCTATCGTGCAGTGCACGATCTCTTCGTGTACCGCTAATTTTTGACGAATCACTTCAGCAGTCAAGTAAGTGTCATGGGTCAACACGCTCAGGGCGCATGAATACACTTGCTTACCCACACGCCAGACATGCAGATCGATCACGCGTGTGTGTCCCGCCTCTGCGCCCGCTTCTACCACCTCGCGAATTTCCTCGACGACCGGATGATCCATTTCGCGGTCAAGCAGTACCTTGCCCGTTTCGAGCAACAACCCTTTGGCCCATATCGCGACCATGACCGCACCCACGATCCCCATCACAGGATCAAGCCACGACCAGCCCCATACCAAGCCGCCAATCAAGGCGATCACTGCCAGCACCGAGGTCACTGCGTCAGCCATGACATGAAGATACGCCGCCTTCAGGCTCAGATCAGTCTGAGGAGCGGCGCGCTGAATTTGCTTTTCAGCGAGGTCGGTCGCCGAGCCGTGAGCGTGGCTMTGGCTATGCCCGTGATTGTGTCCGTGATGATGCTCATGGGCCTGGCCGTGATCGTCGTGAGAGCGCCCCAAAATCCACGCACAGACAAGGTTCACAACCAAGCCAATTACGGCGATCACAATCGCCTCTTGGTACTGAATCGGTTTTGAGTCCAGCAAGCGTTCGACCGAGCCAACCACCATCCACACCGCGACACCGACCAAAAAGAGTGCGCTTGCAAAGCCTGCCAATACCTCGATTTTCCAGGTGCCAAACGCAAAGCGCGGGTCGAGTGCATATTTGCGAGCAGCCGCAAAGGCAAAAGCGCTTAAGCCCAGCGCGACGGCGTGCGAGCTCATATGCCACCCATCAGCCAACAAAGCCATCGAGTTGAACCACCACCCCGCAACGATTTCGAAGACCATCATGGCAGCAGTAATCCACATCACCCAGCGTGTCCCTCGCTCAGCGGCGCGGCTACCTTGATCAAAGGTATGGCTATGGATCCAGTCAGACAAATCATGTGTATGCATTACGACACCTCGAACACGAACGATTGGCTTTTTACCTCGACTAGATGGTAAAACAAAAATAACGACATCTGAGCACGCCACCCAATAAACCTTTATTGCGGCTGTCGGCCACACTGCGCGGAGACAAACGTGAACTTTTTTCCAATGATGCTGCGCGTCATGACGTTCTTGGTCTTAACCCTGGTCAACCCGTCACTCGCGCAAACGACTGAGTCTTTCCCTACCCGACCTATCAAAATGGTGGTGCCCTTCGGCCCCGGTAGCGGTACAGACACCGTCGCGCGCGTTGTCGCCCAACAAATGCAAACGTATCTGGGTCAACCCGTCACGGTTGAGAACCGCGCAGGGGCCAATGGATTTATCGGCGCCGAGGCGGTCGCACGCTCGGCACCCGATGGTTACACGGTTTTTGTGACCTCTGCCTCAATTCACTCGCTCAACCCACGTCTATTTAAAACTTTACCCTACGACACCGAACGTGATTTCGCACACGTTGGGGGCGTCATGGAGGCCTACTACACGCTTTTAGTCGGCGACGCCTTGCCCGTAAAAAACGTTCAAGAACTCAGCGCCTGGCTAAAAGCACATCCAGACAGCGCGTCATATGGCTGGGGTGCCACGGTGGGCCAGATCGCGGGCGCGACGTTTTTAAAGCAGATCAACGCGGGCGCGACCGGAGTCCCTTACAAAAGCAGCCCTCAGGCAGTTACCGATTTAATCGGGGGACAAATTAAATTTATGTTTAACGACGTGACAACGTCAAAGGCACACTTAGGTAAACAGCGTCTGAAGGCCTTGGCCGTGACAGCGCTCGAGCGAATCGTCGGGCTTGAAGACGTGCCCACCATGGCACAAGCAGGTATCGCAGATTTTGAAATGACAACGTGGGTGGGGATGCTCGTCAAAACCCCCGAGGCGTTTGCGCAATACATGCGAGACGATCAGAAACGGTGGGCAAAAAAGATCAGTGAAGCAGGCGTGAAGCCCGAATAAATAGAATTGGTATTAAAAGATCTTCAAAACCCGTAATCGGCCAACGGAGAGTGAGCCCTCAAGCAAACGCCTGCTTTTCATCACCCCTTGAAAGCAACATCGCTCAGCCACACCGGAAAATGCACATGAACGATCGACTCGAACTACGCGCCCTTGGGCGAAGCAAGCAACGCGAACTTTTCGGAGATACCCCACCGGAAAGTGGTCATGCAGCGTTTGATCAATTTGAGCAAGAGTTTGTCTTCGGTCGGGTCTGGGCACGGCCSGGGCTCGACTTAGCATCGCGAATGATTGCCACACTTTCAGCGCTCTGTGTTGGCCGGCGCTTTTCTTCGTTAGAGCACTATATCGACGCGGCGCTGGATGCTGGCATAAGCGCTCAAACCATTAACGAAATATTTATGCAATGTGGCATCTATGCCGGATTTTCTACTACGACGAAAGACTGCTTGACACTGTCACAACGCGTCTTTGACGCGCGTGGCGTATCGCTGCCAGTCGCCGCAAGTCGCGACGATCCCCTAGCACTCGTCTCTGAGCGTGGTCAAGAGGTCATGACGACCCTTCACGCCGAGCGTCGACATGTTGATTACGCCAACCCTGAAAACACGATCGCCTCAGCCTTTTACCCAGACGTCGTGCAGTTTTGCTATGGCGAGTTGTGGAAACGACCAGGCATGGACATGCGCGAACGAGCCATCTGTGCGATCGCCTCATTTACCGCCTTAACCTTTTCAAGTCTCGTCACCAAGTTTTCAAAGGCGGGACTGAATTGCGGCCTCACTCAAACAGAGGTCGTCGAGGTCGTGATTCAAACCGGCCCATATGCAGGGCTTGCGCCGGTACTAATGGGGCTTAGCGCACTCAGCGCGTGACCTAACAGGGCCCCATAAATTACACCAACCTGACAAACAGCCCCCTTTAGGCTTTCTGATGTTAGGGAATAACCCTAGGTCATTCGGTCACGCAAAGACTTATACTCTGCAGTCATATTTTTAGATGCCATCGGTTCATTTATTCCAGTGAGGAGACCTTCATGAGTGAAATCAAGCCAACAGTCAATGCGGTAAAAGCTCGCCGTAAATTTCTAACCGGCGCCACTGCAGCCGGCGCAGGCATAGCTACCTTGGGTTTCCCAATGGTATCCAATGCGCAAACGATCAACTTTCGCTTTCAATCAACATGGCCTGCAAAAGATATTTTTCATGAGTACGCGCAAGACTACGCGAGCAAAGTGAACTCAATGTCTGGCGGCCGCCTCAAAATCGACGTGCTGCCTAGCGGCTCAGTCGTCGGCGCCTTCGGTCTACTTGATGCGGTATCAACCGGTACGCTCGATGGTGGTCATGGCGTGTTGGCCTATCACTACGGCAAAAGCGCAGCTCTGGCACTTTGGGGCTCTGGACCTGCCTTTGGCATGGATCCCAATATGGTGCTCTCTTGGCATCAGTATGGCGGCGGCAAGCAGCTGCTTGAAAAAATCTATGCCGGTCTAAAAATGGATGTTGTGTCATTTGTTTCAGGGCCAATGCCGACTCAACCACTTGGCTGGTTTAAAAAGCCAATTACCAAGACTGAAGACTTTAAGGGGCTCAAGTTCCGTACCGTTGGCCTGTCGATTGAAATCTTTAACGCAATGGGCGCATCTGTTCAAGCTTTAGGCGGTGCGGATATTGTGCCGGCAATGGATCGCGGCGTTCTGGATGCCGCTGAGTTCAATAATGCGACCTCAGATCGTCTTCTTGGCTTTGCTGACGTATCAAAAGTCTGCATGCTGCAAAGTTTTCACCAAAGCGCAGAGCAATTTGAAATCTTGTTCAACAAAAAGAAATTTGATGCACTGCCCGCTGATCTTAAGTCGATCATCACCGTCACAACTGAAGCCTGCTCGGCCGAAATGTCATGGAAAGCCGTCGATCGCTATTCAACCGACTTTATCAAATTACAAACTGAAGACAAGGTGCGTTTCTATCAAACGCCTAAGTCGGTTCTTGAAGACCAACTCAAGGCTTGGGATGTGATCATTGCCAAGAAATCGGCTGAAAATGCAGACTTCAAAGCTGTACTTGAGTCACAACGTGAGTTTGCCCGCCGTGCAGGCCGGTGGCAGAACTTCACTAACGTCGACTACAAAATGGCATACGACCATTACTTCGCCGCTAAGAAATCTTAAGGTAGCGTAGTCGTCTAAAATAATCCGGGTGTTMATTCATCCGGATTATTTTTTTGTAGCAAGCAAGAACAAAGTAGATTATGAATTCTAAAAAAGACTTTAAAAAATTAACGCTGGTTGTCGATTCAATCAGTACCTTCGTTGGCAAGGGCTCGGGTTGGTTGATCATCTTACTGATGGTGATGGTGTGCATCGATGTATTCAGACGCTATATCTTGAACGCGCCCTCCGCATGGATTGGTGAACTATCGGTGATGTCCTACGGTGCTGTCATTATGTTGTCAGGCGCCTATACCCTCGCGCAAAATGGCCACGTGCGCGGCGACTTTTTATATGGCTCAATGAAGCCACGCACTCAAGCGACGTTCGATCTGATCCTGTACGTGGCTTTTTTTCTGCCGGGTGTCGCTGCACTTTGCTACGCTGGGTACACCTTCGCAGCAGACTCATGGCGCATCGGCGAACACACCACGCAAATAGCAAACGGTCCGCCTGTCTATCACTTTAAGTCGCTGATCCCGATCGCTGGGGGTTTTTTGCTCTTACAAGGGTTTGTTGAGATACTTCGCTGTGTGGTCTGCCTCAAAACAGGCGAGTGGCCAGAGCGCCTGAAAGACGCCGAAGAGATTGATGTGGTTGAGCAACAGCTCGCAGCGTCAATCTATGTAGACGAAGAATCAAAGAGCATGGCGATTGCACGTGCAAAAACAATTGATGAAGAGGCTCATCACCGCATTGGCGGCCTGAAAGGAGAAAAGCCATGAGCGATCCTTATCTTGGCCTCTTGATGCTGTGTCTGATTGTTGTCGTCATTATGTTGGGTTTTCCGACCGCTTTTACCCTGATGGGTTTAGGCATGGCGTTTGGATTTTTTGCTTTTTATGACCCCAGCGATGTTTGGACGAATAATAAAATTTTTACCTTGATGGTGCAGCGCACGTATGGGGGGATGACGAACGACACGCTCTTATCGATTCCACTCTTTGTATTGATGGGCTACGTCATGGAACGCGGCGCTTTGGTCGACAAGATGTTTCACAGCGTTCAGTTGGCCTTTCGTGGCATGCCTGCCTCGCTGGCGGTGGCGACCTTGGTGATTTGCACGTTTTGGGGTATCGCAAGCGGTCTGGTAGGTGCGGTGGTGGTGCTGATGGGCGTAATCGCGCTCAGGCCTATGCTGAACGCTGGCTATGATGTGCGTCTAGCCAGCGGGGTCATCACGGCCGGCGGTACGCTTGGCATTTTGATTCCACCCTCGGTCATGATCATCGTTTACGCCGCGGTAGCTGGGCAATCTGTCGTCAAGCTATATGCTGCTGCAATGTTGCCAGGATTTTTTCTGGCCCTGCTGTATCTGATCTATGTGATCGGCTGGGCACTGCTTGATCCAAAGATCGCGCCAAAGCTGCCACCCGAGTCGTTAAAAGTGCCGATCCCGGCGCCAGTCGCTTACTTGCGTGATCATTACTCACCCAATTTTCTACTCGCGACGCTCAAGGCTACGTTTTCTCCGGGAGCCATGCTTCAGGCGCCAGAGGCCGCGCGTATCACGTATGGGCGTGTTCTTAAAAATCTGATTTCGGCGCTGTTTCCGGCAATCATGACGATCGTGCTCATTGCTGGCACCTGGTGGTATGTCGTGATTCACCCCAAAGCCCAGTTCGACAACGCGCAAGCCGTACTGGTAATTGCCAAACCGCTACCAGGGCCCACAAGCCAAGCGCCGGCCAAGGCGCAAGAAGAGGTCTTGGTCGAAATCGGCGCTGAAAGCACCTCAAGTTCGCGGTCTTCGAGCAGCAGCAGTGGTGGCCTCATTGCATTAGACGCAGACCCCGACAACGCAGATAGCCGACAAGCGGACGTGTACTCGCCACCGTCAGATAACTTCTATCTGTACTTTTGGCTAACGAGCTTTTTAACGCTGCTCTTGCTCATCAATTATTACCGTAAGTTAGGTGACGAGAAGTTTGAAATCCTTAAGCTCTTGGTTGAGTCCGTCATGCCCTTGGGCCTCTTAACCGTCCTGGTATTAGCGGTCATCTTGCTAGGCATTACCACCGCGACCGAGTCAGCGGCCATTGGCGCCGCGGGTGCTTTTTTGCTGGCGTGGTCATCGGGCGCGTTCACCTTTGAACGTATGAAGCAGGCAGTGTTCTTAACCACAAAAACAACCTCGATGGTGTGTTGGTTGTTTGTGGGGTCGGCTTTGTTCTCGGCGGTTTTCGCTATTTTGGGTGGACAGCAAATCATCGAAAACTGGGTGCTGGGGATGAACCTGTCGCCACTGCAATTTATGTTGCTTTCACAAGCGCTGATTTTTGTGTTGGGCTGGCCGCTTGAGTGGACAGAAATCATTGTGATTTTTGTGCCAATCTTTTTGCCGATGCTGTCACACTTCAATATCGACCCGATTCTTTGGGGCACGCTTGTATTCGTGAACTTGCAAGCGGCATTCTTATCACCGCCAGTGGCGATGTCAGCGTTTTATCTGAAGGGCGTGGCGCCCCCGCATGTGACGTTGAACCAGATTTTTGCCGGCATGATGCCCTATATGTTCATCGTGATCATTTGCATGGCGATCATGTATGTGTGGCCAGGTATGACCTTGTGGCTACCCAAGTATCTTTATGGTGGAGGTTAAAACCAGTATGTCAGCAGAAGCCAAACTTAAAGAGCTGGGGCTGCAATTGCCCACGCCCCCTACTCCTCTCGCAAGTTATTTGCCCTGGCGCAGAGCCGGGCAGTTGCTATATCTGTCGGGCCAAGGCCCGCGTGATGAAGCAGGCAAGATTAGCATCGGACGCCTAGGTCGCGACTGTTCGGTTGAGCGCGGCTACGCCGATGCGCGACGTGTTGGGCTGCAAATACTCGCGACCATTCGCGCGGCAGTCGGCTCGCTTGACCACGTCGAGGCGATCATCAAACTGTTGGGCATGGTGAACGCCGAACCTGACTTTGGCGACCAGCCAAAGGTCATCAATGGCTGCTCTGACGTACTGATTGAGGTGCTTGGCGATCGCGGCAAACACGCCCGCTCAGCAGTCGGTATGGGATCCCTGCCCAACGGCATGACGGTTGAGGTTGAAGTGATTATCTTGATCAAAGAGGGTCACTGACAAGCGCGCTGGATTTTTACCAAGGGCCAGACTGTCCCTGCATCCATTGATTGACTAAATTACAGTTAAATTGGTCTTTCGCTACGTCAACCGGACAACGATTTTCGGTGTGTTCGGCGTGCGCATGTTAGTTCAAGACATTTTTTGGGTATTCAGTTTTTTAAAACCTAGACTTTGGGTATCCAATATTGCCAAGAACCCTAAAACTGGTCGAGTGTGTTATTTTAAAGTTTTCACAAAACTTACATAGACAAGCCATGAACACATCAGCAGCCATTCAAACCGTCGACGCCATTATTGTTGGCTCGGGCTTTGCCGGCATGTATCAACTACACAGCCTGCGCGACAAGCTTGGCATGACAGCCAAGGTAATCGAACGCGGCGCAGGCGTGGGCGGCACGTGGTACTGGAATCGTTACCCAGGCGCGCGCTGCGACTCTGAAAGCCACACCTACATGTATTACTTCTCAAAAGAACTCATACAAGAGTGGGAATGGTCAGAGCGCTATCCGCAGCAAGCAGAGATTTTGCGATATATGAATTTTGTAGCCGACAAGCTCAACTTGCGCTCAGATATCAACCTAAATACTGCTATGACCCAGGCGCACTTTGACGAATCCACTAACCGCTGGTTGGTCAAAACAGATACGGGTGAGCAATTCAGCGCCCATTTCTTGATCACGGCCGTTGGCTGCCTGTCTAACGCCAATGTGCCAAAAATTGCAGGGCACGGCGACTTCAAAGGCGACTGGTATCACACAGGGCAATGGCCGCACGAGGGCGTAGACTTTACGGGCAAACGCGTGGGCATCATTGGCACGGGTTCAACCGGTATTCAGGCCATTCCTGTGATCGCTGCGCAAGCCAAACACTTGACAGTGTTTCAGCGCACCGCCAACTACAGCTTGCCTGCCCGCCATCACCCCCTGACCCCAGAGTTTAAAAAGTACGCCAAAGAACACTCTGACGATATCTATAAAATTATGACCTCGAACACCAACGGTCACGCGTTTTATATCGATGACGTTTCGGCAGTCGAAACCCCCGCAGACGTTCGGCAAAAAACCTACGAAAAAAAGTGGGAGATGGGTGGCTTTCAATTCAGGGCTTCGTACCGTGATTTATTAACCGATGACGCAGCCAATAAAACTGCTGCTGACTTTATTCGCGAAAAAATCCGCGGTATTGTCAAGGACCCTAAGGTCAGTGAGATTTTGTCTGACATCGACCACCCGTTTGCAGGTAAGCGGCCACCAATTGATGATCACTACTTTGAGACCTACAACCGCGACAACGTCGCGTTGGTAGACCTGCGCTCGGCACCCATAGAGAAAATTACGGCTACGGGCATTCAAACAACCGAGCAAGCATACGAACTTGACGTGATCGTGTTCGCAACGGGCTTTGACGCAATGACAGGCTCTTTGGTCCGACTGGATATTGTGGGTCGCAATAAGCGTACGCTGAAAGACTATTGGAGTGCCGGGCCCCGCACGAACTTGGGCCTGCAGATACCTGGTTTTCCGAATATGTTCACGATTACCGGCCCCGGTAGCCCGTCAGTCCTGAGCAATATGCCACCGACCATCGAGCAGCACGTTGAATGGATTAGCGCCTGCATACAGGAAATGAAGGCAAAAGGCTTGACGGTTATCGAAACGAACGAGGCCGCAAGTGAAGCCTGGCAAAAAGAGGTCGATCGCGCGGCTAAAGCTACCCTACTGCCAAAAGTGAAGCACTCGTGGTACTTGGGCGCGAACGTGCCAGGTAAACCGCAGGTGTTCATGCCTTATGCAGGCGGCTTTGCGCATTACCGCAGCATCTGCGACAAAGTGGCCAGTGAAGGCTACGCCGGCTTTGAAATGAGCTAAACGAAAGCGACAGTCGAAAGCGCCTGACGAAACCCGCCCCACCTAGTTAAAAATATCTTTTCCCTCGGTGGAATTTAAGGCGGCGCTTAGGCGAGTTGGTACTCATCCCTAGTAGTGCGATAATCGCGCTTCTAGGGATTTTTACTTACCTTTCACCATTTTTATCCTCCACGACTAAGGTTCTGCGTTCATGGCACACAATCTCGATCTGCTGAAAATCGCTCAAGAAGAGCAAAACGGCGACCTCTTTAAAATGCTAGACGGTATTTACAAGCGTTCGGCCGTTAAACCAACTGACTGCCCTGACGCAATCATCTGGGAAGGTGGTAGCACCGCAGATGGCGTTAAACCGGTTGCGCATGCGTTTACGGATATGTTTGCCCTGAACGGCACCCTGATGGCGCTTGACGTCTTGGGCCTGCCCTTTTTAGGCGTTCCGATGATGGCGCAGTTTCGCCATGACAGCAAACTGGCGTCGCTTGAATGGTTCGGTAAACTCGACTACACCGCCCTGAAATGGTCAACGGCCGGCGATTTCATGGTGAACGAAGGCGGCAAAAAAGTGGTGGTGAATGGCAAATCAGCCAATGCACCTTTGCGTACGGCTGCAGGCGTCTATTGCAATGTGCGCCCCTACGGCGGCATCACTAGCATTCGGTTTATGCCAGGCCTGCCCTACTCGCAAGATAAAAAGAAATTTAACGTTGACCCCGCCACCGGTGTGATTCATTCTGAAATGAACACGCCTGGTATCCGCATGGCCTATGCAGCGCGCCTGTTCTTAAAGATGGTGAACGAAACTGGGCAAATCGGCCGCGTAGCGACTAAGCCAACTCAGGCCCAAGAAGATGCCATCAACGCCGGCATCATGCGTTGGTTGCTACAGGGCACTAAGTTCAAACTTAAGCGCCAGTACACCGTTGACGCCTACGAAGAGCACCGTGCCAACGTTGACGCCATCGTTGCCGTGTTGCCTAAAGACTTCAAAGCCGGCATGGAAAACTGGGGCGGTGACATTTACGAACACATCTCAGACACAAACTTCGGTTTGCTGTTGCATGACATGATTCGTCAACGCCCTTGCATTGTGTATGCAACCGACCTTGACGGCGACCGCCTGACAGACTTGATGGCTGACGCGCCTGATGTCTTGCGCGACTGGGGTCAAATCGTGATCGATCGCGTCGGCGCTAAAGTCGACATGAAAAAACTGTGGGTTGAAATGGGTTACACCATGACCAACGGTAAAGACATGACCAGCGTGATGTATCGCGTACATGGCGCTCCGATCTATGAGCAGACCTTAGGCTCAGCCGATGCCATGCTGTTGCGCTTGCTTGATGGCGACGAGACCGTTGGCGGCGAAAAACAGCCCTATGATCCGCGTATTCACTTTGTGTTGATCAACGAGGCTTATAAGGCAGCCAACCCAGGCAACAAACAGTTGTCTGACTGGCTAGACGCGCAGCTTGCAACCTTTGACAAAATCTTCGGTGAATCGCGTCCGCGTTATTTGGATGGCTATGCACAATTGAAGGCCGCGATTAAGCCTTGGGGTGCTGCTTAAGTTGATTGAAGGGGCGCTTTAAGAGCTCTCGCTCTTCTTGCGTTCCTCATCAGAAAACTGATGCTTGACGTGCGCTGGCGCCGAAGTTGCGCGCGCTGGCTGAATTAAGAAACCAAACAACCGCTTCTCAATACCCGTCGGTGTACGCGAGAGTAGACCTTGTGGTCGCTTGAGAATCACGATCACGATAATCAAACCGTACACAATCAAACGATATTCTTTAGCAAAGCGCAACGCTTCAGGCAGAGCCGTGAGCAAGATTGCGCCCAGTACCGGGCCCCACATCGTTTGTATGCCGCCAAACAGCAAGAAAATAATAAAGTTAAGCGAGACAAAAAATCCGAGATCATGTGGGCTAACCACTAAAACGTAATTCGCCTGAATGGCACCGGCAACACCAATCAAGCTCGCACCTAACGAGAAAGTCATCGTACGCAACTGCGCCAACGAAACCCCCATCGCAGTCGCCGCCACCGGATCATCACGAATCGCACGCGCGGCAAAGCCTAAGCGCGAACCATCAAAGCGCCAGGTTACATAAAGTGCAACGAGTGTACCCACCACACAGGTGGTCATCGTGGTGTTCGCAGCGATACCGGTGAAGCTATTTGCGCCACCGATGTACTCCCAATTAAAGGCCAACACTGACAAGGCCTCGCCGAAGGCAATCGTCGTAAGTTTTAAGACAAAATCACGCATCTTCAAGGTTAAGATCGCAAGCAGCGCCCCCACCAAGGCGCCCGCCAGGCCCGCCATTAATAGGGCCGGCGGAAACCACCACCCCATTTTGACCGTCAAAATTGCGGATAAGTAAGCGCCAACCCCTGCAATCGCAGCGGTCGCCATCGACAATTGACCTGACATCGCAATGATGTAAAGACCCAGCACCTGCATAACGCTGAGCAGTGTGAAAATCAAAATAGGTTCTAGAAAGTTATACATGCGCTATGCCTTAGTGTGAGTATGAACCGAACAGACCATTCGGCCGAAAATACAACACACCGATCAACACAAAGAACGCTACCGCATCTTTTAAGCTTGAAGAGACATAACCCGTGACAAGTGCCTCAATCACACCAATCCCCAGGCCGACCACCATGACCCCTTCAAAATAGCGATTGCCCGCAACCAACATGCAGGTAAACGCCTTTAAGCCGTACAGCAAACCCACAAATGCCCAAGCAGAACCGTATAGCGTGCCAACCGAAACAGCCGCGACCCCACCCATCAAGGAGGCAATCACAATGGTGACCGAGCACACAAGCCCAACGTTAATGCCAAAGGCTGCCGCGACATCTGGCCGCTCTGCAATCGCACGAGTCGCGCGCCCCAACTTGGTCTTGCGCACGTAGAAGCTCACGAAGGCCAGCAGCAAGACGCATATGCCAAAATTCGCAAGTTGTCGCACCGTTAAAATGACCGGGCCTAACTCGATCGACTGGCGTGGCAAGAGGGTTGGATATGCAACGGGATCAGGCCCAGCAATAATTGCCATGCCATTTTGCAACATGATCGCGACACCCAACGTGCCAATCAACGTCGACAACACATCACGGCCACGCAAAGGTTGAATGACGGTACGTTCAAGTACAAACCCAACGATCGCAGCACCGACCGCACCGAGCAACACAGCGCCAATAAAACCGCCCGCCGGAAACTGAGCACCAGCCACCAAGCCCGCAAACATACCCACCATAAAAATTTCTGGGTGTGCGAAGTTAATCACGCGAAGTACGGTAAACGCGAGCGCAAAACCAAGCGCCACCACCGCGTAGGTGCTTCCGATGATGAGGCCATTTGCCAACTGCTGCAAAAACAAGTCCACAATTTCTCCGGATCAACAATCTATGTCGTTCAAGCGTGTCCACCTAAGAACACTTCTTTTACAGACTCTTTGCCTGCAATCTCAGCAGCGAGGCCACTTTCAATGATCTGGCCCGTTTCAAGCAAATAGGCCCAATTCGCAACCTTGAGCGCCGCACGCGCATTTTGTTCAACCATCAAGACCGAGATCCCCATCTTGTTGATCTCGCGAGCAAGTAAGAAAACATCCCGCACAACCAAAGGTGCTAGTCCTAAGGACGGCTCATCCATCAAAATCAGTTTTGGCGCAGAGATCAACGCACGCGCAATGGCAACCATTTGCTGCTCACCACCCGATAACGATCCTGACACCTGATCTCGGCGTTCGGCTAAGCGCGGAAACCGCTCAAACATTTCTTGGATTCGCTGGTCAACTAAACTCTTGTCATTGACGCACCAACCACCAAGCTTGAGATTGTCGAGCACAGAGAGAGTGTTCCAGAGCTGCCGTGCCTCGGGCACCCACGCAATGCCCAGCTCATGAATCTGATGAGGTTTAAGTTTTAGTAAATCGACATCACCATTGAAGGTGATGCTTCCTTGGCGTGCCTTTTGCAAACCCAGGATCGCTTTGATAATCGTCGTTTTTCCAGCACCGTTTGCCCCCAAAATCACACGTACTTCGCCGGTATTGATTTCGAGTGAGACGCCATTGACCGCAGGAACAGCACCATAAGATACCGCAAGGTCTTTAATACTTAATAAGGGTGTGCTCATGATGCGGTCGCAGCCGTCGGCTCATCTTCATCGACACCCAGATAGGCCTCGATGACGCTTTCATCGGCTCGAATTTCTGCAGGCGTACCTTCTGCAATTTTTTGACCAAAACTAATGACAACGACGCGATCTGAGGTCGACATCACCACGTTCATATTGTGTTCGATCAACATCAAGGTCACGCCTGCGTCACGCAAACGACCAATCAGCTTGATCACCTCTTGGGCTTCGCGCGCAACCATCCCCGCGGTCGGCTCATCCAAGATTAAAAGCTTGGGCTCAAGGGCTAACGCACGTGCAATTTCTACACGACGTTGATCACCGTAGGGCAACTCAGACGGCATCCGAAATCGATTGGCGCCCACCCCAACCCAATCTAACAACGCCTCTGCCTGCTCAATCATCTCAGTGCGCTCGCGACGATCAAGTGCTGAACAGGTCAGCGCATCGAACAAGCCCGAGCGGGTACGCGCGACACGACCAATCATCACGTTTTCGAGCGCATTCAAGTTTTTGAACAAACGGATATTTTGAAACGTACGACCAATGCCTATCTGTGCCAAACGTTGTGGTGCAAAGCCTGTCACATTTTGGCCATCGAACATGACCGAGCCAGCATCGGCCCGATCAATGCCGGTAATTAAATTAAACACCGTAGTCTTGCCAGCCCCATTGGGGCCGACAATCGACAACACTTCACCTTTTTGGACATCAAAGCTGATGTCATCCACCGCAACAAGGCCACCGAACCTGCGGGTAAGGTGTTCAACTCCTAAAATCGATGACCCCATGTTATGCAACGACGTCGTAAGTGCCACGCCCATTGACCTTGATGACTACAACAGACGGGCTGTTATTGTTGCCATCAGGTGGATTATTAAAGGTTACGTTAGTGCCCAGTGGCGTGATGATTTTTAATGACGCCAAAGCGGCTGCAATTTTGTCACGCTCAAGGCTACCTGCCTTTTTGATGGCTTCGTATAACGTATACACAGCATCGTAACCATAGGTCGAAAACGAAGTGGCTTCATATTGTGTAAAGCGTGCCTTGTAGCGATCAAGAAAGCTCTTGAGCTGTGGGGTAGGCGCTTGTAAGTCTTGCGCCAAGAAGGTGTAACCACCTTTAATATCACCCTTGGTGCCATCCCAATAGACGGGGTCTTGAAAAGCGCCAAAACCAGTCATCATTGGCAATTTGATATTTGCCTCGACAACTTGCGAAGCCACTTTTACGCCATCACCCGTTGTCGCTGCGATATAAATACCATCAGGCTTCGTGCTACGGATTTTTGAAATCTGCGCTGAGAAATCTTGATCTCCGGTTCTGAAGGCCTCAAAGGCAACCACGGTGTAGCCAAGCGAGGCCGCCATTGTTTTTACAATTTCAGCGTCGCCCGCCTGCGCATCTTGTGTTTGATCGTAGATCACAGCGATACGCTTGAGGCCGTGCTTGGGAACCACTTTTTTAAGCACCACCGGTACGGCTGTGGCCGAGACTGGGTTCACCCGACACGCATACGTCGACCATTCTTTGACTGGCGCACCTGAGCCGCCACCAACCATTGGCATTTTGAGTTGTGCTGCAACCGGCACCATTGCAATAAAACCGACTGAGTTTGATGGGCCGATCACGGCAGTCACCGAGGCATCACCCGCAGCCTGCCTGAACAGCGTCACCGCTTGACGCGGATCATTAGCCATATCTGCAGTGCTCATTTCAAATTTATAAGACTTACCGCTTGCATCTTTGAAACCAAGCTTGTTGATATCGTCCAGGGCAAGCAAGGACCCATCGCGCACGCGAATGCCGAAGGCCGCTGAAGGCCCTGTAATGCCCTGCACGTTCGTGATCTTAATGATGCCAGTGCCTTGCGCACGCAAGATCGTTGGCGCAAACAATACAGAGCCCGCGCCTAAAGCAGCGGCTTGGGTAAAGCGACGACGACTAATGGCATGAGGATTTGATTTGTTTGACAAGACCGACATAGCGACCTCCAGTGATTAAGATTTCGACCGATATAAAAGCATCCGAGCCATATTACGCGCTCGCTGCTGCTATCCTTGATGAATAATATAGGGGTAATCACTAATATTAAAGACTCAGCTAAAAAACACTGCGCTGCTCAACCGTCAGTCTGGTCGTCGGTTAAAGTTGTTGAATCATTTCAAGGTTCCCTGCATGCCACAAATGCTCTCTTACTTTGACGCAATCAACATTGAGTCGCTTAGAAGCGAGTTTCCAGTCGGYGCAAGCTTTTTAAACAAGTTTGTCGGGATGAGCCCTGCAAGCTTGCACACCTGGCAACAGGCGCTTTTTGCCAAACAACTCAAGCGCGCCTGGCAAATTCCGTTTTATCAACGACTATGGGATGAAGCAGGCATCCACGCAACGGATATCCAGTCGCTCGATGATCTTTCTAAATTRCCAAGTTTTGGCAAGCACGACATCATGGCCTCGGTTGAGCGAAAACCACCGTTTGGCGATCACCATGGCCGCGATATCCCAGTCGATGGCAAGATCGTCCAAATGGTGCTGCAATCAACCAGTGGCACTACCGGTCGACCGCAACCGCTACTTTATAGCCCACGCACGCGTGAGGTGCAAAACCTCATGCTCGCGCGGGCCTATTTAATGGCGGGGATGTGTGCAACCGATGTCGTGCACTCTGTATATGGACACGGTCTGGTGAACGGCGGTCATTACATTCGTGAAGCAGTGTTGCACTTTACTGATGCACTGTTTGTCTCGGCAGGCACCGGAATCGAGACTTCATCGATCAAACAAGTCGAGTTTATGCGCGACTTTGGTGCAACTGTGATTGTTGGTTTTGCGGATTACATCAAGCGCCTTGCCGAAGTTGCACAGGAACAAGGCCTCGTCCCAGGCCGAGATATTCCTTTGCGCATGATCTGCGGACATCTTTCAAAAGATGCGCGTGACGCGTTATCTAACGCTTGGGGCGGTGCCGAACTATTTGATTGGTATGGCGTTGGCGATACTGGGCTCATTGCAGCAGAAGGTTCAGATCACGATGGTCTGCATGTAATGGAAGACGCGCACTGGGTCGAGATTTGCGACGTCGATACCGGTAAGCCTGTTGCGCCTGAGGCACCCGGCGATTTAATTGCCACTTGTTTATTTACGGATGATATTTTTCCAATTATTCGTTTCAACACGCACGATGTCACGCGTTTCTTGCCTGGTCCTTCAAAACTGAAGCTGCCCTTTCGCCGCATCGAGGGTTTTCTGGGCCGCAGCGACAACATGGTCAAACTCAGAGGCATTAACGTGTTTCCGCAGGCGCTTTCGTCGATTTTGGCTGGCTCACCCGGTTTCAGTGGCGAATACCTTTGCACCTTGACGCGCGATGGCTCGGGCCGAGAAAATCTTCTTGTGAGTATCGAAACCTCTGAGGCCGCTACTGAGCCACTGACCACGCAGTACCGAGAATTGCTAAAAAGAAAACTAGGCGTCGAAGTCAATATTGACTTGGTTGCCCCAACTGCGCTGTCTTCACTCACAGGTGTTGAAGCCCGTCAAAAACCAATCCGTCTCATCGATCGTCGCTAAAGGAACTCGTATGACCGCCACTCAAACTTTTACGGATCAAGTGTTCAGTATGCTTGAAGATCGTGGTCAGGCTGCCCTGGATGCGCAAGGCCCCACCTTGGCGATGCGTGAGCTGATGCAAGGCTGTTTTGCTACGCTTGGTGATCGAACGGCTCATCTGAAGCCTGGCGCCTTGCTAGCGGGCGAGCATCAATATTTTGTCGCGGGTGCCTTCTTTGTCACCCCTGATCGACGCTATCACATGATCTGTGGAAACGTTGGTTTTCCACCTGAACAAGAACGGCTGTGCATCCCCATTGATGGGGGCCACCCGGGTCAAGTCTATGCCTCTAAAGCCAAAAAAATCCTYAAAAATACCGATGAACACGGCACGTTTCGACAGTATCTGAAATCTTCTAGGATGGGTTCAACGGTGTTTGCGCCGTTAATCTGGCAAGGGCAGTTTATCGGTCAACTTATTGTTGCCGCACAGGCCCGCAATACGATGCGCGACGAAGACCTACAAGCATTGGTCGTCGTCGCGCGCCTGGCAGCTTCAGTATGGGTGGCGCAAGGTGGCCCTCAATGGCTCAATACCCACTACCCACCAGAAAACGGCTTCTATGTTGATCGCGAAGGCGTCAAAGACTAAAGGGCACGTGCTTGGCGAAGTGTTCAGCGATCGCTTTACGCGTTGTAATCCAGGGGCCATGCGGCTCTTCACTGCGTTGTTTGGCATACGCTAAAAACTTTTCAAGCGCCCAGATTCTGCCTGGGCGACCAATAATGCGCAGATGCACGCCCAGTGACATCATATTCACCGAGTGCCGGCCTTCACCCAAGGCCCAATCGAGATTATCAATCGCATACTTCAGCCATTGATCAGGTGTGTATGAGGGCTCGGCCCACATCTTCATGTCGTTGTTGTCTATCTGGTAAGGCATCACCACAATCGGGCGGCCTTGCTCATGATCCCAGAAGGGCTGATCATCGCTCAGATCATCCATGTGATACATGAAACCTTCTTCAATCAACAGACGTCGCGTATTCATCGTCGTTAGGTAACGTGACAACCAGCCTGCCGGAGTTTGCCCAGTCGTGGCTGCAATCGAATCACGTGCTTTCACAATATAGGCGCGCTCTTCATCTTCGGTCATGTTGAATTGATGTGCCCAACGATAGCCGTGGGATGTGATTTCGTGGCCCAGCGCCACGATTTGACGCGTCAGCGCGGGCGCACGCTCAAGTGCTAAGGCACAGGCTGTAAAGGTCGCGGTGATCTGATGCTGATCTAACAAGCGAAGCACTCTTGGTGCACCACGATTCAAACCATACTGATAGTTAGATTCGTTAATCAAACTACGGATTGAGTGCTTTAAAGCAATGCCCATTTCATCGACAGGCTCAGGGTACTTATCACCGTCTTGAATATTGGCTTCAGCACCTTCTTCGACGTTGATCACGATAGAAAGTGCCAAATGGGCATCATTGGGCCATTGATAAGCTTTAGGAGGTATCGTAATCGCCATCATCAAATCCATGTAATCACTTGCAATGTATGTCGTGTCAATCTAGCATGGTTTCTGGCTGAGTTAAACCCATATCGAGAACGCCATGCTCCCTTCGCACAATCGCTTTCAATATTCAGGCATTAAATCCCGCCCGCAATTTAATTGGCCCGACAACAAACGGCTAGCGCTTTATATTGCTGTCAATATCGAGCATTTTCCGTATGGCGTTCAATGCGGTGTGGATCTGGATCGCCAAACTCAACCCTGGAGTCAGCGCAGTTGGTTGTGGCGTGAATATGGCAATCGTATTGGCGAATGGCGTCTGATTGAATTGTTTGATGAGCTTAAACTCAATGTCGGCGTCATTGTCAACACCGAGAATTATGCACACTGCCCCGACTTGATACAAGCCCATCGTACACGCGGTGACGAAATGATTGCACATGGACGCTCAAACGCCGAACGCCAAATCGAAATGGATGAAGCGACTGAACGCACCATGATCAACGAGGTGACCGCGCTGATGCAAAAGGCGGACGGTAAGCGGCCACACGGTTGGCTAAGCCCTTACCTGACCCCAAGCTTGAATACAACCGACTTGCTGGTGGAGGCCGATTATTCATACGTGCTCGACTGGGGCATCTGTGATGAACAACCCTTCTGGGTCAAGAGCAAGGGTAAACCTATTTTGTCAGTCCCTTATCCAATCGAACTGAATGATCAACCAGCGATTGCCTATCGACACAATTCGGCGCAAGAATATTGCGACATGATGGTCGAAAATTTTGAAGAAATGCTACGACGCTCTGTGGACACGCCCTTGGTGTGCGCGATTTCTTTACATTCTTTCATTATGGGCCAGCCGTTTAGACTGGCCCGTCTGCGAAAAGCCTTGCAACACATTATGTCTTATCGAGACCAAATATGGCTGACGACGCCCGGTGCGGTGGCTGATCACTATCGAAACCTGCCGACAGAATTACAGTTACATGCCAAATAAACCAATCAAATCATTATTGTCTTGCTGTCTAAATAAACTTCTGAACGAGCTTCAAGACCGCCTCAATATCCTCGTCAGAGTTAAACAAGTGAAACGAAAATCTCAATATACCGTTTCGCCAAGACGATCGCACGCGGTTTTGAGTTAGATACTCGTGCAAGGCAAGCAAAGTTTTAAACTCTGCGCCGTTTGGTGTTGGCAACACCGAACCAAGCGCAACCACATGCGCCTGCTCGCGTTGGGTGTTAGGCTTGCAAACTGGCATACCAAGACGCTCAAGCCCTCTGGATAATTGAATGGCCAAACCGACAGTGTGGGCTTGGATTGCCTTCGTACCAACACTGAGCAGCAACTTTAGTGATTCGCTAGCCGCAATTGCGGCGATCAGATTGTGATTGCCAAGATCAAAACGTCGGGCGCCGGCGCGCCATTGGATCGGCTCTTGCGAAACACCCACGTGCGCCATTTTGTTCTCATCGACCCCAAAACGCGCTACGTGCTGCGGGGTTAGACGCGCAGACCACCGAGGGTCGACATATAGAAAGCCAAGGCCGTAAACTCCCAACAAACCTTTCTGAGTCGTGACGGCCAAGGCACCCGCTCCCATCGCCAGAACATCAGTATGCAGCGGCCCAACGGATTGAGCCGCGTCTATTAGCAGCAAAATATCTCTTTTTCGACACACGTCAGCAATCACCTCAAGGGGTGTCAAAAATCCCGGAACATAACTGACTGAACTGAGCGTTACCAATCGAGTGCGCGAGTCAATTGCTGCAATCATTGCTTCTAGCGGGTAGGCGTTGTCTTTCGACGAAATCAAGCGAAGTTCAACGCCTTTTTGTTGCGCCAAGTTGTGCCACAAATATCGATTGTTAAGGTGCTCAAGGGTCGGGCATACTACGACGTTGTCGCCGCGCCTCCAGTCCATTGCGCTCGCAACCAAGTTCAATCCTTCGGAGACGTTTTTCGTTAGAGCGATGTCAGCAGGGTTTGCATTGATGAGTTCTGCGTACTGGGTGCGGGCACGCTCGACCCACTCCATTGCTTTGCTTTTGTCAAAGCCGTACTCGAGATCACTAATATGCGAGCCGATTGCGGCTTGTACTGAGTTTGATAGCGGCGCGCAACTAGCGATATCTAAAAAGATGTAATCGCGAACCGCTAAAAAATCGCTTCGAATACCTGCAAGTATTGGCGCTGGCAGCCTTCCGCCTAAATGTTCGCCCACAGCTATTCCGGTTTAATCTGCGCGCTATTGATGATCTTCGCCCAAGTTTGCGTATCGCGCGCAAGCAGCTCTTTGAATGCTTGCGGGCTAGTGGTGATTGGCTCGAGCAACTGCGCGAGCAAACGCTGTTGTACTTCGGGTAAAAGCATCGTTTGGTGAATAACTTCGCTAAGTTTTGTAATGATCGCGGGGCTAGTTTGCGCAGGAGCCAATACTCCGTACCAGTTGTAAGCTTTTAATTCATCAAAACCAAGCTCGATAAAGGTTGGCACCTCAGGCATTATGGTCGCGCGCTTTTCTGAGGTCACAGCTAGCGCTCGTAACTTGCCTCCCTGAATCTGAGGGATCACGCCGGGTGCCGGGGTCAGGATCGATTGTATCTGCCCAGCAACCACGTCATTGATTGCCGGACCACTACCCTTATAGGGCACATGTATAACTTGAATTGCACTTTGTATCTTGAAGAGTTCTTGCGCCAGATGAGCAATGCTACCATTGCCGCCTGAGCCCATCGCAAGCTGACTCGGTCGAGACTTTGCGATGGCAATAAATTCTTGAGCCGTTTGCGCTTCGAACTTAACGGGGACGGCCAACACTAAAGGCGTTCTTGCGACGATCGCTATTGGTTCAAAGTCTTTGATAGGATCGTAAGGCACTTTGGCCAGCACCAAGTGATTGAACGTGTGCGGCGAGTCTGCTAGCAACAAAGTGTATCCATCGCTTGGGGCACGTGCGACAAGCTCGGTTCCCACGACACCGGCCGCACCGGGTTTATTCTCAACGACCACCGAGACACCTAATGACTCAGACATACGCTGTGCTAAAAGCCTGCCGACTGTATCCGAGCCCCCGCCCGGGGCGAACGGCACGACCAAACGGATTGCTTTAGTTGGGTACGGTTGCGCCGTTGCAACGACAGTACTCAAAATCAGCAATAGACCGATCAAATAATGCTTCATTGTTTCTCCTAATATTGAGTAACCTATTACTAAGATGACTCGTCCGTCAAAATATGTCTGCTACCAGAAGGCGGTTCACCAAATTTTTTTCGATAAGCACGCGAGAATGCTGATTGAGTCTCAAATCCAACCGAGTCAGCAACTTCGTTTAACTCACGATCACCATGAATGATCAAAGAGCGGGCACGTTCTAGGCGCAAACCATTCGCGAAGGCCAGCGGTGTTTGATCTAGGTATTGTTTAAACAAACGGTTCAGATGCCTGCGCGAGACTCCGACTTCAAGCGCGAGCTTTTCAATACTAACTCGGTTAGAGCTTTGCCGTTGCATGAGATTAATTGCTGCGTTAACAACGACTGGGATGCGCGAGGCAAGAACAGGAAGTAAAACCTGCTGCAAGGTCTGTGGCTGCCGTACGCGTCCATGAACAAATGTGTCGGCGATCGCAGTCGCGAGTGCATCGCTCACCTGTTTTGAAATCAAATGCGTCATCATGTCCATGGCGGCAATTCCACCGCTGCAAGTCATGCGGTTTGAAGCGATCTCGTAAAGACTACGCGTCACATGTACGTTAGAAAACTCTTCTGCAAAACTTGTGGCGTACTCCCAATGCACCGTCGCCCGCATGCCATCAAGCAGCTTAGCGCGAGCAAGATGAAAACTCCCGGTGCCTATTGCACCAACCATCGGCCCGTACTTAGCAAGGTCCTTCAACAACGTAATCAGTGACTTTGAGGTCACAATTCTTGGTTCGAATCCACCAGTAACGAATACGTTTGGGTAGGTACAAAGTGATTCAATTGGACCATTTGGAACGATCTGCATGCCATTGCCAGCTAAGACTGGGCCATCCGTTTGCGAAAAAAAACCTATTTCGAAAACTGCTCGACCAGTCAACCGATTCGCCATCCGCAGCGGTTCGCTCGCAGCAACAAATGGTACCAGTGAAAAACCTGGTACCAATAAAAATGCCACGCGAATAGGTTGATCGACTTCGGCGATAAAGAACATAAAAAAGGACAGTCAATAAAAACGTCGGCATACAGACGATGTCTCAAACTGACTAATATTAGTCTCAAACTGACAAGTGATGTACCGAAACGGATGCTAATTTCTTTGTTAGTCGATTGTGAAGCCCCACACCCCAGTGACCTCTCCGCAGGGAGGTCGCCATCGTTTTCCCACTCAACTTGAAGGAACGGACATGCTTACCTCTGCCAAACGCTTTAGCCGTAACGTACTTGGTTCGATCTTCGGAATGGCAGCACTCATGCTGCCACACAGTGGGCAGGCACAACAATGGATGATGGCAACGCCTTATCCAGAGACTAATTTTCACACTCAAAATATCAAAACATTCATCGAAGATGTGAAAACTGCGACAGGCGGAAAACTCGTGATCTCCCTGCACGCGAATCAGATACTTTTCCCGATGCCAGAGATTAAACGCGCTGTTCGCTCGGGGCAGGCACAGATGGGCGAAATCTTGCTCTCTGCTTACGGCAATGAAGATCCTTTCTTTGAGGTTGATGGTATCCCAATGATTGCGCCAGGTTACGCCAAAGCAAAAGCGCTCTGGGTAGCCTCAAAACCGATGATCGAAAGACGCTTCGCTGAACAGGGTTTAAAACCACTATTTTCTGTCCCTTGGCCACCGCAAGGTTTCTATACCAAAAAGCCTATAGAAACTCTTTCGGACTTGAAGGGGGTCAAGTTTCGTGCCTATAACGTGGTAACCGCCCGCATGGCTGAAATCATCGGTGCGATTCCCGTCACCGTCCAACAAGCCGAGGTACCCCAGGCGTTCACGACGGGTATGGTTTCCTCGATGCTGACGTCTGCACCGACGGGCGTTGACACGAAGGCCTGGGAGTTTTCGAACTTTTACTATAACGTCGAAGTCATCAATAATAAAAATATTGTCATGGTAAATCAGAAGGCTTTAGAAGCTTTGGATGCTGCGACTCGTCAAGCCGTACTTGAGGCAGCAGAAAAGGCCGAGCGGCGGGGTTGGGCATTAAGCGAAAAAGTCATGGCCGAAACGACTCAAATGCTTGCCAAGCAAGGTCTGAAGGTAGAGCCTGGTTCGGCGGCCCTAAAGCTTGAACTAGACAAATTAGGAGCCACGATGACCGCAGAATGGGCTAAGCGCGCAGGGCCTGAGGGCGCTGCGATGCTTAAGACGCTTCAGTAATACACAAACTGAGTAAATAACCGCAAAAGGTACGCAGGCCAGATCGCGCAGTGCGTGAGCTGGCGGTGCACTTTATTTTCAAGTCATCGGGCTTGACCCGTGGAGACACTCAATGGCCGGACACGCGCGAATTGGGCTTGATATCGGAGGAACGTTTACAGACGTCGTACTGGAAACGGATACTCAACGCTTTACCGCCAAGGTACTAACTACGCCAGCCGCCCCCGAAGAAGGTGCGATGGAAGCCATGGAGGCAATTCTCAAACTATCAGGAGTGCAGCCCACTGCAGTAACTGAGATTATTCACGGCACGACGCTGGCCACCAACGCGATCATCGAAAGAAAAGGCGCGCGCACCGCTATGCTCACGACACGAGGGTTTCGCGATGTCGTTGAAATCGGCACCGAAGGCAGGCCTGATCAGTACGACGTACAACTTATTAAGCCAGCGCCTTTAGTCCCTCGCAGATACAGGTTCCCCGTTCGCGAGAGAATCGACGCGCAGGGCCAAACACTGATCGAACTCGATCAAGAGGAGATCAGGCGGCTCATCCCCATGCTTAGGCAAGAAAAGATTGAATCGGTCGCGATCGGCTTTTTGCACAGTTACGTCAACCCGCGACACGAGCAGATCGCAGCTGAGCTACTTGCACAAGCCTTGCCTGAACTAAGCATTAGTCTTTCTTCTGAAGTCTCACCCGAGTTCAGAGAGTACGAGCGCTTTTCGACTGCCTGTGCCAACGCCTATCTACAGCCACTGATGGCTCGCTATATCGGTCGATTTGAAACGTTGCGACGGCAACGGGGTTTTCAGTGTCCGATGCTGCTCATGCTGTCAGGTGGCGGCTTAACAACCGTGGACACCGCGAAGACATTTCCGGTCCGCTTAGTCGAGTCAGGCCCAGCGGGCGGCGCCATTTTTGCCGGGATCATTGCAAAACGCTGTGGCCTAAAGGAGGTCGTCTCTTTTGATATGGGAGGAACGACTGCGAAACTTTGTTTCATTGATGATGGTGTGGCACAGACCAGCCGTAGTTTTGAAGTCGCACGGGTATACCGGTTCAAGAAGGGCAGCGGACTTCCCTTGCGCATCCCAGTTGTAGAACTAGTCGAAATCGGGGCAGGTGGCGGCTCAATCGCACGCGTTGATCAACTTGGTCGAATCGCTGTGGGCCCAGAAAGCGCCTCGGCTGAGCCCGGGCCTGCCTGCTATGCGCGTGGTGGTCTGATGGCAACAGTGACGGATGCAAACTTAGCCATGCAACGTATTGATCCTTTGAAATTCGCCGGAGGCGACATCGTTTTGTCTGCACAAGCGGCGCATCTTGCTATACAAACCCACATTGCGACTCCCTTAAACTTAACCACAGAGGCAGCAGCTTTCGGTATCAGCGAGATGGTCGACGAAAACATGTCGAACGCGGCGAGAGTTCATGGGATCGAAAGCGGTAAGAATGTTTCATCGCGCACACTGATTGCTTTTGGTGGCTGCGCACCGTTACATGCCGCGAGAGTCGCTGAAAAGCTCGGGATCTCGCGCGTCATTATTCCAGCGTCAGCGGGTGTTGGCTCGGCCGTTGGGTTTTTGCGCGCACCCATCGCCTTTGAGGTGGTTCGCACACAGTACCAACGTCTAGGGAGTTTTGACCATACGTTGATCAACCAAACTTTAGCTGAAATGAGAACCCTCTCGTACGATATTGTGTCGAGAGCCACTCGCTCAGCGCTGCACACCCTGCGTCGTGCGTACATGCGGTATGTCGGTCAAGGGCATGAAATTTTAATAGACCTAGGTAATACACAGTTTGATGCAAACTCGGGTGAACAACTGCGCGCTGCCTTCGAAGCAGAATACACGCGCGTTTACGGACGCTCGTTGGGCGGCTTGGCCGACATTGAGGTCGCAAGCTGGGTGGTGACGGTGACTACAGACCCAATGCCTGACCCAGTCACAAGCTTGCAAATGACTACAACGAAGCCTGTCAAAACTGAATCCCATCGGCAGGTGTTTGATCCAGGAACGCGCCGCATCATCGCACATAGAATTTATGAGCGAAGCGAGTTGACCAACGGACTCGTGATCGCAGGCCCTGCAATCATTGTCGAACAAGAGACTTCGACCGTCATCAGCCCTAGTTTCAATGCTCAACTCAATCAGTTCGGCGATATCGAACTTACACGCGAGGCGATCTCATCATGACAGCTACTCACTCGGATTTTGACGCGATCGTACGCCAGATCATGTGGAACCGCCTGTTGGGAATCGTTGAGGAGCAAGCCCAAACTTTGATTAGAGCGGCCTTCAGTCAAGCTGTTCGTGAATCAGGCGATCTTTCTGCCGGTCTCTTTGACCGAGCCGGCAATATGGTTGCTCAGGCAACTACAGGTACGCCAGGCCATGTTAACTCTATGGCTGTGAGTGTTATTCACTTTGTCACGAAATATCCACTCAATACGATGGTACCGGGTGATGTGTTTATTACCAATGACCCCTGGCTCTCGGTTGGTCATTACCACGATGTGACGGTTGTGTCGCCTGCCTTTCATCAAGGACAAGTGGTTGGGCTGTTTGCCAACACGATTCACATTATTGACATGGGCGGGCGTGGATTCGGACCGGATGCGCGTCAAGTCTATGAAGAGGGGATTAACATTCCTATTATGCCGCTGGCGCGAGCAGGCAAACTCAACGAAGACCTGTTAGAGCTTTTGCGTACCAATGTGCGCCAGCCGATTGAGATGGAGGGCGATCTGCATTCACAAATCGCATGCAACGCCGAGGCTGGCAAGCGCCTGTCACAAATGTTGACAGAGTTCAGTCTCGACCACATCGACGACCTGTCGACCTATATTATCGAACAATCGCGACAAAGCGTGTATCAGCGCATACGCGAGTTGCCTGCCGGCACCTATCGAAGCACCTTACGTATTGATGGCTACGACACCCCAATCGATCTTGTGGCTAGCATCACAATCAAAGACGGACATCTGCACGTTGACTACGAGGGCACCTCTGACGCAAGCCCATACGGCATCAACGTTGTTTTGAACTTCTCGACGGCTTATAGCGTTTTTGGAATCAATTGTATTGTCGCGCCCGATGTTCCCTGTAATGCTGGCTCCTTGTCCGCCATTACCGTGAGTGCGCCCGAGGGTTCAATCTTAAATGTCCAACGACCGTTTCCTGTTTCGGCTAGGCACACCGTAGGACAGATGCTGCCAGATCTGATGTTTGGCTGTCTGGCTCAAGTCATTCCGGAGCGGGTTCCAGCCGAGGGCGCTGGCACGATGTGGAATCCAATGCTTAGAGGTGGGCTCTCAGCCGTCGATCCAGAATCTGCGGCAACTGGCCGCGTCACGAGAAACTTCGATTCAATTTTGTTCAACACTGGTGGTACTGGCGCGCGCCCAAACATCGATGGGCTCTCAACGGTTGCCTTTCCCTCAGGAGTCAGAACTGTTCCTACCGAAGTCGTCGAGAGCACCACGCCACTGATCATTTGGCGCAAGGAATTTCGCGAGGGCTCTGGTGGTGCCGGTCAGTTTCGTGGCGGCCTTGGTCAATCAATCGAATTAGGAACGCAAGATGATGCGGCTTTCTCGATCGCTGCAATGTTTGAACGCACGAACCATCCAGCCAAAGGACGCGCAGGAGGGCGAGACGGAGCACCGGGTACTGTGACAACCTCGGCTGGACGAAAACTCTCTCCAAAAGGTCGGCAATACCTAAAGCCTGACGAGCGCGTGTTGCTTGGTCTACCAGGCGGGGGCGGTATCGGTGCCGGTTGGTTACGGCCTGAGAAGGCAGTTCGAGAGGACTACATGGATGATTTGATTAACGCTGACATTGCCCGAGCTGAGTACGGTGTTGCGCTGAGCGCGAACGGAGACATTGATCCGGTCGAAACTAAAATACTGCGCGAACGGATGAGAGGTCTGTCATGAAACCCTTCGTTGTACTGGATAACTGGCATATTGATCAGCCACACACTCGCTTTGAAGTTGCCTTGTCAAACAGTCAGCTCCCTGTCAAGGTTTATAAAACTAATCGAGGTGAATTTCCTGACACACTTGAGGCGAGCGGAGTCTTCGTCGGCCCAAGCGTATCGGGTGCTTACGATCAAGAGCCATGGATCGCGCGCGAGCAGGACGTACTGCGCGCCTTCGCTGCTAAAAACATTCCGATGCTAGGTTTGTGTTTCGGCAGCCAGCTCTTGGCCTCAGCGCTGGTGGGGCCTGAGCAGGTATTCAAACGACCCAACCGAGAAACGGGCTACTCAGAAATAGAATTGACGGACTCGGCCGCTAGCGACCCATTGATGCAACACTTTCCCAAAACATTGCGCACCTTTCACTGGCACGGCGATGAAGTGCATGCGTCGCACGAAGACATGGTGATACTGGCCAGAAATGAAAACTGTGGAAACCAAGTTTGGCGTTGGATCAACGGCCCCGTCTGGGGCATTCAGCCTCATCCTGAAATGGATAAGCAACAAATTTGCCAGTTTTTAGAAAAAAATAGAGCCTGGTTTTTAAGTGAAGGCAAAGATGTCGATCAAATGATTGCGCGTGCCGAGGACAACCAACAGTTCAGTCTGGTTTTTGAACACTTCTTAGCGCTTGTTAAACCAACTTAACAGTATTAAGGCTCCCCTAACTCAGCCAGCACCGCACGCGGCACCATGCTTAAAGTGGCCAATCCGGCAAATGCCGGATCACCCTCTCGAGCAAATTTTTTGCGCAACGTCAAAAATGCCTCACCCGCAGTCGTTTCAAACCAAAACCACTGCTGCATAGATGCCGATGAGTGTTGCCCTGGTTGTACCGACTTGGCCTCATAATAAAAGGTCTTTAATTCGTCGCTTGCAAACTTAACTGCCTGAAACGGTGCCATCGAGTGGTCCTTCAAAATCAACGAAGGCGAGTCGCTCAACCACGAACTTAAAAACGCACCTAACTCGGCAGGCGTGCAACCCGTAATCCCAAGTTTAGTTTTTTGATGGGCTTGTTGCGCCAACGCGTGCCAAGCTTGCAGTTGGCTGATCTCGTCAGCTAACCGCGTCGCAAGCGTACCCTTTGCTTTGAAACTTGGAAAACTGACTGGGCACGTTAGCCCCTGAGCTGGCTGCCCAAGATTGTCTGTTGGTGCGTCGTCTGCAAAATCTTCTAGTACCGGCCCGTCGGTTCGAGCAAGCAAGACAAGCGCCTCAGTTAAGACGCGCGTTTGAAACGCAGCGTCATGGGGCACGCCAAACGGGCGGCCCAACATAAACGGCACCCATAGCGCTCGGGGCGCTTTAAGCGCAACTGTGTGCTCACGTATCAAGCTAATTTGTACTGTTGCAACGCCTTCTTGCTCTAGGTAGTGCCCGACGGCGCTCACGGCGCACGTGCAAAGCGGTCAAACCGGAGACAAAACGACCGCATCAACCTGATCTTGTTTAAGCAAGGCGGCAAGCGCGCGCACCTTGTCTTCGTATTTTGTAATGGGCCAAATCGCGCCCATAAACGAGTAATGAAATTTCGCCACTGAACCGATAAGCTTGTTTGAGGCGAGTTCTTTTAAGCGGTCAAGCGGGAACACCACATTGACATCTGCTTGAAAACCCGAACGATCAAAATTAACTGAGACGTGACTCATGACCAAGTCTTTTTCTGGTGTGTTCACAGGGATGACGCGGTAGTCGATACCAGAGCCCTGGCCGTCATACGCTCGCTCGCCGCGAAGGTGTAAGCCCGCTGTGGTGATGATCGCAACACGGCGCTGGCTTAACGAAACACCACGCACCAAATCAGGCACAGCTAACTGCGGCATGATCTTTAGGCGTGCAAGATGATGCTCGCGATCACTTTCGGGTAAGTCGGCCAAGCGCACCATAATGATTCCTTTTAAAAATCAATCGTTTGTCAAACAATTCGACCGTAACTTGCTAATAGGCGTACGAGCAGTCGTCAAATCCTGCAACGGCTGCATGCTTTACGCAACTCATTAAACAAACGCTAAAAAATTTTCAGCATTTAGCGATTTTTGTTCATTTTTTTCTTTCACTGAGTATACTCAGCATCCGTTCCGCTCAAAGACCCCCTTACGTGCAACTCATTTGGATTTCGGGCTCGACCTCGAGCGTCAAAAAAATCAATATCTCGCGTCGGCGCCTGATCCGTTGGTCGGCCTTGGCAGGCGTGCTGCTGATTATGCTGGGGGTCAGTATTCATTTTTTTGGTTTTCGGATTGCACTACAGTATAAGCCTCAACTTGCCCGCATCATGGGTGATGTCATTACCGCTGATGAACAAAGCGTTTTACAAGCACAGCACCAGCAACAGCTTACCCGCGTGACGCAGCAACACCAAGCTGCGCTCGACAAACGTACAAAAGAAATCGCAGAAGCTGAAGCTAAACGCGCAAAAGAGTTAGCGGAGGCTGACGCTTTGCATCACAAACAACTTGATCGTTTAAATCAAACTCAACAGACTGCATTGGCTCAGCGTGAAAAAAGACAAAAAGATTTAATCGCATCTTATGAACACCAGCTTGCGCTGGTGCACGTTGATTTCAAAGAAACCACCATGCAGTTTAGCCGCGAGAAAAAAGAAATCGACGCGCTTTATCGTAAAAAACTAGAGACGCTAAATACGCAGATGACTGCGATGACAGGCAAGATTGGCGAGCTGAATTCACTGAAAGAACGCTTTGCCACACTTGCAGCTCCTGCTCCGATCAAAAATAAAATGTCAGACTCTTCGGGGCGTGGCGGCCCTCTGCGTCCAGTTGTTTTTAAGTCAGCTTCGAACGCCTATCTTGAAGACGAACTCGACTCCACCATTGCTAAAGTATCTGCGCTGAACACCACGGCACTGGGCTTGCACGAGCTTTGGGCGACCCGGTACCAGTTGCTCACCCACCTGCCGCTTGGTGCGCCCCTGCCCATGGCGTTGGGCTTAAATAGTAATTTCGGCCCGCGTGTTGACCCAATTACAGGCACGGTCGCTCAGCATTCAGGGATCGATTTTGTGGCCAAAGTCGGCACCTCGATTCTAGCCGCCGGTAACGGTACGGTGCTGCGCGCTGGCTGGGACGGCGCTTATGGGCTCACGGTTGAGATTAAACATGCTGAGGGCTACGTATCGAAGTACGCCCACGCCAGCAAAATAAACGTGGCCGCTGGGCAAACTGTTACGCGTGGTCAGAAGATTGCCGAGGTCGGCCGGACTGGTCGCACCACGGGCGCACATCTTCATTTTGAAGTGTTGCGCAACGGACAATTTGTTAATCCGATGCAGGTGCTAGTAGTGCCTGGCTCGAAGCAGAACTGACCAAGGTAGGTTTTCCCTCGGTGGTTAGCTCGCCCTGCTGTGCATTGGCTAGAGTAATCATGCGACCGTTAATTTTTGCGCCTGGTTCGATGGTGATTTGCCCGTAGGTGATGTCGCCGTGAATGTCTGCGCTGTCGTGTAATTCGACCGATTCCGTCACAAAAACATTACCACTAATGCGCCCGCCCACCAACTAGAGGATACTGCCGCATGACTGCATTAATCACCCCTAACTTGCACGCGACATGCCGTTATCGGCAAGCGATGTTTACTTGACTTGCTTTCTCAACCCAAGCTTAATCACAAGTCCGACCACTAAGCAGGCACCAACGATTTGTATCAAGGCAATTTTTTGATCCAAAATAAACCAACCTAAGACCAAGGCAAAAATGGGCTCGATGCTCATGATTGACGAATTGCCGACAACTCCTAAGCGCGGCAAGACAATAAACATCACTGTAAAACCAGTGCCATAAAAAATCGTCAATAACGCCAAGCCCCACCACCCGGCTGTCTCGGTGGGCCACTGAAAGTCGCCCATCACCTGCGTACCAATGATCGCCAATAATCCGACCATCCACATCGTGGTCGCCGTACGGACACGGCCATCTAGGTCCGACACTTCGTTTTGCGTCAGCGCCAAGACAAGGCCAAACGTTCCTGCTGCAGTGACTGCGAAAGCGACCCCCACGCCGATCATGCCCCACTGGGCTTTGGCACCTAAGCCCGACGCAGCGCCAAAAACATCTAAGGCCAGCGCCAACCCAATCAGCATAATCGGCATCGCAAGCAGCACCTGTGGCTCAGGGCGCTGGCCATAAATGACACGACACCAAAAGGCGGTCCAGAGCGGATAGGTATTAAACGCCAACAAAGCCAAAGACACTGGCAGCAGTGCCACCGAGGAATAAATACTTAAACTTTGAATGGTGACCAGCAGACCAATCGCAGGCAATACTTTTTTATGTTTACTCGTGAGCCGAATTAGTACGCCTTGAAAATAAACAATCAGGCTCACAACAACGGCAGTCGCAAGGCTGCGCACTACGACTGCGGTTGCCACATTCAAGCCGTGGTCAAAGGCAATACGCGCCGCAACATGATTGGCGCCCATGATCAGCCCAATAAATAAGAGCGTTGCGAACGCCAGCCCAGAAATTGCGTTCGTTTTGCTATTCACGGTCGATCAACATCCCATTAAGGGGCCGACAAGCACCAAACGCGTCTGCCAAATGGCAGAATACAGAGCAGAATAGACAAATCTGCTAGCGGCCTAAAGCAAAAGTATGCCACTATTTTGGCAATTGTCTTAAGATAGTCAAAAAGCTGATCTGTTAGGTATCCGCTCGACATCGCTCAGCACAAAATATTTTGGAGACCTGTCATGATAATCACGACCGTAGCGCTAATCGGCGCCGGTAATATGGGCTCGCGTATGGCGCGCTGCATCAAACGCGCAGGTTTCGCTTTGACAGTCTGTGATCAAGATCACACCGTGCTCAAGGCGTTCAAACAAGAAGGGGTGAGCGTCACGCAAGACCCGCGCGACTGTGCGCTGGCAGATGCCATTATCGTGCTGGTTGCCAATGATGAGCAGATTGTATCGGTCACCTGTGGCACCACTGGTTTTATCGATGCGATACCTCCCGAGCGCCAACCTTTGGTCTGCATCATGAGCACCACCCTGCCCTCGACACTACAACAAATCGCGGCGCAGCTTAAAAACACCCGCGCGCGCTTGATCGATGCTCCGGTCAGTGGCGGTTTAGTCAAGGCCGAGCAAGGCACCCTAACCATCATGATGAGTGGCGATGAGCAAGACTTAAACAGAGCCGAGCCTCTCATGCGGTCGATGGGGACCGAAATTTTTCGGTGTGGTGCGCTAGGCGCAGCGGAAGTGATCAAAGTCATCAACAACATGCTGGGTATCGCGAACATTTATCTCGCTGCCGAAGCTTTTGAACTAGCGGCTAAGTATGGCGTGAATATCGAACAAATTGCACCGATTCTTGAGTTCAGCAGCGGCAGAAACTTTATGTCGCTCGACGGCGCCATGACGCGCCAACACTACCAGGCGTGGGCACGTTCACAAGAGGCGTTTTTCTCGCTCGTCAATATCGTCAGCAAGGATTTGCATTTAGCCAAAACCTTGGCCGACGAGGCCAAACTCGAGCTGCCGCTACTCAATGATCTGTCGCGCAATGTCGATGCCACCGATCAAACTGTCATGAAGCGCTGGATGCTAGCTGCCGGACAAAAGATCACCTAAAATACGATTTAATATCAGCGATCGCTCATCCTCGCTTAGCCCATCACTTCAAGGTGTTTCTATTGTGTCTTCCCAGCAATTTCTTAAGGCATTGTGTCTAACGCTAGTTTTTCTTGCTGGCTGCTCTGACAACAAATTAGGTAACGAAATCAAGGTCGCGGTTTCGCCAACCTCCCCCCCGATGCTTTTTGAACAAGACAAAAAAATTCAAGGCGTTGATCTGGATATTTTTGAGGGCTACTGCAAGGCACGGGGCTGCACGCTTAAAATCACCCCTTATGATTGGCAGGGCATGCTAGGTGCCGTTTCAAGTGGGCAAGCCGACGTCGCGTTTTCGGGTATCTCGATCACCGACAAGCGCAAAGAAGCGATGGATTTTTCGCAACCCTACTATGACAATGCGTGGCACTTAGTAAGTTTAAAGGCTCGCAACATAAAAATTACCGATCTCTCTGAACTCAAAAAATATTCGATCGGCTATCCACGTGGAATGGCCTATAGCGATTTGATTAAGAACGARTTCGAACCAAAGGGCTACTACTCTCTCAGTCAAGTCAAGCTCTATCCTTCATACAGTGAAGCAATGACCGACTTACAAAATGGCAATCTTGATTTGGCCTTTATCGAAGAGCCGGTGTTTGCGAACTTCCTCTTTAAGCTTAAATTGCCTGTCGAAAGCGCCTCTGTCTTTGCAGGCTTTGACAAGCTAGGCTTTGCCTTTGCCAAAGGTTCTACACGGCGTGACGACTTTGATAAATACCTGAAAGAGCTTGGCCCCGAAAAGGTCAAAGCCATTATTGATAAATGGTTAAAGTAGCGCCTAAAAAAATTTCAATATGAGCTTCCTAGAGATCCTTGAGCAATTAGCACAAGGGCTCGGGCACACTTTACTCGTCACGCTCACCTGTAGCGCGACCGCGCTGCTAGTCGCGCTGTTGATGACGGGCCTCAGACAGCTAGGCACACAGCATATTGCCAAGGTTCTCGATGTTTTCACTTACGTACTTCGAGGAATCCCAGTTTTAGTGCTCTTGTTTATGGTGTATTTTGGGTTACCAAGTATTGGTGTAAAAGTGAACTCACTCGCTGCGATGGCCTTAAGCCTAGGCCTCGTCGCCGCCGCCTACCTGTCTGAAGTTTTTCGAGGTGCACTGCAAGCGGTCAACGCCGCTGAAGTTCTGGCGGCCCAAGCCAGCGGTATGAGTCGCTTGCAAATTTTTACCTACATTGAGGTCCCTCAAATGCTACGTTTTGCAGTACCAGGGATGATCAATGAGTTCACTTCGATACTCAAGTATTCTCCTTTCGCCTATACCGTCGGTATCTCCGAGATGACCAAGCAGGCCATGAATCTGACGGCGACCACGCTACGCGGAATCGAGGTGTATTTGGCAGTCGGAATGCTTTATTTCGGAATCTACTGGATCTTGATCCGAGGCGTGCGACATATTGAAAAACGCTTTCGCGTGCCTGGCATAGGGCATACCTAACATGGCACTCATCGAAGTTCGCAATCTCGTAAAAAAATTCGAAGACAACACCGTGTTAAATGGCGTCAATCTTGACCTATTAGAAGGTGAGCTTAAAGTCGTGATGGGTCCCTCAGGGTGCGGAAAATCAACCTTGCTTCGTTGTTTGAATCGCTTGGTAGAGCCCACGTCTGGCACGATTAGTTTTCGTGGAAATGACATTACAAGCCCCAGTACCGATGTACGAGCACTTAGACAAAGCATCGGATTTGTTTTTCAACAGTTTGCTCTGTACCGCCATCTGACGGTCGTTGATAACGTCACGCTCGCTTTACGCAAGTTAAAAAAGATGAGTCGCGCTGAGGCAAACGAGAAGGCGGCCTTTGAGTTGTCGCGCCTCGATATGATCGCGCATCAGCATAAATATCCCGAACAACTATCTGGCGGTCAAAAGCAGCGCGCTGCGATTGCCCGAGCACTCGCGATGGACCCTGCTGTCGTGGTATTTGACGAACCCACTTCAGCTCTGGATCCAGTCATGGTGCGCGAGGTTGCAGAATTATTTAACCAACTTCATCGCGACAATATCACGATGCTCTGTGTGACGCATGACTTGCTGCTCGCTCGCCAGATTTCAAAAAAAATCATTTTTCTTGAACAAGGCGTTGTGACGGCAGAGGATACGATTAACCATTTAGCCACGAATCATCCTGACCTAAAAGTCAGAGAATTTTTTGGACGCGAGGGTCACTCATCGTGACTGGGATGGGCGCGTTCGAGCGCGACTTACTTGAGCAATTACCACTGATCCTGACCGGGCTAGAGCAAACACTCAAGCTTGCCGTTTTTGCTAGCTTCTCGGGCTTCTTACTCGGCATTGTTATTTTCTATTTGTCTATCAATCAAAATAAGCTCGTTCGCACCGTGATCAAAGGCTACATTTCATTTTTTATCGGCATGCCCTTGATCGTGTTGTTGTTTTTAATGTACTACGGTCTGCCACAGTGGGGCATTAAGTGTTCACCCTTTACTGTGGCAATGATCGGGTTCACAATGAACATCGCCGCCTATAATGCCGCATACCTGAACACGGCCTTTAATGGCTTAGATAGCGCGGAGCTTCAGGCCGCTAAGGCCCAGGGGTTTAGCTCTTTTGAAATTTTTCAACTTATTATTTTGCCCCAGGTATTGAGGCAATCGATCCCCGCACTCACTAACCAATGCATTGGAAACCTAAAAGACAGTTCGGTCGCGTTTTTGATTCAATACACTGAATTTTTTGCCCGCGTGCAAGAGCTTGCATCGACCAATTTTCAATTTTTTAAGGCGTACCTGTTTGCAGCCTTTATCTATCTTTTCTTGGTGTCCGTGATTGTTCTGGTGGCTCGGCAAATAGAAAGACGATTCTTGATCCCTAGCTAGTTCGCATTTAGACACAACGATAATAACGAAAAGGATACAAAATGTTGAAACGAAAAATATTGTCTGTCGGCATGATGTCTTTCATGTTCGGCCTCCTCGCGTCGGCCCAAGCTCAAGACTTTCCAGTCCGACCGCTTCGTATCATTGTGCCACTGGCCGCTGGCGGCGCTACCGATGTTGTTGCGCGCCTGATCGCTGACAAATTATCCGAACAGGTCAAACAGGCAGTCATTGTTGAAAATCGCCCTGGCGCGCAAGGCATGATTGGCGTCGAGGCTGCTGCAAGAGCGGCACCTGACGGCTATACGCTGGTGTTTGGTTCAAGCACAACAATGGCTGCAATTTCAAGCCTGTATGCCAAACTGCCCTTCGACCCAATCGAAGATTTTGCTGCTGTCGCCAAGGCACTTGATAATGCGTACAACGTATTGTTAGTGCCCTCATCCCTACCCGTCAACAATGTGGCAGAATTGATCGCCTTTGCGAAAGCCAATCCAACAACATTGAATTATGGTGCCGGCACAGCCAGTTCTAGAATTTGTATTGAAATGCTTAAAGTCATGTCTGGGATAAGCATTACCTTCGTGCCCTACAAAACTTCAACGCAGGCGCTTAACGATTTAATGGGCAATCAGGTGCAACTGGTATGCGAGCCAACAGGCTCAGGCATGGCGCAAGTTGCGACGGGCAAACTACGCGCCATCGCAGTAACCGGGCCACAGCGTATCGACGAGGCACCCGGCGTGGCCGCAGTTGCCGAAACAGCAGGGCTCAAGGACTACGGGCACTGGTCGTGGCTGGCGTTTTTTACCAGAGCGGGCACGCCACCCGCCGTCATCAACAAACTCAGTACCGAGCTCCTGAGAGCCTTGGCCAACCCAGAGGTGGCAAGCAAAATCAAAAAATTTGGTTTTGACATTGTCACTTCTGGGCCTCAAGAACTCGCTGCTCTGCAAAAAGAGGCCGTGGCCAAATACGCAAAAATCGTAAAAGACGCTGGGATTAAGCCCGAGTAGTTGTAGGCAGCTTTGCACCAACATGAGCGGTTTCTCGTTTTTTAGCGAGCTCGCATTGACGCTGTCGTTCGCGCGCACCACTTTTTTGTAGTTCGGTCGTTTTATTGATACARCGCGGACAACTCACGCCCTCTTCGTAAAGCGGTGATTCTGTTGCGCCATCAGGTAAAGGCTGGCGACAGCAGCGGCAGAGCGGGCGCAAGGTCTGCTGCAATCCGTGGCCTACTGAAACGCGCTCGTCAAAGACAAAGCACTCTCCCTCCCACAAACTTTGCTCAGGGGGGACGGTTTCGAGGTATTTAAGAATGCCTCCCTCAAGGTGGTAGACCTCATTAAAACCCTTGGCACGCATCAGTGCGGTCGACTTTTCACAGCGAATACCGCCGGTGCAAAACATCGCCACTTTAGGATTTTTACCGGTGCGCGCTTCAAGCGCCTTGGCCTGAGCGACCCAAGAGGGTAATTCAGAGAAGGTGCCGATGTTTGGATCTAGAGCCCCTTTGAAGGTGCCTAGCTCAACCTCGTAGTCGTTGCGCGTATCAATCAACACCACGTCTGGGTCACTGATTAAAGCGTTCCAGTCTTGGGGCTTCACGTAGGTGCCAGCCATGTGGGTGGGGCTAATGCCTGGCACCCCCATGGTGACGATCTCTTTTTTGATGCGAATTTTCATCCGGCGAAACGGTGGGTGAGTTGCCCACGCCTCTTTGTGCTGCAGATCGGCAAAGGCTGGATCTGCCCGCACATGTGCCAACACTGCCCGGATATCAGGTTCAGTTCCGGCGAGCGTGCTGTTGATCCCCTCGCGCGCGAGTAAGATCAGGCCCTTGATATTACGTTTTTCACACAGCTCAAGCAGAGGCAGCCGGCGCTGCTCAAAGTCAGGTAGGTCGACAAATTTATAGAAAGCAACGGTCAAAAATTGGCTGGTAGGCATTGGTTCGGCTTGGCAGTAGGCGGCGTTTACACCAAAGGTCAGGCGCACCACGGTCTGATTATAAAGCTACCAAGAACCGCAGAGCTACGATAGCCAACTCGGCATCGGTTAAGAGGGTGAATTCACTACACCAGCCTGTCTGACTTTCCTTTTGCTCGAAAAACCATCGGGTCTAAGCTCCCCAATCAAGATTTTTGCCGTTAATATTGAATCATAAAAATGGGCGAATCCCGAATTTGCCGACTGAGACAGCGACCATGCAAATTAAACCGATTGGTAACGACTTTGCCGCCGAGATTAGTGGCATCGACCTGCGGCAACCGCTGACCGCAGCACAAATCCAAACCATTGACCGCACGATGGATCGCTATGCGGTGGTGGTGTTCCCCAAACAAGAACTAGACGACGATCAACAGGTTGCCTTCGCGCGTAGTTTGGGACCCCTGGAAGAAACACGTGCCGTGGTCGATGTGCACAAGCAGCGACTTGCCTATAACCAGATGAACGATATTTCAAATTTGGATGTGGATGGCTCAATTTTGGCAGCAGATGATCGCCGGCGAATGTTTAACTTAGGCAATGCGCTTTGGCACTCGGATAGCAGCTTTAAAGCGACGCCAGCCAAATATTCAATGCTGCATGCGCGCGTGATTCCGCCTGAAGGCGGTAACACTGAGTTTGCCGACATGCGCGCCGCATGGGATCGCCTGCCTGAAAAAACGAAAGTATTGATCACACCCTTGGTCTGCGATCACTCTTTGATCTATTCACGTGCGCAGCTTGGCTTTGATGCCTTCAACGAACAAGAAAAACTCAACTATGCCCCGGTACCGCAACGTTTGGTACGCAAACACCCAGGCTCAGGGCGCCAGTCAATTTATCTGGCCTCTCATATCGGCGTCGTACAAGGCATGCCCCGGCCAGAAGGTATGGTCTTGATTCGAGACTTAATTGAAGATGCCACGCGACGCGAGTTTGTCTACAGCCATGTTTGGAGTCAGTTCGATCTCGTCATGTGGGATAACCGCTGCACCATGCATCGCGCACGCCCTTATGATGACAAAATCTATAAACGCGACATGCGTCGCATGACCTTGACTGACAACGCACCCACGCTCGAACAACCGCGTTGACCATTTTGCAACCCACTCTACTCTGATCACGCTTCATGACGGATCTCGTCTTTAGTATTTTGGTTCTAGGATCCCTAGGTCTGATTGCAGGTGTACTCGGCGGGGTGATTGGTTTTGGCACAACCATCATCCTCATGCCTGCTCTAGTTTATTTTTATGGACCCGTTCAAACGGTGTCCATCATTGCCATCACCGCCACGATCGCAAACTTCTCGCGGGTGATCTTGTGGTGGAGTGAAACCAACTGGAAGATCTGTTTCGTGTATAGCCTCACCGCGATCCCCGCGGTGGCCTTAGGCGCCAATACGTTAGTCTTACTCAACGGCACACTCATTGAAGCCATACTCGGCGTCTTTCTGATCGCCTTGATCCCGATTCGCCGCTGGATGCGACGTCAAGCCTTTAGGATTACGCTTTGGCACATGAGTGTCGTCGGTGCAGTCATCGGCTATTTGACGGGGATTGTGGCCACGACCGGCGCCATCAACACGCCTTTTTTTCTAGCCTTCGGCTTAGTCAAAGGCGCCTATCTCGGCACCGAAGCGGCTAGTTCTTTATTTATGCTTATTGCAAAAATATTTGTTTTTCATCAACTCGGAGTAATCGATGCTTTAGCCATCACTCAAGGCCTACTGCTTGGCTTATGCGTGATGGCCGGATCGATTCTGTCAAAACGTATTGTCTTAGCGCTACCTGAACACCGTTTCATGCAACTCATGGAAGTTGTGATGCTAATTTCAGGTCTCAGTATTCTAGGTCAATGTCTTTACGGCCGATAAGCGTCGTTTACATTCGCAGCGTCAGCGCTGGAACAAACGCAAACAACATCAAGATACCAATCGCCACAAAATAAAATGGGATCAACTCAATGACGACTTTACCCATTTTGACCCGCGCAATCGAACTTGTAATAAATAAGGTTGTTCATAAGGGAGGCTGATACAAACCAATCGACAAGTTAATGATCATCATGATCCCTAAGTGAACGGTATCCATTCCAATCGCGGCGGCCAAGGGCACAAACATTGGCGTCAACAGCAGCACTGCTGCAGGTAAATCAATAAATATCCCGACTGCGAGCATAATCGCGTTCATGGATAAGATAATCATCCGCGGCCCACCCAGTATCCGTTGAATAAATGCAACAAATTCAGCAGGCAGCTGCTCAAAAATCAAGATCTAACCGATCACACTCGAGGCCATGATGATCAACATCACCACTGCGGTGGCAAGGCAGGCGTCGATAATGGAGTGCTTGAGTCGCGCCCTCGACAGATCGCGATATACCACCTAGGACACAATGAGGGCAGACAACGTCGACATCACGCTGACCTCGGTTGGTGTGGCAATACCAAAACGTAAAAAGATAATGATGAGTACTGGCAAGGCAAGCGTGGGCAGCGAATAAAGCAGTTGAATCCTAAAGCGTCCCCAAGCAAACGGGGGCGTGTCTCGAGGGAAGCCCCGCCGACGTCCCTGCACGTAGCACACGAACATAAAGCCGATGCACATAATCACCCCAGGCAAAATACCCGCCACGAACAAGGCGCCGATCGAAGCGTTTGATACCAATGAATAGATAATCATCGGTATCGAGGGTGGTATCAAAATATCAATGGTAGCCGCAGCAGCGATCGTACCCGCCGCAAAAGCAGGGGGATAGCCAAGTTTTTTAAGCCATGGAATCAGCAACAAACCAATCGCAGACGCGTCCGCAACCGCCGATCCCGAAACGCCTCCAAAGATCGTCGACGACATTACACCGAATTGCGTGGGGCCACCGCGAAAGCGTCCCATCAATGTCGATAGTAAATCAATCAAGTGCTGGCCAAGCTTGCCCCCAACCATGAGCGATCCAGTCAACATAAAAAACGGGATCGCAATAAAAGGAAAACTTTGCGTCTGCGTCACAAGTTGCGAAACAATAAACTCTGAACCCAACCTCTCTGAAGGCATCAGCCCCAGTTGCGCACCGACGATCAGGGCGTGCGCAATGGGTAATCCAAGCGTGGCAAGCGCCAAAAATGCGATGAAGGTAGTAATCGATAACATGGCAAATGCTCAGTGCTCAGCAAAGGCAGAAGCCGTCTGACCGCTACTAATGTAACGGCCATGCCTGCCTTGCGTCAGATACATCCGTATCGATTGTGTCACTGAAGTCAACAGCAACAATAAAAAGGCGACTAGAAAACACGAATAGGTAACAGAAGATGGCACCCCCAACACCGGGGTTCGCTCAGTACTGACAATCGGCATCAAAGTAAAAGCAGCYAAAGCTAACGAACTGTATGCGGGCACAAGAATCAAACTACTTCCCATGATCACCAAACGCCGATATTTAAGAGGGATCTTTTCAAGAAACCACACAATACTAATGTGCGAGCCGTACTGTGCCGCCAGAACAACCCCCGCCATCACCATCCACGGAAAGATCAGTTCTGGCGCCTTGCTGCCCGCCTTCAAACTAGTTGAAGACAGGTAACAGAAAAAGACGTTGATCGCCAAAATTCCGAATAAGAGCACCGTCGTGACATACAAGACAAAACGGCACACCGTCGCGATACAAGCGTCAATCCGGTCACAGGCCCTCAGCAGCGTCGCACTCATCTCCAAGCGCTCCTGGCCACTTACTTACCCGTCCGAACCGCTTGCGCAGCGTCCACCACTTTCTTGACAAACGCGCCCTGTGGTCCCTTCAGCCAAGCCTCAGTCACCGATTGCGTGGCTGCATTAAAGGGAGCCAAGTCGACCGTATTCATTTCAATCCTTTTGCTTTGAGTTCGCCAGCCAACTTTTGATCCGACTCAAACGACAGTTGACGATTAAGTTTGATCGCYTCGGCAGCGGCTTCGCGAATAATCGTTCTGTCGGCCTCCGACMACCGATCGTAAGTGCGTTTAGACATCACAAACAGTGTCATTTCATACTTATGCGCCGTAAACGAGATGTACTTTTGTACTTCAAACAGTTTGGAGGAATAGATATTCATAAAGGGATTCTCTTGCCCATCCACGACACCCTGTTGCAAGGCCACATAGACTTCAGAAAACTTAATTTTCTCAGGCTCTGCACCTAGCGCTTTTATGATATCGATGGTGGCTAGATCGGGCGGCGTACGCACCTTTAAGCCTTTCATGTCTGCAGGTGTTTTAATTGGACGAAGCTTATTGGACACGTGACGAATTCCGTTATCCCAAAAGCCAAGAACCGCTAGATTTTTTTTCTAAATATTTGCTTCAGGGTTTGTCTCTGTTTGGATTTGAATCAGCTATTTTTAAGTGCTGCCGGCGACTCGATAGTGATCGAACTTTCGCCTACCTTGATANTTTTTTTWAATCTTTACAATAACTTCTTAATAAAAGACAAAATAGCCGCAGTTGAAATGCCGTAACGATCATGTAATGTCGGCAAAGCCCCTGCAGCCAAAAACTCGTCTGGCAAAGCAATTTGATGATAGTTGGGCGACATTCTCTTGCGCAATACGCAGGCTGCGATAGCCTCACCTAAGCCTCCTACCCTCGAGTGATTCTCAGCCACAATCACCAAGCGTGAACCTCGACCAATTTCTTTTAGAATCGTCGCCTCATCTAAGGGCTTGATTGTCGGCACGTGCAAAACAGCAACATCAGCCGCACCGCCAGCCATCTCTTTCGCCACCTCTAAGGCTCGCATGGTCATGATGCCGCTCGAAATAATCAAGACGTCTCTTCCATCACGGATGAGCTGTGCTTGTCCTAGTTTAAATTTGTAATCGTACTCGTCTAAGACTAAAGGCACCTGCCCGCGAAGCAGACGCATATAAACAGGCCCGTCGTGCGCAACTGCCGCGGGTACCATTTGCTCAATGTCTAGCGCGTCGCACGGATCAATGACCGTCATGCCTGGAATCGCGCGCATCATTGCCAAATCTTCAGTCGCCTGATGGCTAGGACCATAGCCTGAAGTCAACCCAGGTAAGGCGCAGGCAATTTTCACATTTAAGTGTTCTTCAGCAATAATTTGATGAATGAAGTCATACGCACGGCGTGTGGCGAAGACCGCATACGTTGTCGCAAACGGGATCAAGCCTTCTTTGGCCATTCCGCCTGCGGCTCCCATTAGAAGCTGCTCGGCCATGCCCATTTGAAAAAATCGCTCGGGATACGCTTGCGCAAAAATGTGTAAGTCTGTGTATTTCGCTAAGTCTGCTGTCAYACCCACAATCTCAGGGCGACTTTCAGCCAGCTCGACTAGCGCCCTGCCAAAAGGCGCTGAACGTACCCGCTGCCCTTCAGCAGCGATCGAAGCAATCATGGCAGAGGTTGTTAGTTTGGGTTTAGTCACTGCAGTGTTTACGGGCGCACTCATTGAGCACCTCCTTGATAGCCAGCATCTAACTCGGCGATCGCTTGAGCCCATTCATTGGCTTCGACACGAATAAAATGATTTTTTTCGCGGGTCTCTAAAAACGGTACGCCCTTACACATCTTGGTATCCAACAAAATCACCCTAGGCTGAGGGGCTGCTAATGACCGCGCCGTGTCAAACGCCTGTAAGACCGCGGGCAGATCGTTACCATTCACGCGCTGCACGTGCCAACCAAAGGCTGCCCATTTGTCGACTAATGGTTCGAAGGGTAACACCAGACTGGAGTGACCGTCTGCCTGCTGATTATTGATATCGACTAAGCAAATTAAATTCGCAAGCTTATGAGAAGCCGCAGACAAGACCGCTTCCCAAGTCGAACCTTCATCAAGCTCGCCATCCGACATTGAGTTATAAACAAAGGCGGGATTGCGTTTGTGTCGTAAGGCAAGTGCCATACCAACACCTATCGCTAAGCCCTGTCCAAGTGATCCCCCAGAGATCTCCATTGCGGGCGTGTAGCTCGCCATGCCCGACATTGGTAGGCGGCTCTCGTCACAGCCATAGGTTTCAAGCTCGTCTTCGCTCAGGATCCCTGCATTGATTAAGGCAGAATAAAAAGCAATCGCATAGTGACCATGCGAGAGCAAAAAACGATCACGCTGCTCCCACTCAGGCTCACCGATTTTGAATTTCAAGGCATGTCCATAGGCAACAGCCAACACATCGGCGATACCTAGGGCCTGCCCGATGTAGCCTTGCCCCTGCACCTCTCCCATCCGCAGCGCCAAACGGCGAATACGGTACGCATGCTCTTTTAATTTATTCAAATCTGCACTCATCGCTTTCGCCTCTTAACCGTGAATCAACATGCCGCCATTGACATCTAGCGCAATCCCTGTGAGATAGCTTGATAAATCAGACGCCAAGTACAAGGCAGCATTGGCGACGTCGCTAGCCTGACCCAGACGATTCAACGGGATACCTTTCAAAATTTCAACACGCAACGCATCGGTCATCATGCCACCCGTGATGTCGGTTTCGATCAAACCCGGCGTAATGCAATTGACACGAATATTATCTGGCCCGAGTTCACGGGCCATTGCTTTGGCCAGACCGAGTACCCCGCCTTTTGCTGCCGAGTAATGAGGCCCGCCAAAAATGCCACCACCGCGCTGCGCCGATACCGACGACAAGCAAACAATCGACCCCGAGCGACGTTGCCGCATGTGCGGGATCACTGCCTGGCTCATATAAAGGGTGCCACGCAACGAAACATCGGTGACCGCCTCATAGTTTTCGGGTTTGATGTCCATAATTTTTAAGGGCTGAGTAATGCCGGCGTTATTCACCAAGATATCAATCTGGCCAAAGGCGGCAAGTATCTGCTGCGTCGCAGCATCGCACTCAGGCTTCTTGGTGACGTCGCATTTCAGGCCCAAATGCTGCGCTCCAACATCCGCTGCCGCAGCTTGCGCTGCCGCTAAATCCAGATCCAAAATTACAATCGAAGCTCCTTGCGCGGCAAACGCACGTGCTGTGGCTTTACCGATGCCTCTAAGCGAGGCCGCGCCCGTGATTACTGCAACTTTACTTTTAAGCAACACAGAGTTCTCCAGACCGATCAAAATCTTTAACTACAGCAGTCAAAACTGCACCTAGTATTGGCTGATACATATTTTTGAACAAGCCGTTATCATTCAAGTCCCGTTGAAAAAAAATCAAATTCGGGAATACCCATGCCCCTGCCTCCATTTAAAGGCGTACTCGCTTTTGAAGTCGTCAGTCGTCTAGGCAGTATCAGTAAAGCTGCCGAGGAACTGAACCTCACGGTTTCGGCCGTGAGCCATCAAATCGCCAACCTCGAAGAGTTCGTCGGTGCGCGTTTGTTTGACCGTTCGCCACGAGGCTTAAAGCTGACGCTTGTCGGGCAACGATTCGCCCACGATATCGAAGGCGCCCTAGGCCTGTTGGCCCATGCATCGCAACAAGCACGCCTAGCACCAGAGGTTGAGGTACTACGCATTCATGCAAGCCCGTCTTTTGCCTCTCTGTGGCTCATGCCCCGATTGCTTGCGTTTAGAGCCTTGCACCCCGACATTAGGGTGCAACTCTCTGCCTCACATCATGCCTCTGATTTTTCACGTGAAGAGGTGGATCTAGATATTCGTTATGGCGCGGCAAGTTGGGAGGGCCTACACGTCGAGACACTCTTTACTGAAGTTGTGATGCCGATGATCAGCCCGTCTCTCAAAGCGACGCTGCAAATACAAACTCCTGAAGATCTTGCACAACACGATCTCATTTTTTCAGCGGTAAATTTAGTCAAATGGCCAGCGTGGTTTGCCGCTCACGGCGTCGAGCAAACTCCCAAAGCCTATGCGCTTAGCTTTGATCGCGCCCACATGGCAATCGATGCCGCAGTGCAAGGCCTGGGTATCGCCTTGGATAGCAACAAAATGGCCGAGGCAGATCTAACAAGCGGTCGCCTCGTGTCGGTTTTCAATGATCAAAAAGGCATACCAGTGCATGCGCATCATTTGGTATATCCCAAAGCACACGCACAATGGCCTCGCGTCGAGAAATTTGCGCAGTGGCTCAAAGGCGAGACTCGACAGACACTCGAGCATCCTACTAAACGACAAACTCGAACTGATGAGGGTTACGTCACACCTACTATTTAAGCGCCACCGCAAAACCGCGCTGCACGGCCGGGCGCGCCATCATCGTGTCGTACCAGCGCTTCACGTTCGGAAAGTCATTTAAATCGACTTGATGGCGTTGGTGACGCCAGGCCCAGCCCAAGATCGCAAAGTCGGCAATCGAAAGCTCATCAGCAAAAAATGGATGATCAGCTAAGCGCTGATCCATCACGCCATACAGGCGCCGAGTTTCTTTCATGTAACGGGCTAAGCCATAGCGTTTATCGTCTTCATTGGACAAGCCTAAAAAGTGATGGACTTGCCCTGGCATCGGCCCAAAGCCTGCCATTTGAAACATCAGCCACTCAAACACTGCAATACGCGCGCGCGGTTCGRTCGGTAAAAACTTACCCGTTTTTTCAGCCAAATAGATCAGGATTGCCCCCGACTCAAACACACTGACTGGTTGTGCGCCTGGGCCCTCGGTATCCAAGATCGCCGGAATTTTGTTGTTGGGGCTGAGTTTTAAAAAATCAGGCTTGAATTGTTCGTCTTTCGTAATATCAACCGTGTGCACGGTGTAAGGCAAACCCATCTCTTCGAGGGCAACCGATATCTTACGGCCGTTAGGCGTATCGAAGGTGTGTAATTGAATCGTCATAGTGCCTCTATTATTTTGCAACCGCTGCAGGCGGCTCGTCACCCATCAAATATTTTTTTAATAGTGGCGTCACCAACGCAAATTCTTCTTTTGCCTCACGTGCAAACGACTCTGGAGTACTAAATAAAGGTGTTGCGCCTTCATGGTGCATCGTCTTCAGTACTTGTGGGTCTTTAGACGCTATTTCAATCGCCTGAACAATTGCATCTGTAGAGGCCTTTGGGGTACCTGCGCGCACCATCAAGCCATACCAGGTCATCGCCGTCATCTCTAGATCTTGCTCGAGTAAAGTCGGCACGTTGGCCAAGGTGCTCAGGCGATCGGTTGACCCGATGGCTAGCGCTCGAAACGTATTGCTGCGAATGTGCGGCATCGCTACCGATAACGAAGGCATTCCCATCGAGACGTGTCCGCCCAACGCGTCAATCATCATGGGTGCAGTGCCCTTGTAAGGGATCACAACGGCTTGCCGCAATTGTGCTTTTTCGATGATTTTTCGCGCCATGATTTCACCATGACGTGTGGCCGCACCAAAAGAACAAGGCGTCTGCGCTTGCCTGCAACGCTCAATGAAGCCAGAAAATGTTTGATCAGGCGAACTTGTAAACACACCAAAGATCATTGGATTTTGCTGTAACTTCGACACAAGATAAAAATCACGCAGCAAATCAATATCGGCTGAAGGGATGGTGACGGGCCAAAACAAAGCCTGATTGACTTGCATCAAAATCGTATGTCCGTCGGCAGGCAGGCCTTTGACATATTGACTGCCAATCATACCGTCAGCGCCGGTACGGTTCATCACTACAACGGGCTTTTTCCAGTGCTCTGACCACACTTTTGCCAGATTACGAGCCAACACATCTGTGGCGCCGCTGGCGCTATAGGGCACCACGATGGTGACCGATCCCGACGGAAAATCCGCACGGGCGCAGGCACACAACAGGATAAAAAACAGCGTGGCAAAGAAAGCTCTAATTTGCAAATTCACCGCACCTCAGCCTAGTACAAAATTTTTCTTGAAACAACACTCACTCTTTGCAAGACGCTGCTACAACTTATACGCCTGACGTCCGATCAGCTTCCAATCACCGCCTTCTAAGCGAAACACATACATGATCTCCAGTTCAACATGCGCGGGCTTACCGCCCGAATTCGTATCGCCCGACAAATGATTGCGAACAATCGCAGTATTACCCATCAGCGCGATTTTTTGATTCGTAATGTCGATTTTGACGAATACCGAACGGCGCTCAGCCAAGGCCGAAACAAACTCAGCTTTAGTTTCCAGACGCCCATTCGAATGACCATAACTTAACTGAGCACCCGTGATCGCATTGAGCTTTTGTGCGTCGCCCGAAACAATCGCGGCGTTCAAAGCGTCCATCGCTTTCGCCACGTCCGCCTCAGTGGCCTGTTGTGCAAAAGCGCTCGAGCAAGCCAATACAAAACAACTCAAAAATTGAAAAAAACGAGTCATGACAGTCTCCTATACTTATTATGATTATTGGTACGTCATTTATAGTCGATAAATCGCCTGTCAGGACAGTACTTTTTGCGAACGCAACCGGCGCGCAGCGAATCGCGCCAAAAATTGTAACGATTTTGGTTACGAAAAAGTTGAATGAAAGGCCCTTCATACGTGGTTTTTCGTATTGCCGTGCGTGCTTAAACTCTCTATCATTTGCCCATGGAAAACCGCATCACAATCTTAGAAGTCTTAGCCGAACAAAACCAAAAGTCGATTGATCGGCTTGATCGCTCGATTGCCGATCTGCGTGCGGATGTCGATCGAAAATTCATGTGGATGATCGGTGCTCAAGTAGGCAGCTTGCTCGCGATGATTAGCTTTATGGCCAAGTTAGCGCGTTTCTTTTAAGCACATACATGGAAAAACGCGTCACCATCTTAGAAGTCTTAGCCGAACAAAACCAAAAGTCGATCGCAAATTTAGGTGGCTGATCGGTATGCAGTTCACCACGTTTATTGCCATCATCAGCATTTTTGCCAAACTCGTGAATATTTTCTAAGCAGGCCTTGGCACGCCAAGGCCCCGTGCTTGGCCCAATTACACTGAAAAATTCAATTTCAAACCGGGTCGATCCCATTTCATCGAAACAAGCTTGCCGGTCGACGACACCGTAATGTAGGCAGTCAGTAAATCTGCACCACCAAAACAGATGTTTGTCACATAACCATCAGGTATCGGCACTGCGCGCACAAACTTACCAGCGGGTGTCACCACCGTAATCGTGCCGGTTACCAAGGTGGCCACGCAGATGTTGCCTTCACCATCGATCCCCATGCTATCGAGACGATCGTAGTGCGTGAATGCGTACACTAAGCGCCCACCGTGAGGCGAAGGGGCTGGCTGTTTGGCCACCTTGCCCGGGGCAACGATATCAAAGGCCCAAATCCGCGCAGTTTCGGTTTCGGCGATATAAATCACCTTACCGTCAGGCGACATCCCAATCCCATTGGGCGCACTAATCGGATACACCACCTCAGTGAGCGACTTGCCATCAATCGATGCATAGTAAATACCACCATGGGCGCGCGTACGATCGTATTTTTTACCAAAATCAGTAAAGTACATTCCGCCTAAGGTATCAAATACGAGATCGTTAGGCGCAGAGAGCTTATGTTCACCGCAGTGGGTGTATAGCTTTTTGACCGCGCCCGTTGCCAGATCAAGTCGATCAATCGAGCCGCCCTCATAATCGGCCGCGGGGCCCATTGAAGCGTAATGGTTGGGCAGGTACCAACTGCCGCCGTTGTTGCAAATGTAGATTGCCCCGTCAGGCCCGCGCGCCAAGCCATTGGGGCCACCTGGGCAGGCAATCATGTCGACGCGACCATCAGGGTAAATACGTTGAATACGTTGATTACGGATTTCAGTTACCAAGACTGAACCATCTGACAAGGCCAACGGGCCTTCTGGAAAGCCCATGTCGGTGGCAAGCACTTTGAACTCTGGTAGCGTTGTGTTCATCTTTTATCTCCAGTCATATTATTTTTTTAGAATCATCTCGGCAGCCTTCTCGGCAATCATCATCGTCGAGGCACAAGTATTAGCCGAGACAATATTGGGCATGATTGACGCATCCACCACACGCAACCCTTCAAGGCCATGAACACGTAATTGAGCATCGACCACGTTGCCGCGCTCAGAACTCGGCCCCATGCGTGCGGTGCCATTCAAGTGATAAGACGACACCCCATAGCGCCGAATGTAATCTAGCATTTCATCATCGCGCTCAATCTGTATGCCCGGCATCGATTCACCAACCGAGTATTTCGCTAAGGCCTGTGTTTTCAATAACTCACGCGCAAGCCGCATACCATCGAGCAATACGCGTCGATCATTTTCATGTTCGAGGTAATTAGGTTGTATGACGGGGGCCTCAAACGGGTCAGTCGATATTGCGTGCACGTAGCCCATGCTCTCGGGGCGATGTTGCCACACCCCGCAGGTCATGCCTGGATATTTATCTAACAACCCAACATAACCTTCACGATAGCTCGCCGGCGAAAATACCCCCTGCAGATCTGGGCGACTCAAGCCTTGGCGAGACTGCCAAAAAAAGTGAACCAACGACGGGCTTAACGCTAGGATACTGGGCTTTTTAAACAACCATCGTGCAAGCTGACCCCACACGCGCGGCGCCCGCGCCAGTTCGTTGATCGTTACAATTCCTTGTACTTTAGCCACTACACGAATCGAAAAGTGATCTTTTAAGTGATGCCCCACCCCAGGCATATCGCGCAACACCGGCACGCCTAAACTAGCCAGCACACAGGCAGGGCCCACCCCGGATAACTGTAATAACTTAGGTGTATTCAACGCCCCTGCACAAAGCAAGACTTCACGCCGCGCGCTCACCGAATGACCTGCACCGCCTTTACCACCGCGCACATATTCAATGCCAGTCGCGCGCGCGCCGTCAAATATAATTTTTGCGGCGTGTGCGTGGGTCAATACTGTCAGATTCGAACGGTTACGTGCCGGACGTAAAAATGTACGCGCTGTGCTCATGCGAAAGCCGCGATGGATATTGCGCTGAAAATATCCAACACCCGCCTGCGTCGCACCGTTGTAATCGGGATTCCGAGGGATGCCAAGTTCTTGTGCGCCCGAGATAAACGCTTCACTAATGGGGTGAATCCAGTCAATATTGGTAATCGGCATCAAGCCCGAGCGACCACGATACTTGTCATCGCCCTCGCCGATGCGTGACTCGGTTTTTTTAAAAAAAGGTAAGACGTCGGCGTAGCTCCACCCCGCGTTACCGGCCGCGGCCCAGTCATCAAAATCTTCAGCTTGGCCTCGGTTGTAGACCAAGCCGTTAATCGCTGTTGAACCGCCTAAGGTTCTACCCTGTGGCACGGGTACCCGTCGACCCCCTGTATGCTCGGTCGGTTCTGTCGAGAAGGGAAACGTCACCTTCGGATCAAAGACTTTTTTGATGTAACCCGCTGGCATGTGCAGCATGAGATCCCAATCGGCGGGCCCCGCTTCGAGCACACACACTGAAACGGATGGATCTTCAGATAAGCGATTCGCTAAGATCGAACCTGCCGCCCCGCTGCCAATGATGATGTAATCAAAGCTGCCCTGCGGCAGTGCTAAAGGCGTGGTCATCAATGTGCTCCAAGATAGGTGGCTCCGCGCTCTTTGAGTCTCCGAGTTCACGATGGTTGTGATTCATCATACCGTTTCAACAGGCTGTTTAAAGCCGTTGCACAGGCAGTCGCGGGTTTCCCCTGATAAAGTCGGCTGCTTTTTCGGCAATCATCATGGTGGGTGCGCCGGTGTTGCCTGAGGTCATCGCGGGCATCACTGACGCATCAACCACCCGCAGGCCTTCTAAGCCTAACACCCGTAACTCTGAATCGACCACCGCCATCGGGTCACTGGTCTGCCCCATTTTGCAGGTGCCCATAAAATGCCACGCAGTACCACCGCGCTCACGCGCGCAGGCTAAAAGCTCGGCATCCGTTTGCGCAGAGGCAGGCGGAAAATCATCGCTTTGACCATATTTTGCAAGCGGTGGGCTGTGCAGCATTGCCCGCGCCAGGCGCAAGCCATCAATCGCCGTTTGCTGATCGCGTGGGTCGGTCAGGTAGTTTGGTTGAATGCGCGGCAACTCGAATGGATTGGTTGAGCGCGCGCGAACATAGCCCACGCTGTATGGTCGCTGTTGATAAAAACCCAGCGTCATCCCCGCGAACTGGTCGAGCTGGCCTGCAATACCCGCCGCATAGCTGCCAGGTGAAAAATGCAACTGCAAATCAGGCTCGGTCAGTTCAGGGCGCGACCCTGCAAAGCCAAACGCCACCGAGGGGCTGATTGACAAGACACTAGGCCTGCCTAGCGCCCACTTCGCAATTTCGCCCAATAATCTGACACCACGTGCGGTACTGTTGATGGTCTGCACACCTTGTACACGCACCACCGAGCGCACCATAAAGTGATCATGAAAGTTTTCACCCACCCCTTCAAGCGTATGAAACACTGGGATGCCAAGCTCGCCCAACACTGCGGCAGGTCCAATGCCTGACAACTGTAATAACTTTGGCGTATTGGCGGCCCCCGCGCTAAGGATCACCTCGCGCGTTGCCCGCACGGTCTGTACAGGCGCATCGGGTGCGGCCTGATATTGCACACCCACCGCGCGCTTACCTTCAAACAAAATTCGGGTCGCCTGCRCACGTGTGCGAACGTCCAGCCGAGCTTGCGCACGCACTCGTGCCGGCTTTAAAAACGCTTTGGCAGCACTGACGCGACGTCCGTTCTGAATCCAGCGCTGGTAATAGCCCGCGCCCTTCTGACTTGCCGCGTTGTAATCGATATGCGAAGGCAAACCAAAACCGGCTGCAGCCTCGATGAATGCATCGCATAAGGGATGGCGCCAATCGCAATTGGTTATCGGCAACAACCCCTCAGAACCCCTAAAGTGCGGGTCATGCGGCGCCAAGCGTTTTTCAGTGCGTTTGAAATAAGGCAACACTTCGGCGTACGACCACCCAGCGTTACCGAGTTCGGCCCAACGGTCATAATCACTTGCGGCACCCCGCGTGTAATTGAATCCATTGATTGAGCTCGAACCACCCAAGGTGCGACCCATGCGAGTGATCACCCGGCGACCATCAATCCCCGGGCCTGGTTCAGTCAAAAAATCCCAAGTGTAAGCAGGATCATGACCCACCTTGATAAAACCCGCCGGAATATGGATGTAAGGATTACGATCGGGCGCCCCTGCCTCAAGCAGGCAAACTGAAACACTAGGATCTTCAGTTAAACGGTTGGCAAGCAGGCACCCTGCGGCACCCGCACCCACAATGACATAGTCATAAGTTTGCATTTACACTCACTTTAGCTTTGAGGGCAACGTTAACGACAACGCTGCCGCCAGCACCAACAAGAGACCGGCCGACCCGAAGGCCACCCAATGCGTACCATACGCCTCGTAGGCCCAGCCGCCTAGCCACGAGCTAATCATCGCCCCCACTTGATGCGAAAGATACGTCCACCCGTACAAGATTCCAACGAGCCTGACCCCGTACAAATCGGCCAAAATCGCTGAAGACATTGCGATACTGCCCGCCCACACAATCCCACCAATAGCAGCGGCGACATACAGCTCGTAATGAGTGCCCACAATCAAGAGCGCAAAAAATCCKAGGCCACGAATCAGGTAAATCGTTGAGAGAATGTAACGGCGCGGAAGTTTATCGGCCAGACGGCCAAGTACCAAGGTGCTAAAGATCGCGACCAAACCAATCAACCCAATACCAAATGAACTCGTAGTCAAATCAAAGCCATGATCCATCAACATCGGCATGCCATGAGTGCCAAGCAAATTCATACTGAACCCACAGGTAAATAAACCTAGGCAGATTTTCCAAAACGGCACGGTACGCACCGCTTGTGCCAAAGTCATCGCTACGGTTGCTGCAGCCACGGCGTTGGTTGTGCTGCTTGCCATAGCCTGGTTAGGCAAAGCATCTGTCTGCGCGGGCGCCTTCTCACGCATGACAAACAGTGCAATCGGCACCGCTAACAACGCAAAGATCACCGAGTAACCAACGAGCGTCGTCTGCCAGCCAAACGTTTCGATGGCCACGGTTAGCACGGGCGTCATCACTGCGATGCCCGCCATCGACCCCGTCGACAAGAAAAACAAAGCCATCCCGCGCTGACGGGTAAACCAGCGACTAATAATTGGCGTCACCGAAACCGGGCTCGTAAAGGCCAAGCCGACTGAAAGCAGCACACCAAAGGCTAAAAAGAAGGACCAGGGGGTACGCGCATAGACTGACCATATCGAAGACAGCATCACGATCGTCATGCCCACCAACAACACAAACTTGGTGCCAAATCTAGCAACTAAATAGCCGGCCAAAGGCATGGCTAGGCCATAGCACAACATCCCGATGGCCACGATGCCTGCAAGCAAGCTGCGACTAAAACCAAGGTCTTGGACAATTGGTAAAAAAAAAGGCCCGATCCCCATGCGCAAGCCGACAGTCAACAGCGTAAGCAGCGAGGCGCCTGCGACGATGTTCCAGCCAAAATACCAGCTACCAACTTTTGACTGCGTCAACATACTCTCCGAATTTGGTCTACTTAAATATCTACTGGTTCTGAAACAGAGCGTCAGAACGACTAACGCGCACGATCATCAGAATAAATAGAAATAGACTGCCTAGCATCCAAGGTACTGAACGCAGACGGTACTAGCAAGACTGGCGCCCAAGGTCCTGACATATATGGTACTAGAACGACTGGCGCCCGAGAAACTCAAACATGACCTGCGCACATTCTGTAGCGTGTGAAAACGGTAAACCATGGCGCGCATGGTTGAATACATGAAACTCAGAATTCGGTAACTTACTGTGCATTTCAGCCATCTGGTCAACCGCAATGAACGGACTGCCGTCGGCGTGAAGCAATAATACGGGCGTCTTAACTTCGCCCAGCCTGGGGCCAAGATCCGCACCGACCAAGATATCGCGCGCCACAATAATTGATTCAATGGGATGATTGCCTTGCTGCTTTTCGTACCAGGAACGCTTGGCGGCTGACATCTTGGCATCGTCATGAAACCGCCGCGGCATCAAGCGCTTTGACCAGGCCGCAGGGCCCTGTTCTTTGAGCAACGTATCCCACTCAACAACATTTTGAATCACGCCACCGCGAAACGCCGTGTTGGTCAGAGTCAATGAATGCAACCGGTCARGATGCTGCAGCGAGTACGCTAGCGCAGCCGTACCCCCGATTGACTCGCCCACTAAATGAAACTGCTGAACGCCAACCGTGTCGGCGATCAGCGAAATGTCCTTAATTAATTGAGCGAAGGTGAGATCACCAGCAGGCTTGGCCGTAGATTGGCCAAAGCCGCGCATATCAAAACGCGCAATACGATAATTCAACGCTAGTACCGGTAACCACTCAGCCCAGATTTCAGTATTTGCACCGACGCCATGATGAAAAATAATTGTTTCAGGCTGCTCGACCCACTCAGGGGTCATATCCAAGACGTTGTAATACAACGAATCAACCACACCTTCTTTAAATTGCATCAGAATTCACCTCAATAAGCGTTGTGCACTGCCGTGCCAAACCGTTAGTTCAAGACACGCTGCCCAAAATCTATAGCAGCAGCGCGCAAGGCCTTGCCTAGAATCTTGTAATCAATCGCGTGCACAAAAAAATCGATATGACGGTTTTTCCAGGCTTCGATTTCACTGAGCTCGTTGACGTAGACACCCACCTTAATCTGCCGCGCTTGTGCAGCCACAATGATCCGGCTAACTGCCTCTTGAATCGTGGGATGAGTCAACTGACCATGCAAACCATATGAAGACGCCAAATCCGCAGGGCCCGGCATAATCCAATCCACTGGATTCTCTTGAAGCACTTGTTCGATGCGCTCGACACACGCTCGATCTTCAACCAAACCTACTGACAAGACACTTTTATTTGACAGTGCAGCCGCCTCGGCAAAATTTCTTTGCCCGTAGCCCGCAATCTGCACCCCAGTGCACGTCGCCCTAACACCATCAGGCCAGTATTTCATTGATTGCACAACGTCATTGGCGCGCGCATCATGCCCAAGGTGCGGAATCATCAAACCTTCGACCCCCGCATCCAACAAACGCGAACCATCTGCATAGTTTGCCGCGCCGAGCCTGACGAGAGCATGGATCCCTGAAGCTGCGCAGGCGCGCACATGCGTTTGCACAATGCGCAGATCATTGAGCGCATGCTCGGTATCGATAATCACAAAATCGTAGCCAGCCTCAGCATACAGCTCAGAGATGTTCGAGTCGCTCGAAAAAATGAAACCGCCAAGCAACGGCCGCTTAGTATGTATTTTTTCTTTTAAGCTGGGCATAGTTATCTTTAGTGAGTTGCCATTACATGTGCGAAAACATCGTCCGGCCTTGCACTGGCATATCTGCCACCAAGATCGTGCCGGTCTTTGACTCGGTAATAAACAATTGCTTGTTATCTTTACCGCCATA
>NSIQ01000001.1 GCA_002737415.1 Alcaligenaceae bacterium | reverse complement strand
GAGAGCATTTTCTGTCGACTATGCCGTGAAAGACTTACGTTATGCGCTAGAACTTGCGCAAGAGACAGGAGTCGATGCGGCGGGCGCTCGAAATGTACAACGCTTGTACGCTTTGGCGTGCGCGCGTGGCGACCAAGACGCCTATCACCCGGTCGTTAGCCGAGTGATTGATCCGCAGTAAGGCACGCCATTAATGTCGAGATCCGAAGCGTCTGCGGCGGGGCGTCGAGTTCAGCCCAAAATGTATGCGCCAATGTTGGCGTAATACGTCGGTCAATTAAGTCGTGGGCCTTGTCCTCCACAACCTTTTCTGAAATAGGACGCGACCAACTTCCAAGTGGTGCGGCGCACTGGTGGCGAACAACGGTTCCATCGGCGAGCGTGACGCAAACCTCAACATGCATAGCGTCAAGGCGCCCAGAAATCTCGGCCGTTTGGGTCAATTGCGTGACAGACAATAGGCGCGTGGCATCTTCGGCAAAGCGCCGTGCATCACTAAAAGAATCTAGGTTAAGCCGAGCATCGAGCAGTGCTGCCACGACGCAATATTGGAGCGAAAACTTACCATCCAGTCCGGAGGTTGGAGTCGGCCGATCGATATAGGGCATTAACGGAGTAAGAATCTCCACCCGCCTAATGCTGGCGGGGTCTGCGATTTCAGCGCGGCAGTCCAGCGCAGCCGTGATGACGAAATGCGTGGCATATTGCGAGGGAAATAATTTCCATGCGGGGCCAGGCGTGAGCACACGCGGCACAAGCAAGGGCGCCAAGAGATGTGAGGAATCGAAGCGATCACCAAAATAGGCATACCCGTAACCGCGTGGGCCAGCCAGCGCATCCGCATCCGCAGTAAATCCGCTTTGAGCCAGCAGTGCCGCTTCGAGTCCGCTGCGACAGGCATCTGCGCAGTGAAGTGCCTTGGTCATTGAACCAACGTTAGCGAGTACGCCGCCCGCGCGTGATGCCGCGATACCAACGGCCGCCACCTGTTGTGCCTTAGATAGCGCTAAAAAATCCCCGCACGCCAGGGCGCAAGCTAAGGGGCCCACGACGCCCGGAGGATGCAAGCTAAGCTCGCGCGGTTCGATCTGACCAGACGATAAACGTAACCGTCCTTGCGCTTCGACGCCTTTGAGTAGGGAATGCAGTAGTCGTGCGCCTTGCGGACCTTCACCCAACGCTTCTCGCTGCTCGGCTAACGCAAGCAAGCCAGGCAGCATGGTCGAGAGCGCATGATTAGGGGGATTCCACATCGGCTCATAGTCAAGCACATGCATAGACAGCCCATTGATTTGGGCTGCCTGGGATAGTGAGGTTGAAAAACCTTGACCAATAACCGTAGCGGATTCTTTGCCGCCTTGTTGACGAGCGAGAGCCGCCGCGAGGCGCGGACCCGGCTGGTCTGAGCCGGCCAGCGCAACCGCGAGCCCATCGATGAGTAACAGGCGTGCCATGCGGATCAGCGCAGGATCCGTGATAGACCATGCGCGTAGCAACGCTACAAAATCCAGAGTCATATTCTTAGACATGAGGCGCTTATTGATTTGATATGAGTCGACGAATACGCATCTTTTGTGAGGCGTAAATATGTGCGCGGAGCGCTTTTTCTGCAGCCTCTGGATCGTGCTTGCGGATACTCGCTACAACCGCCTCATGCTCTTTGATGGTGTCCTTGACACGCTTGGGATCCGTAAGCGTCGTGTTGCCTAACAAGGTTAAGGTGTCGTGCAGCGTCTTTAGTATTTTGATCAGATATCTGTTGTGACTGCAGTTGTAGAGCATCTCGTGAAACTGTCGATTGCTACTGGCCAGTTGTGCATCGTCACCGACAGAGTTGGCGTACTGTTCGCACATGTCTTCAAGCAAGGAGATTTCAACGCTCGAGGCATGTTGCGCAGCAAGTCGTGCTGCCGTCCCTTCTAAAACTTCGCGCATGAAATACAGCTCGGTCACCATGCTGTAGTCAAGCTCTGCAACCATGATGCCAAGGGTAGCGTCATGTACGACAAGGCCCTCAGACTCCAGTCTGGCAAGGGCCTCGCGAATCGGCGTGCGACTCAGGCCGATCATCTTGGCGAGCTCTACTTCACGCAGACGATCGCCGGGCATCAGCTGCTGGTTGGCGAGGGCTTGTCGGATGTAGCGATAGGCCCGTTCGCCACCCGGTAAATCATTCTCGAGCGCCTCCGTCGAGTTTGATTTTTTGGCACGCGCGGTAGGTGGGTTTTTCATCGTTTAGTTACGTCGAACGTATTTCTAAAAGCATTAACTTTTTGAGTGCAGAGGACTTTTGTGCATCTGCTTGGCGACCTGTGACTCTGGCAAAAAGGGATGCGCTGCATTGATCACATTGATTGGTTGGCCAGCAAGGTAGGCGACGAGATTTTTATAGGACTGAGAAAAAAACTCAGTCATATTTTCTTGCGTGACGAACCCGATATGCGGGGTGGCGATCACGTTAGGCAAGTTTCTAAATGGATGGTTTTGTGGCAGAGGCTCACACGTAAAGACATCTAACGCTGCGCCGCCAATTTTTCTTGCGGTGAGCGCCCGGATCAAGGCTTCTTCATCCACAATCTGCGCGCGAGACGTGTTCACCAGATAGGCGCTGGATTTCATGCGTGCGAGCTCATTCTTGCCTAAGAGACCGAGACTGGCGTCGGTGAGCGGATGATGGATCGTAATTACATCCGAAGTTTCGATCAGTTCGTCCTTGGTCACACAGATCACATCATGAGGCGTGGCGCGCTCTTGCGTCAAATTCTGGCTCCAGGCAATCACGCGCATTCCAAGGATTCGTCCGATCTTCGCGACAGGGATGCCCATGTTGCCTAAACCGATGATGCCCAAGGTCTTGCCGGCCACACCATCGCCCACTGTTGTTTGCCAGCCTCCAGCTCGCACGGAAGCAGTCTCTTGCGGAATCGCGCGAAACAATCCCAGGATGAGGGCCCAAGTGACCTCAACTGTGCTTTGGTGCATGGCCTCTGTTGTGCAGACCGTGATGCCAAGCTCATCAGTAGTTTTCAGGTCTAGCGAACGGGCATTGCGCATACCGGTTGCCAGCATGAACTTGAGTTGCGGCAGACGGGTCAAGACAGAGCGCGGAAATTCTGTGCGCTCACGGATGCGCATCACACCATCGAAACCTTGTAGTCGAGCAACCAGGTCGTCTTCGGTGTAGACGTGATCTTTGAAGGCGACAACCGATAGGCCTGGGATCTGGCTCCAGTCAACAATGCGGTGAGCGAGATCTTGGTAGTCGTCAAGAATGGCGAGTCGAAGTGGTTTATTCATATTAAGAGCTTAACCTGCTTGGTAAGTGGTTAGGTTAATGTGGTGAGCGTTTCAAACTTGCTGCGATACACAGAGAAAAAGGTACGAACGTTACGGACATTGGCTTGGGCGGTGAGTGAGCGATGCACCAATGCGTGGTAGGCCGGCATATCTTTGACTTGAATAATCAATACAAAGTCGGGCCCGGTCGATACCCGATAGCATTGCTGTACCGCGCGTTCATTTTGCATCGCGGCTTCAAATAAAGGGAGTTGTTCGGAAGATTGCGCGTCGAGGGTGACTTCAACAATGGCTGTGAGCGCGCTACCAAGCTTTTCTGGATTCAGAATAGCGACCTGCTTGGCGATCACGCCGAGCGTGTTGAGTCGTTTGACGCGACGCAGACAGGTTGGGGGCGAGGCGTGCACCCGTTCAGCCAAGGCGTGGTTCGTGAGCGAGGCATCCTGTTGAAGCTGATCCAGAATGCGTCGATCGAGATCGTCTAGGGCGGAGAGCGTCATGAGTGGGTGACTAAATGGCGTGGGATCACAAATCGGATCGAGTAAATGAAATTATATTTCATGAATATTAATATGAGACTATTTATGTCATAAAATTAACATTTATGAAATAAATAGTCAACAAATATGGGCACAATAGCACGATCCTAAGGAGACGCTTTATGTGCGGAATCGTTGCTGCGGTCGCTTCGCGTGATATCACCCCAATCTTGGTTGAAGGCCTTAAGCGGCTCGAGTATCGCGGTTATGACTCGTGTGGGGTGGCAGTCTACGATAACGGTGGGTTGCGCCGTGCGCGCAGCACAGACCGGGTTGCTGAGCTGGCCGCGGACATCGCGCGCAACCATATCTCTGGCTTTACCGGTATTGCTCACACCCGCTGGGCGACGCACGGTGCACCGGTCACGCGCAACGCCCACCCACACTTCTCTGCTCTCGGGGCCGAAGAACCGAGCGTTGCCTTGGTACATAACGGCATTATTGAAAATCACGAGGCGTTGCGCACCGAGCTGCAGGCAGCCGGCTTTGTCTTTGAGAGCCAGACCGACACCGAGGTGATCGCGCACTTGATTCGCCATGTGTATAACGGCGACCTGCTTGAGGCCGTACAGCAAACCGTGCGTCGCTTGCATGGCGCGTATGCAATCGCCGTATTTTGTCGCGACGAGCCGCATCGCATCGTAGCGGCTCGCCAAGGGTCCCCTCTCGTGATCGGTCGCGGGAAGGAGGAAAACTTTTTAGCATCCGATGCATTGGCGCTTGCGGGCACAACAGATCAAATTATTTATCTTGAAGATGGTGATGTCGCAGATCTGCAGTTAGGAAACGTCTGGATCATGGATCAGGCGGGCAAGCGAGTCGATCGGAAAATTAATACGGTGCATGTTCATACGGGTGCGGCGGAGCTTGGCCCCTATCGCCATTACATGCAAAAGGAAATTTTTGAACAGCCGCGCGCGGTCGGGGATACGCTGGAGGACGTGGAGTCCGTCACCCCCGAGTTGTTTGGTGCTGCTGCGCGAAAGATCTTTCAAGAAATTGATCGTGTGCTCATTCTTGCTTGCGGCACCAGCTACTACGCGGGCTTAACGGCGAAGTATTGGATTGAGGCGGTGGCGAAAATCCCTGTGGCGGTCGAAATCGCAAGTGAGTATCGCTATCGTGAAAGTGTGTCGCATCCGAAAACATTGGTCGTGACGATCTCGCAGTCCGGCGAAACGGCCGATACGCTTGCCGCACTCAAGCATGCGCGAGGTTTAGGGATGGAACAGACCCTCACCATTTGTAATGTATCGACTAGCGCGATGGTGCGTGAGTGCAAGTTAGCTTACATCACTCGGGCGGGCGTTGAGATTGGCGTGGCGTCGACCAAAGCCTTTACAACACAATTGACGGCACTGTTTATGTTGACCTTGGCCTTGGCGCACGCGCACGGCCGGCTCTCCCAAGACCAAGAGGCGGCTCATGTCAAAGCGCTGCGCCACCTGCCCGCTGCGGTCAGCGCCGTGCTCGCACTTGAGACACAAATCATGGCATGGGCTGATCGTTTTGCGACGAAAGAGAACGCCCTATTCTTAGGTCGTGGGATGCACTATCCCATCGCACTTGAGGGTGCGTTAAAGTTAAAAGAAATTAGCTATATCCATGCCGAGGCCTACCCAGCCGGTGAACTTAAGCATGGGCCCCTAGCGTTGGTGACAGAGCTGATGCCGGTGGTGACCATTGCCCCCAACGACGCCTTGCTTGAGAAGCTGAAATCAAACATGCAGGAAGTACGCGCGCGCGGCGGTGAGTTATACGTGTTTGCAGACGCAGATACGAAGCTCGCGAGTAGCGAAGGTGTGCACGTGATCCGTATGCCAGAGAACTACGGTTTGCTGTCCCCTATTCTGCACACGATCCCGCTGCAGCTGCTGGCCTATCACACAGCATGTGCGCGCGGCACAGACGTTGATAAGCCACGCAATCTGGCAAAGAGTGTGACGGTAGAATAATGTGTGATGACAGGCGTTTAAGATCACAACCGTCGCAAAGACATCGGTAGGAAAATTCGAAGTAGACCGCACATGCTAAAGCTAAAAAATAAAATTAAAACCTTACTGTTTGAGCTTGCGCCGCGACTAGCGGTCAATTGGGGAGTTGAGTTCCCCCGCAAATCAGAGAACCGATTATTTTTAGAGCATGACATTTTTAAATATTTAGACACTGTGCTGAACCATGAGTCTGCGCAATGTTTGTTCATCGGTACCGATAAACGTAGTTGGCATTATCGGTCGCGGTTTTGTGCAAAGTTCTTCACCATTGACAAAGACCCTAGTAAGGCGATTTATGGTGATGTGCATAACCATCGAATAGGCTCGGCAACAGAGCTCACACAGCAATACATGCGCGATCAGTTTGATGTCATTATCGCCAACGGCGTCATTGGCTTTGGTGTGAATCACATCGATCAATGCGAAGATTTGTTTGCTGGTCTCGAGACGATTATGAAAAGCAGTGGTGTGCTTGTCTTAGGTTACAGTGACAGCCCATCGCGTATCGACTTCAAATTGGAACACGTCAAAAGCTACCATTTGTTTGAGAAGTTTGCGCCGCACTCGAACGGACTTGAGCAGAGTGAATATGTATTTGACGATCATGTGTTCGTATTTCTCAGGCGTGCAGGGATCGGTTAATCTCTGCCTATGAAAAAACTAATGAGCGTGCAGGGCAATGATCGTGGTCACTGGGTCGGAGACGGCTTTCCGGTGCGTACATTATTTTTCTATCAAGACTTGGGTAAGGAGATGAGCCCGTTCTTGATGCTGGATTTTGCGGGGCCGAAGCAATTTCCCGCAACAACGGAGCGCAAAGGCGTGGGCTCACATCCGCATCGAGGCTTTGAGACGGTGACATTCGTCTATGAGGGCGAAGTCGAGCACAAAGACTCTACTGGTCAAGGTGGGGTGATTGGTCCGGGTGAGGTGCAATGGATGACGGCAGGCGCTGGAATCTTGCACGAAGAGTTCCACTCTACGGCATTTGCGCGAGCGGGTGGCGTGCTGCAAATGATTCAGCTGTGGGTCAACTTGCCAGCCCAAGACAAAATGACATCACCAGGATATCAACCGATTCTGCGCCAACAGATTCCGGAGCTCGCCCTGGCGGATGGCTCTGGCACGGCGCGTGTGATCGCCGGATCGTTCGGTGGTGAAACGGGTCCGGCGCGCACGTTCACGCCGATGCAGGTCGTAGACTTGAAATTGAAAAAAGGCGCAGCGCTCGCGATCCCGGTGCCGGCGGGCTGGAGCGCCGGGCTGGTTGTGTTGCATGGTGCAGTTCAAGCGCAAGACGGCGCTGTTGCGACGGATGCGCAGATGCTGATGTATGAACATGCGGGGCAAGATATCGCTGTACAGGTGCTCGAAGATTCGGTCGCGTTGTTGTTATGTGGTGAGCCGATTGATGAGCCGATCTCTGGGCATGGACCGTTCGTCATGAACACGAAGTCTGAGATTAGTCAGGCTATTGAAGATTTCAATAGCGGACGCTTTGGACGAATCGCATAAGTTGCGAAGGTCAGACGCGTCCGCTGAGTGCTCCTGCTAGTAGCCCACGGCTTGACCATCACGACGATGGTCAGAGCCTGCAACATACGCGTAAGGCGCTTTGTCACCTGGTAAGCGTGCGATCAACTGTGCGCTGCCGAAGTCAAGGCTATCAGCTGGTGCAACGATTGGCTTGTGGCCCATCGCACGCAAACTCTCAATAACAGCGGGATGTACACCGGCTTCAACCGTGAGCTCGCCGATATCGTTGATGCGCCAGCGTGGCGAGTCAGAGCACGCTTGGGGGTTGTGTTTTTCAGTCACGTAGCGCAAGACCATTTGCATGTGTCCTTGGGCTTGCATGTTGCCGCCCATCACGCCAAAGGCCATATTTGGTTTGCCATCACGCATGAGGAAGGCTGGAATGATGGTGTGCATAGGACGCTTGCCGCCGCTGACCAAGTTTGGGTGACCCGGGGTTGTTACGAATCCCGATCCGCGGTTTTGCAGTGCGATGCCTGTCTTTGGTACAACCACGCCCGAACCGAAACCTTTGAAGTTCGACTGAATGTAGGACACCATGCGGCCTTCGGTGTCTGTCGCGCACAGATAGATCGTGCCGCCTGAAGGTGGTTGACCAGGCAGATAGGTTCCCGCCTTCTTTGGATCGATCAGTTTGGCGCGTTCTTTTGCATAGGATTTACTGAGCAAGTCTTTTGCAGTCACTTTCATGAACGCGGGGTCTGCTACGTGTGCATACAAATCCGCAAAGGCTGCGCGCATACACTCCACTTCAAGGTGCATGCGTTCGGCAGAGCCGGGTTTAGTTTGTGCGTAGGGCAACTGCTCAATTAAGTTCAGTGCGAGCAGTGCAGTGAGTCCCTGTCCATTAGGCGGAATCTCATGCACGTCATAGCCCTGATAGTTTGTAGATACCGTTCCAACCCAGTCGCAGCGGTGCGCGGCCAGATCGGCCTCGGTCATGGCAGCGCCACATTCTTTCGCAAATGCCGCGATCGCTTTTGCGAGGCGACCACGGTAGAACGACTCACCCTTCGTGCGCGCGATGTCTTCGAGCGTGTCGGCTTGGTCTGGAAAGCGCCAGATCTCTCCGGCTTCGGGCGCACGACCATTTGGCATGAAGGCCTCAAAGCCTGGATGCATATGTAATTCGGCAGCGGCGTCTTTCCATTGGCGTGCAATGACAGGGCTCACAGGGAAGCCGTCGCGCGCGTGCCGGATCGCATCCTTGAAGAGGTCCTCAAAAGGGAGCTTGCCGAACTTGCTCGATAGCTCTACCCATTGTGAAACCACGCCAGGGACGGTCACTGATTCCCAGCCGCGATGCGGCATGGCGGCCATGCCCTTGAAACGCTCGGGCGACCAGGCGGCAGGGGCGCGTCCAGAGGCGTTCAGTCCGTGTAAGGCTTTGCCATCCCACAAGATAGCGAAAGCGTCACCACCGATACCGTTCATGGTTGGCTCGACTACAGTCAAGGTGATCGCAGCAGCCAGTGCAGCATCAATGGCATTGCCGCCACGAGCGAAGGCGGCAGCGCCTGCCTGAGAAGCCAAAGGTTGGGAGGTCGAGACAACGTTACGCGCCAAGACAGGTTGACGGCCAGAGGGGAAGGGCAGTTGGTAGTTCATGAGGTTAAGGATTCCAGTGAGGCGAATGCAGATCAAAAAATGGTGATGGATTGTATCTGAGCGGCGTACCGCGTCAGAGAGATTTTGTATGCACAAAAAAAGGGCGCACAAGGCGCCCCTTCAGGTGTTACGCGAGGTTGTTTAGGCGACTTCGTGCAGAACTTTTTTGACCGTTGCGAAGATTTCTTCGATCTGGCCTTCCGATACGATCAGTGGCGGCGAGAAAGCCATGTTATCGCCGGTGAAGCGCGCCAACACACCTTTTTCCATACACTTGATGAACACGTCATAGGCGCGTGCACCTGGTGCGCCGTCGCGTGACTGCAGCTCTACAGCACCCATCAGACCAAGGTTGCGGATATCTTTGACGAAAGGCTCGCCGCGCAACGCGTGGATTTCTTTTTCGAACTTGGGTGCTAAGCCTGCAGCGCGGGCAAACAAACCTTCCTTGCGGTAGATTTCTTGTGTAGCTAAGCAAGCTGCTGCGGCCGTTGGATGCGACGAGTAGGTATAGCCGTGGAAGAATTCAATCGCGCCACCAGCACTGCCGTTGACGATCGTGTCATGGACTTGACGACTTGCTGCGACACCAGACATCGGGATCGCTGCGTTGTTCATCGCTTTGGCCATGGTGAGAAGGTCTGGCGTGACTCCTACCAGTTCGCTAGCCGTGGCTTTACCCAAACGACCAAAGCCGGTGATCACCTCGTCGAATATCAAGAGGATACCGTGCTTGGTACAAATTTCGCGCAGACGTTGCAAGTAACCCTGAGGTGGAACCAGTACGCCGGTCGAGCCTGCGACGGGCTCAACAATCACTGCCGCAATCGTTGAGGGATCATGCAGTGCGCACAGACGCTCGAGATCATCGGCAAGGTGAGCACCCCATGCAGGCTGCCCTTTGCTGTAGGCCATCTCAGCCAAGTTGTGTGTATGTGAAATGTGATCCACACCGGGGATCAGTGCGCCTGAGTAGGCTTTGCGGTTTGCAAGGATGCCGCCAACCGAGATGCCACCGAAGCCTACGCCGCTATAGCCGCGCTCGCGACCGATCAAACGCGTACGCTGACCTTCACCGCGTGCACGGTGGTAGGCGAGTGCCATTTTGAGTGCTGTGTCGACGGCCTCGGAGCCCGAGTTTGCAAAGAAGATACGGTCAAGACCCGCAGGCATCACCTCAGCAATTTTTTTCGCTGCTTCAAAGGCGAGTGGGTGCCCCATTTGGAATGGAGGCGCGTAGTCGAGCTCCATCATTTGTTTGTGTACAGCTTCGGTAATTTCGTCACGGCAGTGACCAGCGTTCACGCACCAGAGCCCGGCACTTGCATCGAGTACTTTCTGGCCATCAGCCGTTGTGAAGTACATGCCTTTTGCGCTTTTCAGAATGCGTGGCGCGGCCTTGAATTGTTTGTTGCCAGTGAAAGGCATCCAGAAATTGGCCATGTCCACATCTGTAGACAGGCTGATTTTTTCGGTAATAGCGTTCATGGGAGGTCTCCGTTGTCGAGCTAATGCACCACTTTAACGGGTGAAACTTCGTTTTTACCAGTACAGTTACAGTACATTATGGCAAACTGTATTGAAAATAGGGGCTTATTTGCCTCGAACTGTACTGGTAAACAGCGATGATACTAACGTTGGTCTTAGATCGGCAGTCCAATCTGGGTCTAGTCGAGCAGATTGTAGGTGGCGTGGCGCGTGCGATTGAGGCGCGCACATTGCGTGCGGGCGACGCGCTGCCTTCGGTGCGCACGCTAGCGCGTGGCCACGCGGTCAGCCCGTTCACGGTCGCTCAGGCGTATCAACGCTTGGTTGAATTGGGGCATTTGGTGGCGCGTCGAGGCGCCGCGTATCGCGTTGCGGGTTTCACCTCCTCGGTGATAGCCCCCGCTCCCATTTGGTCTGCCCCCACATTAAGCGCCGCCTGGCTTTTGTCCGATGTCTTTGCAGATCACTCGGTACCGAGCAAAGCCGGTTGCGGTTGGATTCCTGGTGAGTGGATTAACGAAAGTGGTCTGCAGCATGCGCTACGCGCATTGGGCCGCGTCCCGGGTCCGCGGTTTGGTGGGTATGGCCATCCGTATGGGATGGGCACTCTGCGCGAGCATATTGCGTTGTCGTTACGACGCTTTGATGTGCCGGTCGAGCCGAGCAACATATTATTGACTCAAGGTGCAACCCAAGCACTCGATTTGGTGGTGCGCACCGTGTTGCGAGCTGGCGATACGGTGGTTGTGGAGGATCCTTGCTACTGCAACCTTTTGCAGATCCTCCAGCTCGCCGGACTCAATGTCATTGGCGTGGCCCGTACGCAAGATGGTTATGACTTCGAGCAACTTGAACACGTGCTGCAAACGATGCAACCGAAAGCCATTTTCGTCAATACGGTTTTACAAAATCCCTCAGGGAGCTCATTGTCTAAGGCGAACGCACAGCGGTTGCTCGCGTTGACAGATCGTTATGGTTTGTGGGTCATTGAGGATGATATCTATCGCGAACTTGCGCCGCCCGAGGCGGCCTGCTTAGCGGCTCTGGAGGGTTTGCACAGAGTGATCTACATTTCCGGGTTCTCTAAAACCATTGCGCCCACGTTGCGCGTGGGTTACCTGGCCGCGCATACGGAAGTTTTGGCGGATCTGGCCCGAACCAAAATGGCTGTGGGGTTGACGTCATCCGAAGTGACCGAACGTGTGGTGGCCAATGTGTTGAGCGAAGGGCACTACGACAAGCACGTACGCTTCATTACAGAAAAATTGCGTACTGCACACCAAACGGTTGCGCAGAGCATGCGGGCAGCGGGTCTTGAGATTTTTGTTGAACCTCAGGCGGGTCTTTTTTTATGGGCCAAACTGCCCGTTCAGCCCGATCGAAGCATTGCGGTGGCGACGCGCGCCTTGGATCGAGGTATTTGGCTCGCCCCTGGTTCGTACTTTCGTCCGAATGACCAGCCCTCGAGTTGGTTTCGTTTCAATGTTGCGACATCGAACAACGAGGATTTGTGGTCCTTTATACGGTCTCTGCCGCCCAAGGTTTAAAGACAGGCGTATGCGTTACCGGTCAACTGCTAGGTAAAGCGTCTCTTTAATCTCTTCCATCACCACATAGCTACGGGACTCTGCCGAAGCAGGAAGTCGTTTGAGGATTTCGCCCAGGAGCTGTCGGTATTTACTCATCTCTGGCAGCCGCGCTTTGATTAAGTAGTCAAAATCGCCCGACACGAGATGGCACTCCATCACTTCTGGGACATATTCAAGTTCTTTCTTCACCTTGTCGAAGACGTCGCCCGACTTGGCGGATAATTTGATCTCTAGGAAAACAAGTAAATTTTTCCCGAGCGCAGCTGGGTTGACCCGCGCGTAGTAACCGGTGATGACGCCTTCGCGCTCTAGCCGCCTGACGCGTTCTGAACAAGGCGTGGCTGAGAGGTTCACGCGCTCGGCGAGATCCGTCATGGAGATCCGGCCGTCGCGTTGCAGTACATCTAAAATTTTTAGATCGATTCGATCAAGTGGGCGCATGGTGTCTCCTGTGTAGGCATTTTAGTGAATTTCTGCCAGAACCTGTCAAAATGTCGTTAGGAATAAATTAAGCGAGAAAATATGTTTTTCAGACAAGCTCCAGAATGTGTGCCAGCCGAAGTATTCACCGAGATGCCTGGCAAGTTCCGACGCACGGGTGTCCGTTCGGCCTGGGCGGATGCCAACCGTGGTGGCGTTGCGATGGACTCGTTCCTGGAGGGCCCGGTCTTTGATGCGCAAGGCAACTTGTATGTGACCGATATTATTTTTGGGCGAGTCTTTCGTATCG